>CBDCMP010000001.1:0-35753 GCA_965218985.1 Pelobium sp.
ATTATCAGAAATTAGTTGCTTAAATCATAGAAATCTGGATGTTAGCCTTGCGCATCTCGAACTTAATGATAAAGAGAATCTTAATTCTCAAAATCAAACAATGTGGATTTAAAATCCACATTTATTTTTAAGTTCGACATGCCCTTTGGAACGTGTCGCAGAGAGACATCCCACCTGCAAAGTTATTCTACTCTGCTGATGGGACCTCTTCTAAACTCGAAGACGAGTGAGATAAAAAACCTTAACTTAATAGCATTGGAGATATCCCCGCTTGGACATCATACTATTAGCATAGTATCCCATACGCACATCGCGGTATGCACAGCTATTAAGGCATATCCCACCATAAATGGTCGGTGCGGGAACCAAGAGCAGGTACATTAGCCCCGTTTTTGTTTTTCTCGCCATCCGGATATTCCACTCTTCTGATATAGGTATTTAAAACAGCATTCGCAGGTAAAGAAAAATCTTTATACATATAATCATGTCTTCGGGCATCGTTCCAGGCTTCCGGATTCAGGTAAGTGGCAATGTATTTTTCCTGAAAAATCTTATCGATTGTTAAAGCCCCCGGGCTTTGTGCCACCACGGAACTGGCTAAATAAGCATTTTTATTCGTAGTTGTTACAGTTAATTCATCCATATCTGCAGCAATACCTGCTCTGTAAGCATCGTATGCCCTTTGCATTAAGCCAGCTTTAAAAGCTGCTTCTGCTTCAATAAACTTCATTTCGCAATACGAAGCAATAATTAAAGGAGAACTGGGACTACTCAACACCCCGGTTAAACCAATGTAACACTCATCATGAACGGTGTTAGCAGCAGGGCCCACATTACCCGCTCCATTTGGCGTGCCCACATAATTGTTGTTTATGGTTTTATCAGTAATGGATGCTATCCTTGGGTCTGACACGCCAAAGGTTTTTCCGTTCATGGCATCTACCAATTGTTCTGATAACCATCCTCCTAACAATAAACCTGCATTATCAAAAGCTATCTGATTCCAAGGATTTTTAGATTCAAAAACAGCCATTTTTGCATTATCAGCATTACCTGTAAATCCGTTATCTATGGCCACTAAAACCGCTGTTGGGTTGTAACTTTGCTTTTTACTGATTTTATTCAGCCACCGGGCTTTAAGCGTGTAGGCAAATTTTACCCAATTATCTACTTTTCCTCCGTAGATTAAATCATCTGAAGCACTGAGTAAAAATGAAGAATTTGGTTTATTGATTTCTGCAATGCCCTGATCTAACAAGGTGCCTATGGTGTTATACAAGTCTTCTTCAGAGTCATAAGCCGGGGTGAAATCATCATTCATGAAAGCCTGAGAATAAGGCCCCTGCCCAAATACATCAGTAATTAAAGATAAATGGTAAGCCATTAAAATATCGGCGACACCAGTATATTGGTTAGCCCCGGTGCTTTCGGCTTTCTTCTTCATTTCGTTGATATCGGCCATGGCAAAATAAATGGCATCCCAGGTGGTGGTATAATCTACCGCTTCATAAATATCTGTGGAAGCTCCGGCACTGGGGTTGGCTAAATATTGCACAAAGTAATTGGTTGTTGCCGCTACGCGGTAGCTATTTAAACCTGTTTTATTGGTTACAGTAGAAAGCAATCCCTTTAACGGAGGATCTGTTACCTGGTTAGGGTTATTATTTAAATCGAAATACTTTTTACATCCCGAAAAGGTTCCGGTAAGCAAAACAGCAATAAGGAATATAATATATTTATTTTTCATAATAATAAGCTTAAAATCCAACATTTAAAGTTAACAGGAAAGTGCGGTTAGCCGGATAGGTAAATCCTGCAAACCCGCTGGCATTGCTCCCACTTGGGAAAGAACTGGCTTCCGGATCAAAACCTTTGTATGGAGTAATAATGAATACATTATTAACTGTACCGGTGATCCTGGCACTTTTCACAAATACATTTTCTAATAAATTGGAAGGTAATGCATAGGATAAGCCAACCGACCGAAGCCTGAACCAGGAGGCATTCTGGATAAAATTCTCTGATATACCACGGTAAACGTTTCTGTAGTATCCAACATTGTAATCTGCACCATCCGGACCAATACCCTGCCCTAAAAATACGGGTTTGGTATTGGGGGTGCCATCGGCTAAAACGCCGTCAAATATGATGGTTTGGTCTCTGTTTTCTGTGTATTTGGCAATCCCGAAAGCGGAGAAGAAATTATCCATCTGGTTATATTTGTACTGACCCTGGCGGGTGTCAAACAATAAATTCAGACTGATATTTTTATATCGGAAATTGGAGTTTAAACCACCAATCCATCGCGGGGTTGAGTTTGCAATAAGTTGCCCTGATGTTTTAGTCGGAAAGCCATCAGCCCCTATCACAACAGGTGCGGTTGCATCCACAGCATAAGTTGGGCCGGTTTCTCCGTTGGAATAATATCTGGCATAGGCCGTACCATATAGATCTCCATAAGCGTGTCCAGGGATTATTTTAGAAGTTACACTGGAACTTGCATAACCATACTGGCTTGCAATAGAAATTTCAGTCAATCCCTCGTTCAAAGAGATCACCTTATTTCTATTAGCGGAATAATTGATGCTCAAATCCCAGCTAAAATCTTTGGAAGAAAAAGGCTTGGCATTCAGCGTCAGCTCAATTCCTTTATTTCGCATGCTACCAGCATTGACAGAAGCTTTTACATAACCTGTAGTACTGGAAATATTTGCCTGTAAAATCTGGTCTTTAGATAAGGAATAATAATAAGTGGCGCTTAAACCCAGCCTGCTTTGTAAAAACTGCAAATCAAAACCACCCTCATAAGTATTGGTAAATTCAGGTCGCAGGTCCGGATTTCCCAGCAATGCACTTTTGGTAAAACCGGTATAGCCTGCCGGTAAGCCCGTATAAAAAGCAAATCCATTGGAAGTGGCGTATGGCAATGCGTCTTTCCCTACCTTGGCATAAGAAAACCTGGCCTTCCCGTAAGAAAAATATTCAGGCATTTTAAACTGATCAGAAAATACATAGGATAAACTGGCAGAAGGATAAAAGAAAGAATTGTTGCCAGTATTTAAAGTGGAGGTAAAATCATTTCTTCCGGTTAAGGTTAAAAAAAGATATTTATCGAAATCCATGGTAAGTTCTCCAAAAAAGCCCATCAATCTGCGCTCTATTAATGTGCTGGAAGAAGTAATTCTTTTGGCATTGTTTAATCTGAAATTATCATAAATGCTCAAGGTATCCCCTTCCACAGAAAGATCTTTTGTTCTTGCATCAGAGAGGTCATGGCCAACCCGCAAGTTGGCGGATAATTTATCGCCTAATTTTGTATTGGCCGAAGCAATAAAAGTAGAGGTGATAATGCGGCTGCGGGTATTGTAAGCATAGGTAAAACCTGCTCCATTATCTTCATAAATAATCTCATTGGCCACGCCTTTAGGGCCCGGTGCTGTTCTGGTACGGCTATCATTATAGGTATCTACCCCTGCCCGGTAAGAGAAATTCAACCATTTAAGCGGCTGATAGTCAAAGTTCACACTTCCTATCAATCGGTTTACATCGTCCACAAATTTATTGGAATAAGCACCATAAATGGGATTGTTATTGCCATAGGTTTTCATGGTGACATCAGGTTTAATGTAATCATTCACATTCCAGCGGGGCGACCAATAGCTTAAACTTTCATTATACCGATCGGCATTATATCTCCTGCCTCCGGAATTGATATAATTTAAAGAAACTCCGGATTTTATTTTTTTACTGATGTTTACCTGTGTATTCAGCTTGGCCGAAAGATTTTTATAATCAGTAAAAGGAATGGTACCGTTTTCTTTAAACTGAGAAAAAGAGCTGTTATACACAATTTTATCGGTTCCGCCGGATAAAGATAAGGTGTTACGAAATTGCGATCCGGTATGGTAGGCATCTTTGAAATGGTTAAACAGCTGAGCCGGATGGGTGGGATCCATCAATTTTGCCTGAGCAACCGTTGGGCCCCATGAGGGCCAGAAACTGGTAGAATCATATACTCCAATATATCCCTGCGAATATTTATCCTGTATTTCCGGAAATTTATCTACAGTTTCCACTCCTCCTGTCGAAGAAAAATTCACCCTCATTTCTCCGGCCTGTCCGGATTTGGTGGTAATCACCACCACCCCGTTAGAACCTCTGATGCCATACAAAGCGGTTGCCGCACCCCCTTTTAATACGTTGATGGTTGCAATATCATCCGGATTGATATCTGCCGCCCGGTTAGAAACGCCTCTTAATTCGGCCTGATTTCCTAACGTGGAAGTGCTATTATCCATCACGATGCCATCAATCACAAAAAGAGGTTCGTTATTTCTGGTGGGGTCTAATGAGTTGATTCCTCTGATCTGGATACTTGCCCCCTGCCCGGGTGCCCCGCCGCCGCTGCTGATGGTTACACCGGCTACTTTTCCCTGCAAAGCATTTACCACATTGGTTTGCTTATTTTCATTTAAGTCTTTTGAAGTGATGGTTTGGGCCGAGTAACCTAGCTCTTTACTATTTCGCTGGATACCCAATGCGCCGGTCACCACCACTTCACTTAAAGCTCTGGCACTGGATTCCAAAGTCACGTCGATTACACGCTGCGTCCCTACAGTCACCTCTTTGGATTCAAACCCTAAAAAGCTGAACTGCAATACCGAAGCTTTGTCGCTAACCGTGATCCTGTACCGACCGTCCACATCCGTCACCGTACCTTTTTTGGTGGCTTTTTCAATTACACTCACGCCAGGCAATGACAAGCCGTCAGCGCTCGCAACTACACGCCCGCTAATTTCTTCTTGTGCAAAACCTTGTAGTGCAAAAACAAACAAGAAGAGTAATGATGGTAAAAATTTCTTCATAAAAAATGTTTTTTAGTTAAAATGCTGCATAAAAACGCAAACCGGATGCGTTATTTTATTCATTAAGAGGTTAAATTAATAAAAAACCTTTAATATCACTAATAAAACATGCGTTTTATTGAAAGAATTAAAATTTATAGCTATTTTATTGCATGAAATGTCCTAACCCTACAGCTTAAATTGATTTTTTTTAACTGCTATCGATCTTCTCTACCTTAAAGCGGTAATGCACAATGACATTTTAATAACACAGCATCTCTTAAAACATATTACCTTTGAAACAGTTAAAAAATTATGGCAAAAGTTTCAATCAACCTGGCGACAGGCTCCATACAGAAAGAGGATATCATTGTAGGAATTGACTTGGGAACCACGAATTCTTTGGTGGCTTTCATCAATCCGGATGGACAGGCGAAAGTGATCAACGACACTGGAAAAGGTGTATTGGTGCCCTCAGTTGTTCATTTTGATAAAAATGGAGAAGTTTTAGTAGGTGATGAAGCTAAAGGTTTTTTGATCAGCGATCCTCAAAACACCATATTTTCTGTAAAAAGATTATTGGGACGTTCTTATCAGGATGTTCAAAAACATCAAGATTTCTTCTCCTATAAGATCATTGATGATGAAAATGATGAAAGCCTGGTTAAGATCAAAGTTGGGGAGGCTTATTATACTCCGATTGATTTATCTGCTTTGATTTTGAAGGAATTAAAAACCAGAGCAGAACATGCTTTAAAAACCAACGTTTCTAAAGCAGTGATCACTGTACCAGCATATTTTAATGATTCACAACGTCAGGCGACCCGCGATGCAGGAAAATTGGCAGGCTTGGATGTGCTGAGAATTGTCAATGAGCCCACAGCCGCTTCTTTGGCTTATGGCATCGGGTTAAACCCTGAGGAAGAGAAAACGATAGCGGTTTATGATCTGGGAGGGGGAACTTTTGATGTCTCTGTGCTGAAAATACAAAATGGCATATTTGAAGTGCTATCCACCAACGGAGACACGTTCTTGGGTGGGGATGATTTCGACAGAGCAATTGTGGATTACTGGATCAAGCAAAACCGGTTGACCGAAGCGATCCCGATGCAGGAATTAAGGCTGAAAGCGGAAGAAGCCAAGAAAGCGATGAGTCATCAGCAGCTGTTCAATGAAAAAATCGGAGAGATTTTTTGCACTTTGGATAAAAAAACCTTTGAGGGATTAATAGAAGCCAAAGTTCAGGAAACCATCACTGCCTGCCAAAATGCACTGGCCGACGCTGGTGTGAAAGTTGCGGATATTGACGAGGTAATCATGGTTGGCGGTTCGACCAGAACAGATTTGGTGAAGAGCAGTGTTTCCGGATTTTTTGGGAAAGCAGTGAATGACACCATCAACCCCGACGAAGTGGTGGCTTTAGGTGCTGCTCTGCAAGCCGATGTACTCTCAGGAAACAGAAAAGACATCTTATTGTTGGATGTCACCCCTCTTTCTTTAGGGATCGAAACCATGGGAGGATTAATGGATATCATCATCCCCAGAAATTCTAAAATTCCCACCAAGGCTGGCCGTCAATACTCCACTTCGATAGACGGACAAGTGAATATGAAGATCGCGGTTTACCAGGGAGAACGGGATTTGGTGAACGAGAACAGGAAATTAGCTGAGTTCGATTTAAAAGGGATTCCTTCCATGCCTGCCGGCCTGCCTAAAGTGGACATCAATTTTTTACTGAACGCCGACGGCATTTTGACCGTTCAGGCTATGGAACTGAGATCTGGCGTGAAACAGCAGGTGGATGTAAAACCAACTTATGGTTTAAAAGATGACGAAGTGGAGCAAATGCTTTTAGATGCGGTGACTCATGCCAAAGATGATGTAGTACAACGCATGATCGTGGAAGCCAAAACAGAGGGGCAGCAAATGGCTTACACAGCAGAACGTTTCCTGAATAAAAACGGCAGTTTCTTAAATGAAGAAGAAACTTTCAAGACCTCAGAATTGATCAGGGACTTGAAAGATAAGCTGAGCGATGACAATAAAGATGCGATCTTAAATGCTATTGATGCATTAAATGATTACACCAGACCTTTCGCAGAAAGGTTGATGGATGAAGCCGTTTCACAAGCGATGAGGGGTAAAAATATTTAAAGCAGTGTTTTCACAAAAGAAGCTCCAATTCTCATGAGCTCTTTATCATTGACAGGTTCTGTTCCTTTCTGATGCTTTTTCAAAATGGATTCGTTTAGTTTGATGAAACCATTTGTCAATTTGATGATGATCACATTTTCATTGTAATGAAAATGTTCAATGTACGACCCCAATTCGGCATGGCAGGCTTTAACTTTTTTGATTAGATAAATAAGATCGCCCCGTTGCCCTTCTGTATTGAAATCTGTTATCGCCATTTCACAAAAATAATCGCTGATGATGGTTTACACTAATTATCATTTCCTTAATGAAAAGTCCACCAACCTATAAACTTAACATTAATTTAACATAAAGAAAATGGTGAATCGCTAATCCGCTCTTTTTAACGAAATTATGTCTTAGATTTTTTGCAAATCATCAGAATTTTACCTTATTTTTGAACAATGAAATTTTTTCGCCACAGTCTGATTGTCTTTATTTCTTTGATGGTGTTCCTCACCTCATCAGGGTTGACAGTTAATTTACATTACTGTGCAGGAAAATTGCAACAAATCAGCATGAAGCAACATACTGCTGATTGTATGATGAAAATGAATTCACAAAATACGAGTTGTGAAAAAACCCTGAAAAAACCTAACAACTGTTGTAAAGATCAGCTGATTAAAGCTAAGTTAGATCTGAAGATTAACGACACTAAAAATGATTCTGGCTTTCTTAAGACCATTTTCTTTGTTCAAAGTTATTTTGTTTCCTTGTTTAAATTTGAGGAGCCAGCACAATCTAATGAACAGGACACCAGCACTTCTATATTCCCGCTTCTCAAAGAGGGACTCTATATCCTTCTTCAGCAATTTCGTAATTAGAACCAATTCTTTCCCTGCGTACTAATTAATCGTCAGTTTTAAGCTGATAAAATCTTTTTTTAAACTTTTTAAATGATTGAAAAACTAATTGCGGTTTCGCTTCGCAATAGATTCATGGTGTTGCTGCTTGCGGCCATCGTTTTTGGATTTGGAATTTTCGCCATCCAAAGCAATAAGATTGATGCCATTCCGGATCTATCGGAAAACCAGGTCATCGTCTTTACCGAATGGCAAGGCAGAAGTCCACAGATCATAGAAGACCAAATCACTTACCCTCTGGTCACGGGTTTACAAGGCATTCCTCAGGTAAAATATGTAAGGGCGAATTCCATGTTCGGGATGAGCTTCATTTATGTGATTTTTAAAGATGATGTGGATACTTATTGGGCAAGGTCGAGAGTTTTGGAGAAATTGAGCACAGTTAGCAACACCTTACCCAAAGACGTTTCTCCCACCCTTGGTCAGGACGGGACAGGTGTCGGACATGTTTTATGGTACACTTTAGCTACTGACGGGATGGATTTGGGCGAGCAAAGAGCCATCCAGGATTGGTACGTGAAATTCGCTTTGCAGAATGTGGATGGTGTGAGTGAAATCGCCTCCTTCGGTGGTTTTCAAAAACAATATCAAATCACCATAGATCCTAATAAACTCAGCTATTTCAAATTGGGCATCACCGATGTAATGAATGCGGTAAATCGGAATAACAATGAATCCGGAGGAAGGAAATTCGAAATGGGCGACAGAGGATACATCATTAAAACCGATGGATATTTAAAAACCATCTCGGAGATAGCGCAGCTCTCCCTTAAAACAAACAATGCTATCCCCGTTCGAATCAGGGATATTGGAGACGTACAAATGGCTGGGGAAAGCCGCTTGGGGATTTTTGATCTGAATGGAACAGGAGAAGCTGTAGGGGGAATTGTGGTGATGCGCACCGGAGAGAACGCCGATGAAGTGATTGACCGGGTAAAGGCTAAAATGAAGGAAGTGGCCAAAGGTTTACCTGAAGGAGTGAAATTTAACATCGTTTATGACAGAAGTGGATTAATCAAAGAATCTATCAATAGCATCAAACACACCTTAATAGAAGAGATGTTGGTGGTTTCGCTCATCGTTATCCTCTTTTTATTGCACTGGCGAAGTGCTATCAGCATCATCATTCAAATTCCCATCACCATTGCAGCAAGTTTCATCCTCCTAAATGCTTTTGACATCAGCTCCAATATCATGTCTTTAACAGGTATCGCACTGGCGATCGGGGTGATTGTGGATAATGGTATCATTATGTCTGAAAATGCCTATAAACAATTATCTCTGCGACAGGCGGAGTTGGAGAGAGATGAGGTGTAGAGTCGGTGGCTTATGGAATGGAAAAGTGTGATCGGTAGCATATAGAATGGAGAGGTGTAATCGGTGATCGGTGGGCTTGTAGAATGGGAAAGTGTGATCGGTAGCATGTAGAATGGGAAGGTGTGATCAGTGACTTATGGAGTGGCAAGGTGTAATTGGTAATCAGAAACTTATGGAATGGAAAGTCATATTCAGTAATCGGAAATCGGCTACAATTAGGAGGTCATGTAAGAAACCGATCACCGATTACACCTGATCAACAATACAAGCAACCGATCACAGCTAATGAACAATACAAGAAACTGATTACACCTGATCAACAATACAAGCAACCGATCACAGCCAATGAACAATACAAGAAACTGATTACACCTGATCAACAATACAAGCAACCGATCACAGCCAATGAACATATACAGACACTAATTAATGAAGAACAATGGACATATGTAACCGAAAGTTTTAGGAACTTAGAAGATTACAGCTCTCCAGAAATTTATCAAAAGAGATTTGAGCTGTCTAAGAAATTTCCGAAAGAAGAAAGCAACCGATCACAGACCAATAAGAATCATCGAGATCTGTTGGAGCACAAAAGCAGAAGCTTGGGCTAAAGAAGATATGAAAAACATTTTCTAAGCAAATTAACAGATGCTGATGCAGAGCAGCAGGAAACTCAACACTGGATTGAAACGGCAAATGATTGTAAAAAGTTTTAGGGACTTAGAAGTTTACAAGCTCTCCAGAAATTTATCAAAAGAGATTTTTGAGCTGTCTAAGAAATTTCCGAAAGAAGAAATGTATTCTTTGACAGACCAGATAAGAAGGTCATCGAGATCTGTTGGAGCACAAATAGCAGAAGCTTGGGCTAAAAGAAGATATGAAAAACATTTTCTAAGCAAATTAACAGATGCTGATGCAGAGCAGCAGGAAACTCAACACTGGATTGAAACGGCAAATGATTGCACTTATTTGACAGATGACTTGGCAAATCAACTATTGAAAAGATACGACACTTTGGGTAAGATGCTGGGCTCAATGATGAGTAAATCCGATTTGTTTTGTAGCGAGGGGAAGAGGTAGAAAGTAGTCGGTGTAGAATTTTGGAATGGAAAGGTGTGATCGGTGGGCTTGTAGAATGGAAAGGTGTGATCGGTGATCGGAAACCGGCTACAATTAGGAGGTCATGTAAGAAACCGATCACCGATCACAGCTAATGAACAATACAAGGAAACTGATTACAACTATTGAAAAGATACGACACTTTGGGTAAGATGCTGGGCTCAATGATGAGTAAATCCGATTTGTTTTGTAGCGAGGGGAAGAGGTAGAAAGTAGTCGGTGGATTTTGGAATGGAAAGGTGTGATCGGTGATCGGTGGGCTTGTAGAATGGAAAGGTGTGATCGGTGATCGGAAACCGGCTACAATTAGGAGGTCATGTAAGAAACCGATCACCGATCACAGCTAATGAACAATACAAGAAACTGATTACACCTGATCAACAATACAAGCAACCGATTACAGCTAATGAACAATACAAGAAACTGATTACAACTAATCAACAACACAAGAAACCGATCACCGATTACAGCTAATCAACAATGCAAGAAATTGATTACAACTATTAAAAATACAAGACCAATTACAACTATCACACAACACAAGAAACCGATCACCGATTACACCTGATCAATAATACAAGAAACTGATTACTGCTGATAAACAATACAAGAAATCAATCACTAAAACGAACATGAAGGAACAAAAATTAACAGATAAAGAACGCCTATCTATTATAGAAAGAGCCTGTAAACAAGTCTCCAGAGGAGTTTTCTATTCCACCATCATCATCATCACCTCTTTTTTACCGGTGTTTTTATTGGGCGGGCAAGAAGGGAAATTATTCCACCCCTTGGCTTACACCAAAACTTTCATCCTATTGGTGGATGCTTTTTTGGTAGTGACTTTAGCTCCGGTTTTAATTTCTTTTTTTATGAAAGGGAAATTTAAATCAGACCATCATAATCCTATCAACAGGTTTTTGGAAAGAATCTATGAGCCTACTATAAAAGCTTGTTTAAAGCATCGAAAAACAACTTTAGGCATCAATATCCTGGCACTCCTCATCAGTATTCCATTGCTGTTCAGTTTGGGGAAAGAATTTATGCCTCCGCTTGATGAACAATCCATTCTTTTTATGCCGGTCACTTTACCAGATATATCCAATTCTGAGATTAAAAGAATTCTGCAGGTTCAGGATAAAATCATTAAATCCACACCAGAAGTGGCCCAAGTTCTTGGGAAAGCCGGAAGAGCCAATACTGCGACCGACAATTCCCCTATCAGCATGGTTGAAACCATCATCCAACTCAAACCAAAAGATCAATGGCGGACCGGGATGACTAAAAAGAAAATCATTGAAGAGCTGGACGGAAAATTACAAATCCCGGGCGTGGTGAACGGGTGGACCCAACCCATCATCAACAGGATCAATATGCTCTCCACCGGAATCAGGACTGATGTGGGTGTGAAGGTTTATGGGCAAAACCTGAATGACATTGCCAAGGTGGAAGAACAGGTAAAAACAAAACTCGAAGGCATTGAAGGAGTCAAAGATTTGTATGTGGAACCTGTGACTGGCGGTAAATACCTCGACATAAATATCAAAAGAGATGAACTTTCGAGATATGGTTTGAATATTGATGAGGTGAATGCCACCGTTGAAGCTGCCATTGGAGGAGTTCCTTTCTCCAACACCATAGAAGGCCGCCGAAGATTTGGCATCTCATTGAGATTAGGTCAGGATTACAGAAACAGCATCGAAAAGCTAAAAAGAATCCCCGTTAATTCTCCGGATGCAGGTGTGATCCCGCTTTCGGCTGTGGTTGATTTTCATTTTGCGGATGGCCCGCCAATGATCACTTCAGAGAATGCCTTGCTCAGAGGGGCCGTGATGTTCAACGTGCGTAACCGTGATTTAGGAACCACCGTTCAGGAAGCCATCGATCAATTAAATGCCGAATTAAAACTACCAAAGGGCTATTTCATAGAATGGAGCGGACAATATGAAAACCTCATCAGGGGAGAGAAAACATTGTTATTGATACTTCCTGTAGTGCTCATCATCATTTTCCTGGCCTTATACCTGGCATTTAAATCCATTCGGGAGGCTTTTTTAAGCTTGGTCACCATCCCATTCGCACTGATTGGCGGTGCATACATGGTTTACTTCTATGGGGTGAATTTGTCCATCGCAGTTGCTGTAGGTTTCATCGCCTTATTCGGAATTGCAGTGGAGACTGGTGTAGTGATGGTAATTTACCTGAACGATGCCATGCAGCAATTGGTCAAGGAAAAAGGGAATTCCAGAGCAACCATCACTAAAGAAGATATCAAACAATATGTGATCATGGGCGCTGCAAAACGGTTGAGACCAAAAATCATGACGGTTTGCGTAGCCCTTTTTGGACTAGTGCCGGTGCTGTGGAGCAATGGTGTGGGCAGTGACGTCATGCTACCAATTGTGCTGCCCATGATTGGCGGTGTGCTTACTTCTTCCACACATATTTTGTTGGTGACACCATTGATATTTCTCATGACAAAAGAATATGAACTTAAAAAATTTGGAAAGCTGGAGGTACTGGATGTTCAGCATTAAAAATCAAACTACGAATCACAATAACGCACCCCTTACAAAGGAATGGATAAGGCAAAGTGTCTTCATTGCCCTTTCGAGGGGGGAGATTGCTGTCTTATTATTTGGCAGGAACCCACATTGGGGTGCGTTCATTAAGGTCGTTTTTTTATTGGCATTTATATTTTCCATAACCTCAAACGTGATGGGACAACAATTACTGACTTTGGATTCTGTTTTGAGTAACATTCAACAAAGCAATCCACAGCTGAAGGTGTATGATGAACAAGTGAAAAGTCAGGATGCTTTGGTAAGTGGCGCTTCGGCATGGAAAGCACCGATGTTTGGTGTATCTACCTTTATGACACCTTATGATAATTTTTCCCGGCCTGCTAATCAGCAGGATGGTTCTTTGATGCTCACTGCAGAACAGGGGATTCCCAATCGTTCCAAAATAAAATCAACTGAAGCCTATCTAAATGCTCAGTCGGCCATCATTAAAGAAGCCAAAGCAGAGAACTATAATGATTTAAGAGCGGTGGCTCGATCTGCTTATTTCAACATACTTACCCTTCAAAAGCTACTGAATTATCAATCCAAAAATCTGCACATCCTGCAAAATCTAAAAAAATTGGCTGAAATCAGGTATACGTATAATAAAGCCGGTTTAAGTCAGATTTACGCCATGGAAGCTAAGATTTATGAATTGCAAAATAGATTGACCTCCACAGAAGCCAATATAAAAATAGGAAAAATCAGGCTCAGCACCTTAATGTACAGGCACTCAGATTCGGATTTTGAGATTGATACCAATAAGACCTATCGAAACCAGTCTATTTCATCAGATTTAAATAGGATTTTAAGCGATAGAAGCACGTTAAAGCAGGTGGATGCACAAATCGAAAGCCTCAGTTTAGAGCATAAAATGATTGCCAGTGAGGCCAAACCGGAGTTCAACATCCAGTTCAATCACATGTTCACCTATAATAACACACGACCGAATCAATTTTCCCTAATGGGTGGCATTACCATTCCCATTGCTCCGTGGGCTGCAAAATCCTACCAATCAAAAATGAAAGCCAATGAGTTTGATGCGGCTGCTATGCAATTGCAAAAAGAGAATTTACTGAACAATTTAACCGGAATGATAAAAACCCAGGAAGAACATTTAATGCATATGAATATGGAATTAGAGCAATATGAAACGAAAATTCTCCCCTCCTTACAAAAAAGTTACGAAGTGACCTTGTTGGACTATCAGGAGAACAAGGAAGAATTACCCACGGTACTGAACTTGTGGAAAGAGGTCAATGATTCTCAAATGGATTATCTGAATTTAATGAATGAATATTATCAAATGCTTGCTGAATATGAGAGAAATGTGGAAGAATAAGTTTAAAGTCGATAGTTCTAAGTTTAAAGTTTTGAGTCTGATAACACCCGAATTTATGAGTAAGGAACAAAAACTGACTCGAGAGTCTAAAGTGCTTTTCACTTTTTACTTTTCACTTTTCACTCTTTTAACGGCTTGCCAGTCTAAAACCAGTCAAAAAGAATTGGATGCGGACATTAAATACACCTGTTCCATGCACCCTCAGATTGTGGAGAACGAACCCGGTTCATGCCCCATTTGCGGGATGGATTTAGTTCCTATGCATCAGCATGAGGTTAAAACAGGAGTGGATGCAGATCTTGCTGATTTGATTCAACCTGCAAATGAGGCAGTCATCAGTAAGGTAAAAACCATAACAGTGCGAAAAAGCTCTTTAAAAGATACCATTTTGGCAAACGGAATGGTAAATTATAACACTAATCATTTAAAAACCATTTCATCCCGAGTAAGCGGGAGAATAGAGCAGCTATTTGTGAAATACAATTTCGAGAAGGTGTATAGAGGTCAAAAAATCATGGAGATTTACAGTCCGGATTTGGCGGCTGCGCAGCAGGAGTTACTTTATTTAGAAACGAATGGTGATGCAGCACTTTTGGAGCATGCCAAAACAAAACTCAGGTTGTTGGGAGTAGCTGAAAAGCAGATCAACCAGGTGTTAGCCAGTGGGAAAGTGAATTACAGCATCCCCGTTTACAGTGATTTTTCAGGATATTTAATTGATACAAAAGTGGCGTCTATGAACCTGAACCCGGGTGAGAATATTGAAAGTCCTCCAGTTTTAAACACTGATAATAATGTGATTTCTATAATCGAAGGTTCTTACGTGAAGACTGGCGATGTACTTTTCAAGCTGTTTAATGATGCAGAAGTTTGGGCCGAGGTTTATTTAGATGCAAATCAATTGACTTTAATCCATAAAGACGATGCGGTTAAAATCTCTGGCGGAGACCAGGAACAACATGCAAAGATAAATTTGATTCAACCTTATTATTCTAACGGACAGCATTATGGGGTGTTGAGGATTCATTTAGCCAATGCACAAAAAAGCTTCAAAATAGGCGAACTCTTAAAAGCTGAAATTCCCCTTCCTGAAAAGCAAGGTTTGTGGATTCCAGCTTCATCAGTTTATCACCTAGGGAATAAAAGCATCGCTTTCATTAAAGAGAACAAGGTATTAAAACCGAAAGAAATGGTGATCTCCCAAAAATCAAGCGACGCCTATCTGATTAAAAGCGGATTGAATGAAGGAGATGAAATAGCAGAGAATGCTGGCTATCTAATAGATACACAAAGTTTTATTAAGGTAAAAGATGAATATGAAAACTAAAAATTTAAACATATCCCAATCTATGTTTGCTGTTAAAGCAGAAGCAGTGCACTCCCCTCTCGATACAGGATTTGATACTTCTTCAATTCGAAGCGATTTTCATAAGAGCTGTGTCAGCCTGCTTATATGTTTGATGCTGTCCGTCACTTTTCTTTTATCAGCCTGTTCTAATCATAAAAAAGAAAATGCCCAAACCGATGTTAAATACACCTGCCCTATGCATCCACAAATCATAGAGGACAAACCAGGTTCCTGCCCTATCTGTAATATGGAATTAGTTGCTGTGAAAGCTCAGAACGGAACTATGCAAATCAATCTAAGCAAAAACCAAATCAGATTGGCGAACATCAAAACCATTAAATTGGGCGAAAGTGGATTTGAAAATGCACATCTTCTAAATGGCAGGTTATTGAGCAACCCCGAGCACAATAACATCATTTCGAGTAAATTCCCTGGCCGTGTCGACCAGCTATTCTTTAAGGAAGCAGGTATAAAAATCGATAAAGGACAGGCGATGTTCCGAATTTACAGTGAAGAATTGCTCTCCCTGCAAAAAGACTTCCTGCTCAACATAAAGCAGCAGAAAGCATTTCCGGATGAAGCCATCTATAAAAAATTGACTGCCGCTTCCAGAAACAAATTGAAATTATACGGTTACTCAGAAAGCCAGATCAATCAGCTTTCAGAAAGCAATGCCACTAACCCATACATCACAGTTTATGCTCCAGAAAGTGGTTTAATCACTGTAATTAATATTTCTGAAGGGCAATATGTGATGGAGGGGACACCGGTGTTCAAACTGGAGAATTTAAATGAGCTTTGGGTGGAAGCAGACCTCTACCCTTCTGAAGTGCACCATTTAAAAATCGGGCAGGAATTGGAGGTCAAAATCTCCGGTTACGAAAACGAAACCATAAAGACCAAAGTGACTTTTATCAGTCCACAGTTAAATGCCGGCAGCCAGATTCTTACCTTAAGAGGAAGCATTAAAAATCCGGTAGGGAAGTTTCAACCCGGGATGCAGGCAGAAATCAGGTTGCCAGATATTCAAAAATCAAACACAATGGCTTTACCTAATGCCGCTATCTTACGTGATGAACAAGGCGAACATGTTTGGTTGAAAACCGGGAAAGGAAGCTTTAAATACCAAATGGTGGAGTTGGGCGAAGAGAATGAGCATTCCGTGATTATAAAAACTGGGATGAAATATGGGGATGAAGTGGTGGTGAGCGGTGCTTACCTGCTCAACAGTGAATTCATTTTGAAAAAAGGCGGTGATTTTATGGCCGGGATGAACATGTAAAGCAATTTACGATTATACGAATTAAGAATTACGATTTGACCATAGCAAGGAAATCTAAGATCGTAATTCTTAATTCTAAAATTTAATACATGAAGATTATACAAGACATTCTTTTAAAATTCGCCCAAATGGGCTGGGAGATTTATTGGGGTTTAGCTTTTGGGTTCATCCTTTCTTCGGTGATCAGGGCTTTCGTATCAACAGCAACCATCAGTGCCCAATTGGGACAAAACAACGCTAAATCTTTAGGATTAGCTACTTTTTTTGGAGGAATATCTTCCTCCTGCTCCTATGCGGCGGCTTCTATGTCCAGGACTTTAGTGATGAAAGGAGCTTCGTGGACAAATTCAATCGCTTTTTTAATAGCCAGCACCAACCTGGTTTTCGAAATCTTCATCGTGATATTCAGTTTACTGGGATGGGCATTTGTTGCAGGAGAAATTGTTGGCGGTCTTATTTTCATCCTCATCGCTTCGCTTCTCCTCATCTTCTTCTTTCCAAAAAAAGTGAAAGAAGATGCAGATGAACACCTGAAAAATAATGATGGGAAACAGGAACATCAACACGGTGATGCGTCATCTTCCAAAAATAAATCATGCTCTGCTAAATTAAGGGAGGCCGTCGGCCATTTCTACATGGATGTGATCATGATTGGAAAAGACATTTTGATTGGCGTTGCCGTTGCCGCTATTCTTTCAGTGGTGGTGCCCAATGAATGGTGGGCCAGCATTTTTCTTACCAATAACACTGCAATTCCTCACTTTCTCATTCTGATATGGAATTCAGTGCTGGGAATAGTGGTAGCCATCATCAGCTTTGTTTGTTCAGTTGGAAATATCGTTTTGGCAGCGGTTTTATGGCATGGTGGCATCTCATTTGGTGGTGTTTTCGCTTTCATCCTGTCTGATTTGGTCACCATCCCCATGCTGCTGGTTTACCGTAAATATTATGGGAACAAAGCCATGATCGCCCTGTTCATCATTTTAACCCTCAGTATTTTAGCTGCTGCTTTGCTAGTGGATTATAGCTTTTTACTGATGCATTGGATACCGGATGCCCCAACCTCTTCTTTCAATGCGGAAAAAGATGTTTTTCAATGGAATTATAAAACCATTCTAAACATCATCTTCATCCCGGCTTCCATCATTTATTTCTTCTATGGAAAAAAACAGATGGACATAGCGCATCAATCAGCAAATCATCATTCAAATTAAAAATCATAACTTTAAACAATGCAAATCATGAAAAGAACAATTTTAACCTTATTTACCTGCACATCAATCCTATTGGCATGTAATCAAAACCAGCCAACTTCTGAAAATGCCGCCGCTTCTGCAAAAGAAAACAATGCTGCAGTGGCGTTGGATGATCCCATTTTACAGAACTATCTGCAAATTGAAAATGCCTTAGCCAAAGATGATGGCGATGGTGCAGCCATGGCAGGCAAAGCCTTAGCAGCCAGTGTGAAAGCTTTCGATGAAAAAAGTTTATCAAAGGAACAAGCCGAAATCTATAGCAAATTAAAAGACGATATGATGGAGCATGCAGAACATATAGGAGCGCATGCCGATAAGATTGAACATCAGCGTGAGCATTTTCAAATGTTGAGTGAAGACCTCTATGATTTCACTAAATCAGTTGGTTCATCTCAAACACTTTATAAAATCAATTGTCCGATGTACAAAGAGAAGGGGGCTTTCTGGTTAACTTCGACCAAAGAGATTCAAAATCCATATATGGGTAAACAAATGAGCACTTGTGGCACGGTCAAAGAAACCATTGAATAGGCATAAATGTACGGTGACCGAAAAAATAAAGTTTATTTAGGAAGTAAAGAATGATCACAAAGAACTGAGCTTATTAAAATGTTGATCACTTGGATACTGTCAAATATCCAGACATTAGGACAGGGTTGCGAATGGGGAGCAGGATTAATAGGTAATAACCATCAAATTAATTAAAAGGCACAATGTTTGTAAATCATAAATTCAATCAGTGTTAAACTGACAATGTTAAACCAAAAAACAAATATCATGGGAACTTTGCTTTATGTAATTGCTGTCATCTTGATTATAGGATGGATTTTAGGATTTTTCGTTTACTCCGTTGGAGCACTGATCCACATTCTATTGGTGATTGCAGTGATCGCTATTTTGCTGGCCATCATTAGAGGTGCGGCTTAAAAACATCAAAATAAAAGGGACTGATTTTTATTAGAAATCAGTCCCTTTACATACCCGAAATTTAATTATTTTACTCTTTCTATATAAGCGCCGGTTGCGGTGTCTACCTTTACCTTATCGCCCTGGTTTACGAATAAAGGGACTTTAATCTCTATTCCGGTCTCCACGGTCGCATTCTTTAAAGCGTTGGTGGAGGTATCACCTTTAACGGCAGGCTCTGTATAAACAATCTCTAATTCTACAAAATTTGGAGCTTTCGCCAAAATGGGTTCTTCACTTTCAAAAGATACGATCACATTCATTCCTTCTTTTAAGAACTTAGCGGAATCTCCAAACAAAGCTTTCTCCACATTAAATTGTTCAAACGTGGTGTTATCCATCACTACAAAATAATCTCCCTCTTCATATAAATATTGGTAATCGCTGGTCTCCACCCTGCAAATTTCCACCTCTTCGTCAGTTCTCATTCGAAGTTCAATAATCCTTCCTGTTTTGATATTGCGCATTTTACCCGTATAAAAAGCACCTCCCTTTCCTGGTGTACGATGATTAAGCTCATCAACAGTCACCAATTCTCCGTTAAAACGTACGATATTCCCTGTTTTTAAATCTCCAGCTTTTGCCATAATATATCCTGTTTGGGATTGCAAAAATAGGTATTAAACTGTATCCTGCAAATCAAATTAATTGTCGTTCTTAAAGATTTTCAGACAGATTTCCCACCAATTTGTGAGTTTGGAATATTTCAAGCCATATCTTTCTTTAAAGAATGGAATAAAAGAAACCCATCATGGGTTCAGCACATTAGAAAAAAGGTACCTGACAATTAAAATCTCATGACTACATCTTTAATTAGGTTTCATCCCTTGAATAGCTGGCCAAAGCCTTCATGGCATATTTCTTGTGAATTTCAAGTATGAAAAACATCGAAAATTTAAAGAAAAAAGCAGACTTAGTTCGCAAATGGTGCCTGGTGTCCACTTCTGAAGCCGGATCAGGTCATCCCACCTCCTGCCTTTCCGCGGCTGATATCACCACAGTATTATTCAATAGCTATTTCACTTATGACTTATCAGCTCCGTTGAACAAGTACAACGACCGATTGGTATTCTCTAAGGGTCATGCGGCACCATTATTATATACACTTTTTGGCGTGGCGGGAGCCTACCCGCTAGCCGATTTAAAAAGCTTAAGAAAGTTCGGAAGCCAGTTTGAAGGGCATCCGGTTCCAAGATTCAAATACACCGAAGCTGCCACTGGCTCTCTCGGACAAGGATTGTCAGTTGGAGCTGGCTTGGCTTTGGTAGGGAAAAGAGAAAAACTTCCCTTTAAAACCTATGTGGTTTTAGGCGATGGAGAATTGGCCGAAGGTCAGGTTTGGGAAGCTGCGAACTTCGCCTCCTACCATAAATTGGATAATTTAGTGGCTATTTTAGATATCAACCGTTTGGCGCAAAGCGGCGAAACCATGTTTGGACATCATGTAAAGGAATACACAGACAGATTTAAGGCTTTTGGTTTTGATGTGATCAATATCGACGGACATAATTTTGAAGAGATTGATGCTGCCTTTAAAAAATCCACCAACAACAACAATGGAAAACCTGTGGCTATTATAGCCTATACCTTCAAAGGAAAGGGTATCTCATTTTTAGAGAATAAAGATAATTGGCATGGAAAAACATTGAAACCTGATGAACTTGATAAAGCATTGAAAGAATTGGGAGACGTGGATGATAGCTTACGTTTTAGTTTAAAAGAGCCGGAGAAAGTGGAAGTCCCTGGAAATCCTGAGGAGCCCCAATGTTCGAAAATGACTTTTGATCCCAATAAGGAATATGCAACCCGTGAAGTCTTTGGAGAGGTTTTTACAGAATTAGGTAAAAATAATGAGCGTTTATATGGCCTAGATGGTGATGTGAAGAACTCTACTTACACCATGGATTTCTTAAAAGCTTATCCTGAAAGATTTGTGGAATGTTTCATCGCTGAACAAAATATGGTTTCAGTGGCAGCCGGATTATCAAGAATTGGAAAAATTCCTTTTGTAGCGACTTTTGGAGCATTTTTAAGCCGAGCAGCAGACCAAATCAGGATGGCTCGTTTATCAGAAGCGAATATAAAATTCGTAGGTTCTCATGTGGGTGTATCTATCGGTGAAGATGGTCCTTCGCAAATGGCATTGGAGGACATCGCCATGTTTGGTGCCGAGCCAGATGTGTTGATATTTCAACCGGCTGATGCTGTCTCAACCGCCAAACTGGTTCCTGTTATGATAGATCATTTAGGCATGGCTTATATGAGAACGCTGAGACCAAAAACAAAAATCCTTTATAAAGAAAATGAGGAATTTAAAATTGGAGGTTCAAAAATCTTAACACATTCTTCTGCAGACGAACTTACCATCGCTGCAACGGGCATCACTGTTTTTGAAGCCTTAAAAGCTGCCGAAGAACTCAAAAAAAAGGGAATCAAGGTAAGGGTAGTAGATTGTTATTCCATCAATCCCATAGATCAGGGAACTTTGATTAAGTGTATAAAAGAGACAAAAAGACCAATCATCATCACCGTTGAGGATCATTATGCCCATGGCGGTATGGGAGATTTTGCAAATGCTGCACTTGCACTTGCCGGAGCGGATTATCATTTGGTGAAAATGGCGGTTAATAAAATGTCAAGGTCGGGAGACAAGGAACAATTATTAAATGATGCGGGTATCAATTCCAAACACCTCATCAAAAAAGTGCAAGCACTATTAGCACCTCTTTAAGAGCTATCTAAAATTAAATTTTAAACAAACTCCTAAAATGACAGATCATGATGGAAACTCAAAACCACATTGCGAAAGCCCAAGTAAACATTGAAGCTACAGTAGAGGAAGTTTGGGATGCATTGGTCAATCCTGATAAAATAAAGGAGTACATGTTTGGTACGACAGTGATTTCTGATTGGGAGGAAGGCGGGGACATCACCTGGAAAGGGGAGTGGAAAGGTGCTCCTTATAAAGACAAAGGCACATTAATCAGTGTGAAACCGAATGAGCTACTGGAATATTCACACTCCAGTCCAATGGATGCCAAAGAAGGAAATCCAGAATTTAAACATAAAGTGACCATTGAGCTTATTCCAAAAGATCAAATCACGAATGTCACTTTGTTTCAGGATGGCAACCCAACTTTAGAAGCTGCCATACATGCTGAAGATAACTGGAAAATGATGCTTGCCTCGCTAAAAAAAGTGGTGGAGAACAGTTAGTCGGTACCCTCGTTAATTGATTCTTGTTTTTGAAATTTTCAAGAAACGGTGAAACCATTCATCTTGGCATTTTCTCGGTCAAATATTTCCAGTATCTTTTTGGCACATGCTGAATGTGCAACCTCATGTTCTTGCGTGATCTGATATTGGTTCCGAAAAAGTAAGTTCGCCAAAGGCACTGATATAAATCTTCATCTTTGGCTAACATCGCTGAGCCTCCCTGCCTGTTGGTTTGATCATTGAATTTCATCTCCACCGGTTCCACGGTTTCTAAATCATAATAAATTCCGTAGTGTCTCTTTCGATCAAAAATCACCCATTTCTGATCCTGGTACCTGTCTTTGAAATGCTTGGCAATAATGGGCAAAACATTGAAATCAGGCTCAATCTCCGCAAAATAAATTCCATCACAGGTCAGCCGGAAACGAACGAATGCTTCCATCCGGTGTTTTTCTCTTCCCACCTGCTTGGTATACTGACTCATCTTTAATACTGAGGGGTTACTCATATCTTTTAATACATTACATTCAGGTGCTGCCAAAGCATATTTGATCACTTCATAAATATGTTTTTCACCCTCCTCCTCTTCAGATAGTAATGAATATATAATTTGATGAATACCCTGCTCTCCCATCAATTTTTTTAATTTTTCATAAACCCGTTCGGCTTTCTTTTCGTCATTGATCACTTTCCGTACCGCTGTGAAAAATCCTGGCAAAGCCAAACCCTCTTTCCTTATCTCCACCTCTTTGAATTTATATTCATAAATCTCAAAAATTGCGGTAAAAAACCCTTCGAGGCTGTGATCATAAATGAGAAACACCATGTTAAAATAAGCTGAGTTGAGATGGGTGATGCTTAAGATATTTGCTGCTCACTGTATGCAGGATGATATCTTTTAAATGATGATGGTGCAGTTTGCCGGGGATGGTTAAGGAATTTGAGAAGGTGATGAAATGCTTTGCTTTGTTTAAAGCAACACCCATTTTTTTCAGGTGCTCTGCATTGAGCCTGGAGAATTTTCTTCCAGAAACGATCTTCCATGCTGATTTCAGCCCTACTCCCGGGATTCTTAAAATCATCTCCACATCTGCAGTTTGAATATTTACCGGGAAGAAGTCAAGGTTTCTTAAAGCCCAGCCCAGCTTTGGATCCACATCCAATTCTAAAAATGGATGTTGAGGGTCCAAAATCTCTTTAGCTCCGAATCCATAAAAACGCATCAGCCAATCTGCCTGGTATAACCTATTCTCTCTCCATAAAGGAACCTGGCTTTGAAGTGATGGCAACCGTTGGTCATTAGTTACAGGCACATAGCCCGAATAATAGACTCGTTTTAAATTGAAATTTTTATAGTAAAAGTCAGCAGTTTTAATGATTTGCAAATCGGTTTCAGGTGTGGCCCCAATGATGACCTGGGTGCTTTGTCCTCCGGGAGCGAATTTAGGGATCTTTTTAAACCTCTTTCTTTCATCCTGATAAAGAATGATTTCATTCTTTACAAAATTCATCGGGTCAATCATGTCCTTACGGTTTTTATCTGGAGCTAATAACTTAAGCCCCTCTTCCGTAGGTAGTTCCAAGTTCACACTCAAACGGTCGGCATACAAGCCGGCTTCCTTCATCATCTCATCAGCAGCCCCTGGAATGCTTTTTAAATGGATATAGCCATTAAAATTCTCTTCTGTTCTGAGCTTTTTCGCCACCAGCACCAAACGTTCCATCGTGGTGTTAGCATCTTTAAAAATCCCTGAGCTTAGAAATAAACCTTCAATATAGTTTCGGCGATAAAAATTAATGGTGAGATCCACTACTTCTTGTACCGTGAAAGCCGCTCTCTTCACCTCATTGCTTTTTCGTGTGACACAATAAGCACAATCATAAATACAAACGTTAGTGAGCAATATCTTTAATAAAGACACACAACGACCATCTTCTGTATAAGAGTGACATATACCCATGCCGGTGGCATTACCTATGCCCTTGTTATTATTTCTTTTGCTTCCGCTTGATGCACATGACACATCATACTTTGCAGCATCAGCTAAAATCTCCAGTTTTTCGTTGATTCGATCGAAGTTCATAAAACAAAATTACTAATAATTTTAGCTTTTTAAACTAAAATTATTAGTCATAAAATTTAAATAGCTATTCCCCCCTTTTATGATGCGATTGGAACGGTACTTGATGTTTATTAATCTCATCATTTTCATTATAAACCATAAAAACTCATCAGCGCCATGAAAAGCACAAAATCAGACAAACAAGAGCATCATAACAAAAAACAAGAGGATTTGGAAAAGAATAAAGAGGACGGAACTGACCAAAAAATGTCCACCAATCAGGGCTTGTTGGTGAATGACGATAATAACTCTTTAAAATCGGGCGAAAGAGGTGCCACTTTGTTGGAGGATTTCATCCTCAGGGAGAAAATCACACACTTTGATCATGAACGCATACCCGAACGGATTGTACATGCAAGAGGTGCCGGGGCACATGGGGTGTTTAAGGTTTACGATGATTCGATGAAAGAATTCACAAAAGCGAAATTTTTGATCGATCCAAGTTTAGAGACACCTGTTTTTACCAGGTTCTCCACAGTTGCAGGTTTCAGGGGTTCTGCAGATTTGGCCAGAGACGTAAGAGGTTTTGCGGTCAAATTTTATACAGAACAGGGGAATTATGATTTGGTTGGCAATAACATGCCCGTTTTTTTCATTCAGGATGCCATTAAATTCCCGGATTTGATTCATGCGGTCAAACCTGAACCACACCATGAAATCCCTCAGGCTGCATCTGCACATGATACTTTTTGGGATTTCATTTCCATGTCTCCCGAATCCATACACATGATCATGTGGGCGATGTCTGACAGAGCAATCCCAAGAAGTTTGAGAATGATGGAAGGTTTCGGGATTCACACCTTCAGGCTGATCAATGAAGAGGGAAAGTCTCATTTCGTTAAATTCCATTGGAAACCTTTATTAGGGATGCATTCGGTAGTTTGGGATGAAGCTTTAAAAATCAATGGCCAGGATCCGGATTTCCACCGCAGAGATCTACATGAAGCCATTGAGGCCGGTGCTTATGCCGAATGGGAGTTCGGGGTGCAGATCGTTCCCGAGGAAGATGAACATAAATTTGATTTTGACCTGCTTGATCCAACCAAATTAATTCCCGAAGAATTGGTTCCTGTCAAAAAAATCGGCAAGATGACCTTAAATAGAAATCCGGATAATTATTTCGCTGAAACCGAACAGGCCGCATTTCATCCCGGCCATGTGGTTCCGGGGATTGATTTTACCAACGACCCTCTTTTACAGGGAAGATTATTCTCCTATACAGACACACAATTGAGCAGGTTAGGTGGGCCAAATTTTCACGAAATCCCTATCAATCGCCCGCTCGCTCCAATTCATAATAACCAACGAGATGGAATAGCCAGAATGCAGATCAACAAAGGCAAGACAGCCTATCATCCTAATTCCATGTCTAATGGTTATCCGGAACAAGCTAAATCTTCAGAGGGGGGATTTACCTCCTATCAGGAACGCACAGACGCTCGTAAAATCCGTACAAGAAGTAAAAGTTTTCTTGATTTCTTCAGTCAGGCCACCTTGTTCTTTAACAGTCAATCAGAACCAGAGCAAATGCACATCATCAATGCACTTACTTTTGAGCTGGGCAAAGTTGACATTCCTGAGATCAGGGAGAGAATGGTTGGGTTATTGACCCAAGTCAATGAAGACTTAGCGGCGAAAGTAGCTAATGGATTGGGAATTAAGAATCCTCAGCCGAAGCACCCAATGAATCATCAATTCGGAGCGGATGATGATCCTGAAGCGTTTCAACCGACCACGGTAAACCCTGAATTCAAAGATTCCCCTGCTTTAAGTATGGCGAATACCATCAAGAACACCATCAAAACAAGACAAATCGCTTTCTTAGCTGCTGACGGGGTGGATGCAGCATCCGTTTCCATGATGAAGAAAGCTTTAGAAGATGAAGGTGCAATTGTGAGGATCATCGCCCCGCATGCTGGCTTCATTAAAAATTCTGAAGGGGAGGATTTAATGGTGGATAAGAGCTTTTTGGCTTTTTCCTCTGTATTGGTGGATGCCTTATATATCCCATCGGGTTCGTCAAGCATAGACACACTTAAAACCATTCCAAGTGCCATTCATTTCATCAATGAAGCTTATACTCATTGTAAAGCTATTTGCATCTGTGGAGATGCCAAAGCCTTGGTCGACATCAGCTATGTGGGACCTAAGATAAAAGATGACAGAGTGCTAAAAGCAGATGAAGCTTTAATCATCACTGATCAAATAGACAAAAAAGTTACAGATCAATTCATTAAAGCCATTGCTCATCACAGGTTCTGGCCCAGGGAGAACGGAGATAAAGTTCCGGCTTAGCTAAACAAGAAGCATTGATTTTCATTGCTTCTTTACCAAATGACCAAATATGGAAGAATTAATCAATGCATCCAGAAATGGTGATGTACAACAAATAAGAGCACTGATAGCTGCTGGTGCTGATGTGAACTGCAGAGATCAAAAAGGTTACACCTCTTTGATCATCGCGACTTACAACGGGCAATTGGAAGCTACAAATGCGCTAATTGAATGTGGTGCTGATGTAAATGCGCAAGATAGCGGAGGAAATACCGCTTTAATGGGAGTTTGTTTTAAAGGCTATCCGGAGATCGCGAAATTATTAATACAAAAAGGTGCCAAAGTTGACATTCAGCACGGAAATGGAGGCACGGCATTGATGTTCGCTGTGATGTTTGGAAGAAATGAATTGGTTAAGCTCGTTCTGGAACATGGTGCCAACAGCAGCTTGCAGGATGTTAGAGGATTGAACGCATTGGATCATGCCACCATTCAGGGTAATAGTGAAGCCATTGAATTATTGTCTGCTGTTGCGTGAACAAATAATCCACTCCTGTAAGTTATAATTAATGAGATTTGGGGAAATCAACAATTTTTGGAAAGCCCTTTGCTTTCTTTCCATCTTTTAACATCAATCATTCTGTTATGAAATACATTCAATCCAAACAAATCGACGGCGAGCCTGTCAACTTATTCTACGAAGACTGGGGAAATGGAAAACCGGTGGTTTTCATCCACGGATGGCCACTGGATCACCAAATGTGGGAATACCAAACCAGGGTTTTAACTGAGAACGGGCTACGCTGCATCAGTTATGACAGGCGTGGATTTGGTCAGTCAGACAAACCCTGGAACGGTTACGACTATAGCACGCTTGCTTCGGACCTGAAAGCGTTATTAGACCAATTAGACTTGGAAGATGTTACTTTAGTTGGCTTTTCTATGGGCGGAGGCGAAGTAGTAAGGTATATGAGCAAATATGGAGGTGCCAGAGTTTCGAAGATTGTTTTAATCAGCTCCATCGCACCATTCATGATGCAGACCTCTGATCATCCTGATGGCGTTCCACAAGAGAAACTGGAAGAGATCGTCACTAATCTGAGAGACAACAGGATCGATTTTCTGTCTCAGTTTGGCAAACAATTTTTTGGAGTCGGTTTGTTAAACCATCCGGTAAGTGAGGAAATGTTGAACTGGAACCTGATGATAGCCATGCAGGCAACTGCTAAGGCAACTATACAATGTGCAGTGATTTTCGGGATGACTGATCTGCGCCCGGAAATGAAAGCGATTAATGTTCCCGCTTTAGTGATTCATGGAGACAGCGACCAAACAGTTCCACCTAAAGCAACCGGGGAACAGGCAGCAAAAATGATCAGCAATTCAAAATATTTGGTTTACGAAGGAGCCCCCCATGGTTTATATTTCACTGACAGAGATAAGTTGAATGAAGATCTTATGGAGTTCATCAATAGTTAAATATAAAAAAGCCACTGAGCGACTTTTTTCTTCATACTCTGTAAAATTTTTATGATTTGATGAAGATTTCAAAGCCTATGATTATTTTGCTTGATGATGAAGAAAGTACTACCCCTCTTTTGTTATATTTTGATAAGCATCCAATTAAATGCACAGGATTTAAATAGAAACATTTCCCACCCGCCTGCACTATCTGCTATAAAAGAAGCAGATCTTAAAAAAGATATTTTTGAACTGGCCGGAGATTCATTTCGGGGAAGAAGGGCAGGAAGTCTGGACGAGATGAGAGCAGCTGTTTGGGTGGCTCAAAAAGCTGAGGAAGCTGGTTTGAAACCAGGCGGAGAAGATGGGACCTATTTTCAGTTTTTCAACATCAATCGCACCCAAATAGCTGCTGACGGGAATTTCTTCATTGATGACCAAAATTTAACGCTTTGGAAGGATGTTTGGCCCACTCAACCCATCACCACTGATTTAAAAGGTAAGGTATTATGGCTTAACGGCCTGGCAGACACTTCATTGCATTTAGAGGGGAAAATAGTGGCTTTAAAAATTGCTCCACCCCAACCGTTGCCTGCGAAGGGCATGAGTTTATGGGCTTACCGCTACACGGCATCTGCCATCAGACAACAAAGCCAGATTTTACAAAAAAAGGGAGTTGCTGCTGTGATTTTTGTTGCAGATGATATCACCAATGACGCTATAGCTTTTATTGGACATAATTTTGAGGAGGGATTATATGAGCTAGAAGGCATGAACAGGCCCTCTCCTAAAATGCCGGTCATTTTGGTGAGCCCCGAATTTTCAAATGTTTTGCAAAAAGCAAACACCATCATCACCGCTGATTTTCAGGTGGAACATTTTAAATACCCATCTGTGAATGTGATTGCAAAGGCAGCAGGGACAGACGCAACATTAAAAAATGAATATATTCTTTTTAGCGGTCATCATGATCATGATGGAATTGGGCCTGCAGTGAATCAGGATTCGATCTGGAACGGTGCGGATGATAATGCTTCTGTGACGGTGGCAATGCTTGCTATAGGAAGAGCCTGGACATTGAAACCCGGAAAAAGATCAGCATTATTTGTTTGGCATGGTGCCGAGGAGAGAGGATTATTAGGGTCACGCTGGTTCGTTAACCACCCCACCGTGAACAAAAGTGCCATCGTTGCAGTTTTAAATGGAGATATGATCGGAAGAAATGCACCTGACTCTGCTGCTTTACTGGGCGCTATCCCTCCTCACAAAAACTCTACAACTTTAGTGAACATGGCAATGAAGGCAAATGATGATCTCACTCACTTCAAGGTGGATTTCTCCTGGGATGAAGCCGCTCATCCTGAATTCTGGTATTTCAGAAGTGATCATTTACCCTATGCTCAGGCAGGAATTCCGGCTATTTTCTTTACCACACTCCTACATCCTGATTATCATACTCCGGCTGATGAGCCAGATAAGATTGATATCCATAAACTGGCGAAGATGACGAAATGGATGTACGGCACAGGATGGATCGTTTCTGAAAGCCCTCTAAAACCTGCATTAGATAAAAAGTGAAGCTTTAATGATTTTTGCGCCCAATGAAAAATCATACCCACGATTAAGGCGGTGATGATTTCAAAAAGTAATGGTAAAAGTGGTTCCTTTATTCAATTCACTATCCACCTTGATAGCTCCACCCATGGCTTCAACATGGGTTCGCACCAGGTACAAACCCACACCTTTGCTGTCAGGATGCTGATGAAAAGTTTGATGCAAATTGAATATCCTGTCCTTCACTTTCTCCATACCCATCCCCAAGCCGTTATCCGAAAAAATTAGTTGTCTTACATCTCCAACCTCTTTGGTGTGGATGTTCAACACTAAATCTCTTTTGGGATCAGCGTACCTGATCGAATTCGTCAACAAATTAATGAATATGCTTTCAAGATAGGTTTTATTGTAGGCGACATTATTGAACGATGAGAAATCTATATTCACTTTTACATTTGATTGGTAAAGCAGGGTGTTGATCGACTTTAAAACATCATTCAATAACTCATCTAAATTTATAGGCACTTTAACCTTGTTTAAAGCATCTTTGACCATTAAATCGTTGATATAACTCTCTAAAGTTTGATGAAGCTGATGGGTGGTGGCTTTGAGCATGCTGATCAATTCCAGCGTTTCCGGATCACTCACTTTGGTCACATCCAATAAATCAAAAATAGAAAGGATATTATTTACCGGAGACCGGAGGTCATGAGAAGTTGTTCTTGCAAAATGCTTCAATTCCTGATTGATCGTGGCAATATTTTCATGAAGTGCGTTCTTCTCTTCCTCCAGTAACTTTTTCTTTGTAACATCTTTGGCAATGGCAAACACACAAGAACTGCGATCATCGGGAATGGAGGTCCAGGATAGCCATACGATCTCTCCACTTTTCGTAACGTACCTGTTTTCAAAATTCAAAAGCGTACTGCCCTTAATAAGGTTTGTTCTGTGTTTTATCGTCGGTAATCGGTCTTCAGGATGGACAAAGTCCATCACTTTAGCCCCTACCAGTTCTTCATGAGTGAAACCCAGCACTCTGGACACCGATGGATTGATTTTTTTAAAATAACCATCAAAAGTTGCTATGCACAATAAATCAGGAGTGAATTCAAAAAAATTCTCTAATTGCTTAAAATCATGATATTCCTCACTAGATAGGGAAATGTTCTTTTTTGATTCTTTGTAAATATCAGGAAGGTCGTTTTCTGTCATAGGCTATGCAAATGATACATTTATTTATTGAATGAAGTGATTTCAGCACTCATTCCCAAAGTTGGGAGACATTGCAATTGACTAAAATAAATTAATTTGCCGGTAATCCAGAATTAATTGTTTAAACACTGGCCAAAAGCTCCTAACGATTTGATGAATTTATAAAAAAGCGATAAGGCTTCTCTTTTGCTGTCATTAAGCTGATAATCTATTTTGTGCATGAGGTAATCAACCAGGTCAAAGTCCTTACGCATCTCCATATTCTCAAAAATTTGTAACCGGCTATCCAGTCCGAATTTCAAAGCCTTATTTAGTTTAGCAACGAAATCATCATCCAACTTTTTGTTGCTCACCCAGGCAGCAAAAACAAATTCCAAACCTGTGAATTTTCGCCATTCTTCCGCAAGATCATACACATAAGCATGTTTGTTCACCTGACCGAATGTGCGATCTCCAATTTGGACAAAAGCAGTTTTAGGATGTTTGGATTCGCTATAATCTACGGCTCCAAATATCAGTTCAGGTTTAATTCTCCAATAATTCTTCAATAAAACCAAAGCCAAATGATTAGAGGATTTTGATTGAGGATCCAGCTGAAAATATTCCACCTCTTCAATTGGGCAATTACTGAAAATAAACACCGAATTAACCGCACCATTGGCCCCGATACAGTAATCCGAGATGATATGCGCTTCCGGGAGATGGAGAATGGCTGCCACCGGAATTAATCCAATATCGGCCCGACCGTCCATCAATTTTTCTGCACAGGTGGAGGGGATATCCAAACTCAAATCAATTTCTTTTCGAATAGGGTCGTTCTCCAATCCAAATACAAATGGGATGGTGTTGGTATAACTCACCGCAGAAATTCTTATCATAAATTCTTTAAATGCTCCAGACTATTAAATGTTCTCATGATAAAAACCTGCTCTTGATAATCGTAATCCAAAATATATAGGGAGGTGTTTTGATGGGGATATTCATCCATTTTGTCTAATGGCCGTTTCATCAACTGGCACATCAATAAACGCATGGCTCTTCCATGCATGCATATCAGCACCAAATCCTCCTCTTTTTGTGCCAATATATGCTGCATGGCCGCAGCTTGCCGAATATACACTTCATTGGGGCTCTCTCCGCCTTTTACCTTTTCGTCATACCTGCCTAGTTTCCAGTGTTCAATCAGTTTTTTAAATCCACCCCTCAGTTCAGAATTACTGGCCAGGCCTTCATATTTGCCCCATGCAAGTTCATCCAATCCAGAGAGTTGTTCCCATGGAATCCCTTTTTCGATGAATTTAGCTACCGTTTGATGAGTGCGTTTTAAGGAGGAAGTATAAACTTTATCAAATGGAACGTCCTTGTACATTTCAAAGAAAGCTGCTCCCTGTGCTCTTCCTGTTGCGTTTAAATCTGCATCGATTCCTCTTCCCTGTACGATCCCTTTCTTATTCAAATCGGTCTCTCCATGTCTGATGATATATAATCTCTTTTTTAATTTTTTCCTTTGATCTTCTTCGGATTCGCTCATATTAATTTAAAACAGGTAAAGCATAATAGTTGGGTTTCACCTCCTCAGGAAACTCCACCTTCTCATAATCTGTGATGATATGGTATAAAGTATCTCTTTCTACGGGTTTCCTACCGACTTCCCTAATCAATTTCACCAAATCTTTAGTGCTCATCGCCGGGTGTTGCTCCTCGGCACCAGCCATAGAGTAAATTTTAGTGGTATCGTCTAATGTCCCATCGATATCGTCTACACCAAAATTGAGAGAGAGTTGTGCCGTGCTGCGACTGATCATCGCCCAATAAGATTTGATATGATCAAAATTGTCTAAATAAATTCTCGAAATCGCATAATTCCTCAAATCCTCCACTACCGTTGATTCAGGAACATCAGACATTTGATTATCCTTGTTGCGAAACTTTAAAGGGATGAAAGTCTGGAAGCCACCAGTTTTATCCTGAAGCTGGCGTAAACGTTCCATGTGGTCCACCCGGTGCCAGAATTTTTCAATATGACCATATAGCATGGTGGCATTAGAGCGCATGCCCAATTTATGCCATTCTTCATGAATCTGAAGCCACTGCTCAGCATTACATTTATCCCTGGCTATTTGAGCTCTCACTTCCGGATGAAAAATCTCCGCTCCACCGCCTGGCATAGATTCCAAGCCAGATTCTTTCATCATTTTCATACCGGTAGCATAATCCACTTTTGCCTTTTTGAACATGTAGTGATACTCTACAGGCGTTAAAGCCTTTACATGCAAATCAGGACGGTGTTTTTTAATCTCCGAGAAAAGTTTCTGGTAAAAGGCCATATCATATTGGGGCAAAACCCCTCCAACGATGTGGGCTTCGGTGACGGGTTCCCCATCGTATTTTTTCACGATGTTCAACATATCTTCCATGGTGTATTCCCATCCTTCTGAACGTTCTTTGATCAACACCGAATAAGAGCAGAATTTACAATCGTAAACACAAAGATTGGTGGGCTCAATGTGAAAATTCCTATTGAAATAGGTGATATTTCCGTGTCGCTTTTCGCGGATGTGGTTGGCCAGAACACCTACATAAGAAAGCTCTCCTTTTTCGAACAGGTACACTCCTTCATCAAAAGAAATTCTTTCTGAATTTTTAACTTTTTCTGCAATGATGCGATGCGCTTCTGGAAGGTTTTGATCTTTTAGCAGTGTTTCCAGCTGATGTTCTGAAGCCATATTCTTGAATTTTGCGCAAATTAACAAAAATGCGCTTTTGTTACGTGATTTGAATGTAAAACAAGAATGCTTTTATTAAGTTTGGATCAATTGTCATCAGCATAATAGGAATATGAAACCATCATGATTTTGCCAAAACCCGCAGGGGCATGTTTATCAAATCATGATCGCTTCATCACCATCAAAAAACAAAAATAAACAGATGAAAATCGAGACTATAGCTATCCATTCCGGTAATAAAATAGACGAGGTCACTAAAGCTGCCATACAGCCTATCACACTCTCCAGCACTTTTGAAAGAGGAGAAAATGGCGATTATCCAGGCGGCTATATTTATTCAAGATCCAGCAATCCGAATCGTACCTCTTTGGAGAAAGTGGTTGCCGTCCTGGAAAATGGCCTGGAGGCTTGTGCCTTCGCTACAGGAAATGCGGCAGGAATGTCTGTTTTCCAAGCTTTGGAGCCGGGAAGCCATATCATTTGCCCTGATGATATGTATCATGGCTTAAGAAATCAACTCAAGTTACTATTCAAAGGTGTTTTAACTTTTGATTTTATCGACTTCACTGATGTGGAGCTGATATTCAATACCATTAAAAGAGAGACCAAATTAATTTGGGCCGAAACGCCATCCAACCCGCTATTGAAACTCTGTGATATTGAACAGATCGCCCATATCGCTAAAGAACATCAGCTCACTTTCGTGGTGGACAACACCTTCGCCTCTCCATACTGTCAGCAACCTTTAAGTTTAGGGGCTGATATGGTGATGCATTCCACCACTAAATATTTAAACGGACATTCTGACGTGACCGGTGGAATTTTGGTCACTAAAGCAACGACCTCTTTTTGGGAGCAGGTTAAGATTGTACAGGGTTATGGAGGTGCAGTCCCCGCTCCTTTTGATTGTTACCTGGTGACCAGAGGAATTAAAACTTTACCTTATCGGATGCGCGGGCATGTTTCAAACGCTCAGGCTTTAGCTGAATATTTAGAAAATCATGAAGCCGTGGAAGCTGTTTTTTACCCTGGCCTGGCTTCTCATCCACAACATGAAATGGCTAAAAAGCAAATGCTGGCTTTTGGCGGTATGCTTTCTTTTTTAGTAAAAGGCGGAGAAGAAAAAGCTAAAAAGGTGGTAAACGGTTTAAAGATCTTCACCCAAGCTACCAGTTTAGGTGGAGTGGAGAGCTTAATAGAACATCGTTATTCTGTGGAAGGACCTGATACAAAAACGCCTAAGAACCTATTAAGGGTTTCTGTTGGTTTAGAACATATTGATGATCTGATAGAAGATTTGGAGTCTGTTTTATAGAATTAACAGATTTTGTTTAAATTTCTCACCTCAGAATGGAGAGGGAAACAGTGTTCATCCAAATAAATAATTTGAAAATATAGCCCATGGTTTAAACCATGGGCTATTTGATTTGCAATTGAAACCGTTTTAACGGTTTAATCATCTTAGAAGTTGTCTAAAAATGGTTGAATCGTTTTTTGTATAAACTAATTTCTCCCGCAGATACGCAGATTTTTCACTTTGATGAGTAATCGGAAATGGAAAAATCAGCGAAATTCGTTTAATCAGCGAGCGCATTTAATGACTAAAATAATAATTGATTTAAATTTAGACAGACTCTTAAGAGGTTCAAAAACAACAATCCTTATGAAGCTCAAATTTAAAATCAATTGGCAACTGTTATGATACTTTATTAAATCTTATCTCAAAAAGTATAAAATCATAGATGATTTAGAATTCCATTTCAAACGCTGTAAAATAAAAACAAAATTTTATTTGGAAGATAAGCTAATTCTGTCTTATCTTCGTAACATCATTTGGTTGAGATACCAAAATCAATTCCTCCTCAAAACAGGTCTTGATTTATAAAGAAGTGGCGAGAGATTAGGCTCTGAGACCCACTGGCAACCCTTAGCATAAGAGAAGGTGCCAATTCCTAGCCCGAAAGGGGAATATAAATTTGTAAAGACATGAAAAAACAATTTGAAAATCTTAGTGAATCTGTACATTCTTTCCAATCGGAAGATGCATTTTTAATCTTCAACCTGCAAAAAACCGGCTTTTGCTGCATGTGCTA
>CBDCMP010000002.1:0-13438 GCA_965218985.1 Pelobium sp.
CCCATGGCCGGTTTTTGATGCCAATATCGCAGCAAATAAAAAGTTTGCTTTTGCGGTTAGTCTTGAAGACCCTACAAAACATGTACTTGATCCTGTAAAAAGTAAGGTGATTGTCTTGGTGGAACCTACAGTTAATTTAGATAACAACAGCCCTATTATTGGTAACGGAACTGGTTTGAAAGCAGAATATTATAGCAATAACCAGTTTGCAGATTTTGATGGACGAGCTCCAACCTTGACCAGGATAGATGAAACCATTGACTTTGGGGGAGACTGGCTACCCTCAACCATCAGCAGAGATAATTATTCTTCCCGGTGGACAGGCGAGTTTTTAGCTCCGGTAAGAGGTGATTATATTTTCTACCAAACCAGATGGGATGATGGTAGCAGACTTTTCATTGATGGGAAAGCAATCATAGATGATTATACTACAGAATGGGATAAAGATTATAGAAAAGCCACCATTCATCTGGAAAGAGGTATAAGATATAAGATTCGAGCAGATCACCGCGAGAATGTTGGAGGACAACAAGCTCATTTGGAATATGAAGTACCGGGTGTTATTAATGGAAAACGTATTGTGCCCAAAACACAGTTATTTCCGGCCCAATAATTTAAATTGATATTAAAATGATGATTAATAATATGAAAAGAATTGGATTGCTGTTACTGATGTTCTCTTGTCTGGCAGTGACATTGGTACAGTGTAAAAAAGATGACACACCGCCCCCACCTCCAGAACCACTGCCAAAGCCAACGGCTGGGTTTAATTACAGCAGAACTGATAGCGTTGACTTTTTAAGTTATCAGTTCAAAAGTAATTCAACCAATTATAGTGAATTGTTATGGCAGTTTGGAGATGACAGTACCTCTACAGAGGTTGCCCCTTCGCATAAATATGCCTTTGAAGGTAAATATTACGTTAAATTAACCACCAGAAATGCCGATGGGTATTCTGCCAGTAAAGAAATATTATTGGATATACAGGATCCTAATTTTGACAGAACCAAAGTAGGCGAAAGTTATTTCAAAACCGTTGGTGGTATTCTTACCGTATCAAGGGATAATGGTGGTGGACCAAATGCCGGTGAAGGTTCCTTGAAAGTGGTGGATGGGGATATAAATACCAAATTTTTACAATCAGGTTTTGCCGGCGATTTAAAAATGACTTTTGAATTGGATACCCCAAAAGTTGCAGGAGCTTATACACTCATCTCTGCGAATGATGCACCTGCTAGAGACCCAAAAATTTTAATTTACAGGGTTCAGAAGATGGCATCAAATGGATCACTTTAGATAACCGTACGGGAGAAATTTTTACAGCTCGCTTCCAAAGGAAATTGTATCACTTCAATAATTCAGTATCTTACAAATTCTATCGGTTAAACGTGAAATCCAATGGAGGAGACAGACTTTTCCAATTAGCAGAGTGGACAGTGAATAAAAAACAACCTTAATAGCGGCGTTGTTAAGTTAATTAACGTTTTTTGATTGATAAATTCCTACAGACCTTAAATTGTCTAGGTAGGAATTTTGCTTTTAATCAGGTATGCTCAGAGTTTTTTTTAAGTACAAAAACAAAAAATAAATGATGAATTTTAAGATCAGGCAATTGATGAGATTAGCTGTTTTCAAATCTAAGGTATTTTATTTTGCCTAATCTTACTATCAATAACATATAATTCATTTGCTCAAAATTACCTGAATAACCGGGCACCATTAAAACAAAAAACTTATATAGAGCTCCCTCTTGACTCCATAAACTCCATTAAACCCAATGGCTGGCTCAGGGAAAGGTTATGGAGTCAAAAAAATGGTTCGACCGGACATTTGGATGAACTTTATCCCAAAGTCATGAATAACAGAAATGGCTGGTTGGGCGGAGACGGAGACCAATGGGAACGTGGCCCCTATTGGATAGACGGACTTTTACCTCTTGCCTATATTTTAGGTGATAAACAGCTGATTGCCAAAGTCAAACCCTGGGTGGAATGGGCAATCAATAGTCAGCAGCCCGACGGTTATTTTGGTCCGTCATACGAATCTGGTTTACAGAGAGATAACAGCAGAGATTGGTGGCCAAAATGGTGATGTTAAAAGTTTTGAAACAATATTACACTACAACAAATGATCAGCGGGTAATTAGTTTAATGACCAAATATTTCCATTACCAATTAAAAGAATTACCAGAAAAACCCCTTGATCATTGGACCTTTTGAGCAAAGTACCGTGGTGGAGATAATTTAATGATGGTGTATTGGCTGTATAATATCACCGCAGATCAGCAGCTACTCAAACTTGCTGATTTACTTCATCAGCAAACTTTTGATTTTACCAACGCTTTTCAAAAAACCAGCATGCTATCAACCCTTGCAAGTATACATTGCGTGAATCTCGCACAAGGAATGAAAGAACCAATGATCTATGATCAGCAGCATCCGGAACAAAAGTATTTGGACGCCATCGATAAAGGCTTTAAAGATCTGAGAAAATATAATGGGATGGCGCACGCCTGTTTGGAGGAGATGAGGCATTACACGGAAATAACCCAACGCAAGGTTCAGAATTATGTAGCGCAGTAGAAATGATGTTCACTTTAGAAAGTATGCTCGAAATATCAGGAGACGTGAATGATGCAGATCAACTGGAGAAGATCGCTTTCAACGCTTTGCCCACTCAAATTTCAGATGATTTTCTTACTCATCAGTATTTCCAGCAGGCCAATCAGGTGATGATCACACGGGGTTTACGTAATTTTGATCAGAACCATGGAGGTACAGACCTGTGTTACAGTTTGCTTACGGGTATCCATGTTGTACTGCTAATATGCACAGAGGGATGGCCAAAGTTTACTCAAAATTTATTTTATGCCTCGGCAGATAACGGTGTGGCTGCATTGGTTTATTCTACTTCTGGGGTGACAGCTTTAGTTGCAGATCATAAAGAAATCGTTATAAAAGAAGAAACCAATTATCCTTTTGATGAAACGATAAGGTTTACCATTTCATTTTCCAAAAACGAGAAAGATGTAACCTTTCCCTTACACCTCCGAATCCCTGCATGGTGCAAACAAGCCGTGATAAACATAAATGGCAAAGAGAATAAAGAAGTGGTTGGAAATCAAATTGTGAAAATAAACCGAAGTTGGAAGAATGGAAACGTGGTGGAGCTGAGATTACCTATGCATATTTTTAGAGAAAAATGGCATGAAAATTCGGTTTCAGTGCAGAGAGGGCCATTGACTTATGCATTAAAAATGGAGGAAGAAAGAAAAAAAGTAATAAATGATGTTGATCCCGATTTATACGGGGATTTTTACTTCTCCTTCTCCGTGGAACTTCGGCTTGTTGGATATTTCAGAAGATCAACTGGAAAAGAGTTTTGTGGTGGAACATAAAAATCAAGCACTCAACAACCCATGGGATCTTAAAAATGCCCCTATAGTTCTTAAGACCACTGTGAAAAAGATACCCTCGTGGACACTATATGATCAGATCTCAGGGCCGATCCCTTTTTCAAGGATATACAATTTGGCAACGCCGGAAAAAACTGAAATCACATTGGTGCCTTATGGTTGCACCATGCTTAGGATAGCCCAGTTTCCTTTGGTAAATAGTAGTTAATAGATTAACTGTTCCAATAATTATATACTTTAATTAAAATTTATTCCGGTTCTTTTGCTAATTTCGAGGTTTAAATAAAATGAAGAGACTATCCATTAAAGATATTGCAAAAAAAGCAAATGTATCCATCACCACCGTTTCTTTTATATTAAATGGAAAAGCAAAAGAAAAAGCCATAAGCAGCGCAGTAATAGAAGCTGTTGAAAAAATAATAAAAGAGAGTGGCTACAGACCAAATCAAATAGCCAGAAGTCTCCGCACAGGGAATACTAAAATTATTGGTTTAATTGTAGAGGATATTTCCAATCCTTTTTTTGCTGGCATTGCAAGGTTGATTGAAGATAAAGCTTATAAAAAAGGCTATAAAATAATTTATTCCAGTACGGATAATGATCCCCATAAAGCAAAGGACTTGATTGAAATGTTCAGAAGCAGAAATGTTGATGCCTATATCATTGCCCCTCCCCCAGGAATCCAGGCAGATATTGAAGAGTTGTTAAAGGACAACAAACCGATTATATTTTTTGACCGGAATCTTCCCGATTTGGATATTTCTTTTGTTGGCGCCAATCATATCAAAGCCTCTTATCAGGCTGTGGAGAGTTTCATAAAATCAGGGAAGAAAAAGATCGCCTTTGTAACCATTGATCTCGATGTTAAACAAATAGTGGAACGATTTGATGGTTATAAAAAAGCGATCGAAGAGCATCAAATTGAATACGATGAGAGCTTAGTGCTTAAAGTTTCATTTAACCAAACAGAGGACCAAACCATCAACCAAATTAAAGAATTGCTTAAAAAGAATGAAATTGATGCTATTCTTTTTTCAACAAATTACTTGGCCATTAGCGGCTTAACCGCCATAAAGGAAATTAAAAAAGTAATAAACGATGATTTTTCGGTGATTGCCTATGATGACAGAGATGTATTTAAACTTCATACACCTCCGATTTCAGCTATAGAACAACCCTTAGAAGGAATTGCAGAAAACATCATCAGCCTGATTTTAAATGCATTGAGTTCTAAGACAGAATCTCCAATTACGCATATCACGCTTCCCGCACAACTTATCTTGAGATAAACATTGACCCAGTTTAATGGAAGACCATTAAATATCATTTCACTCCTTTTATTATAAAATTTACCTAAGTACATGACAAAAATTGTATCAGATTGATATTTAACTTATTGAATCCTGACAACAAACACTCTGAGAGGTAATCCAATCCGTACTTGAATATACTTACTGCCCTTCTTCCGTGAGTCTTTATCTTGACGGGCTTGATTTGGCTGTCGATATGGTCTCCGATTTTGTAGCACCACACAAAAGCGATCATTGTCAGCAGGATGAGTTTTTCCAGTCTGTCCAGAGCGGTCACGTGGGTGTCCTCTATGTTGAAACCACTTGATTTCATTGCCCTGAAAAGTGTCTCGATCTGCCAGCGCTGTCTATAATAAGCTAATGCCTGCTCAGGTTTCTTGAAAGACACAAGTATAAGGAACTCCATTTTTCCATCTCTAACTGTCTTTACACCAGAAAGATAGCAGAGCTGGCCATGCATGACCACGATCTTCTCATAATGCCTGAGCTCGTTGATCTTCAGATTGTTGAACAGGTGCCAAGCGGTGACCTCCTTTTGTTTGCTGGGCAGGAATATCCTGAAATTGTTCCTTATCCTGATATGGTAGGGGATATCGTTATGGTTGAGGAAACCGAGCCAGTCCTCTCCGATGAACTCTCTGTCAGCCAGAAGACAGCTGATGCAGTCCCTTCCGAACCAGCCGATGAAATCATTTATCAGTGCGATACGCTCATCCGTATTGGAATTTCCCCTCTTGTCGAGCATCCTGAACATAAGCGGTATGGCAACATTCCTATAGCTTATACCGAGCATCAGTATGTTGATGTCCTTCGCCCCGAACTTCCAGTTGGTCCTGTCCATCACAAGGACAAGGGAGTCCTGTACTGGCAAGAGCTTGAAAATGAGAGTGGCTATGCCCTTCATGGGCAGTTCCACCTCGGACATAAAGCGCTGCACCCGTCTAAAGCAACTGTTGGCCAGGGATGCCGAGGCAAATCCGGACGAGATCTTGGAGTAGTTGACGGACTTTACCTTGCATAGCGCTGTTATGAAAAGGCACATGAGGCGTATCCTTGCCAGGTTGGGTTCTCCTTTGAAATGGCTTGTAAACACGCCCAGCAATTGCGTATCTTTAGGGTCTAGACTGGTATTCGTTGTTAAAGACATTATGTGGTAATAATCCTTTAATATACTGAATATCAGTCTATTGTACAAATAATTAGTCGACTATTTTGCTCATTATCAAGCAGTTGTGATTTTTGTCATGTACTAAAAAAATTTACATAAAAGCTTTTTTATCTAAGGAAATAATTTTATAATTGTTTAATAAAACGTTTTAAAGCTTTAATTTCAATATTTTTTAGCTTTAAAAAATCATAAATTACCTTTTGCGTTTTTTTTGTAAAAAAAGATTTTATAAATTGACTGCTGATTTACTAAATCGTTTAATCAATCCATTTTAAACTTAACCTAATCAATGAAACAATTTCAATCGGTTTTGCTGTTCCTAGTTTGCTTCACCACTTCCTTTAATGCCGTATCCCAGGATAAAGCTCCTGCTTATCCACTTTTAACTCACGACACCTATTTCAGTCTATGGAGTTTCACTGATGACCTGAATGCTTCTACCACCAAACACTGGACAGGCAATAATCAATCTCTGGTTGGTATTTTAAAAGTGGACGACGAGTTTTATCGATTTTTGGGCAAGCCGGGGAAACTTTTTAATACCATTCTGCCCGCTGCTGATGAACAATCATACAAACCAAAATACACGTTCAATGTCCCTGGAAATGGATGGTATCAAACTAAATATAATGATTCTGGCTGGAAACAAAGTATGGCACCTTTCGGAGATGATGAGTCTGCGAAAACAGCATGGAGAACTGATGATATTTACATCAGAAGAACTTTCTCTCTCAACAAAATATCTCCCATGGAAAAATATCTTAAATTAAATCATGATGATAACGTGGAGGTATATCTGAATGGAAAAAGAATATACTCCAAAGAAGGTTGGGTACATGAATATGTTTATATTCCTTTCAATAATAAGTTATTGAGGAAAGGAACAAATGTTTTAGCTGTTCATTGCAAGAACACAGCCGGAGGAAGATACCTGGATGCAGGAATTGTAGAGGAGATTCCATCCAAAGGAAATGTCATAGCAGCAAAACAAACCAATGTGAGCATTGAAGCCACAAGAACATTATACAAATTTGATTGTGGCCCTGTTAAACTTGATCTAACCTTTACTTCACCCCTGCTGTTGAATGATATACAATTGGCTGCCAGACCTGTAGGCTATATCAATTATGCCGTTCAGGCTTCAGATGGCAGAACTCATGACGTGGAACTTTACTTCAATGCCTCCTCCGATTTAGCAGTTAACACCAGTGACCAAGCTGTTTCGGCATGGAAAAAAGAGTCCAATGGTTTATCTATGCTGAAAACCGGCACCGTGTCGCAAGACATTTTAAAAAGAAAAGGTGATGGCGTGAGGATTGATTGGGGCTATTTATATGTTGCCATTCCTCAAAAATTCAACGCCAAACAAAATATCTCCACACAAAAAGAGACCTATGCAAACGGAGGGGGATTTGATGCATCGAAAACTTCGATATTGAATACGAATAACATCATTCTTGAAAATATCATCCCATTTGGGAAAATTGGTGCTGGCAAAGTGGAGAAATATATGATGCTGGGTTACGATGACATCAATCCTGTACAGTATTTTGATCATGATCTAGATCCGATCTGGAAACTGAAATACCATACTTTTGAAGAAGTCTTAGCCGCTGCCGGAGAAGATTATCCCAAGGTGGCAGAAAGATGTGCCGAATTTGATCAAAAGCTATACAGCGATGCTTTAAAGGCGGGCGGGCAATCTTATGCTGATCTCTGTAAATTAGCTTACCGTCAAAGTATAGCTGCTCATAAAATTGTATATGATCCAAATGGAGAGATCCTCTTCCTTTCCAAAGAGAATTTCAGCGGTGGTTTCATCAATACGGTAGATGTTACCTATCCTTCAGCACCGGAATACCTTTTATACAACCCAGATCTCTTAAAAGGGATGTTGAATGGGATTTTTCATTATGCAGAAATAGGCAAATGGAATAAACCTTACCCCGCACACGATTTGGGCACCTACCCACAAGCTAATGGTCAGGTTTATGGTGAGGATATGCCAGTGGAAGAAGCTGGAAACATGATTATCCTTACGGCAGCAATCGCCAAAGCAGAAGGCAATACCCGATTTGCTGAAAAGCACTGGCAAACCCTTAGTATATGGGTAAACTACTTGATGGAAAAAGGATTGGATCCGGAAAATCAATTATCCACTGATGATTTTGCAGGTCATTTAGCAAGAAACGCCAATCTTTCTGTGAAAGCAATTGTTGCCATAGGCGCTTATGGCCAAATGGCAAAAGAACTTGGTAAAACCGAAGAAAGTGAGAAGTACACTTCTGCAGCAAGAGAAATGGCCAAAAAATGGATGACCTTAGCTGATGCAGGAGATCATTATGCCCTAACTTTCAATGATAAAAACACCTGGAGCCAAAAATATAACTTGGTTTGGGACAAACTGCTCAAATTAAATTTGTTCCCCAAAGAGGTTTACCAAAAGGAAATCAGTTATTATTTGACAAAACAAAATAAATTCGGCCTGCCTCTTGATAGCCGAAAAACTTATACAAAGTCTGATTGGATAATTTGGACAGCTACTTTGACAGACAATCAAAAAGATTTTATGACCCTTGTAAACCCTGTTTATAAATTCGCAACAGAAACTACAGACCATGTTCCACTTAGTGATTGGCATGAGACAACAGATGGACATAAAGTAGGCTTTCAGGCAAGAAGTGTGGTTGGTGGCTATTTTATAAAAATGTTGGAAGAAAAATGGGATAAAAAATAAACCTTATGAAAGCTGGTTTTTGTGCATCAATAGTTCCCGAAATTTCACTCGTTAAAAAGAGATTCATTCCCTTCTTTTTGATACCTGTGACGTTGCTTTCCGTAACAAACAGCGCCAAATCCCAGGACAGAGAAGCGAAAACCATATTTCAGATAGCTGACCCGTGGAATGCTGATTATGATGTTCGTTCTGATGCAGCACTGGTTTATGGGATCAACGATGCTGGTGGAAATTTTAAAGAACGTGTAAAAGGATATCTGGAAAAAGGATATCAGGCCGAATTTATGACAGGGATTGCCTGGGGGCAATATCAAGATTATTTTACCGGAAAATTTGATGGTAAAACCCATTGGGATGAAGGTCAGGTAACCAGGAATGGTGACACCATTTGGCATGGGCATCTGGTTCCCTATATCGTACCTACAAAAAATTATTTAAAATATATAGAAAGCCACATTAAGACCGCAATTGACGCAGGTGTCACCTCCATTTACATGGAAGAACCTGAATTTTGGGCAAGGGCCGGTTACAGTGATGCTTTTAAAAACGAATGGCAAAAATATTATGGTTCAGCGTGGCGACCTCAAGATGAATCAGCTGAAGCTACTTATCTATCTTCAAAGTTGAAATACCACCTTTATTACGAAGCTTTGAAAGCTGTTTTTGATTATTCCAAAACCTACGGAAAAACCATAGGTAAAGACATTAAATGTTATGTACCCACGCATTCTTTAATCAACTATTCGCTTTGGCAAATTGTAAGCCCGGAGGCAAGTTTGGCAAGCTTGAAAAACATGGATGGCTACATAGCCCAAGTTTGGACAGGTACTGCCCGTGAGCCTATATTCTTTAACGGCATTCAAAAAGAACGCGTTTTCGAAAATGCATTTTTAGAATACGGATCTATGGTTTCTATGACGGCCCCCACCAACAGAAAAATGTATTTTCTTACCGATCCGATAGAAGACCGCTCTCATTCTTGGGAAGATTATAAAGTAAACTATGAAGCCACTTTTACTGCCCAGTTATTGTTCCCTACGGTTAACAATTACGAAGTGATGCCATGGCCAAAACGAATTTATAAAGGTAAATTCAAAGTCCAGGGAACGGAAGAAAAACAGCCAATCCCCCAGGATTATGCCACCCAGATGCAGGTCATGGTAAATTCTTTGAACAGCATGCCTTTATCAAGCAACAAATTGAATGGCAGCCGGGGCATAGGCGTATTGTTGGCAAACTCTATGATGTTTCAACGATTTCCCACACATCAAGGTTATGACGACCCTGCCCTGTCTAACTTTTACGGTATGGCATTGCCGTTGTTAAAACGGGGAATTCCTTTAGAGACCGTTCATATCGAAAACCTTCAACATCCAACTACCTTAAAAGATGTTAAAGTTTTAGTGATGAGCTATGCTAATATGAAACCCCCATCAGTCGAAAACCATATAGAATTATCCAAATGGGTAAAGAATGGAGGTGTATTGGTGTATTGCGGCAGAGATGACGACCCCTTCCAAAACGTAAAAGAATGGTGGAATTCCAATGGAAACAATTTTAAAACGCCTGCTCAACATCTATTTAAACAGATGAGTATTTTTGAAAAATCAAACCAAAAAAGATACAGCTATGGTAAGGGTTTTGTCTATATCATCAGGAAAGATCCTAAAGAATTTGTTTTAGCGGCTAAAGGTGATATTGATTTTATTAAGGATATTGAAAATGCCTATCAAAAAGACGCAAAAGCAGGGGATTTTCTTATTAAGAACAACTTTATTTTAAATAGAGGCCCTTATGTGATAGCTGCTGTAGTAGATGAAAATAAAAAAAGCAGTCCGCTAAAAATCCAGGGCAGTTTGATAGATCTTTTTGACCCTAAATTGCCGGTGGTGAAGCAAAAAAATGTGGAGCCTGGCGAACAGGCTTATCTTTATGATATAAATCAATTAAAAGATAAATCTAAGCCAGCTGTACTGGCTGCAGCAGCTAGAGTTTATGAAGAGAAAGCTGATAAAAATCATTATCATTTTGTAGTAAAAAGTCCATCGAACACCGTCAACATCATGCGCATCCTGTTACCTGCCAAGCCAAAAGAAATTAGCTTGAAACAAGAAAATATAGGGGAAATTCCTCTTAAACAACATGAATGGGACAATGACTCCCACACCCTTTTATTAGGATTTGAAAATTATAGCGATGGGGTGAAAGTTGACCTATCCTGGTAAAATGAATATCGATGAAAAAAAACATTCTGCTTATAATATTATTTTTCACAAACTCTTTATTTGCTCAGCAAAAAGATTTGGTAAAATATGTGAACACCCTGCAGGGCACAAACTCTTCTTTTGAATTGACTAGAGGAAACACTTATCCCACCACTGCACTGCCCTTTGGCATGCATACCTGGACTCCCCAAACTGGAAAAAATGGTGACGGCTGGAAATATCAGTATGCTAAAAATAAAATCAGAGGATTTCAGCAGGCCCACCAATGCAGCTCCTGGACCAGAGATTATGCTGTTTTTTCCCTTTTTCCAGAAATAAATGTCTTGGAGGTAAATGAAGATAAACGGGAAACTGAATTTAGCCATGATGATGAAATTGCCAAACCCAATTATTACAAGGTAAAATTTAAGAATCAAATCATTACAGAAATTGCACCTACAGAACGTGGGGGCCACCTGCGTTTTACTTTTCCTAAAGGTAAAAAAAGCTTCCTGATTTTAGATGGTTATACCCGGCTGAGCAGTGTGACCATTGATCAGGAAAATAGAAAAATCACTGGTTATGTGAACAATGGTGAAGGTTTTAGAAAAGGATGGAAAAGTTATTTTGTGATGCTGTTTGACAAACCTTTTGATAAATTCGGCACCTGGGAAAATAAAAAAAACACGGTAAGCCCAGGCAATAAAACCGCAGAAGGAAATGGATATGGAGCTTATCTAGCATTTAAAGCAGGAGAAAAAGTACAAGTCAAAGTAGCCTCCTCTTACATCAGCGCAGCGCAGGCGGAGTTAAATCTAAAAACAGAACTGGGGACAGATGATAGTTTGGAGCAGACAAAAAATAATGCTGCCAACATATGGAATAAATCTCTTGGAGGGATATTGGTTGAAGGTGGCAGCGAAGAAGATATGGCCACTTTTTATTCCTGCTTTTTTCGGGCAAGCCTATTTTCACGGAAATTTTATGAACTGGGAAAAGATGGGAAACCCTATTATTTCAGCCCTTATGATGGCCAAGTTCATGCGGGATATATGTTCACAGACACCGGTTTTTGGGATACTTTTAGAGCACAATTTCCTTTGAATACGCTTATTCACCCCACCATGCAAGGTAGATACATGCAGGCACTTTTAGATGCCTATCATCAATGCGGATGGTTACCTTCATGGTCCTTCCCCAGCGAGGCAGGAAGTATGATTGGTAACCACGCCATTACCTTATTTACAGATGCGTGGGTTAAAGGTATAAAAACATTTAGTCCGGATTCTGCCCTAAAAGCCTACCTGCATGAAGCCACAAATAAAGGTCCGTGGGGCCCCGCGAATGGAAGAGATGGATGGAAGGAATATTTCAACTTAGGCTACGTCCCCTATCCTGAATACAGGGAGGCGACAGCCAAAACACTGGAATATGCCTACGACGATTTTTGTGGATATCAGCTTGCTCACTTAACTGCAAATGATTTCTACGCCGATGTATTCAAACGTCAGATGTATAACTACAAAAATGTGTACAATCCGGCTACAGGGTTTATGCAGGGGAAAAACAGCAAAGGAGAGTGGTCATCAAATTTTGATCCGGCGGAATGGGGAGGTCCTTTCACAGAAGGGAATGCATGGCATTGGGAATGGTCAGTTTTCCATGATGTGCAAGGATTGATAAAACTCATGGGAGGCAACAAACCTTTTACCTCCAAACTGGATGCTGTGTTTTCGGAACCAAACAGAGTGAATGTGGGAACCTACGGTGGAATGATTCATGAGATGAAAGAGATGGTAGTGGCCAACATGGGTCAATATGCACATGGAAACCAACCCATCCAGCATATGGTTTATCTTTATGATTATGCAAAAGAGCCGTGGAAGACCCAATACCATGCCCGGGAAGTGATGAACAAGTTATACAATGCCACTGAGAATGGTTATCCCGGAGATGAAGACCAGGGACAAACTTCTTCCTGGTACGTATTGAGCGCTATGGGATTTTATAGCGTTACGCCTGGAGTGGGCCAATATGCCTTGGGAAGTCCTATGTTTAAAAAGATCACCATCAGCCTGGAAAACGGGAAAAAATTTATCATTGAAGCATCAAATAATAATAGTGAGAACGTTTATATTAAAGCTGCCAGTTTAAATGGGGTGAACTACACTCCTAATTTCATCAATCATCAAGACCTCCTCAATGGAGGCGTGCTAAAGTTGGAGATGGACAATGAACCTGCAAAAAACCGAGGAATAAAAGAAGAAGACCAACCGTTTTCATTAACCAAAAATTAAACGATGAAAAGACGAACATTTATTCAGAATACCAGTTTACTGAGTGCCGGATTGCTGGCCTCTAAATTCTCTTTTGCAGCGGCGGCAAATTTCCCGGTTGTAAGGGTAGCTGCTTCCAAACGCAATTTTCGCAGTGAAGCAGTAGACAAGGCTATTCAAACATTCCAAGCCAAAGTTAAAAATCCAGAGCTATCCTGGCTATTCGAGAATTGCTTTCCAAACACCCTGGACACCACCGTGTTTTATACCGAAACAGCAGGCCAACCAGACACCTACGTGATCACCGGTGACATAGATGCCATGTGGC
>CBDCMP010000003.1:0-17126 GCA_965218985.1 Pelobium sp.
ATTTCATCGTCTGTGCCAATGTAATTGGCTCTCCTTACGGAAGCACCAATCCGCTTTCCGTCAATCCGGTCACTGGTCAGCCTTATTATTTAGCTTTCCCTGAATTCAGCATCAGAGACTTGGCCGCAGCCCATGAGCTGTTAGCTCAGGAATTGGGAATCGAAGCTATAGCGATTTTAATCGGAGGATCTTTAGGGGGACAGCAAGCTTTGGAGTGGGCCATCACCTCTCCGGACCGGATAAAGAATATGGTTGTCCTGGCAACAAATGCACAGCATTCTCCATGGGGAATCGCATTCAATGAATCTCAACGCCTATCCATCACTGCCGACAGAACATTTTACGCCAATAAACAAGATGGCGGTGCCAAAGGATTGAAAGCCGCAAGGAGCATCGCCCTGCTCTCCTATCGCTCTTATGAGAGCTATGATAAGACTCAGCATGAGATCGACCTTAACAAAAAAACTGACTTCAACGCCGCCTCCTACCAGCGGTATCAGGGAGATAAGCTGGTAAAGAGGTTCAATGCCTACAGCTATTATTATTTAACCAAAGCAATGGATAGCCACAATGTGGGCCGGGGAAGAAACTCTGTGAAGGAGGCTTTAGCCCTGATACAGGCGAACACTTTAGTGATCGGCATTAAAAACGACTTCCTTTTCCCCACCGATGAGCAGCGGCTCTTAGCAAGAAATATCAATGGTGCGGAGTACGCAGAAATTGATTCTTTCTATGGCCATGATGGATTTCTTCTAGAATTAAATACATTAAAACATCTGTTTTCAGCATTTATCCATAAAAATGCTGCAAAACAAAATAAAAATAATTTAAGAATAGCATAAATGAGCAAGAAACTACACATCGGTTTGTTTGGATTCGGCGTGGTTGGACAGGGCTTATACGATATCTCTGTAAGCAGGAATTTAAATTTCGAATTTAAAAAAATCGCCATAAAAGATCCCCATAAAAAGAGAACTTTGCCACAGGAACTTTTCACCATTGACAGATGGGAGATTTTAAATGACCCGGAGATCAACACCATCATCGAATTGGTCAATGATGCTGAAGCGGCCTACGAGATTGTGACCTATGCGCTCAAAAATGGTAAAAACGTAGTTTCAGCAAATAAAAAAATGATTGCTCAGCATCTGGAGGAATTGGTTCAACTGCAACAACAATACGGAACCTCCCTGTTATATGAAGGTGCGGTTTGCGGAAGTATCCCCATCATCAGAAATTTGGAGGAATATTATGACAATGAGCTCCTTTATGCGGTGAGCGGAATCTTCAACGGCTCATCCAATTATATTTTGTCAAAAGTCTTCAATGAAAACCAATCCTATGCTGACGCACTGAAGAAAGCTCAGGACTTGGGATTTGCAGAAACAGACCCGACTTTAGATGTGGGAGGTTATGATGCTAAATTCAAAGTGTCCATCGCTGCCGCTCATGCCTATGGATTGTTTGTCAACCCTGATGAAATTCTAAACATTGGTATTCAGAATCTTCAGATCAGTGACCTTCAGTATGCCAGGGAGAAAGGGCAAAAAATCAAGCTGGTTCCTGTCGCAAAAAAACAAAACGAACAGGAGGTAAGCATTTATGTGCTGCCTAAACTGGTGAAAAAAGAGGATTTTCTGTTCAATGTGGAGAATGAATATAATGGAGTAAGTGTGCAGGCTGCATTCGCCGATCAGCAATTTTTCTTTGGTAAGGGTGCGGGAGGGCATCCAACCGGAGCTGCTGTTTTTTCAGACATCTCCGCCCTGAGGTATGATTACCGTTATGAATATAAGAAAACACAGGTTGAACAAAAAGTGAGTTTTAATAATGATGAAATTTTGCAGGTTTATTTACGTTTTAATAGGGAGGACCTGATCAAAAAACTGAATTTCATTGACATTGACGAGAATTATTCCTCTAAAGATTATCACTATGTGATTGGAACCATACGATTATCAGCTATTGCTGCGGCGAAGCATCTCATTTTAAATGATGGGGCTTTTATAGCCGACACCGGAAATCTGGAATTGCCTGACCTGGCACAAATTAATGAGCTGGTGAATCAGGATTTAAAATAATTTTTCTTTTAGTTTTATGTAAAGCACCTGTGTCATGGCAGGTGCTTTTTTGTTTCTGACGAATTAATTAATCAAACCTCTCGGTTCACATCCCACTGTTCCAGGTAATCAGCCACTTTTCTTACAAAACTTCCGCCCAAAGCACCATCCACCACCCTGTGATCATAAGAAAGAGAAAGGAACATCATGTGCCTGATGGCGATGACGTCTCCATATTCTGTCTCCATCACCGCCGGCTTCTTTTTGATCGCCCCAACAGCTAAAATAGCCACCTGTGGCTGATTGATGATAGGTGTTCCCATCACATTTCCGAAAGTCCCAACATTGGTTAAAGTGAAAGTTCCGCCCTGCACCTCGTCAGGTTGCAATTTATTTGCCCGGGAACGCTTAGCTAAATCATTCACGGCTTTAGTTAAACCGACCATGTTTAGCTGATCAGCGTTTTTTATCACCGGAACAATTAAATTTCCGCTTGGCAACGCTGCAGCCATACCTATGTTGATGTCCTTTTTCTTAATGATTTGATTGCCCCTCACAGAAATATTGACCATGGGCAGATCCTTAATAGCTTTTGCAACTGCTTCAATGAATATGGGTGTGAAAGTGATCTTCTCGCCTTCTCTTTTCTCAAAATTATTTTTGATCCTGTTTCTCCACTGTACCATATTGGTCACATCAGCTTCCACAAAAGAAGTGACGTGAGCAGATGTTTGCTTGCTGTTTACCATATGATCGGCAATCAGTTTACGCATCCGGTCCATTTCAATGATCTCGTCTCCACCACTTACTGAAATTGGTGTCACGATATTTAATGATTCGCTATCAGCTTTTTTCTGTGGTGGAGATTCAGCTTTAAATTCCTCCTTCATCGTATGGATGTCTTCAACATTAGGAGTCACTTTGATAGCTGCATTTTTCTGCCTGTTTTCGATATAGTCGAGTAAATCAGTTTTGGTCACTCTTCCTTCACTTCCTGTGCCAGGTATTTGATCCAATTCCTCTACACCAATTCCTTCTTCTTGGGCGATACTTTTAACCAAAGGAGAATAAAAACGTTCTGAGGCAGAGAAGTCAGTCTTTTGAGCTGCATTTTTCTCTTCCTGCGGGAAAAAAGGAACTTCCTCCTCCACCTCTAATTCTTTTAACTCAGCATCTTTCACTTCCTCCTCTGCTTCGTTCTCCGCTTCAATCTCTAAAATAGCGATCACATCTCCAACCTGGGCCACATCATTCTCATTAAAAAGTTGTTCCACCATTTTGCCAGCGACTGGTGAAGGCACCTCTGAATCCACCTTGTCGGTCGCAATTTCAAGAATGGTATCATCTATATTAATATCATCACCAGGATTTTTCTCCCATTTGATGATGGTCGCTTCAGCAACACTTTCACCCATTTTCGGCAATAAAAGCTTGTATTGAGCCATAAAATAAATTTGATTGGTTTTCACAAAAATAGCAATATTGCTTAACTATTTGGAATTAAACTCTTTCAACAGCTTAAATAAAAGATGAAGCACGACCATTGCAGAACGTTCTATATTCTGTATTCTTTTGTTTCCAAACTGAAACCTCTTAGCGATGGTTTTGTCTTTATTGGCCACGGCTATCCAAACTGTTCCTACAGGTTTATCCGGCAATCCACCATCAGGTCCAGCTATTCCACTCACTGCAATCGCATAATCAGTGTTGAAATTCTTTAACGCTCCGGAGACCATCTCCTGAATGGTTTCTTCGCTAACCGCTCCAAAAGCTGCTAAGGTCTCTTGTTTTACACCCAATAGTTTAGTCTTCATCTCATAGGAATAAACCACTCCTCCTCCTGCAAAAACCGAGGAACAGCCCGGGTGCTGTGTGAGGAGCTGGGAGATGTATCCTCCGGTGCAACTCTCAGCAACAGATAGCGTCAGATTTTTAGACTCCATCAAATCAAGGATTACTTTCTCTATGGGAAGATCTTCTTTTGAAACCCAAAAATCAGGTATTTTATTGATGATCTCCTCTGCAAAAGCCTCCACTTCATTTATCGTTTTCTCTGATGCCTGCTCAGAGATGCTCAACCTTAATCTGACGGCACCCAATTTAGGCAAATAGGCCAGTTTAATGTAGGGTGGCAATCGTTCCTCTGTCTCTTTGATCGTTTCCGCCAAGGAAGATTCGCCAATACCAGCTGTCAAAATAGTTTTATGGTAGACGGCAGGTAAATTAAATTCAGATTTGATCAAAGGGATTACCCTGCTCTGCATCAGATTCATCATCTCATAAGGAACACCTGGCATAGAGATGAAGATTTTATCATTGCTCCTGAACAACATTCCGGGGGCTGTACCCTGCTCATTCAATAAAACCTCGCAGTTATCGGGAACCAGGGCTTGCTGCAAATTCACCTCCAGCATTGGAGATTTATATCTTTTAAAAATAGAGTGGATCACTTCCAAAGTAGGTTCATGAGTGATGAATGTTTCAGAGTGAAAATATTTGGCTAATGTTTTTTTGGTGACATCATCCTTCGTCGGCCCTAATCCCCCAGTCATCAGAATGATATCAACACGTCGCTCCGCATTTTTCAGCGCCTCCAGAATATGAGCCTCATCATCGGATACCGAGGTGATTTGTTTCACGTTTACCCCAATGCTATTCAACTGTGTGGCCATCCATGCCGAATTACTATCTATGATCTGTCCAATCAATATTTCGTCACCAATGGTGATCAGCTCTGCCCGCATTTTAAAATTCATTAAAATAATTTCTTTGCTTACTCAGCTTTAAATCCTGTAAAATAGAAGATTTTACCCTTAAATCAACACTGTAGCTTTGAAAAGGACCGAATGGTATCCATCGAATAGACATGTCCCAACAGTGCAAATCGCGGTAAATAGAAAAAGAGGTTAAACTGGGTGCTTTGTTCTGAAAATCGTAACCGGTGTTGAATTGTACTTTCCATTTTGAAGTGAGGTTAAAATCACCATTGGCATTTAGCGTTTGCACTATTGATTTGTTGATACCTGTGTTAGCGTAATTAAAATTGTAGTAGAAACTTAAATTCCAGGGGATATTGAAATCAACAAAAGCATTCGCATCCCTGCTGATTTGCTGGAGCTGCTCTGCCTGCTGCGCATTCACCCTGTTGAATAAATCTGAATTTCCAGGGTTTGGGGGGTTGTTTGATTTATTGTTTTTCCCAAGCGTTGATGAATTCAGGCTATAATCAAAAGAAAACCCAAAGTTAGAGAGCCTGGGTAATTTACCATCCTGCCAGCGGTACCGATTGATGTCACGTCCTATTAATTGCCCATTGGAAAGCTGGGTATAAAAAACATAAGGGTCTAATGATCCGTTAAAACTTATGCCAAGCTTTTCCGTGAAGAAAGTTCTTCCACTAAAGCTTAACTGAGAAAGTTTTAAGCTATCTGCAACAAAATTGTAAGACCCATTTAAGCTTAAGCCTTGCAAAATAGGGATTTTTTTAATTCCATTGTTGGTAGTGTCTTTTGAACTTTTGACCTTGATCTCTATATTATTATCCAGCCCGAAATTAATGGCTGCACTTTTCCCCACTCCAGGACCTCCGTATAAACTATTTTCAAAAATGGAATAAGCCTGTCTTCTTCCGCTTTGATCTAGCTGCACACTATCATAATATCCAAATTTCGGCTGTCCAAAGTCAGGCCGGTAAGAGAAACCTACATTTGGAGTGAAGACGTGCCTTATCGCCACTAATTTTCCTTTTTTAAAATTCAATTGCCCATAAACTTTTGTGGTCAAACTTCCTCCTATACTGTAATCTGACGCCCGTCTGAAGCCCTGAACCGTATCTAAAGCCAGGGAATCTTTGGTACCTGTTGGTGTAGGTCTGGCGAGGTAACTTTTTCGGATGGTTTGAAAATACCAACGCTCATTATAGCTTAAATTCTGGCTGAACTGAAAATATTTCAAGACTTTTGAAGATAAAGATATGGGAATACTGTGTTGCACGCCAGATCGGACTTTACTCAATATATTTGGTTTGAACAACAGCGAATCATAGGTGTCCAATTGGTTATTCGCCTGCATGCTATAACCTACGGATATTCTTTGATACCATTTTTGCTCTCCTATTCTATCCTTAGCATCAAAAGGATTCAGTGTGGTCATGCTGAAGTTGAGGTTTGGCAACTGTAAGGAAACCCTTCCGGAGGTCAAATCCTGGCTATGTGATAAGCTGCTGCTGAAACTGAACGGGCTATTGGGAAAAATCTTACTGTAAGATATACTGGAGTTCAACTGATTTTGCACCAAAGACTGATAGTTATAAGTTGGGACATTTCTATAAGCGCCCCTGGAACTTGCATTCACTGAAGCTCCAAAATTAGTTCCCGGATGTGCATTTGGATTTTGCTGATGAGACCATTGAATTTTAAAATCCTTTACCGGATTTTCAAATTCAGGTGTTCCTTCCACTCCTAATTTACTGGATGAATAAGAAAGAAATACATTCCCCGAATATTTATAGCGCTTGGTGTATCTGCTGGCAGCACTGGTTTCATAAGAACCTTTGGAATAAACACCTCCCCTGAGGGTTAAATCCCAATAATCATTTAAACCTATATAGTAACCAAAGTCCTTAAGAAAGAATCCTAAAGTTTGATCTTCCCCGAATTGCGGCAAAATTATTCCTGACGCTCGTTTATTCGGTTTAGGAAAAAAACCAAAAGGCAAAACCAAAGGTATGGGCACATCCTCTATCACCAGATACGCAGGCCCCGTGATGATTTGGTTTTTGGTAGCGATACCTTTAGTGATCACAATACCAAAATGCTGGTGCGGTGAAGGCAAATCACAGGTCGAATAAACCACATTCTTCAGGTGAACTTCATCGTTAGCTTGCTTTTTTATTTTTCCACCGGTGATATAACCACCTTCCTGCTCCGTATAAACCTGATAAATCTTGCCCTTAGAGGTTTTGAAATTATAGTAAACAGAATCTGCCGTGAGCGTTCCCTGCTCCGGATCTTTGAATATGGGTAAACCCGAAAACCTTCCCAGAGAATCCACCTTTCCTTTTGCAAATAAAGTATTGGTTTTTTGATTCAGGCGGATAAAGCCCGCATCCACTTGCTTTTCGCCATAAGTCACCCGGGCATTTCCATATAAATACCACTCATTGGTTTCGGCATTGTAAACTGAGGAATCTTTAGCCGTGAATGTGATCACATCATTGATTTGACCTGGCTTAGAATTTTTTCTTAATGTATCCGTTTTAACAACAGCTGACGATGAAATTGAATCTGTAGCATCCGTTTTCTTTACAGAGTCCTGTTGGAAATAGGCACTGGCTGTTGTACCGATGTGTACAAATAATAGGAAACAAGTAAAAAATATATAGGTAAATTTCAAAATCGAATAAGAATAATATTTTTGTAAGCAAGGTTAACAAAAAACGTCCAAAATTAATGAAAATTACAACATTCAAAAGGTTTATTAGCTGTTTAGTATTAACAAGTGTAGGTGCTCTTCTTTTTAGTTCCGCTAAGATGGCCGATAATAAAAAGAATTTATCAACAGGCAACAAAGTTAAAACTATCGTGATAGACGCTGGTCATGGCGGGAAAGATGGCTCCACTCACGGTGCTTTCTCTAGAGAGAAGAACGTGACGCTGGAAGTTGCTTTAAAATTAGGGAAAGCCATTGAAGCCAAACTACCGGATGTAAAGGTGATTTATACAAGAACTGACGACAGCTACCCGGAATTATATGAAAGAATAAAATTGGCTAACAGAGAAAAGGCTGATTTATTCATCTCCATCCATTGCAACTCCATGCCTTTGATTTGGTATAAAGGAAAAAGAATTCCTGACCCCAGAAGCAGAGGAACGGAGACTTTTGTAGCAGGTTTCAACAGGCTGGATGAACAAGATGTGGCACTTAGAGAGAACGCCTCTATCCTGCTGGAGAAAGATTATAAGAGTAATTATGGGGGTTTCGATCCCAATGACCCGGAAAGCTACATCATCTTTTCATTGATGAAGAATGCCTTTCGTGATCAAAGCATCAAACTGGCATCATTAGTGCAAGACGAGTATGTGAAAAGAGGAAGGGTTAATAGAGGGGTCAAAGAACAAGGATTGGCCGTTTTGCAAAGAGCAGGGATGCCTGCGATTTTAACTGAAATTGGCTTCATCAGTAACCCGGATGAAGAAAAATACATCAATTCAGATGATGGACAATCGGAAATTGTCGAAGATATTTTAAATGCTATCGTCAACTATAAAAAACAAGTTGAATCTTAATGATGTTTTATTGATTAACTTTGCAATAAAAAGAACAATTTGAAAATCTCAAACGAAACTAAAGTAGGAATTCTGGCAGCGTTCGCCATCGCCATATTCATCATTGGCTATAATTTTTTAAAAGGTAACGATATTTTCACCAGTGAGAATGAATTTTATGCCAAGTATGATAAAGTGGATGGATTAGCCATCTCGAAACCTGTATTGGTGAACGGTTACCAGGTTGGACGTGTATCCGCATTGACCTTGCAGCCTAACGGACAAATTTTGGCACAGTTTAAAATCAACCCACAATATGCCATTCCTAAAAACACGATAGCGAGGTTAGAAAGCACTGATCTGCTGGGAAGCAAAGCGGTGGTTTTTGATTTGGGAAATAGTATGCAATATGCTGCTGATGGCGATACTTTAAACGCCAATGTACAAGCCAATCTGCTGGAACAAGTGGAACCCGTGCAGAAAAAAGCGCAACAAATCGTAGCAAGGCTAGATTCGGTCTTAACCTCGGTAAATTTGATTTTAAACCCCGATTTCCAAAAGAACATCAACAGAAGTTTTGCAAGCATTGCCAAAACGCTGGAAACTTTGGAATCCACCTCCAAAACCGTTGACGGGGCGGTAAATGTACAGGCACAAAGGATAGATGTCATTCTTGCCAATGCAGAGTCCATTTCCAATAATTTAAAGAACAACAACGATAAGATCAACGCCATGGTCACTAATTTCAATTCCTTCTCTGAACAGATGGCCAAAACCAATATCAAGGAAACAATTGATCATGCCAATAAAGCAGTAGCAGAATTACAGGCAGCGGTAACCAAAGTGAATAATGGAACGGGCTCTTTAAGCATGTTGCTGAATGACCAACAGTTGTATAATAACCTTAATAATGCTGCTGCGAATTTAGACAAGCTAATGGTTGACTTAAAAGCCAATCCGAAGAGGTATGTAAGTTTCTCGGTGTTTGGAGGCAGAAAAGATTAAGATTATTGGTCTACTTTACAAATTTTATTTTTGAATATCCGTAAAGCTTCATAGAGATGATTAAACCGCTAAAACGGTTTCAATCGCAAATCAAATATTGCCCCATGGTTTAAACCCTGTGCTATATGAAATAGGAATTTTAATGGATTTATCCATTTCTTTATCTCTTGTTGGTTTTATGATAAATTACGGACATTCAGTTTTATTTATTAATCGTGGGTGTGTAAAATAAACTGTGTCATTTAAATTAATGCTACTCAAACGCTTCTTCCTAGTTCAAATCTAATATCATTCTTTCAGGAAACCAAATGGCAAGTTTCTGAGCCGTTGTGCCCCAGTTGCTCAACGGCATTGTCCATTTCTCGCTTATATTTTTCTGAGCGAGATAGATGAGTTTCAACAGTGCCATATCTGAGGTGAAAGCGCCTTTGGTCTTTGTTACTTTTCTGACTTGTCTATGAAAGCCTTCAATGGTGTTGGTGGTGTATATCAGCTTTCGAATTACGGCGTCATAGCGGAAATACGTAGTTAGTTTTGCCCAGTTCCTGCGCCAGGACTCCAGAACTTTCTCATACTTTCTGCCCCACTTTTCATCGAGCTGTTCCAGCTTAAGCTCTGCAAGTTCAAGTGTATCAGCTTGGTAAACAGGCTTCAAATCTTTCATAAATGCTTTTTGATCTTTTGATGCAATATATTTCAGACTGTTCCGGATCTGATGTACGATACAGGTTTGTATCTCGGTCTTTGGAAAAACGGCGTTTATCGCCTCCGGAAAACCGTTGAGGTTATCGATACAGGCTATCAGAATATCCTTTACCCCACGGTTCTGTAGATCTGTGAGTACGCTCAGCCAGAAATTAGCACCTTCGCTCTGGGAGACATACATGCCTAATAACTCTTTTCGGCCATGACGGTTGATGCCCAGAATATTATAGACTGCGTGTGAGACCATACGGTGATCTTCCTTTACCTTATAATGCATCGCATCGAGCCAGACAATGGTATAAAGCTCTTGGAGAGGTCTAGACTGCCATTCTTTTACTTCTGGAATAATCTTGTCGGTAATGGACGAAAGAGTGGAATGGCTGATCTCCGTGTCGTACATATCCCTAATGTGCTTTGAAATATCACGCAGGCTCATCCCCAGGCCGTACATCCCGATAATCTTGCTCTCAAGACTCTCGGCCAAAATAGTCTCCCGCTTGCGAATGATCTCTGGTACAAATAATGGAGTCGGTCACGTGGTGTCTTGACTCATATATCCTGCAGTTGTGATATCTTTGGTCATGTACTTAAAGTTCCTACGGTTGCCAGACAGCCGTTCGTCCTGATCTAAATGGTTCTCCAGTTCTGCCTCAAGCGCAGAATCAAGGAAACTTTTCAGCAAAGGAGCGAATGCTCCGTCCTTGCCGTACAATGACTTGCCTGAGCGTAACTGCTCCAAGGCTTTTTGTTTCATTAGCTCATAATCGAGCTGTTCTTCTCTCTTCATAATAAACTCTATCTAAATTAGTGATTCCTAATTCTTGACACAGTTTATTTTACACTCTTTTAATCGTTGAAATCCTTCCGTTCGGAGGATTTTTTTGTGATGGTTCTATCAAATCATAAAGCTCTCTCCCTCATTTGCCAGATAGCTCTCGGGAAAGACAGAACGGGCCTCCATCAACAAAGGCGAAAGATCACGATACCTTGCCGAAAAATGACCTATGATGAGCTTTTTCACATTGTTCGCTTTGGCTAATTCCGCGGCCTGCAAGGCAGTGGTATGGAAAGTTTCTGTTGCACGATCCACCATGTCATGCAAAAATGTGGATTCATGGTATAAAGTGTCCACATCCTTCAGGTGAAGCGTGTAAGAACCATCAGCTAAGGTGTCAGAACAGTAGGCATAGGAACGTGGTATGTCCGGATCTGTTGTCAGTTCAGCCGCTTTAAAAACATTCCCGGCCTGATCTTTAAAATCGATGCCTCGTTTTATCATGGGAAAGAATTGTGCAGGAATATTTAAAGCTGTTACTTTTTCCTTGATGATCTTTCGTAACCTGATCTTTTGTTTAAACACAAAACCCGTACATGCAATACGGTGATTCAGAACAAAAGTCTCCACGGTAAAATCATTGTTCTCCAATACGATTTCAGGTTCTTTTGCCTGAGTGTTGTGGTATTCAATAGGAAATTTGATAACAGAACCGGAATGTTTGAATTGTATATCCAAAATTTCTTTGATCTCTGGAGGAGCAAATAAATGCAAAGGCTTGGTGCGCCCGTTCAAATGCATGGAAGAGATCAAACCAATAAGTCCAAAGAAGTGATCCCCGTGCAAATGGCTGATGAAAATATGATCTATCTTATGGTATTTGATCCCATACCGGAGCATTTGCTGCTGAGTGCCTTCGCCGCAATCAATCATCAAAAGCTTTTCGTTAATATTAATAATTTGAGAAGTAGGGTTTCTGTGGAAGATAGGTGTTGCCGAACTACTGCCCAATATCGTGACCTCAAATTTCATGTTCGGTAAAAATAGATTGAAAAGAGATTATTTTACCTCCCTCTTAAGTTCTTTTTCAATCTCTTCCATAAAGATCAAATCAATGCCCTCCTCCACTTTAGGCACAATGGTGATGACGCTATCTAATTGCGATATGGTGATCAATCTGGATACAGCTTCGTTTATTCCTGTCAGGATGAATACGCCCCCGGAATTTTTACATAACCTATGCCCAACCAATAAGCTGCTTAGACCACTTGAATCTGCATATTTAACATTAGACATATCAAGAATGATGTTTCTTTGACCTTCTGTATTAGTTAAAATAAGCTCTGATTTTAGTTGTGGAGATACCAGAGAGTTCAATTTCCCCTCGTTCAGCTTTATTAAAATATACTTTTCGTGTTTATCAACCGTGAATTTCATAATCAATCTTATTGCCCTAAGGTAGTTTTTTTTTATTAAAATTAAAATGATAAAATTATTAAAGATTTTTTAAAGCCTTATTAACATTCGCCTCCACTCTTTCGTAGATATCATCCGAATTTTCCTTTACAAAAATGTTTCCGGTAATTTGCTCATACAGCTCAATGTATCTTGATGAGATCGATTCCACTTTCTCCGGTTTCATCTCCGGAACTACTTGGCCATCTTTTCCCTGAAAGCCGTTATCCATTAACCAACGCCTTACAAATTCTTTTGATAATTGCTTTTGTGGCCCTCCTGCTCTTTGTAATTCTTCATATCCATTTTTGTAGAAATACCTGGAAGAATCGGGGGTGTGAATTTCATCTATCAAAAACAATTTTCCATCTGCTTTACCGAATTCATACTTGGTGTCCACCAATATCAATCCCCGCTCTGCTGCAATCTCTGTTCCTTTTTGGTAAAGCTTCCGGGTGTAATCTTCTAATTGCAGGTAATCCTCCTCGCTTACAATTCCTTTTTGCAAAATCTCCTCGCGGGAGATATCTTCATCATGTCCCACGGATGCCTTAGTGGTGGGTGTGATGATCGGTTCAGGAAGCCGGTCGTTCTCTTTTAATCCATCCGGAAGTTCCACTCCACAAACTTCACGTTTGCCGGCAGCATATGTTCTGGCAGCATGTCCCGCCAAATACCCTCTGATCACCATCTCTACCTTGAATGGTTCACATATTCTTCCAATGGTGACACTGGGATCGGGTACCGAAATTACCCAGTTAGGAACGATATCTTTGGTGGCTTCCAGAAATTTAGCCGCAATTTGGTTAAGAACTTGCCCTTTGAAAGGAATGGCCTCCGGCAAAACCACATCGAATGCAGAAATTCTATCGCTCACCACCATCACCAAATATTCATCTTTAATGGTGTAAACGTCTCTTACTTTACCTTTATAAAACCCGGTTTGACCAGGGAAATTGAAGTTGGTTTCTTTTAATGCGTCCATGTTAAGCGAAAGGCCAAAGGCTGAGTGCTATCAATCTTATCATTAACCTCTATTTTTAGATTATTTTTTTATGCTTTGCACTTTATTGAATATCTCCGTAAGCCTCCAATATCTTTCTTACCAGCTTATGCCTCACCACATCAATCCCGGTCAAATAGATCACATCTATCCCTTTGATCCCCTCTAATATCCTCAGCGCATTATGTAACCCTGATTGCTGCTTTTTGGGAAGGTCTATTTGAGTGACATCACCCGTCACTATGAATTTAGCAGATGGCCCCATCCTGGTTAAAAACATCTTCAGCTGCATATCAGTGGCATTTTGGGCCTCATCTAAAATCACAAAGCAGTTGTCAAGTGTTCTTCCACGCATGAATGCCAGGGGAGCGATCTCTATGGTTCTGTTCTCCAGGTAGGTCTTTAGTTTTTCAGCAGGTATCATATCATCCAAAGCATCATACAAAGGACGTAAATAGGGATCGATCTTCTCCTTTAAGTCTCCAGGAAGAAAACCCAGGTTCTCCCCCGCTTCAACTGCCGGCCTGGTTAAGATGATTCTCCTGATTTCTTTATTCTTTAAAGCTCTTACCGCTAAAGCAACAGCAGTGTATGTTTTTCCCGTTCCGGCAGGCCCGATAGCGAATAGCACATCGTTGTGATTGATGCTGCCCACCATCCTGCGTTGATTGGCGGTGCGGGCCTTAACCATTATTCCATTCGGACCAAAAACAATCACCTCCGAAGCAGAACTTGCTGGTTCAACACCGTCCACTCCCTCCGTTTTTGAAACTGGTGTTGCACTGGAGCCCAATATCGTTTCGATGTCGTTATTGGAAAGATTCTGATATTTGTCTAAATGATTGATGATGGCAGTGAGTTTTTCATTGAAACTGACCAACTCCTGCTCATCTCCCAATGCTTTCACTTCATTCCCTCTGGTGACAACTTTCAGTTTCGGAAACGAGCGTTTTATCAGCTCAAAGTATTCATTATTGGGTCCCCAAAGCACTACTGGGTTAACAGATTCTAAAGTGATTTTTAAATCGTTCAAGATATAGATTTTATGTTTTCGGTGTTATTCTGGATTAAAAATTCAATATTTGTAGCATTGATCTTATGACACAAGATTAAGAATAAATATTCACAATTTTAATGGCAATTATTACTTTAACCACAGATTTAGGTTATAAAGATTTTTATCAGGCGGCATTAAAAGGCAGTATTTTAAATACATTGCCGAATGTGAACATTATTGATATCACACATGAAATCCAGGCCTTCAATATCTCAAGAGCTTCTTTCATTTTAAAGAACTGTTTCTCCTACTTTCCCAAAGGAACCGTTCACCTGATCGGTATCGACACGGTCTATAGTGAATATAACAAATACCTGGCTATAAAATATAAAGATCATTTTTTTGTTGGATCTGACAATGGAATATTCTCACTGATGTTTGATGAGAAACCCCAGGAGATTGTGGAGATCAACATCATGCAGGACCTTAAATTTCTTCATTTTCCGCTTGCCGACATATTCGTGAAAGCAGCCTGCCATTTGGCAGATGGCGGAGCATTGAAAGATATTGGGATCTCCTCGGATGAGATTGAACAAAGAATGAATTTACAGCCAGTGGTAGATAAAGATCAGATCAAGGGTTGTGTGATCTTCATCGATTCTTTTCAGAATGTGATCACCAATGTCAATAAAGATTTATTCGCCAAAGTACAAAATGGGCGTAATTTCACTTTGTACTTCAAAAGGAATGAAACCATCAGCCAACTGAGCTGGCATTATAATGAAGTTCCGGAAGGAGAGAAACTTTGCCTCTTTGGAATATCCAATCACTTGGAGATCGCTATTAACAAAGGCAATGCAAGTGGCTTGCTAGGCTTGAACATCAATGACATCATCAGAATAGAATTCAATCAATGATCATCAGGTTAGTGAAAATGCATCTTAAATCAAATGAAGTCTCTGCTTTTAAAGGGCTATTCTTTCGCTCAAAGGCGAAGATTGAAGCTATGCCGGGATGTTCAGCAGTCAATCTCCATCAGGATGTGAAGAACCCTGATATCTTCTTCACCATCAGCCATTGGCATACTGAAGAGGATTTAGAAAATTATCGAAATTCTGATGTATTCCTCAACACCTGGAGAAAAGTGAAGCCTCTTTTCCAGGAAAGGGCGGAAGCCTGGAGTTTAACTTAAAAATTAAAAATGAAATTCATCTTATCCGTCTTATTTACGTGTTCCATTACCTCCATTTTCGCTTTTCAAAATGCGGATAGCTTGGCCTATCAGCTACAGCGGAATAAAATAAATGCGATGCTGAATTCGAGAAGCGGGAAATTCGGTCAGTACGATGTCAGTCTAAGCTCCCGCACGGGAATTTTTGGGTTAAAAACAAAAAGAGACATGCAAAAGAGCATTGACATCCTTACAGAGATCATACAAACTGATAATGCAATTTTGAAGGAGACCAAGACGCTATTGGATTATAAAACCTTCCAACAGGAGAAAGTGGAATCAAGGTCACAGGAATCCGAAACCAGAACCCTTGCCTATATGCACACCATCAATAAGTTGCAAAACGAGAATGAAAGAGTGAGGACAGAGATTGCCGATATAAAAAAAGGCAAGAAATTCTATCAGCTCTTCTCTTTTGCACTGGCTTTGGCGATCATCAGCTTCGGACTGTTTGTGTTCCGTAAAATTTCTTTAAAATAAGTTTCATAGCGGATTATTCAATTACTTTTGGCTGAAAGCGAAATTGAGCTTTTCACGATATAGATTAAGATGGCGAGAAACGGATTAAATAGCAGTTCTGCACCTACCCAGGATTTCACTAAATCAAAAATAAACAAAGAGAATCTTCAAAAGATTTCAGGGCTGCTTAAATACTTGAGACCTTATCGTACAAAATTCATCGTAGGAATGATCTTTTTGTTCCTCTCAAGCTTAACAGGGCTGGCATTTCCAGCTTTGATAAAAGTGATGGTAGATGTGGCGCAGGGGAAAACACCTCAATATGGAATGCCCGATTCTATCAACGCTATTGGATATCTGGCCTTTGGGATTCTTTTTGTTCAGGCTTTTGTTTCTTTTTTCAGGATCAGGTTATTTGTGGAGGTGGCCGAGAAATCTTTAGCGGATATCAGGAGAGACACCTATTTCAAAATGATCACACTCCCAATGAATTTCTTTGCTAACCGCAGGGTGGGAGAATTGAACAGCAGGATTTCAGCGGATCTATCGCAAATCCAGGATACCATCACCACCACACTTGCCGAAATGATCAGACAGATCATCCTCCTGATAGGAGGCATCACCATTTTAATTCTGGTATCCGGCAGACTTACCTTGTTCAATCTTTCCATCCTACCTATTATGGTAGTCGCCGGCGTTTTTTTCGGAAAAGCTATTCGGAAAATATCAAGAAGTGCCCAAGACAAATTGGCGGAATCAAACACGATAGTGGAGGAGACGCTACAGGGGATCTCCAACGTCAAAGCTTTTGTGAACGAAGCTTACGAAGCCAAAAGATATGATAAGAGTTTGAGGGAAGTGGTTCAAATTGCTTTAAGAGGTGCTAATTATCGCGGAGCTTTTGCATCTTTCATCATCTTTTGCTTATTCGGTGCCATCATGGGAGTGATTTGGTATGGCTCGTTGCTGGTGCAGCAAGGCAACTTATCTGTAGGTGATTTATTAGCTTATATGCTATATTCTGTTTTTGTTGGGGCAGCGATGGGGAGTTTTCCTGAACTGTATGCCAATGTTCAAAAAGCTATCGGCGCATCAGAAAGAGTACTGGAGATTCTGGATGAACAGCATGAGCCCATCTCCATCCATCCATCAGAAAACAAAATCAGAGAT
>CBDCMP010000004.1:0-518048 GCA_965218985.1 Pelobium sp.
AGATAAGAATGACACCTTATTGGTTATTGATGCCAATTTGCCTAATCAGGAGAATAATTTAGTGCAAGAAAGGGTAAGTAAACTCAACCAAAATTTAACTGATATTCAAAAATTGATAAATGCATCAAAAGAAAATGGAAGTTCTGTTTTAAATTTACAAACCAGCCAATATGCCTCCTCTTGGCAACAATACGAGCAGGAAATGAGCAATGCCCAATTGGCAAAACAACAGGCGCAAAATGTTTTTGCCAGATATGAGAAATTATACCAAGGAAATGTATTAACGGCTGCCGAGTTCGAGAAATATAAATTTGATGATGAGCAAGCAATAAATGCTTATCTGTTGCTTAATAAAAAATACCGCAGCCAGTGGCAGGTAGAAGCCAATGAGTATAAAGAAGAGCTGAGACAACTTTCTGGCAAAAGAGCAGAACTCTTAGAACAAAAGAAACTGTATGTGTTAAAAGCGCCGATTGCTGGCTCCCTACAAAGCATTGCAGGCTTGCAAAAAGGAACTTATGTATTTGCCAATCAAAAAATTGGAGAGATTTCGCCGAATACAAAATTAACGGCTTATTGCTATATCATACCATCAGATATTGGGTTGATTAGAAAAGGGCAGGATGTCCGTTTTAATATCGACGCTTTTAATTATAACCAATGGGGTTTTGTAACAGGCAAAGTGTTGGATATTTCAGATGATATTTTAATGGCTGATCAACAACCAGTTTTTAAAGTAAAATGCAGCTTAGACCAAGAGTTTTTAAAATTAAAAAATGGCTACAAAGGCAATCTGAAAAAAGGGATGACCTTTAATGCCCGATTTATGGTAACGGAAAGAACATTATACCAGCTATTGTATGATAAGGTAGATGATTGGGTAAACCCAAATTTGGCATCTAATTGATCCAACGTCGTCATGTCGACCTAAGGAGACAGCTCACAAGCAGTTAGCTAAGGCGGGTTAATTATCCATCGCATGTCAACCTCAATGAGACCTCTCGTTCCTCGAGGTAATGCGTCAATCACCTTAGATCCTAAACCTTTTATAATGAGCATCAAAATAAAACAAAGAGACATTACCGATTGCGGTGCAGCTTGTTTAGCCTCCATCGCCTCGCATTATCAATTGAAACTTCCGATTGCTCGTATCCGCCAAATGGCAGGGACTGATAAAAAGGGGACCAACGTTTTGGGTATGATTGAGGCTGCGCAAAAAATAGGCTTTGAAGCCAAAGGTGTAAAGGGGCAATTTGAAAGCCTCTTTAAAATTCCCTTGCCCGCTGTTGCACATGTGGTAGTAAAAGAAGTTTTGCAGCATTATGTGGTAATTTATAAAGTCACCAAAAAATATATACAGGTAATGGATCCTGGTGATGGGCAAATCCATCAAAAAAGTCATGATGAATTTAAAAAAGAATGGACGGGGGTACTCATTCTGTTAATGCCGGATGATGGTTTTAAAATCGGGAATGAAAAAGTATCTCTTCATACTCGGTTTTGGAACTTGATAAAACCTCATCAAAGCATTTTGACACAAGCCATTTTTGGAGCCGTGGTTTATACCATTCTAGGTTTGTCAACTTCAATTTTTGTACAGAAAATCGTGGATTTTGTTTTGGTTGATGGCAACCGCAATTTATTGAACCTGATGGGTTGTGTCATGGTGGTTTTGTTAATGGTGCAGCTATTTATTGGAACGGTAAAAACCATCTTTACCATCAAAACCGGGCAAATGATTGATGCCAATCTTATATTGGGATATTATAAGCATCTTTTAAAATTGCCACAGCAATTTTTTGACACCATGAGGGTAGGTGAAATTATTTCGAGAATTAATGATGCAGTAAAAATAAGGGCTTTTTTGAATGATGTGAGTATCAATTTTTTGCTTAACATCTTTATCATTTTCTTTTCCTTCGCTTTAATGTTTACCTATTATTGGAAACTGGCTTTGGTTTTAATAGTGGTAATTCCTTTGTACGCTTTAGTTTATTGGATTACCAATAAGCTGAACAAAAAAGTGCAAAGGAAATTAATGGAAGATAGTGCAGAGTTGGAATCGCAATTGGTTGAAAGCTTAAACGCTATGGAAACCATTAAAAGGTTTGGATTAGAAGAACATGCTAATGACAAAACAGAAACACGTTTTGTGAATTTGTTGGGTACAGTTTACACGTCCAGCATGAACGCCGTTTTTGCCGGAACTTCTTCCGAATTTATATCCCGCATCATTACTATTATTCTATTATGGGTAGGTGCAGGTTTTGTATTGGACAATGAGATCACCCCTGGGGAATTATTGTCTTTTTATGCTTTGGTGGGTTATTTTACCAGTCCGGTAGCAGGTTTGATTGGCATGAACAAAACTGTACAAGACGCAGTGATTGCAGCCGACAGGTTATTTGAAATTATGGATTTGGAGCAGGAGAAATCGGAAAATCAAATAGAACTTACACCCCAAAATATAGGCGATATTCAGTTTCAAAATGTTTCTTTTAGATACGGAACCAGGGTTCAGGTATTTGAGTATTTAAATCTAAGTATCCCGAAAGGGAAATTTACTGCTATAGTTGGGGAAAGTGGCTCTGGGAAAACAACTTTAATGGCTTTGTTGCAAAATATTTATCCCATACAAAAGGGTAAAATCAGCATTGGCAATTACGATATTAAATACATCAAAAATGCGTCATTACGGAGTTTAGTTTCTGTTGTACCGCAAAAGATAGATTTATTTGCAGGCCACGTAATTGATAATATTGCCATAGGCCATGATGAGCCTGATATGCAGCACATCATAGCTATTTGCACCCGTTTAGGAATTTTAGATTTTATAGAAAGTTTACCAAAAGGCTTTCAGACTTATTTGGGTGAAAACGGAGCAACACTTTCTGGCGGGCAAAAACAAAGGATTGCCATTGCAAGGGCTTTATACCGTAATCCCGAGATTCTGATTTTAGATGAAGCCACTTCCTCTTTAGACTCAAAATCAGAACAGTACGTACAGGAAACCATCAATTATTTGAAAGAACTAGGCAAAACTATTATTGTAATTGCACACCGTTTAAGCACGATTTACACTGCAGATCAGATTATAGTTTTAAATAGTGGAAAAGTAGTGGAAGAAGGTAGGCATGATGAACTGATGGTAAGAGCATCTCACTATTTTAACTTATGGAAACAAGCTTTTCCTCTTCAATTTGATAAAAAAGAAAATTCGTTAAATGTTATTGGTTGAGATAGTTCATGAAGTGTCGTTAGTTCACTGGTTGAAATGGTTCATTAGGTTGTTAAATTTACTAGTGTAATGTTAGTCATGAATTGACGGATAGAGTTTTTTCAATTTCACCCTTGCTTCCTTATTTGTGAACTGCCAATTTATTTTTCTGTTCTTATTATTACTATTAGTTTGCCATGCTTCAACTTCCTCTTTAATTTTTTTTATAGTGGATATATGTCTATTTAGGCATTGACCATTTAATACATGCAATTCTATTTCGGCCATATTTAACCAACTGCCATGTTTAGGGGTATATACAAATTCAAATCTATCCCAAAGTCTTTTTGCTTCTGCAGGTTCAAATGTTTCATAAAATGCTGATGCGTCATGCGTCTTAAAATTGTCCATTACTAATTTTATTTTTTTGGCTTTTGGATACCATTCATCAGCGATTCTTTTTACAAACCTAGCCCAGTCCCTTTTGGTTTTAAATTCAGTTACTTGTACATGACGTTTTCCCATCAGAGGTTCATTTGCCATAAATATATTGACTACACCATGCCTTATATACTCATAATCAACCCTTGCATCCTGGCCTGGCTTCATTCCAACCGAAGGCTTACCATTTTCTATCAGTTGCTTGGGTGACTCATCCATGCAAACGACTGGAAACTCAGCGTTGTAGGGCTCTTTGTACACATCCAATACTTTTTCCATGTTCGCTGCAAAGGCACCGTTTTTTTCGGGAGGAATTACCCATCCTTTTACCTTCCAAGGTTTAAGTTCATTTTTTTTAAAACACTTCTTACCGTTACATGGGAAATGCTCTCTACATAATTTAATTCCACCATCTTGTCTGCCAGTAATCGTAATGACCATTTAGAATAGCCTTTGGGTGGGGCACTACAGCACAAGGTCACTAACTTTGCTTCCATATCTCCATCTGCTTTGACTTCATAAATGCGTGTAGTGGGTCTACGTTCTAAAACAGCTTCGATCCCTTCTTCAATAAATTGTTTTTTTACCCGGTCAATTGTACGCATTCCAACTTTCAACACTTTACTTATTTGATCGTTGGTTACTTTGTTTGAATATTCTCCTTCATCACAATTCAAAAGTATATAAGCCGCTCGAAATGTTTGGGAAGTATGTGAACCCTTGTTGATTATTACATGTAGTTCTTCTACTTCGGATTTAGTTAGTTTGATTGTATAACGTATCATTGGATAAAGTTTTCCAAATATACACTTAATACGTCATATTATATTTAACTTAACACTAGTGTAATGTTAATCATAAAACAACCATTACTTATTATCAATGATATAAGACTTTCTACTTTTAACTTAACTCTAGTGAGCTAGTGCCTAACGAAAATATAGTTAGTTTTGATTTTTTTGATGGGGACTGAAATTGACTAATGAACCAATGCCTAATGAACCAGAAAATGGCTGACGATAAAATCACCTATAAAGATTTCAACACCTTCTCCATCACCTCCAAACCCTCATCAATATGTTGTTTCTGGATGACTAAAGCCGGGCGAAAACGGATGGTTTGGTTGCCACAGCCCAGAAACATCACACCCTGTTCCATTCCTCTTTTGACAAAAGCGTCTCTTATTTCCTTAGAAGGAAAATCAAAGGCAGTCAACAAACCTTTACCTCTAACGTTGGTCACTCTTTCATCCCGGTCTGAAATTTTGATCAATTGAGCTTGTAAATAGGCCCCAACCTCAGCAGCGTTCTCACATAGCTGATCTTCTTCCACAATCTCCATGATTTTTGAAGATCGCACCATATCCACTAAATTTCCGCCCCATGTAGAGTTGATTCTGGACGGAACACGGAAGACATTGGTTGGAACTTCATCCAGTTTATGCCCTGCCAAAATACCACAAACCTGCATTTTCTTACCAAAGGCAAGTATATCTGGCCTTGCCTTTTCTCCAAAATGCTGATGGCACCAGAATTTCCCTGTCAATCCTACGCCGGTCTGTACCTCATCATAAATCAATAAGGCATCATGCTCATCACAAATGCTTCTCAGCTGTTCTAAAAACTCCTGGCGAACGTGATTGTCTCCACCTTCTGACTGTATGGGTTCAATGATGATGGCACAAATTTCATCCTTGTCCGTTTCAAAAGCATTTTTTATTTGAGCCATTGAAAGTGCTTCTCTTTTTAATAAATCTTCATAAGATTCATCCGTGAAGGGGAATTTTATTTTTGGAACTGATACCCGTGGCCAGTCAAAATGAGCGAACCATTTGGTTTTGTCAGGTAAGGTGTTGGTTAAACTTAAAGTGTAACCCGTTCTGCCATGAAAAGCCTGATCAAAATGTAAAACCTTCTTTCCTTTTTCTTCCCGATAACCCTTTGCAAAATTCTTTTGGACCTTCCAGTCCATCGCTGCTTTTAAAGCATTCTCTACAGCCAAACCTCCGCCAGCGATAAAAAAGGCATGTGGCAGATAATCAGGAATACCCACCCTGGAGAAAGTGTCAACAAATTGAGCGTATTGTGTGGTGTAAATATCAGAATTGGAAGGGTTAGCTAAAGCGGCTAAAAGCAAATTCTTTTTGAATCCGTCATCGTTGATCATCTTCGGGTGATTGTATCCCAATGGAACAGAGGCAAAACAGGTAAAAAAGTCCAATAAAGAACGATTGTATTTGGAATCGTACATCCTCACGCCTTCACTTCTCTCTAAATCAAATGTTAAGTCGTAACCGTCTGTCAATAGGTGTTCGCTTAAAATTTCTTTGACCTGATCTGGTGCCACTGATAGTTTGTACATAAAATTGGGTTTCTTCAAATTTAGCAAAAACCGCCCTGAACGACCAAATTTGGGCGTTTTCTAAACTTTAGGTCGGAATCATAGATTTAAACAGTTTAAACCTGTTTTTTGAACTGGAAGCTTTCTCAGGTTTGAGGAATAAAAAATATGATGCGATTGAATTTCAGCCCGAAATCTTCCTGATTTAGGAGAATTTATCCATCATTCCTAAGATCCCGAAGAATCCGCCTGTATGAACCATAAGCACACGGACATCTTTTTCAAAAAAGCTTTTTGAGGCTAAATCCTGGATGGTAAAAAGTGTTTTCCCCGTATAAATTGGATCAGTTAATATTCCGGTTTGGCCTGTAAAATCTTTGATGAAACTGATCAATTCCGGTTTCGTTTTGGCATAACCTCCAAAATGATATTCCTCATGAATCACATAAGGTCGGTCAGAAATTAGTAGAGGTTGAATCTTCTCTTTTAAAAAAATCCCACCCTTCAAAGCTGGAACCATATGGAATTGAGTTTTTAAATGCTGTAAATGAATTTGATTAATGATTCCTGCAGATGTGGCTCCTGTACCTGCTGAACAAAATATATGGTCATACCCTTGTTTCAATTCGGAGACGATCTCCCGGCATCCTCTTTTCGGCCTCGGGTCCAAATCCACCCTCATCTAAAAAATAAGCCTCATCATCATGCATGAAATATTCCTTATAGATTTCGTTTTTATCTTTATAAGCCTCCCTGCTCACCGGAACCAGTTTCATCCCGTAGAGTTTGCATAGTGCTAAAAGTTCATTGTTGGCTTGCTCTCCCCGGATAAAGGAAGTGGTTTTGAATCCGAACTTGGCACCTGCGGCGGCAGTCGCTAAAATGTGATTGGAAAAGGCACCTCCAAAAGTCACCAGATGGTTTTTATGCGTGTCTCTTGCTTGGTGAAGATTGTATTTTAACTTTCGCCATTTATTCCCTGATATAAATGGATGAATGAGGTCGTCTCTTTTGATGAATAATTTAAGGTGAGCTGTAATAGGAGGGAAGTATACTTCTTCTTCCGGACTGTGAAATGGCAAATCAATCATAAAAGCAAAAATCCTAAAATAAGTCCGGTTTTTTTGAACTCATTTTAGGATCATCATCAATTAGGATGGCTTTATTGACTACTTGCCAATTCCAAAACCAAACCCACCCGTGAAAGCAGTGTATTCTCCCACACTGTAAGCACTATATAACCTGAAGAATGCCAAATGAAGAGAGAAACCAACATTCGCTCTTAAGCCTGAGATGTCTGTTTGTTTGATTTTCACCGGATCAGTGAAGGTGGTGTAAGTTGCCAATGGAGGCGTGACGTTGTAACCAGTTCTTACCACATAATCTCCCAGTAGATTTAATTTTGATTGAGCGGTATTATAGCCTACAGAGACAAATGGAGTAAAAATGGCCAGTTTTTTAGAGACGATTGCATCAAATGTATAGCCACTGAATTCTCCCCTGATCCTTTGTCCCAGATCCCTTCCGGAATTTTGATCATCAACCTGGTCCGCCACTGCAAATTTATAATTATAAGTCGCTCTGTTATACCCGAAAGCAACAGCGATATCTATCGGAATGATCTTCTCCGTTTTACCAGGTAAAATTAAACTCGTGATTTCATGTTTGAATCCAAAGCCCAACACTTGAACATCTCCATAGCCTCCTACGTCAATTTTAGGGCTGTAACGTAAAGATGCATCTGTGTTTTTTAGGAGTCCAACCGTCAGCTGAACTTGAGGAGAGGGAACAAATTTGATTCCTGTACTACGGGGCATCTTAAAAGATCCCACCTCTGTATTGTTATCATCATATAACACCAGTTCCGATCCATCATGGTTATCCCCAAATGCGGTGGGCGTGAAATTGTCATTCGCATTCCTTAACCTGGTCTTGTTAGAGAGGCCTATGCTGTTAATGTCGAAACGTTGATCATCTGAAGGTACAAAAGCAGCTGTGGCTTGAAACTTAATATCAAATTTGCCGAGATTCTTGGATTTTGCAGAATTGAACCATGCACTGTTCATCCCAAATCCTAGTCCTTTAAATCCGGGGTCAAAGAAAGCCTTTGCTAATTTAGTGGCATCTCCAGGGCCGGATTTGACTAATTCAGAAACATCTCCCTGGGCAAGAGATCGATGAGGAAAAAGAAGGAAGGAAATTAAAAGGATAAGGATCGATAAAGATTTGTATTTTTTCATATATAATTGATGTTCAGTCTTTAAAATAAATCTTCCTTAACAGAAATGGGAAGAAATTTAAAACGAAAATTGCTTTTTTAGTGAAGTTTCTCATGACCGGTTATTTTTATTTCATTATAACATGTTATACGCTGGATGTTTTGGAAATGATACGAAAATATGAACAAGAATATAAAAAGTTCACAAAATCAATTTTACCAAGTTCAAAATCAATTTTAAATATTAGTCGGATGAAAGGTTTAATTTTGCCATATGAGTGATTCCATTGATTCTTTAGAACAAGAAGAGACTGATTTATACGAACATTTTAAAATCATTGTTGATAAGGGACAATCCTTATTAAGGATTGATAAGTTTTTGATGCTTCGTGTGGAGAACGCTTCAAGAAATCGGATTCAGAATGCCATTGATGCAGGGAATGTGCTGTTGAATGGAAAGCCTGTCAAAGCCAGTTATAAGGTAAAACCAACGGATGAAATCAGCATTGTTTTGCCGCATCCACCGCGTGATACCGAGGTTTATCCAGAGGATATCCCTATCCATGTCATCTATGAGGATGATGATGTGATCTTAGTGAATAAGGAGGCCGGAATGGTGGTCCATCCGGGATACGGAAATTGGGATGGAACCTTGGTGAATGCCCTCGTCTATCATTTTAACCAGCTTCCACAGCTACCGGGCAATGATAGGCGCCCTGGTCTGGTCCATCGGATAGATAAGGACACTTCAGGATTGCTTTTGGTCAGCAAGAACGAAAAAGCCATGACCTATTTAGCTAAACAATTTTATGACCATACCATCACCCGAAAATATAGGGCGCTGGTTTGGGGAGATTTAGCCGAAGATGGAACCGTGGAGGGCTTTATTGGCAGAAGTGCCAAAGACCGTAAGGTGATGGATGTTTATGAAGATCCTAAAAAAGGAAAGTGGAGTGTGACACACTACAGCGTTTTAGAGCGTTTTAATAATGTCACTTTAGTGGAATGCCAACTGGAGACCGGACGAACGCATCAGATTAGAGCGCACATGAAACATATTGGCCATCCTTTATTTAATGATGCACCTTATGGTGGCGATAAGATCAGGAAAGGCACCCTATTTGCTAAGTACAAACAATTTGTGGAGAATTGTTTTACCATCATGCCCAGGCAGGCTTTACATGCCGAAACTTTAGGATTCATTCACCCCACGCAAAAAAAATATATTCATTTTAATACAGAACTTCCGGAAGATTTCAGCTCGGTTTTAGAAAAATGGAGAAATTATATTCAGAACACTTAAATGCGAAAGGCAACCTATAGCTTTGCAAATTATGGCAAAAAATTTTATTAACTACAACGGGGAGATTTTAGATGAAGAGGATAGAATTTTTACCATTGCTAACCGGGGATTCAAGTACGGAGACGGACTTTTCGAGTCGATGAGGATGTCTAAAGGCAAACTTAATTTTGCGGAATTACATGCCGACAGACTTCAGAAAGGAATGAAAACATTGAAATTAGAGGGCTATTCTCAACTGGATGCCTATTTCCTTAAAGATAAAGCTGAGGAGTTGTGCAAAAGAAATAAAGTTGGACAAAATGTCCGGCTGCGGTTAACTGTTTTTCGAGATGCAGGGGGCCTATACACGCCTTCTCAAAATAAAAGTGCCTATAGTTTAGAAGCCAAGGCTTTGGATGCCTCCTTATATCAATTTAATGCGAAAGGCTTGATCATGGATGTATATCATGATATTGCGAAGCCGCTGAACAAGCTTTCCAATTTAAAAACCTGCAATTCTTTGCCCTACGTGATGGCGGGAATTTTTAAGGAACAGATGCGCCTGGATGAAGCTTTCATTCTTAATCAAAATGGTTTTTTATGTGAGGCCATCAGTGCCAACGTGTTCCTGGTTTACAAAGGCGAATTGTTCACTCCGGCCTTAAGTGAAGGATGCATAGGTGGAGTGATGAGACAAGTGGTGATGCAACTGGCTAAAAAACAGGAGCTGCCATTGATTGAAGCCCAGATCAATCCTGAAGTTCTCAATGAAGCGGAAGAGGTTTTCCTCACCAATGCCTCCAAAGGGATTCAATGGGTAATGGGATTCAATAGAAAGCGATATTTTAACAAGGTTTCCAGGTTTTTGATGGACAAACTGAATAAGGAGATCAAAGGATTTTAAGAGATTTACAAAAGAGGGATTTAGATTTAAGGATGAGGTTAAAATTTTTTAAAGTCAAAGCGAAATAACCAGGGAAGTTTGCTTATCCTTAGCTCCAAAGGATCATAAAGGTTGAAATGGCGGGTATAGGGGTGTGGCTACTTACTTTCTGGTCCAACCTAGTGTTATGTTAGTTGTGAATTGACGGATAAAGTCTTTTTATAAAATCAGCAATCCTTCCATGAAATTCCCTTTAGGAAATTTAGGAAAGACAGTTTAAGTAAAAGCTCTTTTAGCGGTATCTTTTAACGATATCCAATTACAGGACGCAGGAATTGATTGTATAAAATCTCCTGAAAATGGCATAAGTTTCAACCATAGACCTTTGTCCATCTACAAAACCACTTGATGGAGATTTGTTTCAGGCAATCTTTACTGAATTTCAAAAAATGGAACATCCAGCACCTATTGCGGTTTCAGTCAAATAAAAGCTTCTATGCCAATCTTGTAACATAAACACTTGAAAAACAAATATATATAAAAAAAAGTTGTGATATTCGTCATTTTTAACCTGACGGTTTTTATCCAGATTTGGATAGAATGAAAAAACTTATGGAAGCTTTGAAAATTCAATTCACTCATCCTGTGAAAGGAAGAATTCGACTTAGGAAGAAAGAAGCTAAGAAAGTCAAAACCTTCAAATTCCGAAGCAATGAAGACTTTTCCGTCGAGATCAGCATCAAAGGCTTGAACGATGGGAATTGGACAGCCTCTTTAGAATGGGTGCACGACAAACAGCTGTTTCTAGTTGAAAAACATTTCAGAATTGTTGATAAAGAAATGGCCGCATTGATAAGCAATTGAACACTAAATGGAAAAGGTGAGCAGTATGTAAATTGAGCAAAAATTGTTCGATAAGGTGATCATCTCAGCTATTCAATGAACAGAAGGTCGTGGAACTTAACCCCCTTGAACAAAAACTTAGGAGCCTGTTTAAAATTCATCTAATAATTTGTTTATGCTTGTTTTTGGCTGCAAATCTGTTGAATTTTTCGAGATAGATGCCCGGCTATCTCTACAAAATTTGCCTCGTTTCGCTCAAAAACCTGTCTGCCGATAGGCAGGTATACTATAAACAAGCTCACGATATAAATTTAAACAGGCTTTTAGTGAAATCTTTTATCTAATAAGCTTTATTCAGTTTAAAGTTAACTTTTGATCAACCTTAAAACATCTCTACTTTCTGTTACTATTCCAATCTGAAGATCATTCGGAAAACCATCATCTTTAATAAGATCAAACGAAACTTATTTCGATAAATACGCTTAAACAATATATGAATAGTGAACTGTACCCATTAAAATTCGGACCTATCTATCAATATCGTCTTTGGGGCGGCAGGAAACTAGGGCATTTGCTCTCCAAGCCATTACCAAACGATGAAGCGATCGGTGAAGCTTGGATATTGAGCGACAGGAAGGACCATGCAAGCAAAGTTACTGATGGGGCCTTAAAAGGATATACTATCACTCAGTTGATGAAAGATTATCCCAATGAATTGATGGGCAAACTGGCGAACAGTTTCGAGCATTTCCCTCTTTTGTTGAAGTTTTTGGATTGCAAGGAAGTTTTATCGGTACAGGTTCATCCTTCGGACGATCAGAAAGCTTACCTTCCTCAAGGAGATACCGGAAAAACAGAAGCCTGGGTGGTTTTAGAAACCGACAAAGATAGCCGCATATATGCCGGATTAACCAAAAACACTACTGAGCAGAATTTGCAAGAGGCTGTTCAAAACCATAGCATAGCCGACAGGCTTCATAGCTTTGTACCCAAACCGGGTGATGCCGTTTTTATTCATTCCGGCACAGTACATACATTGAGTGGAACGGTAGTGTTTGAGGTACAGGAAAACAGTGATGTCACTTTTCGCCTTTATGATTGGGACCGTACCGATCCTAAAACAAGTAAACCACGTGACCTCCAAGTGGATGAAGCACTCGCCTGTATTGATTTTGAGCAGGTTGATATTGGCCCCGTAGAACCCGTTACAGATGCTCATCGTAAGAATATCGAAAAATTATTTGATAACGAGCATTTTGTATTATGGCGCATCAAAGATGAATTACCTTTTAAAGTAGGTTTCAAAAATGAGCCGACTATTTTAGTTTGTATAGAAGGAACCGGAAAACTGGTGCACAATGCAAATGATTACGAAATCAATAAAGGTGACGTGATGCTGTTGCCAGCTGCCGTGGGAGAATGTGACCTACAACCTACTCATAAAATCAACTTATTGCAAATAGCCATACCCTATAAACATACCAAACGCTCATGAAAAAACTCATTGTTTTTGATTTAGACGGAACACTGGCCGAAAGTAAATCTGCGATAGACGATGAAATGGCGGGTCATTTAAGTCAGTTATTGGGATTCGCACAGGTGGCAATCATATCCGGAGGCGACTGGCCGCAATTTGAAAAACAGGTGCTCAACCATTTACCTGCAGCATATCCGGCAAAGAAACTATCCATACTACCCACTTGCGGCACTAAATATTATCATTATGAAAAGGGCTGGAAGCAACTGTATGCAGAGAACTTTACTGATGCGGAAAAAAAGAAAATCATCACTCACCTGAAAGAAGCAGTTAAAGAATCGGGGCTGGACATCAAAAAAACATGGGGAGACCAGATTGAGGACAGAGGCAGCCAGATCACTTTTTCTGCATTAGGACAGAAAGCCCCGCTAAAGGAAAAAAAGGATTGGGACAATGATTTCGCCAAACGTAAAAAAATTAAGACTGTACTTGATCAATCACTCCAAGCTTTCTCCATCACCATGGGCGGTGCCACTTCCATCGACATCACCAAACCCGGCATTGATAAAGCGTACGGCATCCATAAGCTTCACGAGGTATTGGACATCAAAATTTCTGAAATGATATTTATAGGTGATGCCTTATTTGATGGGGGAAACGATCATCCTGCAAGGAAAACAGGCGTAGCTTGTATTCAGGTTCGAGGCCCTGAGGAAACCAAAAGAGTGATCGAAACCATCATCGCCTGTTTAGATGACGAACATAAAAGCAAAAAATCATGAACCCATTCCAATTACAACGCATCTGCACCATCATGGAACCCGAACCTGGCAATGAATTGGAGACAGAAGGTGTACTTAACCCAGCGGCAACCCGTGGTACGGATGGCGACCTTTATCTTTTTCCTCGTTTGGTGGCAAAAAATAATTACTCCCGCATAGGTATAGCGAAGGTAAAATTTAACCAATTAGGAGAACCTTTTGCTGTGGAGCGTTTGGGCATCGCGCTGGAGCCTGAAACTGCCTACGAAAAACGCCCGGACGGTGGAGGTGGCTGCGAAGATGCGAGGGTGACTTACGTAGAACATTTACATGAATACATCATGACCTATACTGCCTTTGGCCCGCATGGACCACGTATTGCGGTGGCCAGATCAAAGGATTTGTTTAAATGGGAGCGCTTGGGGCTTGTGAAATATTTACCCTATAAGCATATTGATTTTAATGGTATTAATAATAAAGATGCCAGCGTTTTCCCATTAGTTATTACAAGTCCTAATGGCCACCCTTCCATCGGTTTGTTGCACCGTCCGCTTTTTCCGGGCTCAACTCCGGAAGAGACTGTTAAAAATAAGAGCCGAAAAATAGATTCACATAAAGAAAGTATCTGGATTTCTTATTATAATTTAGGGGAAGACACCACTTTTCAATATGCTAAATTTACCTCCAATCACCGTTTAGCTATTCCGGTTGAACCTTGGGAGAATTTGAAAATTGGAGCAGGAGCACCACCATTATTGACCAAGCATGGTTGGCTGATTGTTTACCACGGTGTCCATGAATTGGAGGGATCAACAGCTTCCAAACCAAAATTATGCTACTCTGCCGGGGTAATGGTACTTTCAGAACAGAATCCGCAAAAAATAATTTATCGTTCGCCTAAGCCTATATTAATTCCAGAATTACCAGAAGAGACCATCGGAACGATTGCAAATGTGGTATTCCCAACGGGTATAGACCGTCGTGACGATATTGGCCAGCCCAACCGGATCGATGTTTACTATGGGATGGCTGATAACCGGATTGGTGTTGCGAAAATGGAAATTCCTGAACGTTGTGGCGAATAACCGTTGTGGCGGTTGGGGCGATTGAATTCGCCCTGACCATCGTTACTGGGCGAATTGAATTCGCCCTGACCATCGTTACTGGGCGAATGCGATTCGCCCCTACCGGTGAAATTTATCACCATTCCAATTTGCAGGATTGTTTACGATATAATTTGAAATATTATGATACGATTTTTCGTTTTTAATGATATGTTCGTGGTAATTGCGTTGCCAAACAACAATATGATCATCCAATAATCGAATATTTTTTGTAACGGATGATTTATAACCGCGAATAATAGCCCCAATATTATTCGATGGACCACGCAGGAACGAATGCGATTCGCCATTGCCACCATTATTGGACGATTGTTGGGGCGAATGCGATTCGCCGTTGCCACCATTATTGGACGATTGTTGGGGCGAATGCGATTCGCCGTTGCCACCATTATTGGACGATTGTTGGGGCGAATGCGATTCGCCGTTGCCATCATTATTGGACGATTGTTGGGGCGAATGCGATTCGCCGTTGCCATCATTATTGGACGATTGTTGGGGCGAATGCGATTCGCCCCTATCCAATTCGGTTAAAATTATAATACCATGTAAATGGTTGGGCATCACCACAAAATTGCCTAATTCCACATTTTGTCTAATTGATGGCGTTTTTAACCATTCATTTTGTGCAATTATTCCCATTTCGTTCAATTTCATTTCAGGGCGAAGCCCATTCGAAACAACAATTTCGCCAAACAAACACGCCCTATCCTGGCAACATATTGTAATAAAATACAATCCTGCCTGCGAATAATCATATCCTTTTAATCGGATAGACCTGCGATGGTGGATATTTGGATTATATTTATTCATGCTATTACATTCATTTTAGCGCTCGGCGGAAATGGAAATTCCGCATAAGTCCCCTAATTTATAGTTAATTTAGCGCATATTGTTACCAGCCATTTGCAAATCCAAGCGCTAACTATTCCCGTTTTTATTTCAGAAATCACTCAAAATGTGTTTACAGTAGATTCAAATCATAATCTCTTCACATTTTTTATTGGCTATTTCTTTTTATGAAACCGTTATAGGAAATGCTGTTCCTCCAAAAAGTTCTTATGTTGTCAATGGTTTAAGGTTTTTTAACGTGGTACTATTGATTTTTCAAATAGTGATTTTGGTTAATGGTGTTCTTTTTTTAAAGCTTCAAATCCTGATACGACATCAAAAAGCTCTTCGTCAATGGAACTTTGCCTTAAGCGATGATATTTTTTGTTTAGATCATCCAGCAAATTACCTATATTTTTCTCTGCTCGTTGCATGGCCTCCAAACGGCTGGCATTCTCACTTGCCAAAGATTCTGCGCAGGCTTTGAATAAAGAGGTAAAAAGATATTCGCTGATCAGGGCCATCAAAGTTGGCTTTGCACCTCCTGCAATCTGTGGCGGTAATTTTGTGGGCCATTGGAGTTCCTGCAAAGAATTTTTCCATTTTTCATCTAAGGGCAAAAAACGCTGCATCACCTGCTGGTAGCCAGATGCGGATTTGGGCTGATTATGGAAAATATAAAATTCATTGATGCTTTCTTTTTCCTGGCTCTCTTCACTTTTAGTTAAAATCTGCTGTACAAGCCCGGTAATTTCACCTACGGCATTTGGAACGTGATAAAGCATGGTGGTATTCAAACCTTCATCAGAGAGGAACAATTGCACCCGTTCACCAATTGCCCAGATTTCTTTTTTACCCTGTAGAGCTTGTCCATTATAATGAGGAGCCTGAAAAAATTAATTTTCTAATTACCTGAGCGAAAAACTAAACCATAACTATACCTACTTAGCCAATTTATTTTCAGAAACAGTTGGCATCAACATTGAGCACTATATCATCACCCACAAAATTGAGCGGGTGAAAGAACTGTTGGTTTACGATGAACTGTCGCTTACGGAGATATCTTATAAACTACATTACAGTAGCGTGGCGCATTTATCCAATCAATTTAAAAAAATCACAGGTTTAACGCCCTCGCATTTTAAGAAATTAAAGGTACATCGATGTAAGGGTATTGTGAATCCGGGGTAATGTTATCCCACAAACCATTAAAACCTAACAAGCTAAAAGTATTTTATGCTTAGCAACCAATCAAGCTGTATCTCTTAGTCAGTAATTCAAACATTTCTTCGTTGATATAATAATTTCCAGTACCCAATTTATCTTTTCTGAGCATTTTATCTTCTGCCAGTTTGTTGAGGTAATTGCCGGCAAACATAAATGGCTCTCTTCCAATGCCTGTTTGGAAAAAAGAGAACACACGGCTTCTCTTTTCAAATTGACAATTTGTACTTTTACTAGAAATCAAAGTGATGACGCCAGAACTTTTTAACAGCGTTTACCAACATCCGCTTTTCACCCCGAACGATATGCAAGAAATTGTTTCTTTGCATAAAAAAATAATCTTGCCGAAAAACGATTTTTTACTGCAAGAAGGAAAAACAGCCAACGCCTATTATTTGGTAGAAAAAGGATTGGTACGCTTTTATGTACATGATTTTAACGGCAATGAGATTACCACCCAGTTTATTTGCGAAAATGAAATCGTAAATGAGGTGTCGTCTTTGTTTCAACGCATACCATCGGTACAAAACATCCAGGCGGTAACGGATGCTGTGGTTTGGAAGATTGATTTCAATGATTTTCAACATTTATATCATACCTTGGAATCCGTAAGGGAATGGGGACGAGAATGGATGTCGGCACAGCTTTTCCAGCTTCAGCAACGTTCTATAGAAATGATTACCCAATCAGCCTCCTCCCGATATTTGCACCTGATGGAGCATAGGCCGCAAATTGTTCAACAAGCACCCCTTAAACAAATAGCTTCTTATTTAGGCATTGCAGACACCTCCCTCAGCCGCATCCGCAAAGAGCTGGTTTCTTCCTAAATATTTCTTGACCTATGTAAAGTGGCTTTACATTTTCTGTTTTTATTTTTGGTAAAGCAAAACAATAAAATGAAGCCTGCATGAGCTTATCGCTCACAAAAGGACATGAACCTAGCGTAGCGATATCTTGAACACCAATAAAAAAATAAAAAATATAAGCTCATGCATGCCTGCCTTGTCGGCAGACAGGCTTCAAAGCCACTAAAAAACATTATATAAAGATGAAAAATTTAAAAACCATATCGTTTTCGATAGCTATTGATTCGGGTAGGGAAGAGGTATGGAATGTACTCTGGAATCCTGAAACTTACGAAAAATGGACGAGCGTATTTGCAGAAGGCAGTCATTACAAAGGCGAACTCAAGCAGGGCAATACGATACAGTTTTTGGGAAAAGATGGAGGAGGAATGAGTTCACACATCGAAAAAATGATTGAAAACGAGCAAATGGTTTTTGCTCATCAACAGGAAATAAAAAACGGCTTGGAAACCGAATCAACCTGGCAGGGCGCAAAAGAAATTTATTACCTGAAAAAGGAAAGCGATAACCTTACCGAGTTGCAGGTAATCATGGATGTTACACCCGATATGGAAGATTACTTCAATAAAACTTTTCCAAGGGCATTAGACTTGGTCAAGCAAATTTCAGAACAAAAATTATAAACGCTAAGTATAAAAATAATGAAAAATACCAACCCAGTAGTTTGGTTCGAGATTTATGTAGATGACATAGAAATGGCCAGAAAATTTTACGAAAAAGTGTTTGATCTTGAAATGCAGGATTTGCCTAATCCCACAACTGATGATATGCAGATGTTAGCTTTTCCTATGGATATGGAATCGAAGAATAGGGTCTCTGGGGCTTTGGTAAAAATGGAAGGCGTAAAAGCCGGGGGCAACAGCACTATTGTTTATTTTGCAAGTGAGGATTGTAGCAAAGAAGGAGGACGTGATTGAAGCCGCTGGCGGTAAAATTCTTAAACCCAAAGATGAGTCTCGGCGAATATGGCTTTTATGGTGTTAGCTTCAGATGTTAGAAGGCAACATAATAGGGATTAATTCATTAAAATAAATTAAAAAATTATGGATACAGCAGCATCAAAAAAATTGGACATCATCATCCCGGCTTACCGGATGCATTCGCAAAGTTTTAAAAATGCTTTAGACGGGGTTACGGAAGAAGCCGCATTGAAACGTATTGATAACAACACCAACCACGTGGTGTGGATGACAGGCAACCTGGTGAATTGCCGTTATTGGATCGGCAACTTGTTGGGCATAGCAGACAAAGACCTTTATGAAGATTTATTTAAAGAAGGCAGGGCATTAGACGAAAGCCTGGACTATCCAACCTTGGAAGCACTAAAGAAAAGTTTTGCGACCATATCGCCAAAGGTTTATCAAAAATTATTGACAGCAACCGATGAGCAATTGGATGAAGCCTTTTCATTTGGCATGAACGTTCCTTTTATTAAGGAAGATGTTTTGAACATGATTGGCATGTGCACCGGTAGGGAAGATTATCTTTTAGGGCAGATAGGTCTGATGCGCAAACTGCTCGGTTTAAAAGGAATGAGCTATGATATAGATGAAAATCTGAAATATTGAAATTAGAAAGCCAATAAAGCTTATAAATTAAACAATAAAAAAATAGAATTATGGCAACTGTAAATGCTTATTTAAATTTTGATGGAAACTGCGAGGCAGCTTTTAATTTTTATAAATCTGCCTTTGGCGGAGAATTCAGTGGCTTAAACCGATTTGGTGAAATGCCTCCGCAAGAGGGAATGCCTCCACTCCCAGATGAGATGAAAAACAGGATCATGCATGTAAGCCTGCCTGTTAGCAAAGAAACCATATTGATGGGCAGCGATACCATGCCCGGCATGAGCCCTGATATGACGATAGGAAATAATTTTTCCATTTCGTTAGGGGTAAACTCAAAAGAAGAAGCTGATAAATTATGCGCTGCACTATCAGCCGGTGGAAAAATTACGATGCCTTTGGAGGTAACTTTTTGGGGTGCTTATTTTGGGATGTGGACCGATCAATTCGGCATCAATTGGATGGTTAATTATGATTTGCCGGAGTAAAATACGCTTTTTCCTATTTTAACGCTTTTCTGCATCTTAAAGAAAAAGAAACATAAATGAATAGTCTATTTAATCAATCAGACGTTTCTGGAATGCTGACCCGAATAGATAAGCTAACAGCAAATTCACAAAATCAATGGGGTAAAATGAACGTGGGGCAAATGTTGGCTCACGTAAACACCTCACTTGAAACAGCAATGGGTTTAAATACTCCCAAAAGACTTTTAATCGGGAGAATTTTAGGGCCATTTGTAAAATCGGGCTACCTAAGTGATAAACCATTGGGTAAAAATGCGCCAACCGATAAGTTCTATATTTTTACAGATACCCGGGAATTTGAGAAAGAGAAAGCAAGAACCTTGGAATTAATTAAACAATTTTTTGAAGGAGGAGCCTCAAAATGCACAACAAATCCACATTCTTTCTTTGGCAAATTGAAACCAGAAGAGTGGGCGCTTTCGCAATGGAAACATTTTGACCATCATCTAAGGCAGTTTAACTGTTAGCTTTAAGTTAATAATTTCAGGAATATGGTGGAAGTGTATCGCACAAATGTTCAGAATCACAAAGAAGCAGCTTTTCTATTATATCAACTTGGTAAAATATTTCCTGCTTATGAAATCAACTTTGATTTGGAGGACTGCGATCATATCCTTAGGGTAGAATCGGGTTTGGGGACTATTGAAGTTTTTAAGGTCATTGCACTGCTGAACGACTTCGGTTTTATTGGCGAGGTACTTCCGGATATTCCCGAATATTCCGGGGAAGCTACGCTTATAGACGCTTCCAACAATTCATTCTCGGCAAAGGCCCCGTAATAGGGGGCGGCCTGGCAAAACATCGGGATCATATATCAAAACGATGAAACGACAAGAAAAAAATGGAATGAAATAACAAGTTAACGGTCATGGTAAGACAACAATATTGAGTCCATAACCAATAAAATAATAAAATGAGCAACAAAATTGAATACATCAACCCTGAAGGGCTTTCTAAAAACCCTGCGTTTTCACAAGTGGTGACGACACAAGGAAATGGCAGAACCATCTACATTGGCGGCCAAAATGCCGTAAATGCACAAGGAGAAATAGTTGGAAACGGTGATATTGCTGAACAGACAGAACAGGTGATGAAGAACTTGCAAATAGCACTGTCAGCTTGTGGGGCAACGTTTGATAACCTCGTGAAATTAGCTATCCTAATTGTTCAGGGACAAGATTTACGTCTTGGTTTCCAAGCTTCACAAAAATATTTGGGCAACTCCAAAAACCCACCAGCAATTACAGGTTTTTTTGTCTCGGCTTTAGCCCGGCCTGATTGTTTAGTTGAAGTGGAAGCTATTGCATTTATTTCCGAAGAATAAACTTAAAGTAAAAGAAAACAAAAAACACCCAACGAAAACAGAAACTTGATAAAACAATGATTTGACAAACATAACGACTGAAAACAAAATATGAGAAAAGTAATTGCAGCAATCAATATGACACTTGACGGGTTTTGCGACCATACGGCTGGACTACCTGATGAGGAAATACATCAACATTATACAGAACTACTAGGCCAGGGAGATGTAATTCTATATGGTAGAACAACGTACCAATTGATGGAGTTTTGGCGAACACTGTTAGAAAATCCTTCAGAAGAAAAATCAATGAACGACTTTGCTTTGGCTATAGACAACATTCCAAAAATTGTTTTTTCCCACACGTTGAAAAATGTAGAATGGAAAAGTGCAAAGTTGGCGAACCGTGACCTAAAAGAAGCGGTTTTAGAACTCAAACAGCAACCGGGTAAAGACATTTTTGTTGGCAGTCGGAGTTTAATTTTACAGCTAATGAAGCTTAATTTGATTGATGAATACCAGCTTTGTGTTCACCCTGTTATAATAGGAAATGGTTTACCACTATTTGAAGATATAAATGACAGGACTATTCTTAAACTCATTAAAACAAAAATCTTTAGTTCTGGTGCAATAACGCTTTATTATGAACCGATAAATGAAAGAACAACAAACCGCTAACACTCAAACAAACAGACCAAAATCAACTTTGACAAACAATAAAAAATTGAAAATATGAGAAAAATAATTTCATTTATGCACCTATCGCTTGATGGTTTTGTAGCGGGACCCAACGGAGAAATGGACTGGATTAAAGTTGATGAAGAAATTTTTGATCATGTGGGTAAGCGGATAAGCGAAGGCGACACTGCATTATATGGACGGATAACTTATGAGATGATGGAAAATTACTGGCCTACCGCAGGAGACGAACCGACAGCGAGCAAGCATGACATGGAACATTCAAAGTGGTATAACAAAGTTCACAAAGTTGTTTTATCAAAAACAATGAAAAGCGCAGGCCTGCCTGCCGGACAGGCAGGTTTGACCAATACAACAATTATTAGCGACAACCTTTCGGACAGCATAAATGAACTCAAACAATCCCGTCCCACATCAGGCGGGAGCGGGAGTAAAGAAATCTTGCTTTTTGGCAGCCCGACAGCAACACATTCATTGATGCAACAGAACTTAATTGACGGCTACTGGCTATTTGTTAACCCTATTATTCTTGGCCAAGGCATTCCATTGTTTGCAAACATCAAAGACAAAACAGCACTAAAATTATTGACTACCAAGCAATTTATTTGCGGGGTAACCGAACTGAATTACACGGTGGACGGGCAATAACAATGAATCGGCAATAGCAAAAAGCTAACGGCAAGCTAAAAAAACGACAGTAAATAAGTTGAAAATCTCAAAAATAAAATTATGAACGACAATTCCACGCCAGTAACCGTAATGATTACAGGGGCAATTAAATCCGAAAAGATGGAAATGGCAAGACGAGAACTTGAAGCGAACATCAAGACAGTAATGGCCAACGAATCGGCCTGCCACGGCATCCGTGTGTATGATGACCCGAAGAACCCACAACAATTATTAATCATCGAATATTGGGACAGTGAAGAGGTCTTTACAGGAACGCATATGCAGACCCCTCATATGCAAACATTTTTCAAGAAAGCCGAGGAATTTCTTGATGGGGTAGCCGAGTTTCGTTTCTGGCATGAAATCATAACATCAAACTGATCAAAAACTAAACAGTATGAAAACGAGTATTTTTATAGCAATTACCCCAAATGGGCAAATTTCAAACTCAAGAAATGCTCCCGATTGGTTATCTCCCGAATATGGACAGGGACTTTATTCCATTTGCCAAAAATGTAAGGCAGTTATTATGGGCAAGACGACTTATAATATACTTGCACCAAATTATCTGCCCCTCACGAGCGAAGGCACAACGGTTGTTCTGACAACGGACAAACAAGCAAAGTCTGACAATCCAACAGTAGTTTTTACTCAAAACAGTACCTCTGAAATAGTTCAAATGCTTATAGACAAAGGACATACCGAGACAGTAATTATTGGCGGTACAATGACAATGAGTGAGTTTATAAATGCAGGATTAGTAGATGATATTTACTTTGTGATGGAACCTGTACTTTTCGGAATTGGCTTGCCACTGTTAAAAAATGTAGAACTTGAATTAAAACTCAACTTATTGGAAGTAGTGAAATTAAATGAGAATACCATTCAGCTACACTACAAAGTACAAAAGCAGTCTTAAAATGGAAGAACAATCAGACTTAAAAGAAGAATTAGCCCAATTGAATTTTTTGGGTGGTAATGGACCTTCAAAGGGAGTTTTAAGGACAACCCCGACAAATTGGTTGAGGGTTGGGAAACTTATGAGGTTATAGACGAAGGCAAAGCAATTCTATGTAATGGCGAAACACAAACCATTTTATCAGGTAACATTATTGACATTTATAAGAATTCAATGAAAATTGTTTTCAATACTGTCAGCAAGAAAATTATCGGGGGCAATGAATGGGACTATAGTTTTGATAGAAACACACTCATGCTTCAAAACAGTAGACATCGCTTTACCGGTAAACTAAATGCAGTCAAAGGAACGATTGCGGGCAAATGAGAAAATAAAACCACTTCCGGACAATGGAAATACTGGTATGATAAAACTATGAACAGAGCGGATTGTAGAAGTAATACCATCAAACTTGACAACACACTTGAGATATAAACTAACTAAGAAATAAGAACAAAACCGCTAACAGATGAACTAAAACCACAAAACAGCATGAGAAAGGTAAAATTACAAATGCAAATGACCATTAACGGATATGTTGCAGGGCCAAATGGAGAAAATGGCTGGATGACTTGGAATCCTGATGACGAATTTTTAGCGTTTCTCAGTTCAGTTATCGATTCTTCAGACACCCTTTTATTGGGACGAAAAACGGCAGAAGGTATTATTCCATTTTGGGAGGATACAGCGGAGAAGAATCCCGCCCATCCATTTGCGAAAAAAATAGTGGATATCCCAAAAGTTGTCTTTACCAAAACACTTAACCAATCAACCTGGAACAACACCACCCTGACAAAAGGAAATCTGGCAGAAGAGATGGCCAACTTAAAAAAGCAAAACGGTAATGATATACTTGTTTTCGGCGGGGCAGGTTTTGTTTCATCACTCATAAAAGAAGGGCTTATTGACGAGTATCACCTCATCGTAAATCCAACAGCCATGGGCAAGGGGATGACTATTTTTAATTCACTCGGCAGCATACAGAAATTTACACCCATACAAGCGAAGCTCTATCCGGGTGGTAAAACTGTGTTGAGTTATAGAGCAAATAATGATTAAGAGAAAATCATCAACCCAAAATAATTTAAACGATACCTGCTATGGCAAAAATGACCGTGATTTACCAAACACCAAAAGACATTGAATCTTTTGAACAACATTATTTTGATGTGCATATTCCATTAGCAAAGCAGTTGCCGGGTCTGATAAAATATGAAATAAGTGACGGTACAGTTGCATCAACAACAGGGCATTCATCTTATCGCATAGCCAACTTATATTTTCAATCCATGGAAGCAATTAAAAATGCTTTTGCTTCGGAGGTTGGACAAAAGTGTGCTGCTGATAGAAAAATTTTAGCTCCGGGTAATGAAGATGTTCAGATTTATTTATACGATACAAAAGAGGTTTAAGTCAGTAATTAATAAATAGAAATGGAATTTAATACAGAAAATCGAATCGTAAAACTTTGTGCCGAAGGAATGGAGTTTGAAGGAAAAGGCGAGAAAGGAAAGGCGGCCAAAAAATTTGAAGAGGCATGGCATTTATCACAAAATGATTTTGAAAAATTGACTTCGGCTCATTACTTAGCCCGGCACCAAAAATCAGTTACAGAAAAACTAAAATGGGACAAAGCTGCATTAGAGTTCGCTCTTAAAATTAATGATAAAACAATAAAAGGAACTTTACCATCCTTGTACCTGAATATTGGAAAGTGTTATGAAGATTTGGATGATTTTGATAATGCCAAAACTAACTATGCTTCAGGAAAATCTTATTTTGATTGCCTACCGGCTGATGGATATGGGAATATGATAAGAAAAGGTATCGAAAACGGAATTGAACGGATTAACCAACTCCATGGTCTGTTTGGACACAGACCGGGGAAAAATGAATAGCTGATATTACAATTACAATCAATTAAAAAAAATATGGCACAGCACAAAATTACTCCTGCGCTTTGGTACCACACTAAAGACGGAAAAATGAAACACGTAACGGATTATTACTCCAAAATCTTTGAGATCAATTTTATAGCAGACCATCCAATGCCTTTGGGCGAAACACCCAGTGGTTATACTGAAATGTGCAACATAAAACTTTTTGGTAACGAATATTTATTGATGACTACGGCAATAGAGCATCATACATTCAATGACACATTTGCGATAATGATACATTGTAAAGACCAGGCAGAAATAGACAAATATTGGAATTATTTTACACAGGAAGGCAAAGAATCTATGTGTGGATGGTGTATGGATAAATTTGGACTACGGTGGCAAATCATTCCTGAAAATCTTGGGGAATTGATGGGCAAACCCAATGCCGGGCAAGTGATGGGCAGGCAGAAAAAAATAGTGATCAAAGAATATATGGAATAAGCCTAAACGTTTAAAAATTAAATCATTCTGTCATTTCAAGCATACATTAACTGCATAAAAGCACAATTAAAATGACAACAACGGTAACAAAGACAATCAACATCAAAGCAAGTCCCGATAAAGTTTGGGGATTTGTAAACGATTTATCATTGTGGTCAAAATGGGCTATTCACAACGTGTTGAGTTCAAAGCAGGGCGACAATGGTTGTTGGCTTATGGAGGGACCAAGAGGAATTTCAAAAGTAAAAATGAATGCTGACAAGCAACGGGGATTTTAGACCACGACTTTATAGACCCAAGTGAAGGAAATTGGAAAGTTCCTTGCAGAGTGGTTGCAGGAAATTTAGGTTCACATTTTATGATAACATTTACCAAACCAGAACAAATGCCTGATGAAGCATTTGAAACGGGAATGAAATTATTGGATGAAGAATTACTAAAATTGAAAGAGTATGTAGAAACGTACTACCCTATTTGATTATAAAAACGCATAGAAGGAAACTCAATGGAATGAAACTTCATAAACAGATAAAACAATGGCAAAAAACAAATTATTAAGAATGGACAATATGGGCATTGTTGTAGAATCCTTGGATAATGCCATCTCATTTTTCACTGAAATAGGTCTAAAGCTCGAAGGGCGGGCCACGATCGAAGGAGAATGGGCCAGTCGGATTACCGGACTGGATGCGCAACAGGTAGAAATGGCTATGATGGTTACTCCTGATGGTCACAGCCGGCTCGAACTTTCGAAATTCATCACACCTTCCACTATAACAGACCACCGGACTGCACCTGTGAACGCTCTTGGTTATCTGCGTGTCATGTTCACTGTTGAAGATATTGACGAGATGGTAGATAGACTAACCAAACATGGTGCCCAACTCGTTGGAGAAGTGGTTCAGTACGAAAACTCGTATCGGCTATGTTACATTAGAGGAACTGAAGGACTTTTGATTGGACTGGCAGAAGAAATTGGTAACAGATAATTAAAATTAAAAATTGAAATAAAAATAAAAACGAACTAATTAAAAATAAAATATCATGAGCAATAAAGTAACATTACACCGAGTGCTAACCGCTTCCCCCGAGAAAGTATTCAGGGCCTTTTCCAACGCAGACGCCTATTCCTCCTGGCTTCCGCCTTACGGATTTGTATGTAAGGTGCACCAAATGGAGTTTCAGGTGAAAGGAAACTACAAAATGTCCTTTCTCAATTTCTCTACGGGCAATTCCCATTCCTTCGGAGGCGAATTCCTAGAAATAAAACCCAATGAGCTGATCAAATATACAGACCGATTTGATGACCCGAATTTACCCGGAGAGATGATCACTACAGTGCGGTTGACCAAAGTCTTATGCGGTACGGACCTGCACATTGTGCAGGAAGGAATCCCCGCTGCTATTGCGGTAGAAATGTGCTATTTGGGATGGCAGGAATCGTTAGAAAAACTGAAGAAACTGGTTGAGCCAGAGATTCCCGATGCCTGAAGTGCCAGTTACAATAAGTCAGGATGGAGAAATGAAGGGTAAAATAATAAATATAAACACCTTGGGAAAAGCTAAAAGCCCAAATGAATTTTGGCGGAAAATCGGTGCAATGATAGTTAGCCGAGTCCTGAAAACCTTAAGATAAGAAAACTAACAATTCCAAAACAAACAACTAAACAGGTAGCGGCCATTCTAACAGATAACACCCGACAGCGAAACAGATAAAAAGAAATTTTAAAATTTAACAAAATGACAGAAAAAAATATTCCGACAGTAGAAACACAAATGCTAATCAGAAAACCTGCCTCTGCAGTTTTTCAAGCATTTATTGACCCAAAAATCACGACCAACTTTTGGTTCACAAAATCAAGTGGACAATTAGAAGTCGGCAAGACGGTAACTTGGGAGTGGGAAATGTATGGCGTTTCAAACAAGGTATTGGTAAAGAACATAGTTCCGAACAAAAAAATTTCAACCGAGTGGGGCGACCCTGTGACTAATGTTGACTACGAGTTTACGGCATTGACAGACGACACGACCTATGTTGTTATTAAAAACTATGGATTCAACTTGAGGGGAGATGAATTAATTCAAGCAATTAAGGACAACACGGGTGGTTTTACAACAGTTTTAGACGGACTGAAAGCATATTTAGAACATAATATCAACCTGAATTTAATTGGTGACAAATTTCCAAAAGAAATAACAAAAGACGAAAACAATAAAAAAACTATTTACGAACATGCAGGTGGATGGGATGCTCTATATAGATTAAGCGACATATTTTATCACTCATGTTTAACAGACCCAATACTTCAACCATTATTCGGACATGAAAAGCCCGGGCACGTAGAAAAATTTACTGCTTTCACAGCAGAGACATTTGGAGGGCCAGATACCTTCAGTAAAGAAATGGGTGGGTTTGTACATTTAATAGATGCCCATAGAGGATATAAAATTACTGAGAAACAACGCCAACGTTTTGTGGAATTGTATATGGAGGCAGCGGACAAAGCAGAGATGCCGAATGACATCCCGTTTCGCAATGCACTAAAGTCACATATTGACTTTGGGTCGCATGTTGCAAAACAAAATTCAAATGCAACAACTGACGACCAATTACATCCACTACGGGAAGTGCCTAAATGGGATTGGTCAAAAGATGAATAAAACAATTAAACTTCTAATTGAATAAAATGTTTGCCACTACTAAAGCAAACTTAACCTTTATGACAAAAAAAACAAACAATAAAGCAGCCATTCCAAACCCAGCACTTTATCCATTTGCTGTGCTCATTGGTAAATGGGCGACTGTTGGCACCCATCCCCTTGTTCCAAACAACACACTGCAGGGGCATTCATCATTTAAATGGATAGAGGGAGGCGCTTTTATGAGATGGAATTCCGAGATTGACCACAAAGACTTTCCCACAGGTATTGCAATTTTTGGTGGCGATGATGCTACGGGAGAATATTTTATGCTCTATTTTGATGAACGTAAAGTTTCACGAAAATATGAGGTGTCTTTTCAGGACAATGTTTTGAAATGGTGGCGAAATGCACCTGGGTTTTCGCAAAGGTACACTTGGGCAATCGCTGAGAATGGCCATACAATTATTGGTAAGGGAGAATTATCCAGAGATGGCAAGACCTGGGAACAAGATTTGGAACTAACCTACACTCGTGTAAAATAGAAAAATAGGACAAATACCTTTGCGGCATACCACACGGAAAAACTGAAGAAACTGGTTGAGCCCGAGATTCCCGATGCCTGAAAAAGACCTCAATGCAGCACCACCTACATTTTAATTATACAAGAACATAAACCATTTTTTTAAAACAAAACATAGAAACAATGAGAAAATTAAAATTACAGATGCATTTGTCATTAGATAATTATGTAAACATGGAGCAGGGTGGAGCAAACTTTAAATGGGACGATAAAGTGATAAAGTTCTGCGTTGATAATCTTGAAAATGTAGACATCATTTTGCTTGGACGAAAAACCGCAGAAGAACTTATACCGTTCTGGGACAAGGTAGCTACCAATCCAAGCCATTCCGACTTTGCTCTTGGTAAACGAATTTCAGAAATCCCAAAGCTTGTATTTTCAAATTCTATAAGTCATTCTCAGTGGAAAAATACTGCTGTGCTTAATGGTAACTTCAAAGATGAGATACTCAACCTGAAAAAATCAACAGGTAAAGATATTTTGGTTTATGGCGGTGCCTCTTTTGCTTCTGCCTTAATTCAAAACAATTTGATTGACGAGTTTTATTTCCTGCTAAACCCTTTTTGTTTGGGTAAAGGGATAACAATATTTAAACAAAAGGAAGGCGTTGAAACCTTTACCTTCTTAAAGTCTATACCTTTTCCTTGCGGAACAATATTGCTTAATTACAAACCCAACTATTAATGCAAAAAAGATATAGCGATGATTCTACTGAGAACTAAAAACAATGAAAAAAACAGAAAATGAAAAATTCAATTAAAACCAAAATCCTATTCGTGCTGGCTCTTTTATTTGGGCTAATGTTCATCAATGCAGGTCTAAATAAGTTTCTCAATTATATGCCGATGCCGGAGAAAATGCCCGAGAAAATGCTAAAAGCCATGATGTCGTTCATGGAGATCGGTTGGCTTTTGCCGCTTGTTGGGCTTGCAGAAATACTTGGCGGATTACTGATCATTATCCCCAAGGCGAGGGCACTGGGCGCTTTGGTCATCTTCCCAATCATGGTTGGTATCACGCTCACCAATATTTTTCAAGACAGTAGCGGCCTGCCTATCGTGTTAATTTTATGGGCCATTTTGATTTGGATTATGTTCGAAAATAAGAAAAAGTATTTGCCTTTGATTGGGTAAAATAAACTTATAGCATAGCATCCTCAAAAATAAATGAGCAGTTGTTTTTTATCTAAACGCAAAGAATAAAAGCAGCATATAACAACGGCTCCTATATTGATAATAAAAACAAAAATAATTAGAAAATGGAATTCAACCCAAACAACGATATTGTTAAACTCTGTCTTCAAGGAATGGACTTGGAAGGAAAAAGCAAACCTGAAGAAGCAAGCAGAATATTTCTTCAAGCCTGGAATGAAGCGACAAACGACTTTGAAAAATTTACTGCTGCGTATTATGTCGCCCGACATCAAAAAAATATTTCCGACAAATTAAAATGGCTCGAAACAGCTTTACAGCTTGCATTAAAAATAAATAACGACTCGGTTAAAGGAGCTTTTGCTTCTCTATATGTAAGCATTGCTGAATGCTATGAGGACTTAGGCGACCTTGACAGGGCAAAAAAGAATTATGAATTAGCAAATTCGTTCATGGACAAACCATCTGACAATGGTCCTTTTTACCACGGTACGAAAGCAGATTTGCAGGTTGGCGATTTTCTGACAGCGGGGTACAGTTCTAATTACAAGTCAGAACTCACAATGAATCACATTTATTTCACAGCTTTGGTTAATGGGGCTGGACTTGCTGCAGCATTAGCTAAAGGTGATGGACGTGAACGTGTTTATATAGTTGAACCGACGGGGAGCTTTGAAAATGACCCGAACGTTACAGACAAAAAATTTCCGGGCAATCCGACACGTTCATATCGCACCCAGGCACAATTGAAAATCGTTGGTAAAGTAACAGATTGGGTGAGACAAACACCCGAGGAACTCGAAAAATGGCGTGAAAAGTTGGCTAATAACAAAGGAGAAATTATCAATTAAATATTTCAGATGCCTAATACACTTCAAAAAAATCGGAAGGAACGTCTTAATCGAAATTTCAACAGGCTGAAAAAAATTAAATGATATTGCTAATTGACATGAAGAAAAGAGAGCAACGAAACGGTCATTGCCAATTACAAAAGAGCCGGAAAGAAAAGTTAAGACAGGTACTGTTGGAGCTTAAGGAGAAATAAAATGAGAAAAGTAGTTTAGATTTAGCGGTAACACTTGACGGTTTCATAGAAGGCCACATTGCCGACACGCCTTGGGGTTCATACGCTGGGATGTTTAGAGACAAATACGGGATTGAATGGCTGGTGGAGTTTGATCCCAATTAGAAAGAACCAATTTAACCCAATAAAGACTACGAAAGTCTTATTGAAATTAATAATAAGACCATTATCAGTCCAATGAATATGTTGGTAAAAAAGTAATATACTGAAGACATAAACAATATAAGTACAATTGAATTAATATTTATTGTTAATTGTTGGCAACAAGCTAAAACAAGAAATGAACACAATATTTGATACTTACCGACCTGAAGGATTTGGAACTGTAAACGGATACTTATTCGTGGAAAATCCGAATGAACTGATTGATTTTCTTAAGAAGGCATTCTACGCAGAAGAAATCAACCGTTCCACCAATCCCAAGAATGGCGACATTGCGAATGTAATTCTAAAAATAGGGAGTTCCTGCTTTATGATAAGCCAAGCAAGAGGGAAATTTTTAAATATGCGGACAGCATTTTACCTATATGTCGATAATGTTGACGAAATCCATAAAAGAGCGGTCGAAAACGGAGCTAAAGTTGAATTTGAACCAGCACATATGGATTACGAGGACAGACAATCGGGAATAATAGACCCAAGCGGAAATTATTGGTGGATTTCAAAACGACTTGTGGAAAAGGACTATCACAAGTAAATATTGACAACATGACAAAAATAATTTCAAGCCCCACTTGCGGAAACTTACCTAAAATGGAGTTTCTAAAAAATTTCAATATTGCCGTTGCCAAAGGGAACGAAAGATTTTATTGAAAGCGTAACTGATGAAATTGTATGGAACAATATAGGCGACAAAAAAATCGATACGAGCCATATACAAAACCGTTAGACAATGTTTAAGAAAAACCGTCGCAAATACAGATATATTACTTATCTTTGACGTTAGTAACGTAAAACGAAATTATGATTGTTTCCTTTGGCTCGAAAGAGACCGAACAGATTTGGAATGGAATCCGAGCCAAGAAAATACCGATTGAAATTCAGAACGTTGGACGTCGGAAATTGAGAATGTTGAATAACTCGCAAGACATTGCTGATTTAAGAATTCCACCCTCAAACCGACTTGAAAAACTGACTGGAAAATTAAACCAGTTTTATAGCATTCGGATAAACAAACAATGGCGGATTATCTTTATTTGGAACAAAGGAAACACAAGTGAAGTGGAAATAATCGATTATCATTAAAAATAAAAAAATGGAAAAGTTAGCAAATGTACATCCTGGAGAAATCTTGAATTATGAGTTTCTTGAGCCATTGGAAATCACAGCATATCGACTTTCCAAAGACTTGAAAATTCCTCAAACCAGAATTTCGGAAATCATTAAAGGAAATCGGAGAATTACTGCGGACACTGCTTTACGATTGAGTAAATATTTTGGAAATTCCGCAAAATTTTGGCTTGGACTTCAAGACGATTTTGACATTGAGGAAGAAAAGGAATCGAAAGAATCGGAACTGAACGGAATTAAACATTACGAAAATAAAAACGTTGCCTAACACCTTATATAAGCTATGGCTAGGTCAGTCCACACTTGGAATCCCGAAGCTTCGGGATGCAAGATTAAACATTAGGAATTCTATTGAACTTTTGTGGTAAAATTATGCCACATCGTCAAGACCAAAAGTTAGCCATATAAAAAAGAAACATCGTAGCATCATTGAAAGATGAATAAAGAATTAAAAGAGATCATAGAAAAAAGGGTTTCCGCCTTAAAAAACAGAGACGTGGAAAATGAAATCACGAATTATTCCAAAGAGGTGGTTTCTTATGACGTGGTCGGAGAACTTAAATATGTCGGAATAGATGCTATAAAAAACCGATTGATTGAATGGCTCTCTACATTAGATGAGATTATTGATTTTGAAATAACAGACGAAAAGATAACTTCAACGTCCGATATGGCGTATTGCAGTAGTTTAAATCATATCAATGCAAAAACTGTCGACGGAAACAAGCTTGATATGTATTGGCGAGAGACTACCTGCTACAAGAAAACAGACGGGATTTGGAAAATAACGCACATTCATAGTTCGGTGCCATTCAATGCTGAAAGCGGAATGGCTTCAATCGGGCTAAAGCCGCATTCAACTGAACAAGAAATAAACCCAATAAGTCCAATTGAAGTGGTAAAAAGTGTATTTCGGGCTTTTCAAAACCAAGAACGGGAAAATCTTGAAAACATATTGAGTCCTGATTTTCTCTTTAGTAGTCCTCACGATAAAAAACTGAACAAAGAACAGTACTTTGAGCTATGCTATCCATTTAGCGAACGCGTAAAAAATTATGAATTTCAAACCATTATGGAAAAAGGAAACGAAGTTTTTGTAATTTATAAATGCTCGGTTGCTGACCAGGAAGCTTTTATAAATTCGGAGTATTTTACAATCGAAAACGGAAAAGTAAAAAGCGTAAAAGTGTTTTTTGGCGACAAATAGGATGAGGAATAGCCGTAGCTAAAACACGATTTACAAAAGAATCACAGGAACATTAATTGATAGAAATTAAGTTGACATTTCAGAATAGAACAGATGAAACATTTAGATAGTAAATCAGGGAAAACTATAAACATCACTCAGGTCGGAACAGTGTTTGTTCCTGTAGCCGATCAAGACCGAGCACTTGAATTTTATTTGGAAAAGCTTGGATTTGAAAAGCTTGGCGACTGGCCTTACGGTAATGGAAGTCGGTGGATCGAAGTTGCACCGCAAGGTTCGATCAACAAGATTGCGCTAGTTCCGCAGAGTGAAGGTATAGCCTCTCGAAGTGACATAACTCATTGCGCATTTGCCTCAACTGACATCGAAGCTGATCATAAAACCCTTCGCACAAGAGGAGTGCGAGGTAGAAGAAATCGCACATAAAGGAAAAAGTAGGGCTGGGCTAATATCGACAAGTTGCATCATTCCCGATCCTGCTCCACCACAGTTTTGCTTTAGAGACATTGATGGAAATCGTTTTTTGATTGTACAGGTAAACTAGTGTTAAGTTAAAAGTTAAAAGTTAAAAGTAGAAAGTCAAAAGACTTATATCATTGATAATAAGTAATTTAAAAAGATGATTTTTCGTCGTTTTATGATTAACATTGCACTAGTTTCTAAATGAGGATACATTATTCATCAAAATTAAAACAACAAACCGCTAACAGCACATTTGCATTAGGCGGGGCGACAAATAAACCGTTGGGCTGGAGCTAAAAGATGACACAACGGTAAAAATAGAAAGACAAAATGATTAGACTCATCATAACAATTTCGATTGTAACGGTTCTTGCAACTCGACAAAAAAATCAAACAATATGGAAGAACAAAAAAATCAAACAGACAAACCAACTTCAGCTATCGACACAACACCAAAAGTGACAGGAATTAGTGGTATTTTCTTTTTTTCTGACAAATCAAAAGAAACGAAAGAATGGTATGCCAAAAATTTAGGGCTTGAAATCAATGAATGGGGTTCATCGAGTTTTGAATCCAGAAATGTGAACAAACCTGACGAGATAAACTCGCTTCAATGGAAACCTTTCAAAAAGGGAGATGAGTATTTTCCCCTATCCAAAAAAGATTTTATGATCAATTACCAAGTTCAGCATATCGAAGGGCTTGTAAAAAAACTTAAGGAAAACGGAGTGACCATAGTTGACAGCATTGAAACTTACGATTATGGAAAATTTGTACATATTATGGACAAAGAAGGCAACAAAATAGAGCTTTGGGAACCTATTGACAGCAAAGCCGGTCACTAACGGTAGCCAAAAAAAGGTAGGGGAGGTGGTGAAGATATAAACAGTTAGCGGTCATTGTGAAGCGACATCGAAACTCAACTGATGGAGCAAACCGAATAAACGAAAAAAGAGATTTATTCAAAAACAATTATGGAAACATCGAGACTGAAAAGAGTTTTATTGAACACTCATTGGAAAACTTATGATGCCTTGCTTTCGATAAATTCTCTTTTGAATGTCCCGTAATTTATCATTCTCTTTTGAAAAATCATAAAACTAACAAGAGATGGGGAAATGGATAAATCCATTAAAATTCCTGTTTCATATACCCCATGGTTTAAACCATGGGGTATATTTCCAACAAATTGAAGATAACTTCAACAAAGCAGCCGTTTCAAACGACATTGAAAAAATCAAAAAATGTATAACAAATGATTGGGTTTTGGTTGATAGTTAAGGCGGAATAATTCCGCAAGAAAGATTTTTTAGTGTTCTTGAGCAAGGTCTGCTTTCACACTCAACTATGACAAAAGAAGTATTAAGAGTAAAACTATATGGCGACATTGCTTTGGTAACAGGTCGTGGACAAAATACAGGAACTTGGCAAGGGAAACCGTTGGAAGCAGACGAATGGATTACTGATGTTTACAAAAAAGAGAACGACCAATGGTTGTGCGTTTTAACCCATTTGACACCAGTAAAATAACTTAGTTAATGGTATCAATAGACACATTCCGAAAATTAGCACTTTCGTTTCCAGAGACAACAGAAGAACTGCACTTTGAAAAAACTTCTTTTAGGGTTAAAAAGAAAATCTTTGCAACCTATGACGACAAAAACAAAAGAGCTTGCGTAAGACTTTCGGAAATAGACCAAGACGTTTTTTCATCGGCAGACAAAACTATTATCTATGCAGTTGACAACAAATGGGGCAAACAAGGTTGGACATTAATTGAATTGAAGAAAGTGCAAAAAGATTTGTTTGCAGACGCATTGACAACTGCATATTGTGAAGTAGCACCGAAAAAGCTTGCTGACCAAATTAGACCAAATGATAACGAATAGAAAAGAACAACGAACCACTACACGGGTTTGGCAAAAGTGGCGGTTCAGTGCACCGCAGGCACATTAATGGATAATCAAACTGTCTAAAAACCTAGAACTAGAATTTCATATACGGGCACCTTCGTATATAAGCTATTCTTAATTTGGAGAGGTTCGTGCCCAGACACTCCAGAACTCATATACGAAAACGTTAATCAGAATAAAAGCTTTTTCTCATACAATGCGTATTTAGCCACCTCATAATTCAGGCTATCTGTAAAATGCAGGGAGTGGTTATCAGAGCGCATGAGGCAAAAAATCACCTCCTCATAAAAACTGGTGAAGGAAAGCATTCCATAGGCTCCCATAAAATTCATCAACCCTTTTTTTCTGTAATTGGGATGAACACCCACTGTTTTTGCCAAAAGAATTTTTTGATGCAATGATTCGAAATCTCTGTCAAATTCAGGTTTTTGAGTGGTTAATGAAGTATAATTTGGGTGACAGATGCTGATGGAAGCTAAATCTCCCGTGACCTTATCCTGAAAAATCACTGAGGAATGGGGGCATAATTTTTTTGCAAAAGCTTCATTATAATAAAGCTTAAACTGTTCGAAAGAGATGCTTTTGTAAAACGGATTTTCACTAAATATTGCCTCAATCAATCCATAAATTTCGTGTTGGTATTTTTTCCAGTTTTCAGGATTGATAGGGATGAAATTAAAAGGGATTTTAGAGATTTCATTAAGCAGCATTTCTTTGTCAATATAAACATCTTTGATATGTTTCTTTCTAATCATTCTGCTTTCAAAGATCGACTTCACCTCAAAACCGGATTGTTGAAGTAAATGAGCGTAAAAATCAGGATTGGCGGGTTCACGGTCAAAGATATTCCACGATGGGGATTCCCCTAATCTTAACCTGTAAGCATGATAGGTGTTGAAATTTATGGGTACAATGATGGATTTTTTTTGTCGCTCCAGTGCGTCACTTTGAAGCATGTGAAAAGCCTGCAAGTGTGAATTCTCCTCATTCACGGATTCCCAAAATCCAAAATACGCTATTTCCTCGTTTTCAGGGAAGATGCCAACCAATCGGACATTGTGATGATTGGTGTAAATGATGATTTCATTTCTCTCCTGTTCCATCAGAAAAAGCTGGGAGATGGCTTCCGGATTCTCTGAAGGTTTGAAGCTTTCCTTTCTATAAATCACTTCAGGGATTTTGAAGAAACTTTCAGGTAATACTCCTTGATAGTTAAGTCTTTCCATTTAATTCTCTTCTTTTAAAATTTCAATTTTACCTGTGGTTCCATCCATCCTCACGTTATCGCCCGATTTCAATTTTTTGCTTAAACTTTTGATATTGATGATAGCCGGAATACCAAATTCGCGAAGTAAAATCACTGAATGCGACAAAGGAGAACCTTTTTCAATCAGGACTCCTTTACATGCCGGAAATAAAGCCACCCAACCGGGATCGGTTCTTTGTGCACAAATAATTTTGCCATTCACATTTAAATCATCCTCCGGATGATTAATAACGATGATTTCACCTGTAACAATACCGGCTACACAACCAGTGCCTGATAAAACTGAACAGTCAAAATTCTCCTCTGATTTTTTATAAGGCGCAGGCGGAAATAACACTCTGGAAGGAGCTTCCTCATTCATCTGTTTTTGTAGTTCTATTTTTCTATTTTCAATGAGGTCTTCCGCATCAGGCAAGTGATGATTGAGCAGCTGGAATATCTCATTCTCGGTGAGATGAAAAATATCTTCCGGAGTTCTGATCCTTTTTTCTTTTACCAGATATGCTGCAGCAACAAGATACAATGAACGATACATACCAAATAAACGGGTTCTTTGCAAACGCATGGATTCCCGATGCCGAATAGCTTCCTGCAAATTTTTTAAAGTGGTTACTAAATTCTTTCTGTAAAAAGCGGGGCGTCTCCTCCATTTCTTCTTTAATTCCTGTGAGGCATTTTCATGCAAAGATGAAGAGATGGGTTTTTGCAAAGCCCCAGGATTCAAAAGATAATTGCGCAGATAACTGTAAAAAATTCCAGGAGAACGCCGCATGGTCATGGTCTCCAGCTTTAGTTCACCTATGGTTCTATCACCATAGATTTTAATGAAATGCTCCACTTCATTAAAAAAATCCGGGTGATGCTCTCTGACCACTTCGTGGAGATCTTTTCTGATGGTGATCAAAAGTTCTTTTAAGGCTAAATTGTTTAAAACATCCAAAGCCATCTTTTGCATATCCAAAGCTTGTTTTGCGCTCTCCACATCTTGGTTTCCTGCAAAGTATTCGCTTAAAAACTCATCGGGATTAGTGAATCCTAAATGATTTAATTTTCGTCTCACTTTTCCATTCACCATCATTAAATAAAAATCATTGATGATGGGCGTGGTCCAATTATTTAAAAGCTTTTTATCCAACCACTCTTTTTGATTTTTTATCTTCTCCGGAGAATCGCACCCATTTAAATGGCTATAAAAATATTCATAGGAAGTTTCAAAATGAGCTAAAAATTCTTTTATGTTTTTTTTTCGGTTAGAGAATGCCTGGAGTAGTTTTAATAAATTTAAAAACAGGGAAGGCAGCACTTTCAATTTATTAAGAAAAGATTTCTCTGTATCCACTACAAAAGCGACAGGCTCTTCCAAGCCCATCATGCGCTCCATATCCTCTTTATTTTGTTTAAAAGAAGGGAGCAATTGCAATCCCTTGTACCAGTTGTTGATGTTGTAATAAATTCGGCCTTTAATGTTACCCAATAAATTATTAATCACCGGTTCGTACTCCTCTAAAGTTTGTTTGGGTAAGGACAAAATTTGCATGGTTTGCCTGTAAACAGTGGCATAAGCCCTATGCGCAAAAGAAAAAGTGAGCGCAGTAGTCACGCCGTTAAAACTTTCCTGAATATTGGAATTATCATAAACTACTTGCTCAGGTATAACTTGAGTGATGGGCCGGGCTTGTACGATATAAATGTTGTCATCAGAAACTACAAACTCTATATCTAAGGGATGACTGAATTTTTTCTCTAATGTACTCATCATTTTAAAAACTTCCTGAAGTTGAAGGGTGTTAAGACAAGCCTTCATTCGGTCATTTTCCTTCACTTTAGTGAATTTTGACTTTCCCTTTTGTGGAAAAGCCACCGCAAATTCTTTATCAGCTATATGCTCAAAATCAAGTTTGCCAGAGCATTTATCCAGATAAAATTCATCTGCGTTTAAATCTCCATTTACCAATCCTTCACCCATTCCCCAAACGGCATTGATGGCCATTACAGCAGGAAATACTGGATAGGTGGAGAAAATAACACCACTCACATCTGCATTTATTTGTTTTTGTATGATTACCGCCGGGCGAATGCCTGCACTGATATTTTTTTGCCTTCGATAAGCTAAAGCTTTGTCAGAAAATGCACTCGCTGCACATTCGTTCACCGCATTTAAAACTTCATCAAGATTGCTCAAATTACTGTAAGATTCCATGATGCCTGCAAAAGCATCCTGCTTCCCATCTTCATCAGCAATGGAAGAACGAACAATGATGAATTCGTTGGTGGTTTGCCAAGTTTTGATGATTTCATCGATTTTTGTTGCCTCTTTTGAAGAGAATTGAAATTTTTTCAACTGTTCTCTGATCTCCAAATGAACACCATTACAGGATTGTATGATCTCATCGAAATTTTCTGCCGGAACAATGATGAAATCAGGAACATTGATCTCTTTACAAACAAGCAATTTCAATAAACCAAGAGCTTTTCCACCTGCAGTATAACCAGAATTCTTTTGAGGAGGATAAATAATCATAGATTGAAATTGACCACCATAATGATAGTGAGATAGCTGAAAAGCATGAATAAGGAGACCAGTAATTCTGCTATTCTCAGTGATTTTTCATTAGGGTTTTTAATTTTCGATAAATGGATAAAGCAGATCAGCAGGAATAGCAAACCTATTAAAATGAACGCCCACCAACCGGCATTGATCATTGATAATAACCAGAACTGAATAAACACTCCTGCTGAAAGAAAAATAAGAATCAATCCTATTGAATTATAGAATCCCAGAGATTTTGAATAGGAGTCGACTGTGCTTCTTTCTGCTTCTTTCGCATGCGTCTTTCTTGCTATTTCAAAGCAAAAACCGCTTAAAAAGCTTAAACCGGCTAAGAGCGAAAATGGGGCGATGAATAAATTGTCTGTATAAAACGCCGACCACACCCAAAGAATGAGGAGTGGCATAATGAGCATGTGCGTGGCAGCATAGCCTAAAAGCCGCTTTTTTAAATAGTCACTAACTAAAAATTCATACCTCATGCATAAACTGTAAAAGACCAACAGCAACCAGCAAATGGTGGTGGTCATTCCGTTATAAATCGTCCAGCTGATTTCTGGAATGAAAAATAGGAAAGAAACCAGCATTAACTGCTTTAAATTAACACGGCCTGATTGCAACACTCTGTTGGGATGATTGAGCATATCTATTTTATAATCTTTGATTTCATCAAAAACCCTTAACCTGAAGAAGAAGGAGATGACAGCCATGATTCCCCAAATCATCATTCCAGTATTAAATTTTGGGATGTGATAGAAAAATTTCGCAACGGAACTCACAGTCAGAAAAAGAATGGCGAATAAAAACATGTTTACCAGCGGAAAACGTTCTTTAAAATACGCCAATAAATTCCTTACATTCATCCATCTAAGATATTTATTTCATCCGGATATGGTCATTTGTTTTTTAATTGCCGGATGGAACTCGTGATGGAGATATTCAATTGTGTTTTTGTTAAGGAAATATACTCGTTTCATCCAGAATAATGGTTCAATTCATTTATAGGTTTAGGATAGTTTTTTTGGTCATCATCTCCGCAATTGTAATTGTGCTTTGGCCTTATGTGAAATTGGCGGTTCAGGTGGATAATAGCTTATCCATTTGGTTTTTAAAGGATGATCCTGCCGTAAAAAAGTATCAGGATTTCCATCAAAAATTCGGAAATGATGAAATCGTGATTGTGGTGATCGAAGACCAAAAATCACTGTTAACTCTGGCTAATATTCAAAAATTCATCAAGGTAACCAGGGAACTGGAAAAAATGCCGGAAGTGAAATTAGTGGTGAGTGCTGCAAATGCCAGTTTGACCAGTAAAAGCACTTTTGGGATTTTAAGCGAACCCTTAATTCAGGAAGGTGCAAGTCCGGTAAACGTTAAAGCCCAGTTAGAAATTGCTCCAATTTTAAAATCTCAATTGTTCAATCAGGACTACACGGCCACCAGGTTCTTGATTTCGTTTAAAAGTGATAAAAATTTTGATGGGAAGAGAAGCGATCTTCTGAAGAGTGTGAAAAGTGCTTTAAAAGCACAATTTAAACCTCAGGAAACTTATTTTGGAGGCGTAGGGGTGATTTATGAAGGGCTTAACGAACTCTCAAGAACTGACTTTGGTTTCTTCTTAGGAATAGGTTATCTCACCATGTTTTTGGCTTTGCTTGTCATTTACAGGCGTTTGTCCATTCTGATTTATTCCGTAGCCACCGTTGGCGTATCCACTTACATCACCTTAGGGTTATATGGTTTGTGTGGATTTCAGCTTAATTTAATGACAGTGCTCATTCCATCCATTTTAATTGTGCTCGGGATTATGGATATCATCCACATTTTAAACGAGTATAATCAACTGGGCACTCACCAAAATAATAAAGAGAATGCCTTATCCGCTTTAAGAAAAGTGTTGCGACCCTGTTTGTTCACTTCTCTTACCACCATGGCAGGTTTTCTTTCTTTGCTCATCAGCCCTATGGCGATTTTGCAGCAATTCGGTTTATTCGCTGCGACAGGGATTTTCTTATGCTGGTGCATCACCTATATTTTCGGAGTGGTGTTTTTACCTTTCTCTTCTCCTGCGAAAGCTGCTATATTCAGCACCCAGAAAATGGTGAACAGCTTTCTGAAATCCGTCAATAAAAATAAAAAATCTTATGGTATTGCCTCCCTGCTGATCATACTGGACTTTTTAACAGGTTTGATTTTTCTAAAATCCGATACCTATACATTGGGTTATTTCCCAAAAAACAATCAGGTGGTAAAAGATGATGAAAGCATCCAAAAAGCATGGGGACCTTATATGCCTATAGAATTTGTGGTGAATCCTTCAAAGGGAAGGAATTTGTACGACCCGGAGATCATTCATGCAGCGGAAGCTTTCACAATTGCAGCAAATAAAATGAACGGGGCTGGTCAATCATTTGGTTTTCACACCTTTTATAAAGCGGCACTACTAGCTCAATATGGAGACAAAGCCAACAGGTTGTTAAAAAGTAAGGGAACATTAAAAATTGTTCATCAGCAGTTGCCATTGTATTACCCTAATTTATACAGCTCATTTGTGAATGAGGACAGTAACACCGGGAGAATAACGCTTTTTGGCAGTATGCTGAGCGCCAAAGCCTTAGATTTAAAGATTGATAGCTTGATGAAAATAGGTAAGACCGCTTTTGGAAATTCAGCGAAATTAGAACCATCAGGATATCGACCCATGTATTCTAAAATAGTGGATTACGTGACCACATCACAGGTGAGAAGTCTTTTTATTTCTGCTATTTTGATTTTTATACTGGTTTATATTTTTATTCAGGATTTGCGACTCACTTTTTGGGCCACATTAACCAACCTGATTCCGGTTGTAGTGATGTTGGGATTTATGGGATGGTTTCATATTACTTTAGACACTGCTTCTGCAAGTATTGCGGCTATTGTTTTAAGCATTTGTATCGATGACACCATTCATTTCATCTATAAATATAAGAAAGTCAAAAATGAAGGATTGTCTCCTGAAGAAGCACAAAAACACACCATCAATTATTTGGGCTCATCCATATTTTTATCAAGTGCAGTGCTCATCGCAGGCTATTCTTTAATGATATTTGGCTCACTAAAAACAGTGGAGCTTTTTGGTCTTTTAACTGTCGTTGCTTTAGTCGCTGCCTTATATTTGGCTTTGGTGGTGTTACCATTGTTGCTAGGTCGATTTGATAAAAAATCAAGACTGCGCAATTTAGAAGTCTAACCTGTCGTGGAAGGTTAGACTTATCAGACCTAGCAATTATGTTTCCCTCCTGAGCACACGTAGGCTAGGAAATCAGCGTGCCTAGAAACCACAGGCCTCTAAACGTATGTTCAGGCCTGTGGTTAATTGATTGATTTTCGGCTTTTAAACGTTATTCTCTTATTACTTTAGCAAAATCATTGTAAGAATAATCCCCAAGATTTGATTTCTGTAAAATAAGGCGGTAGCTCCCTCCAGGAAACTTTACGCTGGTTTCTACATTTTTTACCTCTACCTTAGGTTTAAATGAGCTGGGGGGAGTTTGGTTCAGCAATTCATAAAGCACCCTTCCTTCCATCTGTTTTGGAACTGGGATATGATTGAGGTATAGGATGGTAGGGACAATATCTACATTTGAAGTAGGAAAATCGCTCACCCATGCCTTTTTAAAACTAGGTCCAGAAGCAATCAGCGGAATATGTACTTCATAAGGACTAAAGCCTCCGTGGCCTGCCACCCCTCTGGAAAAGCTAGTGCCTTTGTAACCATTTGTGTTGGCATCATCGTTCCAATTTTCATCTACTAAAATATCCGCCCTTCTGCCAACATGATTCCAATGGATGGCATCAAATGAAAGTGTGCCCGCCATGGTCCCTAGCATTGGGTCCTTCGAATTGGCTTTGGTAAATATGGGACCAACCCAAGCTTCCTGCTGTAAGGCTTTAACAATATTTTTAATCAAGGTTTCCTCATGGTTTTTTACATAGATGGCACCTTCCGCCACTATGACATCTTCGGAATCCCTACTTTTCTTTAATCCTTTCTGGATCAAAAATTCGGCTAAGCCCTGTTTACCGATATCAGTCACAAAACCATGATCTGCAGAGATGATGATGTTGTACTGATCTGTTAGTCCTTTATCCTTTAATGCTTTTAATAGCCTTCCAAACTGTTCATCCACACTTTTAATGGCCGCATTGGTACTGGGTACACCTATCCCGTCACTGTGAGCGGTGCCGTCGGGGTCTGAAAACCAAATGGCACTCACCAGAGGTCCATCCGGCTGCAGGGCATACCTGATCAGGGCATCGGCTACCCATTGATGCTGTGCTGAATTGGGTTTGGCATGTGGAGGGATTTCACCCAAATCTCCGATCACCGTTTCCTTAAAACTTTCCGGCAGAATCAAACTGGTATTCACTATGGCTCCACCACTAGCTTTATGATTCTGCATGAACGCCTGCCCTGACGATCCCGAGCTAAAAACCATCATTTTTTCTCCGTTTTCCTGTAATATTTCACCGATGGATATAGCGGTTAACAGGTGGCCGTGAGTGGCATCTGCAATCTTCAGCAAGGCAGTTGCATCTCCTGTGTTCAGCCCTTTTAGAGAGTCTACTTCAGGAAAGTAGACCGTATTTCCCATGATTCCATTTTTTTCAGGATAGCTTCCTGTGGCATAGGATGAGGCATTTACCCGGGTTACCGTTGGAAAAACACTATGATGCCGATTGCCATAGCAGCCTTCCCGCTTAAACTGATAGAGGTTGGGCATCAGCTCAGGGCTGATATAATCGGGCCTTAAACCATCAAAAAATACGATAATGGTTTTTACCTGCTTCGGGTGTTGCTTTGTCTGTGCGTTCAGCTGCATCGCAGTAAAGCTGAGCAGCAGAAGATGTAGTTTTAGTTTTAACATGAGTTTTTTTAAAAGATTTATTTGTCCCACCATACTTTAATGTCACTGTTATCTCCCCCCATAACCAAAACAGCCTTTTTTAGGTTTTCATTGTTTAAAGACTGCAGGTAGGTTGGGTAAGGCACCCTATTGGGAAATTTATTTTCTGCCGGAATACCGGTTCCTCTTGGCAAAATGGGATAGCCGGTGCGTCTTTTCTCAAACCACGACTGGTAATCCACAAAAAAATAAGCGTAATACTTTTGTACCATAATTCTTTCCAATTGCTCGGCAGTGGTGGCTCCTGTAGGATAGGTCACACCGACTTGTGTAAAATAATTGGCCGGCAGGGCTACCCCCCATTGTCTCATCGAGGCACTGATGGCTTCCTCATAATGCTGTTTGGGAGTTTTTCCGGTGCTGAATCCTTTTAAGGCCAATTCTGCCTTGATGGACTCTACCTCAGAATAGGTCATGATCACGCCCAACTGAGGCATGGTTTTCATCACATCGTTATAGCTGGTATTCTTGCCTACCTGATATTCAGTGGTCGTAGGATAGCCACTTTCTATGCCTTGGTAAACGTCCACTCCATTTACTTTTACGGTGGTGCACCAAATGGTTTTTCGCGGATCGTTATCCTGCACCATTTTGTCTAAAAAGAACTTAGTGAAATAAGTGCCGTCCCTCCACTCCAATTGTCTTTGGTTGTAGTATGGATTGTAATAGGGAAAGGTACCCGGATACCTAAATATGGCTTCATCGGCATTGCTGGTAAAAATCGGATATTTAGCAGGATCGGCTAGGATCGCGGCAATCTGGCTGTTTACATTGAGCTCTCCGTCTCTTTTGGAAATCCGTAATAAGAGCCTTAATTTTAAGGAATTACAGAATTTCTTCCATTTTACCATTCCTGCATTTACTTCTCCGGAAACGGTATTGGCGTTGTACAGTAAATCTCCACCGTAGGTTAAGGCCTTAGCGGTATTGATGATGGTATTGGCAGAATCCAGATCCAGTAAAATCTTGTTATAAATATCCTTTTGCTTGTCAAATGCAGGGTAGATGTTTCCTGAAGAAGCTTTGGTGGCCTCGGTATAAGGCACATCGCCATATAAATCCGTTAGGATGGAATAAATCCATGATTTATAGATCAGGGCAATGGCGGTGTAATTATTTTCTCCTAGTGCTTTGGAGGTCTGATAGATGTCCTGAACATCAGTCATGCTGTCATAAAAACCGTTCCATACCGCGGCTCCGGGGTTTACCACATAGCGGTGAAGTCCTACGCCATTGCTGCTGGAACGTGGTGCATCTACTTGCATCAGCTCATGGGTAAAATTACGGGACTGGGTAATGCTGGTGTTAACCAGGCGATACTGCAGCTGTCCGAGCATCACTCCAGGGGTAATTTGCTTCGGACGGTTAGGATCAGTATTGATGTTTTCAAAATTCTTGGTGCAGGCCGCTGTGACTAGCAGAAGCACGATAAAACTGAGGTGTTGAACTTTAAATCTTTTCATAACAATTTAAAATTTGAAGGTAAGATTGGTGCCAATGGTACGGGTAGAGGGAAATTGGGTCAGCTCTACGCCAGGGGTAATGGTTCCGCTGTTGAGGTTGCCACCTTCTGGGTCGAAACCAGGGAATCTGGTCCAATTGAAGAGATCTCTGCCATAAAATGCAATGCTGGCTCTTTGAACCCCAATTTTAGTGATGAATTTTTGCGGAAGATTAAACTCAAGCCTAGCTTCCCTCAACTTAAGGTAAGAGGCGTCAAAGATATTCATCTCCGCATTGGTGATGGCGTACACATTGTTGTAATAGGAATCGGCACTTACCTTTACCGTATTGGGCTCATAGGTCCCGGTGGTGGTATTCAGCACGACACCGTCTCCTACTATCCCGCTGTCTCTGCCGGGCAGGGTAGCCTTGGTTTTACCCAGTGTATTGTTTTTATGATTGGTTTGCGAATACATGTCTCCGCCCTTCTGTCCGTCCAATAGGAGGCTTAGCTTAACGCCCTTCACGGTGAATTCATTCATCCATCCGGCTTTCCAGTCGGCAAAGGCATTTCCCCATTTTTTATTCTCATTGTCTAAAGGGGCAGGCAGTCCAATGGAGGAATAGATGATCTGTCCTTCTGGCGTACGCTGGAAACCCCTGCCGTATAAATCGCCCATCCGGCCACCTACCCTTGCTTCTATCATCACATTGGTATTGTGAGCATAAATCACCTGATTGGTAATGCCCTGTGCCAGCTCTTTCACATAGCTCCTGTTTCTGCTCCAGGTAAGGGTGCTGTTCCAGCTAAAGTTTTTCCTGATGATGGGTTTACCGGAAAGCATCAGCTCTATGCCCTTGCTATTGATCAATCCGGCATTCACCAAAGCACTGGAGAAGCCCGAAACCGGATCTAGGGGAATGGCCAGAATTTGGTTTCTACTGTTGTTATTATATACGGCGGCATCTATATTTAACCTGTTCTTGAACATTCTTAGGTCTAAACCGACTTCAAAACTGGAGGTGATCTCAGGCTTTAAGTCTGCATTGAACAGCGTTGATGGGTTGGTAAAGCTATTGCTGTACACGCGGTCATAATATTTATCAGTTTGGTAGGGACGGGTATCATTTCCTACCTGAGCCCAGGATAACCTCAGTTTAGAGAAGGAAATAGCCGAAGGTAAATTAAGCAGTTCGTTCAGCACAAAACTGCTGCTTACCGAAGGATAAAAGAAAGAGTTGTTGCCATAAGGCAGGGTGCTGGACCAGTCGTTTCTTCCTGTAAGATCTAGAAATACCTTATCTTGGAATGAAAACTGCGTTAAAGCATAAAGGCTGTTGATGGCTTTTTGTGTTTTCTGAGGATCTGCAACGGCTTGATCCAAACTGTTGGAGATTTGATAGATGTCTGGCTGCGAAAGCTGATCTGCATATAAACCTGTAAAATTATAGGTTTGGCGCATCAGGTTACCCCCGGCAGAGATGTTATAATTAAGAGCTGAATTGATCTTATCCTTGTAGGTAAGCAAAGCATCGGTATTGATTTCATAGTTAAAAACATTTTGCTCCCGGTACATTCCACGGGGATATTTTGTCATGCTGAAAGGCCTTTGCTGTGATCTGGCCTCGTCTGATAGGTCCACACCGGAGCGTAGCATCAGTTGCAGCTTATCGGTAAATTCATAGTTAGCCGATAAATTACCGATCACCCCATTCTTGTTCATCTTGTTCAGCATCTCATAAAGATCCAGGTAAGGATTATCAGGGCCATTGTTGAAGGGACTTCTCTGTCTCACTCCTTCCAAATCTGGCTCCCAATAAGGCTTAAACCATTCTGGATTGATGTTTGGTGCCGTACCTATGATCAGGAAGTACATGATGGTCTGGTTATTATAACCGGCCGCCGGTAGATTGTCACTTTTTTTATTGGTAAAGTTTACCTTTCCATTAATTTTGAGTCTTTTGGAAATCTGCTGATTGGCTGATAGTGCCGCATTCACTCTTTCAAAACCAGTATTGGGCAATATCCAATTGTTTTTAAGTTGAGTAACTGATAAACGGGCCGATCCAGATTCATTTCCTCCTTCCAACGCAATATTATTGGTAAGGGTAAGCCCCGATTTAAAAAATCCTGAAATGTAGTCCTTATTGGCAACCCAAGGCCGTCTTTCTGCAGACTGGTGGTTAGGAGTGTTGGGGTCATACTGAAAATAGAGCTGGCCATCAAATTTAGGTCCCCATGCCCTACCTGCCGCCACGCCGGTACTGGTATTGGCACCATCGGGGCTGTCTAAATAGGAGTAATACTGGTCTGTTCTTCCCTCACCATACTCAAACTGGTAATCGGGCCACCTGTTTACCCTATCCATACTGGCAGTGGCATTATAAGTAATGCCAAGTCCCTGTCCTTTTTTACCGGTTTTTGTGGTGATGATGATGGCCCCACCGGCCGCCCTGCTTCCATATAACGCAGTTGCACCCGGTCCTTTTAAAACCGTAACGCTGGCAATGTCATCCGGATTAATGTCTGATAGGGTGGAACCGAAATCTACAGGGCTATCCTGTGAAAGGTGCGAACTGAAACCTGTACCCGATATTTTACTGCTTACCGGTACCCCATCCAACACAATCAGTGCCTGATTATTCTCTAAGTTGAGCGATGTTTCTCCTCTCAATGTAATGCGGGAGGAGCCCATAGGCCCAGCTCCGGTGCCTTGGATATTTAAACCCGCTACCTTTCCAGATAGTGCATTTATCCAATTGTTGGTTTTGGCATCGCTTACTGCTTTCTCCCCTACGGTAGTAGCGGCATAACCCAAAGATTTCTCCTCACGTTTAATCCCTAAGGCGGTCACCACTACCTCTGTTAAGTTTTTACTGTCCATTGCCAAGCGTACATCTATTCTAGACTGTGTACCCACCACTACTTCTTGGTTGACGTAACCAACGAAGGAAAAAACAAGACTGGCACCTTCGTTTACAATTTTGATACTGTAATTGCCATCTGGATCCGTTACGGTGCCCTGTGCCCTGCCCTTGATACCTACCGAAACGCCCGGAATGGGAATGCCTGCATCATCTCTTACGGTACCTTTTACAATAATATCTTTTGGAATAGCCAGTTGGCTATACACCAAAATCTTATTGCCTGATAGTTCATAAGCAAGCCCATTGGCAGTCAGTAATTTATCTAGAATATACTGTAAGGTTTTCCCCTTTGCAGATAGTGTGACTTTTTGATTGGAAGTCATGCCTGAGGAGGTATATAGAAAATCGACCGATGTTTGTTGGTGAAGGAGCTGGATAGACTCACTAATGGTTTTGGAATTGATTTCTATGCTATAAGTTTGTTTAAGAATATCCTGTGCCACTGCCCCATTAGGATAGGCTAAGGGTAAGGAAATAAATACCAGGGCACCCAATATCAAAAATGATCTCATGATAAATAGGTAATTATGATACCATGCAAATGGAATTTTCATACTTTTAGGAAGTTTTTTAACTATTAAATGATGCTTTTATACTCCACGGTGCGAAACGTTTTGGTATAAGAGCTTTAATTTGAGGGTAGGTATGTCTTTGACATGCCTACTTTTTATTGTTTGTCATTTTCTATCTCATACTCATTTCTTTTTGGGTTTGGTTTAACCTTCATTATTGATTTACTTTGGAGATGGTGATCAGCCCCTCCTGTTTTTTATATCTGGCATCAATCAGCCTGCAGAGCTCCTCTATAATAGTCACCGGATTTTCCTGAAGTCCAAACTTTCCATTGATTTTCACTAAGGCCAGTTCCTCGCTTTTCAGTGTTATTTTAATATCAAAGTTGCTTTCCAGTTTGGCCAATACCGCTTTAAAAGGGGTATTTATAAATAGCAGTTCCCCTTGGTGCCATGCAATATCCTGTGCTACGTTTCTTTCCCTTACCCTGCTCAGCACTTGGTGTCGTTGATCAAAGGAGATGCTTTGGTTGGGCAAAAGGACTGCTTTTTGCCCACCTACCGAAACAGCTATTTTGCCGCTCAGCAAGGCCACCGCTATGCTGTCCTGGTGGGGATAGGCCTCTATATTGAATTTAGTACCCAGTACTTGGGTGCGCAGGACACCGGCTTTTACAATAAAAGGTTTGTCCTTTTGGTGTTTCACCTCAAAAAAAGCTTCTCCTTCCAACAGCACCTCACGGCGCTCCTGGTCAAAATCATTGTTAAAACTGAGCTTGCTATGGGCATTTAACCAAACAACACTGCTGTCAGCCAATACTACTTTCTTGCGTTGCTGGGCGTTAGTCTGTATTGTGGTGTAGGTAGCTGTGCCTGTTTTTAATAAATGTCTGCGATTGAAAATAAGTATGCTTACCGCACTGACGATTACCAGAGCCGCAGCAACTTTTAGGATGGATTTCCATTGGTTGCGAGGCTGGGCGCTCATTTTCTTAAGCTCCAGCTCATCAATGCGATCATCTATTGCCAGTTTAGTATGGGTAACCTGTCTCTTCAAAGCTTCTTCGTCTACCTGATGATGATACAGCTGCAGCTCTTCCTCTAAATCTGCTTTAATTTTTTTTCCTTTCATTAATTTTGCGTCGCCAGAAAATACCCGACTTTAATCACATCACGCCTCAGGAAAGGAAAAGTACCAGACGCCGTCCAATTTTTTTCGGAAAAGACAAATAAGAATGAATCAGTACTTTAAAGAGGCTTTTAATCTTAGAACGGCGGTTCCCACCTGGTTTTTTACCGTTTGTGTGGAGATGTTGAGTTTCAAAGCAATTTCTTTAATGGAAAGCTCCTGCAGCTTTCTCAGAATAAAGATCTCCTGCATTTTTGAGGGAAGGTGTGAAATAGAAAACTGCAGGTTGTTTTTAAAATCAAGATAGTTGAGCTGGTCTTCGGTAATATTGGAATAGTCCCTTTTTTGATTGGTGTACTGGACGAATTCATTTTTTACCTTGCTATGCCTAAACTGATCAATCAGCAGGTTTTTAAGACATTGTGTAAGGTAGCCCCTCAATGACCCCTCAATGATCACCTCCTCCTTTTTGGTCCATAGTTTTAAAAAGAGATCCTGGATCAAGTCGGGTGCATCCTCAGGGTCAGCCAATCTTTTATAGGCATACCTGAAAAGAAAATCGGAGTTTCTTTGGTAAATCTCATCCAAAGCTGCCCTATTGCCATTTTTTAAGTAAGCAATCAGCTGTGGGTCATCCAATAAAGAAAACGTAATTTTCATCACCCCAAAGTAGCTGACGCTTGTTAACTAGAGATTATCTAATTATTACTTCTAATTTAAATTAGTTTTATGCGTCTTTTATCAAGGGGGGTGAAGAGCTAAAAACAGTGAAGCTTTTTGGTCTTTTAACTGTCATAGCTTTAATTGCTGCTTTATATGTTGCTTTGGTGATATTACCTTTGATTCTGGGCAGATTTGATAAAAAATCAGCAATTTAACTTTACACATATCAGCTTTTTTAAATAATGTCATTGAGCTTTAAAACTAATCTCCAATTGATATTCATGGTTTTTTGCGCTATCAGTCTATCCGGCTGTGGCTTAATGCGAAACCGCATGACCAAAAACAGTGGCATCAAGAAAGCTGATTTTGACCTGCCTGTTTTTCTTTATCCTGCAAATTCCAAACCTTCATCAACCCTTGTTTTTTTATTCTCTGGCGATGGGGGATGGCTTGATTTTGACGATCAGCTTTCGTTGGCCTTTGCTGAAAAAGGTTTCAACACTGCGGGCTTCAATTCCAGAAGTTATTTTTGGAATAAGAAGACACCCCACAAAACTGCAAACGATTTAACCGACCTCATCAATAAATATTTGAATGACTATAACGCCAATAATATCATTTTGTGTGGCTATTCTTTTGGTGCTGATGTGGTTCCATTCATTTACAACAGGTTGCCACTCAGCCTTAAAAATAAGGTGGAAAGCTTAATTCTTTTGTCACCTTTCGCTTCCACTGATTTTGTGGTGCACACCACAGATTTATTGAACATTGGCGGAGATCACCGAAGATTTAAAGTGAAACAGGAAACACAGAAGATTAAAATTCCCATTTTCTGTTTTTACGGGGAGGAGGAATATTCTAAGCCTTTAGCTGAATTGCAGAAAAAAGATTTTAAGGTAAGGTTTCTGCCCGGGGATCATCATTATGAAAAAAATGCTGTTCAAATAATAGTGGGAGTTTTGACTTATTAAAAAGGATGCAATGAAAATCAAATATTCACTTTTATGGCTTGTTTTTGGTTTTAACCATGCTTTTGCTCAGGTCAAGCCTGACGTTTCCTTGCTGCCTGTCCATCTTCAATATACAAACAGCACAAAACCCCTGGTCATTTTCATCACTGGTGATGGAGGCTGGAACAGTTTCTCCACCAAACTCAGTGATGGACTGTCTAAAAACGGCTTTCCGGTGATTGCTTTAGATTCCAAAAAATATTTTTGGGATAAGAAGACACCTGTTCAATTCGGAAAAGACATGCAATTGATATTGGACGAATATTTAAATAAATGGGGTAAAAGCTCCTTCAGCATCATTGGTTATTCTTTTGGTGCTGATGTCGCCGCTTTTTTGCCAGCTAATTTATCGGTTTCCAGTTCCGCAAAGCTGAATTCTTTAGTATTACTTTCTCCCGGTTATTCCACCGCATTTGAAGTGAAGCTGATGGGAATGCTGAACAGTGGCGGAGACTCTAACCAGGAGAGATACAAAATCATGCCTGAAATCAACAGGTTTAAAAAGCCGGTGTATTGTGTTTTTGGTGCTGATGAAGACAATGATTTTAAAGACGGATTAAAAGAGGCAGATAAAATCCATAAAATCATCATTCCCGGCTCTCATCATTATAACGATGATATTTCTGTGGTGACAAAGGCAGTGGCAAAGGTACTTTAGAAAAAGTAAAGACCAATGTCTTCGATTAATCTAAAACCAAAATTCGTAAATCTAAAATTAAATCAGCTTCCTTCCGATACCCTTCTCAATGCCGCCGGGACTTGTAAGAGATGGTAGTTATGGCTGTATATCAAATACTTTTTCTCCCAATTTGGGTAGAATTTCTCTTTATATTTCCTTAAGCCTTTGAATTGCCCAAATGCCCTCAGATTTTCATAAGCATATTTAATGGTTTTCTGTGTGAAATTCACATCCTCCATTCCCGACATGGGAGCCAGTCCCATATTTGCAGATTTGTAACCTTGTTCCTTTAAATAAAGGAATGTTTTGGCCAAAAGCATATCCAAAACACCATTTGGAGCATCATTTATTTTACGGATCAAATCATAAGTGGCCTCTCCGGGAGCATAATCCGGAACAAGATTCAAAAAGGCATAAACCTTCTCTTCCTGATCTTCAATGGTGATGATGGTTTGTGTCTTTAATATAGGTTTGTCAAAAATCCCCTGAGTGAATGCCACCTCTTTTTGATTCAGTTCCTTTAACCAATTATCAGAAACCTTCTCCAATTTCTGCAACAAACCTTCTTTTATAGGTGCATCATAAACTTTAAACAGGTAACCATCGGCAGTTAATCTGCTGATGGCACTCCGCGTGGTTTTCATCTTGCCACCTTCCAGTTTAAACTCCTCTAAATTCAAAATGGCTTCCTCACCAATAGGGATTGATTTTCTTCCAGTTGATTTATATAGTGCTAAAGATTGGTGAGGAATGCGGTAATAGGTGCTGATGAAACCGTTTTGTTTACAGAATTCTTCAAACAGACCGATCATTTCCACTTTTACCTCATCATTCATCGCTACAGGATCTTCCAGGACAACGGCAAAATGCCTGGTGGCCTTAAAGCTGATGAACGCTGTCCTTGCATCATTGAAAAACAAAAATTTATCAGGATAGATCTTAAAATAATCCAAAGCGGATGAACCATACTGGTCCAGCAGTTTTTTTGCAGTGGAGAATTCCTCTTCAGAGTTGTATGGCTTGGCGAAATAAGGTCTTAAATAGCTGTAGATGACGAAAAGAATAATGGACGCCCCAGAAACATAAATGGACTGCTCAAACCTTAGTCCGAATTTGGTTAACGGGACTAAAGCCTTATCATCAATTAAAAGAAGAAGTTTAAGTACGGCTTTAACGGCATCAATAAAATGGAAATTGATCCCAAAATGTCTTTTATCAATGAAATAGAAACCCAGCACCCCATAAGTCAGTAATGCTAATGCAGCGTATAGCATGATCTCATAATTAAAATAGGCCAATTTTGGGTGAGGTTTCAGCTTATACGAATTTCGGGTGTAAACCAATGAGGTTGCCGCCACAAAAGCAAGAATGGCTTCTTCATAATCCACAGCTTTGATCAGATGTCCTATCACCGAGAAAATAGTCAGAGCTAATGCCATATACCATGCTCTTTTAGAGCCCTGAAGCAGGAATATACTGATGATGACCAAGATGAGCCCAAAAACCAGAACCAAAGAATTGCCGGTGCTGATAAGTTCGTCAGGAAGTAAATTCTTAACTAATCTTAAACGGGCTGGGATTGCCGGAGTGATGGCAGAGATGATGTTGACAATACCTAACACCAAAATGATGCAGGCAGGCAAAATTCTTAAAATGAGACTATCCTTTTTTGTAAGGAAGCTTAATAGCCCTGCCACCAAGGGCAACCAAAATTCAAAAAAACGAAACAATAAAGTGATTGTTGCAGCTGCAATCACTGGAAAACCGAACTGTTGCAAGACCACCGTTAAAGAAACTTCTATGGCTCCCAATCCTCTTAAAAAAGGAGAGGCGATGAGCAGGATCACCATCACGATATAGCCAATGATAGCTGCGGGCAAATTTGCATGAAATCCCAGAGCAAGCATACAGATGTACAGGTGTGCAATGCCGATGAACTCAATTCCAATGGATACAAACAAGGTGTTCCAAAAATGATTTTTGTTGATTTTCTGATCCACCATATCATCTAAAATAGTGGATAAGGAAGGTTTGAATTTAGTAAGCCATATATATGCTTTGCCTTTTACAGAGACAGAATAGATCAGAAAAATAAAAAAAAGTGTTAATAAAATGAGAAATAGGAAGCCCAATAGCTCTGCTGTTCCTAATTTTGTGAACAATAAAGCCACACCTAAAACCGGGATGGCCACCAAAACCACACTCAATATTCCGCAAAAACCGAAAACTGTGGATGCCAGGTGTGTTTGAGATTTGGTGATTCCTTTTGCTTCTATTTCTTTGGTAAAGAAAGCCAATGATGAAAATCCGCCTGCAGGTAAAAAGATGCTGACTAAATTTCTTTTAAGGAAAAGGTTCACCGATAAACCTAAAGGAATTTTTTTGTTTAGCGTTTTAAAGCTATAGATATACATCAAGCCCTGAGCAAGAATATAAACAGCAGTTAAAATCACGCCGGTGAAAATATATAAAGGCTGGCTTTCACTTAGCTGGCTTTTTATCTTGATGACTTCTATATGCTCTTGCCGGATGAAGAAAATCGCCATTCCGAGCATGAAAGTGGCCAAAAACAATTGCCAAAAAAGCTTATTGTAAATTATTTTAGAGAGGTAGGCTCCGGCTTTATCCATAGTGCAATTTTACGAAATTTATAAATGGAATTGCTTTTAACCTCATCATCTCCAAAATAACATCATGATTGTGACATGGTTTTATAAAACAAAAAATCAGAAACCACGTTCTTTTCGCGAATCAGCAATACATGATCATTCATTTTATTGTTTCAAACAATCACAAAAAATATTACCTTCATCGATTAATTTAATTTTAAATATGTTTTCATCAGGAATTAGAAACTTCATTCTACTTGTTATTTTGAGTTTTGGACCCATTTTATCTTCGGCACAAACCTCCTCAACATTAAAGCCCAATTGGCAAAATCTGGATTTAACCAGCGATTCGACTTTTGGCATCAGCACTGAAAAAGCTTATCAGGAATTATTAAAAGGCAAAAAGGCAACTCCGGTAATTGTTGCAGTGATAGATGGCGGTGTGGATATCAACCATGAGGATTTAAAAGACGTGATCTATACCAATCCGGGAGAGAAGAAGAAAATAAATCAAAAAGATGATGACAAAAACGGATATGTTGATGATATCCATGGCTGGGATTTTTTAGGGGGCCCTAATGGTAATGTGCAATATGAGAATCTGGAGTTGGTAAGGTTGATCAGGGCTGAGCAAAGTGAGTTTGAAGGGAAAGATCCTGCTGACATCCCTGCTGACAGAAAAGAAGCTTATGAAAAATATTTGGATATGAAAGCTGATTTGCAAGATCAATTGGCGGATGCGCAGCAAAACCTGAATGGCATTGCCGGATTTAAAAAAATACTGGAGGATGTGGTTTCGAAAATAGGGGTAGACAACCCTACAGTGCCCGATTTTGAAGCATTCAAGCCTGAAGGTCCGGCGGAGACTCAGATCAAAAAGGTGATGCTGAATGTTTTGAAGGAAGGGCTGGATTTCAAACAGGTAAAAAAAGATCAAATTGATGCGGCTTATGACCATTACAATGAACAGGTAAAGTATAATTTAAATATCGATTATAACCCGCGTTCCATAGTTGGTGATGATGTGACGAATGATAAGGAGAGAATCTACGGAAATAACGATGTGATTGGGCCTGATGCCTTTCATGGTACTCATGTCGCTGGTATAATAGGTGCAGAGCGGGATAATGATTTAGGAGTGAAAGGAGTGGCAGATCATGTTTGGATCATGTCTGTAAGAACGGTTCCTAGCGGGGACGAAAGAGATAAAGATGTGGCCAATGCGATAAGGTATGCTGCAGATAACGGGGCGAAAGTGATCAATATGAGCTTTGGCAAAGGTTATTCTCAGGATAAAAAGGTGGTGGATGAGGCTGTGAAATATGCCATCTCCAAAGATGTATTACTGGTTCATGCGGCCGGTAATGATAATAAGAATTTGGAGCTGGAGGATAATTTCCCCAACAGAAAATATGAGGATAAAAGTGGTTTGGCATCAGCGTGGATAGAAGTTGGCGCTTCTGGTCCGGTGAATGATGAATCATTGAAAGCATCTTTCTCTAATTATGGTAAAACTGCAGTTGATGTATTCGCTCCTGGTGTGAACATTAATTCAACCACTCCAAATTCCACTTACCAATTAGAGAACGGTACCAGTATGGCCTCGCCTGTAGTGGCTGGTTTAGCTGCGCTTATCCGCTCTTATTATCCAAAATTTACAGCTTTGCAAGTGAAAGACATCATCATGAAATCTGTAGTTAAAGTGAATCATCCCGTAAATGTGATGGTGGATAAACAGCCAGAGCGCATTCCATTCAGTCAGCTGTGCATGACCGGAGGTATTGTAAATACCTATAATGCATTAAAATTTGCAGAGACCATGTCTAAAAGTTTGTCAGCCGTGAACTGAATTTCAAGTCCAAGCAGCAAGGGGTCTCTCGAAGAGGACCCTGCTTTACTATGAACCTTTCATCCGTCCAAATCTTTATAATGGCAAATATCAATAAATGGATGTGCAAGATGATGCTCATAAAAACCTGCACTACTATGTGGATACTCAAAGAATGTGGATGCCAAATTCCACTTTCCAGAAACAGGATTGTAATGGATGTAGTCTAATTTCTGATGGAGGAATTTATCAGTAAACAAAGGTTTGGCATCAAACGAAGGCTCAAAAACTTTATGCAGCTGTCCCTTACTTCGCTCTTTCAATGAACAGTCCTGCTGAAGTTTAAAAAGAATGGAACTGTTCTCTGATACTTTAAGGCGTTTGATGATTTCATAGGCGATGAATCTTTTGCCATTGGAAACCATTTTGTTCAGGTCTGTATTTTCAGGGAGGTGCAATAGGAGATGGACATGATTTGGCATGATAACAAATGCAACAATTCTGACATATAGCTTTTCTTTTATCAGATTTAGCCAGTCATAAATCAAATCATAGGAATTTGTGATTTCAAATAACGGAATCCATTGATGACAAGTGAAGGTGATGAACCAGGTTCTTTCAGAAGTGTGGTGCACTGTTTTAATCGCCATGATTAAATATACAAAGAATATCGATGATGGAAAGTGTGGAATTCTGACAGGATTCTGCAACGCAGAGGATTTAACAACGCAGGGTCTCGCGAAGCGGACCCTGCTTGGACGAAATATCGATGATGGAAAGTGTGGAATTCTGACAGGATTCTGCAACGCAGAGGATTTAACAACGCAAGGTCCGCTTCGCGAGACCCTGCTTGGACGAAATATCGATGATGGAAAGTGTGGAATTCTGACAGGATTCTGCAACGCAGAGGATTTAACAACGCAAGGTCCGCTTCGCGAGACCCTGCTTGGACGAAATATCGATGATGGAAAGTGTGGAATTCTGACAGGATTCTGCAACGCAGAGGATCAACGCAGGGTCCTCTGCGAGAGACCCTGCTTGGACGAAATATCGACGATGGAAAGTGTGGAATTCTGACAGGATTCTGCAACGCAGAGGATTTAACAACGCAAGGTCCGCTTCGCGAGACCCTGCTTGGACGAAATATCGATGATGGAAAGTGTGGAATTCTGACAGGATTCTGCAACGCAGAGGATCAACGCAGGGTCCTCTGCGAGAGACCCTGCTTGGACGAAATATCGACGATGGAAAGTGTGGAATTCTAACAGGATTCTGCAACACGGAGGATCAACGCAGGGTCCTCTGCGAGAGACCCTGCTTGGACGAAAAAAACCATATTGATCACTTTTCTGAAGGATTTTTCTTCTTCGCCTGTAGTTTCTCCATGATCTTCAGCTTTCTTTCTTCACGCGTTTTCTCCTGTTTGGCAGTGAGGAACCAAAGCACATATTCCTTTTTATTGGTAAAACTTAATGAGTCAAAAAAGTTGAGGGTTTCAGGTTTTGCTTTTAAAACTCCAAAAAGATCTTCTGGCAGCTTCACCAGCCTTTGTTCCTGATCAATATATGCTCCAAATTCAGATTTGGTGATTTCGGTATTGCTTGCCGGCGATTTTTTAACCTGGTATTCAGGCTTGATTTGTAAAGCCGTACATTGCTCGTTCACAGATATGGCAGCCACAGGTCTCAGCCCAAATGGTTTCAACTCACTCCAATGGTGCATCATGCCTAAATCGGTGGGAATTCCCGATGGTTTTTTAGGATAGGTGATCCATAAAAGCGTATCAGGGTTTAAAAAGTGTTTTAAATTTTTTAATGCGGTAGCTAGCTGTTCTCCATGCGTCACAAAAAGCTGGAAGGCATCGGCTTCAACTTTTTCATCAAAGATGAGCTTAATATCTGAAGGAACGGGCTCCAGAGCGCTGAGGTAATTTTCAGGAGCGTGGAGAATGCAGACTTTGTATCCTGATGTTATCTTCAGCTTTTTTAAAAGTGGATTATCCATTCTCGAATTTATTGATTTTACTGAAGAAATCCCAAAGAACAATACCGGTGCTGATGACGATATTGAAGGAATGCTTGGTGCCAAATTGTGGAATCTCCAGGCATACATCCATCTTTGTCATCACTTCCTCGCTCACACCGTTCACTTCGTTCCCAAAAAAGAAAGCATATTTTTTTCCTTTTTCAGGATTAAAATCAAGCAGGCTCACACTATGCTCCGCCTGTTCTATAGCTATAATCTGATAGTTTTTTTCTTTTAAATCAGCAATGGCATCTGCTACGCTTTCGAAATAACTCCAACTGATGGACTGCGTGGCACCCAAAGCAGTTTTTTCTATCTCCCGGTGCGGAGGTTGGGCCGTGATGCCGCAAAGATAGATCGCGTCCACAGCAAAACCATCAGCCGTTCTGAAAGCCGAGCCCACATTATGCAGGCTTCTTACATTATCCAGCACCACTACCACCGGCAATTTCTCTTTGGTTTTAAATTCCTCCACGCTCACGCGGTTCAATTCATCCAGCTTCAGCTTTCTCATGCTTCAAATATAAGACTGCTTTTTAACATTGAAATGCCAGACCCTATCAAATAATTTCAGGATATTTGCAGCATGGCAGGGATAAAGGAGCAAGCATTAAAAAGATTAAACATCACCACGTTGAATGAAATGCAACTTGCTGTAGATACAGCTATTCAATCAGGAAAAGACGTGATGGTGCTTTCGCCCACAGGTTCAGGAAAAACCCTGGCTTTTTTATTGCCGATTTTAGAACAACTGGATGAAGATTCCGGTAAAGTGCAGGCTTTGGTGATTGTGCCGTCCAGAGAGCTGGCTTTGCAAATCGAACAAGTTTTCCGGACACTTCAATCTGGTTTTAAGGTGACCTGCATTTACGGAGGGCATTCCACGAAGACGGAGCAACAAAGTTTAAATGTCACTCCGGCTGTCATCATTGGTACACCTGGAAAAATCAGCTACCATATCCGGAATGAAAACATCGACCCTTCAGAAATTAAATTCCTGGTTTTAGATGAATTTGATAAATCTCTGGAATTGGGTTTTCAGGAGGAGATGCAATTCATCATTGAAAATCAAAGGAGGGTGCAACAGAAAATCCTGACGTCAGCCACCAGGATGGAGGAGATTCCGCTTTTTGCGGATGTGAGTCATCCTGTCATCGTGGATTTTCTGGATGATGAGCAACAGCATCCCGAATTAACCTTAAAAGTTTTGCATACACCATCAAAGGATAAATTAAAATTACTGATGCGGGTGGCAGCAGAACATCCAAAAGGACCCACGTTGATTTTTTGTAACCATCGTGAAGCAGCTGAAAGAGTGAGCGATTTGCTGTGGGATAAGGGGATGTCGAATGGGATTTATCATGGTGGAATGGACCAACCCGACAGGGAGAAAGCCTTGGTGAAGTTCAGGAATGGAACTTTCTCTGTTTTGGTGACCACCGACTTAGCTTCCCGCGGACTGGATATTCCGGATGTGCAACAGGTGATCCATTACCAGATCCCTTTTACAGAGGAATCTTTCATACATAGAAATGGTAGGACGGCCAGGATGAAAGCAAGTGGTGAAGCTTACCTTTTATTGGCTGATGACGAATATGCTCCGGATTATATCCGGCAGGAAGTGGAAGAGGTGACGGAGATTCCGGATTTCAAAATGTTTGAAGCCAGTGGATGGGAGACCATCTATATTGCTGCAGGTAAGAAGGATAAGATAAACAAAGTTGACGTGGCGGGACTTTTATATAAAAAAGCAAATCTGCAAAAAGAAGATATCGGGTTGATAGAGGTTTTTGACCATATGTGTTACGTAGCTGTTAATAGGAAGAAGATTCAGGCTGTACTTGGACTCCTCAGGAACGAGAAGATCAAGGGCAGAAAATATAAAATTGGCAGGGACGAATAGAAAAAATTCAAATCGACGTAAGTTATCTGAATAGGAAGAGACTAAATCTGAAAACAAAATCATCATGAAAAAAAACATTTTATTTTTGGCTTTCATCATGAGCTTATCCACTGCTGTTCTTGCACAGGAGAAGGTGGTGTATCAGACTAAAGAAGGGGCTGCCATTAACGGCTATGATCCGGTATCCTATTTTACAGAGAACAAAGCGGTGAAAGGCGATGCGAAATTCACCTATGCTTATCAAGATGCCACCTGGTATTTTTCCAGCAAAGAACATTTAAAAACTTTCAAATCAAATCCGGAGAAATATGCCCCTCAATATGGTGGTTATTGTGCCTATGGTTACGCACAGGGTCATGCAGCGCCAACAACACCCAGTGCTTTTACCGTGATTGATGGGCGATTATATTTGAACTATAATGCTCAGGTCCAACAAATGTGGGTAAAGGATACACCTGGCTTCATCAAAAAAGCAGATGAAAACTATAAAGCCGAACAAATGAAGTTGAATAACAAATCGTCAAATTAAGACTTGTGAAATTTAGAAACGAAGAAACCCTCAAATTTTTGAGGGTTTCTTCGTTTTTAACAGGTTTATAGTAAAATAGGGATTATTTTTTTTAAATTTAAGATCACTAACTATTATCATTTAAGATTGGGGTCAGAAGAGCAGAACAATAGGTCTATTTTCAGAAGCTGATCCTAAAGTGTTCTTTTGTTTAATTACCCTATTCAAACGTTGTTATAATAAAGGTCTATGTTGAAATCATCAACAGGAAATGTTGTCTTAGTTTTAATTTTCTACCATGGTTGTTGTTTCAAGTTTAACTGGGCCGCCTCTGTTTTTTCGAATCTGAATAAAGAGAAAAAGAAGAAAAATAATGGATTTGTGAGATCCTATTGAAAACTAAATCGGTTTTTGTATAGTATATTACATAGAGTAGATACAGGATATAGAGATTTTTGAAGAGTTTCTTCAATGAATAGACCAAGTTGCCTAAACGGGATGCTGACATGAAACGTATTTTTACTTTTCTGGTGTTGTTTTTTATATTTCTTGTTGATGTGAATGCACAAAACACATCTAATGAGGGAACCGATTTTTGGGTGTGTTTTCCATCTCATGTGCCGGCAGGTACTCAAAATAATCCGCAATTGGCAACTTTATCGGTGTTCATCACTTCTAAGTCCAATACAAGTGGTGTGGTGAGTTGTGGGGGCTTCAGCCAGAATTTTAGTGTTCAGGCTAATACTGTTACAGAAGTTTTGGTACCAAGATTTGATTCTTACATTACTGATGGAACCGGTATTTATTCAAACAAGGGCATCAGGATTTTAATTGATGCGGGTAAACCTAAAGCGGTGGTTTATGCACATGTTTTCGCCGGGGCAAGATCAGCGGCCACACTGGTTTTGCCAGTTCTGGCATTGGGTCAAAAATATTACGGAATCTCCTACGACCAGTCATCCATAGGGAAATCTCAGATAGATATGGTGTGTGTGGAAGCTAACACCACCTTGCTCATTACCCCGAGATTAGATGGAGTGCTGCAGAACACTTTTCCAGTGACTTTGTCAAATGTGGGAGATGTTTATCAATATCAAAGTGACAGAGACATCAGTGGAACCTATGTGGAGGTTGATCCAACCAATTCAAGTTGCAAAAGATTCGCAGCTTTCTCCGGGAGTTCTGCCTTAGCTATTCTCTCACCCGGCTGCTATCCTCCAGGGGGTTCACTAAACAGGAATATATCTTATGATCCCTTGTTCCAGCAACTCTATCCATTGGAAAGCTGGGGGCAAACTTTTCCTTTAATTCCGTTCGCAGATAGAAATACGGGCTCTATTTTCAGAGTGCTTGCTTCAGAGAACAATACAAAAGTGAACATTGCTGGGGTTAGTGTGACATTAAATGCAGGGGCTTTTTATGAAACCCTGCCTATCAATAAAGTCTCACTCATCACTGCCGACAAACCAGTGACGGTGACACAATATGCCATCACCCAATACTGCGCTGATTCAAGAAATGCCGGAAATAATGTTTCTCCAAGCGACCCTGATATGGTGATCATCAATCCCTTGGAATACAGCATAAAAAATGTGACGATGTATTCTTCTAATAAATTAGCCATCAGAGATCAATATCTTAATATCATCATTCCGAACACAGGTCTGCCATCCTTCAAAATCAATGGGGCCAATTTTGCCAATCGATTCAGTGCTGTTCCAGGCAGCAGCACTTATTCCTATGCACAAATTTATTTGACACAAATCGGGGGTTCAAACTTTAATCTTACCGCTGATGTAGGTTTCAATGCCATAGCCTATGGTTTTGGAGATTACGAATCTTATGCCTACTCTGCCGGGACAAACCTGGCTTCCTCAGTTTTCATCAATGCTGTGAGGCCAGCCACAAATGAAGTGATCAACAATGCTTGTACAGATGAAGATTTTGATTTCAAGCTTGTTTTGCCCTATATTTCTCAAAAGTTAATATGGAGTTTAGAAGCGGGAGACCCGCCAATTATCCAAAATGCTCCACTCAATCCAACAATGATCGTGATCAATGGTAAGGTGCTTTTTGAATACAGGCTTCCTGTGAATAAGAATTACAACACAGTGGGGACCAAAAAAATTAAAATCATCTCCACGCTGCCACCAAGTTCGGGAGGATGCCCCACCGGCGATGAAACTTTGAATTTTGATTTCGAAGTTTACGATCCTCCGGCAACCACAAGTTTTAGATCTCAGGATACGGCCTGCGTCAATAATCCTGTGCAGTTTAATCTGGATGAAAATAATAACTCAAGACCTATTATCAATTATTACTGGGATTTCGGAGATGGTACTTTTTCATCCGATAAAAACCCTTCACATGTCTTCAGTTCCACAGGTCAAAAAACGGTTTCTTTATACGTAAAGAATGATGTAGCTTGTTTGTCCAATGTTTATCAGCTTCCGATAGAGGTATTAGACCAGCCTGCTGTGGATTTCTCCATAGCTGCAGCTTTGTGTGCTCAGAAACCCATTCAGTTCACCAATCATTCTAATTTAGAGGGAAATGCCATTAGCGGGTATTTGTGGGATTTTAATGACGGAACCACCTCTACGGAGGAGAATCCTGTTCATTCGTTTGACACCAAAGGTAATTATACGGTATCATTAACCATTAAGACAATTGCCCAATGTGTAGTCACCCAATCAAAAAGTGTGATGGTGAATAGTTCACCAACTGCAGATTTTGATGATCCGCAAGCATGTGTGTCGGATAATGTGATTTTTAATACCAAAGACGAATCCGATGACATTGTCTCCTACCAGTGGGATTTTGGAGATGGTGTGGTGGATGCTGCCCAAAACACGAGAAAAAATCCTTCTCACAGGTACAATGCGTCTGGATTATATACGGTTAAACTCTCCGTGACCTCATCTACAGGTTGTGTCACCGAAGTGAACAAAGCGATTACCATCAGTGCGGCAGACCCGGAATCAAAATTCACTGTTGTAAGTCCAGAAAGTTTGTGTAGCAACCTACCTGTTCAATTTCAGGATTTATCTTCTGTTTCATTTGGAAAGATCACTAAATTGGAATGGATCTATGATTACTCATCGTCTGGAATGAATGCTAAAGAAGTGTTTAATGATCCCGTTACCAATGCTATCTACGAACATAAATATCCCGCCAGTAAAGACACCAAAAATTATCAGGTAGTTTTAAGAGCCTATTCGGGGACTATTTGTTTTCAGGATTTTGGTCCGGTTACGATCACTGTAAAAGGAAGTCCGGAGGTTAAATTTGATCCTTTGACCAATGTTTGCCTTAACACAGCAAGTTTTAGTTTGACACAGGCTTCAGAGTTGACAGGAATACCAGGGAGTGGAATTTTTTCAGGCCCGGGAGTGGACGAAAATGGAGTTTTCGATCCTTCACTTTCAGGAGTTGGAGATTTTGACATCACCTATACTTTCATGGCAAATGATGGGTGTAGCGATTCAAAAATCCAAAGGATCACTGTATTTCCATTACCGGTGGTGGATGCCGGAGAAGATGTGGTGATTCTAAGTGGGGGACAAGCTACCTTAAGAGCGCAGGCTACAGGGGCTGGTTTAACTTACAAATGGTTCCCTTCTGAAGGCTTGGATAAAGATGATGTTCTAAAACCCTTGGCTTCACCCAAAACAAGCACGCTTTACACTTTGTTGGCCACCTCTTCTGACGGATGTATCACAAGTGATGTTGTAAACGTTATAGTTGCCGGATTACCACAAATACCCAACACCTTCACGCCAAACAGTGATGGCGTGAACGATACCTGGAATATTAAATATTTAGATACCTATGTTAATGCAAAGGTTACTATATTTAACCGCTACGGAAATGAAGTTTTCAGCTCAATAGGTTATCCTGCCCCATGGGACGGGCGTTCTAATGGAAAGGACGTTCCTATGGGAGTTTATTATTATGTTATAGACCCAAGGAACGGAAATGAAAAAATATCCGGTTCAGTCACAGTGATCAGATGAGGCATTTTTTAAAATTTTTGGTGATATCGTTTTGTTTTTTAAGCACTGCCAATGCGCAGCAAAAGCCTCAGTATACCCAATATATCCTCAATAATTATATCATCAACCCTGCGATAACGGGTATTGAGAATTATATAGATGTTAAAGCAGCATATAGGCAACAGTGGACAGGTTTGCAGAATGCACCTCAAACTTCTTATTTAACGGCTCATATGCCTCTGGGGAAAACAGATGACTGGCAAAGTTCCACCTCTTTTAACATGGTGGGTGAGAACCCGCTGGGAAGAAGCTATAAAGAAGACTATCAGGCTTCAAAGTCTCATCATGGAATAGGATTGGTTGCTGTGGTAGATAAAACCGGGCCGCTAAGCAACGCCACTTTTGATTTTACTTATGCTTATCACTTGGGTTTGGCTCCAAGATTGAATTTGGCGATGGGTGTGGGATTGGGCGTTTCCAAAATAAGTTTGAATACGGCAGACCTGACTTTAGAAAACCCTATAGATGATGCCATTGCGAATAGTGGGACAATCAACAGAATTAAGCCGGATGTGAATGCTGGGTTGTGGCTTTATTCAGCAGAATTTTTTGCCGGTGTTTCTGTTCAGCAGCTATTGCCTCAAACGCTTTCATTCTCTGATAACCAAAGTTACGACACGGGTAAAACAGTTCCACATTTGTTTGCTACTACGGGTTATAGATTTTGGTTAAACGACGATCTTACCCTGATCCCCTCCGTGATGTTCAAATACGTGAATCCGGTTCCGTTGGGTATTGATTTCAATGCTAAACTAACTTTTAGAGATAAGATTTGGATAGGAGGCTCTTACCGAAAAGACGATTCTTTTTCGGGTATGGTTGGATTTAATGTGGGTGCTTTATTTAATGTTGGATATGCTTATGATTTCACCACCTCGGCACTTAATTCCGTTTCTAGGGGAACCCATGAAATTGTTTTAGGATTATTGCTTCATAATCATTATCAGGTCACCTGTCCTCAAAAGCTCTGGTAAGTTTAAAGGGAACTGGCTAGCTATAGCTATAAGAACACCTAAGGAGAAAGTGAGAGCTATAGCTCTTTCCTTAACCTGGCAACAGGGATTCCCATTTGTTCTCTATATTTTGCCACAGTTCTCCTGGCAATATTATAACCCTTATCTTTCAAGATATCTGTCAGTTTTTCGTCTGCTAGAGGCTTTAATTTATCTTCGTTTCCTATGCACTCCTCTAAAATTTTCTTTACTTCCTTGTTAGAAACTTCTTCACCACTCTCGGTTTGAATCGCCTCAGAGAAAAAGGATTTTAAAAGATAAGTGCCAAATTCTGTTTGTACATATTTTGAATTAGCCACTCTGGATACTGTGGAGATATCCATTCCGATTCTATCTGCAATATCTTTAAGAATCATGGGTTTGAGATATCTTTCATCGCCATCAAACAAAAAGAAATCATACTGATAGTTCATGATGGCATTCATGGTTTTGAGCAAAGTTTGTTGCCTTTGTTTGATGGCGTCTATAAACCATTTGGCAGAATCCAATTTTTGTTTTACAAAATGAACAGCCTCTTTCAATTTCTTATCTTTATCAGATGCTTTTTCATAATGCTGAAACATCTCCTGATAAGATTTGCTCACCCGAAGTTCTGGGGCATTCTTTGCATTTAAGGTGAGCAATAAAATGCCGTCATTCTTTACGATGTGAAAGTCAGGGATCACCTGCATTTGTTTCACATTGGATGCGCCGGAATCACCAGGTTTGGGATTTAATTTTAAAATCTCGGCTACAATTTCCTTTAATTCATCCGAATCCGGATTAATATTCAGTGATCGTTCCAGCTTATCGTAGTGTTTTTTCGTGAATTCGTCTAAATAATCCTCCACGACGACCATGGCCTTTTGGATGATCAGGTTATGCTGATCTTTCTTTCGCAGCTGTATCAATAAACACTCTTGTAAATCTCTTGCCCCAATTCCTGCCGGATCAAATGTCTGGATCACCTTTAACAGCTCCTCCACTTCCCCCTCTTCGGCAAAAATGTTTTGCGAGAAGGCAAGATCATCAATCAAAGAAGGAATGGAACGGCGCAAATAGCCGTCGTCGTCTAAGCTGCCAATGATCTGCTGAGCAATTTGATATTCCTTATCTTCTAAAGGAACCAAATCCAATTGTGCCTGTAAATTTTCAAAAAAAGTATTGCTTACCGCAATCGGAAGCTCCTTTTTTTCCTCATCATCATCGTTGCTGTCATATCTGCTGCCATAATCATTGATGTTGTCATCCTGTAAATAATCATCTACATTGAATTCATCATAATTGTCATCCGCATCATCAGCTTTGAAGTCATCATCAGGATCTTTGTCAGGATATTCTTCTACCGGGTCATTCATATCCGCAAGGCTGATATCTTCCAAAGCTGGATTCTCTTCTAGTTCCTCCTTTATTCTGGTGTCTAAAGAAACAGTGGGCACTTGCAACAATTTGATGAATTGTATTTGCTGAGGGGATAATTTCTGAAGAAGTTTTTGCTGAAGATTCTGTTTAAGCATATTTATATTATGATCTTCAAAGTTAATCAAAGCGATTCACTTTGCTCAGCTTAATTGTATTGAAAATTAAACAAAATGCACAAACCGTAGGGTTGCAATTTTTTATTTGTTAACTTTAACGAAACTAAAATTGCTCATATGAGATTTGTGAAAGAATTTAAAGAGTTTGCAGTAAAAGGGAATGTGGTTGATTTAGCTGTGGCAGTGATCATTGGTGCAGCATTTGGTAAAATCATCAGTTCGTTGGTTGATGATATCATCACTCCGGCATTATTGACTCCTGCTTTGGACGCTGCGAATCTTAAAGACTTGGATCAACTGGTTATTCCTGGAACAGCCATTAAATATGGCAACTTTTTATCGCAAGTCCTCACTTTCATCATTATTGCGTTGGTTTTGTTCATCATTATAAAAGCAGTGAATTCAACCAAAAAGAAAGAAGAAGCGAAACCTACACCACCACCGGCCCCAACTAAAGAGGAGATTTTATTGACTGAAATTAGAGATTTATTAAAATCCAAATAATTTAAGGTGATCTTACGGTTTGTCTTCCCCTAAAGCGGGCTTAAATATTTTTTAGCTAAGCATTGTAATTGTGAAATAACAAGCCTATATTTGCACTCTTGTTTTAAAAGAGAGAATTTTACTATAACATCATGAAAAGAACATTCCAGCCATCTCAGAGAAAAAGAAGAAATAAGCATGGTTTCAGAGAAAGAATGGCTACTGCAAATGGAAGAAGGGTTTTAGCTTCCAGAAGAGCTAAAGGCAGAAAAAGATTAACAGTATCAGACGAACGTCGTCATAAAGCATAATTTTTGATTTGCCTTATCATCATTGATGATAGCCGATGTTTAATTCTCCGGTAAATGGCATCCAAAGTAAATAATTTTAAAAAAGAAGAACGGTTATGTAGTAAAAAGTTTCTAAAGGAACTTTTTGATAACGGTTCTTCTTTTTTGTTATACCCCTTTCGGGTAACTTGGCTCGCCTCTCCTGACCAATCACAAAACTATCCTGTTCAAATAGTCATAGCTGTCCCAAAAAAAAGGTTTAAATCTGCGGTGGATAGGAATCTTATCAAAAGAAGGATCAAAGAGGCCTACCGTTTAAATAAGCAAAAATATTTATATACCGTATTGAATGGTCAAAGTAAAAAGATATTATTAGCTTTAGGTTATGTAGGGAAAGAGATTCATGAATATGAATTCATAGAGAAGAAGCTGCTGCTGATGATTAAAATCTTGATTAAGGAAATGAAAAATGATTAGAGTCATCAAGAACATTTTGGGGTTTATATTCTTGCTGCTTATTAAAATATATCAATATCTTTTATCTCCTTTATTGGGAGCTTCCTGTCGTTTCACACCCACTTGCTCTGAATATGGAATGGAAGCCATCAAAAAATACGGTCCGTTTAAAGGAGGTTGGTTAACTTTGAAAAGAATTGGAAGATGCCATCCATGGGGTACTCATGGGCATGACCCTGTTCCTTAACTCATCAGTACTTCATGGCACTTATCCTTCAAATAGAAACTGCTACACAAACCTGTTCTGTCGCTTTGGCCCAGGATGGAGTCATTTTACATTATCTGCAAAGAACTGAAAGAAACATTCATGCATCCGTCATCACCCTATTCATTAAGGAGTTAATGCTGGAGGCAAAGAAAGACTATAAAGAATTAAGTGCAGTTGCCGTGAGCATGGGGCCTGGTTCCTACACAGGTTTACGAATTGGTGTATCTACAGCTAAGGGTTTATGTTTTGCCCTTGATATTCCTTTAATTGCAGTGAACACTTTGGATGCTATGGCATCAGGGTTCACTGCTAATCTTTTCTCGGTCAATCCAACATCACTTTTTTGCCCGATGATAGACGCCAGACGTATGGAAGTTTATTGTGCGGTTTATGATCAGAAATTGAATATGATTTCTGCTACGGCAGCTAAAGTGATAGACGAAAATTCTTTCAGAGATTTAATGAATCGTCATATCATTTATTTTTTTGGAGACGGTGCAGCAAAATGCTCAGAGATGATGGGATCAAATTCAAATGCCCGAATTATAGATGATTTTCAGCATACCTCCACTCATCTCACTGAAATTGCTTTTGATAAGTTCAAAAAAATGGAATTTGAGGACGTCGCTTATTTTGAGCCTTTTTATCTAAAAGATTTCATAGCTGGAAAAGCAAAAATTTAATTCCTATTTTCCTTTTTCTGATCTTTTTTTATCCTCTGTTTTGTCTGTTTCGGAATGAACATTTCGTATTCGTCAGCATTGCCGATGGTTTGCATCTTTCTGCCAAATTTCACATTCAATCCAATATAAAAGTTTGCTCTGGGAATGCCAGATCCAATCTCCCCATCTTTTTTCAGATAACCTTTCACGAATTGATAAGAGGGAAGAACTTGTTCAGAACCTATATAAAACTCGGCGTTGGGTGACTTGATCAACAGCTGTGTCCCCAGATTCCATTTTGTGTTTAAATCATAAATGCCATTTATACTAAAGATGAAAGCATTTTTCTTGAAGTTATTGAGCAAAGCGATTTGACCTTCGTTTTGAAAGGCACTTTTTGAAATAACAAAAACGGGAGTGTAGAAATCAAAGGTTTGAGAGCCTGCAAGCTCAATTTTGGTGTTGATGGGAGAGCTGAATCCTTTTTTAGATTCAGTGGAATCTATGATCGCTCCGAATTCATTGAAGAACTGATTGTACGAATTATTGCTTCCTGCATCCACATGGATCATGTTGTCCACTTTATAAACCGAGGAGTTCTTGCTCCAATGAATGAAACCTAAGTCTTTGATGTTAAAGGTAAGGTAAGCACCTTTTTTAGAGGTATATGATGTTCCGCCACTTATCCCCAGCCCCACATTTCTTAAGTTAGGATAGAGGTATCTGAAATGAAAATCACCGTTTCCAAAACTTGATTTATAGGATCCCTTTAAATAAGTATCATAGGATCCGTCAGAATTTATTTGTAATTGCGAAGATTCCGTATTGATCTTATTGTAGGTTAGTCCGCTCAATAGGCTGATTTTTCCTCCAAATGCCCAACGGTCATTATGATTCTCCCGGTAGTTCGCGCTTAATTGCCAATAAGACTGATTGAAGCCTTTGTTATTTAAAATGCCGGAATAGGTTGATTTTTGAAAATTTTGATAAGAATCCACCAATGCCAGAGATTCATTGGTGATTTTCACATTCGCCTCTTCATTGAATTTTAGAGAGAAACCTAATTCACGATTGTATTTCACTGTTTTGAATATCCTGAAAGAAAACAGATAAAAACCTCCATTTAAATTTAAATGGTTGGTTTCTCCGGCACCCAGGTTTTTGATATCTCTGCCATAAAAGCTGCGGGTAAATATCAATTTTTTAAAGGCAGATTCTGCAGAACCGCCCTTGAAATATAAAAAGATGTTGGCAGCAGGGAGAAGGTTTATCGCATACTTTCTGCTCAGGCCAGTTTGAAAGCTCCGTTGAACCGGATTTTCAAAAGCATCAAATTGAGTTCCGGTGTGCGTCAGGGCTATTTGTTGGCACTTCACTGCTAATGGCAATAGAATGATTGACGCCAAAAGCTTAAATTTCATCATTTTTATCAACTTTATTAATTAAATAATAGGTAGATGATGCTGGTTTATTTTACTGATAAAGTGAATCACGCATCAATGAATCTACGGAGGGAAGCGAATTTTGCTTTTCAGGAATCTTGCTCATGTATAAATTGGTAAAGAACTTATCTTTATCGGAACTGAATTGTATAGCTAACCCATAAATATGATGCCAATTATAATCTTCACTTTTAAAACGCCTATATGATGAACCACTTAGGAACGATTTGATAATGGCTTTCGCATTGCTGTTGTGAATGAAATAAAATATATTGCCCTGATTGGAAAGATATTGTTGAAAAACGATGTTTTTATCTGTCCTGTTCAAAAAATTCTGATCATTATAGGTTTTTAAAAACTGTTTTAAGGCAGTGATGTTGTTAGCCACCAATAAATGGTTCTCCACTAAAACATAGTAAGGCCGCTGGAAAAATTTAAAAGGATCTCCCAGAAAATAATACAGGAGGTAAGAGTCATCAAAATGCCTGATATTGTCCGCAGATTCAGAGCTGATGGTTGATAACAGAAAAGACAATCTATTCATATTGTTGGTTTTCACAATCCCGATTTTGTCCCCCGAAGCTAAACGGATCACACCAAACTCGCTACCTAATACAGGGAGCAATTCCTTTTCTATATTGATGGAATGCTTTTTAGTGATGTTATCTAGTTGCATCTTTAATTTCTGCGATTCTTTTCTTCTCTGGAAAAGCTGGTTTAAACCGGATTTGAATTTCTTGAAATCTGAAACATAGTAAAAAGAATAGCTGGCCACATCATAGGGAAGAATGTTCTTAAGTGTACTGGCACCAGGTTGCTGACTTAAGAAGAGGTTAAAATAATTAGTCGCTTTTTGATTCACACTGGTCAACCCGCTGAACATAAAAGCATCACTTTGATAATTGATGTTCAATGAGGCGGTTGCATCAATTGATTTCAAGGCAAAGGTCTCTGAAGGGTTCTTTTTATCAGAGAAATTGTTGAGGAAACCCGGAAGCTTGCTGAAATTGATATAAAGATTCGCGATTGAATTTTTATTTCTTTGATTTTTATAGTCGACAAGAAAATTTTTATTCTCTTTTCCTGATTGGATCAATTCTTTGCTTCTCTTCACTAAACTTTCGTCAAAGCTGCCAATAAGTTTAGCATGGTTGATGATGAAGTGAAAATTAGATTTGTTATTAAAACCTATTTCGTAAGTTGGATTGTTTACATCAGCATCCTTATTCAGCTTATATTTCGATCTGAGGATTGCTATGAAATCCGCTTCTGTAAGCTCAGCATCGTTGGCAAAAGGTGCCACAATAAGAATATCAGCCTTGTTATGATCTGTTTGGTGTAAAGAAAAGAAGATGTCACTCTTTAAAAAAGAGGGGGATAATGCAGCATCATCCACAAAAATAAGCTTCAATGCATTTAAATGCTCCAAACTATTATCACCCAATACATCTCTGAACAAGGCAAAATCTTTGAAAATATTATAAAAATAATTCTCATTCTTATATTCGAAAACCAAAGAGGCATCTTCAGGAATCACGCTGAATATTTTTTCACTGGAGTATTCTGTGGCGGATAGATTTTTGAAATAGAGCCATGAAACAGCTGCAATTCCTAAAATAAGTACGCTTATGATAACGATAATTCTCTTCATGGGTGCAGGTCCTTAGCTACAAAAATAGATTTTTACATTGAAGGCTGAAAATTGAAGCCATCTTTATTAAATTAGCGGAACCTTCAAACACAATTATGAATAAGAGAATCATTATCATTTCTGCCATTTTTGGCACATTAGCCGTTATTTTAGGTGCTTTTGGAGCACATAGTTTGAAGCAGGTTCTATTACCAGAACAAATGGAGATTTGGCACACGGGTGTTCAATATCATTTTTACCATACTTTCGCACTATTGTTTTTATCTACATTCGGGAGGTTTAAGAACACCATCATTAACTTTTCCTCCTATTGCTTCATTGGCGGGATTTTACTTTTCAGCGGTTCGCTCTACCTATTGGCCACAAAGGACCTCCTAGGGATCAGTAGTGCTGGAATTTTAGGTCCCATCACCCCAATTGGAGGCTTATTTTTCATTTTGGGCTGGTTAAGCTTGCTACTTGCGGCTTTTAAAGATAAATAGATGATTGAATTTGATGCATCAGCACAAAGGAGCACTTTATTTGTAGAAGTGATTTTACCTTTGGCGATTCCCCAAACATACACTTATAGAGTCCCCGTGGCTTTAAATGATGATGCCGAACAAGGCAGAAGGGCGGTGGTTCAATTTGGGAAAAGCAAAATTTACACGGCCATCATTCATTCAGTATCTGAACTGGCACCTGTGAAATATGAAGCGAAGTACTTGATTGATATCATTGACGAAAAACCAATTGTTCACCAGGCCCAGCTGGAGTTTTGGCAGTGGATCGCTGATTATTATCTATGTACTTTAGGTGAGGTGATGGCTGCCGCTTTACCATCAGCACTCAAACTGGCCAGTGAGACCCGGGTGGTTTTAAACCTGGATCATGGCGTGGATAAAAGTACCTTGAATGATAAAGAGTTCCTGATTTTGGATGCTTTAGAGTTGAGACATGAACTAAGCATTAGTGAAATCGCAAAAATCCTGGCACAAAAATCGGTATTCCCCTTGCTCAGAGGCCTGCTGGACAAAAAAGTTATTTTCATCTCCGAAGAGATCAACGAAAAGTATCAACTTAAAAAAGTCGCTCTCCTCCATTTAAATGATTTTTACGAGGATAAAGAGCACCTAAAACAATTATTTGCCATTCTTGAAAAAGCACCTAAGCAAGTGGATGCTTTGTTGGCTTATCTAAAATTAAAAAAGGGGCAGAAAGAGGTCAGGAAAACAGCACTTATCGAAGCTGCAGGAGTGAGCGCTGCGGTAATAAAATCCCTGCTGGATAAGGAGATTTTTATACAAACAGATCAAGTAGTGAGCCGCTTTGCAGCTGTTGATGACTCGATCATTTCTGATTTCATTTTAAGTGAAGAACAAAAACAGGCATTCACCCAGGTCAAAAAATCATTCGAAGAAAAGGCAGTAGTGCTATTACATGGTGTTACCTCGTCCGGAAAAACACAAATCTATATCCGGTTGATCGAAGATTTTCTGGCTGAAGGGAGACAGGTTTTATACCTATTGCCAGAGATCGCATTAACCGGACAGATGATAGACAGGTTGCAAATTTATTTTGGTAATCAAATCATCGTTTATCATAGTAAATTCAATGATAATGAAAGGGCAGAGATGTGGCAAAAAGTTTTGAATAAAGAAGTGAAGATCGTGTTGGGGGCAAGGTCGTCTATATTTCTTCCTTTTAATGACTTGGGTTTGATCATCATTGATGAGGAGCATGAAGCAAGTTTTAAACAATATGATCCTGCTCCGAGATATCATGCCCGTGATGCGGCCATCATTTTAGGAAGTATGATGAAGGCAAAGGTATTGTTAGGTTCGGCGACACCGGCATTAGAGACTTATTTCAACGCATTGAATGATAAGTATGGGTTAGTGAGACTATCCCATCGGTTCGGTGGTGTTCAATCACCTGAGATCGAAGTGGTGAGTATCGCTGAAGAGAAAAACAGGAAACTGATCAAAGAAAATTTTACCAGTGTATTGTTAGCACAATTACAAATCACACTAGCCAAAAGCGAACAGGTCATTCTTTTTCAAAACAGGAGGGGCTATGTTCCGGTACTGATTTGTAAAACTTGTGGAAACATTCCAAAGTGTATCAACTGTGATGTGAGTTTGACCTATCATAAAGCTTCCGGAAAATTGCACTGTCATTATTGTGGGTACAGGGAAGACAACATCACGGAGTGTCCTGCCTGTGGCTCTAAGCACATCGAGTATAAAGGGCTGGGTACAGAGAAAGTGGAGGATGATCTGAAAGTGCTGCTCCCTGAGGTCAAAATCAGAAGGATGGATTATGACACCACACGCAATAAAAATGCACATCAGAAGATTTTGAATGATTTTGAAGATCGAAAAATTGAGGTATTAGTAGGCACGCAGATGGTGGCTAAAGGTTTGGATTTTGATAACATTACCCTGATTGGGATCATCAATGCCGATGGGATGATTAATTACCCTGATTTCAGAGCTTTTGAAAGAAGCTTTCAGATGCTTTCGCAGGTTGCAGGGCGGGCTGGGAGAAGAGATAAGAGGGGAAAAGTCATCATCCAAACTTATGATTTAAAACATAGGATCATTAAACAGGTAATAACCAACGATTACGAAGGAATGTTCCGGGAGGAGATGATGGAGCGTAAGCAATTTAAATATCCTCCATATTATAAAATCATTCGACTGGATATTAAACATAAGGATTTAGGAAAGCTGTTGATGATAGCTGAAGCCTTTGCCAGAGAGCTGAAGCAAAATCTCGGGGAAATGATCTTAGGTCCGCAATCTCCTCTGATAGGGAGAATCAGGAACCATTATATTCAAAGCATCATCATTAAAATTGACTGGAGTAATCAGTCCGTCTCCAAAATTAAAAATCTTCTCAAAGAGAAATTAAGTTTGTTTGAGGTCGATAAATTAAATAAAGGGGCTTTCGTAGTGGTTGATGTTGATCCTTACTGATTTTTAATGCTCCCCAAAATTAGACTGTAAAAACAATCCCAAAGCACAGGTGTCAAATTTCCAGTTTTTAAAGTGATTGACCGATAACGCCATGTGGTGCTCATCATACTTTTTTTAGATGAAATGATTGTAATCCAGTGATTTAATCCTGATTAAAATTAATTGGGAAGTTAAAAGAAGAAAATTGCGTTGTAGATTCTATTTTTGCTCAGATGGCATACAGGTTTGTTGATAATTATCGGGAGCGGGGCGCAAGGAAAAAGCTGGTGAAGTACCTGCAGGAGAAAGGGATTTCTGACCAAAGGGTTTTAAATGCCATTGGTAAAGTCAAAAGGCATTATTTTTTTGACGAGACTTTCTGGGCTCAGGCTTATCTGGATAAGGCTTTTCCAATTGGCGAGGGACAAACCATCTCTAATCCATATACCGTTGCCTACCAGAGTGAATTGTTGCACATTAAATCTGGTGATAAAGTGCTGGAAATAGGGACAGGTTGTGGTTACCAAACCTGCGTTTTATCAGAGCTTGGAGCAAATGTGTTCACCATAGAACGACAGGAGAAATTGTATCAAAGAACGATACAAGTTTTGCCACATATTGGTTATCATCCACACTTTTTCTTGGGAGATGGTTCGAGGGGAATCGCCGGACATGCACCCTATGATAAAATCATAGTCACTGCCGGAGCACCATTAGTGCCGCAAATATTATTGCGCCAATTGAAAGTGGGTGGAATAATGGTAATTCCCGTAGGGGACGAGAAAGAGCAAAAAATGGTGACCGTACTGAGAGCGGGGGAGAATGATTTCGACAAAATCGTACTGGATACTTTCAGATTTGTCCCGCTTTTAGGAGACCAAGCCTGGTGATCAAGTTCATTATTCCCAAAAATCTATCATTCGGGTCTGTTTAAACTATTCAAATTAAAAAGAGCCTGAATAATTATACCAATGAATAAGCTTATAAACTTAATGATGCTTCATCGCTTTATCCATTTCCCTTTTCACATCCTTCTCCTTAAGGGAGTCTCTCTTGTCGAAAGCCTTTTTACCCTGAGCTAAAGCAATCTCCATTTTAGCAAATCCCCGCTGGTTGATGAATATTTTTAAGGGGATGATGGTCAATCCTTTATCCTCTCCTTTTACCACCAGTTTTTTCAGTTCTTTTTTATGGAGCAAAAGCTTGCGATCTCTTTTAGCTTCGTGGTTGTAGAAGGATCCATGTGAATATTCTGAGATATGCAGATTTCTTACATAAAGTTCGCTGTTTATAAATGTACAAAATGAGTCGCTGATATTCGCCTTGCCTTCTCTAATAGATTTTATTTCGGTTCCCAATAATTTGATGCCAGCTATAAAAGTCTCTAAAATATGATATTCAAAACTGGCTTTCTTGTTTCTGATGTTGATGTCTGATGTCATGTGATGTTCCTCTTTCTGCTATGCAAAGATAAACTTATCTCTTATTTTATCAGGATTAATCCAGTCTCCCACCCGCGTAGGAATTTTTTAAAACAAAATCAAGCTGTGCTCCATTCTTTAATCAAATTCTCTTTCATATGGCTACGTTGATCATTTTGAGGCATGGACAATCCGAATATAATTTAAGAAATCTTTTTACCGGCTGGAGTGATATAGGTATCTCCTCCCATGGGGCAGAAGAAGCCAAACAGGCTGCAATCAAGATTAAAGATGAAGAATTCGACATCATTTACACTTCAAACCTTAAAAGAGCATGGGAGACTTTGAATATCATCGTTCAGGCAGATGGATTTGAAAAGATCCCCATTATTAAAACCCAGGCCTTTAATGAAAGGCGATATGGAGATTTGGAAGGGAAGAATAAGCAAGATATTATTGATAAGTTTGGAGCGGAACAAGTCCACCTCTGGAGACGGTCTTATGATGTCGCCCCTCCAAATGGAGAAAGCTTGAAAGATACTTATGATCGTGTGGTCCCTTATTATCAAAAAGAGGTGGAGATCAAGCTTAAAAATGGAGATGAAGTGTTGATTGTTGCTCATGGCAACAGTTTAAGAGCTTTGATGATGTATTTGGAGAAACTTACCCCTGAAGAGATTTTAGAGGTTAATTTGCCGACAGGAATCCCGAGAAAGTATATATTTGACGGAAATTTGAATTTATTGAAGGTTGATGATTTATAATGACATGAGCATGAAGTTAAGGTGGAGTACCCTGTTTTTGTTGCTGATCCTTGTTATCTCGGTTAAAGCCTCCGCTCAGTTTAATATATATCCAAAAGGAAATCTATTCATCATAGGTGGTGGGGAACGTTCGCCCGAGCTGATCAATGAAATGGTAAAAACTGCTCAATTACGGGCAAAAGATAATATTGTAGTACTTCCAATGGCTGCCTCAGAACCTGATTCTGCTTTCAGGTACATTGCTTCACAATTAGCCCGGGTTTGCGGAAACCCCATTGTGAATTTGAATTTTGATGAAGCCAGTGTGAATAATCCCAGTTGGCTGGATACTTTAGGAACGGCAAAATTAATTTACATTCCCGGAGGAGATCAAAACAGATTTATGAAGATCGTATTGAACACCCCTGTTTATGATGCCATTCACCGGGCTTATCACAATGGAAGCACCATTGCCGGCACCAGTGCAGGAGCAGCGGTAATGAGTGAATATATGATCACAGGGAAGGAACTTTTAGGAGATACCACGTATTATTCCACATTCCAAAAGCTTTGGAATGATGATATAGCGTTTGAACAAGGCTTAGGGCTATTGGACTCAGTGATCATAGATCAGCATTTTATCAAAAGAAGCCGGTATAACCGGTTGATAACCGCCTTAAATGCACACCCAAATTATGATTGTATTGGTATTGATGAGGGAACTGCCCTGGTGGTGCACCAGCATACCGCAAGAATAGTGGGAGAAAGCCAGGTCATCAAATTATCTGAACCAAAAAACTTAAATGTGACTTCAAACGGATTGATCAAATTTCAGGATGTGAAGTTCAGCATCTTCACAGACGGAGATTCTTTTTTTATCAAATGATTTAAATCCGGAAAGACAGGCCCACAAAATATATTCTAACGGATGTTTTCTTTACGCCGTAGTTAAAACCTGTATCCAACTTGAAATTTTTGCCAAAGTTATAAACCAAACCGCCATCAATAAAATATTCCAGCTTTTTCATTTCATCATCATGGGATAGGAAATGCTCAGCAAAAAAACCGCAGTTTTTAAATAAGGAATGGGAAGCTGTCGCCGATGCCAGCAGATTTAAATGATGGCCATTAGATAAATTGTTTTCAACCAGGTCAGTTTCTATTTGTGCGCCAAATCCCCAGCCATTTGGAAGTATTATGCTGAAAGGTAGGATCAACCCGCCTGAAATTTGCCCCCCGGAAGAAGTGGGAATGTTTACAAAAGGAAAAATGGCGAATGCGGTTTTTCCTTCATCATTACCCCATAAGTTTTGCTTCACTCTTACCGATATTTCTGAAAAGGAGGACTTGACAATAAAATTATTTGCCGAATTTTTTTCAGTACGGAAAGATTCAAATACTAATTGCAGATCCAGGGAATTTGTGATTCCAAATTTTAAGTTTCCAAGGTTAAAATAATTTTGCCTGATTTTCAAGTTCCCGGATTCAGAACTAATGGTTTTAAATAAATCAGTTTCAAATTGCAGGTGCCCGGCATCCAAAGTGAAAGGGCTTTCAGTCACATCCGGCCGGTCTGTTTCAAAGCTCCTCATCAATTCTTTTGGAGTGGGATGAAAAAGATGGTAGTTCTTCTTTGATGAATCCTGTTGAGCATGAGCCTCAAAAATAGAAGCTGAAGCAATCAGCACCAAAATAAACGGTTTTCTCACACGAGTGTTAAATTGAAAGTGGAAAGTCAAAAGTAAAAAGACTTATATTATTGATAATAAGTAATTTAAAAAGATGATTTTTCATCGTTTTATGATTAACATGACCCTAGTTAATGATCAAAACCGGGATTTTAATTTTATGTCTTACCGCATCAACTGTAGTTCCAAAAATCAGATCTTTAAAACCTTTATGTCCATGGGCGCCCATTACCAAAAAGTCAATTTCATGCTCTTTCACTATTTTTGAAATAGCGATGGCCGTATTTCCGAAACCAACTTTATAATCAGAATGATATCCGAGTTTAGCTAATTCCAGTTGGTATTTAATCAGGTTGTCCTCGTCTAGTTGCGTTTCCTGATCCATGGCGTTTTTGCCATGATATCGGGCTGCGGCAGTTTCCACCACGTGGATGAAAGTATATTTTGCAGTTTTCCCTCCCTGCATGATAGCGTTTCGTATGATTTTCTGGTCATTAGCAGAAAAATCTGTGGTGATACCGATATGATGATATGCAATGAGTTCATCTTCCAGGATGTCCAAAGCCTGGCCATGTGGAAGCTGGTTTCTCTCCATGGATCTTGGCTTAAGAAATGGCTGGATGAACACGTAAACCAGTAATGCAAGACAAGCCAAAATAATGGGAAAAACAAAAAGATAAATATAGATTTTGCTGCCTCCGGCAGTTTTTAACCAGCTGCTGAGTTCATCAACAACAAGATGGATGTTCAAATAAACGATGATTGCTGAACTTGCCCAGGCTAAAACTTTCACCCATGTTTTAATAGCGAATTCCTTCATCAATTTCTTATCAGAACAGAAATGAATCAGCGGGATGACGGCGAAACCTAATTGTAAGCTCAGCACCACCTGACTCAATACCAAAAGGCTTCCCAGAGCACTGTCTCCAAAGAAGTAAATGGTACAAAAAGCCGGGACAATGGCCAGTAAACGAGTGATCAATCTTCTTAACCAGGGTTGGATCCTCAGGTTTAAATGCCCTTCCATAATGATTTGACCCGCCAAAGTCCCCGTAATCGTAGAGCTTTGCCCAGATGCGATCAAAGCGATGGCAAAAAAGGCTGGAGCAGTTTTCCCAAATAGATTCTCCAGCAATTTAGAAGCATCTTGTATTTCGGCAACTTCATGAAAGCCATTGGTGAAGAAGGCCGCCGCAGCTAAGACCAATATGGCGGCATTGACCAGAAATGCTAAATTCAGAGCGATGGTCGTGTCAACCAAATTAAATTTCAAAGCATCTTTAATGCCCTTAAAAGAGCGGTCAAACTTTCTGGTTTGCACCAGAGAGGAATGAAGGTAAAGGTTATGAGGCATCACGGTGGCGCCAATAATCCCTATTGCGATATACAAGGCATCTCCACCGAGTTTTGAAGGTACAAACCCCTTTACCACATCTCCGTAAACAGGGGTCACAATCAACATTTCAATTAAAAATGAGATGCCGATAATGAACACCATAGATACGATGAAGACCTCCAGGGTCCGCATTCCACGTTTCATTAGCACCAATAACAACAGCGTGTCAAAAATGGTGATGCTCACTCCCCAAATCAGCGGCAGGCCGAAAAGCAGATTTAATCCTATCGCCATACCAATGATCTCGGCTAAATCGCAGGCAGCAATGGCAATCTCCGCTAAAATATACAGGGGAAAATTCGCCCATTTGGGATAGGTGTTTTTGGAGGCCTGGGCCAAATCCAAACCTCTCACAATACCTAACCTGGCACTTAAAGATTGCAAGAGCAAGGCGATAAGATTTGACATCAGCAAAATCCAAATCAGTTGATAACCAAACTGAGAACCACCGGCGATATCAGTGGCCCAATTCCCCGGATCCATATAGCCTACACTGACTAGATAGGCGGGACCGATGAAGGCTAATATTTTCCGCCATCCTTTTTTTTCGGTTTTTACTGATGAATGTACTTCGCTTAATGAATTGGAAGAGTTTGTCATAATGCCAATAGTATGTTTTTTGCTATATCCCTGCTGATGGTTTGCTCTTTTTCATGAATGTGGATGATGACAGAGCCATCGAAAGCTATTTTGTCTTTCACGGTGAGTTGTTCCCCTAACGTAAGCCCCATTTTTTCCAGGTGCTGTAGAAACGGCCTGGAATGCTCTCTAACGCCACTTATTTTACCCGTTTCGCCTAACTGCATTTTTGAAACAGGAACCAACTCCTGTGATTTCAGTATCCCGTTTTTGTCGGGGATGGGATCGCCATGCGGATCATTCTCCGGAAAATTCAGGAACTCCTCCAGCCTGTTGATCAATGTCTCCGAGTTGATATGTTCCAATTCTTCTGCCAAATCATGCACTTCATCCCATTTAAAGTTCAGTTTCTCCACTAAAAAATATTCCCACAAACGGTGTTTCCTGATGATGGTGATCGCTTTTAGCCTTCCTGCCTGAGTTAAAGTGACACCTTGGTATTTTTCGTAATTGATAAACCCTTTTTCGGCCAGTTTTTTTAACATGTCAGTCACCGATGCGGCCTTTGTTTGTAAAGATTCTGATATGGCGTTGGTGCTCACCGTGTTGTGAACATCCGTGTTTAAATGATAAATAGCTTTCAGGTAATTTTCTTCGGTAAAAGATGTAGTCATGCCAATAATTATTTAATACAAATCTAATCTAATTTTTAGACTAACCTAAAAAAAATGGTTTTTTAAAATAAACAAAAATAATTGGAGCTTTTTTTAAAATATAATTTGGTTTTTAAGTAATAAAATTAAATTTGTATGGTAAAACAACAAAATGGAATTAGATAAGATCGACTTCAGTATCCTTAAAATTTTGCAGGAGAATGGCAGAATCACCAATCTTCAACTTTCTCAACACATCGGTTTGTCTCCCGCCCCAACCTTAGAGCGGGTTCGGAAATTGGAACATTCTGGTTATATAAAAAGCTATCACGCTTTAGTTGATGAAGAGAAGTTGGGTTTGGGGATTAAAACTTTTATACAGGTTTCCCTGGATTTTCACCAACAAGACACGATACAAACTTTTCTGAATGAAATTAAAGAGATAAAGGAAATCACGGAGTGTCATCACGTCACCGGGCAATGTGATTTTCTATTGAAAGCCTATGTGAAGGATATCAAGACTTATGAACAGCTCATCATGCAGAAGATCAGCAGAATATCTGTGGTAAAGACTTTTCATACCATGATGATCATGTCGACCAGCAAGAAAGAGCCTATCGTTCCTTTGGAATATTAAAAATTATATGGCCGGGATGGGATGAAGTGAAGTGATATTGCAAAAAAGAAAACCCCTCAAGAGATTGAAAGGGTTTCTTTAATTATTATCCCAAATAAGATTTAAGTATTTTACTTCTTGAAGTATGCCGGAGCCTTTGTAAGGCTTTGTCTTTGATCTGACGCACACGCTCACGTGTCAAATTGAATTTCTCTCCAATCTCTTCTAATGACAAAGGATGATTGGTGCTTAAACCAAAGAACAAAACGATGATCTCCCGCTCCCGCTCTGTTAACGTTGATAAAGAGCGTTTGATCTCTTCAGATAAAGATTCATCAATTAACATGCTGTCCGTTTCCGGATTGTCATTCTCCAGTACATCCAACAAGGTGTTCTCTTCTCCCTGCACAAATGGGGCATCCATAGAGACGTGTCTGCCTGAATTACTTAAAGTATCAGAAATTTTATCAACCGTGGTCTCCAGTATATCTGCCAATTCCTCAGGAGATGGTTCTCTTTCATACTCTTGTTCTAACCTGGAGAATGCTTTGCTGATTTTACTTAATGAACCAACCTGATTGAGTGGTAAACGTACAATACGAGATTGCTCTGCAATGGCTTGTAGAATGGACTGGCGGATCCACCAAACGGCATAAGATATGAATTTGAAACCTTTAGTCTCATCAAATCTTTTTGCGGCTTTGATTAATCCTAAATTTCCCTCATTTATTAAGTCTCCGAGGGTGAGACCTTGATTTTGGTATTGTTTTGCTACGGAAACAACGAAACGTAAATTTGTTTTTGTTAAGCGTTCGAGAGCGGCCTGGTCACCTTCTCTTATTTTTTGTGCGAGGATGACTTCCTCTTCAGCTGTAATTAGATCAACTTTACCAATTTCGTGAAGATATTTATCTAAAGACTGGGATTCACGGTTGGTAATGGATTGCGTAATCTTGAGTTGTCTCATCTATATATATTATGTTCGCTAACTTATAATAAAAGCTTGCAAAGTTAAGAAACTTTAGTTTATTTAACGTTAATTAAATGAAAATGTTGGAGTTATTTGAAAGAAATTATTCTCGTCATCTGCTGTCATTCCGCAAAAATCAAGCCATTGAAAAGTTGTCAGGTGCCACTTCCCACGTTGTTGAAATTATGGGGATGAGCTTAATTCAAGTTCGACAATTTAAAAGTTTGATCTAATCTCACCCCTTTATCTGTCGTTTTTAAAGTGCAGCATTCGTTTACCGGATCGTGTTCTAAAATTAAAATATAGCCATTTACCACAGCTTCATTCAGGAAAGCTTCTTTTTCAGTGAGCGTTTTTAACGGGAACATGTCATAAGACATCACATAAGGCAAAGGAATATGACCAACGGATGGTAATAAATCTGCCATATAGACCAAGGTCTTTCCTTTATAATTGATTTGTGGGAGCATCATGGCATCAGTATGTCCATAAGCGAACCTGACCTTTACCCCGTCTGTAAAGGAGATGCCATCTTTGTTTTCAATGAATTTTAATTTGCCGCTCTCTTTCATTGGCAGGATATTCTCTTTTAAGAATGATGCCTTCTCTCTGTTATTTGGATTCACCGCCCAGTCCCAGTGTTGCCGATTGCTCCAATAGGTTGCATTTTTGAACGTCAGTTCCAGCTGCTCTCCATTTTTCACTACGGCTCCGCCACAATGATCAAAATGTAGATGTGTGAGAAACACATCCGTGACGTCATCTTTATGAAAACCTGCTTTTGCAAGAGAACCTGCTAAAGTATCTTCCCCGTGTAAATAATAATGACTCAAAAATTTCGCATCCTGCTTGTCTCCAATTCCGGTGTCAACTAAGATCAACCGATCGCCCTCTTCTATCAGAAGGCACCTCATGGCCCAGGTGCAAAGATTGTTTTCATCGGCCGGGTTAGTTTTGTTCCATATGGATTTTGGTACCACTCCAAACATCGCCCCGCCATCCAATTTGAAGAATCCAGTATCTATCTTGTAAAGCTTCATAATGGTGAGTGGTGAATAATGAATAGTGAATAATGAATAGTGAATAACTGAAATAGTAGATTGAAAGGATAATAAATATATAAACTGAAAATTTAAATTTGATAATCAATTCTTATTTATCATACCTGATAGCATTTTAAATGTTGAAATAACGTGAGGCTTTAGTTGCGAAATATCAGATTCAGTTATAAAACCCAAAAGGATGGAGACATCAATTTGGGTATCAATTTCAACAATTGAGCCTCTACTCATTTCGTAATATCGTTTTCTTTCAACTAAGGATTTTCTTGAAGAACCTTCAGATAAATTTGAACAAACGGATACGGCCGCTCGTTTTAATTGCTGACATAAATTATACTTTTCGTCGATTGGTAAAAGTTTGCATAAAAGATAGATTTCTTTACAGAGCAATTTACTTTCTTTATAAACTTCTAAATTTTTGTGGGACAAATCCAACATAATATGTAATTTATTAAACTTGATTTATTTGGTTTAGATAAAAATACATATAATTTCACTACTGATGTAAGCTTCCCCGTTTTTCAGACCACTCAAAAGTAGAATTTCCAATCAACATTCCTGCAATAAATCAGCAGGTGATTTAAAGTTCAGAGCCTGGTGCGGGCGGTGATAATTATAGTCTGTCATCCATTCCTCTGTTTTTTCCCTTACCTCATTCAGGGAGTTGAAAATGTAAGCATTCAGTAACTCTCTACGGATGCTCCCATTGCATCTTTCGATAAAAGCGTTCTGTGTGGGCTCTCCGGCTGGATGAAAAGCAGCTCCACACCATTTTCTTTTGCCCATTCATCCAGTTTGTGTGAGATAAACTCGGGGCCGATAAAAGTCCTCTACATTTTGAACAAACGATGCGGGAAGAGATGTCTGCCTCCATGGCAAGCACTTCCCTGTTATAATCGTCAACAACATTCAATAACCGAACTTCCTTCCGTCCCAAAGGCTGTCGCTCATAAAATCTATGACCAGACCTGGTTGATCCCACCGGGAACCAATTAGGGTTCTTGACCCTTGCGGGCAGTCTTTTTGGCCCTTCGGCGGATATTGAGCTTCATTTGTATAGATCCGGTAAACTTTCTTGTGGTTCCATTTGAATCCCTTTCGCCGTAAGCGATGGTAACACTGCCAAAATCCTATGGAAACATGTTTCTGGGTAAGCAGGGTAAGCTCATGGATTACCTCTCCGTCATCCTTTCTCTTTAACTCATAGAAATAACTACTTCTATTCAATCCAAATTTACACGCCTGACGATGGCTCACTTTTTTTACCATCTCTTCCACCAACATCTCCTTATCGGCAGGCGTTAAAGCTTTTTTTCTACCGCCTCCTTGAAAACCTCATGTACCAGGCTGAGGTTGGCGTACATCAGCCTTGCGTTCTCTTCTTCCAGAGTCTTCAGTTTGGACAGTTCTTTTACTTCCATTCCGCCATAACGCTGCCGCCATTTGTAAAATGCGGCCGTACTGATTCCTAACTCCCGGCAGAGATCATATTTTCCCGGTTCTTTGAGCCTTTACAATAAAAATACATATAATTTCACTACTGACACATTCACCATTCATCATTACAGATGAATAACCTCACCATAGGCATCAGCGGCAGCTTCCATGATCGCCTCACTCATGGTTGGGTGTGGGTGTACTGATTTAATGATTTCCATGCCTGTGGTCTCTAATTTCCGGGCCACCACAATTTCGGCAATGAGCTCTGTAACATTGAATCCGATCATATGGGCACCTAATAATTCTCCGTATTTAGCGTCAAATATCAGTTTGACAAATCCATCTTTGGCTCCGGCGGCACTTGCTTTACCTGAGGCAGAGAAAGGGAATTTGCCCACCTTAATATCATAACCGGCATCTTTTGCTTTTTTCTCTGTCATGCCAACAGAAGCAATTTCAGGAGTGCAATAGGTGCAACTAGGGATGTTGTTATAATTTAAGGGTTCAGGATGGTGACCAGCTATCTTCTCCACGCAAATGATGCCTTCGGCAGATGCCACATGAGCTAAAGCCTGGCCCGCCACGATGTCTCCAATCGCATAAACACCTTCTATATTGGTTTTGTAGTATTCGTCTGTTAAAACACGTCCCTTGTCAGTTTTAACCCCAACTTCCTCCAGTCCAATGCCTTCCAGATTGGTGGAGACTCCAATTGCTGATAAAACAATTTCGGTCTCCAATTCTTTGTCGCCTGTTTCCGTTTTTACGGTGACCTTACATAATTCTCCGCTACTGTCAATTTTTTCAACAGAAGACTTTGTCATCACTTCTATTCCTATCTTTTTGAAAGAGCGGCTGAGTTGTTTGGAGACGTCTTCATCCTCAACAGGTACGATCTGATCTAAAAATTCAACGATGGTCACCTTTGTTCCCATTGCAGCATAGAAGTAGGCAAATTCCACACCTATGGCTCCGGATCCCATCACGATCATTGATTTTGGTAATTTGGGCAAAGTCATCGCCTCACGATAGCCGATCACTTTTTTGCCATCTTGTTTTAAATGAGGCAATTCTCTGGATCTTCCTCCAGTGGCCAAAATAGTTTGTTTTGCTTCGTACTCCTTAACTGATCCATCAGCAGCTTTAACCTCCACTTTACCACCCTTCTTTATTTTTCCGAAGCCCATCAACACATCAATTTTGTTCTTTTTCATCAAAAATTGAACGCCTTTGCTCATTCCATCGGCAACGTTCCTGCTTCTTTTAATCACAGCTTCAAAATCGGCGGCTGAACCATCTACTTTAATTCCGTAATCAGCAGCATGGTTAATGTATTCAAAAACCTGGGCGCTTTTTAAAAGAGCCTTGGTGGGGATGCATCCCCAGTTTAAACATATTCCTCCTAAAGATTCTTTTTCAACTATAGCCGTTTTTAACCCTAGCTGGGCAGCTCTGATGGCAGCCACGTATCCTCCCGGCCCACTGCCGATAACTATCAAATCGTAATTCATATCGTCAATTAATTTTAGAGCAGCGAATTTAGTAAAATATTAATTGATGTGGATGGGTTTTATGTCAAACCAATCGATGTTTTAAACCATACCTGTTAACATTGTTGATAAATTCCTGCATTGTTAACATTATCTTAACATCATTAAAGGGAAAACTTAAAACCCGCTAATTACCTTTGCACCAAAGTTCATAATCAAAAACTAACACATGAAAAGAAATTTACACAAATTGCTCATCTGCTTTTTCTTTTTTTTAATTATAGCAGGCCCCAGCTTTGCACAAGAAAAAGTCACAGGAAAAGTAGTTGACGCTGTCACTAAAGAAGGGCTACCCGGTGCTTCTGTGACTATTGAAGGCACAACTTTGGGGACTACTACCAATGTTGATGGAGAATTCTCTCTAGAAACAAAGTCGGCAAGTATTAAGTTGGTAATTAATTATATTGGTTATAAGCAAAAAGAGTTGGTTTTTAACCCTAAAGGTACTAGAAACTTGGGTGACATAGCTTTAGAAGCTACAACAACTTCAATGAGTGAGATTGTGGTAAGTGCATCCAGTGTTGCTATTGATAGAAAAACTCCTGTTGCAGTGTCATCTATCTCCTCACAGCAACTTCATTCAGGAAAAAGCAGGAAATCAGGAATTTCCGGAATTATTAAAATCTACTCCTGGTGTTTATGCTACTAAACAAGGTGGAGGTTTCGGTGATTCAAGAATCAATGTCAGAGGTTTTCAATCACAAAACGTTGCAGTATTAATTAACGGAGTACCGGTTAATGATATGGAAAATGGAGTAGTATATTGGTCAAACTGGGCTGGATTAACTGATGTTACACGTTCAATTCAATCTCAAAGAGGTTTAGGTGCCTCAAAAGTTGCTGTTCCATCAATTGGAGGTACTATTAACATTCAGACAAAAACAACTGATTATATTAAAGGTGGGAGTATATTTTCAGGAATTGGTAATGATGGATATAAAAAAACTTCATTGTCATACTCTACTGGTTTAACCGAGAATAAATGGTCATTTGCTGCTTCAGCCTCTAAAATAACTGGCAATGGCTGGGCCGAAGGATTGCAGTTTGAAGCCTATAATTATTTCTTTAATGTTTCTAAAGTCATTAATTCAAAACATACTTTATCCTTTACAGGCTTTGGTGCACCTCAACGTCATGGTCAAAGACAAAACAGACAAAGTATTCAATTTTATAGAAATGCCCCCGATGGTTTAAAAACAAATACTGATTATGGAATCAAAAACGGTCAGATTGTTAACGTAGAAGATAACTTTTATCATAAGCCATTATTTTCATTAAATCATTATTGGAATATAAATGAATCTTCAACTTTATCAACTGCTGCATACTACTCTTTTGGTAGTGGTGGAGGTGGTGGTTATTCAGGCAATTTTGGCCAGTATAGAACCGGTAACCAATATTCACCTTATGATTTAGATGCTATTGTAGATAATAACTTAGCCTCAGAAGACGGCCACGCACTTAATTATTTAAGAGCTTCAAGAAACGATCATCAATGGGCAGGTATATTAAGTACTTATACTAAAAAAATATCTGATAATTTAGATCTTTTGGGCGGTTTGGATTTAAGGGATTATACAGGCTCCCACTTTACAGAAGTAACAGATTTGTTAGGTGCAGATTATGTTTTAGATAATTCTAATGTGAATAATCCCAACAGAAGAGCGCAGGTAGGAGATAAAATTTCTTACTATGATCAGGGAAAAGTGAGGTGGATTGGGGGATTTTTACAAGGAGAATATTCAACCGAAAAAATCTCAACATTTGCATCTTTCTCCATATCTAATACAAGTTACAAAAGGATAGATCACTTCTTGTACACGCCTGGCAATCAGGAAACCGACTGGCAAAACTTTTTAGGCTATATGGCTAAAGGTGGTGCGAGTTTTAATCTTGATGAGAACAATTTTGTATTTGGAAATTTAGGTTATTTTGAAAAAGCGCCTTATGATACTTATGTGTTTTTAAATAATACAAATGTAGTTAATCCGGTAGCTAAAAATGAGAATGTAACCAGTTTTGAATTGGGTTATGGATTCAGAAGTACTGCATTTACCGCTAATTTAAATGTTTATAAAACCAGATGGAATAACCGGAGTCTTAGACCTTTGAGTGCGCAGGATCAGGATGGAAATTACCAGTATGCAAACATTAACGGAGTTAATGAAGATCATAAAGGTGTGGAGCTCGATTTAAAATATAAGCCTTCAAGCAAGTTAAGTATTAACGGTATGTTATCTGTTGGAGACTGGAAATATGTAAATGATGTTAAAGACGTAGCTGTTATTGATGAACAACAAAATGTAATCAAAACTTTCCCTGTTATTTTATTAAATGGAGTTAAAGTTGGTGACGCTGCACAAACTACAGCAGCTTTAGGTGTAAACTACACATTCTTAAAACAATTAAAGTTTGGAGTTGATTATAATTTCTACGGAAATAATTATGCGAGTTTTTTGCCAGATTCTAGAACAAATGAAGCTATAGGTACAGCAGTTTATCAAATCCCTAATTATTCTTTATTAGATGCTAATGCAAGATTCTCCTTTAAAATAGGAAACTTTGATGCTGACCTGTTTGCAAACGTAAATAACCTTTTGGGAACAGAATATATTTCTGACGCAAATGATGGTGCATTAAGTAATGCAGCTACAGCAAATGTATTTTATGGTTTTGGTACAACCTGGACTACCGGTTTAAAAGTTAAATTTTAATAATTAAAAATATGAAAAAGATATTATTTCTATTGGTATCCATAACAGCTATTGGTTTTACTGCCTGTAATCCTTTAGATGATACTTATAATCAACTAGATAAAGACGCAGCTGCTAAAGGCGAAGGTTATAGTAAAGATCTAACCCTCGCTTTAACAGAAAATGATTATAAATTATTAAAAGGAGAAACTGCCTCTGGTGCTACCAATGCAGCCAAGTACTTTGATTTCAGTTCTAATGATGAAGCTAAAGTGTTAATTCCAATAATTTTAAATAAAAAATATCCCCAATTAGGAAAAAACTCAAGTGCTTTAGTTGCTTATGATGTTTACAATTCAGTAGCATTTAAAAGTGAAATTAGCCACACTATTACCAGTGATGAATATACTGCCGGAGGATTTAAATACGGTAATTTAAGTTCTGATGCTGATATTGAAAAAGCGGCTTTTTCCATCTATGGTGATGACGTTGTGGATGGTAAAACGCTTAACCTTACCTATTTATATTATAGCGGTGGGGTTTCAACAAGGACCAGCAAAGTGGTATTTTGGGGTGGTACATGGCATTTAGCCTACGTACTTACTTCTGCAGATTATACTGCAATGGGGCAAAAATTTCCTGATTTTAATGATAAAGCTGTTGCTAAATCATATATAGAAACCTATATGGGTATTAAATTCCCTTATGGAAATAAAGCGGGTGATTATAAAGCTATAATTTATGATTACTATGCGAATAAAACAGATACAGATGTTCTATTAATATTTAAATATGGTGGTAGTATGTGGGCTTCCGTTCCTGATATTCAGCAATTCTCGCTGCAATTTGGGCATGATGGTACCACTTGGGTTCCTGATAATACTATTAAATATACTTTTTTGATAGCTGATTATCAGGAAATTGCTAAAGCAACTGCTGATGATGCTGCAAAAGCAAGCTTAGCTAAATATAATGACTTTGATCTTTCATTATGGACAACTGATGAGATAAATGCAAGTATCGCAGCCAGATTAAAGATTCTTTTCCCAAGCGCAAAAGTAGGACAAAAATATGCAGTTACTTATATTGCTTACAGTGGTGGAGCTTCTAATGTAACCGTTAAATTTATACTAAATGCTAATGGTTCCTATGATGTAGCAAAAGAATAATTAATTAAAAATTAAATCAAAAAGTCATTCTGAATTTTCAGAATGACTTTTTGATTTTTAGTTATTGCGGGATCTAGTTCTTCATCATCCTGATAAAACTGGCCACCTTCTTCTTCATCTCCCTTCTGTCCACAATGAAATCAAGGAAACCATGCTCCAGAACAAATTCGGAAGTCTGAAATCCCTTTGGCAAATCCTTTTTAATGGTTTCTTTAATCACCCTTGGTCCGGCGAAGCCAATCAATGCACCAGGTTCCGCAATGTTGATGTCCCCCAGCATGGCATAAGATGCGGTAACGCCTCCAGTCGTTGGGTCGGTTAACAAAGAAATATACGGAATCTTGGCTTGTGAAAGCAAAGCCAATTTAGCAGACGTTTTGGCCATCTGCATCAAAGAGAATGCGGCTTCCATCATTCTGGCGCCGCCGGATTTGGAGATCATCAGAAAAGGAATCCTATTTTTGATGGAATAATCAATCGAACGGGCTATTTTCTCACCAACCACTGAACCCATGGAGCCACCTATGAAATTAAAATCCATACAAGCGATCACTAAATCCTGCCCTTCTATTTGGCCATGTGCAGCTCTAAGTGCATCCTTTAACCCCGTTTTTTTATAACTTTCCACCAGCCTGTCCGGATAGGATTTAGTATCCTCAAAATGAAGTGGATCTCCTGAAGTGAGGTTCCCGAAAAGCTCCACAAAGGAGTTGTTGTCAAATAAAACTTCAAAATACTCCTTAGAGCCAATTCTTAAATGGTAATTACAGTAGTGACAAACATATTTATTCTCCAGTTGTTCTGAGTAATGCAAGGCTTTCTTACAATTGGGGCATTTGTTCCATACTCCATCAGGCGCTTCCTTCTTCTCTTCCGTTAGCGTAGAGATTCCTTTTGTATTTCTTTTGAACCAGGCCATATCCTAATAATAGTGTGTTTGCAAATAAACAAAATTTTGATGAATTGTTTGGAGCTTAAACTTCATCGAGGCAGACAATGAAATTTAATTGGATTGAAGGATGAAGAGCTTTCATCATTTTTTTCTAACTTCGGGCCAATAAACAACGAGATTAAAATGAGTTTAAAAGATTTCAAAGGAGTGATCACAGGTGATCAAGTTCAGGAATTGTTTGAAGAGGCCAAAAAGCATCAATTTGCTTTGCCTGCTGTGAATATTATAGGAACTGATTCTTTAAATGCGGTGATGGAAACGGCCAAGGCTGTTAAGTCACCAGTGATCGTGCAATTGTCAAATGGTGGTGCCCAGTTCTATGCGGGTAAATCGCTGAAGAATGACCAGTTACAAGCTTGTATTCTGGGTGGGATTTCTGCAGCACAACACGTTCATTTAGTGGCTGAACATTATGGGGTGGGTGTGCTCCTGCATACTGACCATTGTGCGAAGAAGTTATTGGTTTGGCTAGATGGATTGTTGGATGCCGGAGAGAAATTTTATGCCCAGCATGGCAAACCACTTTTTTCTTCTCACATGATAGATCTTTCGGAAGAACCTATAGCGGAGAATATAGAGATCTGCAAAAAATACCTGGAGCGTATGAGTAAGATAGGGATGACACTGGAGATAGAACTGGGAGTGACGGGTGGTGAGGAGGATGGTGTTGATAATTCTGATGTTGATTCCTCTAAGCTTTACACTCAGCCCGAAGAGGTTTCTTACGCTTATGAAGAGTTGAGTAAAATCAGCCATAGATTTACGATTGCCGCAGCTTTCGGGAATGTACATGGTGTTTACAAACCAGGGAACGTGAAATTGCAGCCCGTGATTTTAAATAACTCTCAGCAATATGTGAAAGAGAAATTTAAGCTGGATGCCGAGAAACCTATTAACTTTGTATTTCATGGTGGTTCAGGTTCTTCTCAAGAGGAAATCAGAGAAGCCATCTCTTATGGAGCTATCAAAATGAATATCGACACGGATATGCAATGGGCATTTTGGGAAGGGATCTTAAATTACTACAAAGCAAAAGAACCTTATCTGCAAGCTCAGATTGGGAGTCCGGATGGTGAAGACTCTCCCAATAAAAAATATTATGACCCAAGGGTTTGGTTGAGAAAAGGGGAGGAGCAATTTGTGACCAGATTGACTGCTGCTTTTGAAGATTTGAATTGTATGGATGTGAATAGCAAACTGTAATATAAAATCATGTTTGAAACAAAAAACCGCTTTTTGGCGGTTTTTTTATTTATCATAGAATGACCATTTGTTAAAGCTGCTCGCCAAAAATTTTATTTTTCCTTTTTAGCCGAACTTTAACATTTAATTATTGATGATTTGATAATTATTTTATATAATTTATGAAATGAGGGTATTTAAATTATATTTGAAAATTCACAATAAATCTAATCTTAGATAGGTTTTTATTAAAAAATGACTGTAATTCTTGAAAGTATTGAACAGCAATACGAAGCGGTGATAGGTCTAGAAGTGCATGTTCAATTATCCACATCCTCTAAAGCATTTTGTTCTGATTCTGCCAGCTTTGGTGCAAATCCAAATCAAAATGTAAGCAGTGTGTCTTTAGGACTTCCCGGTGCTTTACCTTTGTGTAACGAGAAAATCATCCGTTATGCCATAAAATTGGGTTTAGCCATGAACTGTGACATCAATAAGTATAATTTTTTTGACAGAAAGAATTATTTCTACGCTGATTTGCCCAAAGGCTATCAAATCACGCAAGATAATGAGCCCATTTGTTTAGGAGGAAGCTTGAAAATTCGTTTACAGGACGGAACTGAAAAACAAATCCTTTTGAACCGGATTCATATGGAGGAGGATGCAGGTAAGAGTATCCATGATATGGATCAGTATTATTCTTACATCGATTTAAACCGGGCTGGAGTCCCCTTATTGGAAGTGGTGACAGAACCTATGTTATCATCCGGGGAGGAAGCTGCAGAATATTTGTCAGAATTAAGAAAATTAGTGAGATACCTGGGTGTTTGTGATGGCAATATGGAAGAAGGTTCCATGCGTTGCGATGCCAATATTTCCATAAGGGTGAAAGGAGATGAGCAATTGGGAAACAGATGCGAAGTCAAAAACCTGAATTCCATCAAGAACGTTCAAAAAGCAATAGATCATGAAATCGAAAGGCAGGTCAGACTCGTCTCCAAAGGTGAGGTGATTCGCCAGAACACTTTAAATTTTGATGCGGTGACAGGTAAAACCTCACCACTGAGATCAAAGGAAATGGCAAATGATTACCGGTATTTTCCGGAGCCCGATCTTTTGCCAATCGTCATCACGGAAGAATTTCTTCAGGAGGTGAAGAGCGAGATGCAGGTGCTACCCGAAGCGTTGTTGCAGAAATTGATGACGGAGATGAATTTGCCACTTTATGATGCACTGGTTTTAACTGCTGAAAAGGGTATGGCAGATTACTATTTAGCAGTCACCAACCACACCTCAAATTTTAAAATGACTTCGAATTGGATAATGGGGACCATAAAATCGTACCTCAATGAAAATCAAATTGGATTTGAATATTTTGAGGTTCCTGCTGCTGAGATCGCGGCCATCATCAACCTTGTTGAAGCAGGTGATATCAATCATCATCAGGCTAAAGACAAGCTTTTCTGTGCAATTTGTAAGCAACCGGGCAAGAAAGTCGCTGATCTGGTGACCGAGCTGAACTTATTGAGGAACGGAACGGACGATGAGCTTCCTGTTTTTGTAGATAAAGCAATAGCCAAATTTCCAGATAAGATCAAGGAATACCATAATGGTAAAAAAGGAGTTATAGGATTGTTCATGGCTGAAGTGATGAAGCTATCCCATGGAAAGATCGACCCGAAAAAAGCAAATCAATTAATTATAGAGAAGATAGAGCGTTTAAGATGAAGAAGATTTTGTATACAGTTTTTTTTGCAATAACAATTTTATTTTTTGGCTGCAAAAAGAAAACCGAATTTGTGATCAATGGCACGGTGTCTAATATTGGAGAGGCCAAAAAAGTTTATTTATTTGTTGCAGACAGTTTAGGGCAGATGAGGCCCATAGATTCCACTTTTCTGAATGAAGATCAACATTTTAGTATAAAAGGGAAATCGCCACAGCCACAGTTCTATCAGCTATTAATCGGACAGAGGTCTTATTTGGTGATTGCGGAGGATGGTAATGAAATAGCGTTCAAAGCTGATTTGGCGGATCCAGGTGCTGATTATGAATTAAAAGGTTCAGATGAATCGGAGAAAATCACCGAATATAATAAGATCACTTCTGATTTCAGCCGTAAGACCGGAGCGCTTGCTGAGAAATACAGCAGGATGATCACAGCCAATTCCGGGAAGAAGGATGCGATCATTGCTGAATTCAATGCCAAATCTCAGGAGTTTTCGAAACCATTTTTAGAGAAATCATATCAGTTCATTGAGCATAATAAAAAATCATTGACTGCTTTTTTTGCAGCCAATATCATGATGGGCATGAATTCTTCGGCTTATGAGAATGAACTCATTGCCTATAGCAAGGAAGCTCACGAAGCTTTTCCTGATCATCAAGCTGTCACCGCTTTCGCTGATCAGATGGAAGCGGCCAAAAGAACAGCTATCGGTCAGCCAGCCCCAGAGATCATAGCCAACACCCCGGATGATCAAACATTGAAGTTGTCAGATTTTAAAGGTAAATACGTGCTGTTAGATTTTTGGGCTTCCTGGTGTGGTCCATGCAGGCAGGAGAATCCTAACATCGTTAAGCAGTATGATTTATTCAAAGATAAGAATTTTACCATCTTCAGCTTCTCTTTAGATGACGATAAGCGCAGTTGGGAGCAAGCAATCAAGACAGATCATTTAACCTGGAATCACGTTTCTGAATTGAAACAATGGGATGCTCCAACTGCGAGGTTATACAATATCAGTGCTATTCCAGCTTCTTTCCTCATCGATCCTCAGGGTAAGATTGTTGCAAAGAATTTACGTGGTGAAGAATTGCATGATTTTTTATCGGGTCATCTCACGGAATGAATCTGAACTCATGCAAAAGAATAAATAATTAACCTTATCTTGTTAAATTGCCAACTCACTGTTAAAAATCTGTAAATCTTAACAATTTATTAATAGCTTATTAACCAAAACGTGCATAAAACGCTATAAATTCGTAACAAATTAATTTTTATGAATACCAGCAAGCCCAAAATTCTTATTGTAGATGATGAACCCGATATTCTTGAATTGATCGAGTACAACCTTAAAAAAGAAGGCTATCAGGTTTTTACCGCCAGCAACGGGCAAGAAGCTGTTCAGGAGGCAAGAAAGGCACTTCCTGACCTGATCATTTTAGATATCATGATGCCTAAAATGGATGGCATTGAGGCTTGCAGGATCATGAGAGCAATGCCCGAATTTAAAAACACGTTCATGGTGTTTTTGACAGCCAGGAGTGAGGAGTATTCAGAGATTGCCGGGTTTAATGTAGGTGCGGATGATTACATTGCCAAACCCATTAAGCCGAGAGCTTTGATCAGCAGGATCAACGCCATTCTTCGCAGAAATGCGCAAAATGAAGAAGTGGTTGACAATAAACTGGAGATTGGGGATTTAGTGATTGACCGGGAGGCTTTTCTGGTTTTTCAAGGGGGTAAAAAAGTTGTTTTGGCAAAAAAGGAATTTGAATTACTCTATCTTTTAGCCTCAAAACCTGGTAAAGTTTATACCCGGGAGGTCATTCTCAAAAATATATGGGAAGACTCTGTTGTAGTCACTAACCGGACCATTGACGTACATATCAGGAAACTGAGAGAGAAATTGGGCGATACCTACGTGACAACGGTAAAGGGTGTGGGCTACAAGTTTGAGATATGATCAAAAATCCAACTCCGGGGATATTAGCCTTCGGAGAGCGGCCATCATCATTTCTGTTTTCTTACTTTAATCCTTTTCCTGCCCCATATCAAGATTCAATAGGGCATTTATATTTAAAATTTGTAGTTTGATAGCCAGACTATGGTGCTTTCTAGTTCATAGCAATTTATATTAGAGGGGGAATAGACTAGCGTAATGTTAATCATAAAACGACGAAAATCATCTTTTTAAATTACTTATTATCAACGATATAAGTCTTTTTACTTTCTACTTTCTACTTTCTACTTTTAACTTAACACTAGCTTGTCCATTAAGCTGATTAAATCTATCTTTGCCTTTCATGAAAATTCCGAAATTTCAAGATCTCATCATTTATCAGGATGATCATCTGATGATAGTGAACAAACCCCCCTTTATCAGTTCTTTGGACGAAAGAGAAGGCGGAGAGATCAATATCCTTCGTCTGGCCAAACAATATCATGAGGATGCTCAGATCTGTCACCGGTTAGATAAAGAAACTTCAGGCGTCATGATCATCGCTAAAGATCCGGAAACTTACCGGTTTGTCTCCATGCAGTTTGAACACAGAGCGGTGAAGAAAGTTTACCATGCCATAGTGGAGGGAACACGTGTTTTTGATGAACTGTTAGTTGATTTACCTATCCTTAATGCAGGCAAAGGGAATGTGATGATCAGCAGAAGTGAGGGTAAAAGAGCAGAGACCTATTTTAAGTCTTTACAATATTTTAAACATTATACCTTGATTGAGGCCCGGCCAGTCACCGGGCGCATGCACCAGATCAGAATTCATTTGGCCACGCAAAGAGCTTCGATAGCGGGAGATGATATGTACGGAGGCAAGCCTGTTTTTCTTTCTCAAATTAAACGTGGCTATCGCAGCAGTAAAAATGAAGAGGAACAACCTATTATGAAAAGGTTTGCTTTGCATTCCCGGGAGGTCACTTTTCGTATAGCAGAGCATTCCTCAAAAACCTTCACAGCTGAATACCCGAAAGATTTTGGAGTGCTTTTGAAATTGCTGGAAAAGAATGATGGCTAAGGCTTTAAATTCTCTTTTGATGAATTGGCGTGTTTAGCACTAAATCTGCCAGTCAATCTCTTTCTTTCCTGAATTTTTCAATATTTTATTCGTCTTACTAAAAGGTTTTGAACCAAAGAAGCCGGCATGGGCAGAGAATGGAGAAGGATGAGGAGATTTGATGACATGGTGCTTTTTAAGATCTATCAGAACTTCTTTGGCTTGAGCGAATTTCCCCCAAAGAATGAAAACCAGGTCGTTTTTTTTATCTGAAAGGGTTTTGATCACCTCATCAGTGAAGATCTCCCATCCTTGATCCTGATGGGAGCCAGCTTTTCCCGCACTTACAGTTAACGAAGCATTTAAAAGTAACACGCCCTGTTTGGCCCAAGAACTTAAATCACCATGTTTGGGTGTGGCAAAACCAGTGATATCAGTTTCTAATTCTTTGAATATATTCTGAAGTGAGGGTGGGGGTTTCACTCCTTTTTGTACGGAAAACGACAGACCATTTGCCTGGCCCATGCCATGGTAAGGATCTTGTCCAAGAATGACCACTTCAACCTCATCAAAGGGTGTGAGCTCAAATGCGTTGAAAATATCCTCTCCCTTTGGATAGATGATAGCGCCGTTTTTTCGCTCCTCCAGCAGAAAACTCTTGAGGTTCTTTATATAATCCTTTTCGAATTCATCTTTTAATACAGCCAGCCAGGAGGATTCTAATTTAACAGACATATTTCTTAGTTTGTATTGATTTAAAACACAAATAAACGGATATTTGCAGCCACTAAAATAAAACAATTAAATAAGTTGATATGCCAAATTTTATAAGAATCATTGTTGCTGCTGTATTTTTAGGTGCCGCCATCACTTTAATGGTGTTCTCTTTTTGGGGCTGGGGTATTTTACTGATTTTCTTGGCACTGATCATTTTTATTACATTTATTTTCAATGAGAGAATGTTGCTGGCTCAATGGTGGTTGAGAAAAGAGAACATGGATAAAGCCGAAAACACGTTGACTGGGATAAAAAACTATGAGAAAGAGCTATATAAAGGTCAGTGGGGCTATTATCATTTGTTAATAGGTCTGATTGAGTCCAGAAAATCTCCGATGAAATCTGAGAAATATTTTAAGAAGGCACTGAGCATGGGTTTAACGATGGATCATAATATCGCTTTGGCAAATTTGAGTCTGGCAGGGGTGGAGATGGCCAAAAGAAACAAAAGAGAGGCGCAACGTTTATTAAAAGAAGCCGAAAAGGCCGATAAAAACAAATTATTGGCTGACCAAATCAAAATGATGAAAGGTCAGATGTCCATGCTGGACAGAACCCAACAGGTGCGGGGTGGAAAAGGGAGCTATAGGCAGTTCTGATAGCATTTAAAAAAGAAGTGACCAGAGAGCTATAAAATCACGCTCCTTTATTTTTCACTCAAATGATCCATCCCTAAATCATCTTCAACACTTCTTTTACTGATGATGTCTTCTTCATCCTCCCAAATACGTTTAAAAAAAGTCTGTTCTGTTTGTATTCTTTTCAATAAGGAATGGATGAAAGAAAGATCGAATTCGCTTTTATCTAATTTGATATGATATTCACGGTCGGTGATTTCAATTACTGAATTTCTCATGTTGTTGACTTTTAAATGAATAGATTAGAATGCCGATTTTTCCAGCATTAACCGTACCATGCTTAAACGCTGGAATACTAAAATAAAAAACGCTGAATAACAAGGTGTTAAGCGGCCTTTAAATTATCATTAAGTTTATGCTTTTCCCAGTATTCATTTATTAACATGAGAACCATTGCATCAGCTCTTCTTTTTGAGGCATGGCGATGTCCAGTTTCATCTTCTTCCGCATTCCACCTAGATCATTAAAAACCTTATTTGGATTAGCAGCTTTTAGTTCTTCCGGAGTGTTAAATCCCATTTTTCTTAGCACAGGTACCCATTCTTTAGCAATTCCCAAAGCGATGAAATCATCATCAGTATATACCTTGGCTTTTTTCTCAGGTCTCATTTGAGGGAAGAATAGCACTTCCTGGATACTTTGCTGGTTGGTCATCATCATCACCAGCCTGTCAATGCCAATTCCTAAACCTGAGGTTGGCGGCATCCCATATTCTAATGCTCTGATAAAATCATCGTCCATTGCCATAGCCTCATCATCGCCTCTGGCAGCCAATTTCAGTTGATCTTCAAAACGCTCTTTTTGATCAATGGCATCGTTCAGTTCTGAATAAGCATTGGCTATCTCTTTTCCGTTCACAAACAGCTCAAAACGTTCCACCAACCCTTCTTTGTTTCGGTGCTTTTTAGCGAGAGGGGTCATCTCAATTGGATAATCGGTGATATAAGTCGGCTGAATCAATTCATGTTCCACCTTCTCGCCAAAAATGGCATCCACCAATTTCCCTTTCCCCATGGAAGCATCCACAGGTATGCCCATGGTTTTGCAAGTGTCTTTCAAACTGGCTTCATCCATTTTAGAAACATCCACGCCAGTGTATTTTAAAATCGAATCATACATAGAGAGCTTCTCGTAAGGCCCGGCGAAATCTATGGTGTGTTCACCAAGCTGAACAGTGGTTTTCCCATGAACTGCGAGGGTCACTTTTTCCAAACATTCCTCTACCATGGCCATCATCCAGATATAGTCTTTATAAGCCACATAAATCTCCATAGCGGTGAATTCCGGATTATGGGTCCTGTCCATCCCTTCATTTCTGAACATTTTACCGAACTCATACACGCCGTCAAAACCGGCGACTATCAATCTCTTAAGATATAATTCATTGGCAATGCGCAAGAAAAGTGGCATGTCCAGGGTGTTGTGGTAAGTGTTGAACGGACGAGCCGCGGCACCACCATGCACTGCTTGCAAAATGGGGGTCTCCACTTCCATCCAGCCCTGCTCGTCAAAATAATTGCGCATGGTGCTGATGACCTTGGAACGTATTTTAAAAATCTCTTTAAATTCCGGGTTGACCGTTAAATCAACATAACGCATACGATAGCGCATCTCAGGATCAGTGAAACCATCAAATATGTTGCCCTCCTCATCACGCTTGACCACCGGCAAAGGTTTCAATGATTTGGAAAGCACTTTAAATTCGGTGACGTGAACAGAGATCTCCCCAGTTTGTGTGGTAAAAACAAAGCCTTTCACACCAATGAAATCACCAATATCCAACAGCTTTTTGAAGACCGTGTTATATAAAGTTTTATCATTACCCGGGCAAACATCGTCACGTTTGATGTAAATCTGGATACGGCCGGTGGAATCCTGCAATTCTGCGAAAGAGGCATTTCCCATAATTCTACGGGTCATGATCCTACCAGCTAAATGGATGTCTTTATAAGCGGTTTTGTCTCTTTCGTAGTTGGCTAAAATATCAGCCGCATGGGCATTCACTTCAAACGTTTCTGCCGGATAAGGATTAATCCCTAAATTTCTCAACCCATTTAAAGACTCCCGCCTTTGTAACTCCTGTTCTGAAAGTGCACTCATTAATCTCTAAAATTTGGGCAAAAATAAGCTTTTAAATCTTCATGTTAAAGTTTTAGGCTATTCGTTGAATTTTCATCTTTTTGGCTTCCACCCATGTTTTCCAACTCGTTAATTGAATTTCATCCCACCCACATTAAACACTACACCAAGTGTGAACACCGAGTTGCCGGCGGTTAAAAAATCTCTATTCTTTAAACCAAAATTGCTCCCGCTGGTATATTGAATTTGAACAGTATCATTCAATTTTAAACGAGTGAAGAAAACAGGTTCTAGGAAATAATTGTCTTCGAGGGGCTGGGCAAGGTTGTTTCTGTCAAAATTAGTCATGCTTACATGGCTAAAACGGAAGATGGTACCATAATTCAGCGGGTAACTCTTTTTAAATAATTTGAGTGATTTTTTCTCCTTAGAACTATAATTTACCTGAAGGAAAAACTTTTTGAAACGGACTTCCTGTAGGTCTGCAGTGAAGCTGCCGTCGTCATGAAAAGTTCTATAAGTTCGGTCAGTTGTTCCTCTGCCCAACCCTGTATAAACCTCAAAGATTCTGCTGCCGTCTCCAAAAGTGGTGAAATAACCAACTCCACCCTCCACTAAATCCTGCCTGAAATCTTTCCTGTTTTTATTCTTATTGATGAATGAAGCATTGAATAGCACCCCAACGTGGTCTGCTGCTGCATATGCGGTGTTCAAACTCACATCTCCTTTTAATGAAACATGACCAGAACCATGAAACTCACCTTTTGCACTTAGCATGGGGCTATTTGGGACATTAGGCATATAAACTGATGAGCAGGAGGTTAAAACTAACAGAAATAAAATGGATGGAATAAATTTAACAGCTTTTGTATGCATAGAGGCTAAAACGCAAGAATTTGGGATTAAGTGCTTGTAAAAATATGATTTATTCTCTATTGTTTTTCATCCGGATTTAATTTTTAACGGCCATGAAACCTGTCTGCCGGCATAGAGGAGATCATAAGCAATGTTCATTACTGTTTGTTATTGGCATGCTCATGATGGTTCATCCCATCAATTCTTTCATCAGTTTATCAAAATCTTGTTTTAACTGGCTATAGTTCTCTTCCAGGATGGTAATTCTGCTTTCCAATTCATTCACAGATTTTCTTGCTGGTTCTTCCATTAATTCCTCCTCATCCATTTCAGGTACTCCTTCCAAAAGGTGCATGTATCTTGCTTCTTTTTGTCCGGCCCTTCTTGGTAGCTGGATGATATAAGGTGGATCAGGACTTGATAAGGTCTCCAAGACTTCCTGAACCTCCTCTAAAGATTCAAATTCATATAATCTTCCGGAATTGGTGTTCAGTTCTCCCGGAGTTTGTGGACCTCTTAAGAGCAAAAGGCATATGACCGCAACTTGTGACGGAACAAGAGGAAATAGTATTGCAAAATTGTGTTTGTATTTTACCACACGGCTTCCGCCACCAGTGGCAGTGGAGAGGAGCCCTTTCTTTTTCAAACCATCCAAAGCCAGGATTACAGTTTGTTCATCGTACTCAACAACAGGCTTTCTGGAGCTTTTCTGATTACAGGCAGCCGTTAAAGCATTCAAAGTCATTGGGTAATAATCAGGAGTGGTTTTACTTTTCTCCATCAGCGCACCCAGAATACGTGATTCCGAAGCGTTCAATAGCGGCAAGCTTTGTGATAAATCCATTTCTAAAGATAATAGCTGATGAGGGGATATGAAAACTTAAGCTATCATTTTATTTGCTTTAAATAACTTTCTTGAGATGGGAATGAACATAAAACCAGATATGGCGAAGAAGATAAAGGCGATTCTAAGGTTAAAGGCATGGGAGAGATAACCAATTAATGGTGGGCCAATCAACATCCCAAAAATAGAGTAGGTAGCTACAATGGAGATTCCCATGCCTGCAGAATATTTTTCTGATTTCCCGGCAAGGCTCAATGTCATAGGAAAAATTGAGGCTATACCTATCCCCGTCATGGCAAAACCAATAATTGCCACCCAAAATATTGGAAACATGATAGAGACGGTTATTCCAAAAATGATTAAAGAGGAGCTGAAGACATAATTTGCCGCAAAACCAATTTTAGCGATTACCCAATCTGATGCGAACCTGAAAGTTGCCATAAAAATTAAAAAGGTAAGGTAACCGTAAGTAAAAATCGGGGTTTTTAAAACTTCTTTAAAGTAGATACCACTCCAATCATACATTCCTCCTTCGCAAATTGCAGCAAAGAAAGCCAACAGGCCTAAGCACAAGATATAAGGATCAGGCTTCCCTAAAATCAATTTATTTCCAGAAGTGGTTTTATCATTTCTGAGAACATAAGGATAAGAAATTATTGCCATGATCAATCCAAATAACCCTACCAAAATCAAATGTAAATGTATAGAGACCCTAAATGCCAAAAGAATTGAGGTAAGGCCAGAACCAAAGATGCCGCCTACACTCCATAAACCATGGAAACTACCTATGATAGGTTTGCTGAATTCTTTCTGAAGGTTTACCGCCTGAGTATTGATGGCAATATTCATCACCCTCATTCCAAAAGCAAAAAAGAACAGGGAAATGCTTAAAACATAAATGTTTGAAGCAAGGCCAATTCCGATTAATGAAATAGCCTGTAAAATACAGGAAACGAGCATAGGGAATCGGCTATTGAATTTGGAAACTAAAATACCCGAAAGCGGCAACCCAAGTAATGAACCGATGGGTAAAATGAAAAGCAATGAGCCCAATTCCGCATCGTTCAATCCCAAAGAAGCCTTAATAGTAGGAATTCTAGAAGCCCAAGATGCAAATAGCAATCCGGAGAGAAAAAAGAATACTTTTAAAAAAATACGTTTTTTTGTTGAAGATATCATGTTATTAATCACCACAAATATCTTCTTTTGAAAGCTGATTTTTATTAAAAATTTAAAATCATTCGGCTTCTACTTCAGTTAGGTATAGTTCTTCTATATCCTTGGCATATTTTTTCTCGATCACCTTCCTTTTTGCTTTCAGCGTGGGCGTGATATCGCCCTCTTCAATAGTAAATGGATTTCGCTTCACTTTAAAATTCTTGATGCGCTCAAATTTGGCCAATTCAGTGGAATATTTCCTGACGTCCTCAGCAATCCACTCCACAATTTGCTCATCTTCAATGAACGTGCCCGGTAAGTCAAAGAATGAATCTTTTAATCCGAAAGTATCCTGAAGTGTTTCTCTTGCAGGTGTGATGATGGCAGTCACATATTCCTTTTTATCCCCAATTAAAAAAACGCTTTCAATTTTTGGGCTTTTCAAATAGGTATTCTCCACCGGAGTTGGATAGATGTTTTTGCCATAAGCATTTACCAGCATATTTTTGATACGGTCGGTGATTTGAAGGTTCCCCTTATAAAACCTTCCCACATCACCGGTATGAAACCATCCTTCCTGGTCAATCACTTCTGCAGTCTCCTCCGGCTTATTCCAATAACCTTTCATCACACAATGCCCGCGAACACAGATCTCGCCTTCTTCGCAAATAAAATCCTCCTTAAAAGTTTGATGAGTTTGTATGGTGATGAAGTTTTTTGTCTCCACGTCTTGAATCCCTATCTCAATTCCTGGAATAACCCGTCCTACTGTTCCATAAACCTGGCGATGATATTCCGTGACTGACATCACCGGGGAGGTCTCCGTTAAACCAAAACCTTCCAAAATTTTTATACCCAGATTTCCAAAGAATTCCCCTACATTTTTAGGTAAAGCAGCTCCACCGGAGATCATGAATTTTAATCTTCCTCCTGTCTTTTCTTTGATTTTGCTAAATACCAATTTCTCAGCAATGGCATGTTTGGCAGAAAGTAAAATTCCGGGTGCACTTCCTGATTCTTTCACCTCTCTATATTTTTGTCCGATTGCTAAAGCCCAAAGAAAGATTTTGGCTTTTGTGCCTCCGGCAGCAGTGCCACTTTTAATGGCTTTGTCATGAATTTTCTCCAATAACCTTGGAACACAGGACATCACGGTGGGTTTCACTTCGGCTATGTTTTTAGCCAACAATTCAAGACTTTGTGCATAAGCTATCTTACATCCTTTTGCGCAGCATACATGGTAAGTGGCAGTACGTTCAAAGACGTGGGAAAGAGGCAGAAAAGAAAGGAAAGTCTCCTCGTTATTGATAACAGGTATTTGCTCCAGACATACCTTCACATTCTCAACAAAATTAGCATGAGTGAGCATCACACCTTTTGGAATTCCTGTGGTGCCTGAAGTGTAGATCAATGCGGATATATCAGAGGGTAAAACTTGCTGCCTTCTGGTTTCGATGTCCTTTTTCAAACTTTCTAATTTCTGATTCCCCTCCATCAGAACATCCTTAAGACTGATTACCCCGGCATGGAGTTCCGCTTTTTCGGTGATTTTCAGGTAGTCCTCAAAAACAGGGATGAGACGGATCAGCTCTGCACAACGGTTGGTGATTTTAATGATTTTCTTAAGCAGGAACGGGCTTCCAACTAAAAGGGTCTTTGCTCCTGAATCATTTAGTATATATTCAATCTCCACTTCTGAGATGGTGGGATAGATGGACGTGTTGATGGCACCAATCTGCTGTAAGGCCTGATCGTAATAAACATATTCAGGGCTGTTCTCGGTTATTAGCGCTACACGGTCCCCTTTTTCGATTCCGATCTCCATGAAATAAGCAGATATGGCATCAGCTTTACTCAAGGTCTCTTTAAATGAAATCTCCTCCCATTTATCTCCAGCTTTGCTGATGAGGAAAGTGTTTTCTTCTGGATGTATGTTCTTTATGACATTTCGTAACAAACGAGGAATAGTTGTATGTTCCGTGATCAAATCCATTTTTAAAAAGAGTTTATAACGTTTTTTTGGAAGGACAATATTAGCTTATTTAGCCAAAAATACAAAAAAGGACACCTTTACCAAGTGCCCTTTCATTTAACCATTTAAATATCAGTACTATACAGAGAAGCTTTCTCCACATCCACAGGTGCGCGAAGCGTTGGGATTAACAAAATTAAAACCTTTACCATTTAAACCATCAGAAAAATCCAATTCAGTTCCGGCAAGGTAAAGGAAAGATTTCATATCCAAAACAATCTTTAAGCCCTTGTCTTCGAAATCCTGATCTCCTTTTTGGGTTTCATTATCAAAATCCATATTGTATGACAGGCCCGAGCATCCCCCGCCTTTTACAGAGACACGCAAGAAATAAGAATCATCTAATCCTGCGTTGTTCATCAGTTCCTCGATCTTATATTTAGCTTTTTCTGTTATTGTTACCATTTTTTGTTAGTATCAAGTGTTCCGTATCTGGTATCAAGATTTAACGTATCCATAATTTTTTGTGTCTTAACTTCTTGATACTTGAATCTGAATTTAGTGATGTGATTTCTCTAACTCAATAGCGGGCATGCCATTTTTGACACGATAATCATTTATCGCTGATTTTATAGCATCCTCCGCTAAAACGGAGCAGTGAATTTTTACCGGGGGCAAAGCCAATTCTTCCACGATATCCATGTTGTCAATCGTTAAAGCATCATCAATGGATTTGCCTTTTAGCCATTCTGTGGCTAAAGATGAAGAAGCGATCGCTGAACCGCATCCAAAGGTTTTAAACTTCGCATCAGTGATCAGGTTGTTTTCATCCACCTCAATTTGCAGACGCATCACGTCTCCACATTCCGGAGCACCAACTAATCCGGTGCCCACACTTTTCTTTGATTTATCAAGCGTGCCCACATTCCTTGGGTTGCTGTAATGATCAATCACTTTATCTGAATATGCCATGTCTTTATAATTTTAGAATTATGATTTACGATTTACTATTTTGATTGTTAGATTGGAGAATTTAAATCGTAAATCTAACCTCTCCAATCGTAAATTATTTTAATGTTCTGCCCATTCTATAGAATCAAGATCTATGCCTTCTTTAAACATTTCCCAAAGCGGAGAGAGTTCTCTCAGGTGAGTGACTGCTTTTTTGGTGTTCTCAATGGCGAAATCCACTTCTTCTTCTGTGGTGAATCTTCCTAAACCAAAACGGATGGAGGAATGTGCCAGATCATCAGATAATCCCAAGCTTTTTAAAACATAAGAAGGTTCTAAAGAAGCAGAAGTACATGCAGATCCCGAAGAAACAGCCATGTCTTTCATCGCCATCATCAAACCTTCACCTTCTACATATTTAAAAGAGATATTAGCCGTATGAGGAAGACGGTGAGCCGGGTTACCATTCACATAAGATTCTTCCAATTCAGTTAAACTGCTTTCTAACTTATCCCTAAGTGCAGAAAGCCTATTGGCTTCACTTTCCATTTCGTTCATGCAAAGCTCACAAGCTTTACCTAAACCAACAATACCCGGAACGTTTAATGTGCCAGAACGCATGCCACGCTCATGACCGCCGCCATCCATTTGAGAAGTCACTTTGACCCTTGGGTTTTTTCTTCTCACATATAAAGCTCCAACTCCCTTTGGGCCATAGATTTTATGTGCAGACAATGCCAGTAAGTCAATTCCATCCTCCATTACGTTCACCGGAACTTTACCTACGGCTTGTACCGCATCTGTGAAAAATAAAGCACCATGCTTATGCGCAATTGCAGAAATTTGCTTGATAGGCTGAATCACTCCAATTTCATTGTTACCATACATCACTGCAATTAAAATGGTTTGATCTGTGATTGCAGCTTCTAATTTGTTCAAATCAACCAAACCGTCAGACTCCACTTCCAGATAAGTTATGTTCGCACCGATTTTTTCTAGATGCTTACAGGCATCTAAAACAGCTTTGTGCTCTGTGGTTAAAGTGATGATGTGATTCCCTTTGTCTTTATACATCTCATATACGCCTTTCAATGCAAGATTATCGGCTTCTGTCGCCCCGGAGGTGAAGATGATCTCTTTTTCCGTTGCGCCGATTAATTTTGCCACTTGTTCACGGGCATAGTCAACACCTTCTTCTGCAACCCATCCAAAAGGGTGGTTTCTGCTGGCTGCATTTCCAAATTTTTCCGTGAAATAAGGCAACATCGCTTCTAAAACACGGGGGTCCATTGGCGTGGTGGCATTATTATCTAAGTATATTGGGGTTTTTAACATCTTGTTTAGAATTGTTATTATTATAAATACAAATATACAAAAAAAGTTTCGGAGGAGTTATAGAATATGTCTATGTGATTATAGGTATATTGGTCATTAAAGTGCAATTTTGAAGGTAAATGGATAAGATTGAACATATTGGAATAGCTGTTAAGAATTTAGATGAGGCATCTAAAATCTACAAACTTTTATTGGGCGAAGAAAGTTATAAGAGAGAAGAGGTAAAGAGCGAAAAGGTGTGGACTGAGTTTTTTAAAATAGGCGATTCAAAGGTGGAACTTTTAGCAGCCACCCATCCAAGCAGTGCGATCGCTTCCTTCATTGCAAAAAAAGGAGAGGGAATTCATCACGTCGCATTTGAAGTGAAGGATATTAAAAAAGAAATGTCGCGTTTGAGAACAGAAGGCTTCATTTTATTGAATGAAGAACCAAAAAGAGGGGCTGACAATAAACTGGTGTGTTTTGTTCATCCCAAATCATCCAACGGAGTTTTAATTGAACTTTGCCAGGAGACTGAAAAATAAATGAAAATTTCATTGGTTTAAAAGTGTAGATTCATTGTTCTTTTGGAACATTTTTTGATAAGAATTCAAAATGAGTGATTTCAAAAATATCCGTGATATGCGAAATTTAGGTGAACAAGAAAGATTAAACTCCGTAAAAAAATATCTTGATTTAGATGTGGAGAGGAAATTGCAGTCGATAGTTAAATTGGCTGCTGCGATCACCGGATCTCCAATTTCATTAATCACTTTGATAGATGAAAATGAGCAAATCATATTGGCGAGCCAAGGTATGGAGTTGGACAGCATGCCAAGGGAGGAATCTTTTTGTAACCAAACGATTCAGAGACACGAAGTCCTGGTAGTGGAGGATACGGTTAAAGACGAAAGGTTTAAAAGTTTCTCCATAGTTACAGGGCCACCGTTTGTACGTTTCTATGCCGGTGTGAATTTGAATTCTAATGATGGACACCATATAGGCACATTATGTTTATACGACGTAAAGCATAAGCATTTTTCTGAAGAGCAAAGGGGATATCTTAAAATGCTTGCCAGCCAGGTCGATGATATTCTAGAACTAAACAGGCAAGTGAAACTATCCAGACAGAAAAACAGAGCCTTAGCCAAAGCGGCATGGTTTCATACCCATAAATTCAGAGGGCCTTTATCTTCTATTTTAGGATTGGTCAATATTATTAAAAATGATGGAGAAACTTACGATTATGATAAAGAATGTATTAGAATGTTAGATAAGGCAGCAAATCAGTTGGATTTTGAGATCCTAAAAGCGGTCAATGCAACTTTAGTATAACAAAATTCCAAACAAAATTGTATTTGAAATATTTTTAATATAAATTTGCACCTCTGAAAAATTAGGGAAAATGAAAAAAGATTTGCATCCATCAAATTATAGATTAGTGGTTTTTAAGGACATGTCCAATGATTATGCTTTTATCACTAAATCTTGTATTAATTCTAGCGAAACTGTGAAGTGGGAAGACGGTAAGGAATATCCTCTTGTTAAATTAGAGATCTCCCATACATCACATCCTTTTTATACTGGTAAAATGAAATTGGTTGACACCGCAGGACGTATAGATAAATTCAAAACCCGTTACGGCAAGAAATAATTTAATTGAAATATTATATGAAAGTCCCGGCTCGTTAGTCGGGACTTTTTTGTTTTTTTGCAGTATGACAATCATTTTTTTTGATGATCAGGCCAGGGAGACCCTTCTCCCATTAACCTTTACGAGGCCACCCGCAGATTTAAGAGTTGGAATACTTAAGGTATCTGAGAAGTGGCTGCACCATTTTAAAGGCGAAAGTTCTTATTTAACTGCACCTTATCTGCAAATTAAATTCCCCTTTAAACCAACAGAAGACAATCTTTTTATAAACGGATCTGTTTGTCCGGATGAAGCCTTATTGATGGCTGTGAATGGACTAAAAAAAGGTGAAGCCTTAATTAAAGATCAAATTTGCTTGGCAGCGAGATCAGAAAATCATGAATTTGGGATTGAAAAACTAGAAGAATTTAAAAAAATCGCTTATGGATCACCCATTCTCAAAATCACCTATCCGGAAGATATTTTTAAGTACAATGAACAGGAGATCCGTGCTGATTTTATTTTATTGACCAAAGGAAGAACATCTCAAAATTTAAGTGGCACCAATACGGTCATTGGAGATGATATATTTGTTGAAGAAGGTGTTGAAGCCGAATGCAGTACCTTTAACACCAGCAATGGGCCTATTTATCTGGGAACTGATGCTCAGGTTTGGGAGGGATCTCATATCAGAGGCGCTTTTGCATTATGTAAGGATGCACAGGTAAAGATGGGGTCGAAAATTTATGGCGCAACCACTATCGGTCCTCATTCACGAGTTGGCGGAGAGCTCAATAATGCCGTGATATGGGGCAATTCTTCCAAAGGACATGACGGCTATTTAGGAAATGCGGTAATAGGGGAATGGTGTAACATTGGGGCTGATTCCAATAATTCAAATCTTAAGAACAATTATGCAGAGGTGAAATTATGGGATTACACCGATCAAAAGTTTAGAGGAACGGGGTTGCAATTTTGTGGAATGATCATGGCTGATCATTCGAAATGCGGTATTAACACCATGTTTAACACGGGCACAGTGGTGGGTGTGGGAGCGAATATATTTGGAGCAGGATTTCCAAGAAATTTTGTTCCCGATTTTGCCTGGGGAGGAGCGCATGGCTATGAAAAGCATGCATTAAATAAAATGTTTGAAACCGCTGAAAAGGTTTTTGAAAGAAAGGGAAAGGTTTTTGATGAGGATGAAAAGAATATATTAACTCACATATTTGGGGAGACAGAAAAACACAGAATATTTTAATAAAGAATTATGAGAAAGAAAATCGTTGCAGGAAACTGGAAGATGAACAAGAACTACACAGAGGGGATGACTTTATTCTCCGAAGTCGCTCATATGGTTAAAGACGAAATTCATGGGGAGCAGCAAGTGATTGTTTGTGCGCCATTTATCCATTTAAACAGTTTGGTGGCTTTGGGCAAGGGAGCCGGGAAAGTTAAGATCGGTGCTCAAAACGCTCATCAGGAAGAATCAGGTGCTTATACAGGGGAGGTCTCTGCAGGGATGTTAAAATCAATTGGTGTGGAATATGTGATACTGGGACATTCTGAAAGAAGGCAATATTTTGCTGAGAACGATGCTTTGTTGGCCAAAAAGACAGATGCAGCACTGAAGAATGATTTAAAACCGATTTTTTGCATCGGAGAGACTTTAGCAGAAAGAGAAGGGGGTGAACATTTTAATGTGATTCGGTCACAATTAGCAAATGGGACTTTTCATTTACCGGCAGATGATTTTTCTAAATTGGTAATCGCTTATGAGCCGGTTTGGGCTATTGGAACCGGCGTTACCGCATCTTCAGAACAGGCTCAGGAGATTCACGCTTTCATTCGTAAAGAGGTAGCGGCCAAATATAACCAGACTGTAGCTGATGAGACCACAATCTTATATGGTGGAAGCTGTAATCCCAAAAATGCAGATGAACTTTTTGCCCAAGCGGATATTGATGGAGGTTTAATAGGAGGAGCATCCTTGAAATCGAGAGATTTTGTTGATATCGCAAAAGTTTTCAATCCCTAAAAAGAATATTCTCGAATGAATTATAAAGAATTGGTATTCACCATCATCTCTGAGGAAGATTACCATCAGGATTTATTGATCAATCAACTGGGAGGGCTTGGTTTTGACACTTTCGAAGAAACCGATTTTGGTTTTAAAGCTTATATAGATGCTGCTAAATTCAATCAGGAAGAAATAGATGATAAGCTAAAAGAGTTCCATGACTCATTCAGTTTCTCCTATGAAATCAATCTGATTCCGCAAAAGAATTGGAATGAGGTTTGGGAAAGCAATTTTGAGCCTATTCAAATCAACAATTTGGTTTATGTGAGAGCAACATTTCATCAGCCGAAGCCGGAATATAAATACGAAATCATCATAGATCCCAAAATGGCTTTTGGTACCGGGCATCATCAAACCACTTCCATGATGCTTGCCTATTTGCTGGAGATTGATTTGAAGAATAAATCGGTTCTTGACATGGGTTGTGGTACCGGAATCTTGGCAATTCTTGCCAGTCAACTGGGAGCTGGAACTTTGACTGCCATTGATAATGATGAAGTTTGTGTAGAAAGTACCGTAGAGAATGCACAGTTGAATCATATTCAGAACATCAATGTAATTCTCGGCTCAAAAGAGGCAATTCCTGATCAACAATATGATGTCATTCTGGCTAATATCAATAGAAACATACTTGTGGATCAAATGTCAGATTATGCAAAGGTTCTCCCGTCAAATGGTACGATCCTCTTTAGTGGCTTTTACGAATCTCCTGATTTGGACATCATCAATGAAGCCGCCAGGGAATGCGATTTAAAGTATATCGATCATAAGAAGAAGGGCGATTGGGTGGCCGCAAAATTCATTAAATAATATAAATTGAGAGTACATTTTATTGCTATTGGTGGTGCTGCGATGCATAATCTTGCTATTGCATTACATTTAAAGGGTTTTCAGGTTTCAGGCTCTGATGACGCGATCTACGAACCCTCCAGGTCGAGATTGGCTAAACATCACTTGCTTCCTGAACAAGATGGCTGGCATCCTGAGGATATCACAAAAAAAATTGATTCCGTTGTACTAGGAATGCATGCAAAAGCTGATAATCCTGAATTGCAGAAAGCTCTGGGCTTAGGAATCCCTGTTTTCTCTTATCCGGAATATATCTATCAACAGTCGATCAGGAAGAAAAGAGTGGTCATCGGCGGAAGTCACGGAAAAACTACCATCACCTCCATGATTCTTCACGTATTGAACAATCTTCATCAGGATTTTGATTATTTGGTTGGAGCACAAATAGAAGGATTTGAAAACATGGTTCGACTTTCTGATGCACCCGTCATCGTGATAGAGGGAGATGAATACCTGGCTTCGCCAATTGACAGGAGACCTAAATTCCATTTTTATAAAGCACATGTAGGGGTGATCAGCGGCATAGCCTGGGATCATATCAATGTTTTTCCAACTTTTGAGTTTTATAAAGAGCAGTTCAGCATTTTTATTGATACCATCCAGGACAATGGGTTTTTGATCTTTTGCGAAGAGGATGAAGTTTTAAAAGAACTGGTCAAAAGTCATGAGTTCATTAAAAATATTTCTCTAAATCCATATAAAACGCCTGATCACTTCATCAAGGATGGGACCACTTACCTGAAATTTAAAAATGCGGCAATCCCGTTGAGTATTTTTGGCCGACACAATTTAATGAATTTGAATGCCGCAAAACTTGCTTGTAAACAAGTTGGGATTTTGGAAGAGGATTTTTATAAAGCGATTCAAAGCTTTAAGGGAGCTGCAAGAAGATTGGAGAAATTAGGGGAGACCAATGAAACAATTATTTTCAAGGATTTTGCGCATTCGCCTTCCAAACTAAAAGCAACCATCGGAGCGGTTAAAGAACAATATCCAGATAGAAAATTAATTGCCTGCATGGAGTTACATACTTTCAGCAGCCTAAATGAAAATTTCCTTAAAGAATATCTTCACACCATGAATGGCGCAGATTTTGCTATAGTTTATATTGACAGAAAAACATTCATTCAAAAAGGGATTGAGCCTTTTTCGGAAAGTAAAGTCATAGAATCGTTTGGAAATGATAAAATAAAGTTTATTAATAATTCCGAAAAAATAAAAAGTTATCTGCAAACGTTTCAACTTAAAAATACAAATGTTTTATTGATGAGTTCTGGTAATTTTGGAGGTATTGATTTGGTTACAATGACAAAGCAATTACTTGCAAAGTAAAGAGTTTTTATTAACTTTACCGAAATTTAGAAGTGAATTGATGATTATTTAGGTTTTTTATATTTAGCAAAGGTTGAAAAATGAAGTTATTAGGAAAAAAAATTAGACTACTGAGACATCAAAAAGGATGGAGTCAAGAGGATGTTGCCAAGCAACTGGATATCTCAATCCCTGCTTTCTCAAAAATTGAGACTGGCATTACTGACATTAATTTATCAAGGTTAGAGCAAATATCTGCTTTATTTGATATGACTATAGTTCAATTGCTAACTTACAATGATCCGGAGCAGGAGCAAAAGAATGCTTCTGATTTGGAAGTCGCCACAAAGAAAATTCAGGAAAGAGAAATTGAGGTGATAGATTTGCAAAAGAAAGTGATTGAACTTTACGAAGAATTGCGTAGCATGAAAAGCTTCGTTTAAAAATAAAAGCCCTTTTAAAAGGGCTTTTATTTTATTTCAAAAATCTAAAAGATTTACAAAGCTTCTGAAACCACTTCTTTAACTTCAGGAACCATTCTTTGTAAAAGGCTTTGAATGCCTGATTTCAAAGTGATGGTTGATGAAGGACAACCACTGCATGAGCCTCTTAACTCAACAGTCACTATGCCCTCTTCAAAAGATTTATAGCTGATGGCTCCGCCATCCTGTTCCACAGCAGGTTTGACATAATCATTCAATATCTGCTGAATTTTAATTTCAATTTCAGATCCTTCAAAATTAGAATCTTCCTCTTCTGTATGCTTTTGAACGGCATAGTCAGACTCTACAGCTCCTTTAACAAATTCCTTCAAAAGAGGCTCAATATCTGTCCAATCTGCATCTTCCGTTTTTGTCACCGTCACAAAATTGCTGGCAAAGAAAACACCGTTTACAAAGTTGAATTTATAAAGTTCTGTTGCAAATTTAGAATGCTCGGCACTTTCCTTTGTCGGGAAATCAACGCTGCCATTGATCAACAGCTTATTCACAATGAATTTCATTGTGGCCGGGTTTGGCGTTGACTCTGTATATACTGTGATATTCATATTCTTCAAATTAGAATGTAAAAGTACTCATCATTAAAAGTAACCCATGCATCACCATTTAGTTTTTACCTCTTCATGACTTTAAACTCCGGTGTAGTTCGAGGGGGTTATGGCTCTTAATTCATTCTTAATCGCATCACTGACTTGAAGTCCAGAGATGAAATGAGCCATCTTTTTAGCATTTATTTGCTGATTCGTCCTGGTCAACTCCTTTAAAGCTTCGTACGGGTTGGGATAATTCTCTCTTCTTAAAACTGTTTGAATGGCCTCGGCAACAACCGCCCAATTGTCATCCAAATCTTTTTGAATCGCCTGCTCATTTAAAAGAAGCTTGTTCAAACCTTTCAGAGTGGATTTTAGAGAGATGACAGTATGAGCAAAAGGAACCCCTATATTTCTTAACACGGTAGAATCTGTGAGGTCCCTTTGCAATCTGCTGACCGGGAGTTTAGCAGACAGATGTTCAAACAAAGCATTGGCTATTCCGATATTACCTTCGGAATTCTCAAAATCAATGGGATTTACCTTATGAGGCATGGCCGATGAGCCAACTTCTCCCTCTTTGATCTTTTGCTTGAAATAATTCATGGAAATGTAAGTCCAGAAGTCACGATTTAAATCCAATATGATCGTATTGATCCTTTTTAAAGTATCAAACTGAGCAGCTAAATAATCATAATGCTCAATTTGGGTGGTATATTGAGCTCTTTTTAATTCCAGAACCTGATCTACAAAACGGTTCCCAAAATTTACCCAATTAATTGAAGGATAAGCTACATGATGTGCATTGAAATTTCCGGTTGCGCCACCAAATTTAGCTCCATACGGAATATCATTTAGCAGTTTAACCTGGTTTTCTAATCGTTCTACAAAAACCATCATCTCTTTACCTAAACGGGTGGGTGAGGCTGGCTGGCCATGTGTATGTGCCAACATGGAAACATTCTGCCAATCTTTTGATAATGCCTTTAGCGTATGTATAACTTCATGTAAATGAGGAAGATAAACCGATTTAATGCCTTCTTTAAAGGATAATGGAATAGCCGTGTTATTGATATCCTGAGAGGTGAGCCCAAAGTGGATGAATTCTTTACACTTTGAAATCCCCAACTCGTCAAATTTATTTTTAAGGAAATATTCAACAGCTTTTACATCATGATTCGTGGTTTTTTCAATCTCTTTCACCTCCATTAAATCATCCTCTGTTAAACCCGTGACTATTTTTCTAAGGGAATCATAAAAATTTTTATCAAAATCTTTTAATGGGGGCAGAGGCAATTCGCAAAGTGCAATAAAGTATTCCACCTCCACAAAAATGCGGTACGTGATTAACGCGGCCTCAGAGAAATAAGGTTTTAGACTTTCAGTTTGTGAATGGTAACGTCCATCAATTGGGGATATAGCCTGAAGAGGGGAGCATTTCATATTTTGGTTTTTCAACAAAAGTACAAAAATGAGCGATACCCCCTTGAACCATTTGATTTTCCTGAATTTTCAGCCAAACTCCTTATTCTTATTGTGAGATGAATTAATAAGATTTATATCGGAAACTTTGGAAATATAAAAAGTTTCCATAGTTTTGTACCTGATTGAATAGGCGATGGAGAATATAGAAGAGTATATATTAACAGAGGCGGAGAAGCTTTTTATGAAGTTTGGAATGCGCAGTGTGACCATGGATGATATTGCCAAGCATCTGGGTATGTCTAAAAAGACCATTTATGCAAACTTCAAAGATAAAAATGACCTGGTAATGAATTTGGTTTCGAAGATGTTGAAGAATGATGAATGCAACATGGAGGAATGTAAAATGGAAGCTACAGATTCCATTGAGGAGATTTTTTTAATGATGGATTTTTTAAAAGAGATGCTTTCAGGTATTAATCCCATCGTTTTTCATGACCTGGAGAAATATCATAATGATGCTTACAGGATGATGATGGAGTTTCACCAGGGACATATTTATAATTCGGTTAAATCTTGCTTGGAGCGTGGGATCAGTGATAAAATCTTTAGAGAGGACATCAATACAGAGATTTTGGCTCAGGCCAGAGTAAAACAAATTAACTGGATTTTTGAATCGGACTTGGTAAGAAGTGGTAAATACAGCATGTATACAGTGATACAGGAGTTAACCACACATTTCCTTTTTGGAATTTGCACTTTGAGCGGCCATGTTTTAATCAATAATTACACCAATAAGAATAACCAAACCACACGATGAAAACCAGAACAATGCTAATCACGGCTATTTTAAGTTTAACAATCGGAGGATTAAAGGCGCAAACAGACACCGCCCAAACCCACAATTTTAATCTTGAACAATGTATAGAATATGCTTATGCGCATCAAACATCTCTATTAAATGCAGCTTTGGATCAAAAAATAGCTAATGCTAAAGTAAAAGAGACCATTGGAATTGGATTGCCTCAGGTCAATGGTAAAGCTGATTTTCAGGATTACCTTAAATCTCCGGTTATTCTTTTTCCGGATTTTATTGGTCCGTCAATTTATGGAATTCTCGAAAGTGAAAACGTGAAAGATGGTTCTGGACAGCCTCTGAATATAACTGAACCAAATGGGCTTGGTGGATTTCAGGAAGTGAACTTCCAGCAAAAGTATAATTCCAGTTTATCTCTCTCTGTTAATCAGTTATTGTTTGACGGGAGCTATATCGTGGGGCTTCAAGCGTCCAAAACGTACAAAGAATTATCTCAAAAAGCATACACCAGAACGCAAATAGAAACCAATGTGGCCGTTACTAAGGCATTTTACATGGTTTTAGTGAATGACAAGCAAATTGATTTATTGAATTCCAATATCGCCCAGTTGAAAAAGCAGCTGGATGAAACCAAAGCACTCTTTGAAAATGGTTTTGCCGAGAAAATTGATGCAGATAGGTTAACAGTCTTGTACAATAATTTGGTGACTGAGAAACAAAATGTATTAAGGTCTCTGGAATTGGGCGTTAACATGTTAAAATTTCAGATGGGAATGCCGATAAATGAAGATTTGGCTTTAAATGGCACAATTGAAGATGTGAAATTAGATAAAATGGCTGTACTGGCAGACACCTCTGTTTACAGAAACAGGATCGAATATTCTTTGGCAGAGACACAAAAAAAATTGAATGAGCTGGACTTAAAGAGGTATAAATCCCAATACCTGCCTAGTTTAGCAGCCTTTGGTACAGGGACTTATCAGTTTCAAAACAATTCTTTTGGAAGTTTATTTGACAAGAGTTATCCATCGGTTATTGTAGGGCTGCAGTTAAATGTTCCAATCTTTAGTGGCGGTCAAAGACTGAATAGGGTGAAACAGGCACAATACACGGTGCTAAAATCCGGGAATGATTTGGTGAATGCCAGAAACTCCATCAACCTGGATATTAAAAACAGCGTGACCAAATACACCAACAGCCTTGCTTCCTTAGAGAATCAACAAAGAAATCTGGATCTGGCGAATGACGTTTTGAGGGTATCCAAAATCAAATACGAGCAGGGTGTGGGTTCCTCCATTGAAGTCACCCAGGCTCAGACTGCTTTAAAAGAAGCGCAAAATAATTATATCAATGCTTTGTATGATGCCTTAATCAGTAAAGTGGATACAGAGAAAGCAACTGGAAATATTAAATAAGAACCTTGTAACATAACATAAAATCATGAAAAGAATACTCATCGCATCTGCTGTCCTGTTTTTGGCAGCATGTGGCAATAAACCGAACGATAAAAAAGCCGAGTTGGAAAAATTGAAAAAAGAGCAGGCAGATATCAATAGTAAAATCACCAAACTGGAGGATGAAATAGGAGATAAAAAAGAAGATGTAGCCAAAGAAGTCACCGTTTACGATGTAAAAATCTCCACGTTTAAAAATTATATTGAAATACAGGGAAAAGTGGACGCCGAACAGAATGTACAGGTAAACCCTGAAGCTGCCGGTGTGATCACCAATATTTATGTGAATATTGGGCAAAATGTTGCTAAAGGCCAGGTGCTTGCGCAGATAGATGATGCAGTTCTTCGTCAGAACATCGCTCAATTACAAACACAAGTGGATTTAGCCACCAATTTGTACAACAGGCAAAAGAATTTATGGGATCAGAAAATTGGTACTGAAGTTCAATACCTAAATGCCAAATCTCAGAAAGAGGGTTTGGAGAAACAAATGGCGGTGTTGAGACAACAGGCATCTATGTATAAAATTAAGTCTCCAATTTCAGGAACGGTGGATCAAATGGACTATAAAGTGGGTCAGGCTGTACAACCCGGTGCTCCTGGGATAAGGGTGGTGAACACAAATGACTTAAAAGCCAAAGCTTTGGTTTCTGAAACTTATGCAGGCAGAATTTCTCAGGGCGACGAAGTGTTGGTGGAGATTCCTGATGCTTCGGATTCATTGAAAACTAAAATCTCTTTTGCTGCCAGAACCATTGACCCCATGTCCAGAAGTTTCAGTGTAGAGGTAAAGTTGCCAAGTAAGAAAACCTATCGTCCGAATATGCTGGCTATTTTAAAAATTGTGGATTACTCAAAAGCAAATGCTAAAACGGTACCAATCAAAGCCATTCAGAAATCGGAAAAGGGAGATTATTTAATGGTGGTGGATAATGGGAAAGCGAAGAAAGTGGATGTGAAAGTTGGTAATATTTATAACGGGGATGCGGAGATTCTAAGTGGAATCAATGAAGGCGATAAGGTGATTGTGAATGGATTGAACAACTTGAATGAAGGGGATTCAGTTAAGCAGTGATCTTAATATAAAAATAATTCATCGGGCTATGAATACCATGTTCATAGTCTTTAAAAATAAGGCTAAATGAAAGATTTAGATAAAGAGTTTAAGCCCTCCAGCTGGGCTGTAGAGAATAGAACGGCAATTTATGTATTAACCGTGATGTTGCTTATTGCAGGTTATTTCGCTTACGTGAGTTTGCCTAAAGAGAATTTTCCGGAGATCACCATCCCAAAAATCTTCATCCAAACGGTTTATCCTGGCACCTCTCCGGCAAACATGGAAAACCTGGTGACCAAGCAGATTGAAAAACAGGTAAAATCAGCTCAGGGCTTGAAAAAAGTGACCTCCAATTCTTACCAGGATTTCTCCATCATCACTGCAGAATTTAACACTGATGTGGACATCAAAGATGCAAAACAAAGAATCAAAGATGCAGTGGATAAAGCAAAGACAGATTTGCCAAATGATTTGCCTGATGACCCGGTCATCATAGATGTGAATTTATCAGATCTGCCTATTATGTACCTCAATATTTCCGGGGATTTCGATTTAAAGACCCTGAAGAAATATGCAGATGACCTGCAGGATAGGGTGGAGTCTTTGCCAGAGATATCCGGGGTCGATATTGTTGGAGCTTTAGACCCTGAAGTTCAAATCAATGTGGATATGAACAAAATGGCAGCAGCGCAAATATCTTTTAATGATATCGCTCAAGCCATTGGTTCAGAGAATATATCTGCCTCTGGCGGTACCATACCTATGGATGGTGTGCGAAGAACGCTAAATATCAAAAAGGAATTCGGTTCTGCTGAGGAGATTGCGAACACCATCATTAAAAGCCCTACAGGAGCTGCTGTTTATTTAAGAGACATTGCTGATGTGGTGGATGGCTTTAAAGAACAGGAATCATTTGCGAGGCTATATGGTAAGAATGTGATTACCCTGAATGTGAAAAAACGTTCAGGTGAGAACCTGATTGAGGCATCTGATAAAATCAGGGAGATTATCGCTGATATGAAAGCCAATCAATTTCCAAAAGGTTTGGATATTGTGACCACTGGTGACCAGTCCGACAAAACAAGAGTCACTTTACATGATCTGATCAATACTATTGTGATAGGTTTTATATTGGTGACACTTATTCTGATGTTCTTCATGGGCATCACTAATGCATTGTTTGTGGCTTTATCAGTTCCCCTTTCTATGTGCGTGGCCTTTCTGGTAATGCCAACTATTGGGTTTACCATGAATATGATTGTGCTTTTCTCCTTCCTGCTGGCCTTGGGTATAGTGGTGGATGATGCCATTGTGGTGATAGAGAACACGCACCGTATTTTTGATAATGGTAAAGTAACTATTAAACATGCTGCCAAGATGGCTGCGGGAGAAGTTTTCTTACCTGTGTTTTCAGGTACGATGACCACTTTGGCACCATTTGTTCCTTTAGCTTTCTGGCCTGGAATCATTGGGAAGTTTATGTTTTTCCTCCCCATCACTTTAATCATCACTTTATTAGCTTCTTTAGTGGTGGCTTACATCATTAACCCTGTTTTTGCAGTTGACTTTATGGAGTCTCATGATGCAGATGAGGAATACAAACCCACATTCGATAAAAAGGTCAGAAAAACCTTGATGTATTTAGGAATCGCAGCTGTGGTGGGTTATCTTATCAATTTTGGATTAGGGAACTTCATCATCATTATAGCTTTATTCTATCTATTACAACATTTTGTTTTAGAAAAGGTAATAAGAAATTTTCAGAAGAACACCTGGCCAAAATTTCAGACGAGATATGGGAGATTTCTGGATTGGGCCTTGCACCGTCCATATACCATATTAGGAAGCACTTTTGCTTTACTGGTGTTTTCTATTGTGTTAACCGGAATCATCCCGCCAAGGTTCGTATTCTTTCCGGCATCTGACCCTAACTTCGTTTACGTTTATACGTCTTTACCAGTGGGAACTGACCAGGCTTACACCAATGAAGTGACCAAGAAGATTGAGAAAAGGGTGACAGCTGTGGTAGATAGTTTGGGAAGCCAGAATGTATCTTCCATCATCTCTAATGTGACCGTTGGAGTGACGGATCCACAAGATGAAGATCAGGGAAATTATCCGAACAAAAGTAAAGTCACCGTAGCTTTTAAGGAATTTGGAGAACGTACGGGAAAATCATCAACTGAATATCTAACGGCAATCAGAAATGCAGTTAAAGGGATACCGGGGGCCGAGATCTCGGTAACCCAGGAGCAATCCGGTCCACCAACGGCCAAACCTATCAGTATAGAGATCACCGGCGATGATTTGGATTCTTTAGTGGAGACATCCATTAGGTTAAAGAATTATCTAGTCTCTAAAAACATAGGTGGGATTGAAGAGTTGAAATCGGATTTTCAAAATAATAAGCCAGAGATCATTTTTGATATCAATAGAGAGCGGGCTAATCGTGAAGGGATATCAACCGGACAAATCGCCCAGAACCTGAGAACTGCCCTTTATGGTTATGAAGTTTCAAAATTCAGGGATTTAGATGAGGATTATGAAATCAACGTGAGGGCCAAAGAAGATCAGCGCAATAGCCTTCAGGATTTAAGGAATCTAAAAATCACTTTCAGAGATATGGCAATGGGTGGTGCCATCAGGCAAGTGCCCGTATCTTCTTTCGCTGATATCAATTACGTAAACACCTACGGCGGCATCAAGCGTAAGCAACAGAAAAGGATCATCATTCTTTCTTCAAACGTTTTAAAAGATTTTAACGAGAACGAAGTGGTGAAGAACATTGAGAGAGAACTTAAAAGCTTTAACACGCCTGAAGGTGTAACAGTCAAAATGGCCGGAGCACAAGAGGAACAGGCTGAAACGGCTAATTTCCTTGGTTTGGCCTTAGCCATCGCATTTGTGCTGATACTAATCATTTTAGTGATTCAGTTCAACTCCATTGGCAAACCTATCATCATTTTAAGTGAGATCCTTTTCAGCATCATTGGCGTATTGCTGGGTATCACTATCTTTCACATGGAGATGTCTATTGTGATGATGGGCGTGGGTATTGTAGCCTTAGCCGGTATTGTGGTGAGAAATGGAATTCTATTAGTTGAATTCGCCGATTTAATGATGGAACAGGGAATGAATGCTTACGATGCTATTTTAGAAGCTGGTAAAACCCGTATGACCCCGGTTTTATTAACAGCGACTGCCACCATGTTAGGTTTGGTTCCACTTGCGGTAGGGTTAAATTTAGATTTTTCCGCCTTGTTGAATACCGGGCACCCACATATTTATTTTGGAGGAGATAACGTAGCTTTCTGGGGGCCTCTTTCCTGGACAATGATTTTCGGATTGAGTTTCGCTACTTTCTTGACTTTGATTTTGGTGCCATCCATGTATCTCATCAGAGCCAAGGCGAAAGCCCGCTTCTCTAAAAAGAAGGAAATCCCCTTATTAATTGAAGAAGAGTAAAAAAGGACGCTATCTCCTATTTTTGTGCAAACAAATGTAGGAGACAGCCTCTCTCTTTTTTATTAAATAATTATAGTTCAATCATAAGGTTATCGATTCATCATTTCTTTTCATAATTGATGATAATCACCAAATCCTCATTTCCGATCGTTTTCAAACTATGTGAACTTCCCGGCCTTGTTAAAATAGCATCCCCGGTTCTTACCTGTAGTGTCTCCCCATTCATCTTCATCTCCCCTGTACCACTGATGATATAATAAATTTCATCCTCCTTTTGCAGATGATAACCAATAGCTGAACCCGGATGAAGAATTCTTTTTTTGAACACCAAATGCAGGTCTTTCGATTGGGAGAAAAAATGATGACCGGTGGTCAATCCACCGCCATTGTGTGTTCCTGGTTCTTCTTTTGCAATGTCCTTTTCATGTTCCAGAATATAACCCGCATCCTGTAGTTTAACCCATAATGCAGGATAGGTTTTATGAAATATAAAAAGTGACGAAACCACACAAGCTCCGATGAAATATTTTTTCATGAGTTCAAATTTAAATCAACCTTTCACTGTTTTTAACCAGGCATGAGCCATCAATTTAGCACCAGCTAATGTAGGATGAACGCCATCTGCAGTCCAGTATGATCCCGGAGCCAATTTTTGAGCTTCGTCAAAAACTTTTTGATAAGGAATGAAAGCAGCATCAAATTCATCGGCCATCTCTTTAGCTGCCATACGGTATTCGTTGAAAGCCGGGTACCAGCTGTCATCAACTGCTTTTATACCTTTCACTGCATAAGGTTCTCCAATAATTAATTTAACATCCGGCAAAGTAGCTTTGGTTTTCTCTAACAATTTCTTAAAATCATTTTTATAGACATCAATAGTTCCATTGTATTTGCCATCATGCATGTGCCAATAATCATTCACGCCAATCAATATGCTCAGAATAGCAGGTTTTAGATCCAGACAATCTTTATCCCATCTGTCTGCCAATTGGTAAACCTTATTACCGCTTATTCCTTTATTATAGATTTTTAAATCATGCCCAGGTTCAGAGAAAAGTAATTCAGCAGCTGCCTGTAAAGCATAACCGTTACCTAAACTGGTGGAATTGTTATAGTTATTATCGTCTTTTTTACGCCCTGAATCGGTGATCGAATCTCCCTGAAAAAGAATGACATCTCCTTTGTTCATCTTAATTTTTGAAGCATTTGGAATGGCGGCATTTAATAGTTCCGGAAGCCCTAAAGCTAATACACTTGCCATGGAAGTGGTTTTTAAAAATTCTCTTCTTTTAAACATCCTGAATTAATTTTGTTGAGTGAAAATTATTGGTTTTGGATTGAAGTTGAAATATAAGGATTTATTGAAAGTATAAGAAATGGATATCATCATAAATAAAAAGAGACTTTTTACTTAAACCCTAACAACCAGAATTCAAATAAAGATTTTTCAATCAGCTGTGAATTCCGATGCTTGCTGAAATTAATTCAAATTTTTGGTGCCTTTTTGTAGCGTTGAGGCGTTTTCTTTCGTTTATAAGTGTACAGATAAACGATAAATACAATGATGAAAAAATTAGAATTGAATCTAAATGTGAAAAAATGGTTGCCCCAGGCGGCTTTTATGATGATGACAGTGACCATGCTGAGCCTGAGTTCATGTCTAAAAAGCAACAATGATCAGCTAAACACCAACACTTCTGCTTTAGCTGTTATCCACGCTTCCCCTGGCTTGGTACCATTCGATTTTTATTTGGATGGACAAAGGTTGAACACTTACCAGGCATTTAATTATTCGAACAAACTTAATTATGTGAATATTTATTCAGGTGCCAGGAAATTCGGGATTTATAAATCTCAAACTTCCGATAGTATCAAAACCGGGGTTTTGAATGCGGAAATTGATAAATATTACTCCATATACGTTACAGGAGAGGCAGCAAACCCTGAATTTTTAATACTTGACGACGAATTGAAAACTCCTGCAACAGGTAAGGCTCAGGTTAGATTTTTAAATCTGAGTGTCAATGCTCCGGGAATGACTTTATCAGCCGGAGCTGATTCCACACTTTTTAGTGATGTAGCCTATAAATCTCATTCATCGTTTAAAGATATTCCAGCGGGGAAGAATTATACCTTTACCACTTATCCTTCAAATGATCCGGAAGCGAAGACGACTATCAGTGACTTTCCCATTGCCAGCAATCATATTTACACCATCTGGTCAGGTGGGATTTACGACTCCACAACTGACAGTTTAAAGGTTGGATTGCAGATACAGGCCGATTTATAATGGAGAGGCTGTCTCCAAAAACAAACGGAGGCAGCTTTTTTATTTTCTACTTTTACAGGTGATATGCTAAGTTGACAGTTGACCAATAGGGAAGATGCAGACTGTTTTGTGGAGATGTTAGGACATCTCAACGTTAAAAAAGCCTTCTCAGCATTTTATCTCTTCCTGATTCATAACATAGGCACTATTCCGGTCTCACCTGTGGTGTATTTTAAGCATTGGCAGAGAGGTATTCCCTTTAACTGCAAATAAAGTTTCTGATACTGAATGTATTTAACTTTTAGCTCTAAAGGTTTAAAACTCCTTTTAGAAAAATAAAATTTCTTCAGGTATTGAAAACATTGTATGCAGGTTTCCAGTATTGTATGCTTTGGTTATACATGGCTTCATTGGCCAAATGCACACAGAATGCAGTAGTTGCGCCTGTTAAAACATTGGATGATGGCTCTTTATTTAATCGGATGCTCTCTGAGAAATCTTTTAAAGCATACCAGGTACCATCTTTTTTTGCATCGGTTTCAATGGGGATTCCCCCATCTTTATTCCAGGTAATTTTTGTGGCTCCCGTTACGCCGTCTACTGTTTGCCATTCTTTTAAGGCCTGTTTTTCGGGATAGTAAATCCCCTCATCCATCAATAAGGAAACTGTTCCTTTTGTTCCTTTTATTTTAAAAAGGTAACCGTCTCTGGCATTGGCACAGGTAGCCCCAAAATTACCAATCATCCCCTCTTTATTATACCTGAACATGACCTGCACATTATCAAAAGTCTCCCTGCCATCTTTGTAAAAATCTATACCTCCGGTAGCCAGAATTTCATCAGGATGTGTGTCAAAAGCCCAGTTGATAAAGTCTATCTGATGCGCCAATAATTCTGCGGTTAAACCTCCGGAATATTCCTTGTACATGCGCCAGTTAATTTGCCTTTCCAAAGAAGGGCTGGGCACCGGTCTTCTCCAATTCCAGTTTCTGTCCCACCGGCAGTCTATCTGAGTAACTTTTCCCAAATATCCTTTCGCTATCATATCTTTTACCTTAAAATAAAGAGGGGTGTAGCGGTACTGATGGCCTACCTGCAAAATCTGCCCGGGCAAAGTATGCTTAACTTTCACCAGGTCCAGTGCCTGGTTAATGTTGTAGGTCATGGTTTTTTCCAGATACACATGTTTGCCGGCTGCCAGAGCTGCAAGAGCAATGGCATAATGTTCGCTCAAAGGCACTGCAATGATAACCGCAGCTATATTTTTGTCTTCCAGAATGGTGTGGTAGTCCCGGTGACTTTTAACTTCCGGGTCTTTTAGGGTGGCTCTTGCTTCTTCCAGCCTGAATTCCAAAACATCACAAATTGCCGCTATTTTAAAATTACTTTTCAATTCCTGCATCACCTGCATCAGCCCTCTGCCCCTGTCTCCACATCCTATGATACCTATGCTTACCGGATTCATCGGCTGAATGAGTGCCTTTGCTATTTCTTCCTGAAACAACACACCACCTGCCAATAAACCGGTTTTTTTTATAAAATTTCTTCTGACCATTGCTTAATACTTCTTAATTTTTTGAACCACTGGAAAAACTGCGCTGCTTGTATCCCTTATGGAGCCATCTGCAGCTTTATAAATAAAGTAGGCTCCTATTTCTTTTTGCTGATGCAGGAAATTTAAGGATTTTTTTAATCCCATCACCATTAAAGCATTGTCATAGCCATCTGCAGTGATGGCATCAGGAGCATAAACAGTCACACTGATCAGTTCATTATCCACATCCATCCCTGTGTTTGGATCAATCAGATGAGATATCCGCTTATTTCCTGCTTTGCGGTACTGCCGGTAATTACCGGATGTGGTGATTCCGCCATGGTCCAGCATGATGACTTTGCTCAGCGGAGCAAAATCTTCATCTTCCACACCTTCTATACCAATGCGCATCACTTTGTTGTCTGGCATTTTCCTGCCATTTACCCTTAACTCTCCGCCCAGTTCCACTATATAGTTTTGAATGTTTCTGGAAGCTAAAAAATCTGCCAGAACATCTACGCTGTAGCCTTGGGCAATTCCGTTCACGTCTACCTTTACACAGGCTTTATCTTTATATAAAAAGTTGCCTTTCAGCTTCAGGTGCTGGTAACCAACACATTTCAGAATAGATCGAATCTGCGCTGCATCCGGAATTTCAGCATGTTTGGATACACCAAAACCCCAGGCACTCACCAATGGATAAACGGTGATGTCAAAATCTCCGTAGGTAAGGGAAGAGATTTCCTGCGACTTCTGTACCACTTGTTTGAAATGCTCATCTATGGTAATTCCCGAGGAAGAATGGTTAAACTGATTAATGAGCGACCCGGTTTTGTACAAAGACATGGATTGGTCAATCTGCATCAGAATGCTATCTATCTGGCGGGAACTAACCAGGCTATCTTCACTGTAATAGGTAATATGGTAGGTGCTTCCCTGGGCAAAACCGCTTAAGTGCCAGGGGAGTTTTCTACCTGTTGTTGTATGCCCGGCAAAAGAACTCCACAAGCCCCAAAAAAGAGGCAGCAATAGGTACTTAAAATTAAGATTTAACCATTTAGAGCACATATTGCCGCCTGCTCACTGTTTAATGCTTATTTACAATTCAAATATTCTACCGTTAACCATCACCTCCTGAGTGGCTTCATCAAAAGTAGCTTTATAACCTGTTCTCACAGCCGCATTGGTCATGATGTTAGCAACCGAATGAGCGTAACCCACCTCCACAGGAGCATGTGTTTGTTTTCTGCTCCTGACACATTCCATCCAGTTGCGCATGTGTGCAGAAGTTAAACTATCTGCCCCGGTATTGGCAGACGCCACTACCTTTTCTGCATTTTTAGATAGATCTACCACTGGTAAAAGATTGGGTTCCATATTCATGGCTGCCGCAGGTTTTGCCTGCAAGCCTCCGTTAGGAGATACCATATTGGTGATCAGGTTCAGCTCACCGCCGTTGGAATAGTAAATCTCTGCCGGTCTTTCATCGCCATTATGCATTCTTGAACTGAATACCACCTGAAAACCTTTATCTTTATGATCCTGAGGGCCATAATCAAAAACCGCAGTGGTGGTATCCCAATTTTTTCTTCCATCTTTCCACTGGTAAATGCCGCCATTTGCCACCACACTTCTGGGATGTTTTAAGCCCGAAAACCAGTGTACGGTATCTATCTGGTGTGACATCCACTGACCCGGCATCCCGGAAGAATAGGGCCAGAACAGACGATATTCCAGATATTTTCTCGGGTCCCATTCTTCATAAGGGCGGTTAGCCAGAAAACGCTTCCAGTCTGTATCCTCTTTTCTGATGCGGGCAACCAGATCTGGCCTGCGCCAGCGGCCCGGTTGGTTAACATTCCAAGTAAGCTCCACCATGGTGATGGGCCCAAACTTGCCCTGTTGTATAAAATCGGCAGCAGCCTGATAATTGGCCCCGCTCCGTCTCTGAGAACCTATCTGCACCACTTGTTTGGAAGATTTAATTGCTTTTAGTGCCGCCCGGTTATCCTGCATGGTCTCAGCAAATGGCTTTTCGCAGTACACATCGCACTGGTGGTTTACCGCTTCCATGGCGTGGAGCGCATGCTGAAAATCCGGCGTACTTACCACAACGGCATCTAAATCTTTCATGGCATAAAGTTCGTCGTTATTTTTGCAGGCCTGGATATCATGTCCTATTTTTGATTGGATATGTTCTACGCCCAATCCTCTTCTGTAGTTCCAAAGATCAGAAACGCCGATGACATCAAAATTCAACTCTTTCTGATGATTTAAAAAGCTGGGAAAGAGTGTATCTTTAAATCGGTCTGAAAAACCAACTACGCCTACCCTTACCCTGTCATTTGCCCCAATAATATTTCCGTAACTTTTAGCACTCAGGCCAATGGTACCCATATAAGTTCCCGCTGCTGCTATGGCAGATTTTTTAATAAATTCTCTACGTGTATCAGACATCTTTTTACTATTTAATAATGGTTATTATTTAAAAATTCTTTTACCTTTAAACTTCTGTAGGACACATAATTGCCGTGATCCTGCAAAAGAATATGGCCTTTGGGAGCCATCCCGAAATTAGGCCAGTCTTTGTATTTACTTTTTGCCACCAATGCCAAAAATTCAGGTGAGCCTCTCTGGTATTCCAGAATTTTATAACCATTTAGCCAATACTCGATATGGTCATCAGGAAAAACTCTGATGAGGCCTTGGTTCCATTCGCCTATTTTCTTTAGTGCTGCCGGAATTTTTTTTGAAGTGATCAGATCATATAAGGAACCTAAAGTACGATTGCCATCTACACCCAGTTTTGCATCCGGATGCCGCTCATCGTCTAAAATTTGGTATTCCGGCCCAATGGCAGAACCGGTATTACCCTCAGATTCCGTTACAAAATATTTGACACCACTATTGGCACCTTCACTCAATCTGAAATCAAATTTCAGATCAAAAGCACCATATTCCTTTTTGGTGACAATGTCTCCGCCATTTCCTGCTTCTTTCCCTTCTGACTGTAATACGCTCAGCAGGCCATCTTTCACTTGCCAGCCCTTGGCAGGAAAAGATGTTTTATAGGCTCCTCTCCATTGGCTGGTACTTTTTCCATCAAACAACAAAGCGTAACCATTCGCTTTTTCTTGCGGAGAAAGGTTGTTGGGTACGGTATTCACCACAAAAATATGATCTAAAGGAGAAGGATGCAGGTGTTGTGTCTGTATCCTGATGTTTTTCCATTTCACCTGTTCGCCCGGTTGCTCATCCCCTCTGAGGGCATGCACCTGTAAGGCAATAAAACCTTCAGCAGTTTCTGCATCTATCAGGTTTGCTGTGGGGATGCCATTTACCCAGGTTCTGATACTGTTTCCTATACACTCTATGCGGTACTTATTCCACTGCCCGTTTTTAAAAGCTTTCTTTCCCAGTGGATTTAATTCCAGGGTGTATAACCAGCCTCTTCTCCCTTCATCGTAAATTCCTCCACTCCATGCCCGTGTAGAAGGATCTACTTCCATCTGATAGCCGTGTACTCTTCCATTCTGATAGTCGGCACTGCTTAAACTTCTGAACTGAATGCCTGAATTCATGGTGCTGTCTACCCTCAGTTCCAGTTCAAGAATAAAATCTTTGTAAGTTTTTTCTGTGGATAAAAAGGAGTTGGGCTGTCCGGAAACTGTGGTGCCTATAATTTCATCATCTTTCACTTCGTACTTAGCTTTACCATTTAACTGTTTCCAACCGGTAAGGTCTTTGCCGTTGAATAAATTTTGCCAGCCATTGGAAGAGCTTTGACCTTTCACCGTTAAAGACAGGCAAGTAATCGTCAGTAGGACGACTGATTTTAAATAAACATTCATTTTTTAGGTTGCTTAGATTATTAATTATTAAAAATCTTGTGGAGTTTTTGCGCTAACAGATAGCCGCGTCACTCTTTATTTATAATATGGTGTATATTTTATTACCGTTTTTCTAACCTGAAAGCGTATGCTAAAGATTATAACTGATGGTTTTACATTCTTTGGTTATACTACTATGACCCTAAAATAGAATAAAATTCCACCTTAAAAAAATAAGATATTTTTTTATTGACTAGTGTTAAGTTAAAAGTTAAAAGTAGAAAGTCAAAAGACTTATATCATTGATAATAAGTAATTTAAAAAAGATGATTTTTCGTCGTTTTATGATTAACATTACACTAGGAATTTTTTTATTCTCTGTGGAAGCTCGGTTTAATTTACATCCGATGTCTTTTATATTAAAGTCACCTTCATTTGCTAAAAGCCTGAGGGCATTCTTTCCTTTTTTGAGCTTCACATTTTTTAGGATCAAATACTCCCAATGATTCAATTCAGCCGGAGCTGATTTCACACTCTTTAATAATGTAGCCTGTAAATCTCATTCATCATTTAAAGATATTCCGGCAGGGAAGAATTATACTTTTACCACCTATCCTTCCCATGATCCGGGAGCGAAGACAACTATCAGTGACTTTCCCATTGCCAGTGATCCTATTTACACCATCTGGTCAGGTGGGATTTACGACTCCACAAGTGATAGTTTAAAGGTTGGATTGCAGGTACAGGGCGATTTATAATGGAAAGCCAGCTTCTGCCGGCTTTTCAATTTTATTTAAATGTCCAACTCCATCCCGTTGTGGACAGGAGTTCTTTTTTTATTGTAGATGGTTTGATAGTTAAGTTGTCCCTTGCTTTTTTTCTCAATTTACAAAGATCATGCTGTTTTTTTATCAAATTTAATTAAAACATAGTTGTTACATATTAAAATCATCATCACTTAAAAATTTGTATTAATTTAAGCTTCTTAATCAAGAAATATGAAAACACTTCCACTTTGTTTTGCACTAGTTGCTTTTTTTGGGACGTCTCAGGCTCAAAACCAAAAAAGAAGATTGAATCCCAATGATGTATATCATTATCAATCTATCTCTGACCCACAGGTTTCACCTGATGGCCAATGGGTTTTATATAGTGTGTCCACTCCCGATTCGGCTGAAAATAAGAAACACGCTGATCTTTTTATGGTGAGTTGGGATGGTAAAGACCATCTGCAGCTCACCTATTCTGATGAAGGCGAGTCAGCTGCCCAGTTCAGTCCCGATGGGAAGTACATCTCCTACACTTCTTCTAAAAAAGTAGATAGCGTGGATAACACACAGCTTTGGCTGATGGACAGAAGAGGTGGTGAGGCCCATCAGTTTACCAAGGTGAAACAAAACCTAAGCAGCTATGTGTGGTCTCCTGATGCTTCCAAGATAGTTCTGGTGATGAAAGATGAAGATCCTGCTGATAAAAAGAAATCTAAAACAAAAGCCCCCATCGTGTCTGACAGGTATCATTATAAGCAGGATGTGCAGGGTTATGTAGATAACCGCAACACCCATCTTTATATTTTGGATGTGAAAACTGGCGAGGTTAAACAATTGACAAAGGGTGCTTTTAATGAAAACTCTCCAACCTGGTCTCCTGATGGTTCGAAAATAGCGTTTGTAAGCAATAGAACAACTGATCCTGACAGGAATGAGAACAGCGATATTTTTGTAGTTGATGTGCATAACGGGGATGCGCTGACGCAGCTAACCACCTGGAAAGGGAGTGACGCTCGCCCCGCTTGGAGTGAGGATGGAAAATACATCGCTTATGCACGTTCCACAGCTGACGGTGCTTTCATCAATTATGATCAAAGCATCTTAACCATTATGAAACCTGACGGAAGTGATGTTAAGCTATTGACAAAGGATTTAGACAGACCAGTCTCTAATTTTAAATGGGCAAAGGATAACCAGCGCATTTCTTTTTTAGTGGATGATGACAGGCAGACCTATGTTTCTTCTGTGGATATCTCTAATGGAAAGATTACCAAAGTGATAGGTGGCGACAGAAGTTTTTCTGATTTGGAAGCTCATCCCAAAGGATATTGGTTAACGGCCATGAGCGATCCTCAACATCCTACAAATCTTTATACCTTGAAGGATGGGAATTTAAATCAAATCACGCATGTGAATGAGGATTGGTTAAACGGAATCGATTTGGCAGAAGTAAGCGGATTTAAGTCAAAAAGCAAGGACGGAACGATGGTTTCCGGATTATTATGGAGACCCTCAGATGCTGGAGCAAAAAAACTTCCGCTAATCCTTTTTATTCATGGTGGTCCGGTAAGTCAGGATGAATTCTCTTTTGATTTCACCAGGCAGGTTTTGGCCTCTGGAGGATATGCTGTGGCTGCAGTGAATTATAGAGGTAGCAATGGCAGAGGGATAGCTTTTAGCAAAGCGATCTACTCCGACTGGGGAAACCTGGAAGTGATTGATCTTTTAGGAGCAACGGATTATTTGGTGAAACAAGGTTTGGTTGATCCTGAAAAATTAGGTATTGGAGGATGGAGCTATGGGGGGATTTTAACTGATTATACCATCGCAACCGACACCAGGTTTAAAGCAGCTTGCAGCGGTGCAGGAAGTGCGATGCAATTATCCATGTACGGAATTGATCAGTATCTTTTACAATGGAATGAAGAAATTGGTCTGCCCTGGGAGAAGGAAGGATTGGATAAATACATGAAAATATCTTATCCTTTTACCCATGCAGATAAAATCAAAACCCCAACCTTGTTCATGGTAGGTCAGAATGACTTCAATGTGCCTTCTGAAGGAAGCGAGCAAATGTATGCAGCTTTAAGGACATTGAACGTGCCAACCGAGCTGGTGGTTTATCCAAGTCAATTTCATGGGATAAGCGTTTTAAGTTACCAGGTGGATAGGTATAAAAGGTACCTGAACTGGTATGGGAAATATTTGAAATAGCTTAATATTTGATAGGGAATCGTTTGAACGGCCAATCATCAGGTTGATCAAAATACCGATAAGCCAATTGGTTTGCCGATATTTCTACAGGGTGCAAATGGTGACGGTAATTTTTGGTCATCATTTGTTTTGTGGCACTCCATAGACTTATAAAAGCTATTTGAGTATAGAATTTAATGAAACCATTATTTCTCTTTTGTAACATGTGGCCAAATTCGTGTTTGATTAACCAAGGATCGGCGTTTTTAGAAAAAACGCCCTTTCCAATAAAAATCCCCAACTCAGGTATGCTTATTCCTTTTCCATCATTAAAATAGCTGGATTCGTAGATCTTTACTCCCTCGAAATCTCCTACATATTTAACCATAAACTCAAATTGAGATGACTGTCAATGATACAGCTGATTCCTCAAATAATGATCGATGATCACCAGGGCAGCCATGGCCTCTACAATAGCCACTGCTCTTGGAACGACACACGGGTCATGCCGGCCTTTACCTTTGATCTCGGCAGCTTCTCCGGTTTTATTCACGGTTTGCTGATTGCTCATGATAGTTGCCACGGGTTTAAAAGCAACCCGGAAGTTAATATCCATCCCATTGGAGATACCTCCCTGAACACCCCCCGAGAAATTGGTTCTCGTGGTGATTTCCCCTTCTTTGTTCGTCAGAAAAACATCATTGTGCTGAGAGCCCCTCATTACAGAACCCTCAAATCCGGAGCCGTAGTCAAATCCATGAACAGCATTGATGCTCAGCATCGCTTTGCCTAAATCTGCGTGTAATTTATCAAAAACAGGCTCTCCTAAACCCACAGGGCAATTTTTAATATAGCAAGTCACTTTCCCACCAATGGTGTCGCCCTCTTTTCGGATGCCATCTATCAACTCAATCATTTCATGAGCTGTAGCTGCATCAACACATCTCACGATATTCCCTTCTCTTAAAGAAATGAATTCTTGAGCCTCATGAATTTCGATATTTGGAGAATTCACTTCGCCAACGCTGCTCACATGCCCTAAAATCGCTATTCCCTTTTGTTTCAAAAATAATTTAGCTATGGCTCCGGCTGCCACTCTCGCTGCTGTTTCACGGGCAGAGGAACGCCCGCCACCACGATGGTCTCTGATGCCATACTTTACCTGATAGGTGTAATCTGCATGTGAAGGCCTGAAAGTATCCTTGTTGTGGTCATAATCCTTTGATTTCTGATCTTCATTAGGGATCAAAATAGCGATGGGAGTGCCTGTTGTTTTTCCTTCAAACACGCCTGAAAGGATTTGGCAGGTATCGGATTCTTTTCTTTGTGTGGTGATTTTAGATTGTCCGGGTTTACGCATATCCAGCTGTTGCTGTATATATTCTAAGTCAATTTCAATATTAGAGGGACAACCATCAATGACCACACCAATGGCTTTACCGTGCGATTCTCCAAAAGTAGTGATTTTAAATACTTGTCCGAATGAGTTACCTGCCATTTTTATTCCTTTGTTTTATTAAATGATAGTCGTGATGAAATGGATTTATGTTATCGTAAACCCAATTTTCTTAAAATCTTCCCAAAAATGGGGATAAGATTTTTGCACCACCATTGCATCTTCTATTTTAACTTTTTCAATCAACATCGCCATAGGGGCAAAAGCCATTGCCATGCGGTGATCTTCATAGGTGTCAATCGTGATTTCTTCAGGCAGGACCCTTTCATCACAATCCAATTGGTAGACGTCTGCCTGTGTTTCAATTAATTTTACGCCAATTTTAGCTAATTCCGTTTGTAAAGCAAAAATTCTATCCGTCTCTTTGATTCTTAAAGTTTCCAGACCAGTGAAGCTGAACTCCTTGCATAAGACCGCCGCACAAACTATGACCGTTTGAGCCAAATCCGGACATTCCTTGAAATCTATCAGCTGAGGTTTGATCTCCTGATGAATTTTCTCTATCACAATTCCATCTTCATTGAAAGAGGTGTGCACTCCAAATATGGTCATGATTTGTGCAATTTCACTGTCTCCCTGCAAACTATCCTTTTTAAGGTTTGGCAGTGTTATGCTTGCTTGTTCAGCCAAAGCAACCACACTGTACCAATAAGAGGCTGCACTCCAGTCTGGTTCTATGGTTAAGGTGGTTGGCTTTAGGGGCTGGTGTTTTACTTCAATGAAATCACCCTTCCAGCTATGTTCCACACCGCATTCTTTCAGCATGGAAAGGGTCATCTCTACATAAGGCTTAGAAGTGAGTTCGTCCATGATCTCTAAAGTCAGGCCTTCAGGCAAGGAGCAAGCCATCAATAACAGCGCAGTTAGAAATTGAGAGCTGATATCTCCCCTAATGAGGATATGATCAGTTTTTTGTTCAAAATCTCCTTCAATCAAGACCGGAGGAAACCCCTCTTTATCGGCGTAGGATAAGTTCGCACCTAAAGCTTGTAAAGCATTCACCAGTGTACCTATAGGTCTTTGTTTCATTCTTTCAGAACCTGTGATCTCCACTTTTTTACCCTTGAAGGCATAAAAAGCGGTTAAAAATCTCATCGCTGTCCCGGCGGGCCCCACATCCACTGCTCTTTTTTCTGTTGTAGAGTTTTGAGTTTTTAAGATTTCACTTAACGTCACGGTATCCGCAGCGGATGATAAGTTGGCGATCTTCACCTCTCCATCGCTTAAAGCGGCTAGAATCAGTGCCCTGTTACTCTCACTTTTAGAACCTGTTAAATTGATGATGACATCAGATTTGAAGCTGGCCTTTTTGATGAAAATAGGAGAGGAGCTCATCCGTTCAATTCTGCTTTAGCATTCATAATGGCGGTTTGCTTACGAATGGATTCACTGTGGATCAACTCCAGGATCTTTTCTGTAAAATCCTTCTCCAACTTCAAAACTGAACCGTAAGCAGTTCTTTTTTGAAGAATCTCCTCCCATCTCGAGACCTGTAGAATAGTGACATCATTATCTCTTTTGAATTCTCCAATTTGTTCAACGATCTTCATGCGCTCTCCCAGTTTTTGGAAGATCTGATCGTCGATCTGGTCAATCTTCTCTCTCAATCCGGCGAGTTTGTCAGTGAATTCAGGATTTTTCGATTCGGCTTTTCGCAATACGAATCCATCAATCATTTCGCTTAAAGCGGATGGAGTGACTTGTTGTTTGGCGTCTGTCCAGGCAACTGATGGATCTAAATGAGACTCAATCATTAATCCCTGCATGTCTAAATCCAAAGCTTTCTGAGAGATGAAAGGCAATAATTCTCTGTTTCCGCAGATATGGCTTGGGTCATTGATGATTGGCAGATCAGGAACCAGCGTTTTCAGGCTGATCGCTAAATCCCACATCGGTTCATTTCTGAAAGCTGTTTTCTCAAAAGAGGAGAATCCCCGGTGAATGGCAGCCAACTTGGTGATTCCTGCGCCGTTGATACGCTCTAAAGCGCCAATCCATAAGGAAAGATCAGGATTGATGGGGTTTTTCACCATTACCGGAATATCCACACCTTTCAAAGCATCGGCAATCTCCTGAACAGTGAAAGGATTCACGGTTGATCTTGCACCCACCCAAAGAATATCCACACCGGCAGCTAAAGCTTCCTCCACATGTTTTGCATTGGCCACTTCCACTGCAATGGGTAAACCAGTCTCCTCTTTAGCTCTTTTGAGCCATTTCAGACCTATACCTCCAATTCCTTCAAATTCACCCGGACGAGTTCTTGGTTTCCAGATACCTGCTCTTAATACGCTCACTTTTCCGGTGGCTTTTAATAAATGAGCTGTCGTCACCAGTTGCTCTTCTGTTTCGGCACTGCATGGCCCCGAGATGATAAGCGGCTCATGAGTCACTTTAACCCAGCTGCTTAATGGTTGAATATTTAAATTTAGTTTCATCTTTTATTTGATTGATGGTTGATTCAATTTTCAATTTATACGGCATCATTTTTAATGTACTCTCCCAGGATGCTGAAGTTAATGGTGTATTTTAAAATTTTCCGGATGGCATCTTCGTAATTCTTCGTATCCGCCCATTCCACATCCACATAGAAATTATATTCATTTCTTTTACCTAAAACAGGCATGGATTGGATTTTACTCATGTTGATCTCCTTATCTGCCAGAATATTCAATACTTTTGCCAACGAACCCACGTCGTTGCTTACCTGGAAACATAATGAAGCTTTCGTAGCATCTTTTATCTCCCTTTGTTTATCCGTGAGAATTAAGAAACGGGTGTAGTTCTTTTTATTGGATTCGATTCTGCGTTCAAGGATGTTCAATCCGTAAAGTTTGGCTGCCAACGTATTCGCAATGGCTACAGTATCCATAAGTTGCTCTTCTTTTATTTTTTTAGCACAGGCGGCCGTGTCACTGCTCTCCACCACTTTAAGATCAGGGAATTCATCCAGGAAGTCACTGCACTGCCGAATGGCAATAGGATGTGAAGTCACGGTTTTGATATCCTCAAATTTAACTCCTGGCAAAGCCATTAAGTGCAATTGTATGGGGAGATAAACTTCACCAATAACCGGGAAATTATATTCTCTTAGCAAGGAGTAGTTAGGGAGCAGACTTCCAGCAATGCTGTTTTCTATGGCCATTACCACGAAATCGGCTTTGCCAGCTTCCAGTTTTTGGAAAGTTTGTTTAAAAGAATTACATTCAATGGTTTCAATATTTTCTCCAAAGAATTTAAAAGCAGCTTCTTCATGGAAAGAAGCTCTTATTCCCTGTATGGCCACTCTTTTTTTTGAACTCATTTTTTGATAAAAAAAAACCCGGCTTTTTAGGCCGGGTTCGTGAATGTGTTTATATTTTACAACATACTATGCCCGGCTTTTATTTCTGTAATAAAAGTAACCGAAGTAATATGTGGTGTTAAATTTCATTTTTTCTTTTCTTGTGCCAAATGTACAGGTTTCTGATTAACCTGCAAGAAAAAACTTAATTTTTTTTTAATTCCTCCTGAAGTGCCTTAGAAGTTTGGGAACTGCCATCATGGCTCCACCCGGGAGCGTAAAAGATATATTTCAATTGATCCGATAATCTCTCCGATTTAGCGACATCAACTTTCATGTTTTTGAATTCATGAAAAATCGTGTTCATTAAATCAGGTTTCTCTGGGGGTTTAGTGATTCCATATACCACTTTCTCCTCTGGCCTCTCCTCCTGAAAGGTGCCGAATATCCGATCCCAAATGATCAACACCATTCCCATATTTTTATCCAGGTATTGGATGTTGCTGGCATGGTGTACCCTGTGATGAGAGGGCGTGACGAACATGTATTCAAACCAGGAAGGTAGTTTATTGACCGTTTGTGTATGAATAATGTTTCCATACATCTGTGTCAGCAAATAAATGAAAAGGATATCCACCACCTGAAAGCCCATCAGCGGGAGTGGGATATAGAAAAACATTCTATATAAGGGTTCGAAAACGGTTGACCTGAAACCTGTGGTGATGTTGAAATGCTCGGAAGAATGATGCGTGACATGGATGGCCCAAAAAAATCTGCTGAAATGCCCTAATGCATGCAGTAGCCAGTATAGAAAGTCTTGAGCAAGGAAAAGAAGGAGGTAATATAAAAAGATATGCTGGATTTCTATAAACCTGAATTGGTAAAAGTAGTTCAACATAAAAAGCGAAACACCCTGGGTACCCAGGTTCACCAAAAAAGCGGCACCCATCAAATAGATGTTTATCAAAGTGTCATTCTTCGTGTAGAGCTTCCGATCTTTACTATAGCTGTAAAACATCTCCACGATGGAGAGTAAACAAACCAGTGAAAACAGGATGATGACGGCTATGCTTCTGGAATCTTCAAATAGCATTCTTTATAATAGTTCAGGCTCTTTTTTATTTGAGCTTCTGGCACAAAAATATCGAATTTGCAGTTCCCTAATTCATTGGGCAAAGAAAAATTGATTTTCCCTGACAAATTCTTCTTATCCTGTTTCATGATATCCAGGAGCTGTCCCTCTATCCCTTCCTTAATTTGATATTTGCCGAAATATTTGAGAAAAGACTGAGTGATGAGCTCCAGATCCTTTTCGGGCAAGTCAATGATCTCTTTCGCAAGATAGGCTTCACAAATCATCCCTATTGCAATGGCTTCACCATGCAAAAGCGGGTTCTTCTCCTTTCTTAATGACCAGGATTCTATGGCATGGCCAATGGTATGTCCATAATTTAAAGTCTTTCTTATTCCATTTTCAAAAGGATCCTCCATCACTACCTTGTTTTTTATGGAGACAGAATGATGGATATACTCCTGAGTAATGGCTCTCGCATGTGCTAACTGATTGATGGCTCTGAAAAAACCAGCATCAGCAATGATGCCATGTTTGATCACTTCGGCAAAGCCAGACGTCATTTGCCGGTCATCGAGTGTTTTTAAAAAATCGGTGGAGATGACCACGGCCTGTGGTTGAGTGAAGGTGCCGATGATATTCTTCACATCATCCATGTCTATTCCGGTTTTTCCGCCTACAGAGGCATCCACCTGGGAAAGTAAAGTGGTAGGGATCTGAATGAAATCAATTCCTCGTTTAAACGTTGATGCTGCAAAACCTCCCATATCTGTCACCACACCCCCCCCTAAATTGATCAGCACGGCATTTCGGTCGGCTTCAAAATCCAAGAGCATCCGCCAGATTCCAATACAGTAATCAATTGTTTTGTTCTCTTCACCATTTGGAACTTCAATGATGTCAAAATCTTTAAGCTCCGGGAGCCGCTCTTGCAGAACAGGAAGACATTGTTGACCGGTGACCTCATCAGTGAGGATGAATATTCTGGAATAATTTTTTGCAGCCAAAACTCCTGTTAAACAAGCTAAACTATCGTCAAAAAAAACATGGTAGGCTTCATTCTCAATGATCTTCATATCACTTTTACCTTTTGTCCGTTAAATTCAATCACATCTCCTTTTCTCACTTTCAATCTTTTTCTTAAGTCGGTTTGTCCGTTATATTTCACTAAGCCATCACTCACCGCCAGTTGTGCCTCTCCACCGGATGAAACTAGATTGGTGGCTTTCAAAAGCTGAATCAAGGGGATGAACTCTCCCTCTAAAGTAAATTCCGTCATGTTTGGCAAACTTACAAAAATCACAAACGTTGTTAGTGGATATCATCAATAAACTTATAATTTTGGCATCTTATGCCCGACAGATTAACCCATACTCCGACTTTGGCAGCGAACTTGTCGTTTGATGACACCGCCATTGCTTTTAAACAGCAGAATAATTCGGAATTGAAACGCTCTTATTGGCTTTTTAAGCTGATCAGCAACAACTTTTTAGTGAATATCGGACCTTTTTTCACAAAAATTGCTTTGGCGATGAAACTTCCCATTTCCGGTATGATCAAAGCCACTGTTTTCAGTCAATTTTGCGGAGGGGAGACCATCGAGGAATGCACGCCGAAAATCCAAAAACTTTCAGAAGCGGGTGTCGGAACGATCCTGGATTACTCGGTGGAAGGGGAGGAGAAGGAAGCTGCTTTTGATGACACCGCCAATGAGATCATCCATACCCTAAAAAAAGCAGTGGAGATGCCGCAGGCGATTCCTTTTTGTGTGTTTAAACTATCTGGCGTGGCAAGGTTCGCTTTGTTGGAGAAGGTAAATGAAAAGAAAAAGTTGAAGGATTACGAACAATTTGAATGGAACAAAGCAATGGCCCGCGTAGAACGAATTTGTGAGACTGCCTTTGAGTTTGACAAACCGTTGATGATTGATGCGGAGGAGAGTTGGGTACAGAACACTGTTGATGACATCGCTTTGCAAATGATGAGGAGATTCAATAAAGAGCGAGCCATTATTTTCAACACTTATCAATTGTATAGAAATGATAAATTAAATTCACTTATTACCGACTGTACATTTGCAAAGACAGACGATTTTTATTTGGGAGCTAAGTTAGTGAGGGGGGCTTATATGGAGAAGGAGAGAAAAAGAGCAGCAGAGAAAAGCATTCCGTCAGTGATACAGGTAGATAAGGAATCCACAGATAGGGATTATGATTTAGCCATCACTTTTTGCTTAGAGAATTTGGACAGGATATCTTTTGTGGTGGGCACTCATAATCAGGAAAGCTGTAGGAAAGCCATAGAGCAAATGGAGCAGCAGAATACCCCACCTCATGATCATCATGTTTATTTCTCCCAATTACTGGGTATGAGTGATCATTTAAGTTTCAATTTATCAAATGCTGGTTATAATGTCGCTAAATATGTCCCATACGGACCTGTAAAGAATGTTTTGCCTTATTTGTTTCGCAGAGCGGAGGAGAATATGGCCATCGCAGGGCAAATGGGCAGAGAGTTAAGATTGATTAGTGCGGAGATGAAAAGACGTAAATTGAAGAGATTCCGGACTTTTTAAAAGCATCAATTTATTTATTGAATGTCCATAATTTATCATAAACAAACAAGAGATAGAGAAATGGATAAATCCATTAAAATCCTTGTTCCGTATAGCCCATGATTTAAACCATGGGCTATTATATTTTTCATATCGGGTGATTAGAAAGAATCAAAATACCTAAAATAAACTAAATTTCAGCTTTTAATAATTTCTGTATGGTATCTGGATAGGTCATTAAATAAGTTTGTATTCCCATTTCAGCAGCAGTCTTTAAATGTTGCGGACTATCATCTATGAATAAGGTCTCTTCAGGTTTCAGGTTGTTCTCAGACATAATTTGTTCAAAGATATCCCGGTTGGGTTTGCGTTTACCCATTAAGTGAGAATAATAGATTTTTTCAAAAAGACCTTCATTCCCTTCCATCTGAAACTCTTTTTTCAAATAGGCGTTGATGAAATCCAAATGGATTTCATTAATGTTACTCAAAAGGAAAGTACGGTATTTTGCTTTTAATTTAAGCAGCAGATGATGGTTTCCTGCTGGCACACCTATTAACAGAGAATTCCAAGTGCTGTCAATTTGTTCATTTGTCAAATGCGGATGACCGGTAATCTCCCTTATTCCATCCCTAAATTCAGCTGCAGTGATCTCTCCTTTTTCGAACCTGTCAAATATAGGATGATGACCACCGTGGGCATAAAAATGCTCCACATTTTTAACGCCTAATTTTTCAAATGCATCTTGTGTACGCTTAAAATTTATGCTGAAGATCACGTTGCCGTAATCAAAGATGATGTTCTTGATGTCTTTATTCATGTGGGTAAAAATAGTAAGATTTAGGGAGGTTAAAACTTAATCCCCTTTTTATGGTTTTTTTCTAATAAAAAGCAGGAATGAAAGAAAATCACATCAGCATGATGAGGAAAGCTATCCACCTTTCCGAGGATAATTTAAAATCGATGGATGGAGGCCCGTTTGGAGCAGTGATTGTTAAAGACGGAGTGGTGATTGCCGCCAAAGGAAACTCTGTCAACAAGGATAATGATCCAACGGCTCATGCAGAAGTAAATGCCATAAGAGCGGCCTGTAAGAGGTTGAAGCAATCTGATCTGAAAGGCAGTGTGCTTTACACCAGTGCGGAGCCCTGCCCCATGTGTTTGAGTGCCATTTACTGGGCCAATATTGAGGAGGTTTATTATGGAAATACGAAAACAGATTCCAAGTGGGCGGGTTTCGGAGACGATTTTATTTACCACGAATTGGCTAAGCCCATTGAAGAACGGGAGTTGAAATTCCATCGGCTGCTCCCTTCTGAAAGTAGGAGAGCCTTTGAAGGATGGAAGCAGCTATCAAAAGAAAAGAAGGAGGAGATTAAAAACGGAAGCTTATGATTTGCACATCATTCATCAAAAATGAACTCCAACTCCGAGGTCAGTTTTGATTTATGAATCCATCCCTAACCAGCTATCCATTAAATTGATGATTTTGGAACCGTATGCGGCATTTCTTTCTGAATGGTTGACTTGAATCACCCTTACTGATACCTATCCTTACCATTTCGTGATTCCGTTATCCATCAAATCTTTCAAATGTTTAATTTATCTTGTAAATTCACGCTATGTTAGCTCAGCTTAATCTTCAAAATATGTTGTTTCTTGATATTGAAACTGTTCCTCAATACGCCAGTTTTGATGAAGTGCCACCTAGGCTTCAGGAACTTTGGGGTTTGAAGACCGTATTGCAGCGCAGGAATCAGGAAACTCCAGATGAATTCTATGGAAGAGCCGGGATTTGGGCAGAATTTGGGAAGATTGTTTGTGTATCGGTAGGAATTTTTAAAAATGATCAGAATTTCAGAGTGAAGTCGTTTTGTTGTGAAAAAGAGACGGAGATTCTTAAAGACTTTATCAGCATGCTGGATAGTCAGTCGCCTAGTTTGATGCTGTGTGCCCATAATGGTAAAGAGTTTGATTTTCCTTATTTGTGCCGGAGAATGCTTATCAATGGTCTCAAAATCCCAGCTCAGCTGGATATGATCGGTAAAAAACCATGGGAGATCAATCATTTGGACACGATGGAGTTATGGAAATTCGGAGACTACAAAAATTACACTTCCCTGAGTTTATTAGCGGCTATTTTTAATATTCCCACTCCAAAAGACGATATTGACGGCAGCCAGGTGGGCGCAGTATACTGGGCTGAGAATGATTTGGAGAGGATTAAGATATATTGTCAAAAAGATGTGGTGACCACTGCCCGTCTGTTACAAAAATTCAAAGGGCTGACCATTCTGGAAGATGAGCAGGTTACCTACGTAGATTAATGCAGCAACTTCAAATACAAGATTTACAGGTCAGTTTCAGAACTGAACAAGGCATTTTTAAGGCCGTCAAAGGCATTAACATCACTATTGATAAGGGAGAGATTGTAGGTTTGGTGGGTGAATCAGGATCAGGGAAATCGGTAAGCTCTTTAGCTTTGATGCGTTTATTGGATAAAAATGCGGTAATCGAGGGTAAGGTGCTTTTCGAGGATGTTGATCTGTTAGCTCTGACAGAAAAGGAGATGCAGCTTTACCGGGGCAATCAGATCGCGATGATTTTCCAGGAGCCCATGACGTCTTTAAACCCTGTGATCCCTTGCGGAAGGCAAGTGACGGAGACCATTCTGATTCATCAAAAAGGGGATAATAAAATAGCTAAAGAGAAAGCGATACGGCTTTTTGAAGAGGTAAAACTCCCTGATCCCTTCTATATTTTTGACAAATATCCCCATGAGTTATCTGGAGGCCAAAAGCAACGTGTGATGATTGCCATGGCACTTGCCTGTGATCCTGCAGTTTTAATTGCTGATGAACCCACCACGGCTCTTGATGTGACCGTTCAAAAAAGTATTTTAGAATTATTACTGAAGCTGAAGGCCGAACGTAATATGAGCTTGATCTTCATCTCTCATGATTTAGCGGTGATAGGGGAAATCGCCGACCGGATCTTAGTCATGTATAAAGGTGAGATTGTAGAGCAGGGCATAATTTCCGAAGTTTTTCTTCAACCCAAACATCCTTACACCAAAGGTTTACTGGCCTGCCGCCCATCACCTGAGCTGCAACTATCCAGGCTGCCCACCATCAGTGATTTCGTGAAGCTGGAGGATGGCTCAATGAGAAGTTCTGACTTAAGTGTGACTTCTTTGCAGCAGCAGCTCAGGATCTCCGTAAAGGAGATGGAATCAAAAAGAGCGCACCTTTACCAGCAGCAACCCTTACTGCAAATCAGAAATTTAAAAACCTGGTTCCCGAAAAAGAGCTCCTGGTTCAGTAAAGAGAAAACATTCATCAAAGCTGTGGATGGAGTGAGTTTTGAAGTTTCCCCAGGGGAGACATTCGGACTGGTCGGAGAGTCAGGTTGCGGAAAAACCACGCTAAGCAGAACCATTTTAAAACTGATTGAACCTACTGCTGGAGTGATCATTTTTGATGGACAGAACATCAGTGAATTCACTGCTGACCAGATGAGGCCGCTGAGGAAAGATATTCAGATCATCTTTCAGGACCCTTATTCCTCTTTAAATCCTGTGAAGACCATTGGCGCCACCTTGACCGAACCCTTAAAAGTACACCATGTTTTTGACACACAGCAGCAAAGGAAAGATTTTATCATTGATTTAATGGAGAAGGTGGGCCTGCTGCCAGAGCAATATCATCGCTACCCACATGAATTCTCGGGAGGACAGAGACAACGCGTGGTGATTGCCAGGGCTTTGGCGCTGCAACCCAAGCTGATCATCTGTGATGAATCTGTCTCTGCTCTTGATGTATCTATACAGGCCCAGGTGTTGAATTTACTTAAAGATCTGCAACAGCAATTCAAACTTACCTATATCTTCATCTCTCATGATATGGGGGTGGTGAAACACATGGCGGATAGCATGATGGTGATGAATCAGGGAAGAGTTGAAGAGATGGGCTACCCAGAGGAGATTTATAACCACCCTCAAAAGGCATACACCCAAAAGTTGGTAGAGGCCATACCCAAAGGGATTTTAGTGAGTTGAGTTTTCCTGCTCTTTATCTCTACCTGTGGTTGCTTTTCTCAATACGCACATTCACAACAAATTATCATCCTGACAACACATGGCGACTTAAAAAGCCCGAAGATGAACGCTCAGTGGGTGGAAAGCGTGGTGAGTTTCGACCTCCACCAAAAGATTAAAATGGAGAGCGATTTAAGAGTGGCGTGGTATAAATCATGGGATCGGGAGCCCTCAGCTTCCTGAAAATTAAGTAGAAAAGGACCAGGGTCAAAAACACACAATTAAAACAACCTCTTATCCCAATTCCCCTTACAGGTAATTCAGTGAATCTCCAGCATTCCTGTGGTTAAATCCTCTTAAATTTCCTACTTTTGCCCTTCAGAATAAAACAGCATGAAGATTTCTTATAACTGGTTAAAGCAGTTCATTGATACAGATAAAAGTCCGCAGGAGATCCCCGCCATTTTAACCGCCATCGGTTTAGAGGTAGAGAGTGTAACGCAAGTGCAGGCCATTCCCGGTGGATTAGAAGGCTTGGTGATTGGATATGTAAAGGAATGCAACCAGCATTCGAATGCGGACCGGTTAAGAGTCGCCAAGGTTGATGTGGGTGAAGAGAAGGATCTGAATATCGTTTGTGGCGCTCCTAATGTTGCTGCCGGACAAAAAGTGGTGGTGGCGACAGTGGGTTGTGAGGTTCATCCAACACATGGAGCGTCTTTTAAAATCAACAAATCAAAAATCAGGGGAGAGGTCTCGGAAGGGATGATTTGTGCAGAGGATGAGATAGGTTTAGGTGAAAACCATTCCGGGATCATGGTTTTGCCTGATGAAGCACCTGTTGGAGCGCTGGCTAAAGATTATTTTAAACTGAATGACGATTTTGTCTTTGAGATTGGCTTAACACCAAACCGGGCGGATGCCGCTTCTCATCTGGGAGTTGCCAGAGATTTAGCTGCCTATTTGAGCATCCCTGTCATCAAACCTTCAGTGGATGATTTTAAAACAGACAATAACGAATGTTCCCTCTCTGTTAAAGTGCTGGATGAAGATGCTGCACCAAGGTATTCCGGAGTTTGTATCTCTGGCATCACGGTAAAGGATTCCCCAAAATGGTTGAAGGAAAGGCTGGCAGTAATTGGTTTGCGGCCAATAAACAACATTGTGGATGTGGCCAATTATGTACTGCATGATTTAGGCCAGCCGCTGCATGCTTTCGACGCTGATGAAATCAAAGGCGGAGAGGTGCTGGTGAAAAAATGTGCAGAAGGAACACCATTTAAAACTTTGGATGAGGTAGACAGAAAGTTATCTGCTGATGATTTGATGATTTGCAATACCGAAGAACCCATGTGTATCGCAGGTGTTTTTGGAGGCCTGAAGTCAGGCGTGAAAGAAACCACCACCAACATATTTTTAGAAAGCGCTTATTTTGATCCGGTTTCTGTCAGAAAGACTTCCAAAAGATTTGGCCTGAAAACCGATGCCTCCTTCCGCTTTGAACGCGGAGCTGATCCTGAAATCACGGTTTATGCTTTGAAGAGAGCAGCCTTATTGGTTAAGGAAGTGGCCGGAGGGGAGATCTCTTCCGGGATTTTTGATCACTATCCAAATCCCATTGCTGCATTTGATGTGGAGCTGAGTTTTGAACACGTTCAAAAATTAATTGGAAAACTAATTCCTAAAGAAGAGATCACCGCCATCGTTAAAGCACTTTCAATGGAAGTGGTAGAGCAGACAGCGACGCGATTGTCACTTAAAGTGCCCACCTATAAAGTGGATGTCACCCGGCCTGTTGATGTGATTGAGGAAATTTTGCGAATTTATGGATATGATCATATCGAAATTCCTCAAAAAGTGAATGCCTCTTTAAACGTATCTCCAAAACCCGATAAAGAATCCATTCAGCACACCATTGCAGATATGCTCTCTGCTAACGGATACTTTGAGATCCTTTCCAATTCACTCACCAAATCTGCTTATTCAAATGATTTGGATGAAGCAGTGAAAATCCTGAATCCATTAAGTTCTGATCTGGATGTGATGCGTCAATCCATGTTGTATTCAGGCTTGGAAGCAATTGCTTATAATCAAAACAGAAGAAGTGCTGATCTAAAGCTGTATGAATTTGGCAAAACCTACCATGCCATTGATGGAGCTTACCAGGAGAGGAATCATCTTTCGGTTTTCCTAAGCGGAAAAGTGGAGTCGGAGCAATGGAATCAATCGGCTAAAGCCACCACTTTCTATCATTTAAAGGCTGCGGTTGATGCTTTATTGCAAAAGCTGAACATCTCTAAATTGCAAGTGGAGGAAACCGGGAACAGCGATTTCAATTACGGAATTCAGTATAAAAAAGGAATCAAGGTTTTGGTGGAGTTGGGAGCAGTGTCAAATTCAGCTTTGAAAAAAGCTGAGGTGAGCAAGGCCGTTTTCTATGCGGATATCAATTGGGATATGTTGCTCATGTTGGTGAAGAGCAATAAAATCACTTATCAGGAAGTTTCTAAATTCCCTGCTGTGAGAAGAGATCTTTCCATGTTATTGGATAAATCCATCCAATTTGAGCACTTGAAAAGGATTGCTTTGAAAACTGAAAAATCATTGTTGAAAGAAGTGAATGTGTTTGATGTTTATGAGGGAGATAAACTGCCTGGGCATAAAAAGTCGTATGCGTTGAGTTTCATTCTTCAGGGAGATGAAAAAACTTTGACTGACCAGGAGATCGATGGGATTATGAAAAAATTAATTGCTAATTTGCAGAGATAAGATAAATTATATTAAAGTTTTGTAAATCAAAAAAAGAATTGTAGGAACATATTGGACTTGAAGCTCGAGATCAAAAAGGATAAAAATCGTGAATTTTTTGGAAGAAGTGGATTTTGAAAAAGATAAACCACTTGATTTAAATGATTTTTCTTTTTCTGAAAGTAGGAAAAACTTAGAGGGAGATAGTGTCGATCTGAATTGTGATTATTTCTAGATACCTCGTCACTTTTTAAATTATAATCAAGAGAATGGCACTGATGAACTATTCGTGATAGATAAAAAAGTTAAAACTATTTATTTATCTGAGATTTCAAAAGTTGAATTTGCATCTTCCATATGGAAAAAAGTTAGAACTAAAGAACTTCAAAAAGAAAGAGCGGAAGTTACTTTAAAATTGTTCCAAAACGATTTATCAAAATATAAATTTGTTACTACTGACAGTGTGATTTTGGAGACTTCTGAAAATTTAATTAAAAAAAATGAAGGAAAAATTAATAAAAGATAATGTCTGTAATTGCTAAGAAATTAGATCAGGTTTTAGACCGCACACAATAATAATTGATAAGTCAAATTCAAAAAACAAAATTTTGAACTGGTTAATCTGTCAAAAGCCTTACAGGAGCATAATGACCTGCTAAACTTAGAGAATCAATCTTTAGAAAGTAGCAAGATGACAAAAAAATTACAGCGGATAGCGTGCCAGTGAAAATAAGCGGAAAGAGCACTCAAAAACTGGTTAAGTCAAAAGCCTTACAGGAACATAAAGTTAAGAGTTTTAAAATTGGCGAAAAGTTTAGAGGGTTTAGAGGGCTCAAGTGAAAAAACACTTGACATCAAGCAAAAAATTAACGAATTTGTGCGGGAAATAGATAAGTGTATTGTATTGCTAAGTAAGTGATACTTGTGAACCTAATGCTCAAATGGGAGAAATCTCGATAAAAATAAATATTGCCGACCGTGTTTATCCTTTAAAGATCAACATGGAAGAGGAGGAAGTTGTGAGGAGAGCTGCCAAATTAATCAATGACCGTATCAAAGAACTTCAGGAGAAGTATGCGGTTAAAGATAAACAGGATCTACTTTCTATGTGTGTGTTACATTATGCATCTGCATCCATACATGCAGAGAAAAAAGCAAGTAATGAAGATACAGATGTAGCAGATAAGGTCCAGCAATTGGATAGTTTGCTCAACGATTTTTTTACAGAGTCGAAATAATTGTTCTTTATATAAAGAGTTTAAAATTTAAACCGCCTTAGGTTTTAGGTTTCACTATTAAAAAACTTAACACTTCGATATCAGAAGGGTTACAAAAGCATTATTCATTTGGCTGCAAAGTCACCTGTCTACGGCTTAAACCCTAAACATGTCCGACAAGTTTACAATACATGAAGTCTAAAGGTTAATGCGGTTTTTTTATTTTATTTAATTACGATTATGGAGATAATGATTTACCTGATCATTGCAGTAGTAGCATTTGGTGCAGGTATAGTTACAGGAAGATACCTACTACGAAAATTGATGAAGCAGCAGGAAGTTTCGGCTCAAAACAAAGTCAAAAAAATTTTACGAGAAGCTGAAAATAATGCGGAAATACTAAAGAAGAATAAGCTGCTGGAAGCGAAAGAGAAGTTTTTACAAATGAAAGCTGATCATGAGCAGGAGATCAGCCAAAAGAACAACACGTTGGCTCAAAAAGAAAATACCTTTAAACAAAAGGAACAATCTTTAAATCAGAAATTGGAGAACGCCGGCAAAAAAGAACAGGAGTTGGAGCAAAAGAAGAATCAGTATGAGAAGCAAACTGATTTGGTGGTTAAAAAGCAGGAGGAGGTGGATGCGCTGAAGAATCAGCACATCACGCAGTTAGAGACCATCGCGGGCTTATCCGCTGATGAAGCAAAAACACAATTGGTGAGTAACCTGAAAGAGGAAGCACGCACAAATGCCATGGCCTCCATCAAAGACATTGTGGATGAAGCCCGTTTAACTGCCGCTAAGGAAGCGAAGAAAGTGGTGATCCAAACCATCCAGCGTACGGCAACAGAATCTGCCATAGAAAACACCGTATCCATCTTCAATATAGAGAACGATGAGATTAAGGGCAGAATCATTGGTCGTGAGGGAAGAAACATCAGGGCTTTGGAAGCAGCCACAGGAATTGAAATCATTGTGGATGACACCCCTGAAGCGATCATCTTATCAGGATTTGACCCGGTGAGAAGAGAGATCGCCCGCCTGGCTTTACACCGTTTGGTGACAGATGGACGCATTCACCCTGCAAGAATTGAAGAAGTGGTTGCCAAAACCCAAAAGCAAATTGAAGAGGAGATTGTGGAGATTGGTGAGCGTACGGTAATTGACCTGGGAATCCATGGGCTGCATCCGGAGTTGATCAGGATGGTGGGGCGTATGCGTTACCGATCCTCTTACGGGCAGAATTTATTGCAACACTCCCGCGAGGTGGCTAATTTCTGTGCCACCATGGCCTCAGAATTAGGATTGAATGCGAAAATGGCCAAGCGTGCAGGCTTACTGCATGATATAGGTAAGGTTCCTGATGATAACCCGGAATTACCTCACGCAATCTTAGGGATGCAGCTCGCTGAAAAGTATAAAGAGCAACCCGAGATCTGTAACGCTATTGGTGCCCACCATGATGAAATAGAGATGACTTCCATGATCTCTCCCATCATTCAGGCCTGTGATGCCATCTCAGGCGCACGTCCGGGAGCGAGAAGGGAAGTGGTGGAGAGCTACATCAGAAGATTGAAGGAGCTCGAGAGTTTAGCACTTTCTTATCCAGGTGTCGAAAAAACTTTCGCGATTCAAGCAGGTAGAGAATTAAGGGTGGTGGTGGAAAGTGAGAAAATCTCCGATGCACAATCTGAAATTTTAGCTGCAGATATTTCAAATCGTATACAAACGGAGATGACTTATCCTGGGCAGATAAAAGTGACCGTGATCAGAGAGACCAGATCTGTGGCTTATGCGAAGTAAAACAATAGACTGGAGAAGTTAGATTGGAGACATAAGATGTAAGAAGTAGATTTGAGATGTGATAACAAATTATTATCTTTAGTTTAGATTTTAAAATATGGATGCTTCATTAAAACTAAAAGTTTCTGAAATATTTGTTCGGTATAAATTTTCTAAGGAAGATGCTGTTTTTATATCTGAGGTACTAGTGTTAAGTTAAAAGTAGAAAGTCAAAAGTAAAAAGACTTATATCATTGATAATAAGTAATTTAAAAAGATGATTTTTCGTCGTTTTATGATTAACATTACACTAGATGAGATTGATGAAAGACAGTTTCAAAAGTTTGAGTTGAAAAAAGATTTATTTTTAACTCAAAAGGACAAAGTTGAATTAATAGATAGAATTTCAAATGTAGAAAAGTCACTTACCAAAACTATTTACATAGTAGGACTAGTACAATTCTTAGCAATAATAGCTTCAGTATTAGCTATCTTTAATTTTATGCTTAAATAGGATTTTAATCTCAGAATGTTGAATCGTCCTAAAATAGGTTGACAGATTTACGATTATCCCTGATTCGCAAGAATCGGGGATTTTTGTTTATAAACACTTTGCGGTGTTTTCATCTGCAAAGATAAGTGAGGCCTGTAATTATTGTACAGATTCACTGCTTCATTTACCAACAATCCCGCTTGATTTTTTGACATTAGTACCTTGCCCAGTCCAAACTCTTCCTTTAGCGTCCTGTTCATCCTTTCTGCCAAAGCATTTTCATATGGGTCTCCGTTTTCTGTCATGCTGATTTTGATGTTATTTTCAATTGCAATGCCGGTATATTCTGCACTGCAGTACTGCAACCCTCTATCCGAATGGTGGATCAGAGGCTCATCTTTTACTTCTCTTTGTTTCAGAGCCATTAAAAAGGCTTGCTTCATCTGCTTGGTTTCCATATTATCTGCAATGGCATAACCCACGATCTTCCTGCTCCACACATCTGTGATCAGATTGAGATAACAATTACCTTGATCTGTTTTGATATAGGTAATATCACTTACCCATACCTCATCTGGTCTACTTACGGCAACGTTTTTAAATAGGTTGGGATATTTCCTTAGCCAGTGTCTGGACATGGTCGTTTGTACGTATCTCCTTTTAGGATGAATCAGCATGCCATGTTTCCTCAAGATATCAGAGAAAAGAAAAGGGGAGAAACAGACCATCTCTACCTATCTTCAGCTCTTTTGAAGATAAACTGTCCCTGATCTGATGATGTAATTTTCTGCCTCCTAATCGTGGCAATAACTTCCGCTCTTTATCTATCAGTTCCTTGACAGCTAATTCTTTAGCTAACCGTATACGTTGTTCTTTACAGTGCTTATAATAGTACTGGCGACTATATCCTAAAGTATTTGCTACGAATTTGACGGTTCTTCTCCCTCTTCTGGAGCCTGTTTGGTAGCTGCTGACAACAGGCTCAAATACTTTTTTCGGATATCGGTATGAAGGGTTTCATCTGCAATGTCTATTGCCCTGTTGAGAACATCTTTCTCCGCCTCCAGGCGCTTGAGCTTCTTCTCCAGTTCTCTGATTTTTTTGTTTGGGGTATCTCGCTTCATGGTCTCTGATTCTTGCCAGTCTAATCTACCATGTTTTCGCAACCAAACCAACACCGTACTTCTACCTTGGATACCGTGACGCAATTGAGCCTGTTTGTAGGTCATCTCGCCTTTTTCAATCGAATCTACCAGCTCCAATTTAAAGGCCAAACTGTAATCTTTTTGAGTCTTCTTATGATAACTCTTAATCCCTTGACTTTTCATTTGTTAACACTTTTTGTGTCAACCTATTTTAGGACGGTACATGTGATGTTTTGATAAAAGCGATGGATTTTCCCCATCGCTTTTTTGTTGAATAAAATTCAGCTCAACTCTGTGACCCTCCACTTCCTCTGCGGTTAAAATAAATATTAACTTTGCAAATAAACCCGCTGCACCCATTGTGGTTAAACGAAACATGAAAGAAGAAAAAAGAGAAATTGATGTTTTATTCAATAAATATTCAGAAAGTCATCAAAACCCAACCAATAAATTAATTCACTGGATTTGTGTGCCTTTAATTGTTTTCAGTATTGTTGGTTTGATCTCCGCTATCCCCTTCCCTCAACTAGGTTTTCTGGGGAAATACAATATGTACATCAACTGGTTCTCTTTACTGATGGCAGCCACCATTTATTATGATCTCAGACTTTCACCTGTTCTCTCCTATTTGATGTTGTTCTTTTTTGGTTTTTGCTATTTCTTTGTGGTACAACTGGAACATTGGGAACAAAACGGCGGTCCGGCATTGTGGCAGGTAAGCTTAGTGATCTTTATTGTGTCCTGGATCGGGCAATTCATTGGGCATAAAATAGAAGGAAAAAAACCTTCTTTTTCGAATGACCTGAAATTTTTGCTGGTCGGACCATTGTGGCTGCTGCATCTCCCGCTTAAAAAACTGAACATCAATTATTAAAGCCAGCTATTAATATTCAGTTAACATTTAGCTGACGGTTACTTAATTCTTTAGTAACAACTACGTAACATTGGGCTAATACTTTTGCTGCAACTAAAACAAAGCAAAAGTGATAAAAAAGAAATCAATCAGGATCAGTGTGCTACTGATTTTACTCAGCACTTCCATATTTGCACAAACTGGTAAAATAGCGGGAGTGGTTTCAGATAAAAGTACTGGTGAAACGCTCATTGGATGTACGGTAGGCATCAGTGGCTCCACAAATGGTGCCTCTACTGATATCAATGGACGTTATGTCATTGGGAATTTAACTCCCGGTAAATACAAAGTTGTTTTAAGGTACATTGGCTACCAGAGTAAGGAGATCACAGACATCCTGGTGGAAGACGGCAAAGTCACCAATCTAAATGTAGTTTTAGATCCTTCCTCCAACCAACAACTGGCAGAAGTGGTGGTCACCGCCACTTACCGTCAGGAGAATATCTCTGCACTTTATGCACAACAAAAGAACAGTGCAGTCATCTCTGATGGGATCTCTGCTGAGGTCATCAAAAGATCACCAGATAAAAATACCGGAGAGGTATTAAAAAGAGTGAGCGGGACTACCATTCAGGATAACAAATTTGTGATCGTAAGAGGATTGAGCGACAGGTATAATAATGCTTTATTGGATGGTTCTCCTTTGCCTAGCACAGAGCCTAACCGTAAGGCATTCTCCTTCGATATTGTGCCTTCCAATTTGGTGGACAATGTGATCATCAGCAAAACCGCAACTCCTGATCTTCCTGCTGATTTTGCCGGGGGAACCGTACAGGTTCTGACTAAAGATGTCCCTGATCAGAACTTCCTATCCTTTGGATTAGGTTTTGGATACAATACACAAACTACTTTTCAAGACTTTAATTTTGGAGAAAGATATGCTGGAGATTACTTCACTTTTGGCAATTCAAATAGAAAACTTCCAAGTGCTTTCCCCAGTTCTGATGCCATCATCGGCGGCTTGAGCTCTACTCAAAATATTCAAGCACTAAACTCTTTGAATAATAGCTATACCGTACAAAACCGTTTGGCTTTGCCAAGTCAGAATTATCAACTGACCCTTGGTAGAGTGAAAGAAATTGGAAAGAATAAAAATAGATTTGGTACCACCATATCCTTAACCTATAGAAATTCAGAGAACAGGATTTCTGATGTTCAGAGACAGTTTTTTACTTATGACTTCTTAGATCAACAATATAAATTTAATTCTAACATTGGTGCTTTGGCCAATTTTGCCTATACCTACAAAAAGAGTAAGATCACTTTTAAGAATCTCTATAACAGGATACTCGATGATCAATATACAGCAAGAACAGGAAGCAATGCGCAAAGCTCCAGTTCTGACAATAGATTCTACGCTTTTGATATGATTCAAAAATCAATTTTGAAATCAACAGTCGAGGGTGAACATCAGGTGGGGAAAAAGACTGCAAAAGTAAAATGGAATGTCAGCTATAGCAACATCACCAATGTTCAACCTGACCAACGTAAGGTGAATTATAAGCAAAATAATCCTGGCGAACCTTACTTGGCAAGTAACACCAATTTGGGCCTGGAAAACACCCGATTATTTTCAAACCTTGATGAGAACGTATATTTTGGTGGTGTGAGTTATGAAAAGCCCATTAAGTTTCTGGACAGTAAATTGAAATTTGGTGCAAGCTCTAACTATAGGGAAAGAAATTTTGATGTCCGTTTTATTGGGGAGGAGTTTGACCCCAATTATCCAAATGCAAATGTGGAACGTCAGAGACCTCTGCAAACGCTGTTCGGAAAAGACTTGATAGCCGGAGGGGCATATATTTTAGATGAATTGCCAAATGGTAACGACCGTTATCATGCAAATAGCTTTACCAATGCTTTATACGGGATGCTAGACAGCCGCATCACTGACAAATTGAGGATAGTTTATGGGGTAAGGGCTGAGAAATTTGATTTGGGACTAACCACTTCCACCTCCAATAATAAAGTAGCGGGTTTAAATGATCTGGACGTGTTGCCCTCAGCGAATTTTACCTATGCCTTAACGCCTAAGTCTAATTTTAGAATTTCTTATTACCGTACTTTGGCAAGGCCAGAATTCAGAGAATTGGCACCATTCGCTTATTATGATTACGAAGAAGTGTTATCTATAAACGGAAATCCAAATTTAAAGAGATCTTTAATTGATAATGCAGATATCCGTTATGAGCTTTACCCTTCCGCTGGCCAAATATTCTCTATTTCTGGATTCTATAAAAATTTCCAAAATGCCATTGAGTCAAGGGTATTTGATGCAAATTCAACGCCTATAAAATCTTATTTCAACTCAGACCAAGCCAGTGTTTATGGGGTGGAGCTGGAATTGAGAAAAACATTGGATTTCGTTATTGATAATGATTTCTTAAAGAACACCACGCTATACACCAACTTGTCTTTAAGTAAATCTAAAGTGCAAGAGGTTGATTTAAATGGAAATACCAGAACGCGTACTTTAACCGGGCAATCCCCTTACATCATCAATGCAGGGTTACAAGAAAGTTTAATGCAGAACAAGTTGAGCATCAATATATTGTACAACAGAATTGGAACGCGTTTATACAGTGTAGGTGGAACTAAAATAGGGGATGTATATGAAAATGGCAGAGGCTCCTTAGATGCGCAGTTGGGGTTGAAAGTATTTAAGAGCAAAGGGGAATTCAAATTGAACGCCAGTAATATTTTGAATGAATATAGTAATTTCTATGTAGTGGATATTTTGAGTGACGAACATAAACTGGATAACTCTGAAGGAACCTTCAAAAAATACAGAACGGGGGCCGACCTGTCATTATCGTTCAGTTATAATTTTAAGTAACTAATACATTAAGCTAACATAATAATAACCTTTTGATAAAGGACATTTAACAAACACTTAACATAGGTTGTGGTTCTTTGCTATTAAATTGAAAACAATTAAAAGATGAAAAAACAAGCATTAATTTTATTTTCGGCGCTATCAATCCTGATAGCAAGTTGTGGAAAAAATAATAACATTGATCCAAATCCACCTACTACTGGAGATCCAAATGTGGTTGCAGTAACAGCAGATATTACCACCAACACGACTTGGACTGCAGACAAGATTTACACAATGAATAAGATCATTTATGTAACTAATAATGCAACTTTAACCATTGAGCCAGGAACCATCATTAAAGGTTCTAAGTCAACTGCAGGATCTGGTTCATTAGTGATCACCAGAGGTGCTAAATTAATGGCTGTGGGTACTGCTGATAAACCAATTGTATTCACTTCAGCACAACCAGTGGGTCAAAGAAATGCCCAGGACTGGGGAGGTGTGATCTTATTAGGTAAAGCACCAGTGAATAAAGGAGCGAATGTGCCTATTGAAGGTATCAGTGAAGGCAATTCTAATGCCTTATTTGGTGGTACGGATCCTGCAGACAATTCTGGAACTTTAAAATATGTTCGCATTGAATTTGCCGGTGTGCCACTTACGCCAGATAATGAGATCAACGGATTGACTTTTGGTGGGGTAGGTTCTGGAACCACCATTGACTATATTGAAGTTTATCGCTCTGGAGATGATTCTTACGAATGGTTTGGAGGAACAGTAGCCTGTAAACATTTGATGGCTATTGGAGGTTTGGATGATGATTTTGATACTGACTATGGTTTCTCTGGTAAATTACAATTTTGTGTAGGACAAAGATACCCTACTATTGCCGACGTTTCTGGCTCAAATGGTTTTGAATCTGATAATGATGGTGATGGAAGTAACAATACGCCACAAACTTCTGCAATCTTCTCTAATATGACTATGGTTGGCCCACTAGCAGGTGGCGCAGGAACTAAAAATGTTAACGCAAACTATCAACATGCTGCTCAAATCCGTCGTAACTCTGCATTAAGCACCTTCAACTCTGTTTTTGTAGGTTTTGTAGATGGGATCTATATTGATGATTCTAAAGTTGCCACACCAGGCGCTACTTCAACTAATTATACAACAGGTGCTTTAGCTTTCAAAAATAATATCATTGGTTATGTGAAAAATGCATCTAATGAAGTTAAGGGAGAAAACAAGGTTCTTTTTGAAACTACATTGAGATCGACTAATACTTTTATGGCATCTTTATTTGGAACTGATTTATTTATGGCTCCAACTAAGATTGCTTCAGGATATGCTGATTCAGGTACTCCTAACTTCTTACCTACAGCTACGTCTGTTGCTGCCTCTGGAGCAGATTTCACTGATGCTAAAGTTGTTAATGACACTTTCTTTGAGAAAGTTACTTATAGAGGTGCTTTTGGATCCACTGACTGGACTGCTGGTTGGGCTTCTTATGATCCTCAATTATTACCTTACTCTACCCCAGGTACTGTAAAATAACTTTTAAAAAAACATATGAAAAGAGGGATTCCATAAGGTTTCCCTTTTTTTATTTGTCAAAACTTCTAATGGTCTATAACGATGGCATTAAAGGTGGTTAAAAAGCAAGTCTCCATTTGCACAGGCTTTGGCTAGGAAGAGTTGCGCCAGTTGGGGGGAAATTATGAACATCATTTACCCAATGTTAGCTTTGATTGCTTTTGACGGTTTAAATGCCTGCAACAAAACGGAGAATATTAATATCTTTGAAACTGAACTGACCCTCACTAGCCAAGTCTTAGCTGGCTGGTTTGTGACATAGCCTGACTTTTGTGCGTTTGCTATTGTAAAACATCTATTTCGATTACCCCCCCCCATTTTGGCGCAAGTATTTGGATAAAGTTTGTGAGAGATAGACATTTCACCGCCCCCTTGTTCCACCAGCGGAAGATAGGGTAAAAGTATGTAGTCCAAGCCTGTGAAATGGATACTTGTGCCCTGCATTTACCTTAACCCTTATTCTTTTATCATTTATCATATAAGGCACAAGAAGCATTTACTCGCTTTCCTTCCCTCTTCATTCTTGCGTCAAACGGGGAGGGAAGCTTGGGCTTTTCCTTCTGCTTTTTGCTTCATTGCGTTGTGTTTCCTGGCTGTTATATCCGAAATTTCGGTTTTACAACCCAGGTTATGAGGAACGGAGCCGACGCAGACAGGAAATGAGTATTTCCCGTGGTGTTCCAGAGGCTTGGATGGTGATGACATCTTTTTCTTCTTCTTTAGGAGGTTCCAGCGTTTGGAGTTGGGTATCCAGCAGCCCCGGAGGCATAAAATGTTTCTTACGGTGTTCTAAACGTTCTTTTAAAATTGATTCCGGAACATCAAGAAATAAAAAAGTCACAGGCCCTGCCTTTCGGAGGATCGATCTGTAATCCGCTTTCAATGCGGAGCAACTCAGCACCACATCCTGTTGTTTTTCAATGGATGTTTTTAAAATATGGTACAATGCGGTCAACCAGGGCAGTCTATCGCGGTCATTTAAAGGCACTCCTGATTTCATCTTCTCTACATTCTCCCGGGGATGTAAATCATCTCCCTCAATGAACCTGACATTTAATGCTTTAGCCAGCATTTGGCCAATAAGTGTCTTCCCGCTCCCAGAGACACCCATCATGATGATACAGCAATCTTTCATCCGAACAATTGTTTTTTAACGGTTAGGGAACAAGACCTTTTACCTTACTTCCTCCACCTTAAACCTTCTACCCTCTACCTTAAACCTTTTTCCACACCTTTCACAGATTTTTCCCCAGTTTCTCCAGCATATCCGCAGGAACGGTTTCCAGGTCCAAAACCAGAAATCCATCCAGGCAATCAGAGAACTTAGGATCGATGTTGAAGCAGATGATTTTAGCATTCAATGCCACATATTGCCTCAACAAAACCGGCACTTTGATATGTGAAGTTTCAATCTCTGCAATTAAGCTGTCTAAATTTTTTAAAGAGTTGCTGGTGGCAGTTAAAATATCCGCATCTATTTTAGAGAAGTCGGCTTTGAACTGTTTACGTGGTTTTACCATCCGGGCCATTTCCGGATCAAAATGGTTTTTATAAATGAAGTTCACGATCAAAGATTTTGAGAACTTGCTAAAAGCATTGCTGATGGAGACCGGGCCAATGAGGTAACGATACCTGGGATTATCCATCAGGTATTTTAAAATCCCTTTCCAGAGTAAGAATAAAGGAAGCGGTTTTTGCTGATACTCCTTTCTGATCCACGAACGGCCCAGCTCCAGGCTTGATCTTAAAATAGGTGTGAACTGTGATTTGATCTTGAACAGCTCGGCAGTGTAAAATCCTTTTTTGCCATAACTGTAAAATATTTCATCGCCTTTGCCAATCCGGTAGGCGCCCACCACCGTTTTAGCCTCCCTATCCCAAATGAAAAGATGGTGATAATAAATATCATAGCCATCCAAATCAGAAGATTTGTTGGTCCCCTCACCCACTGCCCTGAATGTCAACTCTCTCAACCTGCCAATTTCTTTAATGATATTGGGGATATGAGCGGTTGGGGTGATGAAAACCTCATAGTTTTTCTCCGTCCAAACTTGATAGTTCTCCCTCAGCCGCTCCACTTCTGATTCCATTAATTCTGTTTCCATGGGTTCTGCCATATCCTCAGCAGTTTTATTGACTTTAAATAGGTTCCTGGGATTGAAAATCTTCTTTTCATTTTCCAGCCCAACCCCAAGTGCATAAGTTTTGGCTCTCAAGAAAGCCAAAAGGCTGTTGTTGTTCAAATTATCAGGGATGTCCTCAAACAAAACAGGCTTGCCAATTCTCACTCTGATGGTATGACCCTTCTTGTTGAATAGCTCTGAAGGTAATTTTGCGGTTCTCAAAGTTGGGTGAATCAGGGACAGCAGGTTAAACAACAGCCCATTGTTTCCGTGAAAATAGATGGGTAAAACAGGAACTTTTGCTTTTCCAATCAGTTTACCCACTACCGGATGCCACAGCTTATCCGTTACTTGTTGCTGACCCAATTTATAGGTGGAGACTTCTCCTGCTGGGAATATCCCAATGGGTGTTCCTCCATTCAACAAGCTGAGCGTGGTTTTCAAACCACTGATGCTGGAAGAATGCTCCACGTTCTCAAATGGATTGACAGCGACAAAAAAATCACTGAGATTGGGGATTTTCTTTAAAATGAAATTTGCCATCACTTTTGCATCGGGTCTTATGGTGCATAAGATTTTGATGAGCAAAAGGCCCTCTATCCCCCCGTAGGGATGATTGGCGATGGCAACAAAAGCACCGTCTAATGGAATGTTTTTAAAATCACTTTCCATGACCTCCACTTTAACGCCCACCAATCTCAAAATCTCATCAACAAATTCGACACCTTCAAACTGCTCGGCCTTCTCAAAGGTTTCGTTGATGTCATTGATTTTCATGATCTCCATCAGCAATGAAGCCAATCCGGGCATTCTCAACTTATTAATTTTAGTGGCTTTAGCAAACTCTTCTGAAGTGATGATTTTCATTTATACAAATATGAATGTTATGATTGAAGTATGGCCTGTATCAGGTATTGTAAATGTCATAAATTTAATCGTAAATTTAATCTCTTATATAAGCTTATGTATCAAAAGATTAAGACATATCTGGAGATTTCAAAAAGGGAATTAAGGGGAATGATGGTCTTTATCGTCCTGTTGATCATCATTTACCTGTCGCCCTATGTTTACGAAAAATTGACTTTTGAGCCTGTTAAGATCACCATAGAAACGCTGAAACCCCGTATAGAAGAGATAGAAAGTTATCATGAAAAAAACGAAAATCAGCGTGATGAAAGCGTAGAGAGCTCCTCTTCAGCCGCACTTTTTAATTTCGATCCTAATCACCTGCCTTTAGCGGACTGGGTAAGATTGGGATTATCTGAAAAACAAGCCCGAGCCATTAAGAATTATGAAGCTAAAGGAGGTCGGTTTAGGAACAAAGCCGATGTGAAGAAAATGTATTCCATCTCTCCCCAGCAGTTCAGCAGATTAGAGCCTTATATCCAAATTCCCGGAAAGGAGGGGGAAAGGGAGGATTTTAGAAACGCAGCAACCAAGCCTGGTGAATCTAAGTTGATGTTCAACAAAGTCATGGTGGATATCAATTCAGCTGATTCCGCCCTTTTGACAAGTGTTAGGGGAATAGGCCCGGGCTTTGCTGCCAGAATCGTAAAATACCGCGATAGGTTGGGGGGTTTTTATTCATTGGGTCAGTTAAGAGAGGTTTATGGATTGGATTCGGCGAAATACGACCAGATTAAAGACCAAATCAAGCTTGAATCTGTCACTTTGAGATTGATCGACATCAACCAGTGCAGTTTTGAAGATTTAAAAAGTTTTCCTTATCTCAGCTACAAACAAATGAACACCATCATTGCTTACAGATCCCAGCATGGTGCTTTTAACAATGTAGAGGATCTCCATAAAATTGGGAGTCTGAATCCTTCGCTCATTCAAAAGATGATTCCTTATCTTAAATTCTGATTGAAATTTAAGAGTTTAAATTTTTCCTAAAATAAATGAAGGGCTGATTTTCAATCACAAATCATCACCCTTCTTACCTTTTTAAATCTTTTGGACTAAAAACCGATCTGGCTGAAATTCAGTTCCTATTTTGGATGCGGATAATTGAATTTCAATTCAGTAATTTGCTTTTTAAACCAATTTTTAAATTTAAATATGGAAGTGATGGAACAAGGGTATAATTTTACAGAATCCGATAGTCAAACTATGATTGCACAGATGGTTAAAGATTTTGCGCAAAAGCATATCAAACCGCATGTGATGGAGTGGGATGAAGCTCAAATATTTCCGGTGGAGATTTTTAAACAATTGGGTGAATTGGGGCTGATGGGTGTTTTGGTTCCTGAAGAATATGGAGGTTCAGGCTTAGGCTATTTTGAATATGTGAAAGTGATAGAGGAGGTGGCTAAGGTTTGTGGATCCATTGGTTTATCATTGGCAGCACATAATTCTTTGTGTACGGGCCACATCATGTATTTTGGGAATGAAGCACAAAAGCGCAGGTGGTTGCCAAAATTGGCCACAGCAGAGTGGATTGGAGCCTGGGGTCTAACGGAGGCTAACACAGGATCTGACGCTTTGGGAATGAACACCACCGCTGTTTTGGAGGGCGATCATTACCTCGTAAATGGCTCCAAAAATTGGATCACGCACGGAAAATCAGGAGATATTGCGGTGGTGATGGTGCGCACAGGAGAGAAAGGCGACACCAAAGGAATTTCGGCATTAGTGATTGAAAAAGGAACTCCCGGTTTTTCAGCAGGTAAGAAAGAGAATAAACTAGGCATGAGAGCTTCAGAAACCACCGAGTTGGTCTTTGATCAGGTTAGGGTGCCCAAAGAAAACCTATTAGGTAATGAAGGCGACGGCTTTAAGCAAGCCATGAAAATATTGGATGGAGGCCGTATTTCAATAGCGGCACTTTCTTTAGGGATTGCCAAAGGCGCCTATGAAGCGGCATTGGCCTATTCCAAAGAACGGCATCAGTTTGGGCAGCCCATCTCCAGCTTTCAGGCAATTGCGTTTAAACTGGCTGATTTGGCGACAGAGATCGAAGCCGCCGAACTGCTTATTTACCAGGCTGCCGACAGGAAGAACAGGGGAATAATACTGACCAAAGAGGCTGCTATGGCCAAATATTTCGCCTCAGAGGTATGTGTTAAAGCGGCTACGGAAGCGGTTCAGATTTTTGGTGGATACGGGTACACTAAGGATTTTCCGGTGGAAAAATACTATAGAGATAGTAAACTGTGTACCATCGGTGAAGGGACCAGCGAAATCCAAAAGGTGGTGATTGCCCGTGAAATTTTAAAATAGTTTATTATAGCACATGGTTTAAACCATGTGCTATAATTTATCAAAAGATCATTAGGCAGCTGTCTTATTATTTCTGGTCACGATTACCAAAACCAGAATGAATATTGCAACGCCTATGGCCCAAACCCACGGTTGTCCATACCAAACAGTTCCACCATCTGTGTTTATGTTTACGTCCACTTTTTTAGGTGCGTCCTGAGCAAAAGCGTAAATACTTGAAAATGTAGTCAACAGTATAAGCAACACAGGCTTATAAGCCGTTTTTATGGATATTTTATTTTTCATCCGTATATGATTTTATTTAATAACGATGAAGCGATCATGAGCATATTCATTCGTGTGTGCGAGTGGCATGCTCATGATGGTTTCATCATCAAAGTGTATTAAAATTCAACTGACAAAACTTTTACAATTATTGAGCCAAAAACATAGGGCTGAAATTGAGACATTTAAATTAAAATTTTAGCTTTTATTAAATTTAAGTATCTTTGCAACCCCAACAACATTTAAAAGGGATAGAAAGGTGGTATTAAAAAAATGATCATTATCAATGTAAAAGATGGCGAATCTATTGACAGGGCGTTAAAACGCTTTAAAAAGAAATTCGAAAAAACAGGTGTGCTGAGAGAGTTGCGCAGTCGTCAGGCTTACGAAAAGAAATCCGTGGCCAGAAGAATGGAAGTTAAACACGCCGTTTACGTTCAGGGAATGAATCAGGAATCTTAATCTTTCAGATTAAAAATTCTTTCAATATATAAACTATTTGTATATTCACTTTTAGGGAATACGCAAATAGTTTTTATGGTTTTAGAGCAGTTTTTAAAATATATCCAATTTGAAAAAAGGTATTCCCAACATACCTTAACTGCGTACAGAAAAGACCTTTACCAATATTTTAAATTTTTATCATTATTTGAGGTGGAATATCATTCGGCGGACCATCAAATGGTTAGATCTTGGATGGTAAGCTTAATGGATGAGGGGATTGAGCCGCGCACCATCAATAGAAAGATCTCCTGCATCAGATCTTTTTATAAATTCCTTTTAAAGGAAAGATTGGTGGCGGAGAATCCTGTATTAAAGATCCAGACGCCCAAAGTCGCTAAAAAGCTCCCGACATTCCTTACAGATGAAAAGATCAGCGGGTTATTGGATTCAGGTATTTTTGAGGATGATTTTTCAGGCCTGAGAGACAAGCTCATCATTGAAATACTCTTCGGTACTGGCATCCGGTTAAGTGAGCTTTTAGGGATCAGGATGAAAGATTTCCATCGGGAAGAAGGTACCATCAAGGTTTTAGGTAAAAGAAATAAGGAGAGAATCATCCCGGTGAACGCTTCACTCATCCATTTGCTGGATATTTATATTGTGGAAAAAAACAAGCAAACTTTTTCCAACGATGCTGAGTTTCTAATCCTTAGAGATAACGGCTTGCCAGCTTACTCAAAATTCATTTACAGAACCGTGCAAAAATACCTGAGTATGATATCCACTCAACAAAAAAGAAGTCCGCATATTTTGAGACATTCTTTTGCAACTTCCTTGCTCAACAAAGGGGCTGATATCAACGCCATCAAGGATTTACTGGGACATGCCAATTTAGCGGCAACGCAGATTTACACCCACAACTCAATAGAAAGGTTAAAGTCAATTTACAAACAAGCTCATCCAAAAGCTTAAAAAAAGGAGGAAAAATGAAAATTGGAATTCAATCAATCCGTTTTGATGCTGATCAAAAATTATTAGCATTCATCGAGAGAAAAGTAAACAAGCTGGATCAGTTCTATGATCAGATCATCAATGGTGAAGTTTATTTGAAAGTTGATAAGGTCACGCAGGAGACGAATAAAACGGTGGAGATCAAATTAATGATTCCCGGCAACACCTTATTTGCCAAAGAAGAGTGCAAAAGTTTTGAAGAGGCCACTGACCTTTCCATAGCGTGTTTAAGAAAACAAATTAGAAAACATAAAAACAAAATCAGGTCTCACGAGAGCAACCATAAAGAATTAGTTAATCAGATGGTTAATTAAGGATAAGATTCAAGGGCTTTTCATCCCTTTGATATAAAATCAATGAGTTAAAAATTCATTGATTTTTTTTTGAAAAAAATTTTGTTCAAGTATTAATTTTCGTAGTTTTGCAGTCCCTTAAGCAAATGACCTTAAAGGGTGTATAAAAATAGTTCTTTAAATAGTTGAAAATGCCTCCTTAGCTCAGCTGGTAGAGCAACTGACTTGTAATCAGTAGGTCATTGGTTCGATCCCGATAGGAGGCTCATTCTGAATTTGGAATGATTGATTTTAGATTTACGATTTGAAAAAATATAAAATCTAAATTCGTCAATCTTAAAATAAAGTTGGGGGGATTCCAGAGCGGTCAAATGGGACGGACTGTAAATCCGTTACTTCGGTTTCGAAGGTTCGAATCCTTCTCCCCCCACGGATGGTTGGAATTAAGGTTTCAGAATTACGATTTACGATTTGCTGGTCATTTGTCAATCTAAAATCGTCAATCGTAAATAAAATAATGCAGGGATGGAATTACGATTTCAGAATTACGATTTACAATTTGCTGGTCATTCGTCAATCGTAAATAAAAAAAGCGGAAGTAGCTCAGTTGGTAGAGCGATAGCCTTCCAAGCTATAGGTCGCGAGTTCGAACCTCGTCTTCCGCTCAAGCGAGTTCATCGGTAGATGAGTTCATTAATGAAAAAAGTTCATTTAGTTCAATAGTTCTTTACTAATGAACTTTTACTATTGTTTTGAGCTTAATGAACTAAAAAATAAGCCGAAGTAGCTCAGCGGTAGAGCACTTCCTTGGTAAGGAAGAGGTCGTGGGTTCAAGTCCCATCTTTGGCTCGCAAGAGTATTTAAGAATAAAAAAATTAAAATTAACCTAGTAATAAGTATAAAATCATGGCAAAAGAAAAATTTGACCGTAGTAAGCCACACTTAAATATCGGTACAATCGGTCACGTTGACCACGGTAAAACTACATTAACAGCAGCGATCACAAAAGTACTGGCGGACGCAGGTTTCTCTGAAGCCCGTTCATTTGCTTCAATTGACTCTGCACCAGAAGAAAAAGAAAGAGGTATCACTATTAATACAGCTCACGTCGAGTATTCAACTGCTAACCGTCACTACGCACACGTTGACTGTCCGGGTCACGCAGATTATGTGAAGAACATGGTAACTGGTGCTGCTCAAATGGACGGTGCCATCATCGTTGTTGCTTCAACTGATGGTCCTATGCCTCAAACTCGTGAGCACATCTTGTTGGCTCGTCAGGTTGGTGTTCCTTCATTGGTAGTGTTCATGAACAAAGTGGATATGGTTGATGACCCTGAATTATTGGAATTGGTTGAAATGGAGATTCGTGAATTATTATCATTCTATGATTTCCCTGGAGACGATATTCCAGTTATCCAAGGCTCTGCTTTGGGTGGATTAAATGGCGATCCAAAATGGGTTGGGAAAATCATGGAATTAATGGACGCTGTTGATAATTACATTCCAATCCCTCCACGTTTGACAGAACTTCCTTTCTTAATGCCGGTTGAAGATGTTTTCTCCATCACTGGTCGTGGTACTGTTGCAACGGGTCGTATCGAGAGAGGGGTGATCAACTCTGGCGAACCGGTTGATATCTTAGGTATGGGTGCTGAGAACTTAAAATCTACAGTGACTGGAGTGGAGATGTTCCGTAAAATATTAGATAGAGGTGAAGCTGGTGATAACGTAGGTTTATTGTTACGTGGTATTGAGAAAACTGATATCCGTCGTGGTATGGTGATCTGTAAACCAGGTTCAGTAACTCCTCACACTGATTTCAAAGCTGAGGTTTATGTGTTATCTAAAGCAGAAGGTGGACGTCATACGCCGTTCTTTAACAAATACCGTCCACAATTCTATTTCAGAACCACAGACGTAACAGGAGAAATCACGTTACAAGAAGGTGTTGAAATGGTGATGCCAGGTGATAACGTAACCATCAACGTGAAATTGATCAACGCCATCGCCATGGAAAAAGGTTTACGTTTCGCTATCCGTGAAGGTGGCAGAACAGTAGGTGCTGGTCAGGTTACTGAAATCGTTAAATAAAAACATCTCAAATCTCTTCATTGAGCTTTGAAATAGAGGAAGTACTTAGGATGAAAAATGCCTAAGTACTTTTTAGCTAAAATAAATGATGTTAATTTTTTAAGAAGTACACGGGAATAGTTCAATGGTAGAATAGAGGTCTCCAAAACCTTTGATCAGGGTTCGAATCCTTGTTCCCGTGCTAACGCTAAAATAAGAATGGCTAGTTTTGCAGAATATTTAAAAGAATCCTATACAGAGTTAACCCAAAAGGTGACCTGGCCAACCTGGAGTGAATTACAGAATAGTGCAGTCATCACTTTGGTTGCCTCTTTAATCATTGCTTTAATCATTTTAGCAATGGATGAATCAGCTGGTAACTTATTGAAATACATGTATAAATCATTTGCATAATATATAAGGAATGAGCGATCAGTTGAAATGGTATGTAGTGAGAGCGGTGAGCGGTAAGGAGAAAAAGGTTAAGCAATATATAGATGCAGAGATCAGCCGTTTAGGTCTCACCCATTTGGTCCCACAGGTTTTGATTCCTATGGAGAAATATTACCAAATGAAAGATGGCAAGAAAATAGCGAAGGAAAGAAATTTTTACCCGGGATATGTTTTAATCGAAACTGCATTGAATGCAGAGTTGGAGCAAATCATAAAAAGTGTGAATAGTGTGATAGGTTTTTTAGGAGACAAAAGCGGAAACGCCGTTCCTTTGAGACCGGCCGAAGTGAACCGTATTTTGGGCAAAGTGGATGAAATGGCCGAGCAGGGGGAGATGATGAACGTTCCGTATTATGTGGGCGAGAACATTAAAGTGATGGACGGACCGTTCAATGGTTTCTCCGGAGTGATTGAAGAAGTGAACGAAGAGAAGAAAAAACTAAAAGTGATGGTTAAGATTTTCGGAAGGAGAACCCCGTTAGAGCTTAACTATATGCAGGTAGAGAAAGAATAAATAGAGTAGCGGGATTTTAGTTTCAAGTACCAAGATTTAAATCTTTGTTCTTGTGTCTTTAATCTTTATTCTAAATAAAGATCTTAAATGTTACAAATGCTTCCACATTATTGACGTTGAGAAATAAATAAATAGAAAATGGCAAAAGAAGTCAGTGCGTTAATCAAATTACAAATCAAGGGCGGGGCAGCAAATCCATCTCCACCTGTAGGTCCTGCATTGGGAGCTAAAGGTGTGAATATCATGGAATTCTGTAAGCAATTCAATGCTCGTACCCAGGAGAAAGCCGGCAAGGTTCTTCCAGTTGTAATCACTGTTTATGCAGACAAGTCTTTCGAATTTATCATCAAAAATCCACCGGTTGCCATCCAATTATTGGAAGTTGCAAACATCAAAAGTGGGTCTGCAGAGTCTAACCGTAAAAAAGTTGCCAAGATTTCTTGGGAGCAGGTGGAGACTATTGCAAAGGATAAAATGAGCGACTTAAATGCATTCACGGTTGAATCAGCAATGAAGATGGTTGCAGGTACCGCCCGTAGTATGGGTATAAACGTTACAGGAGATGCACCCTGGAGCAATTAATCAATAAATATTAAAAGACAGTGGCAAGATTAACAAAAAATCAAAAAACGGCACTTTCCAAACTTGAAGATGGTAAGGCTTATTCCCTAAAGGATGCAGCTGCCCTGGTTAAAGAAGTCACCATTGCTAAATTCGATTCATCAGTTGACATTGATGTTCGTTTAGGTGTTGACCCGCGTAAAGCGAATCAAATGGTTCGTGGTATCGCAACTTTACCTCACGGTACCGGTAAGACAGTTCGGGTTTTAGCTTTGGTGACCCCTGATAAGGAAGAAGAAGCAAAAGCTGCGGGAGCTGATTTTGTGGGTTTGGATGAATATGTAGCTAAGATTGAGGGTGGCTGGACAGATGTCGACATCATTATAACCACACCTAGCTGTATGGCTAAAGTGGGTAAATTAGGTCGTATATTAGGTCCACGTAACTTGATGCCGAATCCCAAATCAGGAACTGTGACCATGAACGTGGGACAAGCAGTTACCGATGTTAAGGGTGGAAAAATCGACTTTAAAGTGGATAAAACAGGTATCATACATTGCTCAATAGGTAAAGTATCTTTCCCTTCTGATAAGATCTATGAGAATGCTTTGGAGGTTCTTCAAATCATTTCAAAATTGAAACCATCAGCTGCAAAAGGAACATATTTCAAGAGTGTACATATCTCTTCAACCATGTCTCCGGGAATAGAAATTGAAACTAAATCAGTAGCGGGAATTTAATATTATGAGAAAAGAAGAAAAACACGAAGTTGTTTCTGCTTTAATCGAGCGAATGAAAGCATCCGGTAATTTTTATATTACGGATACTTCCAGTCTATCGGTTGCAAAAGTCAATAATATTCGCCGTAAATGTTTTGAGAACGAAATAGGAATGCAGGTTGTGAAAAACACGCTCATCAAAAAAGCTTTAGAGCAATTAGATGGCGATGTATCTCCTTTATTTGATGTTCTTAAAGGTTCATCTTCTGTGATGTTCTCCACCAACGCTAATGCTCCGGCTAAGCTGATCAAAGAGTTGAGAAAAGGAAAAGAAGAGAAACCAGTTTTAAAAGCAGCATATGTTGATGCAGCGATTTTCATTGGCGATAACCAATTAGACGCATTAGTAAATCTTAAATCAAGAGAACAACTCATTGGCGAAATCATTGGATTATTACAATCACCAGCTAAAAATGTTATTTCAGCATTGCAGTCTGGCGGAAACAAATTGGCAGGGATTGTCAAAACTTTACAGGAAAGAGAAGGTTAACCAAACACCTCAAGTTTGGATAAAAATTAATTAGTAAAAATTTAAAATTAAATATAATGGCGGATTTAAAAGCGTTTGCTGAACAATTAGTGAACTTAACAGTTAAAGAAGTTAACGAGTTAGCTCAAATCTTAAAAGACGAGTACGGTATCGAGCCTGCAGCTGCTGCAGTTGCTGTTGCCGGACCTGCTGCCGGTGGTGGTGAAGTTGCTGCTGCTGAAGAGAAAACATCTTTTGACGTGATCTTGAAAGAAGCTGGTGGTTCTAAATTAGCAGTGGTGAAATTAGTTAAAGAACTGACTGGTCTTGGACTAAAAGAAGCAAAAGATTTGGTTGATGGCGCACCAAAGGAATTAAAAGCAGGTGTTGCTAAAGACGAAGCTGAAGCGTTGAAAAAACAACTAGAAGAAGCTGGAGCAGTAGTTGAGATTAAATAATTTCAACACGCGCTATACAAAATTGCCTTAAACTCCATCCCTTAAATGGGACCGGAGTTTACGGCTTTTGGTGTATATCACCAATAATAAGTACTGAACATAGGTTCAGTTTTTTAATCGAATTTTCGGTTTAACTAAAATTTAAGACCCTTGGCAAACAAAAGCAATCAAAGGATAAACTTTGCTCAAAGTAAGCATGTGTTAGATTATCCTGATTTTCTGGATGTACAAATCCAATCGTTCAAGGAATTCTTTCAGTTGGAAACCACTTCAGATAACCGTCATACAGAAGGTTTATTTAAAGTGTTCGCTGAAAACTTCCCGATCTCTGATTCAAGAAATATTTTTGTTCTGGAATTTTTGGACTACTTCATTGATCCACCACGTTATGACATACAGGAATGTATAGAACGAGGATTGACGTACAGTGTTCCTCTAAAAGCCAAACTTCGTTTGTCTTGCAATGATGAGGAACATGAAGATTTTGAAACTATAGTACAGGATGTTTATTTGGGGACCATCCCTTATATGACTCCAAAAGGTACTTTTGTGATTAATGGTGCAGAGCGTGTGATCGTATCTCAGTTACACCGTTCTCCTGGAGTGTTCTTCGGCGTCAGCCGTCACACTAACGGAAGCAAGTTGTACTCTGCCCGTGTCATTCCATTTAAAGGTTCCTGGATTGAGTTCGCTACTGACGTGAATAACGTGATGTATGCTTATATCGATCGTAAGAAAAAATTTCCTGTCACCACGCTGTTGAGAGCAATCGGATACGATTCTGATAAAGACATATTGGAATTGTTTGATCTTGCAGATGAAGTGAAAGTGAGTAAGTCTGGCTTGAAAAAATATGTAGGCCGTAAATTGGCCGCAAGAGTGCTGAAAAAATGGGTGGAGGATTTCGTGGATGAGGATACAGGTGAAGTGGTATCCATCGACAGAAACGAAATCATCTTGGAAAGAGAGACCATTCTAGAGGATGACCATATAGATATGATTGTTGATGCTGGTGTGAAGACCCTGATTCTTTCTAAAGAAGATGGCAATACTGGTGATTATACCATCATCTATAATACTTTGCAAAAAGATACTTCCAATTCTGAAAAAGAAGCGGTTGAACATATATATAGACAATTACGTAACGCCGAACCACCTGATGAGGAAACTGCCCGTGGAATTATCGACCGTTTATTCTTTTCTGATAAACGTTATGATTTGGGCGATGTAGGCCGTTACAGGATCAATCGTAAATTAAAGATGGACACTCCTGTTGAAACTAAGGTTTTGACCAAGTTAGACATCATTGCGATCGTGAAATATCTGATCAAACTCATCAACTCTAAAGAAGATGTGGATGATATTGATCACTTATCAAACAGAAGGGTAAGAACTGTCGGAGAGCAATTATACGCCCAGTTTGGAGTAGGTTTGGCCCGTATGGCCAGAACCATCCGGGAGCGTATGAACATCCGTGACAACGAAGTGTTCACGCCAACAGATTTGATCAATGCCCGTACGTTATCCTCTGTGATCAACTCATTCTTTGGCACCAATCAGCTATCTCAGTTCATGGATCAAACCAATCCATTGGCAGAGATCACGCATAAACGTCGTTTGTCTGCCTTAGGGCCAGGTGGTTTATCAAGAGAGCGGGCTGGTTTTGAGGTGCGTGACGTTCACTATACACACTATGGTCGTTTATGTACCATTGAAACTCCGGAAGGACCAAACATTGGTTTGATTTCCTCTCTTTGTGTTCATGCTAAGATCAATAACTTAGGTTTCATTGAAACTCCTTACCGTAAAGTGAATGACGGTATCGTAGTGGTAGATCAGCCAGTGACTTATTTATCTGCTGAAGATGAAGACGGGATGACCATTGCTCAGGCGAATGCTCAATACAGCGATAAAGGTGTTTTTGATGATGATAAAGTAAAAGCCAGATATGAAGGTGACTTCCCGGTAATCGATCCTGAAAAGTTGGATTACATTGATATCGCCCCAAATCAGATCACTTCCATTGCTGCATCCTTGATTCCTTTCTTAGAGCATGATGATGCGAACAGAGCCCTGATGGGATCTAACATGCAGCGTCAGGCTGTTCCTTTACTACGTCCACAGGCACCAATTGTTGGTACCGGATTAGAAGGAAGAGTTGCCCGTGATTCCAGAACATTAATCAATGCAGAAGGAAACGGAGTGGTTGAATATGTTGATGCCAATAAGATCACCATCAAATACGAAAGAAATGATGATGACAGGTTAGTGTCATTTGAAGGCGAGTCTAAGAGCTATAACTTGATTAAGTTCAAGAAAACCAACCAAAGCACTTGTATCAACCTAAAACCAATCGTTAAGAAAGGACAGAAAGTTGAAAAAGGACAAGTGTTATGCGAAGGATATGCCACGCAAGACGGAGAGCTGGCATTAGGTATCAACTTAAAAGTTGCTTTCATGCCTTGGCAGGGATACAACTTTGAGGATGCGATTGTAATTTCTGAAAGAGTGGTTTCACAGGATATTTTCACTTCTCTTCATATCGAAGAATTTGAATTGGAAGTGCGTGATACCAAACGTGGGGAAGAAGAGTTGACTCCCGATATCCCTAACGTTTCTGAAGAAGCCACCAAAGATTTGGATGAACATGGAATCATCCGTGTGGGTGCTGAAGTTCAGGAAGGTGACATCTTGATTGGTAAAATCACTCCAAAAGGAGAATCTGACCCTTCGCCGGAAGAAAAATTACTAAGAGCGATCTTTGGTGATAAGGCTGGTGATGTGAAAGATGCATCATTGAAAACTCCACCATCTATTAAAGGTGTGGTCATTGATACCAAATTATTCTCGAGAGCTAAGAAAACTTCTAAAGCAGAAGAAAAAGCACTATTAGAGAAATTGGATGCCAAACATGAGAAAGCGGTAAGAGAGCTTAGAGAAAGTTTAGTTGATAAATTATTTACCATTGTTAACGGTAAAACGTCACAAGGTGTTTTTAATGTGTACAAAGAGCTATTGATTGCCAAGGGTGTGAAATTCACTCAGAAGTTGTTAATGGAATTAGATTATAACCACATCAATCCGACAAAATGGACCACTGATGATGATAAAAATGATCTGATCAAAATTTTATTGCACAACTTCGGTATCAAAACCAACGAAGAGTTGGGAGCTTATAGAAGGGATAAATTCGCTATCAGTGTGGGAGATGAGCTTCCATCAGGAATTGTACAGATGGCTAAAGTTTATGTTGCTAAAAAACGTAAACTGAAAGTTGGAGATAAGATGGCTGGTCGTCACGGTAACAAAGGTATTGTAGCCCGTATCGTAAGAGACGAGGACATGCCTTTCTTAGCTGATGGAACTCCTGTAGATATCGTTTTAAATCCTCTAGGTGTACCTTCTCGTATGAACTTGGGACAGATTTATGAAACTGTTTTAGGTTGGGCAGGTAAAGAATTAGGATTAAAATTCGCTACTCCAATTTTTGATGGTGCTTCTCATGATGAGGTAGAAGAGTATGTGAAGCAGGCAGGCGTTCCTGAATCTGGAAGAACCCACTTATACAATGGTTTAACTGGTGAGCGCTTTGATCAACACACTACTGTGGGGATCATTTATATGCTTAAACTGGGTCACATGGTTGATGATAAGATGCATGCCCGTTCAATCGGACCGTACTCATTGATCACTCAACAGCCATTAGGTGGTAAAGCACAATTCGGTGGTCAGCGTTTTGGTGAGATGGAGGTTTGGGCGCTAGAAGCATTTGGTGCATCTAACATCCTGCAAGAGATCTTAACTGTAAAATCTGATGATGTGGTGGGTAGAGCTAAAACCTACGAAGCGATTGTAAAAGGCGAAAACTTGCCAACTCCAGGTGTTCCGGAATCTTTCAATGTATTGGTTCACGAATTAAGAGGATTAGGATTAGATATTACATTAGACTAGTTTTGAGTTGTAAGTTGTAGGTCATAAGTTTTACTTATTACTTACAACTTACGACCTATAACTTTCAACTTTAAAGAAAGAATATGTCTTACAAAAAGGATAGTAAAATAAAAAGTAATTTCACTTCAATCACCATCAGCTTATCTTCTCCTGAGGCAATTTTGGAAAGGTCAAGTGGTGAAGTGTTGAAACCGGAAACCATTAATTACAGAACTTATAAGCCTGAACGTGATGGTTTGTTCTGTGAAAGAATATTTGGTCCGGTTAAAGATTATGAATGCCATTGCGGTAAATACAAAAGAATCCGTTACAAAGGAATCGTTTGTGACCGTTGTGGTGTGGAAGTGACTGAGAAAAAAGTACGTCGTGAGCGTATGGGGCACATCAATTTGGTGGTTCCTGTTGCGCATATCTGGTATTTCAGATCATTACCTAACAAAATAGGTTATCTTTTAGGTTTGCCTACCAAGCGTTTGGATTTAATCATCTATTACGAAAGATATGCAGTGATTCAGGCAGGGATGATGGCAGATCAGGGAATCAACTATATGGACTTCTTAACTGAAGAAGAATATTTAGATATCCTTGATAAATTACCTAAAGAGAATCAATATTTGGATGATAAAGATCCTAATAAATTCATCGCCAAAATGGGTGCTGAAGCTTTAGAGGATTTATTAAGAAGATTGGATTTGGATCAGTTGTCTTATGATTTGCGTCACCAGGCAGCCAATGAAACTTCTCAACAACGTAAAAATGAAGCTTTAAAACGCTTACAAGTTGTTGAGGCTTTTCGTGATGCTAAAACAAGAATCGAAAATAACCCGGAATGGATGATTGTAAAGATTGTTCCTGTAATTCCACCAGAATTGCGTCCGTTGGTTCCATTGGAAGGCGGTCGTTTTGCGACATCAGATTTAAATGATCTGTACAGAAGGGTAATCATCCGTAACAATCGTTTAAAAAGGTTGATGGAGATTAAAGCTCCGGAAGTGATTCTGCGTAATGAAAAACGTATGCTTCAAGAAGCTGTAGATTCATTATTTGACAACTCACGTAAAGTGAATGCCGTTAAAACTGAAGGTAACAGAGCTTTAAAATCATTATCTGATATTCTAAAAGGAAAACAAGGTCGTTTCCGTCAAAACTTATTGGGTAAGCGTGTGGATTATTCCGGACGTTCCGTAATTGTAGTAGGTCCAACCTTGAAGCTGCACGAATGCGGTTTACCTAAAGACATGGCTGCAGAGCTTTTCAAACCGTTCATCATCCGTAAGATGATTGAAAGAGGCGTGGTTAAAACTGTGAAGTCAGCTAAAAAGATTGTTGACAGAAAAGACCCTTTAGTTTGGGATATTTTGGAGAATGTATTGAAAGGTCACCCGGTTCTTTTAAACAGGGCTCCTACATTACACCGTTTGGGTATCCAATCTTTCCAACCTAAATTAGTGGAAGGTAAAGCCATTCAATTACACCCCTTAGTTTGTACTGCATTTAATGCGGATTTTGACGGTGACCAGATGGCAGTTCACGTACCACTAGGTAACGCTGCAATTTTAGAGGCCCAAATTTTGATGTTGGCTTCCCACAATATTCTGAATCCGGCTAACGGAACTCCGGTGACTGTACCTTCTCAGGATATGGTTTTGGGTCTGTACTATATGACCAAAGGCCGTAAAACTGAAGAAGGACATATCATCAAAGGAGAAGGCCAAACTTTCTATTCCTCTGAAGAAGTAATCATCGCTTACAATGAGAAGAAGATAGACCTTCATGCTTTCATTAAAGTGAAGGCCACGGTAAAGGAGAAAGACGAGTCTTTGGTTGAAAAAATCATTGACACTACTGTAGGTAGGGTTTTATTCAATGAGGTGGTGCCTAAAGAAGTAGGTTATATCAATGAATTGCTGACTAAGAAATCACTTCGTGATATCATTGGTGAAGTGGTTAAGAACACGGGTATGGCTAATGCAGCTAATTTCCTTGATGAAATTAAGACCATGGGATTCCAGATGGCTTTCAGAGGAGGCTTATCTTTCAATTTGAAAGATTTGAACATTCCGACCGAAAAACATACGCTGTTAGAACAGGCTAGGAAAGAGGTGGAAGAAGTGATGGGCAACTATAACATGGGTTTCATCACTAATAATGAGCGGTATAACCAGATCATCGATATCTGGACGCGTATCAACAACAGATTGACTTCGCATGTAATGACGCAGTTGACCAATGATAACCAGGGCTTCAACTCTGTTTATATGATGCTTGATTCTGGGGCCCGTGGTTCAAAAGAGCAGATTCGTCAGCTTTGCGGAATGAGGGGACTGATGGCAAAACCTCAGAAATCAGGTTCTGGCGGCGAGATCATCGAAAATCCAATCCTTTCCAACTTTAAAGAAGGATTATCAGTTTTAGAATACTTCATCTCTACTCACGGTGCACGTAAAGGTTTGGCCGATACAGCATTAAAGACAGCAGATGCTGGTTATTTGACACGTCGTTTACATGATGTGGCTCAGGATATGGTGATCAAACATCATGATTGTGGAACATTGAGAGGCATGTACACTACTGCGCTGAAAGATAACGAGGACATTGTTGAACCATTATATGACAGAATTTTAGGTCGTACTTCATTACATGATGTTTATGACCCTATCACTAATGAATTGCTGGTAAAAGCAGATGCTGACATCACTGAAGAAATCGCAAAAAGAATAGAAGAGTCACCTCTAGAAGGGATCGAGATCCGTTCCGTATTGACTTGTGAAGCTCCGAGAGGTGTCTGCGCATTATGCTACGGACGTAACCTTGCCTCTGGAAAACCAGTTCAAATGGGTGAGGCAGTTGGAGTTATTGCTGCACAATCCATTGGGGAACCTGGAACGCAGTTGACATTGCGTACTTTCCACGTAGGTGGTACCGCTTCCAATATTGCTGCTGAATCTCAGATCAATGCCAAGTTTGATGGAGTGATTGAATTTGAAAATCTTAGAACTGTGACTTATACTACGGAAGAAGTTGCAGTGGAAGTTGTGTTAGGCCGTTCAGGTGAGTTTAAAATCACTGATCCTAACAATGGAAGAGTGATTATGACCAATAACATCCCTTATGGATCTTTTTTATATGTGAAAGAAGGAGATAAGGTGACCAAAGGAGACAAGATTTGTTCATGGGATCCTTATAACGCCGTGATCATCTCTGAATTCTCCGGTAAAGTGGAATTTGAAGCAGTCATTGAAGGAGTCACTTTCCGTGAAGAATCTGATGAGCAAACTGGCCACAGAGAGAAAGTGATCATTGATACCAGGGATAAGACCAAAAACCCCGTTGTCAAAATTGTTGACAAAAAAGGAGGTTCCATCAGAGAATACAACATTCCTGTTGGTGCACATATCGTGGTTGATGAAGATCAGGAAGTTAAAATGGGAGAGATCTTGGTTAAAATTCCTCGTACAACTGGTAAAACAAGAGATATCACCGGTGGTTTGCCTCGTGTAACTGAACTATTTGAAGCAAGAAATCCTTCTAACCCTGCTGTAGTTACCGAAATTGATGGGGTGGTTACTTTGGGTGGTGTGAAACGTGGTAACCGGGAGGTCACCATCGAATCAAGAGACGGACAGGTAAAAAAATATCTTGTTCCACTTTCCAAGCACATTTTGGTTCAGGACAATGATTTCATCAAAGCGGGTATGCCTTTATCTGATGGAGCCATCTCTCCCGGAGACATCCTTTCTATCAAAGGTCCGGCTGCCGTGCAAGAGTACTTAGTGAACGGTATACAAGAAGTTTACCGCTTGCAAGGTGTGAAGATCAATGATAAACACTTTGAAACCATCGTTCACCAAATGATGCAGAAAGTGATGATTGAGGATGCAGGTGACACCCGATTCTTAGAGAAAGAAGCTGTTGACAGATTTGATTTCTCGATAGAAAATGATGAGATCTACGATAAAATGGTCGTGGAAGACACAGGTGATTCCAATGTGTTGAAATCTGGGCAGATTGTATCTGTACGTAAATTGCGTGATGAAAATTCACAATTGAAACGTAAGGATCTGAAACTGGTGACAGCAAGAGAGGCAAGGGCAGCCACTGCCAGTCCAATGTTACAAGGGATTACCAGAGCTTCGTTAGGCACTAAATCGTTCATCTCTGCGGCTTCCTTCCAGGAAACCACCAAAGTGTTGAATGAGGCAGCCATTGCAGGTAAACGCGATAATTTATTAGGATTGAAAGAGAATGTGATTGTTGGGCATTTAATTCCATCAGGAACTGGATTGCGTGATTACGAAAGAATCATCGTAGGTTCTCAAGAAGAGTATGATAAATTAATGGCTTCTAAAGAAGAAGAGGAAGAAGTGGAGGCATAAGCTAAAAGCCAAAGGCTGAAAGCATAAAGCTAAAACACGATTATAAAAGGTCTGCAAATTTTTTGCAGACCTTTTTTGTTGATATTTTTGTATTTTTATCTAAAATTATGATACATGAGCGTTTCAGAAATTCAATTGTTTCAGATTTTAAAATCTAAAATTGGCGAAAAGGAAGCTGAGGAATTGGTTTTATACGTTAAAACGGAAGTGAAAGCAGAGTTTGATAACAAGAAGGAAATATTGGCCACAAAAGAGGATCTTGCCAATGTTAAAGCTGACATTATTAAATGGATGTTTATTTTTTGGCTTGGTCAAATAAGCGTAATCATTGGATTTCTACTTTTATTTCTGAAGAAATAAAATATTTCAATATTTATCATAAGAGGCTGTCTCAAAAAGCACTGTCATTCCGAATTCCTCCCTGCTGCAGGCAGGAATTCAGCATGACAAATTTTTTCCTTTTGAGACAGCCTCATATTAATTTAGGGACATGGAAGAACAAAACGAAAATCAATTGAATATAGAGCTTTCTGAAGAGATGGCGGAAGGCACCTATTCGAACTTAGCCATCATCACTCATTCCAACAGTGAATTTGTACTGGATTTCATCAGGGTGATGCCAGGAGTCCCGAAAGCTAAAGTGAAGAGCAGGATAGTTTTAACGCCCGATCATGCAAAACGATTATTGAACGCTTTGGAGGATAATATTGCCAAATTTGAAATGATTAACGGAACCATTAAAGTGGGTGGTGGTGATAATGGAGGGATGCCTTTTAACTTTGGAGGGCCAACTGCGCAGGCTTAATCCTTAAGGGATGAAGAGTAACCTTGGTAAAATTTTAAGAAGTGATTATTCTTTTCAGGATGAAGGCCATTCTGGATATAAGCTTCAATCATTGAAAATTGCTGATGTTTGGAAAGGAAACAACAAAGACGACTATGGGCTTTTACGTTTGTTCAGGCTGGCTTTAGTAGCTTCTTTGATATTATATCCAGGGGTTTTGATTGACCAGCTTGTTAGGTCTAAAAGCTCAATCAGCAGAAAGCTTACCGTAGAGTTCTATGTGCTATTAAAAACGATTTTCCCACTGGTAGTGCTAATGATGCATTGGTATGAGTATGCGTTTGTATACTATCTTTCCATTTATTTGCTAACAGAGACCTATATCTATTTATTCAGTAAGATATTCCTGGCAGATCAGCACGTGAAGACTTCCAACATGAGGACGCTTTTATTACTAACTTTTAACTTCTTCGAATCCGGGCTCACTTTCGCCGTTATTTATATTGCCGGTAATTATTTAAACATAGATTTGAGAAGTGTGGTTGATGCGATTTATTTTTCTTTTGTGACCAGTGCTACTATCGGATATGGAGACGTGTACCCCATCAATCATTCAGGTAAAATAATTGCAGTCATACAGATTCTTTGTTCAGTATCGTTTATAGTCCTGTTTTTTAATTTTTTCTCTGGGAAGGCACATCAGCCTGATGTTGAATAAATCTAGTTATTTCTTCTTTTTTTGAGGATTAAAACTATACCACATCCTTACTACCCAGCTATCTGTCTTTTCAAAAATTGTTAGAAACTGTTTAAATTGTTAGAAACTGTTTAAATTTTATTCAATAATAATTTTATGGAGGCTAAATAAATCATGGCTTGTGAGGTTTCCAAAAGATACTCAAAGTCTTTACTTGGGCGTCTAAAGTTTTCAAACCAAGAGCAGGTTCTTTCAATAATCCATCTTTTGGGACTAACTTTCCCCTGTGATTCATCTTTGATTTTCGGGGATATTTTCAGCCCATAGTTATACTTCTTTTTTAATGTTTCTATCAACCGACCACGGTAGCCACAATCTGCATAAATGACGATGACCCCATGTATATTGTCATTCAGATTCTTGATCGTCAAATCAGCTCCCCTGCTGTCATGGATATTGGCGGGATGTACAATATTGCTTACCACGTTGCCCACCGTATCGACCACCAAATTGCGCTTCCTCCCATTGATCTTCTTGTTCCCATCTACACCTCTTAAACCGCCCACACGGGTTGTCTTGACCGATTGACTATCGATGATCACCGCCGAACATTGTTCGTTTTTCCCGCTTCTCCTCCGCTCTGCCTCTCTCAGCATCGTGTGCAGTTCATCTAATATTTCCGAGTCACGCCATTTAGCAAAATAATAATAGACCAGTTCCCATTTTGGATAGTTTTCTGGCAACATCCGCCATTGGCACCCTGTTCTCAACAAATAAAACAGCGCATCAAATATCTCCCGGAGCGACTGTTTTCTCTTACGATTTGGTAAGCCTAAATATTTTTCTATTATTTGCCATTGGGCATCGCTTAATCTCTCTGTCTTCATTGTTTTGTCTTGCAATTTCAAAACAAGGATTTTCAGCAGATTTTTTGCGGTGCTTTTTATATAATTCTTAACATTTAATTTTTAAACAGTTTCTATATTTTTCTAATTCCTGATTTTGTAATTCCAATTGCTTTTCCAAATTCTTTATTCTTTTTAGTAACTGAAGATTCATCTCTTTTTGCACATGCAATTCTTCTGAAGTTAATTGGTGATCCATTTGCTTGAATTTGAACATATCTTCTGGGAAGAAATCAGTTAATGGTTTTTTAGTATAATGTGAAATATTGATAAGCTGTTCTACAGTGATATAAGTTGCACCGCTTTCTATTTTAGATAGACTTCCCTGGCTTATTTTTAAAAAGGATGCTAATTCTCCTTGCTTAATTCTTTTTTCCTGTCTGATCGTTCTGATTTTTAGTCCCAAATCCATGTTTCATAGCGTAAGGTTAACTTGTAAATTTAATAAACTTTAGGAATATTTTTATTCCTATTAGAATATTTTATTCCGTTTTGATAGGTCGTTTAATTTTTTGTTTCAATACATTTGATATGTAACGTTACAAAAGGTAGTCTGCTGCCTCGTTGTTGGAAAGCAGAAATAAAAATTATTAAATTTATAAATTATGAAAAGTTTAGATTTGAAAGAAATGGAAGTTGTTGAAGGTGGCTCTTCTGCATCAACTTTGTGTTTCTTTTCTACAGCAATTTGGGTTGCTTTTGAAGGTAGTGGAAATATTAATCCTGCTAGTCGAGCACAAGGTAGAGCTTTAATAGATTATTGTTGGAATTCGTAAATTTAATTTTAAATGATGAAAAAGCTAAAAATTAATGAAATGCAATCTACAGTAGGTGGTGTTTCAAACAGAACTTGTATGATACTAGGGGGCATGACATTTGCTGCTGTTTTATCTGCACAATTTTGGTGGGGTATGGGTTTCGCAGCCGGAGCTGTAGGTTCTGGATGCTTTGATAAGTAATATAAAATAGGGGTTTTTCAAACGAACGCCCCTATTAAACCTTTAAATAAATTAACATGAAAGTCGTTGATAAAATTGGAATTAGTGTGAGTATTCTTTTAATAATTATTGGGTTTTTTCTTAAGTATAATTCATATGATGATTATTATGCTTATCTCTTAACTGGGAGCATTTGTTTAATTGGATTTGTGTTTAAGTGGATATTCAAAAGATTAAAACAAAAAAGTGTATAATTTAATTCTTGAAAAGAAGCTAAGTATTTTATACAGTATTTATCTCGTATTATTTTTACTGCTTACGATTTCATTTAATTGTATAATTTTAACAGATAGTTTTTTCTATGAAACTTACAGTAATGAGTTATCAACGGGGCAGATAACAAAATTACTTCATATTAGAAATAACTATCAATATTTCAGCTATTTATTTTTAATAATAATTCAAATCTTTAAATTTACAATTACTTGTTTCATCTTAAATGTTTGTGCTTTATTATATGGTTTAAGATTAAACCTTTCACGATTAATTAAAGTTGTCTTATTGTCGGAAGGGTTATTTTTGTTCCCTATTATTATTAAAATTGTTTGGTTTTATTTTTTTCAAACAGACTATAAATTATCCGATATTCAATTATTTTATCCAATTTCAATTTTGAATATTTTAACAATTGAAAATATCGACAAAATCTGGATTTACCCCCTCCAACTCCTCAACGTCTTTGAATTACTCTATTGGATCGCTTTAGCCTACGGCATCAGCAAGCTCATCAACAATAATTTTGATAAAGCATTAAAAATAGTGTTGAGCAGTTATGTTCCAGCTTTAGTAGTTTGGGTGGTATTTGTGATGTTTCTAACCGTTACTTTAAACCCAGGCTAACATGAGAAAGAAAGGGTTGATCATTGTTGCTATTTTAGCGGTTTTTACTGCCATCGTTTGTTTTTTGGGTTATAAAATTATAGAAAAGCAAGGTAAGAATGAAGAAATTAAAGCTATCAAAGCCAAGCTTCCAAATTTTGAGTTTTATCATTTAGATGGCAAAAAGTTCAGCAGCAAAACATTAAACTCAAACTTATCACATCTCATTATCCATTTCAATACCGAGTGCGAACATTGCCAGGCAGAAGCGCAATTGATCCATCAAAATATCAAAGCATTTAAAAATGCTCAAATTGTTATGGTTGCGCCTAATCCGCCAAAAGAAATCTCAGCTTTTACCAAACAATACGGTATCTATCAACATCCGGAAATTATGGTGCTTTGGGATAAAGATGATCACTTTGTTGACTGGTTTGGTTCTTCACCTTTTCCTTCGGTTTTTATCTACAATAAGGAGCAGCATTTGGTTAAAGAATATCATGGTGAGGTAAAGATAGAAGTCATTATCAAATACTTAAATTAATTTCTTTTGGTGGAGAAATTAGAAATGCATATTGAAAAAACGTTTACCAAACAACAAGACCAAAGTGATTGTGGCGTGGCTTGTCTGCTTTCCATCATTAAATTTCATGGCGGGAACTCTAATTTAGAAAAATTAAGGGAATTGAGCGGCACAACCAAGCAAGGCACTACTTTATTAGGGTTGTTTCAAAGTGCCAATGGGCTGGGTTTGCAGGCAGAAGGTTTTGAGGCAAAAATTGAGCCCTTAAAAGATTTGTCAGACCCTTGTATATTACACGTAAGGGTAGAACAGGATTTAGAGCATTATGTGGTATATTATGGGATAAACACTTCTAATCAATTCATCATCGGCGACCCTGCGAAAGGAATTGTTTATTTATCTGAACAGGAGTTAGAAAAAATTTGGTTAAGTAAGACATTGCTCACCCTAAAACCCAATGAGTGCTTTTTAAAAACTAAAACCCAAACTCAGGATAAGCGGGTATGGTTTTTAAATTTAATTAAAGAGGATTATCCTATTTTAGGAATCAGCATTTTTTTGGGAATCATCATTGCTATATTAGGTTTGGCTACCGCCATATTCTCCCAGAAATTGATTGATGATATTCTGCCTAAAGCTAAAATTCAAATTTTAATTATCGGATTGGTTTGCCTGCTTTTATTGTTGCTGGTTAAAGCAGTATTAAATTTTTTACGTCAGCATTTTTTATTGCAACAAACCAAAGATTTTAATACCCGCATTGCCAGTAATTTTTACGATGATTTATTACGGCTGCCCAAATCGTTTTTTGACCATCGCAAAACCGGAGATATGATTTCCAGGATGAATGATACCATGCGTATCCAAAAAAGTATAGTTTATATTACAGGCTCTTTTTTTATAGATTTTATTGTGGTAGTTGTCAGCACAGTGTTCCTGTTCATTTATTCCTGGCAGGTTGCCGGTATTGCATTAACATGTATTCCGTTGATGGCTGTTATTGTTTATAAATATCATCAGCCTATTGTACAAGGCCAGCAGCAGGTAATGGCGGCTTATGCCCGTAATGAAAGTAATTATGTAGATACCATACAAGCCATAGCTACCATCAAAGTAGCCAATAAAGAACCATTCTTTTCCCGTTTAACAAAAATGGTTTATGTCGTTTTTCAGGAGCAAAGTTTTGGTTTGGGAAAAAAAGGAAATCAGTTTGGGTTGTTAACAGAATTGTTTTCAACCATCATTATTATTTCTATAATTGCTTTTGCATCTTATCAGGTTTTAAACAAACAATTGACGATAGGGGAATTAATAGCTTTGTTAACTATTTCCGGAAGCTTATTGCCAGCCGTTACTAGGTTAGCCTTAACCAACCTGCAAATTCAGGAAGCTAAAGTTGCTTTAGACCGAATGTATGAATTTGTTTCTATCAAACCGGAATATAAAATAGAAGATGAGACGCAGGAAGAACTAATTTTTCAATCCTTAGCTGTTGAACATGTTTCTTTTAGATTTCCCGGCAGAAAACCCATTTTAAATGCTATTTCTTTAACGATTAAAAAAGGAGAAGTTATTGCTTTATTGGGCGAAAGCGGGTGTGGTAAAAGTACTTTTGTACAGATTTTGCAAAAATTCTATACTTTTGAAAATGGGCAAATCTTTTTAAACGGTAAAAACTTCAATGAAATACCCACTCCGGATTGGAGAAGTATCATATCTACCGTTCCGCAGGATATTAAAATTTTTACTGGTACGTTGCTATACAACATCATTTTGGATGATAAAATTGATAGTATAGAAATATTCCATCAATTTTGTACTGAACATGGGTTTGATAAATACTTTTTAAAATTACCTCAAGGATACTACACTTTGGTTGGTGAAGAGGGTATCAATTTATCAGCAGGACAAAAACAATTGGTAGCAATTGCAAGGGCTTTATATAAGAAACCACAATTTTTAACTTTAGATGAAGTTACCTCTGCTATGGATAGAGATACTGAAAACTTTATTCTGAACCTTCTCCAAAAGCTAAGGAATGAAATGACGATCCTAATCGTTACCCATAAGTTTTATACCGCCAAAATTGCGGATAGAATTTACTTAATTCAAAATGGTATTTCAAAAGATTTAGGCAGTCCGGGGGTGTTAGTGAGTGAAGAAACCATCTATCCTTCAAGTTAATTGAATCAGGATTTATAGCTATAGTTCCTATTCTGCAAAAAGGATAATATCGAAGTTTTTTCTGTTGGTTCAAACCACATTACCTCCTTATTCTTCCTAAACCAAGTCAATTGCCTTTTGGCAAAATTCCGGGTGTTTTGCTTAATCTTATCTATGGCTTCTTCGAGCGTGCACATACCATTTAAATGATCAAAAATCTCTGAATAGCCCACAGTTTTTAAAGCATTTAAATGTTGATATGGTTTTAAGGATTTTACTTCTTCCAATAAGCCGTTATCCATCATTGCATCTACCCTCTGGTTGATGCTGCTATAAAGTTTTTGCCGATCCATATCCAGGCCAATGATCACAGATTTGAATGGACGGGATTTAGCTTTTGTTTTACGGAAAGAAGAAAAAGGCTGACCTGTAGAAATGCAGACTTCCAGAGCTCTGATGATGCGTTGTGGGTTTTGTATGTCTACTTCAGCATAATACTTTGGATCAAGTTCTTTCAATTGATTTTGAAGCTTTTCTATTCCCTCTTCTGCTAATTGTTGATTGAGCTGGTTTCTTAAAGATTCATCTGCTTTGGGTAGTTCATCAAATCCATAGAGCACTGCATGAATATATAAACCTGAGCCCCCCACCATCACCAAAACATCGTGTTTTTGAAATAGTCCCTCTATTTTTTGGATGGCTTGTTTTTCAAAGTTACCTACCGAAAAAGAATCGTGAATTGAATGAGAATCTACAAAATGGTGCTTTATAGTTTGGAGCTCTTCGGTATTGGGTTTAGCGGTACCAATGCTCATTTCTTTGAAAAACTGACGGGAATCGGCAGAGATGACTTCTGTGTGATGGTGTTGAGCAATTTCAATAGCCAAAGTGGTTTTACCAACAGCGGTAGGTCCAACGATGACAACTAAGGTTTTTTTGTTATTGCTCATTTGATGAAATTTTGTGATGCTGGATTTGTTCCACCATCACCTTCTACAGGCACTTCGCTGATTATATTTTGAAGGAGTGAGCTATTTATGAACTTATAAAATACCCGGGATGGAAAAAAATAACTTATTCCTTCTCTAAATCATCCTCATCGAAGCCATCAGTTTCTGAGAATTCATCTGCAAATTCATCCTCTTCTTCTTCCTGGCCACCTTCGGTATCCGTGTTCAAACCTTCCAATTCCTCCTCATCAGCAATGACCAGGGAAGTGTCATCCATGATGAAATCTGCATCTTCATCGCCAGTGATATCAATAGCGCCCACTGTTGGAACGATGATTTTAGGAGCTTCACCAACTGCTTTGAATAAGCTGGGTAAAGTTAAGTCAGGATTGTTATCTAAAATCTTGATCAACTCCATGTGAAATTCAAATGGCTTATCAAAATTATAGATATAGTAAAATTTTTGATGTGGGTCATCTATGAACTTGTTAAATTTAGAGTTCTCCACCAAAGCCACCCCTCTGTCTGTTTTTCGTTGGCTGGGTAAGTAGGCAAGTTCTTCATTTTTTATCCAGTGATCGTTACTTACATAAAAAGAGGATGATTTTTCAGGATCATAGCCCAGGCACTGTAAAAAGAAGAAGTGCAGGTCTTTAAAAGTTTGATTGGATTTGATATCAATCTCACGGATCACTTCATCGTAATCTTCAAAACTTATCCTAAATCTATATATCGCCATTATGCAAAAGTAATATTTTGATCAATTTATTTTATCTCTTTAGCTAATTTCAAGCCAAATTTGTCCCCTAATTTTTTCATCAATTCAACGGCTTCCTCACGGTTGTTGGTGATCTCTCCTTCCAAAATAGCCTCCCTGATCTGATTTTTTATGATGCCCACTGCTCTGCCGGCCGGAATATCGAATGCCAGCATGATATCCTCACCGCTTATTGGAGGCTGCCAGTTACGAATTTGGTCTCTTTCCTCCACATCTTTTAATTTTTGCTGCACCAGTTCAAAATTATCCCTGTATTTTTTCTTTTTGTATTCGTTTTTGGTGGTCACATCTGCATGGCAAAGTTTCATCAGCGCTTCAATGTCTTCTCCGGCTTCAAAGAGCAATCGCCGCACTGCGGAATCGGTGACAATATCCTTCGCTAAAACTATCGGCCTTAGATGCAACAGCACAAGCTTTTGAACGAACTTCATCTTCTCGTTCAATGGTAATTTAAGCTGTGCAAAAATCTTTGGAACCATCCTGGCACCTTTGTCTTCGTGACCGTGGAAAGTCCAGCCATGATTTTTTTCAAATCTTTTGGTGGCAGGTTTGGCGATGTCATGTAAAATAGCGGCCCACCGTAACCACAGGTCGTCAGTTGTGGCACCTATATTATCCAGCACCTCAAGGGTATGATAAAAATTATCTTTATGACCTTTCCCTTCTACGAAATCCACACCATATAGATCAACCATTTGGGGAAAAATCTCTTTCAGTAATCCGGTATCGAATAAATATTTAAAACCGACGGAAGGCAACGGGGAGAGAATGATTTTATTCAGCTCGTCTGTTATGCGTTCTTTTGATACAATCCGGATCCGCTCTTTATTTTTTTTTATGGCATTGATGGCGTCGTTCGCAATAGTGAAATTTAATTGTGCAGCAAACCGAACCGCCCGCATCATCCTTAAAGGATCATCAGAGAAAGTCTCCTCCGGATTTAAAGGAGTGATGATCAGCTTCTTTTCGATATCTTTTAAACCATTGAAAGGATCCACTAATTCTCCAAATCTGTCAGTGGATAAATTAATGGCCATGGCATTGATAGTGAAATCGCGACGTCTCTGGTCCTCGGCTAAAGAGCCGTCTTCCACAATAGGTTTTCTGGACTCAGACCGGTATGATTCTTTTCTTGCACCCACAAACTCCACCTCCAAATCTTGGTAACGAAGCATGGCTGTCCCAAAACTTTTGAAAACAGTGACCGGTGTGTTTAACAGCTCACCTAACCTCTGCGCAAAATCAGGTCCGCTGCCTAACACCACTATGTCCACATCTTTTGAGGGCCTGCTTAAGAAAATATCCCTAACAAATCCTCCAATCGCAAAGGTCTCGACAGCCATTTTTTCAGCTAACAAGGAGATGTCCTTAAAAATAGGATGTTGGAGGTGTGATTTCATAAAGCGAAAGCAAAAATGCTATTAAATGTCCGGTTCACAAAGTAAATGTCATTTTCTGATGAAAGCGAATTGCCCGTCAGGTTCTAATTTCATGATGGTGGAGGGTTGCTTTCTCTCCCCGCTTTCTTGCTCCAGATCAACCACATGATCCACACCGTTGATGATGGTTTCATTGATTTCTGAAAAGTTGGCCGGTGTAGCGTCTCCGCTGATGTTCGCAGAAGTGGAGATCACAGGTTTGCGAAAACGTTGAATCAACTGCCGGCAGAAATCGTGTTTAACGATTCGGATTCCCACGGTGCCATCCTTACTGATCACATTTGAAGCGAGGTTTTTGGCTTTTGAATAGATGATAGTCAGCGGTTTCTCCGTATATGCCATTAAATCATAAGCGATATCAGGAACATCGCTCACGTAGCTTTGCAGTTTGTTCTCAGTGTCTAAGAGGATGATCATGCTTTTGCTGTCCTCCCGTTTTTTCAACGCATAAATTTTAGCGACTGCTTGGGGATTGGTGGCATCACATCCGAGCCCCCAAACGGTGTCTGTGGGATAGAGGATAACTCCACCTGATTTTAGAACCTCTAAAGCTTTGACAATTTCTTCTTTGAGCATAGTATCTGTGATTAATGAGTTAGATGAATGATGAATTAAAAGCTTAATCTCTTATTAAAATCAAGCTTTAAATACTTAAGAAATCTCCATTTTCAAATAAGTTTTGTGCGATAACCACTTTAAAATTACGAAGTGAAATATCGTCAGCATCGCTTTTAATAAGACATAATGGTTTTCCCCCATAAAAAGAAGCCCACATAGAATAACTGCTCGGAGGTCCTAATATAAAATCGCACAAACTCAACCCATATAAATCTTCTATCTCATTTGAATTTTCAATTTGGAAGGTTTCAGATAAATGAAGTGTACTCAAATTTATAGGCTCATTAGAGCAGATAAGGAAGCCAACTCTTTTGTCTCTTGTACATTTCTCATTTTTAAGCTGTTTCATTAATTTTTCATAGGTTGCATCCTCGAAAAAATAGAGGCCATTTTTATACGTTTTGTAATCACCTCTTCTGATATGGATTCCAACGATTATATCAAACTGGTTTTTTTTCAATTCAAAAAGGTTTTCAACTTTACTTTTTGATGCCTTTGCCGGAGCGTAAATCTCTCGCAATTGCGTATGGTTAGCTAAAAGAAACTTGTTGAAAAAGGATACTTCCCATGCAGAGGCAAACAGCAGTGATTTTTTTTTATCCAAATAAGAATAGGGGATATCGGCCTTTATTGTTTTTTTTTGGAGGAAATATATATTGAACAGCGCAAGTAATGAAGGAGGGATGATTCTTAAACATTTGATGGAAAAACGCAGTAGAATTTGAAAATATTTACCCTTATTTGGAGAAAAGCGGATATTATTTATTCGATTTAGATTTTCAAATAAATGTGCATACTCTCCAAAAAATGGGATAATGATCTCCCCGTTGTCTCCTAAACATTTAGCCACCAAGGGAGCTTGTGACCAGATTCTATTACAAAGCTGATTTGGTTTATCGTTCAGTATAATCATAGTTTAAATACAAATATATGAATCAAATGGCCCATGATCATGCATGTAAATTCTAATTATCCTTAATTGCGTTTATTCAGATCCCTAAAACCGGGTTCAGGTAAAATTACCAGATTCGCACCAGGCATGATAAGTAAAAAAACCAGCATCTCATCAAGAACCATTATAGCTACCATTAAAGTTCGTAATTGGGTGTTGAGATGATGAACTGAGATTTACCAATCCATTAAGGCATCTATAGTTCTTTTTCCTTTGTTTCTCGTTCATGATAGCTACATTCTCCTCTTGGGATATCCAATTCTCTTTGTGATACAGGTGATATTGTATGGCAAAATATCGAGCTGATTCCAGGGTGTATCCAAGACCTTTAAATCGCCAGACCAGATCAATATCTTCTCCGATGGCCGGGAGAACATAATCTTCATCAAAACCATTGATATCGATTAAGGAATCTTTGTAACAAGAGAAGTTACAACCTGTGATCCATTTTATCTTTTTTCTTTTTGCTAATGATCCCAATACAGAGCCTGGTGAGATATAAACACCCTCTTCAAAAAAGGCCACTTTATCTTTGAATAATGAAATAGTGTTTGAAAGAAGTCGCTTTTCGAATAATAGTAATGGGGTTTTTCTTAAAAGATCACTGAATTTCAAACCCAATTTAATTCTTTTGCCTACCAAAATTTTTTTAGGTCCAGCTAATTTTATATGATTTTCTATAAATTTATGATGTGGCACGCAATCTCCATCAATGAAAATCACATAATCATGCTTTGCAGCTCTCACAGCATTATTCAGCGCTTTATTTTTTTGCCAGCCTCGATCTGGCTGAGATAGGTGTACAAGACGAAGCGCAGCCGTGTGATTTTTCAGAAAAAGCTTCATCTCCTCACTTTCTCCATCCTCTGAAATGATGATTTCTGTAGGCATAACAGTTTGATGTGCTAAAGCATTTAAAATCACTTCAAGATCATTAGTGTTTTTATATACAGATATGATGAGACTAACTTCCATGATGTTTATTTATACCATAAGCAGTCCAAATCAATTTGTCATTTAAAGTGATTTTTCTGATTGCATTATTTTTATCAATAGCGGTCTTATCTTTATAAGACCTTTCGTGGTCTAAATGGATGCAAATCGCACTATACCTTAACTGTATTGGTTTGATGCCAAGATTCATCATGCGTTCACCCAATTCCCTATCCTCACCACCATATTGCATTCTTTCATCAAAGCCGTTCACTTTAAGGATATCTTTTTTCCATCCGGAGGCGTTATGACCATTCCAAGTGGCTTTCGTTGGGGTAAAAGCATTTAAAAATTGCTCCAGTCTGCCTTGACTGGTCAGTTTCATCATTTTAAATGTTTTCGAGACGCCATTTTGGTAAAGCCAATTTTTTTGAAAAACATGTTGCGCATAGATGGTATCTTTGATAATGAATTTACTCGTGACGATAGGGAGTTTGAAATATCCTCCTGAAAGAAAATAACCTGTTTTTCTATTTCTAAAATGTGTTTCTACAAAATCTTTCCTAGGGATACAATCTCCGTCAGAAAATAACAGATAATCACTTGCTGACTGTAAAATCGCCTTATTTAGAATTTTGGTTTTCTGAAACCCATTATCTGGATGCCAAACATGCTTTATTTGGAGTGTTTCTTTACGAACGAATTGGTCTATCAACTTTTTGGTTTCCATTGTTGAACCATCGTCAGCAATCACCAATTCAAAATTTTTGAAGGTTTGGACTTCATAGCCCCACAAAACCTTTTTAAGCCATTCCACATGATTATAAGTGGATATGATTACTGATATAGTGGGCTCTTGATCATTCATAAATCTTTACATTAAATATCAAGCGTGTTAATGAAGACTGTCTTAATCATTTTCTTCTTATTGCTGCTAGTGAAAAGGTAAATAAGTTGATGAAATCAAACGGCCACTTTATGCTCTCTCAAAGCATGGTTTAGCGAGGTCTTTTTATCTGTAGATTCTTTTCTTTTGCCAATGATCAATGCACAGGGAACCTGATATTCTCCTGCAGGGAATTTTTTAGTGTAGGAACCCGGAATCACTACCGAGCGTTCGGGAACCATCATCTTGTGTTCAATGGGCTCAGGTCCGGTCACGTCGATGATTTTAGTGGACCCCGTTAAAACCACATTGGCCCCTAAAACTGCCTCTTTACAAACTCTCACACCTTCCACAACAATCGCTCGCGAACCAATGAAACAATCATCTTCAATGATGACAGGAGCAGCCTGCACGGGCTCTAACACGCCGCCAATGCCCACGCCACCGCTCAAGTGAACATTTTTGCCGATTTGTGCACAAGAGCCCACCGTGGCCCAGGTATCAACCATTGTGCCTTCATCCACATAAGCACCAATATTGACGTAAGAAGGCATCATGATCACACCTTTCGCTAAATAAGCCCCATAACGTGCAATACCATGCGGAACCACTCTCACACCTTGCTTTTTATAATCGGTTTTAAGCTTCATTTTATCATTGAAAACAAAGGGTCCGACTTTAATCTCTTCCATTTCGCGAATTGGAAAGTAGAGGATGACTGCTTTTTTCAGCCAATCATTCACGTGCCAAATATTGCCAATAGGTTCGGCAACTCTTAACTCTCCTGTGTCTAATCTATAGATGATTCTTTCAATAGTGTCTTTATATTCTTTAAAATTGAGCAGGTTTCTATCCTCCCATACTTCTTCTATGGCTTTTTTAAATTCGGCTATCATAACAATTGATTTTAATGCAAATTAAAGGATTTTTTACTGTTTAGCATGAATTTTGGTTTATTTTTGAAATAGCTATGGCAGAAAAATTAAGATTGGATAAATATTTATGGTCGATAAGGTTATTTAAAACCAGAAGTTTGGCAACCGAGGCTTGCCGTGCCGGAAGGGTTAAAAAGGAGGGGACTAATATCAAACCCAGTTATGAAGTAAAAGTTGGTGAGATTTATCAGGTCTCTAAAAACGTGGAGAAGAAGACGATTAAAGTACTGGATTTACTCAGCACCCGTGTAGATGCAAAAAAAGCAGTTTTGGCCTATGAAGATTTGACTCCACCGGAAGAAACTGCTAAATATAAGTCCATGTTTCATGCCCCTCACTTAAAAAGAGACGCAGGAACCGGAAGACCTACAAAAAAGGACCGTCGTGAAATTGATGATTTGAGTGATGGTTTTTTTGATTTAGAGGAAGAGGATTAAAAGGACTACAGTGCTAATAACCTCGGTTCGGGTTAAAACAGTGGTGACGAATAAAACAAATTGACAAGCTGTGACCTCATGTTATCATTCGAATTTCAGATTGATAGGAATAGCATGACAAACAGCTGTCAGCTTCCACTAAAACACTCCATAATTTTTAAGCTCAATAGCGCATCCTGTAAAGAACAAGGATTTTCTCCTTCATCGGAGAAATAGCTCACTGTCCTTTCAATCATGTTTTGCTGGACATGCTGAGGGGCATCAAAACTAAAGTGTTTGGATTTACCGTCCACCATCAGCTCTAAAGTATGGCCAAAGAATGCAAATTCCATTCTTCCTCTTGAACCAATGATCTGACATCTTTCCGCCTCGTTATCGGGATGGCTGTTAAAACACCAGACACCATTAAACAGGATATCTTTTTGAAAAAGAATTTGCCCAGCAGTGAGATCCGCCACTTCATTTAGCTGGCTTTGATTTTTTGAAAAACCATAATAGCGTACAGGTTCCCCAAAAATGTGTATTAAAATATCCAATTGATGGGGGGCTAAATCATAAAATAAACCTCCACCAGATATTGCAGGATTTACCCGCCAGTTCTCTTCCGTTTTAGCGATTTTATCTGATCCAGGTCTTTGAAATAATTTTAAATCAATCATTCTTATCTCTCCAATGCTCCCTTCTTCAACCAGTTTTTTCACTTTCATAAAAAGAGGGAGTGCTCTTCGATAATGTGCAACGGTCACCTTGCCTGTAGCATCTTGCTGAGCTGAAATGAGCTCTTCACATTCTGCAACAGTGAGTGTCACGGGTTTCTCTATATAAACATCTTTGCCTTTTTTTAGAGATTGTATAGCATAGTCTTTGTGTGGGGCAGGCGGAGTTGCGATATAAATGGCATTTATATTTTCATCATTGATCAAATCATTCGCATCACTGTACCATTTGCCGATATGATGCCTTTCTGCATAGTCTTTAGCTTTATCAGCATTTCTGCGCATCACTGCCTCAATATTTGAGTTCGCCACTTTATTAAAAGCCGGCCCGCTTTTAACTTCAGTCACGTCTCCGCAGCCTAGAATTCCCCAATTGATTTTTTTCATCTGTATAAAATTTTTTTTCAGTTGCGATGAAGCCATCATGATTTATTTTTCACGAGTGTTTATTTAAATATAGTGGTCAAAAACACGCAAGCTTCATTTCATTCCGCTGTGAGCTTTGGAAAAATCATGATGGTTTCATTTTTTAATGAGATTTGAGATATAGAGAAATTCGAAGTTAATAACTTAATTTTTGATTGGAGTCTTTCCACATATTAAAGGCTACCAATGCTTCCTCATTCAACAATTGTTCTGATTTTAGTTTGCGGTGTTCCAACTTTAAGTCTAATTCTTCATAGATGAAGGCATCGTCAAAACCAATGTCAGCTGCATCTTTTTTAGTGTTGGCATAATAAATCTTGTCTAATCTGGCCCAATAAATAGCACCCAAACACATAGGACAGGGTTCACAACTTGTGTAAATCACACCACCTTCCAAAGTAAAGGTGTTCAATTTTTTGCAGGCCATTCTAATTGCAGATACTTCGGCATGTGCCGTAGGATCATTGGTGGCGGTTACCGTATTGGCACTTTTTGCAATGATTTTATTATCTTTCACAATCACGGCACCAAAAGGACCTCCTAAACCATTTTTAACATTATGCTCTGCGAGTGCGATAGCTGCTCTCATGAAGTTTAGGTGTTGCTCCTCCATATATTTTAAAATTAAAAAGCCCGGCTAACGCCAGGCTCTAACCAATACTAATTATTGAAATTATTTCTTTTCACCCTTGTAGGCTTCATTTAAACCTGCTATCACTTCTTTAGTGACATCCAGACTTTCATCGGCGAATAAAATGGCACTGTTGCCTTTAGAATAAGTCAACACCATCTTATAGCCTTTATCTTTTGCATGTTTCTTCAGGTATTCTGCTACTTTGTCATATAATTTTTCGTTTTCAGCAGCTTCTTCATTTTGTAAAGCAGCACCGGCATTTTGCTGATAGGTTTGCAATTCCTGTTGTTTACGGGCTAAACGCTGTTCTGTTTGTGCTCTTTGATCTGCACTCATATCTTTGGCACCTTGTTGGTAGGCAGCAACTTCTCTTTGAAAAGCGGCTCCCTTATCTTTCAAGTCAGCCTCAGCCGTTTTAGATTTGCCTTCAAATTTTGATTTTATCTCTTTAAAATACTCGTAATTATTTAAAAGCGAATCTGAGTTCACATAAACAATAGTACCAGTCAAATTGGTTTTCTCTGTAGAAATTGCAGTGGAGCCGGAAGATTTGGTTTCAGTTTTATTGCAGGCAACCACAGCCACCACCAGTGCCATACCCGCAATGCTTTTTAAAATTTTAGAGCTTAATTTATTCATTTTACGATTTAATGTTTAGGCAAATATAGCCATTACCCAAAAGTATCCTAATGGTTTGAAGATTTAATGAAATTTTTAAAGTGAGCTAAATTCAAAAGAAAAGGCTCTATTTTTCAATAAAGCCTTTCTCTGATATCATATAAAAATGACTAAGCCATTTGCTTGCTTAATTTATCTGCAAGTACAGATTTAGGCACGGCACCTATCTGTTTATCCACTATCTCACCATTTTTAAAGAATAATAAAGCCGGGATATTACGAATTCCGTAATTCATGGAGATTTGAGGGTTGTGATCCACATTCACTTTACCAATCACTGCCTTTCCTTCGTATTCCTTAGCCAGTTCTTCTACAACTGGGCCTACCATGCGACAAGGGCCACACCACTCTGCCCAAAAATCCACCAATACAGGTTTATCTGATTTCAAAACTAACTCATCGAAGTTAGCATCTGTTATTTCTAATGCCATGATATATTTTTTAATTAGCTTGTTCAAATATAGGACCATTACTTAAGTCTGCCAAATAGATAATAGCAATCTTGCAATAGGCTTACGCTATTTAAACTTATAAAAAACAGAGAAAAAGCCAAGATTCAAACTAAATAATTACTTCCCTTTTCCCGAGTGGCCGGGAAAATCCAGAAATTTCAACTATTTTGCGGCCAAAAAGAAGCATAAGCAATTTATTAAATGAAATCTAAACAGGTTCCTTAAGATAGATGTGAATGTTTTTTCATGATTTTTTGAGTTAAATAAAAAATAAATCATTAGTAATGAAGGATTAGGGGTCCCTTCTATAGGATTGAAACCCAAAAGCTGAAACTTTTACCTTATTTAACAGTTAAATTATTGCGAAAAGCGATTCGTTTGGCTCATGATTTGATTTACCTGCATTAAACACATTTACTTGAACAGCTATTTAAAACTAAGCCTTAAAATAATTGCGTGGGTGGTGGGCTCCATCATCGGGTTATTTTTATTGATTGTCATTCTCATACAGATTCCTGCCATTCAAAACATCATCAAGAACAAGGTGGTCTCCTATTTAGAGGGTAAATTCCACACACCTGTTAAAATAGACAAAATTGAAATAGGACTCCCCAAAAAGTTGGTTTTAAAAGGTTTTTACTTTGAGAGCCAACAAAAGGACACCTTATTGGCAGGAGACAAAATTGCAGTGGATATCAGTTTGTTTAAAATACTGGACAATCAAATTCAAATCAATTCTATAGATATACAAGGTATTGTAACAAATATCAGGAGAAACCAGGATTCTGTTTTTAATTTTGATTACATGCTAAAGGCTTTCATGTCAGAACAGGCTAAGCCAGCAGCACCGGCTGATTCTTCTGCAGCGATGAAATTCTCTCTGGACAAAATCAATCTTGATAGAATCAGGGTGCGTTTCGATGATGCCATCACCAAAAACAATATTGATGTCTACCTGGGGCATTTCGATACCCATATTCAAAGATTTGATCTGGACAGCATGGATTTTAAAATTCCTAAAATCACTTTGAGCGGCTTAAATGTGCAGCTCAAACAGGGGATTGTGGAGGAATTGGCGAAAAATACCGCCCAGGTTGCAGATTCTGCTTCGGCTTCCCCAGATTTAAAATTGGAATTAGGAACCATAGACCTTTCTAAAATTGTGATTGGTTATGATAACCAGGGAACCCGACTGAACACGGATTTAAATTTAGGGAGATTACTGATAAACTTCAATAAAATTGATTTGAAACATCAATTGGTAGATATCAAATCCATAGCGTTGGAAAACACAAAAGGGGGATTGACTTTTGGAAAGCTAGAGAAGAAAATTGCCCGGACAGTTGCAGATTCCACTGCGGGCTCTGCTTCAGCAAATTCAAATTGGAGAGTGAACTTGAGGAATGCTGATATTGGAGATCTAGCGTTCCGTTTTGATGATGAGAATGCTCCGAGGCAGCGTAGGGGTATGGATTTTATGCATCTTAACCTGCAAAACGTCAATTTAAATGCTGATAATTTCTATTACAGCTTGGACACCATTTCCGGAGACATCAATAAATTTACTATAAAAGATAAAAGCGGTTTGAACATTCAGAAATTGCAAACCAGTTTTTTCTACGGACCTAAATCGGCCTATCTAAAAAACCTTTACCTAAAAACACCGCAAACCTTGTTAAAGGATGAAGTGGATCTGAGATATCCATCCATTGAATCTTTAAGCAAGACACCTGGTGAACTGTATTTGAATGCTAATATCAACGGGAGTTCTTTAGGATTTAAGGATATTTTGATCCTGGTGCCCACGCTTTCAGAAACCAATCCTTTTAAAAGTATGCCGAATGCAGTGATGAAGATCAATAGCAGGGTAAATGGAAAGGTCAAGGACTTGCATATCCCTCAACTGCAAATTTCAGGTATTGGAAACACAGTTGTTGCGGCGAGCGGAGATATCAAAGGTTTGCCAGATATGACTAGAGCTTATTTTGACCTGGATATACAAAATTTCAGATCCACTGCCAAAGATATCCAAGGTTTTGTGCCTGTGGGCACCATTCCTTCAAATATTCAACTTCCGGCCTCGTTTGCTGCCAAAGGTTATTTCAAGGGAAGTATAAATAATTTCAAAACCAATTTAGCTTTGAACAGCAGCTACGGTTCCGCAAAAGTAAAAGCTGATTTTGATCAGCGTATTAAAAACAAGGAAAGATACCAGGCTATAGCGGAGATCAATAATTTTGATGTAGGTAAGCTGATGAAAAATGATTCTTTGGGAAGAATCAGTTTGAGCGCTCATGTCAAAGGTACAGGGCTTGATCCCAAAACTGCTGATGCTGCGCTAGAAGGAACATTGGTCAAAGCAGATTTCAATCATTACACTTACCGTGACCTGAATTTAAAGGGCGCTATTGCCAACGGATTATTCAAAGCAGCGGCTTATATGAATGATCCTAACCTGGATTTTGACTTAAAAGCAAATGGGAGTTTCAAGGGTCAATATCCATCTGTAAAACTAAAGCTGAACCTGGATAGCGCCAATTTAAACAGACTGAATTTTTATGCCACTGATTTCAGAGTGAGAGGAGTGCTGGATGCAGATATCCGAACAGCCGATCCGGATTATCTAAACGGAGCAATATCTTTGAATAAACTGCTATTGGTGGAGGGACAGAACAGATACGCTCTGGATTCCATCAACCTGGTATCCTCAGCCACTCCTCAAAAAAATTCTTTATTGCTCACCTCTCAGTTCATGAGTGTAAGCATGGAGGGCAAATATCAACTGACACAGGTTGGTGCTGCCTTAAGCAACACCATTTCCAAATATTACAACACCGGAACAGCAAGCACCAGACCCGACACGCTGAAAGCTCAGCAATTCGCTTTTAAAGTGAATGTGAATGATGACCCGGTTTTATACAGTTTGGTGCCTTCGTTGACCAAAATAGATCCTATAGCCATCAACGGACGATACAATAGCCGGGGAGATACACTGGTAGTGAAGGGAACAATGCCTAAAATCATCTATGCCGGGAACACCATTACCAATGGAAGATTGAACCTTAATACAGACAATGCGGCATTAAAATATAGTTTATTGATTGATGAAATCAAGAGCTCTTCCCTTTTGTTACCTAAAACAAGCCTAACGGGGCAAATGAAAAACAACCTGCTGGATTATAGATTGCAGGTGCTGGATAAAACCGATAAGGAACGTTATCTCATTGCCGGGAATTTAAAAACCATGAATAATGACAGTGAATTCAGATTGAATCTGGACGGTTTGAGATTGAATTACCAGCCCTGGAAAGTGGCGAATGATAACGTACTGAGATTTGGGAAGAATGGAATCTACGCCAATAATTTTATACTGAGTAATTCTGGGCAATCCATTAAAATACAATCCCAGCAAACCACAGCGAATTCACCCATATCGGTTGATTTCAACGCATTTAGAATAGAGACCATCACCAGTATGGTACAGAAAGATTCGCTTTTAGCCGGAGGATTGATCAACGGGAATGTTTTGGTAAATAATTTAGCCAGCACACCCACTTTCACTGCCGACATGAACGTTCAGGATTTTAGTTTCATGACAGATACCGTGGGCAACATCAGCTTACAGGTAAATAATAACACGCCTGAAGTGTTTAATGCTAAAGTTGCGATTACCGGAAAAGGCAATCAGGTGAACCTGGATGGATTGTACAGAACAAGCAACAGCACCTTCGACATGGATTTAAATATGCAAAAGTTGAATCTGCAAAGTGTTCAGGGATTTACTTTTGGAAATATGAAAGAAGCGAAAGGGTATTTGAGCGGAGCATTTAAAATCACCGGAAATGCAAACGCACCTAAAGTGAGGGGAGATCTGCAATTTAATGATGCTGCTTTCAGGGTAACCCCATTGAATTCCTATTATAAAATAAATAATGATAGGATTACTTTCAATAGCAGCGGAATAAGCTTCAATCAATTTGCTTTAATAGATTCTGCCGGGAACAAACTTTCTGTGGATGGAAACATTTACACTCAAACTTATACCGATTTCAAGTTCGATCTGGAAGTGAATGCCAACAACTTCATGGCGGTGAACTCCACAGAGAAAGATAATGATTTATATTATGGAAAATTATTCTTTGATACCAAAATGCGTATCAAAGGAGATATGAATAATCCGGTGATTGATGGTAGTCTTAAAATAAATAAAGACACCAAGTTGACCCTTGTTCTTCCGCAATCAGACCCGGGTATTGCAGACCGCGAAGGCATCGTTGAATTTATTGATCAGGATGATCCGGAACTGGCAAAGACATTCGCTATACCCGATTCATTGAATAAAACGCAGCTTACCGGAATGAATCTGTCGATGAACATTGCTGTTGATCCTGAAGCCGAGCTGACAATGGTCATTGATAAAGGAAACGGGGACTTTGTGCGGCTAAAGGGAGATGCACAATTGAATGCCGGCATAGATCCCTCAGGAAAAGTGTCTCTGACCGGAAAATATGAATTAAAGGAAGGCTTTTATGAGATGTCCTTTAATTTTATCAGGAGAGAATTCTCTATAAAAAATGGCAGCTCCATTTTATGGACGGGAGAGCCCATGTCTGCCATCATGGATATTACTGCCATTTACGAAGCTAACACTGCACCTATCGATTTGGTGGATAACCAGCTGGGCTCAGCTTCACAGGCTGTGAGAAACACCTATAAGCAAAAATTGCCTTTCAATGTACTGTTAAATATGAAAGGGGAGTTGCTGAAACCTGAAATCTCTTTTGACATTATTCTCCCTGATGGAAATTACAATGTTTCAACTGATGTCATCAACACTTCCAAAACAAAATTGGCGCAGTTGCGTCAGCAACCTTCAGAAATGAACAAGCAGGTTTTTGCTTTATTGTTGTTAAACAGGTTCATTGGTGAAAATCCTTTTGCAAGTGAGGCAGGTTCAGGTGGTGCGGAGACTTTAGTGCGCCAAAGCGTGAGCAAGATCATTTCGCAGCAATTGAATGATTTAGCTGGGGATCTAATAGCCGGAGTGGATTTGAATTTTGATTTGGAATCTACAGATGATTATACCACAGGTCAAAGGGCCAATCGTACGGATTTAAATGTGGGGCTCTCCAAAAAATTGCTGAATGACAGGTTAAAAGTCACCATTGGCAGTAGCTTCGGCTTGGAGGGTCCGAAGCAAAGTAATCAACAGACGAACAATATCGCAGGAGATGTTGCGGTGGATTACTCGCTTTCAAAAGATGGAAGGTATCTGTTAAGAGCTTACCGCAAAAATCAATACCAGGTGGCGTTGCAAGGCCAAGTGGTGGAGACAGGATTAGGTTTCATCATCACGATGGACTACAACAAATTCAAAGAACTTTTTGAAAAGTCGAAACAAAAAAAGAAAGATAAAGAAGCGCAAAAAACCGAAAGCAAGTGATATGAGTACCAGAAATTGGATATATAGTTTATTTATTTTAACGGTACTATGCAGTGCCTGCAGCAATGTGAAATATTTGCCTGCGGGCGAGCAGCTTTATGTGGGTGCCAAAGTTAAGATTGAAGGAGATAGTGTCACTAAAAGTGAAAAATCTATTTTGGAGCCAGAATTGGAGAGCGTTCTACGGCCACGGCCAAACTCATCTATTTTAGGATTAAGACCTAAGCTATATATCTATAATATCACGCAAACGGATAAGAAAAAAGGACTTAAGCATTATCTACATACCAAATTGGGAGAACCACCGGTACTTTTCAGCAAAGTGGATTTGGATTACAATGTGAAGTTGTTGGAGAATAGAATGGATAACAGAGGTTATTTTAAAGGTAGGGCTTACGCTGATTCCACCTCCAAAAATAAACGGGTGACTGCTATATACAACGTGAGGCCGAATTTTCAGTACAAAATAAGAGAGGTGAAATTCCCTCAGGATTCAGGCAAATTGGGCACTGCTGTACGGATGACGAAGCAAAACACTTATTTCAAAGCCGGAGAACCTTATGATTTGGACAAAATAAAAGCCGAGCGTGACCGTATCGATGCGAGATTGAAGGAACAGGGGTTTTTCTATTTTGGACCTGATTATTTATTGGCCCAGGTAGACAGCACCGTTGGGAATCATCAGGTGGACATCATCATGAAAGTGAAGAATGAAACCCCCGTCCAGGCAAAAACAGTTTACAGCATCAACAATATTTACGTTTATCCGGATTACAGTTTGCAGGATGATAGCCTGGAGAAAGATGCAGATTCTTTATATAAACACAAAGATCTGATTATTGTGGATCCTCAAAAGAAATATAAACCTCAAATTTTTGATCAGGCATTGCAGTTCCACAAGGGAGATATCTATAACAGAACTGATCATAATTTATCATTGAACAGGCTGATCAACATAGGGACATTTAAATTTGTGAAAAATGAGTTCAGGCCTTCAACTAGTTTGAATAATGCTTTGGACGCTTATTACTACATCACCCCTTTGCCTAAAAAATCGATACGATTGGAACTGTTGGGCAAAACAAACTCTGCAAATTATACAGGTTCAGAGCTGAATTTGAGTTTTACCAATCGAAATACCTTCCGAGGTGCTGAACAGCTGACGATTACTGCCTTTGCAGGGACAGAAGTTCAGGTTTCCGGTCAAAATAGCGGCTATAATGTCTTACGCTTTGGAGGGGATGCAAGTTTGACCTGGCCAAAATTCGTCACCCCATTTTTTAAATTCAACTCAGTGGGTGCTTACACTCCAAAAACACAGGCCACATTGGGATTTGAATATCAGAACAGGGCGAAATTATATTCTCTGAACACTTTCAGAGGCTCATTTGGTTATTTATGGAAGGAGAGCACTCATAAAGAACACCAGTTAAAACTCACTGAAATCACTTATACCAACTCCACCAATGTTTCTAAGGAATATCAATTGATGGCAGACTCCAACATCAATCTGCAGCGGGTAATTGACAAACAGCTGATTTTTGGTCCGACTTATTCTTTTACCTACACCAATACTACCGAGACGCAAAAAAAGAACACCTTCTATTATAAAGGTCAAGTTGATTTGGCCGGAACGATTGCGGGCTTGATAAAAAGCGGTAATGTTCTCCATGGAGACACTGCCAGGCTCTTTCAGGTTCCCTTTAGTCAGTATGGGAAAATAGAGAATGATTTCAGGCACTATTTAAAAGTGGGGATGAAATCTCAAATAGCAAGCAGGATCATCACTGGTTTTGGTTTGCCTTATGGTAATTCCTCGCAATTGCCCTTTATCAAGCAATTTTTCATAGGAGGAACCAATAGCTTAAGAGGTTTCAGGGCGAGATCCATAGGACCGGGAACTTATAACGAACCGGTAAATGCCAATTCATTTTTACCCGATCAATCCGGAGATTTGAAGCTGGAGGTAAACTCTGAATATCGCGCAAATTTATTCTCTATTGTGAACGGTGCTATATTCGCAGATGCAGGAAACATTTGGTTGTTGAACAAAGATCCATATAAGCCAGGTGCTGAATTCTCTAATCAATTCATCAGTGAGCTTGCAGCAGATGTTGGTGTGGGACTGCGTTTTGATCTCTCTTTTCTCATTCTAAGAACTGATTTGGCATTCCCTATCCGGAAACCTTACCTTCCAAAAGGTGAACGTTGGGTAATCAACGCTATCAATTTTGGAGATAAAGCCTGGAGAAAAGAGAACCTGGTTTTTAACCTGGCGATTGGGTATCCGTTTTAATGAGGAGGTGTGATACCTAATTCAACACATAATCCAGCTCCATTTCATCCAAACTGCATAACAATTCTTTAGAAATGTTAACCTGCCGGCTTTTGCTTGGCAGGTCAATTCTTATTTTTTCCTTTCTGTCCACGATCACGAAATTGAGTTTCTTGGAACCCGTATAATTGGAGAATATCGCATCCAGATCATTGATCAGTTCACTGTTGATGTGGTCAATGTCCAGGCAGATATCGATCTTATTGGATTGTTTCTCCAGCACATCACGTAGATCAGAGAAATCGGTGTAAGTGGTGCGGTGCCTTTTAGAACCATCCGGGTTGGAATAATATCCCACATTCCCCTTGATGTATAAATAATTGTTAGGTAACAAATGATGTTTGAATTTTAAATAATCATCACGATAAATGGTGAATTCAAAGGAATCGTCATAGCCTTCCAATTTAAAGAAAGCCCAGCCTCTGCCGTCTTTGGTGGTCATGTGCCTCACGGAAGAAACAATGCCACCCACCTTAAACTGGAAATCAACTCCTTTACCAATCTCGTTAAAGATGGTAAGGTTTCCTTTGGAGCAATATTTATCCAATATCAATTGGTACTCATCCAAAGGATGACCAGAGATGTAAATCCCAACGACTTCTTTCTCTTTTGCAAGTTTCTCCATGGCTCCCCATTCCTCACAAATTGTTAGGGCAGGCTCCGGCATCTCCACTGCAGCACTTCCGCCAAATAAGCTGGCCTGCGATGAATTCTCATTCTCTTTATGTTTGGCTCCGTATTTAACGGCTTGTTCTAAAACGGTGGCACCGCCATCTTCATAAAAGTATTGTGCACGGTGAGTGCCTTTAAAACAATCAAACCCTCCGGCTAACACCAGATTCTCCAAAGCTTTTTTATTGGCGGCTCTTAAATCCACCTTTTTAGCGAAATCAAATATGGATTTGTATTTCTCTTTCTCCCGATTAACCACAATGGTCTCCACAGCTCCGGCACCAACTCCTTTAACGGCGCCCATTCCAAAACGAATGGCGTTTTGATCATTCACTGTGAATTTATGGAAAGATTCGTTCACATCCGGACCTAAAACTTCCAGCCCCATGCGCTTACATTCTTCCATAAAGAAAGTGACCTGCTTAATGTCGTTCATATTGTTGGAAAGCACTGCTGCCATATATTCTGCAGAATAATGGGCTTTCAGATAAGCAGTTTGGTAAGCGATCCATGCATAACAGGTGGAGTGGGATTTATTGAAGGCATAACTTGCAAAAGCCTCCCAATCTTTCCAAACCTTTTCCAATATTTTTGGATCATGGCCTTTCGCCGCTGCCTGCTCAACGAATTTGGGCTTCATCTTGTCCAACACATCCTTCTGCTTTTTACCCATTGCCTTACGCAAAACGTCGGCCTCGCCTTTGGTAAAATCGGCCAGTTTCTGGGATAGCAGCATCACCTGTTCCTGATAAACCGTGATGCCATAAGTCTCTTTTAGATATTCTTCGCTGGTACCAATATCATAACTGATCTCTTCCTCACCATTTTTACGGCGAATGAAACTTGGAATATATTCTATCGGACCCGGACGGTAAAGGGCATTCATGGCGATCAGATCTCCAAAAACGGTAGGCTTCAGCTCCTTCATATATTTCTGCATGCCGGGAGACTCGTATTGGAAAATCCCCACTGTTTCACCCCGCTGGAAAAGCTCGTAAGTCTTTTCATCATCAATAGGGAAAGTATCAGGATCTAACTGAATACCGGTTCTGAGCTTAATCAATTTTACCGTATCCTTAATCAGCGTGAGCGTTTTCAGGCCTAAAAAGTCCATTTTCAACAAACCGGCGCTCTCCACCACCGAATTGTCAAACTGGGTGACATACAAATCAGAATCTTTGGCGGTAGCCACCGGAACGAAATTGGTAATGTCACTTGGGGTGATGATCACTCCGCAGGCATGGATACCCGTGTTGCGGACAGAACCTTCTAAAACTCTGGCTTGTCTTAAAGTCTCTGCACCTAAATCTTTGCCTTCTGCAATTGCTTTTAGCTGAGTCACACTTTCCATCTCCTCCGAACGGAGTGCAATTTTGAGAGCAGCGTCATCCAAACTGAAAATTTTAGCCAGCTTCATATTTGGGATGAGTTTGGCTATTTTGTCTGCCTCGAAAAGTGGTAAATCCAACACCCTTGCCGTATCACGAATGGAGGATTTTGCCGCCATGGTGCCGTAAGTGATGATTTGTGCCACTTGGCTTGCCCCGTATTTATTAATTACATAATCCATCACACGACCACGGCCTTCATCATCAAAATCGATGTCAATATCGGGCATGGACACCCTGTCCGGATTTAGGAAACGCTCAAAAAGAAGGTCGTATGCTATCGGGTCAATATTGGTGATACCCAAACAATAAGCCACTGCAGAACCAGCTGCAGAGCCACGGCCTGGCCCAACGGAGACCTCCAGTTCTCTCGCTTTCGCGATGAAATCCTGAACGATGAGGAAATATCCCGGGTAACCGGTTTTCTCAATGGTTTGCAATTCGAAACCCAAACGTTCCTTAATTGCGGGAGTGATCTCCGGGTATCTTTTGGCTGCACCAACATAAGTTAAATGAGCTAAATATTTATTCTCTCCTCTTTTTCCACCATCAGTTTCATCTTCTGCCACTAAAAATTCTTCCGGGATATCAAACTTAGGTAACAAAACTTCACGGAAAAGGGAATAGGCTTCAATTTTATCCACCACTTCCTGGATATTGGAGATGGCTTCGGGTAAATCAGCAAAGAGCTTTTTCATCTCTTCACCTGATTTGAAGTAGTATTCCTCATTTGGCATCCCGAATCTAAATCCCCGTCCGCGGCCTTTTGGTGTTGCTAATTTTTCTCCTTCTTTCACGCACAATAAAATATCATGGGCGTGAGCATCCTGTTTGTCAATATAATAGGTGTTGTTGGTGGCCAGCAATTTCACATCATGTTTTTTGGCCATGACGATGAGCGTTTGGTTTACCCGGTTTTCATCTTCCTGCTGGTGGCGCATCAGTTCTATGTAGAAATCCTCTCCAAAAATTTGCTTCCACCAAATTAAGGCTTCCTCCGCCTGGTTCTCCCCCAAGTTTAAAACTTTGCTTGGAAGCTCTCCATATAAATTTCCTGATAAGACAATCAGGTCATCTTTGTATTGTTCGACGATGTTTCTATCAATGCGGGGTACATAATAAAAGCCGGCCGTATAGGCGATGGAAGACATTTTAGCCAGGTTATGATAACCTTTTTTATTCTTGGCCAGGAAAACCACCTGATAGCCATTGTCTTTTCTTTTTTTATCGGTATGGTCATCGCAAACAAAAAACTCGCAACCCACAATGGGTTTAATGATGGTTTCTGTAGGTTGTTCTCCTTTTTCTACTGCAGCCTCATTTTTGGCTTTCGCCGCTTTGTTATGATTCATGATCCCGCTCACGAAATGGAAAGTGCCCATCATATTGGCATGGTCAGTGAGCGCAATTGCAGGCATTTTATTTCTTGCCGCAGCTTTTATCAGGTTAGCTACAGATATGGTGGATTGTAAAATAGAGAATTGCGTATGGTTGTGCAGGTGTACAAAATCCACATCCGCCAATTGGGCTAAACCCGCTGAGGTGTCTTTTTGGATGCCTGCGTCTTTAACTTGCTGTAAACGGGAACGTATAGCCGCCGATTGTTCTTTTAGATTGATATGTTTTAAACCTATCGGACGGATACTTTCAGGGTTGATGGTCCTAAATTGTTCAAAATAAGCGACCTCCGCCTGTAATTCCTCTTTCGTGAAAACCTCTCTTTTTACTAATTCGAAAAAACAACGAGTGGTGGCTTCCACATCGGCAGTGGCATTATGTGCTTCTGAAAATGGAACCTGAAATAGGTATTGATGAAGTTCGGTTAGATTGGGAAGTTTGAATTTTCCTCCCCGTCCGCCCGGTAATTGTAAAAGATTGGCGGTGATTTCTGTACAAGTGTCTAAAACAGGCATTTTGGCTAATGGAGAAGGAACGCCAGCCCGGTGCAGCTCACTTCCCATAATGTTGACATCAAAGCCTAAATTCTGACCCACAATGAATTTAGATTTCGCTAAAGCGATATTGAATTGCTCTAATACTTCCGTCAAAGGAATTCCCTGTTCAGTGGCCAGTTCTGTGGATATGCCATGAATCTTCTCCGCATCGTAAGGGATATTGAAGCCATCAGGTCTGACCAAATAATCTTCATGAGCGATGATTCTGCCCATTTCATCATGCAATTGCCATGCAATCTGGATACATCGTGGCCAATTGTCAACGTCTGTGATGGGAGCATCCCAACGTTTCGGCAATCCTGTGGTCTCGGTATCAAAAATCAAATACATCGCAAAAGAGGTATATACGTCTAAATGAGAAAATTATGATGAGCTGTTAAGAATTCAGCCGCAATCTCAAATTTACCAAAAAATCGGAGGGTTTGGGAGGTGTTGAAAAGTAGTTTTTTTGTGGAGAAGCGCAATGAAATTTTTATTTAAAAAGCTCGATCTAAATTTTCTTTGTAAAGCAGCTTGGGGAAGACGGGCATAAAATTACCAAAGCATCGAACTATTGAAACATGGCTGCCATGCGGGGGCTAAACTTTAAACGGGAAGAATATCGGAATCACAAGAAGTAAAATAACCATCATGATGAAAGTTAAACCACCACCAACTTTAATGAAATCGAAGAATTTATATTTACCAGGGCCATAAACCAAAATACAGGAAGGTTCAAAAGGGGTAAGCATGGATACCGAAGCCGAAAGCATGATGGCGACGGCTATGGTAATGGGGTTAATGTGTAGCTGTTGCGCCGTTTGCAAGCCGATTGGAATCACCACCAACGCAGCTGCAGCATTACTCAAAGGTTGGGTAAGCAAAACCGTGAGTAAAATGAAACCACCGAGAATGCCATATAAGCCCATCGGTTCAAAAATGTGAATGACATATTCTGCCACAAATTTATCGGCCCCCGTTTTCGTCATGGCAATGCCGAAAGCGCTCATCCCTCCAATCAGCACCAGCAGCCGCCAATCAATCTCGTCATAAATCTCATCGGGATCTATACATCTCCATGCAACGGTGAGAAAGGCTCCAATCAAGAAGGAGATGGAGAGCGGAAGAATGCCCGTAGTACCTAAAATAATAGCTAAAGCAAAGAATAGGAGCGTGAAAATCCCTTTTCTTTTCAAATGCAGATTAGGTTTATAATCCTCTAAAATGATAAAATCATTTTCATTGGAGCGCAGCAAATCAATGCTCTCTTTGGTGCCCTGCACCAGAATAAGATCCCCGACTTTCAACTTCAATTTCCCTATCTTCTCCCGCAGCGTTTTTCCTTTGCGATGTAAAGCTAAAATACCAACTCCGTATCGCTGCCTGAAGTTGATTCTCTCCACCGTGTTTCTCAAAGTCTCCGAACCCCCAATCACCATCAGCTCTGCCAGATGCAGATCTGTTTCTTCACTATTTAGATCCAGCAAATCGCCTTTGATTTCCACCCCTTTAACGTCCTTGATTTTTAAAACATCATCCACATTTCCCTTGATCAAAAGGATGTCTTTTAGCTGGAGGGTGGTGAATATGTTCGGAATGAAATTTTTCTTGTCTCTAACAATAGATACCACATTGAATCCTTGTTTTGCAATCTCTGAATCAGCTATCTTCTTGCCTATCATCGGTGAATCCTTTAAAATAACCGCTTCACTTAAGTATTCTCTCATCCCATAATCCTCCTCCAGGTTCTCTTTAGTATTCTCTGGCAATAAGCTTCTGCCAATGGTCATCATATACAACATCCCAATACCTAACAGAATTAACCCAATGGGTAAAAAATCGAACATACCGATCCGTCCCAGTCCCTGCGAATGGATATAGCCACTCACCGCCACATTGGTGGATGTGCCAATTAAGGTGCAGGTTCCGCCCAAAATAGAGGCGAAAGCCAATGGCATCAACATTTTTGACGGTGCAACTCCAGACATTTTTGATAAACCAATGGTAGGATTGAGCATCAACGCGGTCACGGTGGTGTTGTTCAGAAAGCCGGAAGTGACGGCCGATATCAGCATCACGAAAAACAGCAGCAATTGAGAAGGTTGTTTTTTGATATTTACCACCCGGGCTATGAAATTATCAATTACACCTGTTTTTTTTAGTGCCCCAACCATGATGAATATTGCTGCTAATATGATGATGAAATCACTGGAAAAACCTGCAAATGCGTCTTCGGGTGTGATGATTTTTGTTAAGCATAATACAAGGAGAATGAAAACCGTGACCACATCAACCGGGAAATATTCTGTGGCAAAAAGAATGATGGCTAAAACTAATAAGCCTAAAACTATGGCTATGCTCATATATCGGAATTAATTTAAAAGGGGGTGCAATGGCAATGGTATTCTTGTTAGCAATTTCATATCCAAGGGGAACAGAATAATGAATTTAAGATAGCATAAGATTTATTAATTTGATAATCAAACCACTATCTTTTGTTCAAAGCAGGGAGATTTATGGTTGACACTGTTTTAATTAAAAGATTTTAAATCAAAATAATAGACAGTAGGGGGAGTTCTATGGGTATGCCCGATGAAAAATTAGGGGAAGCTTTCCAGTAAGACCTCTCGTTCCCCGAGGTAACGTGGAAAATCTCTTAACTTCACGACATTGGCCGGTATCCATTCCATCTTAACACATCAAGAATTCAAGGCTTTCCGGCATAAAAAGCTTTCTCCGCTCTTTTGATAGCTAATCTCTCCCGGTATACAGCGTATTTCTTTTTAAAAGCCATTTTGATCAAACTGTCTAAACCTCCTTTTACGGCCAGGTTGTAAATACTTTGTGCTTTTCTGCCAATAGAAGCGTCCCATGCCCTTAAGCTTAAGGAGAATGATCCATCAATATATTTCATCCAGTGCCAGTAACCTGTCGGCATGAATAAGGTGTCACCATGTTCCAGAAAAACCTCTTCTCCCTGTACACCTTGTAATGCAGGGAATTTTTTGAAATCAGGATTCAAAACATCATAATCTTCTAAAGCGTAAGTTGCATTAGGTAAGCAATATAGCCTTCTCTTCCATTTGTTCTCAAAAAGAATCACCTGTTTTCTGCCTCCAAAATGAGTATGAAAAAGATGAGGAAGATCTATATCATAGTGTAAAAAAGTAACGGAATTGGAACCGCCAAAAAACATGGCAGGCATACTTTCAATAAAACCTCCCATCAAATCTTTTGGGACTTTGATATCGTTTTTTAATGCAGGAACGTGTTTCATTAAATTGAAGAGAAAAATACGCAATTCTGTTGGCTCTCTTTTTATCAGGTCGAGATAGTCGCCAAATTTCATTTTGGCAGCAGTGGAATTGATTGGTTTTGATGGGTCGGCTTTAGAATTGTCATAAAGCGGAACTTCTAAATCACCTGCAATGGATTTTAAATAATCAATGTTCCATTTTTCATGGGCAGGCCAGTCTTTGGTGAGGTTTTTAATCACTAAAGGCCGGCGTTTACCTAAATAGTTTTTTTTGAAATCTTCAGGACTGATGGTGTCAACAGTATCAACTTTGTTTAAAATAAAACTCATGAAAAAGAAGGGGTATTGATAGGCACTAATTTTTGTGGCTTAGGCTGTTTACCCTAAAGCAAAATTAATATATACTTAGAAAAATAGTAAACTATAAATTTCTATTGCCTTATCATGACAATTTACTTTACATCCGCTTCATTTCTTGTTCATGATAAATTAAGTTAATGCTTTGTAGCGTAAGGTTTATTTTAAACGTATTTTAATAATAAGCAGCAGCAGAACTATTCCAATCTATTATATATATTCCAATTAAGCGCAGTATTTTTAAAAAACTGCGCTTATTTCTTGTTCATCAGATCATCTTCATCACTTTACCATATCAGTAAGAAACCCCAATTCTTTCTGGCTGCTAGTGTTAAGTTAATCATAAAACGACGAAAAATCATCTTTTTAAATTACTTATTATCAATGATATAAGTCTTTTGACTTTCTACTTTTAACTTAACACTAGTATAGCTCTTACTAAATCGCATTTTTGGGGTAAAGAAGAGAAAAAGAGATTGGTTATTTTTTATGAAGAAGATCAAATTTTCATAACAATTCAAAATGCGTTAAAAGCAGTGCGTTATACCTTGGGGTGAATTTTAGGAGATTGCTGGTAAAGCAAAAACGTCAAGAAAAACTGCATTGATGCTGCTATTTTGAAGCTGCGCTCCGCCATGACTGCGTTAGCTGTTCGCCTACGCTTCGGATAGAAGACGAAGCCACCCGAACCCCACACGGAGCGATGCCGGAGCGATGGCGCAACCGGACAGACCGGAGACCTGTCTTTTTTGGTGAATCATCGCATTCACCTCATGGCGGGCATAATATATTTTCCGTGTAATTTATGAAAAGGTAAACCTGGGAAGAAAAGCGGATTTGTAATCCGCTAATGATTTTCTGTTTATAGGGGATTGCAAATCCCCGTCATCGAATAGAAATGCCACGCAGAACCCAGCGAACAGTAAGTATTAAAAAAGAAGCGATAGGATCTCTGCGCCCATTTGCGGGAGATTTTAAATCCTTCGATGGGCAGGGGATTCAAATCTCCCTTATTTTTAAGTTACCAAGCTGTTCACCATGTTAGCGTAGCCCCGCATGCCGAACTGGGATAAAAAGCGGATTTGTTAATCCGCTAATGATTTTCTGTTTATAGGGGATTGCAAACCCCCGGCATCGAATAGAAATGCCATGCAGAACCCAGCGAACAGTAAGTAATAAAAAAGAAGCGATAGGGTCTCTGCGCCCATTTGCGGGAGATTTAAATTCTTCGATGGGCAGGGGATTCAAATCCCCTTTATTTTTTAAGTTCCAGATGCGCAAGCTAACATTCTGGAACAGCTAGTTAGAGGCTTCTTTTGCAGGGATGCTGTCTGCGGTTTGACGGAAAACAAGAAATGTTAAACCAGCCATGAATAGGATGAATAGCTATTTCCTCCTACCTAAATATCAGTATGATTTTTAATTTTTATATGGATTTTGAAAACTCATCATTATTCTTGTGAGACACAGGGTCAGCTAAAGCAAGACCCTGCGTGGACAAAAATGATGATGAGCCAAGTTCAGAAGGCTCAAGTTCTGAATTATACCTTCCAATTAAGTTTGACAATGTGAAGGTATTGTTGATACATAAAGCAGACCTTGGAATTAATGTTCTAAACAAGCAGACCGGAGAGTTTCAAACATGGGGGGAGGTTCTATTTTCGGAAAACAAAAATCATGCGTTTACAAATGATTCAGTCCGTAAATAGTAAACGTTTAAATTTTAACCGGACACCAATGTTTACTTTTATAATAATCAACAATTGGCCTAATTGGGTTTTCTTTTTTGCGCAAAGTTTCGTAAGGCATTTTTATTTTGTCAAAAATAGTTTTGCCCTGCGCTAAATTCATATCAATCAAATATCTAGGAGAATGAGTTACCACAACTTCTGATAGCACTTCTTCATAAGGTCTGCAACGAAACTCTATTGGACTTGCCAATTTTGCAAACAACATAAATATTCGTTCTACACTTTCTACCCTCGTACTTTCTAAAACACTATTCCCTGTAGTTTTCCAATGATTTTGAGTTGTTGTTTTTACTTCAATTCCGTAATATTTTTTCGCAACAATGTCTGGAAATTTTTGTCCACCGATTAATTCGATAGAATTTTCAAATGCAGTTCCTACAGCCAAATCTGTCATTACATCTCTTACATATGGTTCAAGATTTCTGCCTAAAAGAGTTTCTACTTTCTTAGAAGGATTTTTTGCATGAATATTTAGTTCAGCAAGTGTTGAGTTAAGCAATAAATCAAATTCACTTCGGTTTGGGTCGGTATTTAGTGATACAATCATTCTTGTTTTTTAAAATATAAATCCCAAACGTCTTCAATTCTTTTAGCTAGGTTATAAGCAAGAAGAGGTGGAACTGCGTTGCCAATAATTTTATATGCTTGTGAAGGACTAACTAAAAAAGAACCTTTTCGACCATATTTATTTTCAATTACAAAATCATAATCTGGTGGGAAAGTCTGAATTAGTGCACACTCTCTTGGTGTAAGTCTTCGTTCATTTAAACCTTCATTTAACTCATTTTCTATTTTCCCTCCGTTTACTGAAAGTCTTCTAAATTCTATATTCCCATGATGTTCTGAACGAATAGTTGGTGCAATACCAGCAAGTTTTATTTCTATTTGCTCTTGACAATGTTTACCCATAAATTTTGCTTTGGAGTAAAATCTTTGAGATAAGTCATCTGTATTTTCAGGCTCTTCTAAATGTTTAAATAAATCTTTTAACTTAACAAAATCCTTTAAATTATCCCCTTCAACTGTGTACGAATGTGTAGGACTTGGGTAAGGATTGTAGTGTTCTGAAATCACTTCTTTTTCTAATTCTTCTAAAGCAGATTTTTTTAGAGCAGATTTTTTAATCCCAATGAAGATAACCCTTTCTCTAGATTGTGGAACGCTATAATTTGCAGAATGTAGAACCCTTGGGTCGAGAACGATATAACCATTACCATTTGCTGAAGAAAAGTCATTCTGTATGATTTCTTTTACATTATCTAAGTTTACAAGTCCTTTTACGTTTTCTGCGATGAAAATTTTTGGTTGAGTGATTTCAATCACTTCTTTCATCCACATATAAAGTTGTCCACGTGTTTCGGTAGAAGCCGTTTCTTTTTCTATGAGTTCTCCTTTATGATTTTTATGGGAATTAAAACCATTTCTTTTACCTGCTAGGCTAAAATCTTGGCAAGGAAAACCGCCTGTAACTACGTCAATTTCTTCAGGAAATACATTCACACCATTGCGATACATTTTTACTAAATCAACGATACTTTCTTTGTAGAAATCTTCTGAATTGTGTCCTTTCTTTGAAAAATAATTTACCCAAGCATTCCTTGCATCGGTCAAAATATCGTTGGCGAAAACGGTTTTAAATTTGGTTTTTCTCAGTGTAGTAAAACCATCTTTATTTTTTTTATCTATGAAGTGCGGTGTTAAGATTTCGTTTATTGATTGTTGTAGAACAGAAAAACCGCCCTCAAAACCTAAATCCATTCCGCCACACCCCAGAAAACAGAGAAAGGACGTTTAAAACTTTCTGTTTTTCCTCTCTAATTTTTTTCTTAACGGGATTAGAATAGTATAAAAAATCTAATTGAGGTTCTTGAACCATGCTTATTTCTGTGTCAATTGTTTCTGTCTGCATAACTAGTTTTTTACAAGATGTGATTTCAAATATTTTACTTTTTGTTCTGCGACTTTCAGAACCTTGCTTGCGCAATCTTCGTCGGCGATTTCATAAGCAATCTTTTCGCTGATAAATTGAACCAATAAGTCTTCTGCGTCTAATTTCAGGACTTCTGCAAGTTTTATAATATTAGATTTTGTCGGTTTTCTTTCATTTCGTTCAATTTTGCTTAAAATAGCTTGGTCGATGTCTAAGTGTGAAGCTACTTGTCTAAGTAGCAAGCCAAGGCTTTCTCTTTTTGCTCTGATTATTTGTCCGACCGTTTCCATATGAATTATTTTACTTGACACCATTTGTCAAACATAAGTTGTCATTTTGAATTTTGCAAATAATAGAATGAATATTTTTTTTAGCAATTAGTCCATCGGGTGGTGGGTGGGCTTTGGAGTGCGGTTGGCAAAATAAAATGTGCTATAATGTGATTTGGGTTCGTGGTTTGGGAAATTATAGCTCTTTTTATTTTGAGAAGGGCAGGGCTTTTTTTCGTTCGATTGAGTAGAGGTTTTCGTTCGGTTAGGGTTACTTATAACTTGCTGTTAGGTGCTGCCCGTTTTTCTGTCTACCGTTATAGTTTTAGTTTCAGTCCACCGTTAATTACAAAACCGTCCACAGGTGCGTAAATATCCCTGAATGTCGGATTAGTTATTGTCCCTGTGTAAATGGTGTCAAACTTTGTCTGTCGTGTGTCGAGGAAGTTTTCAAAGTTGGCGAAGATTGAAAAATGCTCCCAAAGTTTTTCAATCATAAATCCTGTGAGCCAATATGCTTTTCCTGTTGCACCATCATTGAGTTTTTGTGGCGAATAATAATATGCTTCCAAACCAATTTTTAATTTGTCCTCAATTTCATACATCAAAACATTGTTCAGTCGGTGTCTTGCTACCAAAGGAAAATCTGTCGTGGTTGAGTAATGTTGCTTTACATCTGCTAATGTGTAGCCAATGAAAAGTTTGAAATCTCCATAGGCCAATTTGATATTTGTTTCAATTCCTTTTGTGTCTATGAAACCTTTGGGCTGCTGAAATTCATAAAAGCCGGTCGTTGTCGGCACAAGGATTAAAGGATTTTTTACTTGTGTGTAAAAGAATAAAGTATTAATCGTCATAAATAATTTGTCTGAAAGCGGTGTTTTATAATTGATGTCAAAATTTCCTCCGATAGATTGCTCAGCTTTTGTTTTTGAAACATCAATAGGCAATACATTTCTAAATTGAATGCGTTCTGCGTCTTCTGTGAAAACTGTCGGTGTCTTGTAGCCCAAACCACCGCCAAGCCGAGCAGTTATTTTTTGATTAACTTTTAAGAGTGCGGAAATTCTCGGCAAAGCAAAAAATCCAAACTCGTTTTGGTAATCGCCACGAATGCCAGTTTCAAGAGTGAATTTTTCTGTGGCATTCCAAGTATTTTGAACGAACCCACCAAAAGTTGTGTAATTGTAATCAACAACTTTGACGGTGTCAAATTTGTTTTGAGAGAACTTATCTGTCCATAAATTTGCTCCCGCAATCCATTCTGTTTTTTCTCCTTTATGATTATAGTTCGCTTCACTGAATGAAGATAATTGAATGCCTGAAAATTTGAAGTTTGGAATTTCAATACTTCTGTCGTAATAGCTCACACTATTTTTAAAAGAAATTTTTGATTTGTCATTTACTTTGCGGTCAAATCCTAATTGAGTGCTGAAACGATTGGTTCTATTTTTCTCAAAGTAGGAATGTATGCTGTCGCCCTTGCCTTCAATATATTTTATGTCGCCCCCAATTCTATCTTCAACTGTATTGTTGAAACCAATATTCATAGTTGTCTTATCATTGAAATATAAAAACAGCTTCGGATTTATTGTGTAGCGATTAAATTTCGGAATAGCAGTTAAACCGATGTTTGCGGGATCGTAAGGTGTTCCTAAATTATAGGAAGCAAAAATTGTTGCCCCAACCTTTTTAAATTTCTGTGAATAAAATCCGCTTGCATCCAAACCTAATGCAGATGTTCCGTTAAACATAAAATCCAATTCTTTTTTTTCTTTGGGAGTTTTTGAAATGAGATTTACCAAGCCCGAAATTGCACCACCTCCATAAAGAGTGGAAGATGCTCCTTTGATAACTTCCACTTGTTTTAAGTCAAGCGGAACAATTTGCAACAAACTAAGCCCACCCGAAAATCCTGAATACAAAGGGAAGCCGTCTTTTAATATTTGGGTGTATTTTCCATCAAGCCCTTGTATTCGGATTGATGAATTGTAACTTGTCGCTGACGTTTGCTGAGTTTGTATTCCTGTGCTTTCGTTCAACATCATTCGGATGTCGCCAGGTTTCATATTTCCTTTTTCTTCAAGTTCTTCTCCTGAAATGGTTTCCACTCTTGTCGGAATGTTATCAATTGTTCTGCTTGAGCGTGTCGAAGAAACAACCACTTCCTCCATTTCTTTTGCTCCTGATGAAAGTAAAATTTCAATTGGTTTGGTTTGTGTCAATGGGAAATTGAAAGTGTCTATGCGTTGTTTGTAACCGATATAACTAAAAACAATAATTTGCTTTCCGTCCGGAATGTTTTTTATTTCGAGTAAGCCGTTTATGTCTGCACTTGAACCATTTGTCGTGCCTTGCAGAACTGCTGTCGAACCGATTAAGAGTTCTTTTGTTTCGCTGTCTTTTATGACTGCTTTAAATATATTCTGACCGAATACATTAATAATATTGAATGTTGCAAAAAGCAACACGATGAATTTTTTCATTGCTGATAATTTAGTTAATGTTCAAGAAATAATTTGTGGCGAAGCCACAAAACATTAACTGATTTTTGGCGGTTGCCAAATGGAACAAAAAAACTCCGAAGAGAAGGAAGATTGGTAAATTGAAATGTGTGTTGTCAATAGAAATGCTGGTGGTGTCAATGAAAAAGTAATTGTCGGGAAACTAAAACCTGTGCAAGTCCCGCAGGTGAAAAACGGTGAGCAGTCCCCTTTGCAGTCATTGTCTTGGTGATGGTTGTCTGTCTGCTCTGCCTTGACTGAATGGTTGTTGTCCGTGCAGTTGTCGTCTGCGCAACACAGTCTCACCGAAAGCGCCACAACATATAAAGCGAGTATGAAGGATAAAATTTTCACTATGTCAAAGATAGTTTAATTGCACTTTTTTGTCTGTCTGCACAAAATTGTCAAGGTTGCACGGTCGTCTTTACGGGTTGCACCTAACGCCAGTTTGTCTAAAAACCCAAATTAATTCTTAAACCTACGTGATCACAACGTAAATATAAACGATTTACAGGCATAAAAAAGCGATCCATTTTCTGAATGACCTTATCAAACACCAAATAAACGAAAGCGTATGAGCACTTAAAATAAGGCCCCACGACCGAGAAAAGACAGGCAAGCCCCATTAGGTACTTTCTAAGCAGATCATGGGCAATGGTATTGAATATTCGGCGCAAGTTGAAGACCGTGAAGATCAACCCTACATCAGCCGAGGCATGTTTGAGGGTCTTCTTGGCCATGATGTAATAGAAACCCCATTGCCTTTTGATGATGCCATAAGGATGTTCTACAATGGCCTGCCGCTTTCGGTAAAGCTCCTTGTTGGGTTCTATCCTGGTTTTGTTTGCTTCGATGACCTCCGCGTGTTCCGTCCGCTCGATCAGTCCGCCCGCTTTGTTTTTGGTGCAACGCTCAAAATAGGGGCATGAATGGCAAGCTTTGGTTTTATAGTGCTTCATCCGATTGGTGGTCTTGCCATGCTTTTTGAAATACCATCTGCCATTGGTGGTCAAAGTTTCTTTAGCAGGACAGATGCAACTGTCATCTAACTGGTCGTAAATAAAATTAGCGACATCAAAAGCCATATCCGGGGCATGAGAGGCGACTTCAGGAATAGCCACCATCACTTGCACACCTTGTTTATGGGCATAATCGAACTCATTACCGGTGTGGTAACCTTTGTCATACAGGATGGTAAAATCATTAGCCCCTAATATTGTTTTTGCCCTGCGCACCATGTTGCCCACCGCTTTGCTGTCATTCTGGTTGGTCACTCTATAATCTATCGCTAGGCAATGCTTGGCATCCACGGTACTTTGGATATTGTAAGCTACCTCGGTTATATTGTTACGGGTGATGAGTTGCCCGCTGTCAGGGTCGGAGGTAGATATTTGAGGTTCCCCGGTTTCATCCAAAGTTTTCTGGAAGCTTTGATATCTGTTTTTCTGGTTCTGGCGTTTAGCTATCTTTTGCTCGATCTGCACTTTTGTTGTTCGGTCTGTATCATTGTCCTGAGCAGCAAGAAGCTGGTTATGTTCATCCAGTTTAACATCAATATAGGCGATATGTCTTTCAATCTTGGCAGCATTGAAATTGTTCTTCTTGGAGTTCTGGGCCCTGAGCTTAGTGCTCAGGGGTTTGCCACCGATAAGATCGAAGTTCTTGGCCAGTGAAACGGTGGTATGGAATATCTTACGGATGGCTTTTGGATGTTCTTTCCTAAAGTTAGCGATGGTGTCATGGTCGGGGACCAATCCTTTCATCAGCCACATCAGCTCGATGTTGCGTCTGCATTCTTTTTCCAAAGCCCGTGAAGGACGGATGCGGTTGAGGTAGCCATAAATATAGAGTTTGAGCAGGTCTGAGGGATGATAGGCTGGTCTGCCGTTATCTATGTAGTTCATGTCAAAACCATGATCTGCTAATTTGATAGCATTCACAAAGAGGTCAATCAGACGGACCCCGTTGTCCTGGCTTATGGCCTGTTCCAAACAGAAGAACTCGGTCTGGTTCCTATCTTTTCCGGTGATGAATTTCATACTTGAAAACACCAAAACAACAGCTTAAAACTGCAAAAACTTATTCTTTTAGTGTGGAAAACTGAACAGAGGTTTTTAGACAGTTTGACGTTTTGAAAATTTGTGCAGAAATGGCATTGCTTGCAGAACCATTGTCGTACCGCACTAAATTAAATAATTAACGAATGAATTAACGTGAACCACCGTCGGCCATTTTTGTGCAAATTTGCTGTGTGTGCCTTGAATGGTAAATATAAATCTTTTCTTGAAGAAATTTAAGAAAAGACCCAGAGGGTGCAAGTCCCTTATTCGCCGGGGTAACGCCTGGAAGAATTAGCAAGTCGCAAGGTGGTTTGTCGTGAGGCATGCACTGAAGTAAGCGAGCCTGCAAACGTCTGCACTGACGAACAGAAACTGGATACGAGGCATAATTGAGTGGATGAGGTGGCACAGCACACCGAAGTCCGAGGAGAACCAAAAGCTCAAGGATGTAGATTCAGCAGGAGTAGACAGAAGGGTGTTTACCTTACCGAGGGAGGTCTCTTAGGTTACGAGTTAACCACAAAGAGAAGTCAGCAGAGGTCATATTACTTGGTGTAACGAGGTGCCAGCAAACGGCACAGGTCTCACAGACAAGGAAGGACCGAACGTAAATTGGTTCTTAATCCACGGGGAACTGCGCAAGCAATAGCCCCGTAGAAGCGGAACAGTAAGAATTGATTGTAGAACAAAAAGCAAGGAAAATTGATTGCACAAGTATTACGTCCCCAAAACTTGCAAAAGGCATTACAACAAGTGATAGCCAATAAAGGAAGTGCAGGCATCGATGGATTAAAAACCACCGAGTTAAAAGACTATGTACAGAAACATAGGGAAGCACTACTGGAAACAATAAAAGGGAACAAATACCTGCCACAATCAATTATGGGAGTGGAGATACCCAAAGGCGGAGGAAAACTTCGATTATTGGGTATTCCCACGGTTGTAGACCGTCTGCTACAACAAGCCGTATCACAAGTTCTGATGCCAAAGTTCGAGAATGAATTCCATGAAAACAGCTATGGTCTCAGGCCCTACAAAAATGCTAGGACAGCAGTGGGGAAAGCACTGAGCAACATTCATGAAGGTTATAGCCACATCGTGGCTATCGATCTGGAAACATTCTTTGACGGGGTAGACCACTGCCTGCTACTGAACCTGATCTACCGCAAGGTAAAATGCCCTGTTATGCTACGGTTAATCCGTAAATGGTTGCGAACCCCGATACAAATTAAAGGCAGATTAGTAAAACGAAGAAAAGGAGTGCCACAAGGCAGTCCACTTAGTCCACTACTTTCCAATATCCTGCTCAATGAGCTGGACAAAGAACTGGAAAGGAGAAAGCTAAGATCTGTGCGCTATGCCGATGATTTCAGTATCTATTGCAGAATCCCCTCTGACGCGAAACTGGCAGGCAAAGCCATTACCAGATACTTGGTAAACAAGCTAAAGCTGAAAGTGAACAAGTCAAAGAGCGGGATAGTAAGACCGGTGAAGTTTACGATACTGGGCTTTACGTTTGCACCCACGTACCAAAAAGGGGCAAAAGGGCAATGTCAGCCAACGGTAGGAGAAAAAGCATGGGCAAAGCTGAAAGAGAAGTTGAAGGCAGTGACGCGGAAAACGTTGCCCAAAAGTCTGGCAGAACGCATCGTTAAGATAAACGAGATCACCCGGGGCTGGCTCACCTATTTTAAGGGGGGCGGCATCTTAGGTAAACTGCGGGATGTGGGCGGCTGGCTGCGCAACCGCCTGCGCTATTGCACCTGGACGGATTGGAAGAAGCCCGAACGTAAACGGAAAAACCTGATACGTTTAGGGGTGGATGCCGACCATGCTTATGCATGGAGCAGGACAAGGAAAGGGGGATGGCGCATAGCGCAGAGCCCGATTCTTGATACGACCACCACTGTTAAACGGCTAAAGCAGAAAGGCTACATCCCAATGTTGGAGATCTACACAAAACTCAACCCGTCAGTCTACGAACCGCCGTATACGAGACCCGCACGTACGGTGGTGTGAGAGGCGCACTCTGTCAGGTTTCTGGCAGGGCCGTCTACTCGATTATGTGTTGCCATGTTTTTTTTTATTTCATTCTGTATCTTCTTTTTACAAGTAGAAAAAGTTCAAGATGTAGAACTTTGGTCGATTTTAAAAACTTGATTTTTTGAAAATTTATTCTGTAATTAATTTGCTGTTTGACATCTACTTATTATTTTAGTATGTTTTTTATTTCGGTTCAAAACTTTGCAACCTATTTATAAATGCTTTTTTCTTTTTTTGGTAGATATCAAAACTTACATCCGATTTCTCATTTTCCACTATTTTCAATCTCTTTTGGTTTGATTCCTCGAAGCTCTGCTTCGATTTTTTTGTAATTTAGTTATGTGAGCAAATATGTCCATAAGAAGCATAATGTATCAGTTTTGTTATATCATTTTGTATGTCCAGCAAAATATAGGCGAGTGGTATTGAGTGAAGCAGTTGATGTCAGTCTGAAAGAAATTTGTGTTGAGATTTCTAAACGTTATGATATAATTTTCATTGAAATTGGTACAGATAAAGACCATGTTCATTTTCTGATTCAGAGTGTACCTATTGAAAGTCCGACAAAAATAATTAGAACTGTAAAAAGTATAACAGCGAAAGAGATTTTCAAAAGGCATCCTGAGGTTAAACTGAAGTTGTGGGGTGGAGAATTTTGGTCAAAAGGATTTTATGTTAACACGGTTGGAAAACATGGAGATGAGAGTACAATTCAGAATTATGTAAAGTCTCAAGGAAAAGCAGAAGAATATAAAAAAATACACAGTCAACAGTTAGCAATGTTCTAATACCTCTGGGGCTCTGCCCCGAGGTATTTTCATTCCATTTTGGTATGATAATTTTGCCTTTAGTTTATCATCAATTGACTGATAAAATTCTCCTAAACTATCATATAGGTTTGAGTCATTTGGATAAAGTTGAATAGTATATTCTAAAACTTCAATACCTTCTTTTGTCATATTTGAATAAAAACAATTATATGCTAAATGATTTGCGTCTTCAATTGTTGGTAGTTTAAGTCCTGTTGATTGTGAAGAATTTTTGTAAAATTCTTGGAAGTTGGCTATAAAATTATATTTATTTGAATAAAAGCTTTTAGATGTTTCATCAATTGTTAATTGCTCATTAAGTTTTACAAACCCTTTAAAGATTCCTTCCAATGGTGTCAATGCGTGGCTATTATTATTTAATTCGTTAACACTCCAATTTGGTTTCTGAATATTCATGTTTTCAAGGATTTTTCTCATTTTTTCTGTGCTTGGAGAAAATCTGTCTTCAAGTTCATCCCCTTTACCGTGAGCAATATAAATAAACTTATTACTTAGATTGTCTTTGTTTTTTATTGCTTTAAAAGAGTTAAGTATTTGTTCATTATCGTAATAATAATTTGGACTTATTGCTATCAAAGCGTCGAACATTTTGGGATAGTCGATTAAAGAATAAGTGATAAAACTTGCTCCTAATGAATGACCAATAGCTATGTTATATGAGTTAGAACGAAATCTTTTTTCTACTAGTGGAATCACTTCTTTATCTAAATATTCCAACATTAAATCTGCACCTCCTAATTTAGCATTTGACCCATAAATTTGGAAAGGTTGGTCGGTTTTGTTTTTTGGTAAAAACTCAAATCTTCGGTCTTTACTCTCAATGCCAACGAATATTACAGGACTTATAAAATGATTTGAAGCACTTTTTAAATAATTGTAGGTAGCGATTAAATAATTGAAGAAGTCATTTGATTGTGCATCAAATAAGTAAACTACTTTGTATTTTCTGTTGGGAAATTTGTCATATTGATTTGGGAGAAGAACTTTAATTTCTCTTGTGTCATTAAAAATTTTTGAATTTATTTCAATCTTTTGTGTTTCACTATTTTGCGCATTTGCAAGATGAGTAATTGAAATTATTAGTAAGAATAAGGAGAAGAATTTTTTCATTTTTTGATTATTTTGTGTTTATAAAGACGAATAAATACTTTTAGAGTTACATTTAATTCATGTGATTTTTTTTAATTGTCGGTCTGTAATTCGATTTATTTACGGTAGCCGATTTCAGTCGTTTTTATGGTTACACCTAACTTGTATATATGTCTTATAAATCCCCTCTAACACTCCATTTCTGGTTGGCTTGTGGGGGGGGTTATTGTATGATTGCTCCAAGATATCAATTTTATAAATCATCGAAAGGGCTTTTTACATTTTGTAAACTTTTGGTACTCACATGGGTGTAAATCTCGGTGGTCTTGCTGCTTTTATGACCTAATATTTCTTGGATGTAGCGCAAATCAGTTCCGCTTTCTAATAAATGCGTAGCATAACTATGCATCAGCCAATGCAGGCTTACTGGTTTCCTGATTTTTACTTTCTCAACCGCTTGTTTTAGCACCTCGCCCAGACTTCTTTCATCATATTTTGTTCCCGCTTTGCGGCCTTCAAATAAATAGGCAAGAGGTTTGTGCGTTTTATAATACTCCCTTAAAAGCACTAAAATATTTGGCGATAGTGGCGCAATCCGATCTTTCTTGCCCTTTCCTTGTTTGATGATCACTACATTTCTTTTGCTATCGATCTCATTGGGCTTTAGGTTAAGCAGTTCGCTCCTTCTTAAACCACAGCTATAAATTAAACTCAGCATTGTTTTGTGTTTGATATTACTATGTGCATTCAGGATTTTCTTAACCTCCTCTTTGCTCAAAACATTAGGCAACCTTTCCTTTTTAGGGCGATAAATTTTTTCAAGCTGTATAGCCGTTTGCTTTATGGTCCGCGGCTATGAGCGGAGAGATTGTGAAATAAATGATAGATATATTTCTATCAATTACTTCATTAGGCCATTACGCCAAGGCTTGCCGTCCCTCTTTAGCGGGACACCTCAAGTCCTTTTTTCCTTGATGAAAAAAGAACGAAAAAAATCAAGGCTTCAGAACCTTTGTTCGGATAGCCTAAATAAATCTTTATATCGCAATCCAAGCCGTGTGAATGGTCTTGCGATCATGAATGTAGGTGCAGCACTTTTGCGGATTGCTCGGACGGTGCTTTTCGAAAGGCTTTGCGACAAGATTTATTTGACTTTCCTTCCAAATCTTCTGAGCCGGACCTGCCGGGTGGCTCTGCTTTGGGGCTTTGCCGGGTGGTTTGCAGGGAGGAAAGGTTGATTGGAATGCTGATTTTCATTTGGACGACAGGACAATCGGCAATGGCTTTTCGGCACCGTCTTGTTCCGCCTTGGCGGTTGCGGCAATGAAGGAAAGGGTTGAAGCATTTTCTTTCACAGCAAGCGGCGCAGCGTCGTCGTTTATTCAGTCAATTATGATTTTTTTATGACCTTCATGCATTCGCTTCGCTCAAGATGTTACTTTTTTGCTAAAGAAAACTGCGTCAGCAATCTTGAGGGCCTAAAAATACAATTTATGGAATCGAAAAAAGTAATAGGCCTCTGCGCCCATTTGCGGGAGATTTTAAATCCTTCGATGGACAAGGGATTCAAATCCCTTTATTTTTTAAGTTCCGTATGTGCAAGCTAACAGCTGGAACAACTGGGTTGAAAATCCCCTTTATTTAAGAGTGCCAGATGCGCAGGCTAACATTTGGAACAGCAGGATAGGCAGGGACAAGCAATTGCTTATAGCTGTTGTGTGCAGTTTTTATTCGGTTATTCTCTTCTTCAAATCCATTCTCTCGTGCAGTATCCTCGTTATCTCAACATAATTTAGGTCCAGGTTAAAATGCTGCTCGCACCAGAGGGCGAAATCAGTTTCCAGATCATCGGCCTCCAGGGCCAAGTCTTCATCAGAGCGGGCATAAAGTGCAGCGGCGAGTTGTTGCATGCCCAGGGCATTGAAATTGTATTTATCAATCGTATTTGTTTTTCAGGCTAAATTAGCGGGGGTCCTCCGCAAGACCAATATGTGGGGAAGTATCATTCCTGAATGGTAGATTCGATGTCCTGAACTGTATTTATTAGATATTGTAATAATTTTACTTAAAATGAAAATTTGGTATATTCGTTCTTCAAACTTATCCTGATGAGAACAAATGCTGTCTTTTATCCTGCGCACAGGAATCGTATTTCTGTATACTGGAGATTATTCATTGCGGTTGCAGCTGCAAATCACCTGTTGATTGTTCCCCAAACCCGCCCTGTGAGCGAATTGCTGCACATGAAAGGTTTTTATATCGCCTTGGCTTTCAGCATCCCCGCAGCCCTGCTGCTCATTGAGCTGGTGGTGAGGATCACGGAATGGCTGGGTGTGCATTGCAGCTGGGAAGGCAATGTGCTGAAGAGGGTGGTCAGTCAGCTGGTATACGGTATCGGGGCGACACTTTTGTTGGATTTCCTTCTGGTATGGGCATATTTCGGCATTTATCATCAGGATTTTTTTGGCAGCAGTTACCTGCGGGTGGAGTGGCAGATGGTGTTTTATATGCTTTGCGCCCTGAACGGATTGCTGTGTGTGCGCCACTTTGTGGTGCAGCAGCCAGAACGGATGCGCAAAGCAGTGGCAGACCATGAAGAGCTGCGTGACTATATTTGGGTGAGCAGGGGCAATAAAAGGTGCCAGGTGGCGATGGAGGAGATTGTATGCTTTTGCAATGAGTCTCATATAGGCTATGTGATTTTAAAGACCGGTGAGGTGTGGCACACCCCTTACCTGATGAAAGATCTGGAACGGCAGCTGTGCCCTGCATTTGGTTACCGGATCAATCGTTCTGTATTGCTGAACTGGACCGCCATTAAGGGATTTGAAAACACTAAAAATATGCAGGCGGTGATCATCCTGCGCTATCCGCAGGAAGCTGCGCACTTTAATCTGCTGGTGAGCAGAGAACGTTTCAGAAAATTTAAAGCGATGTACACCAAAGTAAATTCAGGATGATGTTGCAGTGAAATGATCGCCGTTATCGCTCTCTGTTTATGGTTTTTTATCAAACTTCAGCTTCAAACTACGGCAATGGCGGATTCCCTGCATCAGCGATTGAGCCTAACCTGCTGGGTGGGTGGAGAGCTTTCCTAATTGATCACTACCCATATCCTCTGAACCCGTCCACAATTTTTTGGCTTTAACGTACAAGACTTTCCATCTCTCCTAGCCAGGACTTGCCTCAGTCCCTTTTTCTTGATAAAAAGAGGCTCATTTTGCAAGACCTTGGCCAATTGGAAACTTATTGTCATAAAAACCGTAAAACAGGAAGCTTTTTAAGGACGATATAGATTGTGGGGGGTGCTGGATGTTGTGATGTGAATGGGGGACTGTTTATGGATAAAGAAATCAGGGAAGGTAAGATTTTTCTTTTGCAGGATGCAATGCCGGGAAAAGGAGACCATCCTGATTCAAATTCTTCATCGCATACTTTTCCTTTCTGATAGCTGGTAAACTGGGGATGGGCGGCTCAAAAGCAAATTAAAACTACCCAGGGCCCGCTGTGGTAAGACCTTTATGACATAAAAAAATTTACTGGTACTTAATTTGTTAGGAAGAGATAGAGAGTTTTTGTTCTCCATTGTTTAATTTTTAAATTAGAGGGAAGATTTGATCCAGCTGAATCATCCCTGATCGCTGTTTCTGCAGCATTGAAAAAAGATATGATCAAAGAACTGCTAAATAAGCCGGGCAATGTGAAATATTTCGCCCAACTTGATTTTAAAAAGAATAAAGAGTTACAGGATATTGTTTCACTTGCTGCGGAGCTGTGCCAAACTCCTGTTGCCCTCCTTACTTTTATGGATGAGGAGGAACAATTGATCAAAGTGAGAATAGGTACTGAGGTGGAGCGCAACACCCGTGAGCACTCCTTTTGTAAACACCTCACCTCACCTGACAAATTATTGATTGTTCCAAATGCTTCACTTGATGCCCGTTTTGTTAATAACCCTTTAGTGGTAGGGGCTTCACATATCCGGTTTTATGCCGGTGCGCCGCTTTGTACAGACCAGGGTGAGCTATTAGGGAGTCTCTGTGTATTGAACAATCAGCCTCAGGAGCTGACCGAAAGGCAACAGCAAATGCTGTTGATACTTTCTAAACAAGCTTACAGACTGATGGAGTTGGAGGTCAATAATCTCTTGTTCAAAGAAAGAACAGCTGAACTGGAGCAGCAGAAGCTGGAGCTTAGCACCACCTCCAATAAGTTGAGGGCCATATTTGAAAGCACGCCGGATTGTTTCATGCTGCTTGATAAAAATTTGAATATCATGGCTTACAACAAAAGCCTGGCAGCCTCTATTAAGCAGAATATGAATAAGGAGATAAAAACAGGCATGGATGCAAGAGCGTTGATCAGTCCGTCATTGGCTTCCATTTATGAAAGAAATTGCAACAGGGCGCTGCTTAGGGGCAAAACCACTGTCAAAGAGATGAAGGTTACCTACACAGGTGTTGCTTACCTATGGTGGCTGGTGGGCTTTAATCCTGCCTATGACTGTGAAGGTAATATCATCGGGGTCACCGTCAATGCAAAAGACATCACACAAAGAAAAGCATATGAAGAGCAGGTGATGCATCAGAATGTATCACTTAAAAAAATAGCCTTCATCCAGTCTCACGAAGTACGCAAGCCGTTGGCCAATATCCTGGGCCTGGTGGCCTTGCTAAAACAACGGGGTTTTAATGATGAAATCCATGATCATCTGGAGACCTCAGCAAAAGAATTGGATCAACGCTTATGTAACGCAGCCAAACACGCTGAGAATTACGATCCAAAAAAGATTGAGCTGATCATCAGAAAAAGAAAGGCATCGGGCTTTTAGAAAAGGTGATTGATGTTGGTTTTAAGGGGTGAAAGCCATTCGATCCTCTAAAGCTGATCCGGCAACCAAATAGCTGTCACTTTAAAATAGGAAGTTCAAAATAAAAAGTAGAGCCACTATTTCCATCACTATCTACCCCAATGGTTCCATCATGTGCTTTAATGATTTCGGCAGCGATATAAAGCCCCATCCCAAACCCTTCCATTTGATGCGCTTTAATATGATCTGTTCTTGAAAACCTTTGAAATAAGCTGTCCTGATGTTCAGGAGGGACGCCAATACCATTATCCCTTACAGCTATACGAACCTTCTCCCCTTTTTCGTCCACCATGATGTTCACCCAGATCTCCTGCTGATCAGGAGCGTATTTTATTGCATTGCCGAGCAGGTTTGTCATCACCTGGCCAATACGAAGCCGGTCAGCGAATACGCAGGCATCACAAATCTCCATGATGGCGATATGATGCCTGGTGTTCGCCAAATTCATCTCTTCCACCAAATCAATAATCAATGCCATCATTGCAAAAGGTTCCTTTTTTAACTGGATGGTGCCAGCTTTGAAGGCGGAAGCATCTAACAGGAATGAGGTAAGCTTATTCAATTTCTCGGACTGCAGGAGGATGTTGTTGATGGTGATGTTTTCCTTATCGCTCACTTTATCTTTCAGCTGTTTCTTCAATAATTGGGTGTAACCCCGTATTACTGATATCGGTGTTTTGAGTTCATGGCTTGCCACACTGATGAAATCCTCTTTAGCCTGCTCCAGCTTTCTTTGTTGGGTCACATCCTGAAAACTAAAAAGGTGCTGACCAAAGGACTTGAATGTTTGGAAAACCTTGCGGCAGGATACCAACAATATTTTTTCAGGAGAGCCGTCTTCTCCCTTATACAACAGTTCAAAGTTCTCGAAACTGTCATAATGCTGCATCTCCTCTTCCAGTGGCTTAGTGTCAATTTTTGGAGCGAGCACTTCAAAGAGGTTTTTATCTGCGATTTCCTCCTTATTCATTTTAAACAGTTTTAAAAAAGCTTTGCTGGCAGCATTGACGGTAAAATCAGCGTTTAAGATCATTAAAGGCTCTTTGGAGGTCTCCACAATGCTTTGGGCATATTTTCTTGCCTCCAGTGCGTCATCTTCCGCTTCTTTACGCCTGTTTAAATTCCGAAGGATCTTTGTGAAGCCAATGTGTTCCTCTTCGCTGTTGAACAATGGAAACACCAATCCGCTCGCCCAAAATAGCGTGCCGTTTTTATGTTGATGATACCTTTCGTCAATTCCACGCCCTTTCTCCAAAGCTTCTCTGAACTCGTGTTCGGGGATCCCATTTTTGCAATCATCATCCGTGAAAATGACACTTGCAGGCTTGCCGCAAATCTCCTCCTCCGTATAACCCAGCACGTGTTCTGCACCCTTGTTCCAGGTGGTCACCATTCCATCTTTATCTGTTGTGAAAACGCCATAATCCTCCAGGCTTTCCAAAATATTTTTATAAAAATCATTATCAGAAGGGATGGAGCTGAAAGTTTTCATTGGATTTTAAAATAGCTTAAGGCTAACAAAGATAGGAAAGCAAAGTACAATGGGAGGGAATAAAAATGCATTTTTGATTAATTACACCTGACTGACAGTTTAGCCGAGAATGCTGTTTGGAATGAGCTAACTAGCAAAAAAAACAGAGTTTAACCTTCGTCAATGGTGGAATCATCTATGACTTGCTTGATGGCGTCATCAAGTTCGTTAGCACTTTGGATCACCAGATTGATAACGTTCTTCACATTAGGATCAATTTCCATATGCTCCAGCACTAAGCCTAATCCCAAAATGTTGGCAAGAGGCCTTCTGATGTTATGAGATTGATGGTATGCTATACTTTTTAATATGAATTGTTGATGATCAACTGTCTCCAAAGCATTTAAAAGTTGCTTGTTTTTATTTTGAAATTCGGTGATGTCATAACCCAGACAAAAAATCCCTTCTGGTTCTCCATTGTCTTTGAACATGGCTTTATATTCCCATTGCGTAAAAATATAGCCCCCTTTGCCATCATGCTTTCTGATGGTTGCCGGAAACACCTTCTCCGGATTTCGAAAGCATTTCTCTGCAACGCTTTTGCAAATAGCGGTATCATCAGGGTGCATGGTGATAGCATAAGGTTGTCCCACAAGCTCTCCGAAATCGTTTTCAAAGACCTTTTTATATTTTGTGTTCACGTACGAATATCTGCCCGACATATTGGCTGTGATGATATAGAATAAATTAGAATGCTCTAGCAGATTTTTTGTCTCGAGGAAGAAATTGGGCATAGTAGAAAGATAATAGTACTCAAATAAAACAAATCCTTAACAAACATGAAGTAATTTAAGGAATAAAAACCATCACGATGATAGTCAATATCCAGCCACTATAAAAATGTTTTAAAAAACCTGAATGGAATTATAGTATAACTACAGTACATAATAGGGATAAATACGTCCTATAATAAAATTGGTTGTGTTTTTCTCCGTATTAACACCCACTATGGCATAGCCTTTGATTACACCCTTATAAATAAGATATTTATGAAAGTGGTTTTGAATTTTTTAGCTATCATATTTATGCTGGGATGGATATTGGGATTCTTCGTTTTTGCAGCCGGATTTTTGATACATATATTATTGGTTTTAGCTATATTCTCGTTCATCATTAATTTCTTGGCAGAACCTGCATGAATAGGCGATCATAGGATTCATCATGGGGATGGATCCTATTTTATTAACATCCATTTTTCAATTATCTTTGCGCCTATTTTAAGCACTCATGAATAAAAATTTCTTCAACTATATATGCTTATTAACCCTTGCGTGTTATTTTTCATCCTGCAGCACCTCTAAAAAAGTGATGGCTTTAAAACCTTTGCCGGACTACTCTTCTACAGAGGTGGTTTATGAAAAGCAGCTTTCTTTCATTAGTATGCCCGTGGAGATTGCCGTGAAAGATCTCCAAAATCAAACAAATAAATACTTGAAGGGATTGCTCTATGAAGATGATTCATTTGACGGAGACAACCTGAAGATGAAGGTTTTTAAGGAGAACAACATCGTCATCACTGAGCAAAATGGCAAAATCGTGATGGATCTGCCTTTACGGATAACAGGTTCGGTAAAATATGGATTGGATAATTTCGGGATCAGCTTATCAGATACCAAAGACTTTTATTTAAATGGAACCGTGAGACTGAATTCTTTAGTGGGTTTAAAGGATTGGAAGATCATTACGGGTACCACTATCCAGCATATACAATGGAAAGAAAGTCCCCGCATTGTTGTGGCAGGAAAAAGCATTCCAATCACCTACCTCATCAATCCGGCGATCTCCTTATTTAAAGGCTCGCTCTCCAAAATGGTGGATGATGCCATCGCTCAATCTTTAGACATTAAACCCTATGTGCTGGATGCTTTGCAGGCATTCAGCGAACCTGTAAAAGTGAATGATGAATATGAAAGCTGGTTCACGATGCAGCCCGTGGAGGTTTATGCCACAAAAGCCACGGTGGCTAATCAAAAGATTACCGCTAACCTTGGATTAAAAACGTATTTAGAGACCTCCATTGGCACTAAACCATCTTTAACTTTCGATAGAAATGCCATTCTGCTGAAAGCAGTGGACAAGATGCCTGATGAATTCAAAGCTAACCTGGCAGCCTTCGCTTCGTACAGCTACGCTTCGCAGGTGGTGCAAAAGAATTTTGACGGTCAAAAGTTTGAATCGGGAAACCGAAGTGTGACCGTGAACAAGGTTGATCTTTGGGGAAAAGATGGGAAAATGATCGTTGCCGTAAATTTAAGCGGTGCTGTGAATGGAGACTTTTATTTAACCGGTGTTCCGGCTTATAATCCCAGCACTAAAGAGGTGTATCTGGATCAGGTTAATTTCGTGCTGGATTCCAAGAATAAATTGTTGAAAGTGGGCGATTGGCTGGCCCATGGGCTTATCCTGAAAAAAATGGCAGATGCCTGTAGTTTCTCCATTGCAGATCAGCTGTCAGAAGGGGAGAAAACCTTAGCTTCCTATCTTCATAATTATCAGCCGATGAAAGGGGTGAAAGTGAATGGAAGCTTAGGTCAGATCACTCCTAATAAAGTTATGCTCACCCCAAATGCCATCGTGGCTATAGTGGTGGCAACAGGTAAAATGGCTGTTAGTATTGATGGACTGGAGTAAAGAGATTTTGTTGGAGACTTCATTTTCAATGGCGGGCATCAATTTTTAGAGATCGGATTCCTGCCGCTAACCCCGTCCTTTTATCAGCGTATGATCATCACTTCCTTAATGGATGGCGATAGCTATCTCCAAAACTTCTTCTACCGTATATTGGTGTTGATTTTCTATTGCTGACCCTTAAGCATGTTTGTCTATGTTTTTCTAAAACAACCTAGGAATTTCACAATTTACTGCAAGACCAAACCAAAAATCTTGAAATGTTGAAATCTTATAATTGCCCCTTTAACCTAATATTTTAGCTTTGTAAAGGTTGTTTGTGCTTTTTGAGGGTTCTCAATTCTCACATCTCCGTGCTCATGATGTTAATATATGGCTGAACAAATAGTGAATTATAGTGAAGATAGCATCCGTTCGCTGGACTGGAAAGAGCATATCAGGCTGAGGCCTGGAATGTATATAGGGAAATTGGGTGATGGATCTGCTTTTGATGATGGTGTTTACGTGCTGCTGAAAGAGATCATGGACAATTCCATTGATGAATTTGTAATGGGTGCAGGCAGAACCATCGATATCACGGTGAGCGATCACAAAGTTTCCATCCGTGATTATGGAAGAGGGATCCCGTTGGGGAAAGTGATTGATTGTGTCTCTAAAATCAACACCGGAGGAAAATACGACTCCAAAGCTTTTCAAAAGTCGGTTGGTTTAAACGGTGTGGGCACCAAAGCGGTAAATGCTTTATCGGGTAGTTTTACCGTGCAGTCCTATCGGGATGGAAAGACAAAAAAGGCAGAGTTTGAAAGGGGTGAGCTGGTAAATGACCATCCCGAAATTGACACCACACAACGCAATGGTACAGCCGTGGTGTTCATTCCCGATGAAAGCATCTTCAGGAATTTTCATTACATCCCGGAATTCATAGAGAGTATGATCTGGAACTATGTGTTCCTGAATGCGGGTTTAACCATTAACTTCAACGGACAAAAATTCTTCTCAGAAAGAGGCTTATACGATCTTTTAATCCGCAACACGGATACGGAGGCGAACCGTTATCCCATCATCCATCTGAAAGGTGAAGATATTGAAATCGCGATGACTCATGGTCAGCAATACGGCGAAGAATATTATTCTTTCGTGAATGGACAGCATACCACGCAGGGAGGAACACACCAACAGGCTTTCCGGGAAGCGGTGGTAAAAACCATCAGGGAGTTTTATAAAAAAGAATATGAGGCAGCAGATATCCGGGCTTCCATTGTGGCTGCGATCTCTGTGCGAGTGCAGGAACCTGTATTTGAATCTCAAACTAAAACCAAGCTGGGTTCATTGAATGTTGGTCCCGAAGGTCCAACCGTACGGGCTTTTGTAATTGATTTTGTTAAAAAAGAACTGGATGATTATCTGCATCAACATGCAGACGTTGCAGATGCGCTATTGAAACGCATTCTTCAGTCTGAAAGGGAGCGAAAGGATATTGCAGGGATTAAGAAATTGGCTAATGAAAGAGCTAAAAAGGCCAGTCTGCACAACCGTAAATTAAGAGACTGCAAGTGGCACCTGGATGATGAGAAATTAACAGAGGAAGACCGGAAAAGAACCACCTTGTTCATCACAGAGGGAGATTCTGCTTCAGGTTCCATCACCAAGGCCCGCGAAGTGAGGACTCAGGCTGTGTTCAGTTTAAAAGGGAAACCTTTGAATGCTTATGGTTTGACAAAAAAAGTCGTTTATGAAAATGAAGAGTTCAACCTCTTGCAGCATGCCTTGAATATTGAAGATGGCCTCGAAGGTTTACGATATAACAATATCGTGGTGGCTACAGATGCTGATGTGGATGGCATGCACATCCGTTTGCTGCTGATGACTTTCTTCCTGCAGTTCTTTCCTGATTTGGTAAAGACCGGGCATGTTTTCATTCTGCAAACCCCTTTATTCAGGGTAAGAAACAAAAAGGAAACCATCTACTGTTACAGTGATGAAGAGCGTGTGCTGGCGATTGATAAATTGGGAGGAAAACCTGAAATTACCCGATTCAAAGGTTTGGGGGAGATCTCTCCGGATGAATTTGAGAATTTCATAGGCGAGGACATCCGTTTAGATCCGGTGATTTTGCAGGGAGAGACTAAAATCAAGAACTTACTGGAGTATTATATGGGTAAAAACACCATGGACAGGCAGCAGCACATTGTACAGAATTTACGCGTTGAGAAAGATGACGCAGCTATCATTGCAGATGCAAAATTAGCAGCACTGGAGGAATTAGAGAATTCTGCCGCATAGCTGCAAAGCGGGAATTAATGAATATAAATTGATAAAACCATCATGAGGGTACCGCTCGCAAACAATGAATATCATGATCGCCTGCCTTGTCGGCAGACAGGCTTCATAGCCGTTAAAAAACAACCTGCGAAGCATGCATGAGTGCCATTAAAAAAATAAAATAACAACGAATAATATATATGGATGAAAAAAGAGATCAGTATTGCCTTTGAAGATTTTGGGGGCATAGAAGAGTTGAATCCTGAGGATAAGGCATTATGCCTGGAAGCTGTGAAGGCCTTGGATAATGCTCATTCGCCTTATTCTAAATTTCAGGTAGGCGTGGCGATCCGATTGAGAAGTGGAATCATCATTTATGGAAGCAACCAGGAGAACGTGGCCTACCCTTCAGGTTTATGTGCCGAGCGTGTAGCTTTATTCGCTATTGGGGCCAACCATCCTGGCGACGAGATCATCTCCATTGCCCTTACCGCTAAAACCGATCAGTTTGAAATAAGAAAACCCACCGCCCCATGCGGCTCCTGTTTACAGGTGATGGCTGAATATGAAAAGAAGCAGCAGCAGGATTTTGAAATACTGCTTTACTGTATCAATGGTGCTGTCTGGAAAATCAGAGGGGTAGATAGCTTGCTTCCCTTCCTGTTTTTTGAGGACAGGCTGAATAAAGGCTGATTTGCTAAAGAGGAATAGATGAGGTTATAAAAGAATTTAATGGAAGAGAACAATTACGATAACGAAGAAATCTTACACAACGTTACTCCGTTAAGCGGATTATACGAGAATTGGTTTTTAGATTATGCGTCGTATGTGATTTTAGACCGGGCTGTCCCGCATATTCACGACGGATTGAAGCCAGTGCAAAGACGCATACTTCATTCTTTAAAAGAGATGGATGATGGCCGTTTCAATAAGGCGGCCAATGTGATTGGAAACACCATGAAATATCACCCTCATGGGGATGCTTCCATTGGTGATGCAATGGTTCAAATCGGGCAAAAGAATTTACTGCTGGATACCCAGGGAAACTGGGGAGACCCGGTGACCGGAGATGCTGCAGCTGCACCCCGGTATATTGAAGCGCGTTTATCCAAATTCGCTTTAGAGGTGGTCTTCAATCCAGATACTACTGAATGGCAATCCTCCTATGATGGAAGAAATAAAGAACCGGTGACGCTGCCAGTCAAGTTCCCTCTTTTACTGGCACAAGGTGCAGAAGGTATCGCTGTTGGCCTAGCTACCAAGGTAATGCCTCATAATTTCATTGAACTGATTGATGGTTCCATTAAAGTGCTCAAAGGGAACCGGCCGGAGATTCTGCCTGATTTCATAACAGGTGGAATGGCTGACTTCACCGCCTATAATGAAGGTCAGCGTGGGGGGAAGATAAGGGTCAGAGCGAAAATATCAGAACTGGATAAAAAAACCCTGATCATTTCAGAGGTTCCATTCTCCACCACCACCACTGGGTTGATAGACAGCATCATCGCTGCTAATGATAAGGGGAAGATCAAGATCAAAAAGATAGAGGACAATACGGCCAAAGATGTAGAGATCGTGGTACATCTTGCCCCGGGTATTTCTCCCGATGTAACCATTGATGCGCTTTACGCTTTTACCAATTGTGAGGTCTCCATCTCTCCTAACACTTGTATCATTAAAGGAGACAAGCCGCATTTCATGAGTGTGATTGATATCCTGACAGAAAGCACACATTATACCAAAGATTTATTGAAGAGGGAGCTGGAGATCAAACTGTATGATTTGCAGGAAAAGATATTTTTTAGCTCTTTATTGAAGATATTCATTCAGGAAGGGATGTACAAACATCCTGATTATGAGAATTCCACCAATTTTGACGAAGTAAACATTGTGCTTCATCGCTTATTTGAGCCTTTTAAGACGAGTTTATACCGGGAGATTTTAGCAGAGGACTTCAAAAAACTCATTGATAAGCCCATGAGCAGCATCACCCGTTTCGATGTGAAGAAAGCCGATGAACAAATGGCCGCATTGGAGAAGGAGATCAAAAAAGTCAAGCATGATCTGCGTCATCTGACAGATTTTGCCATTGCCTATTTCGAACGTTTAAAAGAGAAGTTTGGAAAGGGTCGTGAACGTAAAACGGAGATCAGAACCTTTGATAAGGTGGAAGCTGCCCAGGTCGCTCTGGCCAATGTCAAATTCTATGTGAACAAAGAAGAAGGTTTTGTGGGAACAGGCCTCAGGAAGGATGATTATGTTTTTGATTGCTCAGACCTGGATGACATTGTCGTTTTCAGAGAGGATGGGAACTTTTTGGTGACCAAGGTTCAGGATAAAACCTTTGTGGGCAAAGGAATTCTGCATGTAGGGGTTTTTAAGAAAAACGATGAGCGAACCATTTATAACATGGTTTATAAAGACGGCAAAAACGGAACGGCTTATATCAAACGCTTCCCTTTGGGTGGGGTCACCCGTGATAAGGAATATGATCTAACCAAAGGGAGCAAGGGCTCCAAGGTTTTATATTTCACGGCTAACCCAAACGGAGAGGCGGAAGTGATCAATGTGACGCTTAAGCCGATGTCGAAATTGAGGAAACTTGCTTTTGACCACGATTTCGCAGAAACAGCCATTAAGGGGAGAGGGTCTCAGGGGAATATCCTGACTAAATACGCCATCAAAAAAATCACTTTAAAAAGTAAAGGCGTGTCCACCCTGGCCGGAAGAAAGATTTGGTATGATCCCATCATCAAGAGATTGAATGAGAATGGACACGGCAGGTATCTAGGCGAGTTTCAGGCAGAAGATAAGATTCTGTGTGTTTTCAATGACGGCAGTTATGAACTATCCAGCTTTGATTTAAGCAATCACTTTGATGATAAAATGCTCAAGATTGAAAAATACAATGCTGAACGGGTATTCTCCTGTATTCATTTGGATGGAAAATCTAAAAATCACTATATCAAGCGATTCACTTTTGAAGATTTGGCTATTGGAAAAAGAAGCGGGTTCATCAATGAGGAGACAGGATCCAAATTGATAATATTGAGTGACGCAGATCATCCCGTAGTCAAAATTGATTCATTGAAAGGTAAATCTCAGCTGTTAGACGAACAGGAGCTTGATCTTTCAGAAGCGATCGAGGTAAAAGGAATGAAAGCACAGGGAAATAAATTAAGTCAGAATGATGTGCAAAAAGTGACGCTCCTCTCTGAGACCAATGATGAAACTGAGGAAGAGGAGGAAATTTTTGGAGAAATAGAGGATGGGGAAAGTCCAGATGCTGAAAAAGACCAAGTTCAGGAAGAAAAGGTCGAAGAGGCTCAACCTGTGCAGGGAGTGAAAAAGGCTGTATCAAATGATGAAAAGGGAAGAGGAAAGCCAGAGAAAGAGGAAAAACCCAAATTCACTTCAGTCCCACAGGCACCAAATAAAGTTGATTTTGAGATCACCAACCCTGATGATATCAAGCTGGATGATAAAGGGCAGTTGGGATTGTTTTAACCATGGGCTATATGAACAAGAATTTTAATGGATTTATCCATTTCTCTATCTCTTGTTGGTTTTATGATAAATTACGGACATTCGATGAAATTTACAATAGATAGTCTTTTAACGATTTGAAATTGATTCATTCATGGACTGCAATCTTTCTAAACTTTAAATTCATAATTAACCGATATTGTGTACCTTACAAACACAGCAAGCTTCCTTGCGAAACTTTGGATAACAATAAATCATATTGAAATCAACTTTTAACAGAAGAATGCTATTTGATGCCTTGATTCTGGGAATCATCGGCGCAATTGCGGCACAGCTCTTTACCTGGCTTTTACATTTTGCCTCTTTACTTTTCATTAACGGAATCGCCCAGTACCAGTCGCCAGGGCTACCCAATGAAGGTGGAAGTTTAACCGAACATATTGGGGCATATGGCTTATGGCTTATCCCTTTGGTGACCACTTTGGGGGGATTGATCTCCGGATTCATCATCTTTAAATGGGCACCTGAGGCAGAGGGACACGGAACAGACACCGTGGTTGCCGCTTTCCACAGGAACGGGGGCATCATCAGAACGAGAGTGCCTATTGTGAAAATGATCGCTTCGGCCATCACCATCGGTTCGGGAGGTTCTGCAGGCAGGGAAGGACCGATCGCTTTAATTGCTTCCGGATTTGGATCAGTTTACAGCCGTTTTATGAAACGATCGGAAACTGAACAGCGGATGTTGATTTTAATTGGCATGAGTGCCGGATTGGCGGCTATATTTCGTTCGCCAGTGGGCTCGGCTATTTTTGCTGTGGAGGTTTTATATGCCGGTATCGAATTTGAAGCAGGTTCTTTGATCTATGCGCTATTGTCAAGCGTGGTGGCTTATGCCATCAGCGGTGCTTTTATTGGTTGGAGGCCTTTGTTCAACCTGCCTGAACATATACAGGTGCAGCATTTCTCGTTGTATGGATTGTTCGTCATTCTGGGGGTTGTTTGTGGCTTAGTCTCCGCCTTATTACCCACTTTATTTTACGAAGCCCGGAATTATTTTGCCAGAATTCCAATCCCGAATTACCTGAAACCAGCTATTGGAGGTTTGGGGGTTGGATTGATCGCCCTGGCTTTACCACAAGTTTTGGGAGGTGGTTATGGCTGGTTACAATTGGCTATCAACGGGCAACTGGCTTTGTGGGTGATCGTGGTATTGGTGTTTGCCAAAACATTGGCTTTCATTTTCACAATATCCTCGGGAGGATCAGGAGGGGTGTTCGCCCCAACGTTATATATTGGTGGAATGATTGGGGCCCTGGTGGCTTATGTTTTTCATCAGCCTCCTGCAGGTTTGATCATTGTGGGGATGGCAGCTCTATTTTCCGGAGCTGCAAGAGTGCCCATCGCAGCATTGTTAATGGTGCCAGAGATGACCGGTGGGTATCAGATTTTGGTGCCGGCTGCTCTTGCCGTTTCATTGAGCTATCTTTTGCAAACCACCTTGTCTGCAAGTTTAAAATATAAAAGCTTATATGAAGCTCAGGTGCCTTTCAGAGAAGATTCTGAAGCACACCGAAAGGATTATATCAATTTGGCTTTCAATTTATTGTCCACTAACAAAGGGGTGATTCCGGATAGCGTGAAAAACTTGGATTTGGTATCGCTATTCCGATCTAAAATGCCCATAGGCATACCAGAAGGTAAAAGGTTAGCAGTGATCAAAGTGGCCGCCGATGCTAAATATGCGCATGAAGTTTATCGGCCGGATCATTTTGTGGAAGCTAGGGAAGGTAATCCTGAGATCATCGCCATGATCAGGAAAGGAAAACCTTTCATCCCCACTTCGGAGACTCATATGAGACCTGAGGATGTGCTGATATTATTGGTGGATGAAAAGATTTTTGAAAAGGTAACGTCCCGTGCTTCTTCATCGTGATCATCAATCACAATAGCTTTTTAATGCTTTTGATCAAGGTGTACCGGAAGATTTTGTGTGTAATGAGTTATTCAGGCGTTCCACGTTTGGTGTTAAGTTAAAAGTAAAAAGTTAAAAGTAGAAAGTAAAAAGACTTATATCGTTGATAATAAGTAATTTAAAAAGATGATTTTTCGTTGTTTTATGATTAACATCACACTAGTTAATCGTCGTCATCCTTCCTTTTTTGCTCCAGTTTAACGAATGCACTTCTTTTTGGAGCCGGCATTACAGCGTCTTCACCCTTTACCGATTTCCAAATCACCTCATTCAACTCCAAATCGGGCACCGCATCTTCCTTAGCTAAATTGAAAGACTCAGATTTTTTGGAGCTTTTATTCACCGCAACGTTTCTCTCCTCCAAATCAATATTAGGGGCATGATGTGTATAAGGCTGAAGATCAGCTTTTGGCGTGAAGCATTCGTACAATGGAAGCGCAGCAACATCATATTGACTCATTGGAGGCAAGCCTAAAATCAATTCAATGGTTCTTAATACTCCGCTTGTACTGTACATGGAGCTGATGACTTCATTTCTTTTCGTATAGGGACTTACCACCAAAGCCGGAGAGCGGTGTGCGTCTACATGGTCAGAACCATTTTGGGCATCATCCTCTAAAATGAAGATAGCCGACTCTTTCCAGATGGAGCTGTGAGAGATATAATCCACCAGTAACCCAACCGCTAAATCATTGTCGGCAACCGCTGCTGTTGGAGTAATCTTTCCTTTTCGCTGTCCACTGGTGTGGTCATTGGAAAGCCTCAGGGTGTTGAATTGCGGCACTTCATTTTGAGCTAAAAGCTGGTCAAAATCTTTTCTCCAGGTATTGAAACGGGTGGTGTCTTTTACGTCCATATCAAAACCGGCATAACCCGGGCAGAAATGGTTCTTCAGAGCAGGGATGTTCGCCGTTTTTCCATCAGTGAACTCACCGTAGGTGCGGTAACTTAATCCTGCTCTTTTACAATAATCCCAGATGAAGCCATCTCTTGGATGTGCGATTTTTCGGGTACCCTCATAATCATAGGTTCCACCGCGACCACCATAGCTGATAGGCCATGTTTTCTCCACGTAATCATTCGCATAAGCTGCGGTGCTCCAGTTGTGCCCGTCAGCGCTTACTTCTGCGTCCACGTAAAAATTATCCAGCAGCACAAACTCGTTTGCCAAAGCATGGATGTTTGGCGTTACCCTTTGCGGGAAAAGGCATAAAGAATCCTCACCGTTCCCTTTTTTGATGTCCCCCAAAATCTGGTCGTAGGTCCGGTTCTCCTTGATCACATAGAACACATATTTGATCGGGCTCTTGTCGCCGGGTTTTAAGGGGATGGGATTGTCTTTGATGGAATTAATGCTTTTTTCGGGTTTTCTGGAAGGAACGTTGGCATACACCTGCTTGCTATACTGCTCCAATTGTTCCTCATTTGGAATGTCGATGACGGAGAGCGTCCCTTTAAATAAACCACCAATATATTGTACATTTTTATTCACTGTAGGGCTTTTTTGGTAACCACTGTCGTCAGGTTTCCCAATGGGTTTTGGCCCGTCAGGGTTGGGCAAGCTGGTGAACCCTTTTCCGTTGGCTACAAAGATCTTTTTGCCAAAGCTCTTCACATTGGTTGGATACCAGCCAGTAGGGATGAAACCTTTGCTCTTGCTTTTTCCCGGTTCCGAAACATCAAAAACCACCAGGCAATTGTTATCTGCATTGGCGATGAACAAAGTCTTTTCATCTGAGGATAGCGCTACGCCATTGGTGGTGGAGCCTGTTAATTTTGTTGGGCTGATGCTGGCAGAAATGGTCTCCATCACTTTTTTGCTGGAGGTGTTGATGACAGAAACTGAATTATCATTGGCATTGGCAACATATAACACCGTCCCTTTTTTATTAAGCAACAGCTCATTAGGGTTGTCCTCGGTGTTTATCTTCGTGCTGATAACTCTGTTTTGGGTGTCAAATAAAGCCACCTGATCTCCACCCCAAAGAGAAATGTACAAAGTCTTTTTGTCGGGAGACAACAGGCAATCGTAAGCTTCGGCCCCTAAATCCACCTTCTTTAAAATCTTTTTGGTTTGGAGATTTATCAGGTACAAGCTGTTGTTCTCTTTGGTGACCGTGTACAAAATCTGTGCTTTATCATCCACGGCAATACCAGTCGGACTGATTTTATTTGGCCATTTTTTTCCTAACCTGATGGTGTCTGTGGCTCCAAATTTTTGATTGATGATTTGATAGATGAGGATGATGTTATCATTGGCACCGGATACATATAATTTCTTTTCGTCTGCACTGAAAGCCAAACCGTACCAGGATTTGCCGATGGGACGCTCGTCTAATAATTGCTCAGATTTGGGGTCGATGAGCTGGATGCTCTGGTCGCTTTGCCCGTTATTGGTGACCGCCAGTAATTTATTGGACGGCGAGAGTTCTATATTCAGGGGTAAATCGCCTAAGGGCAAAGACCTCCCGGCAGGACTTAATGACCAGCCATTGGGCAGTAATATTTGCGAGGCTTTTGGATTATTGGTAGGAGTTTGGGCCAGGCTGTTTAACCCGATGAGCAAAAACGGTAGGGCGAAAGTGATTCTAAGGAGTTTCATGAACATTCAATTTCTTTAAGCAAATCTAAAGAAATTGAATGTTGAATTTTGACTTTAAGCTTAATTTAACATAAGCTTAATGTACTATTAAAGTAGCTCGGGGTTTATCTTCTCCCTGAAATTGGCTGCGAATTTTTGCAATTTAGGTTCAATTACCGCCATGCAGTAACCCTGGCTTCGGTGGTTGATGAAATAATCCTGATGATAATCCTCCGCCGGATAACAGTTCTCTGCCGGAGAAACTTTTGTAACGATGGGATCCTTAAAGACTTTATCCGCTGTCAGTTGCTGAATCATCTCTTCCGTTTGTTTTTTCTGCTCTTCAGTTTCATAGAACACCACCGAACGGTATTGTGTGCCCACATCTGCTCCCTGACGGTTTAAGGTGGTGGGGTCATGCGTTTTGAAGAAGATCAATAACAATTCTGAGAAAGAAGTTTTATCTGCATCGTACACAATTTGTATGATCTCCGCATGGCCGGTTTGGCCAGTGCAAACCTGTTCGTAAGTGGGGTTCTCTGTCTGCCCGCCCATATATCCTGAAGTGACGCTGTTTACCCCGTTGACTGCTGTGAAAACGGCCTCGGTACACCAGAAACAGCCGCCACCAAAATTTGCTTTTTGAATATTCATGCTTAAAGAAACGAAAGATTTATGATATGGTTTTACAAGTTGAACTTTTATTGTTTATGTTTAAAAAGCAATGACAATTAAAAAAGATCGACCCGAAAAACCGACTACAGCAAGTACAACAGGATTGTTAATTGGATTGCTGTTTGGATTTTTAGTGGGATTGGGGATGTTTAAGCAAACGCAAAAGTCCGAAAGGAGCGTGGTGTTTCCTTACGCAATTGGAATAGGGGTGCTCTTCACCACTTTTACGGGCTATAAAATTGGGGCACTGAAGGATGAGGAACAGTTTAGGGATGCATGTTTGGGGATAAATGCTATTGTAACAAATGAGTGGCTGGAGAACAGCAGTTGGGCAACGGAAAGCTATTGGCAGGAAGCTGAGGGCAAGGAGCACCGGATGTTGACCACTTTAGTGGATGGCGGATTGGTGACCATTTACAATGGTTCCATCGTCGCCTATCATGGGCAAAACAGCGGCCATAGGAGCGTGAGTAAGTTTCATCTGGAGGTAAAGGGTGACCTTATTCAAAAATTGAAAGATGGGTTTGATAAAAAATCGCCCCCAACCCCCGCCGGCTAATGGGCCTTCTATTTCGGTCTGTGTGGACACAGACCGAGGAGAAAGAATTTGGAAGCAGGGCCCGCTGGATCTTTTGCATCAATCTTTTAAAATGAGGGAACAAAATGAGGGAACAACGCAGGGTCCGCTTTGCGAGACCCTGCTCGGACAGAAAATCGAAGGATGGATTTGAGGAATAGGGATTTTATGCTTAGCAAGTCTGAGTACTCGTTTCTATTCCTCAATTATCCTTTTTTTTAACCGTGGTCTGTGTCCTCACAGACCACTTTAATGGGCCTTCTATTTCGGTCTGTGTGGACACAGACCGAGGAGAAAGAATTTGGAAGCAGGGCCCGATGGATCTTTTGCATCAATCTTTAAAATGAGGAAACAACGCAGGGTCCGCTTTGCGAGACCCTGCTCGGACAGAAAATCTCGCTTTGCGAGACCCTGCTCGGACAGAAAATCTTTAAAATGAGGAAACAACGCAGGGTTCGCTTTGCGAGACCCTGCTCGGACAGAGGTCTTCTATTTCGGTCTGTGGGGACACAGACCGAGGTAGGAGAGGTGACTAATAAAAAGAGAGCTTAGGCTCCTTTTCTTAATTTATTGCTGATTCTTCTTTGCTTCCTGCATGGGGTTGCCGCCACTACTTGCGCCCCTGATGGATTGCTGTTGTTTAAACAATTCAAACTTGGTGGGCTCATAGCTTCTTGGGAAGCTGTTGTTTGAGACATCAATATCAGCGGTCTCCAAATAAGGGTCTAATTTCACAGAAGCCATTTGCTTGGCCTTCGCAAAGACTTTGGTCACCTGGTTTTCGTCTTTGCGCCAGATATAAGCTGGAATACGTTCCACTTCTTTGGTGCCATCGGTGTAAGTCCATTCCAAAATGATTGGAGAAACCAAACCGCCTTTATTGCTGAAATCAATCTGGTAAAAATTGGTTTTACTGTCATAAACTTTCTTCTCCTCCGGACTCAAGCCAGCATAGTAATTATTGAAAGTCTCCCGGGAATCAGGAGTAATGGCGAACCTGTCCCATTTACTGTAGAAATCCTGCAGAGCCGTGTCGGCCTCCACGGCGAAATTCACGCCAGCCTCACGGTTACGTTTACGGCCAATGTCATAACGGGCATCATCAAACTCCTTACGGGCCAAGGCATTCTCCATCTCCGGATTTTTGGTGTCCATTCGGTAATAGGTCACCTTGTCAATGGAGATGTCCACCGGGTCGGTTCCGTAAAACCAGCCTCTCCAAAACCAATCCAAATCCACAGCGGAAGCATCCTCCATGGTACGGAAGAAATCAGCAGGGGTGGGGTGTTTGAAAGCCCATCTTCTGGCATATTCTTTAAAAGCATAATCAAAAAGTTCGCGACCCATCACCGTTTCCCGCAAAATGTTCAGAGCGGTGGAAGGTTTGGCATAAGCGTTCGGACCAAAATTCACGATGTTCTCGGAATTGGTCATAATGGGTTCTAACTGATCTTTCGGCAATTTCATATAATCAGTGATTAAATGAGCGGGACCTCTGCGGGAAGGATAGTTATTGTCAAACTCCTGCTCTGCCAGATACTGGCAAAAAGTGTTCAAACCTTCATCCATCCAGGTCCACTGCCGTTCATCAGAGTTCACAATCATCGGGAAGAAATTGTGCCCAACTTCATGTGTCACCACACCAATCATTCCGTATTTGGTGGCTTCAGAATAAGTGCCGTCTTTCTCGGTTCTTCCATAGTTGAAACAGATCATGGGGTATTCCATCCCGTTAGAAGCTTCCACAGAGATGGCCACCGGGTAAGGGTATGGGATGGTGTGTTTGGAATAAACTTTTAAAGTGTTGGCCACCACTTTGGTGGAGTATTTACGGTACAAAGCGTAAGCCTCCGGGCCGTAATAAGACATCGCCATAGGAGTTTTGCCTTCCACATTCACTTTCATGGCATCCCAAACCAAACGGCGGGAAGTCACGAAGGCGAAATCACGTACATCCTTCGCAACATAAGTCCAGGTTTTTTTAGCGGTTGCTTTGCCTTTCATGGCATTTTTTGCTTCGGTCAAAGTCACCACCTCCACAGGTTCGCCGGCGCTTTGTGCCTGTTTCCATCTGTCGTATTGTGCCGAGGTCAACACCGAGCTGTAGTTCTGGCATTCACCGGTTGCACCCACCACATGGTCAGCCGGAACAGTGATGTTCACTTTAAAATCTCCAAAAGTCAGAGCAAACTCTCCACGGCCAGTGAACTGCTTGTTCTGCCAACCCTGGAAATCAGAATAAACAGCCATTCGGGGATACCATTGCGTGATGGTGTACAGATAATTATCATCATCGGCGAAGTACTCGTATCCACCACGGCCGCCTACCGTTAAGCGATCAGTGATTTTGTAATTCCAATTTATCCTGAAAACGAATTTCGCTCCCGGAGCCAGAGTTTTTGGCAGCTCCACCCGCATCATGGTTTGGTTAATGGTGTATTTCAAAGCATTTCCGCTGGCATCAGTGAGTTTTAGGATGTTTACGCCATAATCGTTAGGGCCGCCAATGATGCCGTTCAACTGGCGAGCGCTCATTTTCCCGCTCATCTTGCTGCCATCAAAAGACTGGCTCTCCACGGTGGATTTGTGCTCATTCTCATCCAGTTGTAACCATAAATAGGTTAAAGGATCTGGTGAATTATTGGTGTAAGTAATGGTTTCCGCACCGGTCAAACGTTGGGTTTTGTCATCCAACTCGGCATTGATATCGTAGTCGGCTTCCTGTTGCCAATACTTTGGTCCCGGCGCTCCGGATGCCGAACGGTACATGTTCGGGTCGCGGATGATGGTTTCCAGTTGTTCAAATTTGTTTCCATGATTTGAACCTGGGTTATTTTGCTGAAACTGGGCAAAGGCCGTTCCGCATAAACCAAAACTTAAAAGAAAGGGTAAAAATTTATATTTCATATTTTGTGTTTAGATTAAAGAACAAGGAACAAAGATTAAAGAACAAGGAACAAGGAACAAGGAACAAAGATTAAAGAACAAGGAACAAAGATTAAAGAACAAAGAACAAAGAACAAAGAATCCGGAGCAAGGAACCAGGAATAAAGACTCTTTTTGTATGGCAGTCCGTAGACTGCTAATCTTTTAGCCTTCAAGAAGGAAACCGTTCCACCGCCATGATCACTGCAATCCCAAAAATGGCGGAGGAAAGGAATAAATTCCATTCTCTTTTTTGTACATTCAGGATTCTTATCATGACGAATGACAACAGCAATACCGAAAGTACAATAATTATTTGTCCAAATTCTAATCCAATGTTAAAAGCAAAGAGTTCTGCAACAACATTGTTGCTTTCCCCCAATAAACTCCTTAAATAATTGGAAAAACCCATGCCATGTATCAGCCCAAAAAGCGAAGCAAGTAAATAAGTGGGGTTGAATTTCTTTTTAAATGGTCTTTTTCTAACGATGCTGATGAAAGCAGTGATAAAAATGGTCACCGGAATCAGAAATTCAATCCATGCCGATGGGATCAGGATTTTATTAAAAACACTCAGTGCTAAAGTCGCAGAATGTCCAATAGTGAAAGCAGTGACAAGGATCAGCACTTTTCTCCAGTCACTGAGCAAATAAACGCCACATAATGCTGTTACGAATAAAATGTGGTCATAACCTTGCCAATCCAAAATATGTTGCCAGCCCAATTCAAAGTAAAGGGAGAAGTCTTGCATGGATTTATTTAGTAGTTTTGGTGTTTTCATCGCAAAATATTAATTATGGTAAACATTTTACTCGTTTTACTCGGCTTTTTTCATCCCTTCTATGTAAGTGTTACAGAGATCAATCATAATGCGAAGAACAAAACTATTGAGGTAAGCTCCAAAATCTTCTTTGATGATTTGGAACGGGAGATTGAAAACGAGAATCAGGTACAGATAGACCTCATTAAACCAAATGATAAAGCCAAAGTGGATCAACTCATTGCTACTTACATCAAAAAGCACCTGCAAATTAAAGTAGACGGAAAAGTGCTGGCGATGAATTATCTGGGCTATGAGATTCAGGAAGATGCCACCTGGTGTTATTTGGAAATCCCGAAAGTGAATAAAGTGACCACCATTGAAATCAATAATAACATTCTTTATCAATTACATTCAGAGCAGATCAATTTGATGAATGTGACAGTGGGCGGAAAGCGACAAAGTACCAAACTGGACGCACCTGACCGCAAGGCGAGTTTCAGGTTTTAGATAGATAGGGGGCAAATCCTGGTTCAGGCAGAAGTAAGAATCAGGACAAGAGGGGGATTGAAGGATGGACAGGATGCTCATCATGTCGTCAAGGCCTCCTGCAAATCCTGACATCGTGCAAATCCTGATTCAGACAAAAAACGATCCTATTGATACTGAATATAAATCGGCTTAGGCGTTAACTTCAACAATTCTTCAGGCGTCATCATTCTGTTCGGTGCTTTCTTCAAATCGTTTTTATAAAACAATTTGAAGCCCACAAATTGTACAGGTTCTCTGTATAAATAATGGCGGTAAGTTCCCTTTTTCAATTCCGGTTCTCCCCATCCATCCATATTCATCACCATTTGTACCTCTTTATGCAATTTGATGTTCTGATAATTGGTCACCATCCCCTGCGTGAAACGATGAACAATCAATATTTTACAAGGCAGGTTGTTGTCCTTTACCAGTTTGGCCAGGTAGCCTGATGCATAGTTGATGTCTGCGGCGTCGTAAGTGCCAATTTTAGTTCCAGGGCGGGCACCGGTTTTCATTGAGAACTCAGGATCAATCCCCAGATTTACATGAGGCATTTTTAAATATTTCTCTAAACGGGGCAACTCATTTTTCAAGCTACTCAAAGCCACCTGAACATCCAAAAAAACAATAGCATCATGCATTTTAGCAATGGTTAAAGCCGAATCAATCTGGCTGTCGGGCATGCGGTTGATATAATAGCTGTCTTTACCAGGGGTACCACTGGCAACTGTTGCAATATAATGTATAGCCGGAACTGATTTAATCACTGAATCGGCTTTATTCCATTTAGCTACCTCTTTATGCAACATGCTCCACATCTCTTTAGGAACATATTCGCCCAATGCACCCATTTTCTTGGAATACAAATTACCATAGTAAGCAATGATTCTGTTAAAAGGCAATATAGCTCCGTTTATCGGCAAAACATCCTGCTTAACTGGCCATTTTCCTGTGGTGTCTCCATTAGCCAGGTATTTCTGCAATGCAAAGTATTTGGCAGAATCAACAGGTTGGTAGGGATTATCCTTTTCAGCAACTGCCTGTCCGGTTTTTGTGGAATCCTGAGGATTTGAGTTTGCTGATGTTTTGCTGTCAGCGCCAGAACAGGAGGAAAGGATATAAAAGGTACACAATAGCTGTGGAACCAGAAAAAAGTTTTTTGTTAAAGACATTCATTAAAAATTTGGATGAAAATAGAACTATGCTTTGGAGTTTTATTAAAAAGATTTCCACAATTAGACCGTGCTGAATCTCCCGAAAACTCCCAACGGGAGATTGATCCCGCTGCTTGCTTTGAGATACAGCTCTCCAATGTTCAGGTTTTGTGCTTTCGGGAGTGCGCCCCTGATCAAATTCTCCACGATGATGGAGGAGAAACCTAAAGAATAGGTGTTCAGTATTAAAAAATGCTGTTCAGGATCCAGCAACTGCACCACGTCACGCATCATCTGTCTAATCAAATCCTCCAGTTTCCACTTCTCTCCCTTCGGGCCATGGCCATAAGCTGGAGGGTCTAAAATGATACCGTTATAAGTTTTACCCCTTTTTAATTCTCTTTGAACAAACTTTAAAGCGTCCTCCACCACCCAGCGGATGTCTTTCAAACCAGAGATCTCCTGATTCTCGTTTGCCCAGGTCACCACTTGTTTAATGGAATCCACGTGGGTGGTATCTGCTCCGGCGGCTTTTGCAATTAAGGAAGCACCACCCGTATAGGCGAAAAGATTTAAAATTCTGGGATTGGGATTTTTGAAAGCTTTGATTTTGGAGGAGATGAAATCCCAGTTGACAGCTTGCTCCGGAAAAATCCCCACATGTTTGAAGGAAGTTAAAGCCAGCCTGAACTTGATGGCGACCTCTTTATTTCGATAATCAATATGCCACCGGTCTGGTGTGTTTGGATTCTTTTTGATCCACTCACCCGACGTGGCGGACCTTCCTTTGAATTTAATATGAGGTAATTTCTGCCACTCCCTCTCCGGTAAGATTTTACTCCAAACCGCTTGTGGTTCCGGGCGAATGAGCACCAATTCTCCAAACCGCTCCAGTTTCTCAAAATCTCCGCAATCAATCAATTCATAATCTTTCCAGTTTTCGGTAGTTAGTGCTTGTATATTTGGGTGCATATTTTGTTAATGGTGAATGGTCCACGGACTATGGTCTAAAGTTCATGGACCATCAGCTATTCAATTCGGTTATTTTTTTAAAAGCGTCTCCATCAGTTTGGTGGCGAATACGAATTCGTTGAGCTCTTTATTATCTGTGGCGGTGATCTCATCTTTGGAACCTTCCCACCATTTCTCTCCCTGGTGCAGAAATAAAATATATTCTCCAATTCCCATCACAGAGTTCATATCATGGGTCACAATTACAGTAGTGATCTCATATTCCTTCGTGATCTCAGAAACCAGTTCATCAATCATGATGGAACTTTTCGGATCGAGGCCCGAGTTGGGTTCATCACAAAACAAATATTTCGGCCGCATCGCTATCGCCCGGGCGATACCCACCCTTTTCATCATCCCTCCTGAAAGTTCTGAGGGCATGAGCTTATTTTTCCCGGCCAGATTCACACGTTCCAAAACAAAATTTACCCGGTCTAATTTCTCAGCTTTGGATTGATCAGTGAACATGTCCAAGGGGAAGCGGATGTTCTTTTCCACACTCATGGAATCAAACAAAGCTGAACCTTGGAAAAGCATGCCAATCTCTTTCCTGATCTCTATTCGCTCCTCGGTATCCATGGAAGTGAAATCACGCCCGTTATAGATCACCTTACCACTGTCAGGTTCATGCAAACCCACCATATTCTTCATCAGGGTAGTTTTTCCCGAGCCTGAACTTCCTATGATCAAACTCGTCACACCCGGCTTAAAATCAGCAGTGATTCCTTTTAGGACTTCATTGTCTCCAAAACTTTTGTGAATATCTTTAACCTCGATCATAATAATAGTTGTGCAATGATGTAATCGGAAACTAATATGGAGATACAACTAATCACCACAGCTTTAGTGCTTGATTCTCCGACCTGCAACGCCCCCCCATCTGTAAAAAAGCCTTGGTAGGAGGATATTGTGGTGATTAAAAAGGCAAAGATGAGTGCTTTAACCATCGCAACAAACAGCGTGAAAGGAACGAAACCAGTGGTTAGGCCCTGTATGAATTCAGCCGCAGATACTGCTCCGGAAGCCACACCTGCCAAATAGCCGCCGCCAATACTTAAAGCGATAGCGACAATTACCAGCATGGGGATCATAATGACTCCGCCCAACAATTTTGGCAGGATGAGATACCCTGGTGCGTTGATCCCCATGATCTCCAGCGCATCAATTTGCTCGGTAACCCGCATGGTGCCTATTTGTGAAGCGATGCTTGACCCCACCTTGCCGGCTAAAACAAGGGAACAAATAGTAGGACTTAACTCAAGAATGGTAGAGTCGCGGGTAATGCCGCCGATGATTGATTTTGGAATTAAATCACTGGTCAGCTGAAAAGCGGTTTGAACCGTGGTCACCGCACCAATAAAAATGGAGATGATGCTGATGATTCCCAAAGAACCCAGCCCAATTGACACCATCTCTCTAAATATCTCGTTTTTATAAATGCTGAACTTTTCAGGCTTTCTGAAGATAGCCTTCAGCATCAAAATATATTTTCCGAAATGGTAAAATATCATATTATTTTTTTTGGGTAAAAATACGCTTTTTTATCTATTGCAATTATTAAACCTAAATTGTGGAAAAATAATAAAATTATCATGAATGTTTTAATAACGGGAGCATCAAAGGGAATGGGCAGGGCCATCGCCCTGAACATGGCGGCTAATGGGCATCACTTGGCTCTATGCGCAAGGGCGTTAAAGGAGTTGAAAGAACTTAAAAATAGAATCCAAATGGACCATCCCTTGCAGCAGGTGTACATCAGCCAGGTTGATTGTAGCAAAAAAGCAGATGTTCAGGCTTTTGCTGATTCAGCGTTAAAAGAATTGGGACAAATTGATGTGTTGGTAAATAATGTAGGTGTTTTCTTTCCCTCCTTCATTTTGGATGAGGATGATGAAAAGCTGGATGAACACATGAGCATCAACGTTTATGCGGGATATTATTTGTATAAAAAACTCGCCCCTTTTATGAAACAGAGGCTAAAAGGACATATTTTCAATATTTGTTCCATCGCCAGCACGGAAACAATTGCAAATGCCGGTTCCTATTGTGTAACTAAAGCAGCAATGCTCAGTCTAAACAATATCATGAGACAAGAGATGAGGAAACACGGCGTGAAAGTGACAGCAATTTTGCCCGGTTCAACCCTTACCCATTCGTGGGAGGGAACAACCATTTCTCCTGATGAATTCATACAACCCGCTGATGTGGCTTTAGCTATTGAGCAGACGATGAAGATGAGCATTGGAGCTAATGTTGAGCAAATAGTTTTAAAACCTATCCACGGTCAAATTTAGAAAGGACAAAGGACAATGAAAATGACAAAGAAATTAACAAGAGACCCCAATGACAAGATGGTGGCCGGGGTGGCTTCGGGATTAGCGAAGTATTTTCAGTTAGACGTCACCTGGGTAAGGATAGCCTTTGCCCTGGCCGCATTTTTTGGAGGAGGAGGCTTATGGATCTATATTATTTTGTGGATAGCGGTGCCGGAGGATGACACTCCATTCAGCTACACCGATTACAGGGTTGATAAAGATGATCCCGGGAATTTTGGTTCTACCTTTAAACCCAAAGAGAAAATGAATGTAAACCTGATAGGAGGATTGGTGCTGATTGGTTTGGGCTCTTATTTTTTGCTGGATGAATTCGACATTATACCCAACTGGTTTCGCATCGGTAAATTATGGCCGCTGGTTTTCGTGGTGATAGGCTTGAGCATCTTGTTTAGAGGAGCCAGGCAGGAGGCGGAACCTAAAGATTTTGACACCTCTGATTTTAAGAAGAAGGATGATACGGTGAAAGAGGAGGAGATGGAATCAGAGAATGAAGAGACCAATTCAAATAAGGATGAATTTTATAATAAGTGATCATGAAGACTGATAAAATATTCTGGGGAATTCTACTGGTTTTTATAGGTGGCATATTCCTTTTAGAGAATTTCGGGTGGATAGATTTTAGCTGGTATGATGTGTGGCGTTTCTGGCCGGTGATCCTGATATTGATCGGGGTAAATATCTTATTCTCCCGCACCAATTCTAAAATCGGAGTTTTAGCCACTATTGTCATCACCGTGGCCGCTCTGGGGATCCTCACCTATAAAGGATTGGAGAGAAGAGCATCCACGCCACATTGGGGCTGGAATTTCAAAGATAATGATGAAGATGGGGACAACGGGGAACATTCCTCTTCGCAAAATCGGATATCCACTGTTTATTCAGAAGATTACAACGCCAAATATCAGGTGGCGGCATTAAACATCAGAGGGGGGGCGAGTGATTTTCACATGCAGTCAGGAGAGGATAAACTTTTTGAATCTCGTAACAAAGAAACAGTGAACCGTTATTATTTAAAGAAAACAGAGACGGATAGCAGTGTGGTGCTGGATTTCAATTCCAAAAACCGTGATGGCAATTTCAAGTTCAACGATGATGAGTTCGGAAGTGTAGAGATGAAGCTGAATAAACAACCTGTTTGGGATATCAGTTTGCATATGGGAGCCGGGAAAACAGATTTTGACCTCTCTCAGAATAAGGTGAGAACCGTTTATTTAAAAGGAGGGGCGGCAGCCTTCAAGGTAAAACTCGGGGATTTGTACAACGAGGTGAATTTTACGGCTGAAACAGGTGTGGCCAAAGTCAAAGTTGAAGTTCCTGAAGGAGCAGGTTGTGAAATAAAGACCTCCACGGGCTTATCCTCCAAAGATTTTAAAGGGTTCACAGATAAAGGGAATGGTTATTACCAGACTTCAAATTATGATACATCCGCTAAAAAAATCCATATCACCTTGAAAGGTGGGCTGAGTGATTTTGAAGTAGACCGGTATTAATGAACAGTGAAAAAATCTATACCCTGGTGGTGAAGGGCAAACCTATCGGGCCTTTCACCATAAAAGAATTGAAAGAGAATCGGGTTAAGCCCGATTCTTTTGTGCGTAAACCGGGAATGGATGACTATAAGGAAGCTCATGAGTTTCCGGAATTGAGAGAACGCTTAGGCTTTACCAGGCAATTTACCTCCCCGCAATATTTTGCAGGCTTCGACCTCCGGCTATTGGCCACGGTAATAGATTGGTTGGTTGTCTTCGGTGTGCTGGCTTTTTTTGAATTGTTGGTGGTGCTGTTTTTTGATGACAGGACCAAGACCATCCTCATTGTCAGCTCGGGTATGATGTTGTTGCCCATACTTAAGTTTTTCTATCACATTTATATGGAGTATCATCAACAAGCAACCGTGGGTAAAAGATTGATGAACATCAAAGTGACCAATATGCAAGGCTTGCCACCCAGCCTGAGCGAAGTTTTTGTGAGAAATATTTCCAAAATCATCAGTACCGCCTTGTTCTTTTTTGGTTACCTCTACAGTTTTCTCAATAAAAAACAACAGGCCTTGCATGATGTGATGGCGAATACATTGGTGGTGAAGGACAGGTTGGTATAGAAGAAAACTGAAAGAGAAGCCTTAAGGCTGGAACAATCCGGGTCTGGTGAGTAATGGGGTTAAGCTCCGGCACCCCCTTCTGTGAAATAGCTGACCTCTAAAAATTTTTTAGAGGCTGCGGTGTTGTTTTTGTCAGGTTTCAACGCTTTCAGCACACCTGCCACCCTCACCTCACATTCGGGCAGTTTCACTTTGTTTTTTGTATGGGCGATGAAGAACATGTCTTTGTTCAGTTCGTCCTGTACTTCGTAAACATCGTATTCATCCATAATGGGCACCATCACCATGGTCATGGCTTTGCCGGCCATAATGGGCACCATCACAAAGCCCTGCAATTCTGATTTTGAATCCACCAGTTTGGGTGTGCCCGTGAGGATGGTGTTGGTGCCTATCATGCCTTTCTTCTCCGCCTCTGAGGCCAGCAAGTGTAAGGGTTTGTATTTCTGGTAGCTGAGCTCCATCTCGGGATCAAGCCTGGCCAGCACAATGGCTTTCATTCCGGGGGTCAATTTGCTGAGCGAAAGCTCCAGGAACAGAATCATCCTTTGCTTATCATTAAAAATGCCGCCCACTTTTCCCAGCTCCCCCTTGGTGATGATTCGGTTATTGGCCCTGCTGTACAGGTTATAAAACCTGCCGCCATTGTCTAATTCGGCCATGGCCATAGCGATATCCGTGTAAGGACTGATTCTCTTCATACACAAATATAATAGGAACACACACTCGTTCAAGTAAAATATAAATAAGGTTTAGGTGGTTAAAGCTCTATCCAAAGACGAAGTGAGTTCATCAAGCAGTAATATTTTTGGGTGTTTATACAGCTCCCGAAGCGCATCAGCAATTACGCCTGTCCTGCTGAAAGCCTTTGCCCCTCATCGCCCAACAAGTTTCTTACACCCTGCTGAATGAATCCAAAAAAGTACTGGTTTGAAAGTATTGCACAAATAGGTACAGCAATTAGATTCTTCTCATCAAATTTTTATCTTAGCCCACATGAAAATCGGAATCATCGGATTGGGAGATATGGGCGTTCTATATGCCCGAACTTTTGCGAAAGCAGGACTGGAAGTGGTGGGTTGTGATTTGCCTTCAAGAAAAGAAACCTTGGTAAAGCAACTTTCCCCGTTTGGCATTCATGTTTTGCAGGATGCAAAAGAGGTTTCTAAATCTTGTGATTTTATATTTTATGCGGTAGAAGCCGAGAAAATTGCCGAAGTGGTGGAATTTGCGGCGGGTTCAACAAAAACCGGAGCCATTGTCACCGGGATGACCTCCGTTAAAACCCCTGAGGTTGCTGCTTTTGAAATTTATCTCCCTCCTGATTGTCAAATCATTTTAACCCATGCACTGCATGGTCCTGGTTTTGAAACCAAAGGCCAGAAGCTGATTGTGGCACCTCATCGCATCAGTCAGGAGAATTATGAAAAAGCGTTGGAGGTCTTAGCCGCTTTAGAATCTGAAATCATTGAGTTGAAGGATTATCATCAGCATGATCAAATGATGGCGGATACACAGGCAGTGACCCACATGGGCTTCGAAAGCATGGGGACAGCATGGAAGAATGCAGGAACATATCCTTGGGAGAGTGGTGCTTATGTATCGGGTATTGATAATGTGAAGATTCTTACCACCCTACGGATTTTTAGTTATAAGGCGCACGTGTACGGAGGTTTGGCTATATTGAATCCTTATGCTTCCAAACAAGTGGAAGCCTATGCTCAATCAGAATCCGCACTGTTTAAGATGATGATTCAAGAAGATGAATCAAATTTCAGAGAAAGGATAAACAATGCGAGAGCCTATGTTTTTCACGGTCAGCATAATTTAATCTTATTTGATGATGCCATCATGAAAGAATTCAGTATCGGCAGCAACAGTGCCTTGGCGAAACCAAATTCACATTTGAGTTTACTGGCCATGGTTGATGCCTGGTATCAGTTAAAGATCAATCCTTATGATAATATGGTGGGGCAAACTCCCCCATTCAAATTGCGTTTGGGCATTGTGGAATACCTATTTAAAAATGACGAGCTGTTGGAAGAGACCATTCAGACTGCTTTATACGATAAAAGCATCAGGGGTGATGATCTGGAATTTCACACAGCAGTGAGAGAATGGGCATCCATCATCAAATATAAAGACATGAGAGGTTACAAAGAGCATTTTGCGCAGGCGAAAGAATTCTTTGAACCTTTATTGGAGAAAGGCCGGCAGCAAAGTGCCGAACTCATCAGGCGTCTAAGCTAGCGTGCTTGAAACTCCTCAAGCCTGTTCCTTTCATCCTGTAATTCCCTTGCTAACTTTTTCTCCTTTTCATTGGCATTCACTTTGTAGTGGCGATACTCCTCACTGATCTCATCGAATAATTTCATCCTATGTCGGGTCTCTTTTCTAAATGAGGTCATTCTGAATGCAAGAAAAGCAGCGATCCCCAACAACACGATCACGAAACACCACATCAAAATTTTGTAGGATGCTTTGCTCATAGTCATAATTCCCAGTAAAGAAATGGAATCGACACTGTTTCGTGAATTTGCCAAGTCAGTTTCAGTTTTACTGAGCTGTTGCTTTAAGCTGGCGTAATCATTTTTGCTTTTATTTAAACGCTGTTGTACTTGCTGAAGCTGTTGTTTTTCTTTTTCAAGACTATCCTGTATGTTATTCCAGAATTTAGTGAGCTCATTTTGGTTGACCACTTTATAATCCTGGTAGTTGTTAGATTTGATTACGGTCTTCTCATACTGTTCTGAAAGGCTTTGTGCTGTCAGTGCGAATGAAGTATGGCAGATTAAAAACAAGATGAAATAGCTGATTTTTCTCATATGATGAGTTTTGATAGTAATTTTAACAGCCTATCCCTTCTATTATTGCCTTATTGTGAAATTTTAATCTCTGACTAATATTAAATATACTTTGAGTATGGTACAGTTTTGAATGAACAGCAGCATATTAATGACTATAAAAAGCTCAAACGTAGAAACTATACAAGGTATGGGAGCTATTTTGCACCAGGATGGTGTGTTCTTCAGAGTGTGGGCCCCCAACGCTCTTGAAGTATTTGTAACTGGCGATTTTAACGAATGGAAACAAGATGAATTTAAATTGGATCACGAAGATGATGGTTACTTTGGGGGGAACGTCTCCTCGGCAAAAGCCGGAAGTCAATATAAATTCATTATAAAAACAGCGCATGGCGATTTAATGAAGAATGATCCCTATGCCCGTGAACTTACCAATTCCGCAGGTAATTCAGTGGTTTATGATGCTAATGCATTTAATTGGGAAGAGGATGAATCTTTCATGCCTTATTGGAACGAGGCAGTGATTTACGAATTACATTTGGGGACGTTTAATGTGCAGGAGGAGGGTAAACCAGGTGATTTTCATACGCTGAAAGAGAAAATCCCTTATCTAAAAGAATTGGGCATCAATGTAATTGAAATCATGCCTCCTTTCGAGTTTCCAGGTTCTTATTCGTGGGGTTATAATCCGGCTTATCCTTTCGCTATAGAAAGTGACTACGGCGGCCCCGATGCTTTAAAAGCCTTGGTAAAAGAAGCACACCAGAATGGGATTGCAGTGATCCTTGATGCTGTTTACAACCATTTTGGGCCTACAGATATAGATTTGTGGCGTTTTGACGGATGGTACGAAAATGATAAAGGTGGAATTTATTTCTATAACGATTGGAAATCTGAGACTCCCTGGGGCGACACCCGTCCTGACTATGGCCGGCAGGCTGTAAGAAATTATATAAAAGACAATGCAAGGATGTGGCTGCAGGATTTTCATATTGATGGTTTACGTTTAGACAGCACCTATCATATGAGGCATGTGGAGGAGGGACAGGACATGGAACAGGGGATTTATGAGGCCATCAGTCTGTTGAAGGAACTGAACGAAGAGGTGAAAGAACGTTATCCCCATAAAATAATGATTGCAGAAGACCTACACAATCTCGAAATTTTAACAAATCCAACAGAGCGGGGAGGAGTGGGTTTCAGCAGCCAATGGGATGCGGTGTTTGTTCATACCATCAGAGATGTGCTCATCACTCAGGAAGATCAAAACCGTGATTTGAATCAGGCAGTCAAAGCTCTACTTAACCGCTATAGTGGTGATGCTTTTAAAAGAGTGATCTACACCGAATCTCATGATGAAGTGGGAAATGGCACAGCCAGGATCGTAGAGGAGATAGGACATGGAGACGTAAATAACTGGTACTCCAAAAAAAGAGCTTCATTAGGTATGGCTATGGTGATGACTGCTCCAGGAATTCCCATGCTTTTTCAGGGTCAGGAGATTTTGGAGGATAAATGGTTCTCCGATACCGATCCGATAGATTGGAGCTTACTGGATAAATACAAGGGATATTTTAACCTGCACAAAGATCTGATCCATCTCAGATTGAACACTACGGGCACCACTTTGGGCTTAAGCGGTCAACACATTCAAATCATCAGAGCAGACAATGACCAAAAGATTTTAGCTTACCAAAGATGGAAAGAAGGAGGAGCAAAGGATACAACGATGGTCATCTTAAATCTTTCTGTTGAGGAGAAAGCGGTTTATAGAATTGGCTTTCCCTTAAAAGGATTATGGAAGGTAAGATTTAATTCAGACTGGGAAGGATATAATGAGGAATTTGGAAACTATCAGTCTTATGATGTGGAAACTCAAGATGAAGCTAATGATGATTTTGAACAGAGTGCGGAAATTTCCATAGCACCTTATACGGCTCTAATATTGTCACAGGGTTGAGCTACCACAAAACCTATCTCTGCATGAGAAATATTTAGATTGGGGGCTAAAAATTTGTGAATTGGTTGTTATCAGTTAAACAAGCTATTTTCTTGTTTTTATTCAGAATTTAATCGCACAAACGTTAAATCATAAATAATGCTGATGTAGCTCAGCATTATTTGACTTATTTGTTTCTCACTAAAAAATAAATAATAAAAAGGATGACCACACAAAGCGGAATGATCCATTTTAATGCTTGGCCCGCACCTTTGTTATTCTTCTCCAAAATGGCTTCTTCTGATGGGGCTGGATGTTCTTTATGTTCGTTATAGTGCTCTTCAGCACCACCCGGGGATTTTTTTTCAATCTCGGAATCTTTATGGGCTTGATCTGTCATGTTTTTTTAATTTAACAGAACAATTTTTTTGCCAAACTATTTTTGAGTATGGTAACTTGGGTATCTTTAAGTCTGTAAATTTAAATTTCAAACCATTTAATCATATTTGAAAGGAGACAAGGCGGTTATTCCAGCTTGGAATGATTTATTATGGGAGAAATTAAACGGAAATTCTATGACTATAAGGAATGACCTCATGTTGTTAAAGGTAGAATTTGCCGCCGGTGCTATAGGTAAGATGCATCACCTACACAGGTCACCTATGTAGAGCACGGAGTGTTTGGGATGACGATTGGAACTGAAAAAAGGACGGTTAAAAAGGGGGTGGTTATTTCATTCCACCTCCTATCAATCAGGGGATAAACTGTATTGAACCTGGAATTCTGATAGATGTATTCCCTACTATTAGGTAAGATTTTTGAAATACCTGTAGCTGGTTTTCAACTGAGCAATCATGATAAACGGATTTAATAAAACATATGGAAAGTATTTAGCGTTCTTAAAACAGGCTCGCAAATTGCCATATACTGTCAGAATAATCATTCTATGATTTCATCCTTTGTTTTATTGATTTGTAATTTTATGATCACTTCCGCTCCTCAAACTCCTTTTCCTCCAACAGATTTAGCACCATTCAGCCATCACAAAAAAATCCCGAAAGTGATTGAGAAATCCATACTGATCGCCTTATCTCATTATCCCGAGTTAAAAGACACCCCTATAGATTTTGTGTTTAAGAAAGAGATCAAAAAATCTGTGATGCAGGCGCAACCAAAGATCAGCACCCTATTGAACACCCGGGAAGATAGAGGTTACCAAATCAATATCAGTGCCATGTTCAAACTAACCCATTCCACCACACCTATTCATCAGTTGCCGGAAGGAATCATGATTGGATGGATCGGGCATGAGCTGGGTCATGTGATGGATTATAAAAACAGGAGCACCCTAGGTTTGATGAGATTTGGATTAGGTTACTTGTTTTCAGAGGAATTTTTGAAGAAAGCTGAACGCACTGCAGACACTTATGCAGTTAACCATGGCTTGGCCAAATATATCTTACAAACCAAAAGGTTCATTTTAGATAACTCTGATTTACCGGAAGTCTACAAAGCAAGAATAGGTAGGTTATACCTTTCTCCGGACGATATCGTAGAGCAGGTAAGGAAGCTGGAGGAGGCAAAGCAGCAACATCTGATTAACGAATAGCCCGAATGTATTTTTCAAATTCCAGGAAATCCTCCTCTTTCATCACTCTTGGGATTTTTGCCTGACCTCCTGAATTCTTATATTCATCATTCCACTTATAAAATTGCGCTGCCGGGATGATCTCCACCTCCACACCTTTAAGTGCCTTGCTTCTGGCTACGGCATAGTTTTTATTATGCTCCTTCAGGGATTCATCCAATTCAGTGGCTATTTGGATGTGATCAACATTGATGTTGTCCGCTCCTAAATACCATTTGTGGATATATTCTTCATTTTTATTATGGATGGCAGCGACGGTAAATTCTTTAATATTTAAACTGTGTTTAGCACACAATTTTTCGATGGCCTGATTCATCTGATGAACAGAAAGCTGTGAACCCACCACATTTAAATAGTGTTTCGTTCGCCCGGTGATTTTAATCTCCGATCTGGATTTATCGGTGATCATCACCGTGTCACCAATCATATACCTCCATGCACCTGAAACTGTGGATAGCAATAAAACGTAATTCACATTCTCCTCAGCATTCGTTAAAGAAAGCACTTCGGCTTCTTGTTTGACACAACCATTTTCATCTATGTTTTCATCTATAAAAGGAACGAATTCGAAAAACATCCCATTATTTATACTTAAAGTCATAGAGGAAGTCTCTGGTCTTTGCTGCATTGCAATAAAGCCTTCAGATGCCAGATAGGTGTCTATATAAACTAAAGGATGAGCCAGAAGCTTCTCCATACTCTGCCGGTAAGGCTCAAAAGCCACTCCGCCGGAAGTATAAACCTGTAAGTTTGGCCACAGGTCGTGTATATTTTTCAATTGATGATGCTTAATGATCTCCTTTAGCATCATCTCCACCCAGGAAGGAATGCCTGATAATCCGCCTATGTCCCATTTAGGAGCCTCTTCTGCAATTCTCTTCACTTTTTCATCCCAATCTTTTATGCCAGAAATCTCCTCCCCGGGTTTATAAAATCCTTTAAACCAAGCGGGGATGTTGCTTGCGCTGATGCCGCTGATCTCTCCTTCCAGGTGGTCTTCCTTTTCTATAAGGTTGGTGCTGCTGCCCAGCATTAAAATCTGCTTTTCAAAAAATTCTGCAGGCAGATGAAAATTCCTCAAGCTCATGATCTGCTGAACACCTGACTTACGGATACTATCCAACATGGCATCTGTCACAGGGATAAATTTGCTGTTGCTGGTTGTTCCGCTGCTCAAGGCGAAGTATTTCTGTCCGCCTGGCCAAGTCACGTTTTGGTGTCCTTCTAGCAGGTAGTGCCACCAGTCTCCGTACATTTTGTCATAATCATGAATAGGTATGTTTTTTTGGAAATTCATCACCAGGTGCTCTTCTTCAAGCATCAATTGCCTGAAGTTGAATTTTTTCCCGAATGCCGTATCTTTCGCCTGCTCAAGTAAATCTTTTAAAACTTCTTTCTGTGCCTGATCAGGATCCGGATTGGAGGTGATGAACCCCGAAATGTCAATCGCTTTTTTAATAAATTCGCCAATTACCGTCATGATTTATTTTAATCAATTTTAACACCAAAAAAAGCAGCCTCAATTAAGGCTGCTCTGCGATAAGTTTTTAGGTGATGTTAATTGTTTGGTTTCACTTTTACTTCATCATCCTCCACTTTTACCTTTCCGTTGGCATCTTTTTGTTTAGCTACATCATCAGTGACTTTGATTTTGTTGTCTCCCGATTTCATCTTATAAGTATCGTTGTCCACTTTTAATTTTGAAGAGTCAGTTTTGATTTTGATTTCATCGCCATCGATTTTAATCTTCATATCATCCAATTTATATTTTCCCTCTCCTAAATTTACCAGCATATGGTTCACTTTCAATCCATTTTGGTAAAGGGTATCCAGTGTGATTGGATCATAATAGAATTCCACAGGTAGTTGGGTTGTGCTATCAATAGCGATTCCGGTCACCGGATCAGGCATGATGTATACTTCACTTCCGGAAGTTAAATTCACGTATTTCCCCGATTTGACAGTTGGTTTTACCACGGTCATCATATCATTATCAGCTGACATGCTCCTAGTGCTATCCGCATGAGCAGTTTTATCTTTGTTATTGTTGCAGGCGCCTAGAACAAGGGCACTAATCACAATACTGTATGTTAATTTTTTCATGACTATTATTCTTTGATTTCTAGTTGTTATACTTCACTTTCTTCTCGTCCCCATCAATCTTCACTTTTTTATCATCAGTTTTTATTTTCATTTCATCACCGTCAACTTTTATTTTCACGTCGCCTGACTTTGCTTTCCATTCATCGCCATCAGATTTGATTTTTGCGTTATCCAAACGATAGGTACCTTCAGCCGTTTTGATCAATGCGTTATTCACCACCATTCCTGTTTCGCCATATATCGTGTCTTTAGTGGTTAGGTCTACATAAAATTCCACCGGCTTTCCACTGATGCTGTCAATTGCTTTTCCCGTTTGCGGGTCTTTAACAATATAAACTTTTTCCCCACTGTTCAAATCCTCATACTTGGCTGCATTTTTACTACAGGAAGCCATAATGACAATAGGACTTATGATCAGGGCTGTTTTTAACGTTGATTTTAAATTCTTCATGATTAAAAATTTAGTTTGTCTGACAATTTATTTACAATAAGCAGACCAGTTGCACTTTGTGGTAATTAATTGTCTTTTAGATGAATTAGGCGGTTTTTGTATGTCCACGAAAGTGAACAGATACCGCTCTATAGGGTAAAGATCTAAAATTTCCGATTTAAATCAGCACCTGATTATTGAAGAAAATATAGCTGTGAAAATTGGCATCGAAAAAAGTGGAAAAATAATTATACAAGTGTTTGATAATTAACAACAGTTTCCTATCTTTGCCGTCCCTTTTAGGGGGTATTATATCCACCTTGAACGAAGCCCTACTGCTTCGATGGGTGTTAATTAAAATAGAAATGTCAGGAATTATTGGAAAAAAAGTAGGGATGACCAGCATTTTCGACGCAGACGGTAAGAATATACCCTGTACTGTGATTGAAGCTGGGCCTTGTGTGGTAACACAGGTTAAAACCATCGAGAACGATGGCTATGCTGCGGTGCAGCTAGCTTACGATGAGAAAAAAGAAAAAAACACTACTTCTTCTTTAAAAGGTCATTTTGCAAAAGCTGAAACCACTCCAAAGCGTAAAGTTGTGGAGTTTAAGTATTTTACAGAAGAAAAATCTTTAGGGGAGACTGTTGATGTTAATCTTTTTTTAGAAGGAGACTACGTGGATGTAGTGGGTACTTCTAAGGGTAAAGGTTTTCAGGGTGTGGTAAAACGCCACGGATTCAGCGGTGTGGGTATGCAAACTCACGGCCAGCATAATCGTTTGAGAGCTCCGGGTTCATTGGGTGCATCTTCGTTTCCTTCAAGAGTTTTTAAGGGAATGAGAATGGCCGGAAGAACAGGCGGTTCAAGAGTGAAAATTCAGAATCTTCAAATCGTTAAGGTTTTTGCAGAGCAGAATTTATTGGTGGTTAGCGGATCCATTCCGGGCGCTAAAGGTTCATACGTATTAATAGAGAAGTAAGATGGAAGTTAAAGTATTAAACGTCTCAGGTAAAGAAACAGGTGCCAAGGTGCAGCTTTCTGAGGATATCTTCGGTATTGAACCAAATGATCATGCTATTTACTTAGATGTAAAACAGTTTTTAGCAAATCAGCGCCAGGGCACCCATAAGTCTAAACAACGCAATGAAATTGCAGGTTCAACCCGCAAGTTATACAAACAAAAAGGAACTGGTGGTGCAAGAGCAGGGAGCATTAAATCTCCACTATTCAATGGTGGTGGTAGAGTTTTCGGTCCTCAGCCCCGTGATTATAGCTTTAAGTTGAATAAAAAACTTAAATCTTTAGCTCGTAAATCGGCTTTAGCCTATAAAGCAAAAGATAACAGTGTGGTTATATTGGAAGATTTCAGCTTCGAAACTGCAAAAACGAAGAACTTTGTGAGCTTAATCAGCGCATTGAATTTCCCAGGTCAAAAAACCTTGTTGGTTCTTCCTGTGGCAAATGACAATGTCTACTTGTCCAGCAGAAATATACAAGGAACTAAAGTGATCACTGCTGATCAGTTGAATACGTACGATGTATTGAACGCAGGAAAATTAGTATTAACCACCGGTTCGGTAAAAACATTGGAGGAGGCATTAGCCAAGTAATATGGAAATCTTAAAAAAACCTGTATTAACAGAGAAAGCCACTGTGCTAACTGAAAAGTTGAACCGTTATACTTTTCACTGTGATCACAGAGCAAATAAACTGCAGATCGCATCTGCCATTGAAGCCATGTATGGTGTAAATGTAGAGTCAGTGAACACAATGGTTGTGGTTGGTAAAATGAAAACCAGGTCAACTAAAGCTGGCATGGTGTCAGGTAGGGCTGCGAAAATCAAAAAGGCAGTGATTACCTTAAAAGAAGGCGAAGTCATTGACTTTTATAGCAATATTTAATTGAATTATGGGCTTAAGAAAATTTAAACCAGTAACCCCCGGAACTCGTTTCAGAGTTGGGAATGATTTTGCTGAAATCACCACCCGTACTCCGGAAAAGTCTCTTATTGTAAAAAGCAATAAGTCCGGTGGCCGTAACAACACTGGTAAAATGACTATGCGTTATGTCGGTGGGGGTCACAAGCAATTGTACCGGCTAATAGATTTTAAACGCGATAAAAAAGATATCCCCGCAACAGTGGCAACTATAGAGTATGATCCAAATCGTACCGCCCGTATTGCGCTGTTACATTATGCCGATGGTGAGAAGAGATACATCGTTGCTCCAGAAGGGTTGCAAGTTGGATCTAAGGTAGTCGCCGGAGATGCTGTAGCACCTGAATTGGGTAACAACATTAAGCTGACTAACATCCCTCTTGGATCTATCATTCATAATATTGAGTTGACTCCGGGAAAAGGCGGTCAGATTGCAAGAAGTGCTGGTTCTTATGCCCAATTAGCGGCAAGAGACGGTAAATATGCAACTGTTAAAATGCCTTCTGGCGAAACCCGTATGATTTTGGTGACTTGTACTGCCACTATTGGTACGGTTTCTAACTCGGAACATGCAAATGAGGTTTTAGGAAAAGCTGGTAGAAAACGTTGGTTAGGCCGCAGACCTCGTGTTAGAGGTGTGGTGATGAATCCGGTGGATCACCCAATGGGTGGTGGTGAAGGAAAATCATCCGGTGGTCATCCACGTTCTAGAAAAGGCTTATTGTCTAAAGGATTCAAAACCCGTGACAAAAAGAAATACTCAAATCGTTTCATCATAGCTAGGAGGAAGAAATAATGGCTCGTTCGATAAAAAAGGGACCTTACATAGATCATAACGTAGAAAGAAAAGTTTCTACGATGAATGATGCAGGTAAAAAGACTGTGATTAAAACATGGTCAAGAAGATCAATGATTTCTCCGGATTTCGTGGGTCACACATTCGCAGTGCACAACGGAAATAAATTTATTCCGGTTTATATAACTGAAAACATGGTTGGTCACAAATTGGGAGAGTTTGCCCCAACCAGAACATTTAGAGGACACGCTGAAAAGAAAAAATAATTAAGCAATGGAAGCAGTAGCAAAACTAAATAATTGCCCCACTTCACCTCGTAAAATGAGACTGGTTGTCGACTTGATCAGAGGCGAACGTGTAGAAAAGGCACTATATATTTTAAAATACACCAATAAAGAGGCCGCTATAAGAGTGGAAAAACTGTTATTATCAGCCATAAAAAATTGGGAAGCAAAAAATGAGGATCAACGCCCTGAAGATGCACAACTGTTTGTGAAAACAATCATGGTTGATGGCGGACGTCAGTTAAAGCGTTTAAGACCAGCACCTCAGGGTCGTGGATATAGAATTCGTAAGCGTTCCAATCACGTAACTTTGGTTGTAGATAGTAAGAATGTTGAACTTCAAACTAATGAAGCATAATGGGACAAAAAGCTAATCCAATAGGAAACAGGTTAGGAATTATCAGAGGATGGGATTCCAACTGGTATGGCGGCAACAACTACGCTGACAAATTAGTTGAGGACGAGAAAATTCGTAAATATCTTTCTGTACGTATAGCAAAAGGAGGCGTATCTAAAGTTGTTATTGAAAGAACTTTAAAACGTATCACGGTCACTATTCACACTGCCCGTCCGGGTATTGTAATCGGTAAAGGCGGTTCAGAAGTTGATAAGATCAAAGAAGAGTTAAAGAAATTGACTAAGAAAGATGTTCAAATCAATATTTTCGAAATCAAACGCCCTGAACTTGATGCACAATTAGTGGCAGATGGTGTGGCTAAACAACTCGAAGCAAGAATCTCTTTCAGAAGAGCTATGAAAACTTCTATCGCTGCAACCATGAGAATGGGGGCTGAAGGAATAAAAATCATGTGCTCTGGCCGTTTAGGAGGTGCAGAGATGGCTCGTAGTGAGCAATATAAAGACGGGAGAACGCCATTACATACTTTTAGAGCTGACATTGATTACGCTTTAGGAGAGGCTTTAACCACTTACGGTAAAATAGGGGTTAAAGTGTGGATTTGTAAAGGTGAGGTTTACGGCAAAAGAGATCTTTCTCCTAACATAGGCGCAAACACTGGTAAAGGTGGTAAGCCAGAGGGCGGAAACTTTGCACCACGTGGTGATCGTAATGATCGCGGAGGCGATAGAAAAGGCGGAAACCGTGGCGGTGGAAACAATAGGGGCGGTGGCTCAGGCTCCCCAAGAGGAAAAAGATAATTTTGTAAAACTATCGTTTAACGATTAAAGATTTAATTAATGTTACAGCCAAAAAGAACGAAATTCAGGAAGATGCAAAAGGGAAGAATGAAAGGTTTAGCCACTCGTGGTGCCGATCTTTCTTTCGGTTCTTTCGGAATTAAATCATTGGAAGAAGCCTGGATAACCAGCCGCCAAATAGAAGCTGCCCGTATTGCGGTGACCCGTTTTATGAAACGCGAAGGCCAGGTATGGATCCGTATCTTCCCTGATAAACCAGTTACCAAAAAACCAGCCGAAGTACGGATGGGTAAAGGTAAGGGCGCACCTGAATACTGGGTTGCGGTGGTAAGGCCTGGAAGAATCCTTTTCGAAGCGGAAGGAGTTCCATTTGATGTAGCTAAGGAAGCCATGCGTCTTGCTGCACAAAAATTGCCAGTTCAAACGAAATTTGTAGTACGTAGAGATTACGTAGAAGCATAATCATAACAACAATGAAATACTCAGAGATAAAAGACCTGTCTAACGAAGAAATCGTAACCAGGATTCAGGAGGAGAAAGCAACTTTAACGAAGTTAAAATTTGCTCATGCAGTTTCTGCGATAGAAAATCCTACAAGGTTAAACAAAGCGAGAAAGGTTGTTGCTCGCTTAAATACTGAATTAACTCAGCGTAAAGCTAAGGCAGCTTCTGAAAGTAATTCATAATTTTTACAGTCGAAATGGAAAGAAAATTAAGAAAAACAAGAACTGGGTTGGTGATGAGCAACAAAATGGATAAATCTATTGTTGTGGCGGTAGAGCGGAAAGTGAAGCACCCAATTTATGGTAAGTTTGTAAAGACGACTACCAAATTTATGGCTCATGACGAGAAGAATGATTGCGGTATCGGTGATACCGTCCTGATCATGGAGACACGTCCGCTGAGTAAGAACAAGAACTGGAGATTAGTTGAAATTTTAGAAAGGGCTAAATAAAATGGTACAACAGGAATCAAGATTGAATGTTGCCGACAACTCAGGTGCTAAACAAGTTTTAGTAATTAGAGTATTAGGTGGTACTGGTAAAAGATATGCCTCTATTGGAGATAAGGTGGTGGTGACCGTAAAAAGTGCAATTCCATCAGGAAACATCAAAAAAGGAACAGTATCTAAGGCCGTAGTGGTAAGGACTAAAAAGGAAATCAGGAGAAAAGACGGTTCTTATATCCGTTTCGATGATAATGCGGCGGTATTGTTGAATGCTCAGGATGAGCCGAGAGGAACCCGTATTTTCGGTCCTGTGGCTAGAGAGCTTCGTGAAAAACAATTCATGAAAATTGTATCATTAGCACCGGAGGTTTTGTAATATGGAAAAGAAAAGTAATATCAAACTAAACATCCGCAAAGGAGATTTAGTGAAAGTGATAGCAGGAGACTCAAAAGGCCAGCAAGGTAAGGTGACACAGGTTTTAACCAAAACCAGTCGTGTATTAGTAGAAGGGACCAACATGGTTTCTAAACACACCAAACCTAATGCAGCTAATCCAAATGGCGGTATCAACAAAATGGAAGCTCCAATTCATATCTCCAACGTGATGTTGGTTGATCCTAAATCTGGCAACACCACGCGTGTAGGCAGAAAAAGAAATGAAGACGGGAAAATAATCAGAATAGCTAAAAAATCTGGGGAGGAAATTAAGTAATGGCTTACGCACCAAGATTAAAAAATAAATACAAAGAGGAGATCGTGTCCGCACTGAAAGATAAATTTCAGTATAAAAGTGTGATGCAGGTACCTAAGTTGCAAAAAATCGCTATCAACCAGGGTGTTGGAGCGGGTGTGACTGACAAGAAAGTTGTTGAATCGGCTATTTTGGAATTAACAACCATCACTGGTCAGCAGGCTGTGTCAGCAAGGTCTAAAAAAGATATTTCAAACTTCAAATTGCGTAAAGGTATGCCGGTTGGTGTGCGTGTGACTTTGCGTGATAACCAGATGTATGAATTTCTTGATAGGTTGATTGCTGTAGCTTTGCCTCGTATCCGTGATTTCAAAGGAATTAATGATAAGGGTTTTGATGGAAGAGGAAATTACACTTTAGGTATTTCTGAACAAATCATCTTTCCTGAAATCAATATTGATAAGATTAATAAAATTCAAGGAATGGATATCACTTTCGTAACCAGTGCAGCTACAGATGTGGAAGCATTAGAGTTATTAAAACAATTCGGTTTACCATTTAAAAATCATAACATCGTTCACAATGGCTAAAGAAGGAATAAAGGCTCGCGAATTAAAGCGTCAAAAAATGGTGGCTAAATATGCTGCTAAAAGAGAAGCATTGAAAGCTGCGGGAGATTTTGAAGGTTTAGATAAATTACCTAAAAACTCTTCTCCGGTTCGTTTACACAACCGTTGTAAATTAACCGGCCGTCCAAGAGGTTATATGCGCCAGTTTGGAATTTCAAGGGTGACCTTCCGTGAAATGGCTTTGGCCGGGAAAATACCGGGCGTTAGAAAGGCAAGCTGGTAAATAAAAATGAAACAATGAGAGTTTTTTGTACCTTTGCGGTCCGAAAAATTCTTTTTATTTAATAGTAAAATGTACACAGATCCAATAGCAGATTATCTTACAAGAGTAAGGAATGCCATCAAGGCCAACCACAGGGTTGTAGAAATTCCTGCATCAAACCTAAAAAAGGAGATCACAAAGGTCCTTTTTGACAAGGGTTACATCACGAATTACAAGTTCGAGGATAATGATGTTCAAGGCACCATCAAAGTTGCTTTGAAATATCACCCGATCACTAAAATTCCAGCTATCCGCAGCATTGCGAGAGCGAGTAAACCTGGTTTGAGAAAATATGCAGGTATGGGCAATATGCCAAGAGTATTAAATGGTTTAGGAATCGCCATCATGTCAACTTCTAAAGGTGTAATGACTGATAAAGAAGCAAAACAATTGAATGTGGGCGGTGAGGTTTTATGTTACGTATACTAATTTAGGAGGATAGAGAGATGTCAAGAATAGGTAAAGCCCCCATTTCAATTCCAAAAGGTGTAACATTAACAGTTTCTAAAGACAATGAGGTCACTGTTAAAGGCCCAAAAGGAGAATTGAGTCAAAAAGTTGATTCAGATATCACTGTTGCCGAAGAAGAAGGCCATATCGTAGTGAAACGTCCTTCAGAGCAAAAACGTCACAAAGCATTACATGGTTTGTATCGTTCTTTGATCAATAACATGGTTGTTGGTGTGACTGAAGGTTATAAATTAGAGCAAGAATTAGTAGGTGTTGGTTACAGAGCAACCAATCAGGGAAATACCCTAGATTTGGTGTTGGGTTATTCTCACCATATCGTGTTTGCACTTCCTCCGGAAATCAAAGTTGCTACAACAGCAGAAAAAGGAAAGAATCCAACCATTATTTTAGAATCTATCGATAAGCAATTGCTTGGTCAGGTGGCAGCTAAAATACGTTCATTGAGAGCACCAGAACCATACAAAGGTAAAGGTATCAAGTTTGTTGGTGAGCAATTGAGAAGAAAAGCAGGTAAGTCAGCATCTAAAAAATAATTGTCATGGCAGGAAAAATTAAATTATCCCGCAGGGAGAGAATAAAAAAGGGAATCAGAAAAAGAATCACTGGTTCACCAGAGCGTCCGCGTTTATCTGTTTTCAGAAGCAACAAAGGAATTTATGCTCAAATCATTGATGACAATGATGGCAAAACTTTAGTTGCTGCTTCGTCTTCAGAGAAGGATTTCAGTGCAAAAGGCCCTAAAACGGATCAATCTAAGGAAGTGGGCAAAAAAGTTGCTGAGAAAGCAATTGCAGCTGGAATTAAAGAAGTTGTTTTTGATAGAAATGGTTACTTGTACCATGGCCGGATTAAGTCTTTGGCTGAAGGTGCTCGTGAAGCTGGTTTAATCTTTTAATTTTAGAAGTAGATGTCAACTATAAATATAAAAAGAGTAAAAGCAAACGAGATTGAATTAAAAGATCGTTTGGTTAGCATCCAACGTGTTGCTAAAGTCACCAAAGGTGGTCGTACCTTCAGTTTTTCAGCTATCGTTGTGGTAGGTGATGAGAATGGAGTGGTTGGTTATGGTTTAGGTAAAGCTAAAGAGGTGACCGAAGCGATTTCTAAAGGTGTTGATGATGCCAAGAAGAACTTGGTGAAAGTTCCGATTATCAATGGAACCATCCCTCACGAACAAATTGGTAAGTTCTCCGGAGGGTTTGTTTTCTTGAAACCTGCTGCAAACGGTACCGGAGTTATTGCCGGTGGAGCGATGAGAGCGGTGTTGGAGTCTGCGGGAGTTCATAATGTATTGGCGAAGTCAAAAGGTTCTTCAAATCCACATAACGTGGTTAAAGCAACAATCTCTGCCTTATCTCAATTAAGGGATGCGCATTCAGTTGCCCAACAAAGAGGAGTTTCATTGGATAAAGTTTTTAACGGTTAAGAAGATGGCTAAGATAAAAATCACCCAGATCAAGAGCGTTATCGACAGAAGTGAACGCCAAAAAAGGACTATGCAGGCTTTAGGTTTATCTAAAATCAGCCAGAGCGTAGAAGTTGAGGCCAATCCGGCAATCATCGGAATGGTAAAGAAAGTGAATCATTTGGTAGCTATAGAAAAAGTATAATCACCATGAATTTAAGTAATTTAAAACCTGCAGAAGGTTCAACAAAAAACAGAAAAAGAATTGGGCGAGGTACTGGTTCTGGTCGTGGCGGTACATCTACCAAGGGGCACAAGGGAGCACAATCACGTTCGGGTTACTCTTCAAAAGTAGGTTTTGAAGGTGGTCAGATGCCTTTGCAACGCCGTGTGCCTAAAGTAGGATTCAAGAATCCGAACAGAGTGGAATATGTGGGTGTGAACCTGGATGTTTTACAAGCTTTGGCAGAGAAATTCAGCTTAACAGTGGTTGATTTTGATGCAATGAAAGCTCATGGACTAGCATCTAAAAACGATTTGATTAAAGTGATGGGCAGAGGAGAGGTCAAAACCAAATTAGATGTTAAGGCACATGCATTCACTGCAACTGCTCAAAAAGCTATTGAAGCAGTTGGTGGTTCTGTTGAAAAAATATAATTAATGAAGAAGCTTTTCACAACGTTATCCAACATTTGGAAAATAGAGGAATTAAGAGAGCGTATTTTATACACGCTCTTAATTCTTTTGGTATATAGGATTGGATCATTCATTGTACTACCTGGGGTCGATCATAATTCATTGAACAACCAGCAGGCAAAAGAAGGTTTATTAGGGTTGTTAAATATGTTCGCAGGAGGATCTTTCTCCAGAGCGTCGATTTTCGCCCTTGGTGTGATGCCTTATATCTCCGCATCTATCGTGGTGCAGCTATTGGGTATTGCCGTTCCTTATTTCCAAAAAATGCAGAAAGAAGGGGAAAGCGGAAGAAAGAAAATCACTCAAATCACCCGTTATTTAACCATCGGGATCACCGCGTTACAAGCCATAGGCTATTTGAAATCTCAAATCGCACCTGATGCAAGATTGATTTCTGATGCACTTTTCATCCCATCTTCTGTTATCATCCTTACTGCCGGAACTATGTTTGTGATGTGGATGGGAGAGAAAATCACTGATAAAGGGATTGGTAATGGTATCTCCATTTTAATCATGGTTGGAATCATCGCTCAACTGCCTTATGGTATTGGTGCTGAATTCTTGAGCAGACAAAATGGATCAGGAGGATTAATCGCTTTCTTTATTGAGTTTGTGGCTTTGTTTGGAGTGGTCATATTCACAGTCCTGGTAATTCAAGGTACACGTAAGGTGCCTGTTCAATATGCGAAAAAAATCGTAGGCAATAAACAATATGGCGGAGTAAGGCAATACATCCCTTTAAAATTAAATGCTGCCGGTGTGATGCCGATCATTTTCGCTCAGGCGATCATGTTCATCCCATCAACGATTGGTTCATTTTTCCCAAATGCACAATCACCTATATTAGCCTCATTCAGCGATTATACATCATGGACATATAATTTAACATTTGCTATCCTGATTATATTATTCACGTTCTTTTATACAGCCATCACTATCAATCCAAATCAGATGTCTGATGATATGAAAAAGAATGGTGGTTTTGTTCCTGGAGTCAAACCCGGCAAAACAACTGCTGATTACATTGATGGGATTATATCCAGGATAACTTTTCCTGGGTCCATATTCTTGGCAATTATTGCCATCTTGCCAGCTTTTGCGATCATCGCCGGGGTTAATTCACAATTTGCCCACTTTTTTGGAGGCACCTCATTGTTGATTTTAGTAGCGGTGGTTTTAGATACTTTGCAACAGGTGGAGAGTCATTTATTGATGCGTCATTATGATGGATTAATGAAAACCGGGAGAATTAAAGGCCGTACTTCTGCGGTATCGGCAGGTTCTGGGGCAGCTTTTTAATATTATGCCTAAGGTTATTTATAAGACTTCTGAAGAGATTGAATTGATAAGAGAAAGTTCTTTATTGGTTTCAAAAACTCATGCTGAAGTGGCGAAAGTGATTAAAGAAGGCGTGACTACTAAATATCTGAATCAGATTGCGGAAGAATTTATAAAAGATAACCAAGCTATACCGGCATTCTTAAATTACAACGGATTCCCCTATACCTTATGCATCTCTTTAAATGACCAGGTGGTTCATGGATTTCCTAGCGATTATGAATTACGGGAAGGGGATATCCTGTCTGTAGATTGTGGGGTGATTAAGAATAATTATTTCGGGGATTCCGCCTATACTTTCTCTATTGGCAAAATAGATGTGGAAACGGAGAAATTGTTAAAGGTAACACAGGAATGTCTTCAGCTAGGAATAGAAAAAGCAGTTGTAGGTGGTAGAATAGGAGATATCGGATTCGCTGTGCAGCAACACGCGGAGAAGAATGGATATGGCGTGGTAAAAGAACTGGTTGGACATGGAGTGGGTAAGAAGTTGCATGAAAAACCTGAAGTTCCAAATTACGGTAAAAGAGGTTCCGGAATCAAGTTGGAGGAGGGAATGGTTTTGGCTATTGAGCCAATGATCAATGGAGGAAGAGCTGGAGTGAAATTTTGGGACGATGGCTGGACAGTCTCCACAATTGATAAAAAACCATCTGCCCATTTTGAGCATACGGTGGCGATAAAGAAGGGGAAAGCAGATGTTTTATCCACTTTTGAATACATTGAAGAAGTTTTAAATAAAAGGTAGGATTTTTAAATTTTTTATTTAATTTTGCAACCCGCTTTAGGTGGTGTTAATTAGGTAAAAATTAAAGGTATATGGCTAAACAATCCTCTATTGAGCAAGACGGAATCATTAAAGAAGCATTATCGAATGCGATGTTTCGTGTTGAATTAGAGAATGGTCACGAGATTATAGCACATATTTCTGGTAAAATGAGAATGCATTACATCAAGATTTTGCCTGGAGATAGAGTGAAATTGGAGATGTCTCCTTATGATCTCACCAAAGGTAGAATAACTTATAGGTACAAATAAAATGAAAGTTAGAGCATCCATTAAAAAACGCAGCGTTGATTGTAAGGTGATCCGTAGAAAGGGAAAATTATACGTGATCAACAAAAAGAATCCAAAGTTCAAACAGCGTCAAGGTTAATTGTTAAAAATCAATAAATATTAAATGGCAAGGATAGCAGGTATTGATTTACCAAAAAACAAAAGAGGAGAGATCGGCCTTACTTATATCTTCGGAATAGGAAGAAGCACTGCGCAATCAATATTGTCGCAAGCGGGAATCAACGTTGATAAAAAAGTTCAGGATTGGACCGATGAAGAATTAACAGCGATCCGTAACATCATCACAGAATCTATTAAAGTGGAGGGTCAGCTTCGTTCTGAGGTTCAATTGAACATCAAACGTTTAATGGATATTGGATGTTACAGAGGACTACGCCACAGGAAGGGTTTACCATTACGTGGACAGCGAACCAAAAACAATTCTCGTACCCGTAAAGGAAAGAGAAAAACTGTTGCGAACAAGAAAAAGGCTACTAAATAATAAATTGATTTAAAAGATGGCTAAGTCTAAAAAGGTTACTAAAAAGCGTGTTGTTGTTGTCGAGTCTATTGGGCAGGCACACATCAATGCTACATTTAATAACATCATCATCACGCTAACCAACAATCAGGGGCAAACGATTTCCTGGTCATCTGCTGGTAAGCAAGGATTCAAAGGTTCTAAAAAGAACACACCATACGCTGCATCACAAGCTGCGATTGATTGTGGAAAAGCAGCTCACGATTTAGGATTACGTAAGATTGAAGTTTTTGTAAAAGGGCCGGGTTCCGGTCGTGAATCAGCGATTCGTACCTTGCAAAATTCAGGATTAGAGGTGACAACTATAAAGGATATCACTCCGCTTCCACACAACGGTTGTCGCCCCCCTAAAAGAAGAAGAGTTTAACTAATCAATTTTTAAAGATAAGATTCTGCAGCTCCAGGTTGCATGATACTTTAAAACAACAAATAATGGCAAGATATACAGGTCCAAAATCAAAGATCGCCCGTAAATTCAGAGAACCAATTTTCGGTCCTGATAAGGCATTAGACAGGAAAAATTATCCTCCGGGCCAACATGGCGCTTCCAAAAGAAGAGGAAAGCAATCTGAGTATGCTACTCAGTTACAAGAGAAACAAAAGGTGAAATACACTTATGGGGTGTTAGAGAAACAATTCTCCAACTTGTTCAAGAAAGCATCTTCAAAAGAAGGCATCACCGGAACAAACTTATTACAACTGCTAGAGGCGAGATTAGATAATGCAGTTTACCGTTTTGGCATAGCTCCAACCAGGTCAGGTGCCCGTCAGTTAGTGTCTCACAGACATATCTTGGTAAATGGAGAAGTGGTAAACATCCCTTCCTATACTTTAAGAGCAGGGGATGTGGTTGAAGTTAGGGAGAAATCTAAAACTTTGGAAACCATCACTTTATCCGTTTCCAGCCGTACCATCAACAGATACAATTGGTTAGAATGGGATGCAAAATCTCTATCCGGCAAATTTTTACAATATCCTGAGCGTGAGAGTATCCCTGAGAACATCAAGGAAAACTTAATCGTCGAATTGTACTCTAAATAATGATATGGGTCAATTGCCGGTTTTGATGACTTTGGCAATTGGTTGTATATCCAAAAATTAACGATTAACATAAGGCAAATAAATGACAATTTTAGCATTTCAGAGACCCGATAAAGTTATTATGCAGAAATCAACAGATTTCGATGGTACGTTTGAATTTCGTCCGTTGGAGCCTGGCTTTGGTGTAACCATAGGTAACTCTTTAAGGAGAATATTACTTTCTTCATTAGAAGGTTATGCAATCACTTCTGTTCGTTTTTCAGGTGTTTCTCACGAATTCTCCACTATTAAAGGTGTTGCAGAAGATGTGGTCGACATCATTTTGAATTTGAAACAAGTACGTTTCAAAAAGACCGGGGATTCAGGTGATTCTGAAAAGATATTCGTAATCATTAACGGACAATCTTCTTTTAAAGCGGGTGATATCAATAAATTTTCCAACAACTTTGAGGTGTTGAATCCTGATTTTGTGATTTGCAACATGGAAGATTCAGTCACTTTAGAGATTGAACTGACCATCAACAAGGGAAGAGGTTACGTTGCTGCAGAAGAGAACAAAAACTTAGATGCTCCTGTCGGAGTCATCGCGATTGACGCTATCTACACGCCGATCAAAAACGTTAAATACACGATTGAGAATTTCAGGGTTGAACAAAAAACCGATTATGAAAAATTGGTTTTAGACATCACCACTGATGGTTCCATTCATCCGGAAGAAGCATTAAAAGAAGCTGCAAAAATTTTGATCCAGCACTTCATGTTATTCTCTGATGAGAATCTGGTGTTAGAATCTCAGGCAAAAGAAGAGACTAAAGAAGTTGACGAGGAAGTTTTACACATGCGTAAAATCCTGAAAACTGAATTGGTTGATTTGGATCTTTCTGTTAGGGCATTGAATTGCTTAAAAGCTGCAGATATCAGGACCTTAGCAGAATTGGTTTCCTATGATGTGGCTGATATGTTAAAGTTCAGAAACTTCGGGAAAAAATCATTGACTGAAATTCAGGAACTGGTTAAATCAAAAGGTTTGTCATTTGGTATGAACCTGTCTAAATTTAAATTAGACGAAGAATAATAAAAGCGAAAATGACGTATAATTCCCAGCTCGCCAATAGGAGCTAGAGCTGACGGTATGCGCAAATAAATAAAGTAATGAGACACGGAAAGAAATTTAATCACTTAGGTCGTAAAACAGCCCACAGAAAATCGATGTTGGCTAATATGGCTTCTTCGCTTATTGAGCACAAACGCATCACCACCACTTTAGCTAAAGCTAAAGCATTGCGTGTATATGTGGAGCCCATCATCACAAAATCTAAAAATGACACTACACACTCTCGTCGTACGGTGTTCGCTTATCTTCAAAATAAAGAAGTGGTGACCACCTTGTTCAGAGAGGTTGCTGAGAAAGTGGCAAGTCGCCCAGGAGGTTACACCCGTATTGTGAAATTAGAGAATCGTTTAGGTGATAATGCCGAAATGGCGATGATTGAGTTGGTGGATTTCAACACTACTTATAATACAGAAGCCAAGGTGGAGAAAAAATCCACTCGTAGAAGAGGTTCTGGTTCTAAAGCTAAAAAAGCTGATGCACCTGCAGCTGAAACTAAAACAGGAGAAGCTGAAGAAGTTATTGAAGAAGCTAAAGTGGAAGACACCGTTGTTGAAACTCCAGCAGCAGAAACTGAAGAAACTTCTACAAAAGAAGAAATTCCTGCAAAAGAAGAGGAAACTGATTCAAAAGATTCAAAAGAAGAAAAGCCGTCAGAATAAGTCATCTGATAAAACTAGGGATTTAAAGACCTCCAACATTTATTTGTCGGAGGTTTTTTTGATTTGCCAGCTTTTTATTGATGTGGATATTGTAAGAAAGAAATAGCGAGGGTGTAAAATAAACTCTCAGATTAAATTAATGCTTCTCAAAAGCTTCTGGTTCAAATCCAATGTCACATCCTGTCAGGAAACTAAAATGAGCTCTAGCCCTTATTTAAACGGTGTTCCGATTATTCGTCAGTTTTTTTCTCCTCTTTTCGTATCTCTTCATCCACCTGTTTATAGATGGATTTAGGATTATTTGCTTTGGCATTATCCCGGTCATGTAATTCTTCTCTTTTTTCCTGGCTCTTCTTCCAGTCTTTTCCTGGCTTTTTACGGTCTTCGAAAGTCATATCACTTGATTTTATGTTTATTGAACCCATACTTTGGCTTGTTCCAACTCTTCAGGAGGAAAACCTTTTAATTCACCTGGCAAAATGCCGGATAAAACATCTGTCACCTTTTGTAAATAATCTTTCTTTGTCACTAGAGCAACCTTTTTCCATTTATCCAGGTATTTGAAATCTGTTTTTAAATCTTCCAATAAAGCACTTAGACTGAAATTTTGCAGCTCTGTATCGTAATAAATCAAACAATTCAGATTTTTAAAAGCTTTTTCCTGGTTTTCAATAGCAGGCTCCAAAACTTTTTTATAATCATCCTTATCCACTTTTCCGCTGATGTGAAGTCCTATCACATGAGGGGGTAAATTTTCCATTAAGTTAATCATCGGTAATTGATTTTAGTTGAATAAGAAGAGAAAATTTCATGCCAAAGCGTCAAACTAAATAAACCAGATTTGGTTTTGTTAACAAATACCATCAAAAATGAAAAACAACACGCTTCTCTCTGCATTGGTTGAACTATTGATTCAGGGTAACGCTCATGCTGATTTTGATTCCATCATAAAAAACGTTCCTGCAGGTAAGTGTGGATTACGGCCCGATGATTTGCCTTATTCTATTTGGGATTTGGTGGAGCATTTAAGAATTACCCAGTGGGATATTTTAGAGTTCTCCAGAAACCCTGATCATGAATCGCCAAAATGGCCTGATGAATATTGGGTAAAGAAAGGTCATCAGCCAACAAAACAGGAGTGGAACGAATCCATAGCAACCATTAAAAGAGAGCGGGATGAATTCGTCTCTCTTTTAAAAGAGTCCGATGATCTTTTTAAACCATTTCCTTGGAGCGAAGCGCATCATCTTTTACAGGAGGCTTTAACATTGGCTGATCATGATACTTATCATCTGGGTCAGATATTGGTTTTAAGAAGACTGCTCGGCGTTTGGTAGGCTGCATTTTATAGAAAATTAAATAAATCGGGCAGCTCCCAATGCTGTTAAATCTTCCACCATGCCAACAATTTTATCATTTCCGCCGGTTTTTTCAGTCATTCTTTTTCTGGTGTAGAAAAACAGGTAGGTGAATAGGAATGCCGAGGCAGCACCCAAAATCGCTCCATTTGCCGGATTCTTGCATGCAGCCTTATAGGTGGCCGCTCCGGCGAGTGCACCTGAAGCCATTCTGCCCAATAAGCCTGTTAATTCAGTTCGGTCAGGTGCGCTGCTATTTTTATCTCCCGCAAATTCGGTGGTAGCGGCAACATTCATCAGGGTTGAAAAACTTCGTGATTGTAAAAATTTTAACCTGCTGTGGGTTAAGCAGGGCTTTTTTGCGTTGGAGTATTGATGGCTCAACACCGCAAGTGGAGTCATGGTGCGCATTCCCGCGATCAGGCCCAAGCCTAATGTTTTATAAAGTGGATTTTTCATAACAGATGTTTTGAATAATCAGATCAAAAATCTTACCGAATCCTAAAAGCAGGTATCATGAAAGACAAATAATAATTGTGGCAAAAATTAGCTTCTTGAAGGAACCTTTAACACCTTAGAAATATTGATCAATTTTTCAACCTGCTTTGCTCACTTTCTAAACCAGTGGATCTTCTTCGGGCAGGTTTGATGTCGTTTTTTCCAAAGTTATAGGAAAGGCTGATCTTGGCGATCTGTGTTTCGTTTTTCTGCATCAGATCATAGCTGAGGCCTGGATAAGCACTGGATAGGATTTGTCTCCTGGTGTTGAAGATATCGCTCATTGCTAATTTTAAAGTTAATTTTTTATCCATCATAGATTTACTCACGCCTGCATCCAGTCCATATTGAGATTGTATTTTTAAAGTTCCATATTCCAATGGAGAGCTATAATTAAAATTCATCTCTGCGCTTAAATCTTTAACTATAGTGAAGTTATGCTGTGAGTTGAGCTGGAAAAAAGTTTTACCGGTTTTCAAGTCCTGCCCCTGTAAATTAGCTGACGTGAATCCCATATAATAAGCACCAAAATTGTTGCTGCTATTCCACCATTTTGCAAGCGTGATAGGAACGTTCAGATTTACCCCATAGTTAAGCTGCTCGTCAAGGTTGGCATTGGTTTGGTAAAGGGCTTTATTACGCTCATCAGGCAATAAGACCTCTGTGATCACATCATTGGTAAGGCTATAGCTCAGCGTTAAGCTATACATTTTTTTCAAGGTGTAAGCCAGCTCAAAATTGCTGGTGAACTGAGGATTTAGAAACGGATTTCCTTTACTGTAGGTATATTGGTCCAGGTAATAGACAAAAGGATTCAAAGCATCATAGCTTGGCCTGTCAATTCTTCTGCTGTAAGATAAGGAAAGGTCATGGTTTTTGCCCAATGGCTGTGTGATGAAAGCCGTTGGGAAGAAGTTGAGGTAGCTCCGCTCCGCTACACTATGGGTAGTGATCAAATCTCCTTTGGAGCTAGTTTGTTCAGCCCTTAGCCCAAACTGGACGCTGGTGGTTTTAAATTGCTTGCTGATGTTGAAATAAGCTGCGTTCACATTTTCATCATAGATGAAATGATTACTCTTATTCGGATCATTCTCCCAATTGCCATTATTTTGTTGTGTGAACTGAAAATCATTGTCGGTGGTCACCCAGCTGCTCTTTAATCCAGCTTCCAGCTTCATAGTTTTGCCGAAAGATTTCACGTAATCAGCTTTCAGGGCCGAGATATTGATTTTGGAAGGTGTTCCGTTTCTGATGAACAAAGGATTTTTTAAATTGCTTCCGTCCGGACGATAAAAGTAATTGTCATAATCACTGGCTTCATTGCCTTTATAGCGAGAATAATCTGCATCAAAAGTGAATTCCTGTCCCAAAGAATCCAAAGCTACCTTATAATTCGCATTGTAGGAGAAGTTCTTATAGTTTTTATCGCTGACAGAATTCACAAATACCGTGGAATCGGTTTGATTGAATGATCTGCCAATGAAGGTATTACTCGTATTATAATCGTTTCCTGATGAAACATAACCATTGGCCATGAAACCTAAAGTGTTGTTTTTATCGATGAAAATGTCAACTCCTCCCTTGAAGTTATGATTGTTATTCCTATGGTGGTTATTCGATAATTGCGAGAAGAAATCTGCACCATTTCCGGTTCCGGAGATTCTGTCAATGTTCAAAGACTGATCATTTTTCCAGTTATTGAAATTATAACTTCCAAATAAATTAACGTATTTAGAACGATTATTGACACTTATTCCACCGTTACCTCTGGTATTCAGTCCTTGACCTAAGCCCGCATTCACTGCTCCATTGGTGCCCAAACCTTTGCCTTTTTTTCTTTTGATGTTGATGATTCCGGCATTTCCGTTTGCAGGATATTTAGAGGACGGATTAGTGATGAGTTCAATGGATTCGATTTCGTTGCTTTGCATGTTTTTGAGCATATTCACTACATCTGCATTGCTCATATAAGTCATTTTTCCATCCAGCATCACGTTTACGCCCTGTTTTCCCTGCATCGAAATGTGATCATTCTGGTCAACAGTGACACCCGGAGCTTTTTGCAAAACCTCTAAAGCGGTCGAACCCACGGCCAGCGTGCTATTTTCTACGTTCATCACCAGCCTATCCACTTTACGTTCGATGAATGGACGTTTAGCCACAACTGTAACCTCCTGTAGAGATTTAGATTCCAATTGCAGTTGAAATGCAGGGAGCTCCATCTGCTGCTGATCATTTACCTGAAAGCTTGCACTATAAGCATCCTTAAATCCAAACTGCCTGGCATTGATGATATATTTACCTTTTGCCACCTCACTGAAGGTATATGCTCCGTTTGTGCCCGTAACAGCTGTCTTTACCAAAGCGGAATCTTTAGCGGAGAGCAGGCTTATCGTCACGTAATCCAAAGGCTTTTTTTGAACATCATTCACGAACCCAGTGATCACTGCACCCGGGTTATTTTGAGCCATGGCCAATGGAGCGGTGGCGATGAACAGTGCCAGAATTGAATTTAATGTAAAAAGTTTCATATAATTATTTTTATAGCCAAAAAACTGAAAGCAAAAAGAATCCTATAAGAGCTAAATCGCCCTTTCCCAATGACTGATAGGATGAGTCTTTTTATCATTCAGGAACGGCCTGTTCCTTTTATCTTGTTTGATAATAAGACGAGGTTTTTAGGGAGAGGTTACATAAATAGTTAAAAAATAGGAAAGAGCGACTTAAAATAGTTACACACACTCTTTTAATTATAAATTTGCGTTATGTACAAGATTTTTAAGCCCCTGCTCTTTCAATTTGATCCGGAGAAAATTCACTATGCCGTCATTGATTCCCTTCAGTTCCTACAGCGGGTTTGGGGTTTCCCAAAACTTTTAAAGGGCATTTATCAGTATCAAAATCCATTTCTGGAGCGGGAGGTGTTCGGCCTGAAATTCAAAAATCCTGTAGGATTGGCAGCTGGCTTTGATAAAAACGGAGAATTCATAGAAGAATTGGCAAACTTTGGTTTTGGATTCCTTGAAGTGGGCACAGTCACCCCTTTGCCTCAGCCGGGAAATGAAAAGCCGAGAATGTTCAGGCTTAAAGCCAATGAAGCCCTCATCAACAGGATGGGTTTCAATAATAAAGGGGTGGATGTTTTAGCCCATAAGTTGAAATCTGTTAAACGAGAGGGGTTGATTATTGGGGGGAATATTGGTAAAAACAAAAACACGCCAAATGAAGAGGCCGTGAGCGATTACATCAAATGTTTTGATGCACTTTTTGAGGTGGTTGATTATTTCGTAGTGAATGTAAGCTCACCTAATACGCCGGGATTAAGAGATTTACAAGAGAAAGAACCGCTAAAGAATATTCTGCATACCTTACAAAAGAGGAATCATAAAAATGAGCTATCCAGGCCGATTTTATTGAAAATCGCTCCTGACCTGACCAATGAACAACTGGATAACATTGTAGAGATCGTTCAGGATACTGGAATCGCTGGGGTGATCGCTACCAATACCACGATAGAGCGATCAAATCTTCTGGCGTCAGAACAATTGAGCCATGAAGCTGGAGGTTTAAGTGGGAAACCTTTAGCAAAGCGTTCAACTGAGGTGATTAAATATCTTTCGGATAAATCCAATAGATCATTCCCGATTATTGGTGTGGGAGGGATACATCACCCCCGTGATGCAAAGGAGAAACTGGAGGCCGGGGCATCTTTGGTGCAGATTTACACCGGATTCATTTATGAAGGGCCTGGATTGGTAAAGCGAATCTTAAAGGCATTGAGTTGAAGAAATTGCTCTACCCTCCTGTGGAAAGATGCATTCATTTAGCTTGCTTTAAAGGTTCAGGAAATGCAATTATTGAATTTGAACAAAAAATCCTATCCACTGGACGGTGAACAGGATTTTGAATGACTACCAAACAAAAATTATTTGCTTAAAGAAGCTAAAATTTCATTGTTTTTAACCACTTGGCTGTGTTTTGGCTCTAATGAACGGCTACCATTCTCTATATTGGTGGCATTCTTCAGAAACTGCACTTTCATACGTGAAACTGTTTTATTTCTTCTGTCTTTTCTTTTTAAACGCGTTACTGCCATGACTTTCTTCTTTTTTAATTTTTAAACGAGGTCGAGAGCGGATTCGAACCGCTGTAGAAGGTTTTGCAGACCTCTGCCTAGCCACTCGGCCACTCGACCCTTTGTTTTAGGGATTGCAAAAATAGTAAAATTTTAATACAAGGCAATTTATTTAAGGATATTTCTTCTCATCTCGGCACAACATATCGCCGCAGAAACAGCGACATTCAGAGATTCGGTTTGTCCATAGCCGGGAATCGTTACCGGATGGGTAAGATAAGGTAAGATTTTCGGTGAAATCCCATTTCCTTCACTGCCGAAAATCAAAAAACCTTTTTCAGGCCAATCCACTTTAAATATATTCTCTCCATTTAAAAGTGCACCGAATATGGGGGTATCGCTCTTGTGCAGTATTTCTTCTAAATCCGTATACCAAATATTCATTCTTGCTAAAGATCCCATGGTGGCCTGCACCACTTTAGGATTGTAAATATCCACCGTATCTTTTGAACAAATGATGTCTTTAAACCCAAACCAATCTGCTGTGCGGATAATGGTGCCCATATTCCCCGGATCTTGCACCCCATCTAAAACAAGCGTGATATCATTCAGATCTTTATCCGCCATATCTTCTTCTATCGGCATCTCCACAACCGCTAAAACTCCCTGCGGATTTTGTAAAGCGCTTATTTTTTCTAATTCATTTATACTAACTTCAAAAACTTTTTGTTTATGAGATAAATTCGGCAATTTTGCCGTCATATCTTTGATAGCATAGATGGAATGTAAGGTGTAGGCCGAGTTAAAAAACTCAGTGATGGCTTTTAAACCCTCCACCACAAAAAGCTGATGCTCTTTACGGTGTTTTTTTTGATGCAGAGATTTTATTAAACTTATTTGAGACTTTGAAAGCATATCTGAACTATCCTTTTGCAATTATAATCTTTTTTACTTTTATAGTATTTATAGCACTAGGTTGCCGTTCTACAAAAAGGCTGTCCAAGGATCAGGCTTTAGTGACAAAGCTCTCGGTAAATGGGGTGGGAGAGCCTTTTGATGCTCAGGCAGCCACCTTTGTTTCATTGGATATCAGGCCAAATTCCCCCTTTAACTTATTTATTTACAACACTTTCAATAAAAAAGGAAATAAAAAATTGGGCGAGGCCCCGCATTTGCTGGATAGCTCCTTAGTGGAAGCTTCAAGAATTCAAATTGAAAAATTTTTAAAATTGAAAGGATATTTAAATGCTGTTGTAAAAGATAGTGTTCATATCAAAAACAAAAGAGCAGAGATCATTTACACCGCTGATCCCGGAACTTCCTTTAAATTCAGGAACATCACCTACGATATCCCCGATTCTGCAGTTAAAAACATTTATTTAGCCAACCGCAGAAATTTCACAAGAGTTGATTCAGGGAAAAGATTCGATTCTGATAGTTTGGCTTACGAAAGAGAACGTATTTATACCTTGATGAGACAGCACGGCTATTTTGATTTCATCAGACAATTTGTGAGAGACACCGTGGACACCAATTTCAATAAAGGAGTGGCCGACGTGAAGATTGCAATTATTAATCCACTCAATGGGGGTAAACATGAAACTTACACCCTTGCAAATACGCTACTGAGGATCCAGCCAAGCTCAGGGATCATTTCAAAAGACATGGTTCCTGATACAGCTTTGGTGGATTCGCAATATAGATATTATGATTATTCGCATTTCTTTAAACCTGAAAAGGTCTCGAATTATATCTTTCTGAAGAAGGGAGATCAATATAATGTGGATAATTCTGAACTTACCACACAGCGTCTATTTGATTTGAATGTGTTTAAAAATGTAAGTGTCGATTTTAGAAAATTAGCCGACAGCAGCAGAAGGTTACTGGGTTTAGTGGACATGATCCCTTTAAAGAAGAAGTCTAACCGTTTAGATGGGGAGTATACTTTTAACTCCAGCATTAGCGGAGTGAATTTCGGGGTCACCTACCAAAACCGTAACATTTTTGGTGGAGCCGAGCTTTTTGAAGTTAAGCTGAGAGCAGGATTGCAGTTTGATAAAAATTTATCGGGAAATCTTTCTGACCGTTTATTGAGCAGAGATTACCAGGCTGGGGTAAATCTCACTTTTCCAAGGCTCATCACGCCTTTCCACATTCCGGATTTTGGAAAAAACGGGGTGCCCCATACCAGAATAGGCACCAGTTATCAAATCTATAAGCTAACGGATAACTATTTAAGAAGGAGTTCGGGGATCACCCTTTCATACGACTGGGTGGAGACTAAATATAAGCTTCATTCCCTGGCCCCTGTCAATATCCAATATGCGCAGGGACAAATCAATCCGGTTTTGGTGGATAGCTTAATCCGACAAGGGAATGGGTTCTTTTTGTTCACGCTACGATCTCAGTTGATCTCTAGCAGCTATTATAATTACACCTATAACCTGGCGAAACTCATTTCTCTCAGCAATTTCACTTTTTTCTCCGGGAATGTGGAAGTTGGAGGCAATACAGCGGCATTATTGGCTAATATTCACAAAGATTTAAATGCTGATGGGGAAAAACAGCTGTTTGGAGTGCCCTATTATCAGTTTGCCAAGTTAGAGACAGATGTGAGGTTCTACCGGTCTTTAGGTGGTGACCGACAACTCATCCTAAGGTTGAACCCCGGAATTGGTTATTCTTATGGAAATGTGAAATCCTTACCTTTCGACAAGCAATTCTTCGCCGGAGGTTCCAGTGGAATCAGGGCGTGGCAGGCTAGAACGCTTGGTCCCGGCAATTATAACAGGTCTACATTAGCTAATGACACCACGAGAGCCAATCTGCGAAATATCGACCAGCTTGGGGATTTGAAATTTGAAGGTAATTTGGAATACCGGTTCAAATTATTGGATGATTTTATTGGAACCACGCTTAAAGGGGCAACATTCATTGATTTTGGAAATATCTGGCAGCTGAGAGGCAATAGTGGCCTGGAGGGTGCTCAATTTAAATTCAATAAATTATTTGATCAAACCGCAATAGGAACAGGTTTTGGGTTGAGATTCGATGTCTCCTTCTTTGTGTTCAGACTGGATGCCGGCTTTAAATTCAAAGATCCGCAATTCAGTGGATCTGACCAATATGTTTATAAATATTGGTTCAACAGAAGTGCCAAAAAAGCTTTTAAAGATCAGTATGCACTCACAAACGGTCCGGACAAATATTCTTTGTCGCAAATCCAGTTTGGTATAGGTTTGCCTTTTTAGAAGGCATTTTTAATCCCATCGATGATCGATTCAAAGAACGTGGGAATGGATAGGCCCTTGCTATAATAGAAATATATGATCACCAGAAGGATGATGAGCACAAGCCCAATCAATTTTCTGAACAGGTAGCCGATAAGGATCAAACCTAAAGGAACCACCAGCAATAGATAGCCATTGATTTTATAAGGGGTTAAATTTGAGTCCTTTTTCCAAACAAAATATAAATTGGAAGGGCTTTTCCCTTCATTCGTATGTTTGATGAATACAAAAGCCGATTTTTCAATTTGCAGAGGACAAACAGCCACGCCATCGTTAAAAACCAACTCCTGTTTAAAACCATTAACAGTGAAGTTAAAAGTTCCGTTGATTTGCTCCATTGGAGTTCCTGAGGAATCTGTAGCGATGACAGCCAACTTTTCATTTTTCAAGAGGTTCTCTTTCACCGTGAAATGATTGATGATTTGTGTGCTGCTTTGCGTCCAAACTGCTGGAAGGAATAAAATGAATATAGCCAGTAAAAAAAACCTCATAATTCGATTGCCCGGTTATTGTAAATCAGATAGCCAATATGGAAAAAAACTCCAAATCTTTTAGCTCTATCATCATAATAATTGAAATTTAAACTGATGGGCCCCACTGGAGTGCGATAAACCAAACCCCCATTCCCCACAAAACGATGTTCAGAGAAAGAAGCACTTAATTTTGTTTGCTGATTTCCTTGCTTAGACAAACCTTTGTAAGGTTGGAAAAGATAAGCCTCCAATCTTAAATCAAGGTTTTTCCTGATGTTATATACATTCTTGATTCCACCGGCAAGAAATTTATCCGCTCTTAAATTTTCCAAGAATAAGGTTTTTGTGTCTTGTAAGGGGTAATAGGCAGAGGTGTTCAAAAGATTACTTTTATAGGTGCTGAAAGTGGGTTTATCAGAGAAAACACCTGTGAAAGAATATCCCATGGAGAATTTTGGAGTTATCGGATAATATTTTTCCGTTTGAAGTTCTACTTTATACCAATTCCTGAAAATAGCAGATGGCTTAATATTTGGATAAGACGGGTCATTTCTTAGGATATTACCTGGCTCGTATTCGTCAGTTCCCTCAAAGTAGGTAAATCCCAGAGAGAAAGCGGAGCCCTTGGATGCGTATTGTTTACGATTCAGTTGGTCCCGCTCATATTTTATTCCAGTTACAAAACCGTTAAAAAGGGATTCGTCCAAAATATCTCCTGTGGTAAAATTATCAGTAGGGCTATAGCTGTTTCTGGTGTAGATGTAGCCTGCAAGCACTTCAGTCTTCGCGTTTTTTCCTGATGCAATTCCTGCCTTTTGCAAAATCCTGCTGTCGGATTGTTCTATAAAAGTAGGACTTACATTCTCTAAAAACAATTGGCCCGATTCAAAATAGTTCCAGTAATTATAAGTTAGCTCTGTCTCTAAATAAAAGGGTCTGCTTTTCGGAATATCTATCCGAAATGTTCCTTGAGCGGATTCATGAAACCTGCCTGAATAAAAATTCGCTCCCAGGGTGTAAGAGTTCTTCCGAAGAAAATTATACTGTAATCCTATGAAAGCATTACTCACTGGCCTGCTGGCAATACTTCCCCCAAAATCTATTTTGAAATTCCGCTCCGGCTGTACAATCAGTTCAAATTCATAGCTGTTCTCTGCAGGCAGGTAATTTAGTTTTGGATACACCGTCTCAAAGTTGTCATCTCCCAATAATTTATAATAGCCTTCCTTGATCTCATTAAGATTAAGGTTTTTATCAGAATAGTTAAAAACATGCCTTACATAGGCTTTTTTGTGATCATTTACCCCGGTAACCTTTATATTTTTAAAGGTCAAATAAGGATTTTTGTCTACAAACGCTTTCCGGTTTTGAGCAATCAGCTCCGTACTTACCCTGCGTTTAACCTTATCCTTAATATTCGCTATTTCAGCTATTGTGGCATCGTAACCTTGCTTTATCAATTCCTTGACAGGGGAGAAATTCGTAGTGCTGAAATCGGATAAATCGGGTTGGATGTAAATCCCATTCTCTCCCAGAGAAGTGGAATCGGACTTGCTAAGAAAAAGATAGATTAAAAACCGGCTCATGAGTTTCTCATCAATATTCTTAGGATAAGTGTTAAATATTTTAGAGGAGACATTGCTTCCAATGATCACGTCGGGTTTAAAATCCTCTTTCATGATATCCACCGGGAAGTTATCATATAAACCGCCATCAAACACATATTTATCATCAACTTTGATAGGTCGGTACACCAGTGGAACGGTAAAAGTTCCACGTACAGCATCCACCAGGCTGCCTTCCTTCACTGCAATGGTTTTTTGAGATAAAACATCGGCTACGATACAACGGTAGGGCACAAATAGGTGGTCGAAATTGTTTTTGGCATTGGCAGATGCCTGAGCCAGCAATTCTATCAACGCAAAATTTAATGGAATATCATTGACAAGATTGGATCTGAAACGGATATTGAACCCAGTGTCGATTTGCAGTTTAGCTTTTATGAAGGAAGGATTTTTAGATTTTTTTTGAAAAAAGTAGCTATAGTCACTGTCGTACCTTCCGCTCACCCAATCTTGAAAATCTGTACTTAAGGCAATGTACTCCATTTCTTTTGGAGAATATCCGGCGGCATACATCGCCCCGACAACTCCTCCCATGGAAGTTCCCGTGATATAGTCTATGGGAATATTGTTCTCCTCTAATGCTTTAAGCACACCTATATGAGCCAAACCTTTCGCCCCTCCGCCACTTAAAACCAATCCTACTTTCTGTGCAACACCTAAAGATGTTGTTAAGGCAAATGAGAAAAATAAAATCACTTTTTTCATCCGAATATATTATTCGTTATTATTTTATTTTTTTTAATGGCACTCATGCATGCTTCGCAGGTTGTTTTTTAACGGCTATGAAGCCTGTCTGCCGACGAGGCAGGCAATCATGAGCATATTCATTCGTGTTTGCGAGCGGTATGCTCATGATGGTTTCATCCCAATATAATTGTTTTTAAGTGCTATGAAACCTACCTGTCGGCAGACAGGCAATCCAAGAGCGTATTCATTATTGTTGTGAGTGACCTGCTCATGATGGGTTCATTATTTAAATTTAAGCTTTTAATTCATTAACGCATGAAGGAGCTTAAGAAGTACCTAAATAAAAGAGGCTGTCTCAAAAAGAAATTTCAAGCACTTCTGTTTAGTATTTTCTTAATCATTGTCTCTAAAAACACAAATCCTCAATATTTAACCATAATAAAGGTTAAATATTGAGGATTTTCTAATTGAAAAAAGGCGTTTTTGACTTTTGAGACAGCCTCTTCTTAATCATTCATTTGTTTTTTAAAACGCATAGCCCACAGAGAATCTCCAAACACGATTGTTTTGCTCTCTGTTGGTATTGCTTGTACTCGTTGGGACAAGATTCGTAAATCCTAATCCGTAACCTGCACCCAGGTTAAATCCGGAGTTCAATTGGTATCCTGCAAGGAAATTCACCCCGAAATCCACAGTTTTTAAATCATCACCATTACTGTCTCCAAAATTCAAGTCATTTTTGGTTTCGGTATTGCCAATGGTAGTTTTTCTTTGTCCAGCGATGTTAAAACCTGCATAGGGGCCACCACCAAGGTAAAAATGACCTTGTCCGGCGGGAAGGTTAGCTAAAACGTTCACAGGAATTTCAATAGCTAGAACATTGTCCTCCACTTGGTCTGTTCCATTATCGTAATATTTAGCTCCTTTACCTTCCAGGGAGATGCCTGGCTGGATGGAGAAATAGTTGGAGAAAGGAACGTCGGCATAACCAGTCACGTGGAAATTGGTGGTTGTTTTAGTGTCAGTTGACGTGTTCGCATTGTCATTGACGTATTGATACTTTGGTAAACTTAATCCTGCTCTGATACCAAATCTTGTTCCCGACGTACTCTTAGTGGTAACCATTTGTGCATAGGTGGAGGCTCCAAAAGTTAAAGCCACCGCTGCTAAAATTATTTTTTTCATGATACTTTTTTTAAAATTATTTTAATTGTTCGGGGGGATATAACCAATAAGCAGACCAATTATATGATGGAGATCATATTTCTGATTAATGATTTGATTACAAGTGAATTAATTTTAATTCTTTTGACTGAAAGCATATCCTGAAACTTTAAATATGAAGCCCTTTTTTGTATAATTATGAAAACAGAAGAAGCCGTTTGAAAGGCAATTTCCGGTGTTCTTCTTTGTAAAGTTTACCTTGGTGATTTATCATTATAAATAAGTGAGTTCCGCCTGAAATGATATCCCAGATAATCATATGCCTTGCTCAATGCCGTATCTAGATAAGTAGTTGTTTCTTTAAGTTTTCCTTCATTGCCTCGGCATGAACCTCTCCAAATAAGGGCTGGGATTGGGAAATCCGCAGAATTTTCCAAGTAGGCACACACCGAGCCATAGCTTATATACGGTGTTAGTAGATGGACTTATTACCGTTACTTTGAATTTAAATAACTTTTAATTTGAGCTGTTTTACCTTTATTTTTCCAATAAAGTAGTCCTATTGACCTTCTGTCTGCCGAGGTTGTGAAGTCTTTGTCTGTCATGGGTTTCGCTGTCATTGTCGGGTTTGCTTTGTGTCGGCTGTGGGTGGCGGTTTTAAAAATTTTTAGAAGGGAAGGAAATTTTAAAAAATAATTTTTACTCACTACATTGTTGATTTTTAAATGGTGTTCGTGAATGCTTCGCATTTCTCGGGTGGGAGAGGTGGAAGCTCTTTTGCAATTTTTGGTCTGAGCGTTGGCTTGTGCGAATTGCAAATGTGCTTACACCTGTGCATTGGGTTTGTTGTTTGTCAGTTGATAAATAGCAGCCTTCAAAACTTGCCAACAAATTTTTGCTGTATGTTCGTCAGGATTAAATCTTGAACTCACTTGTTCGTACGGGTGAATGTAGTTTCTAAAGTCACGAAGTGAATGGCTAAATTTTTTAACATCCTCTTTCAATACTCCAACTTCGTGTGCCGTGTCAATAAAGTTACTTAAAGTCCATTCGTGATGGGGTTTTACTTTTCCTTCTTTGTCTTTAGGTGACGATTTTGATTGATTGAACTCCTTAGGGTATTTTGATGCGATACCTAATAAAATACCTTCTAATGAACTTCCAGAAAGAAATATTACAGACATTGGTGCTTTAGCATTCAAACACTTTTTGATTTCTTCAAATCGAATATTAAGTGTGTCTGTAATAATGCCGTCAAGCCCTAACTTTTCAAGAGATATTTCGCTGAACTCTTTTTGTAAAAAGTCATCTTCTTTTATTTCCGTCTTTTCCTCAAAGTTTATTTTTCCGGCTTTGGCAAAAGTTATTTCCTTTTCCTTTCTTAAGACTTGCCACCCGTCAAAAGCAAGATACTGGTTAAAATCAGCAATAAATTTGTCTAATTCCGTAAAACGACCAATGAAATTCACTGGGGCAAAAAGTTTCCTGATGCACTTGTCAAGTTCAGGAGTACCATTAATTTTAGAAAGTTTTTCATCTGTAAAAATCCAACGAGAAGGAAAACCACCACCTCTGTTGTAGCTGTCATTAGAGCCTAAATCATTGAAAAATTCCACAAGTTTAGGCCCTGAACGGTATTCGGTCTCTTCATTAATTAGGTTCCTTAATTTTTCCGCTGTCTTTTGTTGCAAAAGCATTTTAAATCTTTGTTTCGGATTTATATTGTTTGTAAATTTTAATGAATATAAACATTGAGTATAGAATTATTAAAATTGTCAATGCTGAAATTATGCATAGTGAAATTCTTTTAAACTGAATATTATAGTCAGAAATAATTCTTTGAGATAGCCAGGAGAATACAAACAATACAAATGTTATAAGTATTGTCAAAGCTGCGTGATTGTTAGCAGATTTTAATCTTAGGATATATTTTTTTGCGAATGATTCACGTTGTGTGAGCAATGGGTTTTTGTCTCCTGCTTTTACTTGCTCAGAAATTCCTTTTAGTTCGTCACGCTTACTTAAAATAAATGAGTACAACAAAGTGAAAATGGATAAAGCAACGCCAAATAAAACCAAATGGAAATTCCACAGGTCATTCAGAATATCGTTTATCTGGTCAATGCTAAGATTCATTGTCGGTACTTAAAAAATTTTCAAGTATTGGAGTTAATTTAGAGAAAATAAAGTCAGTATTATGAATTTGGTTGTTCAATTCATCTTCGGTAATGCTTGTCGAGGCGTTAAACACTTTTTCGGCTGTTTCTTTTAGTGCTTCGCTTGCCTCATTAATTAGTTCTTTTGAGATTCTATATTCTTTTTTCCCGATTGTCAATTTTGCCTCTTTCTTTTGATAGTCTTCCTCCTCTGGTTCATTCAGTAGCTCCTCAATTTTATCAACGGGCATATTTTTAAAGTAATCCTCTTTCTGCTTTTTTAGTTTGCCGCTTACTAAGTATTCACGATATTTTAAATCAACATCATTTTCGTGATTGTATACAGCACTATATTTTATTTGTAATTCAGGGATTGTTCCTATTGACCTTAACTCATCTAAAATTGTTGGCAGTTTTATATTAGCAACTGGAATATTTAAAATGCGATTCAAAACTGCTTTTGCCACTTTAGAAATCTCTTCATTGTTTTTAGTTGGATCTTCATAAACCAAAACAATGAAGTATCGTAAATAATTAGCACGGTCTAAACCTTTAATTACTGGGTAAATCATTACGAAGTTGGTTTCACTACCAATTTTATAGTCTTTCTTGAAATTTATTTTTTCTTCTGCTTCAAGATAACCATCATATAAATTGGTACTATAAGCCGAAATTTGCATCAAAATTCCAGATGTTTCACCTGCCTGATGTTCAGTAAAGTTTATTGCATTGATTACCGTTTTACGAGTCTTGTTCCTGTTGTCAAAGTCAACTGTTCCACCAGTTACCTTGAACGAATTAATTTTGTTCCTCAAATACGAAAGCATATTCTCATAGGAAATACCTCCGAACATATCTTGGGCATTTTCTATCATCTCCGTTGTATACACGGGAACTTTAATAATATAGGATTTTTCTTTTTTTGCCATAGTTAAAACGCATTAAACATATCTCCCATATAATGTTTTAGATTGTATTTTTTTGTCGTGTCTAAAGCACGTTCAAGGCAAATGAACTTTTTGTCGGTGTGTTTCTTGAAATATTCTACCGTTTCCATTTCAATGGTAACATCTAAGCAAATCAAGGTTTCTTTTTCCCCGTCTGTGGCAAGGCGGATATCGTTTTTCTTGAACTGTTCTTGCTTTTCCGTTGTGTAATTTAAGTTGAAACCTTTTTTCAATAATATTTCAGTCATTAATTCATCACGATTGAAAGCCATTACCAATTGAGCTTCCTTGTCTCGAATATATTTTTTGAGCAAATCTATATTTTCTTCGTCCGTTTTTTCAGGGTCGGGAGCAAACTCAACTCTTGGGAAATTTGATTTTACCAATTTGAATACTTTGAAACCTAAACCTTTTATCGCATCTTCTTTATGACCATTGGTAAATAAATCGGGTTGCTGGTTTTTCTTTTCTTCAATTAATTTTTCTATTACTCGTTTATTCCGTTCAATAGTAATGTCGCTGATTTTTTTAAAACCTGCTTTAAAGGCTTCTTCTGTTTCTGCAATTTTTTCAGGAATTTGAACTATAATAAATTTTCTATTCAACTTATCTTCTTCATTTATTTCAATTGTTGATTGTCCTGTTGCTCCGCTACCTCCAAAAAAATCAAGAATAATATCATCATTCTTAGCATTTGAAACTTGAATAATACCTCTTATTAATTCTTTTGGTTTTGGGTTACTGAAAATATTTTTTACCCCAAATAAACTTGTCATTTCATCATTAGCACCTTGATTGTGTCCAAATTCTTGATGAGACCACCAGTTAGTTGCACACTGTCCTTCCTCTTCCCGTTCAAATCTAAAATATTTTTTTCTTGGGAAACCATCACCGTTTCTGGGAAATACAATTCTATTATCGGCTAATAGAGATTTATAATTGTTTTCATTTCCCATCCATTCTTCGTCATAGTTCTTTTCATTGTTAGGGTTTTTAATAACATACCTACTACCAGATTGATCTGAACCGACTTTCCAAGGTTTTGATGCCCAATCACCTCTTTTATCATTGTCCGGGTTTGAAAAATCACCAGTTAAATCTACTTTACCGACACCTGCCTTTTTATAATCCTCTTTATTTTTTGAATATGAAAGTATATGTTCAGCAACAAGACCAATCATTTTTGTTTTATCATTCGGTTGATTATGTCTTCTTCGCCAATGAAGATGTCCTTCAAAGTTTTCTTCTCCAAATACTTCATCGCAAATTTTTCTTAAATGATGTACTTCTTCATCAGAGATTGAAATAAATATAACTCCATCAGGTTTTAACAACGAACGAGCAATTAATAAACGACTATACATCATATTGAGCCAGTTGCTATGGTAACGCCCATCAGTTTCTGTATTGGTATCTATTTTAAGCCCGCCTTCTATTACTCCTGCATCTTCCCAATATGCTTTTTTGTCCTGTGAAAAATTATCGGAATACACAAAATCATTCCCTGTATTATAAGGCGGGTCAATGTAGATGCACTTTACTTTTTCCCGATAGCCTGTGCTTAATAACTTTAGCACTTCTAAATTTTCCCCTTCAATAATAAGATTTTCGCTTTCCGTTGGGTTAACACTTCTGTGTTCATCATAAACCAGTGTGGCATTGCTTGGTGTGAAGGCATCTCGCTTTGCTTTACTTTTGCCAAACCAACGAAATTCATATCGTTCGGTTTCGCTTACACTTTTTGGGTCAACTACCTTTTTGAGTTCGTCAATATTTAATTTGCCTTCGTTGGTAAACAGGTCGGGAAATAATTTTTTCAAGGTTTCCAAACGTTCCTTATTCAGGTCATTACTCAAAGGCATATACACATTGTCTGAACTCGAATTTGTGGAATTATCAGAATTTATCGAATTTTTATTATCTTCCATTATGCTTTGTATTTCTTGTTTAACAATCTTTTAAATTGAAGACTTTTACTTCCAAAATTTATAAGAAGTCCTGTTTTCATGTTATAAGCTTCAAGGTAATTGATTGCTTGCGCCAAATGGACATCTTCCAATTGAATAATTGCTTTTAATTCTACCATTATTTCAGCTTCAACAAAAAAATCTACTCGTCTTGTTCCTATTTGTTCAGCTCTGTAAAAAATGGGCATTTCCATTTCCCGTTGGAATGTTAACTCATCCAGCTTCATTTCAATTTCCAGAGCCCGCTGGTAAATCACTTCCTGAAAACCATTACCCAGTGTAGCATGTACTCTCATTGCACAACCAATTATTCTACTTGTGCAATCATTAAATTCGCCTGCCGTTTTTTTATTAGTATTCATTACAATTCTGTTAATTCAATAATTCGTTTAATTCTGGTTCAGACTGTTAATGGTTTTGTCTGCTTCGGTTCTAAAGAACTGGTAATCCTTAATTGGTGCGTTGTAATGCACTTCCACACCTAAGGTTGTAAAGTGTTTCATTGCGCACTTTATTTTATACACTTCGCTTTCGGTCAGTGCTTTTTTGTCGTTGATGTTGTTGGTCCCTTTGGTTTCAATCACAAAATAAAATTCGTTCTCATTTCCGCTTTTCAATTCCTTGCGTTTCATTACCAAACCAAAATCAGGTTCGTATTCTCCAATTGGAGTTTTAATTTTATACCAACTTGGTAATTTGATAAAGCAAACTATTTCGGGGTCTCTGTCTGCACCAATACAGAATGTTCTTTCTACATAACTATCGTAAATCATTTTATCAAACACGCCTCTGTTGGGTGTTTCAATAATATTATTTCGAGAAATATTTTTTACATAATCATTAAAATCAAAAGGAAATTCTTCGCCTGTCAGCAAGTAATCCAAGCCTCTCAGCATTTCGTCAAGTTCTACATTTCTAATAATTGTAGCAGCTTCGTGTATAAATCTTGGCGGGTTCTTAATCCATTCAGAATAATTTTCAATATTTTTTACAATCTCAAAAAGTGTGTTGTAGCTCAAACCCGTATTTTCGCTTAATTCTTCTACCAAATCCAAAGGTGTGAACCTCGCTTTTTGCTTGATATTTTCCGTTCCGCCAAAAGTATCTTGTTTGCCTTCATCTGTAATTTCATTAATTACATGACTTGATGCTTCAATTACATAATCAGGAATAGTAATGGCGTTAATTCTTTGGGTAGCAGTTTCAATTAGATTTTCTTCATTAAAGGCTATGGTATAATCGGTTTTCTTTGCTAACGATTTCCAAAACCTTTTAAACGCTGCATCAATAGTATTGGAAGGATTACGTTTAAATTGAACTTCGTCTTGCGGTTTGCCTTTATGTGTATGGGTCATACCTGCACCCGCTTTTGTGCTGCCGTAAATAGCTTTTATTTCTTCCTGATATTGTGTTACAAATGTTTCGTAAGTTTCATTCGGAATTACAGTTAATTGATTGATGCGTTCCCCTTCTTCAACCGTTAAAGCATCATAAATTCGTTGCCCGTCTTGGTTTACGCAAATACGCAAACCTCTGCCAATCTCTTGCCGTTTGCGTATTTCGGAATAGGCTGTGTTTAAAGTGGCAATATTAAAAACATTTGGATTGTCCCAACCAACGCCCAAAGCAGAGTGAGAAAAAATAAACTGAACAGGGTTTGAAATGGTTAGCAATTCTTCCTTGCCTTTTAAAATCAATTCATAAATTTTCCCTTGTTCTTTTACGCCTCCTTCGTTGTCGGCATATTCACCACTTGCTTTTTGTGCAAAATAATATCCTTGAATGTCTTGCATATGTTGGTCGGTTGCAGCTTTACCATCGTTATACTCAGGATAAATTCCTTTGTATTTTTCAATGAAAAGGTTTTTGATAATGGGAGTTTCTCCCATATAGTTTGCAACTCTGTCAATGAAAATTAGAGATAAACATTTTATTCCACTGGTCGCCAATTTTTGTGTTTTAGCAAAATGGCGGTGTATGAGCCATTCCAACTGCAAAGCCCAAATGTTTTCTAAATTTCCTGATGCTTGTTTTTCAAATAACTCAACACCATTGGAAAATGTAATACTCCATTTTCCAGTTTTCAAACTTTTATTGATGCGTTCAATTTTATAGTTTAAATAACTTGGGTTGTTTGTTTTTTCTCCCAAATTGTCACCAACTTTAAGCCAAGCCGTAAGTTTAAAATCAAACTTATTTGTTGAATTAGATTGATGCCACGCTTTGAGTTTGGATTTTGGGGCACTTGTTCCGTTTTGTGTTTCGGCTAACTCAATTTTTATGGTTGCTTCGTCATTCTTTTCGGTAACAGTCAGCACTTCAATTTTTTTAACCAATCCCTGCTTGTAACTGTCATAAGGCGTTAAGCGGTACAATAAGTTTTTTACAACTTTATGGGTTGCGGAATATCGGATTTTGAATAAAGGATTGAGTTTCGCAATTTGTTTAATAGAGTTTTCTGTATCCATTCCTTCCTGTGGCTCGTCCATTAAAATAATCGGATTCGTTTTTCCGATTGCATCAATAAAAGGAATGTTTGCAAATAAATCTTCACGCTGTGCCTGATTTAATATTTTGTCTTCGGAGTTGAACGAAGCCAAAGTCATAATCATTACTTGTGGATGCTGATCTTCAATAAAGTTGGTTACTTTGCTCAACTTTTTACTGTTATATTCAAAAGCGTTTGGCTTGAAGCCGTAAATGTTTTCTAATTGGCTATTAAACGACCTGAATGTTCCTAAAACGCCTTGTCTGATAGCAACCGAAGGAACAAGAATGATAAATTTTGTAAACCCGTAATGCTTATATAATTCGTAAATGGTTTTAATGTACACAAGTGTTTTACCTGTGCCTGTTTCCATTTCAATAGTTAAGTCGGTTTCTTCTGTCAGTTTTAGAGTTTCAAGGTCAATGCCGTTTTCTTCGGCAATTGATTTTATAGTTGAGTGCAATTGCTCAACAGAAAGTTTAGAAACATTTGAACGGATGCCTTCAAAGCAAGCATTGTCAAAAGTGTTTTTCTCTGTTCCGTCAAACACCTTTACCACCGATTGAATGGCATCGTCCTGATATTTTAGATTTTCGAGTTTTAGTTCCATTTAGTTGTAAGTTAAATAGTCGTAAGTGATTTGATTAAGCCGCGAATAATTTTTCCAATCTCGTTACATTGTTCTATCAATAGCAACGTTTGCGCTTTATTCAAATAGTTTAGCCTTTCCGATAAATAAAGCATCGATTTTACTTCACTGCAAGAAGCTAGTGCTATATAAAGAAATCTTACAAATTCTTTATCGCTCATCCTATCAAAACCTTCAGCAACATTATTTGAAACCGATACGGAAGCCCGTTGAATTTGGTCTCTAAAACCAAAATCTCTTGAATCTTTAAAACAATTGTATACTTCAAACGCTAAATTCTGCCCCTTCTGCCAAGCTATAATATCTTCAAACCTTTGTATTCGCATAACTAACTATTTCTTAACTTATGACTTACGACTAAGTACTTTTATTTCTTCTTCGGCTGCCATTAATATATCTTTTGCATATTTTTCGTCTGCCAGTTGATAAGCAATTTGCTTACTCATAAATTTTACAACAAGCTCTTTCTCGTCAACATTAAAAGTCTTGGCGATTATAGGAAGCATTTGTCTGTTTATTGGTCGGTCGCCCCGTTCTAATTTACTAAGGGTGCTTTGGTCAATGTCGAGTAAGGCAGCAAGTTTCCTCAAAGGCATTTCTGCTTGTTCTCTTAGCTGTCTAATGTAGTCGCCTATGTTTTCTGTCTGCATCTTGAATTGTATTTCTTGACAATCGTGTCAAAAGTAATAAAGTCTGTTTTATTGACCTTAAAAAAAGTCAAATTCTTTTCAACATTCTGATAGCGGGTCGGCAAAATTGGCTCTTTTGGGGTTTGCTTTTGTGTCGGCTTGTGCGGTGGGGCAAACCCCAAATGTGCCAATGCGGGCAGGCATAAAATTATTTTTTAAAATGTGCGTTGGGAAAAGATTTTAAAACCTTGCGTTGGCTTGAGTGTCGGCAAACTAATGTAATGTTAATCATAAAACGACGAAAAATCATCTTTTTAAATTACTTATTATCAATGATATAAGTCTTTTGACTTTTGACTTTTGACTTTCTACTTTTAACTTAACACTAGATTGGGTCTGAGTCAAGTTACAGCGAATCGTCAGCCGAGTTTTTGTCGCCCGAAAGTTAGTTTGGAAGTCAAAAGTCTGGTCGTTTTGGTGTCCGCCCGATGGTTGCACGGTCGTCCCTTAGGCTTGCTTACGACGCCTGTTATAGCCAGTGGTTATTTGTCCGTTTCGCTTTTCCATTCGTGTTCAATGTTGGTCATTAATAATGCGTTGTCAAATGTCACCGAACCTTTTGGGAAAATTTCAACGTTTTCAAAAAAGCTAGATTTTACATTTTTAACGTCAAGAGGTCTAATTTCCCATTTATATGCTTTCAATCTAAGTCCGTCAAATTTGTCTTTGTTTGGCGAATAACCAAGGTCGCCAGCTTCAAAAAAGTCAGAAGCGTTATTTAGTGTTTCAAAAATTGATTTGTCGTTAAACAACTTTGTTTCGGTAGCGTCAATTAAAATTTCGGTGTCGTCCGTGCTTTTAAAGTCTATGTGATAATTTCCGTTATTCTCTTCTACGTTGAATTTTGCGTAATAATGTCTGCCCGGAAATATTCGTCCACCTACAAGTGTGTTTAGTTTAAGTGAAGTGTCTCTGCGAGGAATATAAACACCTGATTTCGTCTCTCCGTTTTCATCCCATTCAACCGCAATTCTGTGAGCACCATTTTCAGAGTTTATACCAATAAAGTCAGGAAGTCCTTTTGGTTTAATGTTTTTTAGTCGTATTAGGCAAATACCAACGATTGCTTTGTCTTTATAAATTTTTGGTCTAAAAGGAAATGGAACAATTTTCTCCACCGCTTTTGGGTCAGCCATGAAGTTGATTAAAATTCTTCTGTCGATATACCCGTGTATTGTCGGAATTTTCATTGTTGTGTCGGTTTTTCTACCATTGGCTATAACGGTTTGGCGCTTGGCGAAGGTGGCGATTTTTACCACAAATTTTGATGCGGAGAACCAAACTTTGATTAACTACAAATGTGTCTTCGGAGCACTGAACCGCCACTTTTGCCAAACGCCTGTTATGCAATCGCCCTTTTTCACAGTTTGCTTATTAAGTTTCTAAAATATCCAAATTCTTTGTCAACTAAAATTCTTCTGTCAAGATAGCAATTAAACTTTTCACAAGATGTTTCAGGTAGTAGTGTACAACTGAAACAAGCTGAAAGATTCAAGTTTGCTACGCCTTGTCCGTGTGTGTGATAACAAATTGGGTCTGTTGCACAATCAATAGCACGAATCATTGCAGATTCAATTAGTTTTCCAATTTTATTGTCATCACAAATTGATGTTATTCCTCCGTAACTTCCCTCTGAACCTGCAATTGTGTATATCAAAACTCCGTTCATTTCAAGTTCTTCATCAATATAAAGTCGCTCTTGAATGGAAGTTGATGGATAACCACATAAATACTCTAATTCCTTGATGATTAAATGCGAAAAAGTATGTATTAAAACATATTTTGGGTTTAACTCAAAATCTTCATTAAAGTTGGATTCAAAATGGCTTTGATTTCCGATAAGAATTTCAATTCGCTCTTTTATTTTTGGATTGTTTTCAATCCAATTGTTTAGAATTTCATTGTTAAACTCAAAGAAAATTCCTTCTCCAAAACTTTCAATCGCTGGTAAATACTTTGTTGTCTTGCCAAAAGTTGAAGTAAACTTTTTTACAATACTTTCTTTTCTCGTTTTTTCAGGGTCTTCATCTTCTAAAATAAAACTTGATGAAAGCGGTTCTTGTCGTGTAAAAGAAGTTTGAACAGAAGTGATTTTTATTTTATCCATTTTGAAAATAGACTTTATTAAATCATTTTGGAAAAACGATTTGTCAATTTTGTTGAAGATTAGTTTGTCTTCAACTCTTTCGCTGTCTTTTTCTGTAATGAATTTGTACTCGTCAAATCTGTATTGATTTTCAGTTTTGGCAATTTCAAGTTCTCGTTCACTAAAATTATTGTCTATCAATTTTTGAATAACTGCGAAATCAATTTCAATGTTTTTGTAGCGTTTTAGATTTTTTGAAATTGTTTGAGCATTGCTTCCGTCTTCGTGTTCTTCTCTAATTAAATTAATTGAATATTCATTTAACTCGTCATTGGCAGGAATGTAAATACTTGACAAAATATTTGGATAATAAACGCTGTTACTGGAACGGATAACAGGTTTAAACAAAATGTCTGCTTCTTTTGTGTTTGGTAATAATTCTTGAATTTTTACTCTTAAATTGAACAAACCCGAAAGTGTTGTAAAGTTTAATTGCTCTCCGCTTTTTCTTTTTGCAATTATCCAAATACCTTTCAAATCGTCTAATTTGTCAGAAGTTTTATATTCAAAAATTGCATCTTCGGGAACTTGAATATTGCCAAGAGTGATAATATCTTCTTCGCTTACAGTTTCAGTAGTTTCATTTTTGTCGACTTTTTTCTTGTTTAAAAACATTGCCCATTTATCCCAAGGAATATCAGCAATTTCTCCATTAGGTGATGTTAAAACAAAACGAACTTGTTCTAAATCAAAAAACTTTCTTTTTTTTCTCTGTTTTTGACATAACAACAATAACATTTTGGAGGATAAAAGGTTTCTTTATGGTATGAATCCACATTATTTTCCCAATTATTTTTCCAATGGTCAATTCGGTCAAAACGATTACAAGTGTTACAATAAAACCATTCGGGGAAATATTTTGCAGATAAAAAAGCAAATTTATTTTCAGGGTCAAATCCTTTTTTTAATTCATTGACAGGAATTTTTACCAAGTGTTCTAATTCTTGAAAATATCTGCTTAAACGGTTTTTGAAGCGTTTATCAACGATAAAGTTATGTTCTTCAAAATTTCCGTTTATGGTTTGGAAAAATGGCCATTCATTAAAATTGTCAATCAATATAGAACCATCTCTTGTTTCTATAATAGAACCAACACCACCATAAGAGCTAATGGCTTTTCTTGTTTGTATTTGCTCGTATTGCCCCATTACTTGTTTATTATTTTTACGATGCTGTTTGTATCTATTTCTCTCATTGACATCATCAAACTCCAATCATCTAAATCGGACATTTTTTTAATCAGAATTTTATATGTCAAATCTCCTTCTTTTGTTGTCCATTTTTCGGATAAAACTTTTAGTTTTTCCAAAGCGTAAGTCAATTGTTTTTGGTTTTTAGTTCTTTCAGAAATGAAGTTTTTAAGTTCATCATAATTTCCTGTAAAATCTTTTGCTCGTTTGTCTGGATATAAACCTTGTTTATGTCTGACAAAACAAACCAATAAACTTGCTAAAACTTTGTCTAATGCAATTTCGGTAAATGGTGTAACGCTTAACGGTTCAACAAATTTGTAATAAGCATTGTTGAACGGAACGTAATTTTCAAAATAGGATTTATCTCTTGAACGATTTGCGTCTAATAAATTGATTACAATTCCTTTGTCTTTTCTACCAACACGACTTGATGCTTGAATGTACTCGGCAACGTTTTTAGGTTGTCCATTCATTAACATTACATTCAATCGTTCAATGTCAATACCAACGGAAAACATATTGGAAGCCAAAACCAAATCAACCGAATTTTGAACAAATTTCCACCCTTCTTTTGAAGCTAAATTAAACGGCATTTCCAATTCATTTAATAATTTTTTGATAGAATTACTTTCAATTCTACTTGTCAATTCTTTTGTTCTTCCTGCAAGTCCAAAATAATTAAAACCATACGCTTGTTTTGGCAGTTGATAGCGATTGTGTAAGAGTTTCAAGAAGTCTGAAATTTCCGCAGGAACTTTATTGTAAACCTTTCCAACATCACGTAAACTATTGTAAAATGAAATAATCGTCCAAAAATTATTTTCTCTATCAATGGCTTCTTCTTGCGTTAAATTTTCTTTTACTTTGTAATATTTGAACAATTCTATTCTTGCTAAAAGCAAATTTCCTAAAATTCGTATTTGTGAGTTTAAGGCCGTTTTTCCTGTTGACATAAAGCCAATGTGTTTTCGTTTGCTTTCATTTGAAACATAAGAAAAGAAATTGTCGTCATAAGTTGCTCCCATTGGTGGAAAAATGTTCAGCTCTCTATTTCCATAAAGCATTCCAATTTGTTGTTCAGTATTTCTTGTTGTTGCTGTTGAAGTAATGATTTTGGGCTTTCTTTTTCCTTTTGTGGAAAGCATTTCAACAATTGATTCATACAAACCTGTGATCGAACCCAAAGGACCACTTAACAAGTGTAATTCATCTTGAATTATTAAATCGGGTGGTAATTTTTTATCGTCTAATGAATTAAAAAGATGATGTCCTTCTTCTCTATGTGAAAGCATTGCAAATTTATCAACTGTCGCAAAAAGCAATGTTGGTGGATCTTGATAAATTTTATCATCAACAAAATAAATTGGCAATTCGGCACTAAACGCACAATTTGAATTTAAACAATTGGTTGAAAATGCGTTGTCAGTTGCTTTGTAACCTAAATCAAATCTCCCTGAACTATTTTGTGAAACCAAATTACAACCGCACCACGAACAACTTGTAATTGGAAAAGTGTTTGCTTTGCGATAATCTCCTGCTTTTTTGTTATTCAGTTTTGTGATTTCATCAAATGTTTTTTTGAATATTGTTTGAGCATCTTTGTATGAATTTGGTGTTGTTGAAGCTCCAACCCACATTCCAATAGAAACTTTATTATCACCAAAGAAATAATCTTCATTTGGCTTAAAAAATCTTCTCAAAAAGTCTAACGAAAGAATCAATTTTGTTGCACGTTCAAATTGTTGGGCTGTCAGCAAACGCAATGTATATCGCATTATTACCGAAACTCCGTCCGAATCTTTTACGTGTAAAATTCTTCTGCTAATTATCGTGAACGCAGTAATTGCTAAATATGCTTCTGTTTTTCCTCCACCTGTCGGAAACCAAAGCAAATCAACAACGTTGTTTCTGTCGTCCGAATCTTCATTGATGATTGATTCGAGATTCAACAAGAAAAATGCTAATTGGAAAGGTCTGTAATTGGGTTTAAATGTGTGATTTTTGAAAAAATCCAAATCATTGTATTTGAAATTTTTATCAATTTCAGATAGTTCAATCCCTTTTTTACCAAACAAATCTTTGTTTGAGATTAGCATTTGAATATACATTGCTGTATTTGACAGCAAAAATGATTTAAAAGCTATTTCATTATCATTCAAAAAGTCTATGTTTTTAATTAGCCTTTCATAGGTTTTGTTCTGTTTTTCTAAAATGGTATTTAAAGACTTCTTATAATTATCTTCTGCACTTGTTTTTTCTTGCTCTGTTATCCAGCCTTTATATTCTTCTGCAAAGAGTTTTAATTTTTGAATGATAGTTGATTTATTTAAATCAGTCCAAATTGAAAGGTTTTTTAATTCGGTAATGTCTTTTAAATTTTCAGGAAAATCTTCTTTAAAAGCATTACTATAATTTTTAATATCAACTTCGGGTAAAAACGTAGTTTTTAATTCCGTTGGATTTTTATCGTCATTCCAATTAACTGCACAACCGTGACCGATTGCAAAAGAATGTTCTTTTCTGTATTGAAAGTTAATTAAGTTTAATTCTTCGTCAAACGGATTTGTTTCTGAAAGTTGTTTGTATGGTAAAAGCGTTACGCCTGAAATGGAAATTTCGCCTTGAAAAATCGAATTTTTATTTAACTGCTCATTGCTGAATGAAAATTTGTTTTTCGGGTGGTTCAGTCGATTTGCCAACAAAATCTTTATAAATTTTCCGTAATGAGTTTCATAAATTTTCTTGTAATAGCAAGTAACTATAGAATTGTCTTCTTGATTTTGGTCTAATGGATATTCTTTTGATTCATCAAAATTTATCTCTGTTAGATTTAATTCAACAATTTTAGGTTCTATTTTTACTCTTCTCCAAAGTCGTCCTAAAAGCAATTCGCCTTTATTGTATGCAACGCTGTCAAGTAACTCCGTCTGTTGTTCGTTTTCCTTAAATCTGCTTCTATAATTACGAACGGACAAACCGCCTTTGTCAAATTCTTCTTTGTTTAAGGACATTAGTCCGTTTTCGTAATTAAAATATTTGGTAACTGAATTGTATGGATTTTCAGAAAACTTTTTGAAGTCATCTTCTGAAATTTCAATTGTTGCTGTTGTTGGTTCTATTTGTGCATATTTTGCATAACTGAAAGTTACGGTTAATTTTTTTACATCTTTTGGAACGCAAAAAGTTAAACCAAAATTTGTTGGGAAATATTGATTAGCTTCTGAATATTCTTTTTCGGGTTCTACATTTTTACTTTTGTCAATATCTTCGTCAGAATTTTCATCAGCATTATTTGTTTCAGGTGTTTCTGTTTCTATGTTATCATCTTCAATTTCTGCGTTTGCATCGTGAGTTTCTTTTTCTCCGATTGAAACTTCCATATCACGTTCGGGAAACAAAATTCCCGAATAATATCTACTCAATGGATAATCTGAAATGATTTCATTTTCACTATCGGAAATAAAAACGTCAGAACCGGGACCAATCAAATTATCTTTGATTATATCACGAAATATCAATCTTGGCTCATCTAAATATTTATTCATCTACCAATATCTTTTTTATAATTGTTTTTTCTTGAATTGTGTCTGTTAGTTTTTCTAAAATTTCATTGGGTAATCTCAGCAATGAATCACTTTTTTCTTCTTTGTTAGAAGCAATATAATCTAATAAATCATTGCCCAAAACCTTTCCTGCTTGCTGTCTTATGGAATGGTCTTTTTTAGAATACACTTTAAATTTATCAAATTCAGTTACGATTAAATCGTTTGAACGATTGTTCTTCAAACAAAAATCTCGAATAACGTCCAATGTTTTTACTCTTGGAAATCTTGTTGATGATTTTTCGTCCAAATACAAACGAAATGTATTGTAATTTATCTTGAATGATGTAAACAAAGCCTCAAATAACTTTTCTGTACTATTAAAATTTGAGGATAAATCTTTCAATGTTTGTTTCCAACTAGCAGAATACTTATCAAACGAATCTAATAAATTCTCAGTGTCGAATATTTTTAAGATTTTTCTAAATTCTTCTTTGCTGTTATTTTGATAAAAACGGATAGTGGCATTTACATAAACTTCTCCAATCGTTGTTTTAATATGTTCGCCATTTTCAATTAAGAAAATTCCTTTTGAAGAATCAAATTTATCTTTTGTTCCGTCATTAAATTCAATTTCATAAATCGCTTTATCTTTTGGCAAATCAATAGTTTCATAAGGATTGTTTTTAAAGTTTTCACTATTCAAATCGAAAGAAAAAATATCATCTAATTGTCGCTTTTTAATTTCTATTGAATGAGTAAAATTTGTTTTGAAAAAAGCTGATCTATCTTTATGGTTCAGTTTTATTTTTTCTTGACTTTGATATGCTTGTTCAACATTATCAAAAGAAATTTCATCTAAGTTTTCATAACAAAGAATTTCGCAGTTTCCTTTTATGGATTTTATTTTTGCGTACAATTCAAGATTATTCAAATATGGAATGATGACAATTCGACTTTCCGAATTTTGTTGTTCGTCATTTATCCATTTGTCTAAATAAAGTTTTAAATTATCAATTCTTTTATCACTAATTAAACGAATGTTGTTTATTCTTTCGTTTTTTATTTGATTAAGAATAGCATCGTAATTTTTCTTTTCTACAACCAAACAAATTGGTTTAGAATTATTTTCTTTTGCTTTTTGCTTGATGTGGTTCCACTTCAAGTTTTCACTTTCCAATGTGTTTGAAATTTTGGAAAACAGATTGAAAATACGGTCAGTAAACCCTTTAATTGTATCAGGATTGTAAATGTCTTTTTCGTAGAAAAGACTGTTTAATTCATCTGAAAAAGTTTCGCTTTGAAAATAATGATTAAGTCGGTCTAAATATTCTTGATAAATTCCTTTTGACAGATTAGTATTTACTAAAATCATTCTCAAAAAGAAATTGGTGTACTTCAAAATGAAAGCGAGGTTTACCTTGCTTTCATTTTTCATTTTTTCAATTTCTTTAGAAAGTTCTATAAACAATGCATAAAGATTGCTGTTGCTTATTTTGATTTTTCTAATTTCGTTTGGTGTTTCATTGTTTGCGATTTTCATTTCATCATTTGACCACAACCATTCTAAAAATTGATTTTCAGAACTTGGTTTATCTGTTCCTATTACAATTATGCTTTTGTATTTATCTCTGTATTTTTCTTGTAAAATGAAATCAAACGAAGTTCGATATTTTGCATCGCCAATAATTATAATTTCATCAAATTGTTGGTTTTCATTTAAAAGAAAACTTTGCGCAGATATAAAATCATTACAACATTCAACCAAATAACTAAAAAATGGTAAGTCATTACTGATTTTTCCGTTTTTGTTTGTATATCTTATCGGCAAAAATTTACTTTCCCTAAAAAATTGCTTTTCAGCAATTACCAACGTTCTGTTTTTAAAATCTGTTATAAAAGGAAAATTTTCATTGAAAGTTGCACTTAAAAATGAACGATATGAATCTATGTTTTTTGAAGCATTTTTATTATCAACCAAATTCGGATTTAACTTTGTGAAATTGGGCTTGTCAAAAAAGAAATCATTTATTCCCAGTTCGTTCTTTTTAGGAAACCGAAAGTTTATTTTCACTTTTTCATTATAAGTGCTTTTGACAATAAAAATCCGATGTTCTTTATTGTGTTTTTTGTAAATCAAATCTCCATTATTCAGTATCGGTAAATTGTTTTTTTCGTAATTGAAAAAACTTTGGAAAAGTTTGATTAAAACGATTGAGTGGAAAATGGAAGTGAAAAAGTTTTCCCGATATTCATCTTCGGGTATGCTTATGAAAAAGTCGTTTTTTTCAGAGTTGTCATCAAGAATATATTGGTAAATCAAATGAAAGTTTGCAAAGTCAAAGATGCTGTACTTTTCAAAATCAGTTACTCGTAAATTGATTTCGTCTTTATAATATTCCTGTATTTCAGAATGAATTAGGTCTAAATAGTCTTTGATTTGCTTTTTCATTCAATGTCATTCGTGTTTTCTACGCTGTTCGTTTAGGGTGTTGCATAACTAGTGTTAAGTTAAAAGTAGAAAGTCAAAAGCAAAAAGACTTATATCATTGATAACAAGTAATTTAAAAAGATAATTTTTCGTCGTTTTATGATTAACATTACACTAGTAAATATCCGCTACCCTATAGCACATATTTTTCTATTAAGTGATCAAATCTATCATTAGATTTCAAATATTCAAATTATCCCAAATTCTGGTTAAGTCTTGGCGGCCAAATGCAAAAATGAGGAGGGATGACTTAAATCTTTAACAGTAGCAGAAAAAGAAACCCAATTGAAAAAAGCCTGGTTCCATAAGAAGAGCGAGAAGAACCGCAGCCAAAATCTAGCAGCAGCAAGCAATCTTCTGCTATAATGTTTATTGATAAGGTTAGAAATAGGGAACCAATTGCAAAGGGCTTAAAAATCGCTGTTTGTGAGAACTTTCCATGCCTGAATTTGCAAAAAAAAAAGAGGCTGTCTCAAAAAGAAATTTCAAGCACTTCTGTTTAGTATTTTCTTAATAATTAGGTCTCTAAAAACACAAATCCTCAATATTTAACCATAATAAAGGTTAAATATTGAGGATTTTCTAATTGAAAAAAGGCGTTTTTGACTTTTGAGACAGCCTCTTACCATAAAATTCAAGTTTCAAATTTACCTTCCGGCTGCCGGAACTACTTCACCTTTGATATAAAGCATCTTTAAAGGTGTTTTAGAATTGGAAGTCACCTTAACAAATTTATTGAAAGGTGCCGCAACTGCAGCATTATAAGTTAAAGTGATGGAACCGGATTCTCCTGCTTTAACCGGAGTCCCTTGTTTCGGCTCTACACTGGGTACTGTACATCCGCAAGTTGATTCCACTGCAGTGATGATCAGAGGTTCGTCTCCAACATTAGTGTATTTAAACACAAAAGAAACAGGCTTACCTTGAGGTACTTTACCAAAATCATGGGTCTCTTCTACAAATTTAAATTCAGCCTTATTATCCTGCATGGCAGTGAATGCAACGAATCCAATAATCACTGAACATATTAACAAAATCTTTTTCATGTCTTAACTATTTGTTTATCAAATATAGTCAAATCAAAATGCGTTCCAAAACAATTTTCTGTTAGCAGCCTTAAAATTCGGATAAAAGGAGTTAATTTGCTATTTTTGACACTGGGCTAACCAATTGAAATGATAGACACCAAAGATAAATCAACCTCTCAGTTTGACATCGCTACGCTAAGTTTTGATGATTTTAAAAAAGCAGTCATTGATGATTATGAAATAGCTTTTAAAAGTCGACAGGCCAGTGTTTTAGGTCGAAGAGAAGTGTTGACAGGGAAGGCCAAATTTGGCATCTTTGGAGACGGGAAAGAAGTTGCCCAACTCGCTATGGCGAAAGCTTTTAGGAACGGAGACTGGAGGGCAGGCTATTATAGGGATCAAACCTTCATGTTCGCCACAGGAATGTCTACCATCAAAGAATTATTCGCTCAATTATATGCAAATCCTGATATAGAAAAGGAGCCTGCATCTGCCGGAAGGCAAATGAATGCTCATTTCTCCACCCGTTCCATGAACGAGGACGGCACCTGGAAAAATTTAACAGAGATGATGAATTGTTCTTCAGACATCTCCCCGACAGCAGGTCATATGGCCCGTTTAGTGGGATTAGCTTATGCCTCTAAATTATTCAGGCAGAATCCGGCACTTTCGGAGTTCAATAACCTCTCTCTCCATGGTGATGAAGTGGCTTTTGGCACCATAGGCAATGCCTCCACTTCTGAGGGCGTTTTTTTTGAAGCGATCAATGCCGCCGGGGTGCTACAAATCCCGATGGCGATTTCCATTTGGGACGATGACTATGGAATCTCCGTCCCTGCAAAATTTCAAACCACCAAAGAAGATATCTCGGAGGTTTTAAAAGGCTTTCAACGTGAAGATGGAAAACCCGGCTTTGAAATCTTTAAAGTGAAAGGCTGGGATTATGTGGCTTTATGTGAAACCTACGAAAAAGCAATCAAGATATGCAGGGAGGAACATGTGCCGGTTTTAATCCATGTAACAGAAATCACACAACCCTTGGGCCACTCTACATCGGGTTCACATGAACGGTACAAGTCTAAAGAAAGACTGGAATGGGAGAAGGAGCATGATTGCCTCACCAAAATGAAAGAGTGGATGCTTTCCTCAGCTATTGCGGATGAGGAGGAAATCAATAAAATTGAAGAGGAGAGCAAGAGATTTGTAAAGGCTATTTTGAAAGAAGCCTGGACAGATCTCATGAAAAACATCAAGAATGAGAAAAAAGAAGCTTTGGCTTTGATGGACGCTTTAGCCCAAGAAGTTAAAGAAATCAAAAAAGTCTCTTTGGTTTTAAAATCGGAGATAGATCCGCTGAGGAAGGAAGTGATATCGGCAGTGAGAAAGGCGATTCGTTTAAGTGCCGGAGTGAAATCTTCTCACAGGGAAGAATTGATCAACTGGTATCAAAAGGAATCGAAAATCAATAAAGAGCGATTCAATTCAAAATTATTATCAGAGACCGCTAACTCTCCGCTGCATGTAAAAGCAGTAGAGGTAAAATATGCAAAAGATGCTAAGATGGTGGACGGTAGAGAGGTCTTGAATGCCTGTTTTGATCATCATTTATCAACTAATCCATTGTTGTTGGCCTTTGGAGAAGATTTAGGGAATATAGGTGACGTGAACCAGGGTTTCGCCGGTTTGCAAGCCAAGTATGGTGATTTAAGGGTAATAGACACGGGCATTCGGGAGATGACCATCATTGGTCAGGGATTGGGTTTAGCTTTCAGGGGCCTGCGCCCTATAGCAGAGATTCAGTATTTAGATTACCTGACCTTTGCCCTGAATATCTTGAGTGATGATTTGGCCACTTTAAGCTATCGTACCAAAGGCGGACAAATCGCTCCCATGATCATCAGAACAAGAGGGCACCGCTTAGAAGGGATATGGCATGCGGGCTCTCCAATAGGCATGATATTGAATGCTATGAAAGGCGTTCACCTGTGTGTTCCAAGGAATATGACCCAGGCAGCAGGGATGTATAACACGATTTTAAAAGGAGATGAACCAGCCTTGGTAATAGAATGCTTAAATGGTTATCGTATCAAAGAACGGCTGCCGGAGAATCCTGGGGAGTTCTTTATTCCATTAGGAACGGTGGAGATTTTAAAGAAGGGCAAGGATATCACGATCATTTCCTATGGTTCCACACTTAAACTCGTGTCAGATGCTGCAGAAGAATTGATGAATATGGGAGTGAATGCAGAAGTGATTGATGTGCAAACGCTCATGCCTTTTGATTTGGCTATGGATTGTGCTAAATCTTTGCAAAAGACCAATAAACTTTTGATCATAGATGAGGATGTCCCAGGTGGAGGAAGTGCTTTCATTCTCCAGGACGTACTGGAGCGTCAAAACGGATATTTCTATTTAGATGCTCAGCCTAAGACACTCACAGCTCAGCCTCATCGTCCCCCTTATGGCACTGATGGCGACTATTTCAGTAAACCAAGTCTGGATGACATCATCGAAAAGGCTTATGCCATGGTGCAAGAAGCGAATCCCAATAAATTCCCACAGATCTTTTAGAGCCTGTTTAAAATTTATCTAATAATTTGTTTATGCTTCTTTTTGGCTGCAACTTCGTTAAATTTTTCGAGATAGATGCCCGGCTATCTCTACAAAATTTGCCTCGTTTCGCTCAAAAATAAGTTATAAATAATCTCATGATATAAATTTAAACAGACTCTTAGTTTGACAATCAGGGCATTTAATTTTGCAATCTTTAAAAAAAAGCCCTAATATTGCAGCCGAAAATCAGTCACGATTCCTGCGCCTATAGCTCAGTTGGTTAGAGTAGAAGACTCATAATCTTTTGGTCCCTGGTTCGAGCCCAGGTGGGCGCACTATCAAACTTACCAATAAGTTGAATTCTGAAACGGCCGCATAGCTCAGCTGGATAGAGCAACTGCCTTCTAAGCAGTAGGTCTCAAGTTCGAATCTTGATGCGGTCACTGGAAAGCCCTTATCTTAATTGATGAAGGGCTTTTTTTTATTATTATCATGATTGTAAATAGGCTTAAAAACGGACAGTTTTGACCATTTTAAAAGTTTTGTTTTACCATCTTCGCAAATTTTTATTTTGCAAACGATAAAAAGCACCCACGCAGCCCAGGGTGATTTCGATGATCGTCTAATCTCCCATCAGTTCGCACTCTCCTGTATGATCGGGAAAGTTCAGGATTCTTCAAATCAGGATCATTTTTGCCTTACCAGATCAGCTAATCAGTAAACTTAGCACAGCATTCGGAAAATATCCAGAGCTGATTTGCTGAAATGATCCTATTCTTATTACTTCGCTCACCAATGCCGTATTTAGTCCTTTAAAAGCTGCTGAGGATGATTTGAAATTAAATTAGTAACTAAAATTCTGCAGGGACGTAAACCTGAATATCCTTTTCATTCTTAGTTTTTGTATAATTTATGATTTCCAGAATAACTGAAGTCAATCTCCCTTTAGCTTTATATACAGGTATAACTTACCGCAACTCAGGTGTTGTTACCCTATCCGGAAATCATACATCGCCTCGTTGTGAAAAAATAAATCTAAAGATGATGGGACATGCCTGTCACTTGAGAAAGCATAAAGATTCATCAGATTTTATGAATATTATCCATCCCCCGGGTGATCCTAAAACACCAGGGCCTTACCCTACGCTATTCTTTAAAGCTCAAATTCTTAAAAATTTGCATAGAGTTGGGGATTTGATGAGCAAAATCATGGTTGAACCTCATACTAGGATCAACCGTTTTTTCAGTTCGGCTCAAGTTAAAACTGATGATATTGATGAATTAAACGGTTCTATTCCAGCATATCCCGATGAAAAAAATCTACATGGGCTGATTTCAGAAGCAGCTGACCGCTATCAAAATAGAACGGCTGTCAGATTTAAAGATTCAACAATCAGCTACAAGGAGCTGGATGAAAAATCAAATCAGCTGGCACATGCATTGATCGCTCAGGGGATAAAAAAAAACCATAAAATTGGTTTAGCTGTGGATAGATGCCCCGAAATGATCATTGCGCTTTTGGGGATCATGAAAACGGGGGCTGTTTTTGTGCCCATTGATCCTGAATATCCTTTAGCAAGAATTCAATATATTTTAAAGGATGTCTCTGCAGAACTAATTATCCTATCTGAAAAATACACTGATAATCATACTAAGGTCAGCAGACAAATTTATTTCGAAGATTTGCTGAGCAATTTAAATGAATATCCGACAACACAGGTTGGTTTCGAAGTGGAAAGCACAGATTTGATTTATATACTGCATACTTCAGGCTCTACAGGTGAACCCAAAGGAGTGGAGATTAGGCACCAAAGTGTGGTGAATATTTTTTTTTGGCTGCTTAAAGCACTTCGCATAACCCCCTCAGATAAATTATTGGCATTAACCAGTGTCTCTTTTGATATCGCTTATGTAGAATTATTGGCTCCTCTCTTGGTTGGCGCTGAAATTATTTTGACAGATTCAGAAACTGCCAGAGATGGAAGATTGATCTTGGAGCTAATGGAAATGGAGCATATTACAGTCATGCAGGCCACTCCTTCATTCTGGCGCATGATCCTCAATTCGGGATGGACAAAGAAATATACCATCAAAATCATCAGTGGTGGTGAACCGCTGTCAAAAAATCTTGCCCAAAGGCTTTTGAATAACTGTGCAGAATTATGGAATAATTACGGACCAACGGAGACCACCATTTATTCTACAGGTAAGAGAATTAATTCGACTGATGAACTCATCACCATAGGAAAACCTATCAATAACACCAAGATTTATATTCTTGATAAGCATAGGCAAAAGGTAAACGAAGGAGAAACTGGAGAGGTTTATATAGCAGGTGTGGGTCTTTCTGCTGGCTACCATAATAAACCTGAACTCACAGATCAACGCTTCTTTCCTGATATATTAGATAAATCAACCCATTTATATTCAACAGGAGATTTGGGAAGGATTTTACAAAATGGAGAGCTACAGCTGCTCGGACGTTCGGATCAGCAAATAAAAATCCGTGGTTTCAGGATAGAACCGCAGGAGATAGAACACCATTTTTTGGGTATAAGTGAGGTAAAAGACATCGTTATAGAAGCGGTCAGCAAAGGAGAAGAGTCCATTCTTGTAGCTTTTGTCATCCTCAAAAAAGGTGGGGCTGAGCATATCAACTCCTGGAAAACAACGGTGTCAAAGGCTTTGCCTCGTTATATGATTCCTCAAAAATTTATCTGCCTGGAAAGTTTTCCAACTACTCCTAACGGAAAAATGGATAGAAACGCATTGGAAGTCATTGCAAATCAGTTTCTCTCACCTTCAAGAGGATTCACAGCACCAACTACAAAAGAACAAAAGTTATTAGCTGAAATATGGATGAAGCTCTTAAAGGTTAAAAAAGTGAGCATGAGCGATAATTTTTTCGATTTGGGAGGTCATTCCCTAATTGCAGTCTCTTTGATGGTTAGGATCGAGAAAGCAACGGGAAGAAGGTTACCCATCGCCACCCTGTTCCAGAATCCCACCATTGAAGAATTGGCGAAATTGATAGAAAGGGAGGACAGCAAAATCGAATGGAAATCTTTGGTCCCTTTAAAGACAAATGGGACAAAGGCTCCTCTATATTTTATCCATGGTGCCGGCCTCAATGTATTCATGCTGCACGCTATTATTGATCGTTTGGACAATGACAGACCCTTTTATGGAATGCAGGCGATTGGTTTGGATGGCAGCGATTTTGAAATCGCATCTATGGAAGCCATTGCCTCCATTTATGTCGCAGAGCTACTGGCTAATGATCCGGATGGACCTTATGCATTGATGGGTTATTCCCTGGGAGGGAATATCGCTTTGGAGATGGCCAAGCAATTAAAAGCAGCTGGGAAAAAAGTGGCATTTTTAGGGATGCTTGACACCTATATCGATCAAGTGAAGCTGCTTGATTCCAGATTTGCGCAATTGACAAAAAAGATTCGGAGACAATTCCCCAAGTTCATTTTCATTGTCAAATCTTTTTGGAAGTACCCTGTTGATACGATTAAATATCAACTGGCCATTGCCAGGTTCAAGTTCCTGGATATTTTTGGCTATAAAATCAAAATGATATCAAAAGAACAATCATTTCAGAACTCGATTTATGAAAAATATCAGCTTGCCCATCACCATCATAAAATCACACCTTACGATGATGTGATTCATCTTTTTAAGGTTCAGAAAAGATTATATTTCTTAGATGACGATAAATACATGGGATGGAAACCCTTCGCTCCGGCAGGTTTACGTATTTATGAGGTACCCGGAGACCATAAAACTTGCTTGTTGGCACCTCATAATGAGAAATTTGTGGAGATATTGGAGAAAGCACTGGCAGAGGCCGAAAAGGGATGATAGCTGTGATGGAATGGAAGAAAACCTATCCGGGAGATGAAATCTTTTTATCGGGCCTGACAGATATATGGAGAATTCATGTAGGCAATGATTTAAAGATCTTTTCTGACGATTATGCCCGTCTGCTCACAAAAGAAGAGCGGGTGAAGGCAAATGGCTTTAACAAACGTATAGATGAATATTTATATCTGACAACCCGAATCGGATTAAAATTGATTTTATCAAAATATTTACAATGTGGCCTGGATGAAATAAAAATCATTCAGCATCCTTTTCAAAAACCGTTCATTCATCAAAAATTAAAATTCAATGTTTCCCATTCAGGAAATTGGTCATTGCTTGCTTTCTCCAATAAGGAGGTGGGTGTTGATGTCGAATTGATGGAAAACGATTTTCAGTATCAGGAGATCATGCACCATAGCTTTGACGAAAAGGAGATTGACTTCATCAAAAGGAATGAAAAACCTATCGAAGCCTTCTATGAAATCTGGACCAGAAAAGAAGCTTTGCTGAAAAAGACAGGGAGAGGTATATCAGATGGCTCATTAAAGCAAGACTCCTTGGCAAATCCAATCGCTACCAGTTTCAAATTAGATGAAGAGCATATCGCATCCATCGCCACAGAAGGGACCCTTGGAAATTATAGAGAACTGTCATTTTCTTAAAGCCTTATGAGATTTTGGATGCCCTATATTCATTAAAAATCACCGAGGAGATTTCTCTATGGCATCAGCGATTTCACGCAAAATTTCATCATGGAGTTTGTCGCCCGAAACCTGAACCCAACGCGAAGGATGGTCATGTTCAATCACCGCTTTTCTCCCGTTTTCCAGATATATGTTGAATCGGTGGCAATAATTGATCTCTCCTGCTGAAATGACTTTAACAGGGCTTGCCTGAAAAGTCAAATTTAATTCCAATATCTTTTGCATATGACAGTAACTATCTTCCAATGGTTTGGATTGGTTAATCTAACGCTGCTATTAAATGATTAATGTGCTGATTTCTGGAAATTTTATTTTTTTTATCATTTTCTATTACAGCATATCAGCATCAAGTCTAAACCCAGCAGTCTAAACCCATTCATCAGCGGCATAAAATATGCACCATATTTGGTGGAATAACTTGAATGAAAATAGGGGAATTGTTGCTTGAAAAGAAGTCAAAAAGAATGCTTTGATTTCAAATCATCAATGATGAACTGCAACTGTTTTTTATTGATCACATTCGAAAATCCTTTCCAGTTATCTTCTTCATCCACCACAATAAATGCAAGCACCACGCCATGCAAAAGAGCATTGAAATTAATGCTTTTGTCCGATTCGTCATAAGAAGGTACGATCATAAGATCTACAAGATCTCCGCTTCCGATATCGGATTTTAAATAAAAAGGATCCACGTGATAGGAATGATAGTTGATTGATCTTAAATTCATTTAATATTCATTTCAGTTTTAAGAAGATCACCAGTGACCGCTCAGTTCCACTTCACATTCGATTAAGAAATTTAGCCAACATTCCACAAGTGTACAGCGCAAATCCGATGTCAATAAAACTTAAGCCATTTATACTTCCGTCGTTTTTAATTGTTTCAGTAAATGGTGGTTTTGTTATTTATACTGATTTTGATCGAATCTGAATTGGAGATAAGCTTTTTAATAGCCTATACCTCAACACCGTGTTTGAAAACAAACCCTAAAAAGTTGAAGGTGAATGGCTGATTTAGGTTAATGCTTTGGATTTTTAAATCAGCAGGAGAACAAAATAATAGGAATAAGGATTTCCAATTTGGCAGCAGGACCATCATCAGGTGGAATTAGATGATATTAAAATTTTAGATCCGAAAATGGATTATTTGCATCAGAATCCAATAGGCGCTGGACTGGTTAGGGAAGAGAAAGATTATGTATGATCTTCAGGTATAGATTATTATGGAGATGAGAAAGGATTGATAACGATTGATTTTCTTTAGGTTAGGTTTACCGAGTCTAAAGACTCTTTTCTATTTGTTAATCCGTAGTCACGCTTCGCTTAAGACTATGGACAATTAGGAGGTTAAGAAAAAGCCTGTTAAAATGAACAGGCTTTTTTTAACCGGGAATTCTGAATGGTTTTAAGGTGTTTTATGAATTATTCTTTTCTTCTTATAACCTCCCCTTATATTTTTCATCAAAATCAACCATCCATTCAATACCGTATTTGTCTCTAAACATTCCGAAATATGAACCCCATGGACTATCCCCGATAGGCATTTCTATACTTCCGCCTGCTGAAAGTCCATTAAATAATCGATCTGCTTCTTCACGACTTTCTGCGCTAATGGATATTTTAGATCTGTTTTCATTTTCATTCACCTCACCCATAAATTCTGGGACATCATTGGCCATCAAAACATTATTGCCAATAGGCAAAGCAATGTGCATGACTTTATTAGCCTCGATTTCGGCAACCTCAAATCCGGGGTTTTCCATATCTTTAAAACGCATAATCGTAGCGAACTCTCCGCCAAATACTGATTTGTAAAAATTAAATGCTTCTTCGGCATTTCCGTTGAAGTTGATGTAGGGGTTTATAAGGGCCATAATTTTAGTTTTTTAAAACTTGATGTATTAATATCTCCAATCAAAAGTAGGATTTAATTAAAAACATATTAAGGTGTGAAAGCGTAAAAAAAGTGGTTGTTTGCGACAGAAACCAAGATGATGTTCTTCCTGCGCTTTGCTAATATGTCGGGCAGCTTGTGTACTTACGGATAATTTTTAGGATTTTATTCCCCAGCTATTTTTCATGAAACATCTAATTATCAATGGCAAATAACTGTTTCATCTGTAATCTCCGGACTTAAATAAGGAATTCCTAAATTCAATCCCCTTAATATAAACCAAAATCCCAGGCACAAAGTGAACAGGGGTAAAAACTGGTTGATTCTTCTCCTGAAAACCGGTTTGGCGAAGTTGATGCCCAGCATAGCCGCCAGCATGAGGGGGAGTGTACCCAAGCCAAAAAAGAACATGAATAAACCTGACTGTAAAACGCTATTGGTGTTTATTGCAGTTGCCAAAGCCAGATAGACGAAGCCACAGGGTAAAAAACCGTTTAAAACACCAACCAAAAAATGACCGCTTTTATGCGAAATGGCTTTCCCTAATAGCTTATTCAGGGTGATTTGAAAAGGATTGTTGAAGGGGATATGAAAGTTGAAAAGCGGTAACAACCTGGGCAAAGTGACCAGGATGATGATGGCACCGCTTAACATACTGATGCCTTGCTGCAGACCTGCCAGCCAAAACTGTTTTCCAATTAAGCCTATCAGCAAGCCTAAAAAAGCATAAGTACATGCCCTGCCTAAATTGTAAGCTAATTTTTGAAAAATCATCATCCACCTGCTTTTGCTTTTATCCTGAAGAGCGAAAGCCAATGGTCCGCACATGCCCACGCAATGCAGGCTGCCAAACAAACCAATCAGGAAAGCAAGCTGGAGGTGGTTCATGGGATGTACATACTTTTCTCGAACAGGTAATTTTGATGATCACTGGTCCAGTTGATCACCAGATTCCATTCTGCTTTTTTTAATTCCTTTATTGGAACTGAAACTGTTGAGGTGTTTATCTTCAGCAAGATGTCTTTTGATTTGTCAGCAGGACATTTAAACCTGATGGTTCCCTCATCCATAGCTTTGAACACCATCAATAAAGTGCTGTCATTTATGGTGATGGAAGGCGTTGCCCGGTCATCGATCACGTTTTGTTTCAGGTCATACTCTTTGTCAAAAGCCAATCCTTTTTCATAGTAATCTTTGTCAAAGGCATCATCTTTTGAATAGATCATTTTGACGGCCAGTATGGTGATGAAACTCATGAAAAGCACTAAAACTAATATGATACTTCTTCCCCAATTCATAATTTTCAGTTTACCGGTCCTAAAAAATTTGTTTTAATTCTGTTGATGGTTTTTCCGTTCTGCTTCAATAAAAGAACTAAAGCGGTTTTACGGGTTTTAATGGATGATTCGGGCAACAGCACAAAGAAGGTCACCTTCACAGTGCTTTCCTTCGCCACTTTATTCGCCGCCTGTATCCAGGTTATTTTGGCGTTTTCATCTTCCGGGACGATATCAATGTTTATCGGATTTCCTGTTTTATTGATGAGCTCGGCATTGTACAGGTTGCTGATGTAACCGCCAGGCTGTTCCTGGTAAAGCATTCCGCCCGCTCTTAATAAGGTGATGTCCACATCTTTCCTGCTGAGGAGGAAGTAGCTCAACACACCTACCATCCCAATAATGATGAAGCTGTAGGCTTTCATCCGGATGCTGAAGGTGGGTTTCTTTTGATGGGCGATCATCTCCTCTGAATAAAAACCAATGAGCTTACGTGGTTTATGGATTTTATCCATCACCTGGTCGCAGGCATCTATACAGGCGGTGCAATTCACGCATTCCAGCTGGGTGCCTTTGCGGATGTCAATCCCGGTGGGGCAAACCGCCACACATAAATTACAGTCCACACAATCGCCTTTGGGCTGGTCTGCATCAGTTTTTTTGAGTTTTCCTCTGGGTTCTCCACGGATATAGTCATAAGCCACCACGAGTGAATTCTTATCCAGCATCACACCCTGCAAGCGGCCATAGGGGCAGGCGAAAATGCAGACCAGTTCTCTGAGCTGACTGAAAACCACATAAAACGCCAATGTGAAAACACAGATGCTGATGAAGCCCATTAAATGCTGGTTCAGCGGTGAGGTGATGATGTTGAACAGTTCATCGCTACCAATGATGTAAGCCAGAAAAGTGTTGGAGATGAAAAAGGATATCAGTACATAAATACTATGTTTAACAGTTTTCTTGATGATTTTATCCTGCGTCCATGGACCTTCATCCAATTTCTTCCTGGCTAAGGGCTCTCCTTCAATCCAAACCTCAACCTTACGGAAAACCATTTCCAGAAAAATAGTCTGCGGACAAATCCAACCACAGAACACCCTGCCGAATGCAATGGTGAACAATACGATGCTGATGAGCACCAACAACATGGCCAGTACAAAGATGAAAAAATCCTGTGGCCAAAACACCTGACCAAACAAAATGAATTTACGCTCAATAATATTGAATAGCATGAACTGATGTCCATTCACTTTAAGATAGGGTGAAGCGAAGAGAAAGACCAGCAAGATATAGCTGACCACGCTTCTGTATTTGTAGAAAGCACCTTTTCTTAAAAGCGGATACAACCACCTTCTTTTTCCGTCTGCTTCCACTGAACTGTGGTATGTGATATCTTCCATTTTATTTTTGCATTAACGATTAGCACCTGCCAGCCGGACAGGCAGGGATACCGGCCTGTCCGGCTAAATCCCTTGGTTAGTATGAGCGTAAAGCGTATTAGAATGCCCAAATCAACTTATGACTCCTTGTCTCCCTGTGGTGCTTTTGGATTGGGAGGGTTTGTACCTTTTAATGATTTAATGTAATTGGCCACCTCTGCAATCTGTTTAGGGCTCAGCTGTTTCTCCCAGGAGATCATCCCTTTATCCGGCACTCCGTATTTAATGGTTTTAAAAATGTTGTTTATTTTTCCGCCATGCAACCAGTACTCATCTGTTAAATTTGGTCCAACTATGCCCTGCCCATGCTCTCCATGGCAGGCCACACAATTCTGTAAGAAAATGGCTTTTCCTGCGGTTAAAACTTCGGGATCAGTGCTGATTTTCACGGTGTTCTCATCCACGCGGTTAGCAGATTTTGCCAGAAAAGCTTTTTGATCTGCTGCCGCCTGTTTCATCTCCACCACGTATTCTTCGTCCTGTAATTTGCCCAGTTTAAACACATGAAAATTAAGGAGATAAACTAATCCAAATATGACAGTGCCATAAAACAGCCAGTTGAACCAGGCAGGAACAGGGTTGTCCAATTCCTGTATGTCGTCATAATCGTGCATGATCAATAGCTCTTTTTCTTCGGCCATGGGTCTGAGGGAAAGCAGTCTCTCCCAAATGCTTAGTTTAGGGGGAGATGGCTCCAGGATAAATTCCTGTGCAACCACCGTCGCTTTTGCAGCCACCTCCTCCTGTGGCAGCAGCATGTTAGCCAGCACCTTAAAAGTTTTCAGCAACACCAAACATACCGCTCCAATAAGAATCAACATGGCAAGTATGGCTCCCAATGCGATGTTGTTCATCAGGCTGGCGTTATTTGCAAAGGCGGCCTGGCCACCTCCAAGTATCAGAAAAATGATGATGATTATTTTTCGGCTATTCATGTTCTTCAAATTAATTGGTTTTCTCTTCTGATTCGGTTTTCAATGGGATATCGCTCATATAATCCAGGTGCGATTTCTTCATTCTCATCATGGCTATGGTAGCTCCGATAAAGAAGGCGAAGAAGATCATGAGGGATAGCAACATATACACTTCGTCGCCATGAAGGCTTTGGATGAATTGTTTAAACATGGCTTATTTTTTTAAAGGTTTGTTTTTAATGTCTGTTCCTAATCTTTGCAGGTAGGCGATGATGGCGATGATCTCCCGGTCGCTGGATACTTTGATTTTATCCACAGCCAGATTAGCCGAAATTTCTTTGGCCTGTTTGTCTAAATCCTGATTGGCGATGTTGGCATAGCCATCCGGATAAGGCACCGCAAATGTTTGCATCGCCCTGATTTTTGAAGCGGTGGTGCTGGTGTCCAGCTTTTGGTCTATCAGCCAGTCGTACATTGGCATGATACTTCCCGGCGACATGGTTCTCGGGTCCAACAAGTGGTTATAATGCCAGGCATTGCTGTATTTGCCACCCACCCGCTGTAAATCGGGTCCGGTACGTTTGGAGCCCCATAAGAATGGATGGTCGTAAACAAACTCCCCGGCTTTGCTGTACTCGCCATAGCGTTCTGTCTCTGAACGGAAAGGTCTGATGGATTGGGAGTGACAGTTCACACAGCCTTCCCTGATGTAGATGTCTCTTCCCTGAAGCTCTAAAGGGCTGTAAGGTTTCACGCTGGCAATGGTGGGTATGTTAGAGCTGACAAAGAAAGTGGGCAGCATCTCCACCATTCCGCCTATTAAAATCACAATCAAACTCAATACCAACAATAGCATGGGTTTGCGTTCGATTCTTCTATGCCAGAATTCTTTTACAACAGGCTCTTTCACTAATGGTAAAGCTTCGGCTGCTTCATTTCTGAGTAATTTTCCGGCTCTCATGGTTTTTACCAGGTTAAAAGCCATTACAATCACTCCTAATAAGTACATCGTACCACCAATAGAGCGCATCATGTACATAGGCAGAATTCTCAATACGGTCTCCAAAAAGTTGGGATATTTCAATAAACCTTCCGGAGTGAATTCTTTCCACATCAAACCCTGAGTGAAGCCTGCCCAGTACAAGGGTATAGCATAAAACAGGATGCCCAAAGTGCCTATCCAGAAATGGAAGGATGCCAGTTTTTTAGAATATAATTGAGTTTTATAGATTCTTGGGATTAACCAATAAAGGATACCAAAAGTTAAAAATCCATTCCAGCCTAATGCACCCACATGAACGTGAGCCACAATCCAGTCGGTGTAATGAGCGATGGCGTTCACGCCTTTAAGTGCCAGCATCGGGCCTTCAAAAGTGGCCATTCCGTAAGCGGTTAGCGCCACCACCATGAATTTCAGGGTCACATCATCCCGCACCTTATCCCAGGCGCCACGTAAAGTCAACAGACCGTTAATCATTCCACCCCAACTCGGTGCAATCAGCATGATGGAGAAGGCAACCCCTAAAGATTGTGCCCATCCCGGCAGGGAAGTGTACAATAAATGGTGAGGACCAGCCCAGATATAGATGAATATGAGTGCCCAAAAGTGCAGGATGCTTAAGCGATAGGAATAAATAGGACGATTGGCCATTTTGGGAAGGAAGTAATACATCATTCCCAGATAGGGTGTGGTTAAGAAAAATGCCACCGCATTATGTCCGTACCACCATTGCACCAAAGCATCCTGAACACCTGCAAAAAGGTAATAGCTTTTAAATAAGGAAACCGGTAATTCAAAGGAGTTGACAATGTGTAAAACAGCCACCGTGACGAAGGTGGCGATGTAAAACCAGATGGCCACGTATAAATGCTTCTCTCTTCTTTTGATGATGGTACCAAACATGTTGACTCCAAAAACCACCCAAATGATGGTAATGGCGATGTCTATCGGCCATTCCAGCTCAGCATATTCATGTGAAGTGGTGAGACCTAGTGGAAGTGTGATCACCGCTGCAATGATGATGAGCTGCCAGCCCCAGAAATGAATTTTGCTGAGCGCATCACTGAACATCCGGGCTTTCAACAGCCTTTGTAAGGAATAATAAACCCCCATGAAAATGGCATTACCCACAAAAGCGAATATCACTGCATTGGTGTGTAATGGCCTTATCCTGCCAAAGGTGGTGTATTGGTTGCCCATGTTCATACTTGGGCTGAAAAGTTGTGTGGCGATTAAAAGACCCACTGTCATGCCGATGATTCCCCAAACGATGGTGGCTATGGCGAAATCTCTAACAATTTTGTTGTCGTAATAAAATTTATCAGGCTGCATATACTAATAGCTTTTTCTTTTGCTGTAAAAGTATTTAGGCCGGCCTTACAATGGAATGACATAAGGTGGCTTAAAAAGTGACGGATGTCATAAATGGAGGTGGATGGAGTAGGGGGCAAGGAGCAAGGAGCAAGGAGTAAGGGAGTAAAGAGCAAGGATTAAGGAGTAAGGAGTAAGGATTAAGGAGTAAGGAGTAAGGAGTAAGGAGTAAGGAGTAAGGAGTAAGGAGTAAGGAGTAAGGAGTAAGGAGTAAGGAGTAAGGAGTAAGGAGTAAGGAGTAAGGAGTAAGGAGTAAGGTAAGGAGCAAGGGAGTAAAGAGCAAGGATTAAGGAGTAAAGAGCAAGGAGTAAGGATCGAAGCTTTATTCTTTTTCTTCTTCTTTTACCTCGTCATCAAATAGCATCCTTACAGAAGGGGTGTATAAATCATCGTTCTGGCCATTACGATGTGCCCAAAAAAAGGCACCTAAAAAAATCAGGGCTAAAACTATACTACAGGCTATTAAAAAAAAGAGGATGCTCATGTTAATTGGTGTTTTTTAGCAGCCAAACGAGTGGCGATGCTGGTGAAAGAAACAATGGTGATGGTGCTTAAAGGCATTAAAATAGCGGCGACCAATGGAGAGAGCTGCCCGGTCATGGCAAAGCCAACACCGATAAGGTTATAAGCTATAGAAATGATGAAAGAGAGGTGCACCACTTTAACCGCTGATTTAGAAAAATTGAGAAATGAGGGTAATAATTGGAGAGATGCAGCATCTAAAATGGCATCGCTTCCCGGCGTGAAATTATTGATGTTATCTGTGATGGCGATGCCTGCATGACTTTGTTTTAATGCGCCAGCATCGTTTAAACCATCGCCGATCATTAACACTTTGGCCCCTTTTTTTTGTTGCTGAGCAATGAAATCCAGTTTATGCTGAGGAGATTGGTTAAACAGCAGGTGTCCTTCTTTAAATAGCGGGTGCAGTGCAATCGCGTCATGGTCTCCGGATAGTAAATAGGAGGTGTATATCTTCTCCACCTGCTGCAATAAATCAGCTAAACCTGTTCTTAGTTTTTCTTTGATGATGAAATAACCCAGGTACCTCTCGCCCATCTGCACATGCACCTCTGGGTGTTGCTCGGATAGAATGCGTTTCCCTTGTACAAAAAATCGGCTGCCCAGGGCGATCAATTCTTTATCATACAGTAGGGTGATTCCTGATCCTGGTATTTCAAAATATTCTTCAATCGCGATGGTAGGCTGTGCACCAAGATAAGTGCATATTCTTCTGCTAAATGGGTGGTTCGAATTTTTACAGACCGCATAAATAATGGCCTTTTCTTTGGGTGTTAAACTCCCCGAAAAGGAGATGCCGGATTGGTTGGCCAGGGTAACGGTCCCTGTTTTATCAAAAACGACGGTGTCAATCTCCGCCAACTGCTCCACCACATCGGTGTTTTTTAAATAGAATTTGTTACGGTCGAAAACACCCAACGCTGCCGACATAGTGAATGGGGTGCTCAATGCCAAAGCGCAGGGACAGGCCACGATCAAGATCGCGGTGAAGGCATTTAAGCCCTTCTCCCAATCCTGTGGCAGCCAGTACAGTAAAGTGCCAACAGACAACACCAATAAATAAATGCTGAAGTGGCGACTCACTTTATTGACAAAAGTTTTAACGGGATTAGACCTAGATTTATCAAAAGCTTCATTGTTCCATAAGGCAGTGAGGTGGCTTTGTGAAACGGGTTTAATCACCTCCAATTCAATAGCAGCCATGGTTTGCCGGCCACCGGCATAGACAATTTCGCCCAGTGTTTTTCGCTCTGGTTGTGCCTCTCCGGTGACAAAGCTGAAATCCACCATCGCTTCGCCTTTTAACAGGATGGCATCTGCAGGAATGATCTCCTGGTTCTTTACCAATATTCGGTCACCTTTTTTAAGCTGCTCTAGGGAGACGGATTTTTCATTTTGGTTTTCATCTAAAACCTGTACCGCAACCGGAAAGAAAGAACGGTAATCTCTGTCGAATGAAAGGTGATGATAGGTTTTTTGCTGTACAAATCTCCCCACTAAGAGGAAAAAGATCAAGCCTGTTAAGCTATCTGCAAAGCCTTCGCCGGTATGAAAAATAAAATCGGCCAGTGTTCTTAAGAATAATACGCTGATACCTAAAGCCAGTGGAAAATCGATATTTAAAATACCGCTTTTCAGGTTCACATAAGCTTGCTTAAAATAGTCGCTGCCTGCATAAAAAACTGCTGGCAGGCAAAATAATAAGCTCAGGAGGCTAAAGAAATGGCCAAACTGTTGTTCGGCTTCTCCCAATCCAAAATAAGAAGGAAAGCTCAGCAGCATGGCATTCCCAAAACAAAAACCTGCCACTGCTATTTTCAGCAAAAGCGGGTCGCGTTTCTGGTTATTTTTATTCACCACATCCTGAAAACTGATCAGAGGCTCATAACCTATGGAAGTGAGCAGGTCCACCAATTCTTTCAGGCTGATTCCGCCAGTTTTATATTGAATGCTCACCTGTTTTTTTAGAAAATCAACCCGGTTCTCTATGATGCCGGTATGCAGTGTGTTTAGTCTTTCCAGCAGCCAAATGCAGGAACTGCAATGGATGGCAGGGATATAAAAGGAGACCATGGTGTTCTTTTCATCGCTATAGCTGATGAGTTTTGCGGCGATTTCATGATTTTCTAAATAAGCGAATTGTTCACTGCTTTGCTTTTTATTTTTGCCAGGATGTGCATTGAGCTGATAGTAGGTTTGCAGTTTCCCCTCTTTAAGAATACTATACACACTTTTGCAGCCATCGCAGCAAAAGCTTTTCTGGTCCAAAGTGATTCGGTCTGAAAAACAAAGGTCGCCGCAATGATGACAATGGATTTTTAGGATAACCGACATATCAGTGTTTCGCTATCATTATTCTTGAATTTGAAAAGATGCCTGTTCACCTGCTACTGATTTTTAATAAGCGGTACAGTGGACAAAAACTTACCATGGCCGTGAGGATGAATATTGATGCAATGATGATCCCGATGGTCGCAAGCGTGCCTGTGATCAGCTGAAGGCTAAATAACACAAAGATTCCTATAGCAATTGCAAAACGAATCAATCGGTCAATGATACTCATATTTCCTCTCATGATGCTTGATATTTCAGGCTAATTTAAGGTGGGCGAAGGCCTCAAAAAATGACGAAGATCAGTTTTTAACCTGAACACCAACTTTTATAAAAGTGAGGAGGCCAATGATGAAGATGAACCATAAGGAGAGGTTTTTAAATTTACTTTGGGGCACATGATTTAAGATTTTTTTACCAATGAATGTTCCTGAAAGCCCTATCACAAATAAATAAGGTACATAAGACCACTCTTGCTGGCCAATGTATCCGTTCTGATAGTAAACAATTGTTCTGGTGGAATCAATCAATAAATCAATGAATGCGGAGGTGGCTATGAAAATGCTTTTCTCTAAATTGAAGGCATTCATGGTCAATCCCCTGATGGCCCCGCCTGTTCCTAATAAGCCCGCTAAAAAACCGGAGAGGGTGCCGCCGATGATGGAGTTCTTTTTATCGGCCTTGAAAATCAAATCCTTCTTGATCAGGAATAGCAAGCTAAGGATGATTAAAAAAGCTGCTAAGGCTATCTCTAAAATATAGCCGTTTAAATATTTTGATAATAAGCCACCTAAAATCACGAATAATACAGAGGGTGCGCCGATATAAAGCAGCAAAAATTTGTCGATTCCTTTTTTAAATAAAAAAATCTTACTCAGGTTACTGGAGAGGTGGAACAGCGCTGTTAACCCTAATACAGTATGGAAACTAAAATAGAAATTGCCGATGGGTACAAAGAAGACCGATGATCCGAAGCCACCAATGGTGCCAATGATTTCTGCCAATAAAGCCAGTAACAGAAACACGAAATTCATTTTCATGAGTTAGAGGCCTAAAGGTTTAAGGCCCCTAAGCATGTTCAAATCTTTGGAAATAGGAACGTTCTAAATTCTCCCGATGATTGGGATGGGCAAGTGCTGTCAAGGCTAAAGCTCTTTGTTTTAAATTCTTTCCAAAAAGATTCACCATTCCGTATTCTGTCACCACCCAGTGAACATGTCCCCTGGTGGTCACCACTCCGGCACCTTCTTTCAAAAAAGGGGTGATCCGGCTGATTCCTTTATGGGTTTGAGAGGGGAGAGCGATGATGGGTTTCCCCCCTTCAGATAAGGATGCTCCGCGGATAAAATCCATTTGCCCCCCTATTCCCGAATATTGATAGGCACCAATGGAATCCGAGCAAACCTGCCCGGTTAAATCTATCTCGATAGCACTGTTGATGGCGGTGACTTTTGGATTTTGGCGGATGACACTCGTATCATTCACATAGCTGATATCCATCACCCTCACCCCGGGATTGTCATCCACAAAATCATATAGCTTACGTGTGCCAGTGATGAAAGCAGTGACAGAACGACCAATATTCAGTTTTTTCTGGCTGTTGTCAATCACTCCTCTCTGAATCAGCGGGATGATGCCATCAGAGAACATTTCTGTATGGATGCCTAAATGCTGATGAGTCGTCAGGTTTTTTAACACCTGATCAGGGATGGCACCAATGCCCAATTGCAAGGTCGCTCCATTTTCAACCAGTGTCGCCACGTTGTATCCCACTTTCGCCATTACGGCATCACTGGCTAAATCATAATCGACCTCCGGCAAAGCCGATTCATGCCAAACCAGGGCATCTATGTTTTTTAAATGGATGAAGCTATCGCCATGTGTCCTGGGCATGAGTGGATTCACCTGTGCAATCACCTGTTTCGCCATCTCCACGGCAGCCCTGGCGATATCCACCGAGGTGCCAAGGGAGCAATAACCATGATGATCTGGTGGAGAGACCTGAATTAAGGCCACATCTAGCGGTAGAATATTTTTTCTGAACAACTGGGGAATCTGACTTAAAAATATAGGCACATAATCTCCATCCTCACTGTTCACCACAGATCTCGTGGCTTCAGATACAAAAAGGGAATTGAAGAAGAAAGATTTTCGATGCCCGGGATGGTCAAAATTCACATTCCCCAGGGTGGTGATGCTCACCAGCTCCACATTATAAAGTTCTTTGTGCCTGTTCTGCAAGGCTTCCACCAGGCAAACCGGTGTGGCTGCGCTCCCATGTATAAAGACTCTTTGTCCGGGTTGTACAATTTTTAATGCTTCTTCTGCTGCAATATAAGTGATATCTATCATGACTAAACAAGGTTTTTACAGGTTTTTTATTGTTGATATAATTGTTCTTAAGCCGGGAAAACAAGTAATGGAACCTGAGTGTGACTGGCCATTTTCATGGTGTGGCTTTTATTTAAAAGTTTGGATAAAAGATGATGTTTTCCATGCACCATGGCCAGCATATCCACCTGGCCATTTGTACACAACCAATTCAATCCCTCATCCACGGATTTGTTTTTCAATATTCTATGATAGATGAGTGGATAATCTGACTTATTGGACAATTCTGTTGTGAATGCTGCAAAGGCTTTTTCATGTGCGGCCACCTCCTCGTTTTTATTCTGTATATGCACCAAAAGTATCTCTGCATGCAAAGGCCGGGCTAAACTGATGAGTTGATAGATTGCATCTAAATCTTTTCCAAGGTGTTTCAATTCAGAGGCAAAGGCTATTTTTTTTATGTTCTTTACGGAGTTCCCTTTCGGAACCAATAGCACCGGTATTCCTCCGTCATTGATGAGATCTCTGGAATGATCACCCATAAGCAATCTGCTGAACGCTCCTCCTTCATGAGTCCCCATCACCACTAAATCTATTTTTTGCTGATCATTTATACTGCTTATCACCTCATTCAGTGCGCCCACTTTGCACAGGCATTCCATTTTAGGTTGATAGGTGTGTGCATAAGAACCACGCTCTAAATCATTCTTTAATCTTTTTAGATCCAGTTCAGAATCGTCAGTTATCACCACCCGTTCTTCCATAGGCCATAGCTCCAACCCGGTTTGGGGAACAACGATGGGTATGGTGATGGCCGTGCATAACACCACCTTTGCATTTAAATGTCTGGCCAACTCATAACCAAAACGAGCGGCTTGTGTGGCGTTTTCAGAGAAATCAGTGGCACATAGTATAGTTTTCATATCAGTGATTTTTTTACAGGGTAAATCTCCTGATTTGGAGAGGGATTAAAAGTGATGCCCATCATGTTTTAATATGATCTTACAGGATTATCAAAGAATATTTTTATAAGTGATCCCCGTCATTGATAATCATTGTGATTTAAAATAGATTTGTGTACAGGATATGAATTTTATTTTAAAAATCAGCTGATAAACTTAATGATGAAACCTGCATGAGCTTACCGCTCACAAATACGAATGAATATAAGCTCATGCATGCTTCATTAACCATTAAAAAAACAATTATATACGGATGAAAAATTTAGAAAATCAGGAAAGTAATGATCTTCTCCGGGAGAATCATTTTGGACATCTGGCTTTTATTGCGGATAACAAGTCTTTTGTAATTCCTATCACTTATTATTATGATTCAGATGAAAATGAAATCATCGCTTACTCCGGGCCAGGGCATAAGATAGATTCGATGAGAATTAATCCTTCGGTCGCTTTTCAGGTGGAGGAGGTTAATTCCATCAATAGTTGGCGATCTGTATTGATTCATGGTGAATTTGAGGAGATCAACGGGGCAGAGGCGAAGTATGAGTTACATAAATTTGCTGAAGGAGTAAAAAATGTCATCAGCGAAAGGGAAAATAGAAATCTGCAGTATATCAGTGAATTCTCCAGCGATATCTACGCAGGTGGAACCACCATCGTTTACAAGATAAAGATAACTGATATCATAGGGAAACAGATGGAAGAATAATCCCAGCTTTATATGATACCCATCATTAAATCAGAAGTCTTAGGTCATTCTTTACGACTTAAGAAGGGAGTACTTTAGTGATCTAAAAAATCCGATGATGGAAGCACCAGAACAGGCAGTATCCATGCCGAGAATAGGAGATAAAGCTCCTGAATTTAAAGCGATAACCACGCAAGGTGATCTTAATTTTCCGGCTGATTATAATGGGAAATGGGTGATCCTGTTTAGCCATCCGGCCGACTTCACTCCGGTTTGCACATCCGAGTTTATGACATTTGCAAAGATGGAACCCGAATTTAATGCTTTAAACTGTCAACTAGTGGGTTTATCCATTGATGGTTTATACAGCCACATAGCGTGGTTAAGAACGATTAAAGAAAAAATCGAAATTAAGGGCATGAAAAATATAGAAGTGAAGTTCCCTTTGATTGAAGATATCACCATGGAAGTAGCCCAAAAATATGGGATGATTCAGCCTGGCGAAAGTTCTACCAAAGCAGTGAGAGCAGTTTTCTTTATCGATCCAAAAGGGATCATCAGGGCCATTATTTATTACCCACTATCTATGGGTAGAAATTTTGATGAATTGAAAAGAGCCCTCATCGCCATGCAAACTGCTGATAAATTCAGCATTGCCACACCTGCTGATTGGCGCCCGGGTGATGAGGTGATTGTTCCCACGGCAGGTTCATGTGGGGTTGCAAAAGATAGAATGGAAAACAAGGAAGAAATGACCTGCTACGATTGGTTTTTCTGTACAAAACCATTACCCATTGAAAAAGTGTTGACTAAATAAACTCATCAATAACATGGAAGCACATTATTATAACGTAGAAGTAAACTGGAATACCGAGCGCAAAGGCGTGATGTGTTCTCCGGAGCTGAATAAAGATGCAGATACTTGCATAGCAGTAGCCACACCTCCAGAATTCCCAAAAGGGATTCCCGGTATATGGTCTCCTGAACACCTGTTCACCGCCGCTGTGAGCAGCTGTTTAATGACCACCTTTTTAGCCATTGCTGAAAATTCTAAACTGGCATTTATAAGTTTCAGTTGTCATTCAAAAGGGAAGTTGGAGCAGGTGGAGGGAAAGTTTATGATGAGTGAAATCATCCTTGAACCTGTAGTGACCATTAGCGATGAAAAAGAACGCGATAGAGCAGGAAGGGTGTTGATGAAATCTGAAGCGGCCTGCCTGATATCAAATTCTGTGAAGTCGAAAATCACGATGATCCCCCTGATTCAGGTAAAGTGAAAATAGATGGAGTTATAGGTTGATGTAATTAATGACATCCTGAATATGAGCCAAAATATTAATGTTCAGGATGTTATTTTTGTTTATTGCTGTTTAACTGTAAAATTAGCTGATAAGATTAATCTAGTGTCATGTTAATCATAAAACGACGAAAAATCATATTTTTAAATTACTTATTATCAATGAGATAAATATTTTGTCTTTTAACTTTCTACTTTTAACCTAACACTAGTGTCTCTCTGGATCTTCCAAAATCATATCGGCTAAATGTTCGTCCAAATCATAAATATCCTTCCTGAAATTCAACTTTTTATCCTGTCCAACAAATGCCGTGAAATAGGCGATGAACACAGGGACCCTATCTTTTAAAGTCACATAAGTTTCTTTGCCGTTTTTCATGGCTGCATTTATCTTTTCAGGTGTCCAAGCTGCATCATGGCGAAGTAAGAAATTCGCCAGTTTAACTGGTTCCTCCACACGGATGCATCCATGGCTAAATGCTCTGGATGTTTCACCAAACAGTGATTTAGCTGGTGTATCATGCAAGTAGGTGTTATAGCTGTTTGGGAAAAGGAATTTCACCAACCCTAAAGCATTATTAGGTCCTGGTTTTTGTCTCACGATGGGCAAACCATTTCTATATCCGGTGATCTCCATATCATGGGAGTGGATATAGTTTGAATTTTTTCTCATCTGTGGAAGTATTTCATTTCTAACAATACTTTCAGGCACATTCCAATAAGACCTGAACACCACATATTTAACTTCTCCATAAAATACAGTGGTGGGATGGCTGGTTTGTCCCACCACCACATTACAACTCCACAACAAGCTGTCGGCATGGAAAACGTGTAATTTATAATCCGGGATGTTAACGGCGAGTACATCAGTATGGACAGAGACAGGCAACCACCGGTTCCGTTCCATATTCACCACAATTTGCCTTATTCTGCTCTTTAATGGGATGTTTAAGGTGTTAATGGTTTCATTCCCTATTTTACCATCAACGGTTAACCCGTTTCTTTGCTGAAAACCTTTTAGGGCATGGTAAAGTCCTTCGTCAAAGAAGGCGTTAGCGGTGTCACCCAAATAATCCTCCAATAAATAAAGTCGTTTTTTAACCTCAGCAATCGTAAGGGAAGTATCACCTTGATTTAAGGTGACGGTGTTTTTAATGGGGTACCAGTCAGCTATGCTGTCTAAAGCTTTGTATTTTCTCAAATAGGCTTTCAGTAAATCATATTGACGGTAAACCGGTTCTTTGGGCAGCTTATGGTTTGTATTGTTTAACAGGCTATCCAGGTAGTGCTCATCATTCACTTTCTTGCGGGGCAGGTGCCATTTCAAAGATTCACTCACGGATTCGTCCATCCCTTCCCAGCTGAGTTTAGAGAACGCAAAGTACTGCGCGGTGAGCATGAGCTCCAGAGAGAGGTCTGGTTTCTTTTGATGTTCCTCCGCCGATTGATAGATTAAAGAATCCAATGCTTGCTGATAAGGAATTTTTTGGTACACCCCTTCATCTTCCAAATTGATGATCCTGTTATAAAGGTTGCCTGCCTGTTCAATCAGCTTTGCATCATCAAACCAGGCATAAGTATAATTTCTTGAACTGTAAAAAGTGGAAACGTCTTTTTCAGCTTCTTTAAGGAGAGGATGAGTTTTAAAAAAGCGTTCAATTTCCACACTGTCAAAAGTGAGCTGATTTTGCCCAACGAAGCTACCTGGGATGCTTTCATCCCATTTTTTTAAGGATATATCGGGTAGCTTCTCTTTCTTTACCGCTTGCCCGCAACTGATTAAAGAAAGGGCGCTCATCAAAAAACAAGGCTATATTTTAGGCATAAGTCTTTCATCTGTATGTCAATCGGTCAGTAAGTGACTTTTATGCTCTCCGTCAAAAACTTGCTCTGCCAGGGCGAATAAATCTTTTTTTACGGCTTTCTCCTCCAGAAAGAGGGCTTTAATAGCTTCGGTGATTTGTGTATTCTTCGCTATCAACTCCATACTCATCACTTTTTCAGGATGTTTCAGCATCGACTCCAGCAAGTGTTGATTTTTGATGATCAGTAATTTAAGCGTTTGTCTTTTTTCACCTAATTCAGCTAAACTTTTGTTAACGGGATGGAGCTCCTGTATCCTTTGTTCATGAATAGCCAGCGTAATCACCCTGTCAAATAATTTTTTTAAAAATCGCATTTCATCCTCCATAAAGAGGACATCAGAAAGCCACTCTTTGTTTTCAAGGTGAAGTTCCTGTAATTCTGACGATAATTGTCTGCTTTCTATAGTTTCCATCATGCTTTTATTTATAGTGCTAATTTCATTTTTTAGCCAATACCCACACATGATTTGAAATCAGAAATTTTATGATCCTCATCATTATTGGATCTTTTTTTAGGCTTCAGGAGTTTTTGGGTGTTGAAAGACTCCATTTCTTCATTATAAAAGTGCCTTTAGCCTGCTGGTTGATCTTCATATTTTTTATTCTCTGAATAATTAATTGTTGAAAATTCGCAACAACAAACAGCAAAAACCGGAACTTTTGTTTCGGTTCATCTGTCAGATCAACAATCGATGATTTTGAGGAAGGGAAGTGAGGTTGAAAAATTTCAATTCGACTGTTATGGATGCGGAAGCTGAATTCCTTGTAATATCCGGGAAGGTTACCAATGTCTATAGGGATTTCCTGTCATCAGGGTGCTACAATTGAGGTGTGGTGGTTTTTATGATAAATGTAGGTGGCTTTAATTGCTTTAAAATTTAATGGGATGCTGTCATAGCTCAAGCAGTTAAAATTCCCTACAGGATTTGAATGAACTGGAGTGGAGGGTTTAATAAATTTATAAGATAGAACCCAACAAAAAGTTGTAGTGACAAATAGAAATAATAGTAGCGATAATCTTTTCAATAATTTTTTAACATGGTTTAGGGAAATTTATCGCTTGACCTCAAAAGATAAATTCTGTGAATTGTAAGCCCCAAAAACACCGAGTCCTCCACTGACATTGCTTGAAACGGGTATATATTCCTGACCGAACAATGGATCGCTCCCCAATTGCTTTTTTACTGAAAACTGGTAATCATAGTAGGTTTTACTGATGTTGCCTATCTCTAGCACAATGGAATGTGGCCCACTGGAAACCAACAGGTTACTAACTTCAAAATCCAAAACAACGGAGTTTCCGTTAAAGGCCTTGTCATTGAATATAAGGGTTTCTCTGGAGCCTATAGTTGAAAATTGACCTAAACTGGTTTTGAGCTGCATATCTATGATGTTGTTGTTGGATCCAGATTTTAAGAACACCCGCACTAAATAAAAATTGTTTTCATTGCCATCATTAAGGGTACAGGAAAACTTGAAATCTTTGTACAAATAGTCATTGGTGGTATAAGGTGTGTAAACGAATGATGACACGCCTGGTTTTGCGGGCAAGAGGTCGCTTGCTTTTGCAGTTGGCAAACCTGCGACGTTGGCCTTTACTGTATAATTCGCCCCAACATCGGAACACACGAATCCTGAAAGGCTATAGTTTCCGTCTCCCCGGTAAGGGAGAGTTGCAACCTGCTGATCATTCTTAAAAATCAACACCTCCGCATTTTCTATCTTTTCAAATTTATTGTTGCCATGTGCACTGCTTGCGCTTTTACTCAATTTGACCACCATCACGCTGTCTCCATTGAAAAATGAGTTGACCGTTATTTTAGCCGGCTCTTGAGGTAGCTTTACTACTTCTATGGTTTCACAACCAACGCTAAAAACAATAAAGATAAAAAACAAAAATATCCTCATTTTCACTTAAGTTTATAATGATAAGAAACTGATGGTATGATGGGCAAAAGCGAATGTTGGTAGACCTCCGTACGATTGTTGGCTGTACTTTGATAGGATTCTATGTAATATGGGTTTTTCCGATTATAGACATTGTAGATTGAAATGTTCCAGCTTCTTATTCCCTTTTTCTTTTCTTTTATAAAGGAGATCGCCAAATCCAGTCTATGGTAATCACTCATCCTGAAATTATTTCTTACGTCCACATTCTTAACGGCAAAATTGACGGTATTGTATTCCGCATAATATTCATATTCTCCTAAAGGTAGGGTGGTGGGCAATCCTGTGTAGTAAACAAAGTTGCTCGAAATTTCAATCCTTTGGCTCCATCTGTAATTAGCTGTCAGGGAAAAATTATGTCGGCTATCATATTTGAATGGGTATTCCTTGCCTTTATTAATCTGTTTGAATGTGCGGTCTGACCACGATAGGGTATAACCTATCCATCCGGTCAGTTTGCCCGTACTTTTCCTAGCAAAAAGTTCTGAGCCATAAGTCTTTCCTTTACCTGCAATCACTTTGTCTTCCCATGATTCAGAGGTTTGGTTAAGCAGGTTATTCCTGAGACCCTCCTCAAGAAAATTCACCCCCAATTATAGTCAAGAACATCTTTCATTTGTTTGTAATAAGCATCCAGGGTAACATCAATCTCTTTGTAGGTGGTTGTGTAAGCTTCCCCGTTTTTCAGACCACTCAAAAGTAGAATTTCCAATCAACATTCCTGCAATAAATCAGCAGGTGATTTAAAGTTCAGAGCCTGGTGCGGGCGGTGATAATTATAGTCTGTCATCCATTCCTCTGTTTTTTCCCTTACCTCATTCAGGGAGTTGAAAATGTAAGCATTCAGTAACTCTCTACGGATGCTCCCATTGCATCTTTCGATAAAAGCGTTCTGTGTGGGCTCTCCCGGCTGGATGAAAAGCAGCTCCACACCATTTTCTTTTGCCCATTCATCCAGTTTGTGTGAGATAAACTCGGGGCCGTTATCCATCCTTATCTTTAAAGGCAGTCCTCTACATTCTCTGAGCATCTCAAGTGTTCTGGTCACTCTCGATGCGGGAAGAGAGGTGTCTGCCTCCATGGCAAGCACTTCCCTGTTATAATCGTCAACAACATTCAATAACCTGAACTTCCTTCCGTCCCAAAGGCTGTCGCTCATAAAATCTATAGACCAGACCTGGTTGATCCCACCGGGAACCAATAAAGGGTTCTTGACCCTTGCGGGCAGTCTTTTCCTGGCCCTTCGGCGGATATTGAGCTTCATTCCTGTATAGATCCGGTAAACTTTCTTGTGGTTCCATTTGAATCCCTTTCGCCGTAAGCGATGGTAACACTGCCAAAATCCTATGGAAACATGTTTCTGGGTAAGCAGGGTAAGCTCATGGATTACCTCTCCGTCATCCTTTCTCTTTAACTCATAGAAATAACTACTTCTATTCAATCCAACGCATTTACACGCCTGACGATGGCTCACTTTTTTTACCATCTCTTCCACCAACATCTCCTTATCGGCAGGCGTTAAAGCTTTTTTTCTACCGCCTCCTTGAAAACCTCATGTACCAGGCTGAGGTTGGCGTACATCTTTTTTAGCCTTGCGTTCTCTTCTTCCAGAGTCTTCAGTTTGGACAGTTCTTTTACTTCCATTCCGCCATAACGCTGCCGCCATTTGTAAAATGCGGCCGTACTGATTCCTAACTCCCGGCAGAGATCATGGGCATTTCTCCCGTTCTCATGTTCTTTGATTGCCTTTACAATCTGTGTCTCTGTAAATTTGATCCTTTTCATATTCCAATTAAATTTAATAAATTCTTTCAATCGCCTCGCTACGCTCGGGCTAGAATTCTACTTTTAATTGGTCTGAATTTTGGGAAGTGCACAGTTGCAATACCTAGGGTTGCTTGCCATGATCTTTCAGGTTTTACATTGGCAGTTGATGGAACCCAAATATCCGTTGGACTGCCAGTCCCGGGATTGGACAATAAATGTATGTACTGCGCCATTGAAGAATAAGATGTCCGTATTGACAGGTTTTCATTTAAGAGATAATTCAGATGTATACGTGGTTGTAACGAGGAATAAGATTTCCCAGACAACTGAAAGGATGAGAAGTGTGCACCAACATTTGCCTGGAGACGGTCAGATATCTTGGCTTCATCTTCAACGTATATAGAATATTCAAGATTTCGAGTTTTCTGATTGTTTAACAAATTTTTGGCTTCAGGTGCATTTTTATTTGTGGTCTCCAACCTCGTGACATTGGGATCGAAGTTATGGAAAGTAGTGTTGAAACCAAATCTGACTATGTTATTGTTTTTTGGGACATAATCAAAATCCACTTTCAACCCTGTATCCTTTATGTTAGAATGGTAAGTCAATAAGTAATTCTCTGATCTTTGGGCATCTCCATATTCGCTTGAGGTCTGAAACCTGTATTTGGTATAGGTTAGGGTAGTGTTGCTGAACAATCGGCTGTTGAAAAGGTGGTTGTATCTGATAGCAGAGGTGGTACTCCCCCATCCGAGCGTATTGTTCTCTTTACTATTGTCTGTCTCCATACTGCCTGACTTCGAAATTAAATTGTCACTTCCAGCATATGTGCTGAAATATATCCTGTCCCTCGGAGAGAATTTTTGACATAGTTTCGCATTCAAATCGTAGAAATGGTAATTGAGCCTATTACCTGAGTTGGTTGTGCAAGAGCCGCCAGCAAATCCAAATAGGTTCTCCTAACCGCAAAAAGAAAAGTTGTCTGTTCTTTCTTCAACGGACCTTCTATGAGCAGCTTGGATGACAAAATTCCTGCTGAAAAGGCATATTTGATGCTTTTTTCATTCCCCTCTTTCAGTTTGATGTCAAGTACTGAAGAAAGTCTTCCGCCATATCTCGCAGGAAATCCACCTTTCAGCAATTCGACATTCTTAATGGCATCGGTATTGAACACCGAGAAAAAACCCAATGCATGGGAAGAATGGTAGATGGGCACCCCATCCAACAAAACAAGATTTTGCTCGGCACCACCTCCCCTCACATAATAGTCGCTTGACCCTTCCCTTCCCGATTTAACCCCAGGAAGCATTTGGACCGCTTTTACCAGATCCACTTCCCCGGCCAGCCGGGGCATAGATTCAACTTCTGTAGTGGAGATATTGATGCTGCTGGATGAACTCAGCTCTAAATGTCTGTTTTGAGTTGAACTGACCGAAATCTCTTTCAGCTGCTGATTAAAAGTCTTTAGTCTGACATTTATCAAAGTGTCCTTAGTAAAGAAAATGCTGACAGTATCTGTCTGGAAGCCAAGATAGGAAGAAATCATCGTTACTTTTCCGATTTTTGCAATTAGGGAAAAATAGCCGTACGAGTTGGTAATTGTGCTTGAGTTATTTTCGATGTTGGTAACGGTGGCCCCACCCACAGTTTCCCCAGTCTGATCATCAGTGACGTAACCATGAATGGTCAATTTCTGAGCTATCAGTTCCACATTTATCAAAACTAAAAACGCCAGTAAAAGGGTAGGTTTCCACATGTTTTTGAAAGTGATTTACAGAAAAAATACTGACATAAATAAACATTAAGAAGTAAAATATAACTTTAAAGCTGTTCATTAGTTCTAAAGTGAACCAACAAATTTCATATTCAACTCAGACTTTTCTACTTACTTCTTCGAGAATTTCATGTCTGAATAGTCTGAAAAGGAAACGCCGTTTGCGTCACCTTCAACGCCACTTAAGATCAAATTCTGGCCCTTTTTCTCAAATTGATAATACCCAATGATTGTTGGGAAATCAAAAGAGGTTGGGTTTGAGATTCTGATCATGTTCTTGCTCTTCTCTTTTCTAGTAAAATACTGGAAGTTTACCCTGGCTTTGCCGTCAATCTCATACCAACCAGTGCAATTACCCCCCAATCCATCCTTCATGGTGCAGTTGTCAAAGAAAATTGTACCAGATGATATATTCACAGTGGTAGATTTACCATCATCGTAGTTAGTGATCATGTCTATATTGTATTCATCGGCAACTTTCGAAATCAGTTTTTGGTCTTTGTTGCAGGAGGAAAAAACCATGAAAAATAGGGTAATGAATAAAAGCAATTTCGTCTTCATAATGTTAGAATTAAGGGTAATCGATTTTATAATCGATTACCCTGTTAGTAAAACTATTGATGTCTGATGTGAAATTTAAATGTTGGATCTCCATATATTTTAGTACATCTGGTATCTCTAAAATCTACTGGTACAGTCGGACCGACATCATCATTATTCTTGATGTTGATTTTGCCGCTTAAATTCACTTTAGTGCCAGTGAATGGAATCTCTACCTGTCCGCTTACGGTTAGCTCAAAAATCTGACCTGAGTCTTCCTCTATCATCTTATAGATGACAATGTTTCCGTAATCCCCTGTATACCACATGAATAATGGCCAATTCCAATCATAATATTCCCACCTGCCATTTACATCTCTTCGTTTTTGTGGTTCATAAGGATGATTCATAAACTCTGCTAACTCAGTGAAACTACTGTTAGGTTTGAAAGCTATCAATCTAATTTCTGGTGCTCCTAAAACCCAATCTTCATAAGTGTCTTGCAATGAAGTTCCAGGGAAAGTCAAACCGTATAAGTATTCCCAATTACCATCATATCTGGCACAATTGTTACCTGTATTAATTGGATCTCCTTCACCTCCTGGATCGTCTCCGGCTTCTCCATCATTGAATGTTATAGCAACCTGTCTTCTATTCTCCATTTGAACATATTGCTTCTCCCTTTTAATTTTAGGATAGGATAAAATAACTTGATTTTTACTGATTTTTGATCGTTCATTAGTCCCTACAGCAATCACAGGCACATCTGGGGAAGTTGTGGCGTCTAACCAATGGACATTTCCATCTCCATCATATGCCTTGACTTTTTTTGCTGTTTTATCATCATAATCTGCCGGCACAACAGCAACAAGAGGAGAATAACTTTCAGTATCCCATTTGTCGATGTTAACGGGGACAGAAATGTTCAACAAAGGCATTGTATTGGCCAATTCTTCTGTTTCAGCAAGAGACAGAACAGAATTTAAATTATTGTTTACTAAATGAGCCTTGAACGATTTTCCTGAAACTGACACATCTTTTATATCTCTATAAAGAATATCGTAATCTCCGTCAAACATTTTCAAAGCTTCGCTTTTTATAAAACTCCGCATATCCTTCTGCTTTAGATTTACCGCTAATTGCCTTGCTATTTTGTCTATGATAGCACTTTTCTTTAGTACGCTAAGATTGTCTGTGATTGTCAAGGTAGCTAATTTTTCCGAAATCTGAGGATTTTCATTGTTGGGTTCCACTTTACGGCAAGCCGAGTATATGATAACCATTGCAGCCATAAGGGTAATGATTGAAAAAACTTGTTTTAAACAGGCAACGATCTTTAAATCATCAGAAAAATGAATTTTTGTCTCAGATAGAATGGATTGAGTGAAAATATAAACAGCTATAATAATGATTAAACTGTCTATTTCATTTATATAAAAGCTGCATTTTGTTTGTTTGATCACTAAAAGTCTTAACCCAAATAACAAAGATGCCAATCCACAAATAAAAACGAACCAAATATTTGGACCCTGTATATATGGATACGTTATTATATTAATTGGGACAAGGAAAGGAGTAATAAAATATAATGCAACCAAAGATGAAAATATCAATCCATTTCCTTTATTGCCTAATTGCTTGAATGACATGTTTAAAATTGATTGATAAATATTGCTGCTAAAAAAAAATGCATGAGGAAGTAGACCATCCGGAAGATTTCATGTATCAATGATTCGGCAAATGTCGGCTTTTCATAATCCCATCTTTTCGATATCGGGGGCTATTTCATTTTAAAGACAAAGCGAGCTTTTTGCATATTCTAATAGTAAATTTGAAATATCTGAACAATAGACTGCTGTGTAGTTTTATTATAACTAATCTTCCCCACATTATCGTAATTTTCTATCCCACCAGTAGGTCTGTTCAAAGTATTTACATTAAATACATCCGAAGAAACCTGCTCTCCACCAATATTAATAAAATTACTTCCCGAGATGGACATCGTACCTCCCAAATAAGTCACCAGCTCAATGGTATAATTACCCGTGATCGGTTGGCCGTACCATGCAGCATAAAGAAAAATATCAATGAGATTGTTTGTTTCTGGGAAAGCTTCAATGTATTTCTTAATACCTATTAAAACTCCTTCATAACCAGAATACCCCATGTTGTCCGTAGCCCACCATAGGTAAGCGTCAGATTGGGGAGAAATCACTCTGGGTACCGTTGCACTTTGACCGAAACCAACATATAATCCATCTACAGAAGTACCAGTGCCCTCATACGCTACTAAAACATCCAAATCTTTCCCAGCCCCATCCAGCCAGCCAAACCTCACGGTCATAAAATCAAACTGATCAATTATAATTTGTTCTGTTCTATCGACAATTTCCACTTCATAAGTTATATTCATCCCACCATAATCTGCAAATACATTCCCTAATAGGCTATCGTCAACAACATCATTGGCAAAAACTGTTAATTTATTTCCAACAAATCCTGCTCTGTCAGGAATCGAAAATGAGAAAACGGATTCGTTGGTTTTGTCAAGGCTCGTACCGTCACTAAAGTTTGCATACAACCTAAAAGTGTTTTCTGTGCTTCCCTCATCTACCACCGTAGGCCCATTTAAGGTTAAGGATATCAACACTACAGGACTGGTGTCAATGATAAACATAGGATAATCCATGCTCAATCCTGCGTAAAAACCGGTAACTTTTGAACTGATGCTGTCACCGTTGACGGTATTTGCAAATATCCTGAGCTTATTGTTTACAAAGCTCCCCCTATTGCTTGCCAATAGCGTAAAAACAGATTCAACTGTTTTATCTATCTTACTTCCGTCATTATAATGTGCAAATAAAGTGTAGGTATTCTCCGTACTTCCCTCGTTAACATTCAGCGGTCCAGAAATTGATATAGAGGTTAATGCAATGGGCGTAGTATTGATCACCGTAATTTGCTTTGTGAGCGGAGGCCTACCATTTTTCAAGGCAGTAATTGTTACCTGACGGCTATCATTGACAATGTCATTATTTGCTGCTGTATATACGTTCCCATTGAAAGCCCCTTCCGAACTGGTAAAGATATACTCATTAGTGGCATCCCTAACCATTTCACCATTATACATAGCACTAACCTGATAGTTGACCGTTTGCCCTTCGTTGACGAGGGAAGGCCCGCTAAGAACGAAAGAATCGGCGTTATTGACATTTAGAAAGGAAAAATATTTTACTCCGGACCAACCTGCAGCTGTTAAAATCCTAGCCCCAATAGCATAAGCACCGTTAGCTATTTGTAAGTCGAGCTGAAAGTTATCCCAGGAAGCAATCAACACCCCATCTAGAAACCACTCACTGGCAATAACAGTATTTTTATCAGATTCACTATTAAAAAGCAGTTCGAAACTAGGTTGTTGAACAGCATACACTTCTTGGCCATTTACAGAATAAGCAGGCCCTACAAAACATATATCATTACTCATTATAACACTATTTAGAAATGGAACTGATAAAGTTCCGTTTTATAATTAAAAGAGCGTACAGCAACCTAAAGTGACGCCGGAAAAACAGTACGCTCGTTCTCTATGTTGATCATGGTTTTGTCCGTACCATAGGTAACCCAGCTGAAGTCTGCCCCATTTACGCTTACGGCTACAACATTCATGAGGTGAGAGAGATCAATCGTCATTCCTCTCCATCGGAAATGTGGAGGTATGGCGGATTGATCCAGCGTAATGGTTGCCACCTTCGTTAAAGGGTCAAAAACCATTTCCTTCGTTGTAAATTCTTTGGTCAAACGATATTCCTCTGCTTCTCTGCGGGAGACCACCCATAACCTATCATTGGCCACATTTTGAACGTAATCCATAAAAGTTGTAAAGTCTGCAGCTGTCCATGCATGGGCACCAATCTGCCATATCATATTGGTGGTGGCATTACTCAAATTCAATAATGCATGAAGCCTTGTTTTTATCCAGATCACGTCAGCTGCATTCCAATCCTCAGTGAAATTCCTATGAATTTGAATAAACCCGTCTGTAGGCAAGGAGTTAAAATCAGTAAAAGATCGCAAATCCTCTGATTTTGACCAGTTTTCATTGTTAGGATAGATAGGAAGCCCATCTTTTGCTCCTTGTGTAATCGCTCCTAAAAAACCTAATTCCTTCGCTGCTTTTGCATAAAAAGAAAAATTGGATACGACCACATGCATGTTCATCAAATACCCCATCCTTTCGTAGATAAGGTTCTGAAAATTCGTTAAGTCCAGTTTTGTTTCCTCTAAAGAATTTAATTGCTTATGATAATCCGAGTGATTCTCCAAATCCCAACCTTTTGTTACCAAAGCAGTTTGTTGAGCATAAGTATTTTTCCCTATCAACGCCCATTCCGCACCATTGTAATCATTATGGCCAAAAGTTCCCAATGCAGCCCGGTAGCCTATATTTTGGCCACATCCATTGGAATAATGACGGCTTGACATCACCTGCTGTATGCTGGTCGCTTCAGGATAAGAATCATCCCAGGTAGTGCATAAAATGGCTTGTTTAAGATATTTCACATTGGCGAAATCAGCTGACAAAGCCGCATTGTCACCACTAAACTGTATGGTAATGATAATGGTGTCGGATGGTACAGGTGTCACCTGCCCCGTAATCCCAACCTTACGTCCTTTTACTATGATCATTATGGTTTAGCTATATTACTTACTTCGATTGCCATAGAACATATCCCTGCATTAAATACACCACTTGTCTTATGGACAATAATGTCAGCCGTGGTCATCCCATTGCTTATATTTTTAAGCTCTGCAAGGTTGGTCCCCTGAAAATTCCCGCCGCCAATGGTTTTGTTTACCAATTGGCTACCTGAAGAGTAGCTCATTACAGCTGTGCCCAAATCAGTAGTATTACCCATGATATAAACCGTATAAAATAGGTTAGGATCAAGTCCGGAAAGACGTATCAGCCCGTTTGAATTCACATCAGATTTCATCAAACCGGAAATGATCACAAAATCGGGATAAATAGCAGATCCTGAAGGGTTAGGCGCATAAAAGGAGTTTCCTGATTTGTCAAAATTTTCCAGATACAACGATATTCCCGTAATTTCAAGCTCCGGCGTTGACCTGAGCCCGTTCTTTTGATAAGCACCACCGCTAATCAAAGAAGTAGGAACTTTCGCCATATTCCATTCGCCATCATCAGTCTGTGGCAGGTATTCGTTAGAAAAATTGATCAATACCGAAGTGTTAGGAATATAAACCGGCGGATCTCCCAAGGTCAATACCGTTTCAGGATCCCATGTACTTGTAGTATAGCCTGCCTTGACTGCCCTCAATCTCAAATAATAATTCGTTCCCGGAGTTAAATTCCCTACGGTGAATTGTAGCTCGATTCCATTGTAAATAGTAATGGCATCACTGTAATCTGAATTATGAGCCAATTGGAGTTCATACACTACGCCTTCAGATAGGTTTGAAGGGGCAGTAAATGTATTGGATATTTCTGTTTCACCTGTAGCTACGCTGGTAAGAACTGGTGTTTCCAGATCTTGAGTAAAATTATTGCTTACTTCTATCACCAGTGAACAAAGTCCAGCATAATATGCTCCACTCAATTTGCTGATTGTAATATCTACAGAGGTTTGCCCGGCACTGAAATCTTTAAATTCTACAAGATCCACCAACTGGTAATTATTGCTGTACAATAGTTTTGGTGATGGACTGGCTCCCCATACCGTATACTTTAGTACCGCAGTATCATCCAGTGTACCTGTATTTCCCATAAGATAAACATTGTAAAATTTACCGGGGTCCAAACCATAAAGCCTAACTCAGATCCATCAGAATTGGTAGTTGTTTTAACTAATCCAGAAATAATCACAAAGTCAGGATAAATTGCAGATTCACTGGGGTCTGGAGGATAGAACGAATTTCCAACGATCTCGAATCCTTCTATGTAAATTGATATTCCCGTACTTTCCATACGCTCTTTATCCCTGAGATCTGTTCGGGTGTAACTATTCCCTTGCCCAAAATCATCTGCCGTTATCTTTAACATGTTCCATTCCCCATCATCTGTTTGCGGAAGGTATTGGTTTGAAAAATTGACCAATACCGTGGATTCCAGCGTATAGCCCGGTAGCGTACCTCCCGTGGTCACTGCCACAGATGCCCATAGACTCCGTGAATAGCCGGTTCGTGAAGCTCTTAATCTCAGGTAATAAACACTTCCAGGAACGAGATCAGTAACATTAAACGTGGTATCCTCTCCACTATAAATGGTTTGAGTATCACTGAAGTTTGATTTTGTTGCAAGTTGCAGCTCATAGCTTACAGGTCCATCGGTATTTACCGGAGGAGAAAAAACATTTGAAATCTCTGTTTCACCGATTGCTGTGCTTTCCAATCCAGGAGCTGCTAATAAGGGGGTACTCTGCCCTACCTGCCATACTAATTCTGATGTCAAGACCTTACTTCCATCGTCGACCCATCCAGGAAGGCTTTGCAAAAATTCTTTGAACTTCACTTTAATTGGATCGTTGATAGTGCCTTCTCCCGAAAAATCATCACTACCAAAATTGATTGGGCTCTTTGTTTTTAATGGGTCTGCCTCTGATCCAGTACCTTGGAAATCTGTATCCGCAAAAAATATTTTCGTCGCATCAAATTTTGCTTCAAGTGCGTTAGGTTGTACTGCTTTGTTGTTTATTATACCCAACAGTGTTTCCTCTATAGAAGCAAAATCAGTTAAATTACCTCCGCCTATAACCCATGCTGAATTCGTATCATCCCAAATATATCTTAAAATCTCTGCACCTGAACCTGGGTCCACATTAGCATAATCACCCACATTTGCCGTAGGAAAAGCAGACTGTAGAGCTTGAAGAGATAAAAACACTCCCTTAAAATGGGTTTCTAGCGTGTTGATTCTTTCTTCTATCTCATCATAGTCACTTGTTAATCTTGTGATTTCTTGCTCATATCGATCTCTTACCGCCTTAATCAATTCTTGCAAGTCTCTACCGCTGGTCTTTGAGGGATCAGGAGTTCCTACTTGGTTATCTTTGATGACCTCATCTATATAACCGTCTTCAATTTTTTCTATATCTGGCATAACTTATGAATTTTATGGATTTAAATAGTTATTTCCTCATCAATCAAATTAAACAAGCCTGAAGCGTTCTCCACTTTCACCTTGAAACGGTGATAAATTGGATCTCCATCTTCGTCTTCAGTCGCTAAGGGCTCAGTGAGGTCATAGCTCATCGGACCATCGTCCGCATCACTTTCTATCTTCGTTATATGATTCCAATTACCTGAATTGTTTTGCTTATATAAATAATAAGTGCCCTTAAAGATTGTTGGTTCCCAAACCAATCGATTATTACTGTTATCGTAACTCAGCTCAGGCGCCTGCGGATTGGTGGCATCTATCAACTTCACTGCAATGACATCAGAGAGCGGTGAACTAATCTCTTCCTGTTGATGATCTTCATTATTGATAAAAGAAATGAAAGCTAGTCGGTAATACATCATCTCCCCATATGGGACAACGGTTAAATCCTGAAAAGTGTCCACCACTTGTAAATCAAGGATCTCGTTATCAAACGGCGCATCCATAAAGGATTCCATTGCTTCAGGCGGAGAAGTTTTTTCGGGATTTCTAGTCCTATAAATCCTGACAGATGAAACAGCATCGTTTTCAGAAACTGGCGAAAGATTAAAACCAACTTCTGGTTTTCCTTCTGCTCCCAGTTGATGGTAATTAAGTGACCTGATAAGCGGTTTCTCTAAAAGAGATGTTTTCAATATCTGCACCGGTCCAGCAAAAGGGCTTAAAGATCCTGCAACCAATTGTTCTGTAGTTTCTGCGGCTGCATAGAAATAGAGAAAACGAGAGTTAGCCCCTAAGCTGTAATCCGTAAATCTGATGTAGTAACCTTCCTGATTCGAATATTTTCTTATCATTGGATAAGGATTGAATGTAGGGTTAGAAGGCACTAGTAAATTGCCATTGACATCTCTTATAACAGGGGTTTCATTCTTAGTCTGTTGTCCTGATTTTATGAACGCATAAATAGGAACCTGTTCCGTTAGCGGCAACAAAGTAGACCGTATAGCTTCCTGATATTTTTCTTTTTTTAGATCAATGCTATCACCCTGCATTGTGAGTCCCTCTTTATCTGGATCCGGAAATCCGAAAGGTGCGGGTTCCGCTGGATAAACCTTAAAATGTCCATTGTTGGTTTCGTCGAAGACTACATCTGCAAGCTCAAGAAAACGTTGGTCATAAAAATCGTCCGAAGTAAGGGCAGAGAGACCTTCCAATAGGGTGACAATTGTTTGCGAACTGTACAAGGATCTTAAAATATCTTCATTGCTAGTTCTATAAAAATGAAAACCAAAAGGATTTCTAGACGTACCATTTCCATTTCTTGGTATACCTACATCAAAGGTAAAGGATGCTTTCCCTAATGCATCTGGTCTCACTTTCAGGCCAAAGTATTGAGGTTTTTCGGGCATCTGTGGCTCTAAAACCTTTCGAGACATTAAAATAGCCGGAGAAGAGATCAAGGAAGTGAAACCAGACCCACCTACTCTTGCATCTACAGATTGAAGAGCCATCATGGTTTTTTTCTCCATGTCCTGTCCAGTCGGATCTATATTCGTCCGATTAAATATATTGGGCAGAGGCTCGGTATAAATATAAGCTCTATACCCAGGATGAAAGTTAACACCCTGAATTTTATCTTGTGCGCCGGATGAAATTTTCAAAGGGGAGTTCTGATACCCCGGATAAGAGACATAAAGAACCAATGGATTGGTTTGTACAATTCTGTTCACCTCCAATAAGACTTTGTCGCTTTCATCTGCCAAAGGCACTCGTAATAATCCCTTATACCATTCCACATAGGGCATCTGCAAAGTTCTCGGGTCATTACCTTCCGGAGCAGAAGCATCGAAAGGTAAATTGGTCTGCAGATTTGTCGGCAAGTTAATTCCCGCATCATAGGTGATGCTGTAAAAGCCAGGAATATCCTCAGTGCCATCATTCAAGGGGGTAATTAATGCATTTCCTGTAATCCCACCTACCCATAAAGAAGTGATGTTCCCTTCGCTGTCACTCACTGATTCTATAACGGCATTCTGAGGATCGCTGAAATCTGCAAGCAGAATCTCGTTCTCTAAAGCCTGCCAGTTTGCTGGCTTACTAAGATTCTCCGTGATGGTAAAACGGCTACTGATCACGGGAGAGCGATCATAATCCCTATGAATAAAAGAGCCAGGTTCTTCCTCATCCTCTACGTTCTCTGTATCTTTAATCTTTTCAATGGTAATGTTTGGGTTTGTGCCTTGGCCAATAGCAATTACCCTAAACTGTCCCGAATCGGTTGTCAATACAGCATTTACATATTTTGCGATTGCTGTTTCATCAGTGATCGGTGTTATTGGTGCGCCTGCCAAGGATTCATAACTGTTTGTAAAAAGTATAAGCTGTTGAGGTTGTCCTTCCACTTCCTGAATGGCACTAACGATGCCTTTTAATTCTGATGGTGCCTCCTGCCTGAAAAACAGCTTGATACGATCTGCTTTTACAACACGTTCTGCGAGAATACCTGTATCATCCTGCAAATGGCTGATATCCATGATATCCAACCAATTGAAACAGATACGTGTAAAGGAAGTGTCATCGGTTGGGAAATAACTACTTCTTCCTGCCAGCCAGTCTTGCTCTCTCTGGGTGGTAAAAAGCAAAGTCTGCTCTTTTTGTATATATTGTACTGCCATGTCGCTAGGCGGAAGCAGGGTGTTTTGCTTGGTAAAAACAGTTTCATCCGTGGCCACTTCATCACTTCTCAATGATACCCGCGAAAACAGATTGATGCCGTAAATCGCATAAAAATGCACTCCGGGCTGTTTTTCTAAATGTACGTATAAACTCTCGGTATCATCCGGAACAGGCGCAGTTTCAGGTAATCCGCCATTCGGATAATCGTCATCATAATCATAATACTGGTGTCCTTCTGAATTTTCATTGGTTATTTCAGGTTTGACATAACGCTGCTGTGAGGAAGAACGGTATTCGATACCGTAAAGCACCGGCTTGCTTTTTTCAAAGATATTAAAGGTATCTACTGAAGTAGAGTCCTCAAAAAAATCATCCTCTTCTTGCTCAAATGAATATTTCGCTCTTCCTATATTTACCATTCTAACATCAGAAACCATAGAGTACCCTTGTTCGTCAAAAGCGGTAAAGGTCTGTTCATCGGTTCGGGGCAGGCTGTAGGACAGAGCCCTGATCTGTGGCTTTTCTGGCAGCCTAGCATTGGATTTTCCAGTAGGTAGGCTTAAATAACTATATGCTTTTGTTCCCGTGGATCCTATTTCTTTTTTGTTGCTGTAACGTATTCTATAAACAAATTTTTGATTTTCTTCGGCAGGGGGCAATTTATCAATATATCCCAATCCCAGCATGCGAGCCAAGTGGTAATCCAATGCCTGAAGATTCAACATATCCAGATAGCTGACCAAAAACACCTGATTTTCTTGCTCAGGGTCTGGATTTTCTTGTTCCAATTCCCCCGTGGCTCTTGGGTCGGTCTCGCTATAGGCCAGGTAATCCTCTACCAAATCTTTGATAGAGGGGTCTGTTGGGTAACTTACATTCCACTTGTCCTTGTAATTTTGGCTTCTTATCCTTGTCCCTTCATTAAAATGAGGCCAGAGGTTATCTATCGGTTTATCAGCATGCTCTAGTCTTTGATATACCTCTTGGTCATCCAGTGAAAGTGCAAACCCATTTTCAATCTGCTGCCAAGAATTGCTATCCCTACTTGCCAAAAAATCATCATAGGTTTCAAATGCAAAACTTTTAAGAAAGCCTCCAGAAACAAAGTATCTTACTTTGTTGATATTTTCCCCCAAGTAACTCTTAGTTATTAAAGGCGTATTCGAAATGATGCTGTCACGTATTCCAATAGTTTCTCCGTCAAGGGTACTGATGGCTTCAAGTTTTATGGAAGACTCGGCAGAATTATTATCTTTATTTAAGACGATTTCAAAAGCAAAAATATTCTTCTGGCCAAAATCCAGTTCCAAAAGCCCCTCATAAGCCATTAAAAAGCTTTCTGGGTCGGTAGCCGCATCTATTGTTGTTGCTATCTCATCATAATGATCTTGATCCTTGAAATGTAAGCTGACACGATTGGTATACCAAAGTATCATTTACAACTGCAGTCACCACAAAAGTCCAGTTCTTTATCCGATAATTCACTACAGGTCGGGCTGTAGAAAAATCCAAGACTGATCTAATTGGTTGAAGATAAGGTGTTCTTTCTAAAATGATAAAATCATCATTCTTATTGTACCCAACTTCGCTTTGAGCATAATTTCCTTTAGGAAAATGATATTCCCCCAATTCACCAGCAAGATTCCATCTCAAATGCACTCCTGCCACACTTCCATCAGCACCATCAGAACCTGCCGCTTGCAGATACAATTCACTGGAATTATTATAATAGCTGCTCACCACATCATTTCCACATGGGTTCAGTCCTATCTCTTTCAAATATCCCTGTAATTGATCGAAAGAATCTAACACAGGAAAAAGAGCTTCGTCGATTGCTGCGGCAAGTTCAGCACTGATCTCATCCTTTCTTCTTGAAAGCTCTGTAAATACATTAAGTATCGTACGAAACCTTGAGCTATACCCTGTGTTCCGGCTATCTAACAGCCCTGTAAAAAAGTCATATTCAGAGAAATCAATATCATCAAAATCACCTTTCAGGTAATTTTCTATAACATCGTCGTTCCCATCTATTACCCCCAATACCATTAGGGTACGGCTATATAATCTTTGTAGCTCATCATTTTCGAGGATACTGAGCAGCGATTTCACTTCTTCTTCAGAGGCAAAACCTCCTGCTTCCTCCATTGCCTGTATAGCAAACAAGCAGGTGGCCATCTGACTGTAATCAGCATAAAATGCATAGGAATTGAACGATTCAGGCATAGCTTTTTTTATTTTGTTTCTTCCCTTACTAATTAACTGGTTAAATATTGTTGCAGGTCTATAGCTGGACTGTCATAGACCTCTGCAAGTTGCTCATAGCCGACACCATCAAAAACTTTGTATATCAGCTTCAATTGCATCAATCCAAAGGGGATATCCATCGCTTCATTGGTAATAAACACGGCAGAACGTTCTCCTGAATGAATGTACCTGAATGATGAAGCTGGAAGTACATTTCCTTCTGTTGAAATACTTAGTTGTACTGTATTTTCCAGAAGTTCTTCTGTGTACTTCGGCTCATTGAAAGGCTCTGGATTGCGAAGCAAAATTCCGATCAACCTTTCCTCTCCAGAGCTATCCGGAGCAGAATTTATGATCAGCAGCGCTTCTGTGCCCGCAGGAAAATCTGGTGTTTTAAACCCAATTCCACCGTAAATCAACCTGTCATAAGGTTCTGCGTAACGCAGCACATCGGCAGGATCATCTGCTGTGTTCTCATTGACCAATAATTTCAACCTGTTGTTTATTTCAGCAGTTGAAAAATTAGTTTGATACTTGCTGATGGCATATTTTTCTTCGCCTGGAGTTCCATCCAAAACAAAACTGCCTGCCTGCTCAATAAAATCCGAATATCGGGAACTTATAAACCCAAATTTATGAATTTCATTGGTGCTGAGTGCTTCGCCTTCCCGTCCATAAACACCACTGAAGACAGCGGTATATAATTTATTAGCCTCCAAATCTGGAAACTCATACGTTCCTTGACGAATCTTACGGGTAAAAGACAAATTCACGCTGCCACATTGCTGAGCGGCACTATTGAGCTTATACAGTGCTTTGATATCTTCGGGAAGAATGTCTGCAGTTTCAGGTGTTACGGGCAATTCTATGGGTTCATTCCAAATAAGTTCTTGTTCTATCGGGTTGCCAGAAGGGTTCAATAATTGCAATTTCAAACTGCTGGTGATTGCCGGCTGTCCATTGTAGGCTGCCCAGTTCTCAAACATGGCGTTGATATAAGGCTGGGTAAAAAACAGCCTTACTTGCGGATTGTGGAAGAACACAGGTTTACTTCTATCAAAACGGCCTTGGGCATCGGGAAAAGAACGTTCGTAATCAATATAGTGTTTCAATGAGGCTAGCTTGAATTCATCCTGCCTGTCTCCCTCTTTTAGAAGCTGATATTTTTCGCTTTGTTGATGGAAATGACCAACAGGCCCCGCTGTCTTGAAACCAAAAACATGTTTTCTCTCTGGGGTTGCTTGTCCATCTACAACATCCCTGGTCTTTACTTTGATCGCATAGGTGGTGTCCGGTCTCCAAACAGGCTGAATTGTTTTATTGATGGCGTTATCCAACACCTGCAGCTCTTCTATCATCCGTTCTTCCTTCATGTCATTTTCTACCACCCTGCTGTAGGTTTCTTGTTCCACGTAGCTTAACTGATCTAGCCATGTTTGCGCAGCCGAGGGGTTGTAGGCGGCCAATTCTGCTGGTATAGTTACGATAGCTTTTAATATCCTATCAATGTAAATGTCCAACATTCCGCTTTGCCTGTTCACATTGACAAATATCGCTTTATACTGCTTTTTACTTAATGTAGAGGTGTTGCAATCTATTGTAAACTTATCACTTACTTGATGCCCCCAGCTTCCACTCTCTTTATAACAGGTGAACCAAATGCTGTACTCAGGGATACTTGCTGCATCAGGATAAGTGGTATTTGGATTAGTGACGGCAGTTCTACACAAATGTAAAGCGTAACCCGTCCTGAATCCGCTTTCGGGATCCTCCTTGACCTTGGAGAATAAGGTGCTCAGCCCAATTTCGAAAGGGCTAAAAATTGCCGTCAGCCCAAAAGCAAAACTGCTGTTCTCTATTTTTAAGTTAGGATAGTAAACCGCTTTCAGGCCATCCGTCCGCACATTGAAGGTATATACCCGACGCTGCTGTATTTTGTTAACATCATCTATTTCATAGTAGCTCTCTGTAAAATCTGGACTACCATTGATCAATGCATAGCGGTTACTATATAATTCTCTGTTGTTATACATCGACCATTTTGCAATCGCTCCCGCAAGTTGGCCATTGACGGATTCGACCACTTCGCTTTCTGTAAAACTCCTATTGTAAAATGTGACAAACGCAAGTGCTTTCTTTGTCTCCAATTCTCTGTAATATCCGGGAAGGTCACCCATGTCATACTGGTCAGGTAGCCTGTAGTGGTTTCCCATCATTAAGTCACCCTCATAATCAGGAGAAGCGGCCGTCAGGAATTCTATCAGGATTTTATTGATCGGAACCGTGTTGTCTTTCAGCTCCAACAGGGGTGAGGGTTCATTCTTGGGCGCCTGCATAATAGCTACCGGTTCATCAATGGCAACCACGATACTGCGGAAGAGCTTTCTTGATATGACATACCTCGTCTTGATGAAACTCACCTTCAAGGTATGCTGGTTTTCCCTAAACTGGAGATTGACATAAGCCAGTTCCTGAGGCAAGTTAATTTCCAAACTCCCTGTATAACCGGTCAGCGACAGGCTGTTGCCCGAATACCCTTCTCTGTAATCCACTTTAGCGGCAATATTTCCAACTAAAGTGAATTTAAAGTTATTGATGTAAAAAGGAAGTTCCACCGGATACCCGGTATCTGCAGGGATAGACTTCCAGTTGATGAGCTGCTCTTCCCATACGCTTTCAAAGCAAAAGACATCCTTTTTGCCAAAATTCTTATCATCAAGGGCATTCTCGTCCAGGGGTTGGCCGGCTCCATAACTAAACATGTGCTGCGACAATAGCCTTATTTTATTGAACTTTCCTGGTTCCATAAATTGCCAGTATCCTGGCTTTAAGCTATCCAGATTTATAGCACCTGTACCTGTATTGGCCTCTACAATGGCACTTACCGCTTTATAAACATCATAAGGCACCCAGCTACTGTTATTCCAGGAGTAGATTTCGAGCCCCGTGATCTCATATTCGTGTTTTATTTGTTTGCTCACGCCTTTTTGCGGAGGGATCAATTCGCTGTAGCCAATCGGCAACTGATTGGCCGCTCCACCTAAAGGTATGGCTCCAGGCTTTACAGGCTTCAACAATTCTATATCGATGAAACTGTCGAGCGGGATGGTCACTTTCCTGGCATCCTCCGGATTCTCAAAGTCATATTTCCAGGTTCCCTGACCTGGCGCAGGAATGACATCAATATCATTGCCCAGTACATAATTGATGCTAAAACTTTCATTGGAAAGGATATTTACCGCTCCTGCCGGCATGGTGCCTCCTGATTCCTCCGGAAGTTGCAGCAAAGGTTGTGCGCTCCTTATTATCGTGGTGTCGTTATTGAAATGCCAGCTCATCTCCAGTTTGAAACGGATACGCTTAAAGATGACTTTGACGGATACCTCCAGGCTTCCCACAATATTGAACGGATGAGGAGCCTCTACCGCAAGGCTAATGGCAACGGAAAGACCAATCTTAAACTTCCATACCTTGAGGTAGGCATAACCTCCCACCTGGATATAGCCCCCAATCTGTACCGGTTTGAAAGTCACGAAACCGCCAAGATTAAGGAAGGCCCCCAAGCCTACCGAAACAGGACCGAAGTCCTTTTTAAAATCGAATTTTATACCGGCTCCTGCTTTTATCCCCCGGGAAGAAAGCATCAGGAAGGCATGACCTTTGAACAGGGTCAATATATCTGCCCTTACCTGCGCACTCTCGGGCTGGTCTTTTCCGATGTTCAGGTACCAACCGGAAGCATTGTTAAAGAAGAATGCCATGTCCAGCGCTCCCTGGAGCTTGAATATCCGCCCATCATCAGGAAGGTTGAAGTTGACACTCAAATTTCCCCTTACCGCATGGTCTCCAAAAACAATCAAAGCCCTAAAAGGGGGGTCCACATCATCGTTCAAAGCAATACGCTTACGAAGCATGCCAGCCTGGCCTTCTATGATGAAGGTGTTGGGCAAACCCAGAAGGATGAAAAGTTTGCTGGAAAAGGTCCATCCCGAATCGAAAATCGTTCCCAAAGACATTCCTGCACCCACGGAAAAGCCAGGTTCATTGGCAAACTTACTGATGCCAGCCCCTTTGGGAGGGGCATTGTAATAATCCAACCAGCTTGCTGTCTCGGGCAAGGGTGGCGTAACTGCTGATTTTGAGGGCAGGTAATGTTGCGCCAGCAGCCCACGCAGGCTATATATGCCCAGTCCGGTTCCCCCCAGTGGTGCCGCTGATGGCAAATCCATGCCCACATCCACCACAAAAGCGGGGACTCCCGGGTTCAAGCGCATGCCCGCACTCCCGGCTATTTTCAGTTTGGGCAGCGAAAAGGCCACGGAGCCTGTATATTCCGTATTCCCCACCGAACCTACCTGTGTGGGGTTGCTCACGCTCAAGAAACCGTTGAGCAGGAAAGCGGCTTTTTCCCTGTCGTTGCCGGGTATTGCCAGGTCTATCTCCAGGCGGTCAATACTGATGAAATGGTCCAGTTCAAGATCGTCAACAGTGAAATAATACTTTAGACCATTACCGGTGGTGTTTATCCCTGCCCTTCCGGTGTTCACCATCCCATCGAAAGAGAAATAACGGTAGCTGCGTTCCACGCCCCCCAGTTTTCTTTGGTAGGCCCCGAAAGCGATATTGCCGACTTCCATGTTCACCGGCCCGATATGCAGCCTGAAGGTTTTCGGCACCTTGAATGAGCCTCCTTCGAAATCGATCCTCCCATCATCCCAGATGAGCAGTTTGGTGAGCTCTATGTTTTTGGGCAAAATATCCCCCAGAAAGGGGATGTCTGCGATGAAGCTCAGCTGTCCGGAGATGGACACATAGTAGTTTCCGTCAACACTGCCTGCTGCCGCACTGCGCACTTTCAACTCAAAGACCTCCGGGAAAGTGATGGTGTAAGGCTCCGCCTGCGGCAGTGCCCTGATGGTGAAATCGCCATTGTCCCTTATCGCTGCTTCTATGGCGATCTCTGCCAGGCCGCCACCTGATGCCGTGAATTTCGGGATGGTCAACTTGCCTGCTATATAAGAGCCGGTGATGCTGTTCTGCCTGAAACTTAAGGAAAAGGCATTGAGTTCTACCGCAAAGTTGCCGAACTTGCGGTAGAGTTTGCCATTGGCCTCCAGACCGATGGTGCCGGAAACGCCACCTGTGCCGATCAACAGATCATCCGCAAAAATTGCAGCACTGGTGTTTGCAGGATTGGGCTGCCCGAATTTTCCAAATTCTATGGTTGCATGCTGTACATACAAACCCACAAAATCAACCGGATAACCTGCAACATCTGCCTCGGGAATATTTGAAGTGGTGCTTGCATCTAATTTAGCATAAGTGAAACTGATAATTAAACCTGTATTTGCTATCTGGGCTTTTGGAGTATCAGGATGAAAACTGAGGGCTAGTGTTTCCTCGAAACCGAAACCCGCCTTAGAATCGAAATAAAACTCTCCTGCATCAAATATCAACCTGGTTTTAATATCTCCAGGAATAATTTCGTTATTTAGATTTAAGGGCAATAAAGCACTTCTTGGTATTTCTAAACCTGCAGATAACTGGGCCGTTGCTGTTATTTGGGGGATAAGTAGATCTTTTATAAAACCTATGGCATCATTGCCTAAGAAACTCGAAAATACCCCACTCACCTGAGATAAAGTATTATCTAAGCTGGTATCGTCAAATATATAAAGATCAAAAAGAGCAGTAAAAATATCAACACCCTCAGTTGTAAAAGCATCTCTTATATCAGAATATGCAATTTCTGGATTGCTATTTAAAGGTTGCGTTATAGCTAAACTAGAGTACTTAGCCTTAGCATCAGTAACAAATTGTTCGAGCTGTCCCAATTCCAATAAGAAAAGACTCCCTGTTTCAGTATCAGGAAGGTAATCGTATGTCGGAGTAAAACTTTGAGACGGAATAGGCCCCGGTACAGGAGAGTCTTCTAAATCCTGCTCCTCTTCTGAATAATCAGTTTCTGTCAAGCAAAAGTCTAATATACCAATAAACAACTCTTTATCTGAATGATTTATAACTTGTAAAAGAAGATTAAAAAACGAATTGGGAGAAAATCCAAAAGCTGAGAGTTTAAAAGAAGAAATATAATTTAAGATATCCCATTTCCAATATAACGAGATTGGAATGACACTATAATCTGAATTAGGCTCTTCCGTTTCAAGATCGGGGTTTAGGATTAATGCTAATCCGGTACCGGGTATCTCTATTCTTAAAATTTCAGAAAAGCTTACTAAATCTAATTCGTAAAATGTGCCAGATTTATTTGAAGAACTATTATTTACCTGAAGATTTCTAAAATATATTCTATTTAACATCGTCTCGAAAGCATCGGAGATGAAGTTTAGTTTCTCAGGTATTTCGCCTAAGGTAATAACGGTGGACAATGGGGAATAAAATACATCTGCCATAACAATTTAATTAATAGGTGGTTCTAACTCTTTTATTTTTATTTCTCCGTTATCTAATATCTTTATACTGTAGTTTTGATAAAAGTTGGTTAATCCCCCATCATCTCCCTCAAATTGAAAAATTTTTATTTCTTTATTTTTATCTATAAAAAAATATCTTTCTTTTTCATTATAAGGTTCGCTAATAATATTATAGACATTGATCACATTTGCCACATTAGTGACAGAATTATAGAGAATTAAATTCCCCGATGATTTGCATAGTCGTTTTTCTTCATAAAAGTTTGGAGGATATTTGACGCCGTCGTCATTAATTTGAGAATAATAACACTCGTATGGACCTATGCCCTCGAATTTATATCTTATACTATCTATCGAATTTGTTATTGAATCTACAAATGGTAATTTATCTTGTAATTTAATATAATTTATCTTTTTTATATCGAGACCTTTTATCGTCCTAATAGATGTTAAACGTTCGTAATAGCGATAGATTTTGAGAAATAAATTATTTACGTTTTTCCATTTCGGAGAGTCCCATCCATAAGATGTATCCAGATTTTCTAAATAAACGCTTCCAAAAGGTAATTTACTCGTCAGGGGATAAAGATCAGAACTATCTCCTACCACACTATCTTCCGCATTCTTTAGAAATGCTGTTTCCAATTGGATACTGTCACTCTTACGATTAGACCTTTCTTTTTCTTCTTTTTTATTATCTTGACATGACAATAAAACAACTAATAGACATAAGTAAATTAGAATTTTCATTATTTATCTTTATTTAAGTTTCCGAAATGAATATGGTTTTCATGTTTTATCAACGGAGTTACATTTTTAAGATTTGCATACTTAGATTTTGTACCTACATAGATCGTATGGAATTTATAAAATCTCATAGCATCTATAATAGTCTGATTATTTAATATAGCCTGCTTATATTGTGCGTCATCTACATCAGGGATTTCTTTATTTGCCATAAAATTTTGATAGCGCATATCGAAAGATGCGCCACTCGCATGTGCTACGCTAGGATAACATGTCCCATTAGAATAAGCTCCACCATTAAAATAATGGGTAAATTGGATAGTTTTTATTAATCCACCTAAAAAGGCGGCCATCACCTTGGGTGCTAAATACAGCCTTTCAGTGTGGATCAATATTGTTAGGGTTTGATTATTTATTATAAATGTCAGTTTTCTTAATTTTTCTCCATTAATTATAACTACTTGGAAAAGGTTAGGGTCGAATCTTACCATAAATATTTTTTCTCCTGAATAGGCGTATTTTGTGATTTCACCTCCATTATTATTTGTTACCCAAATATCCTTATTATTATAATAATAAAAATCATAGATAGTATTTTCACCCGCTAAACCATCTTTTTTAGTCCCATTTGGAGGTACTGAAGTATATAAAGGAGCTCCTCTATAAGGTCTTTTTATTCCGTTTGAAACGCCCTCTATCTGAATTACCTCACACTCGCAAATCGGATACTCATTACCATTTTCATGATGGTATATATATTTTATTAGACTTCCCAGAGTTCCCGCTGTTATATCATTAACCTGTAACACTTCTCGCTTATTATGATATATATGAAACTCAACCTGATTTGTGGCATCAGGAATTTTATTAGCTGAAAAGTCTTTGGAATTGTAGAAGAACCTATCCATACTGTAAACAATAATAGGCGAACCTGATTTGGTAGGCGCTGCATAAGCCAAATCACCATTGCTATCCAAACCCTGTACTTTTAACTGATATTGATATATTGGTAAAGAAACCTGAGTTGAATCGGTGTAAAGTGCAGGAGCGTCTCCATACGGCTCTAAAAATAAATAGGTGTGATGTCCACTGTCTAAGGAATAAGCGGCTGTTTTAACTGCTTCCATTTCAGCCACTGTTAATCCTAAAAATAAAGCAGATTCTCTTTCTTTTAAAGTATTGCTCTGGCAATTCGTAATACTTATTATCTTGATGTCCTCCTCATGTGGTCCACTGCTATCCTTATTCTCAAACAGCCTGGTTTCAATTGTTAAATACCTGCCTATCTTATCTGAAAAAGCTTTGCTGTTCAAATCCAGCTTGCTCACCTTGACAGGCTTGGGGTACTTTAATCCTGTGGTTCTGTACTGAACCTTTAAATTTGAATAGAATAATACTGCTGCTTCATCCCAAAATGCACCATTGTTAGCTATGTATTTGAACCCTCCTTCATGATTATTGTTATTCAATTCTTCACCGATGTATACCGGATTTGAATTCTCTGCCTCTCTCAATTTTGAAGTGGGGTTGTTGAAATCATCAGGGATCAGATTTATGGAACAAAAAGCATGGTCATAATACCTGTTGTTTCTCACAAATGGGCTTGGGGAAGTTTGGTCTATGGCAGAATGAAAATAGTGCATTTTGACATAATACGGCTTCGATGGAATGGTAAGGTCGATATATTTTGTCCATCCGGGATTAGTATCATCAATCAAATCATCAAAAAAAGGAGTGTTTTGATTTTTTGATTTTAAACTTTTTGATTCAATATAAATTAACGGTTTGATATTTCCATCTGTACGTAGTTTAAAGCTAAGATTGGTAATGTTTTCTAAGTAAATGATTGGCCAGCCTTCAGTATCGTAATTTTGGGATGTAGTGTTATGATTTAAAGCGATATATTGGTAATCCTGATAATAATTATAGGAATAGCCCTGGTCACTTCTGATGTCCAGATATAATCTATCTTTGGTAAAAAATTTAGAAAGAACATCTGTATATAGTTCAGCTTCCTTTTTTTTGATGGTTGTTTTGGTCTGACCAGAATAAGTGGAGGTGTTCACTCCTGTTTTTTGGTATGATCCAAAAAAAGCTGTAGGATCAACGAAAGCCAAGATGGCTTCCTTTTTGGCTCTCAATGTTGATCCCGTTAAGTTGCTAACATCTATGACTGTTTGGTTATTTTTAACAAATTCTATGTCGACAGTAATTTTTTCAGGTTCTAAAATGATTTCAAAACCGGTTTCTCCAGTAACAGATGAAACAAATTCACCAAACCATTCCCCTTCCTTTATTTGAATCGGAGCTATGTTTATGTCTGAACTCCTGAATATCTCATTGATGCTCTTATCGGTGGACATGGAGTTGGTGTAGCCTAAAATCCCTGCTTCATATAATTCAACATCTAATCTCGCATTATATATTCTTTGGATGAATTCATTGTTTGTTGAACTCTTTTGCACTATAGCCGTACCATCGGCTTTTAATAGACTTACTTTTAAGATTCCCCTGTATATATAATATTTCACTTTGGAATTGACTTTCTTGGAGCTTGAGATAGGTTCTAATATCACATTGACCAAAGCAGGATTTTCATTAGATTCTTGGACAACCATCATACAGTCTTCACATGCAAAGGCCGCGGCATCTTCTTCTAACTGAAACCTTGAAGTCACATTATACTTGGTGGTTTCTTCACCATCCATTGGCCCATATTTATCGGATGGGCTCTGTACGGGCAGTTTGGTATGGTCAATGAAGAAATGCATCGGACAAAAAATTTAGACCTTGAAATATGGGATCAAATTAGCTCATTGATGAGGCATTGTCAATACCACTAAAGTGGTATTTTTAAGTGACCCGGACAGGGGGCTTATCTGTTTCTTTAAGGTGGTGTGGCCGGCCTGCGGAATTGGACAGGATCTGCATCAACGACCGCAGCGGCATCCTTTATGTCCCTTTTCGGGGCGGGAAGCGTGCCGAAACGCCCAGACCGTTTTTCAATGGTCAGGCTGCCTCTGCCAGCCCCATCCCCACATCCACCACAAAGGCAGGGACCCCCGGGTTCAACCGCATGCCCGCACTTCCGGCTATTTTCAGCTTGGGCAGCGAAAAGTCTACCGAACCGGTATATTCGGACGAGGCCACCGAGCCTCCCGTTGTGGGATTGGCGACACTCAGGAAACCGCTCAGCAGGAAGGCTGCCTTTTCTCTGTCGCCGCCCGGTATCGGCCAGGTCTATCTCCAGCCGGTCGATGCTGATGAAATGGTCCAGTGCAAGATCATCAACAGTGAAATAATATTTGATCCCATTACCAGTGGTGTTTATCCCGGCCCTTCCGGTGTTCACCATGCCATCGAAAGAGAAATAACGGTAGCTGCGTTCCACGCCCCCCAGTTTTCTTTGGTAGGCCCCGAAAGCGATATTGCCGACTTCCATGTTGACCGGCCCGATGTGCAGCCTGAAGGTTTTGGCCACCTTGAAGGACCCCCCTTCGAAACCGATCCTGCCGTCATCCCAGATGAGCAGTTTGGTGAGCTCTATGTTTTTGGGCAGGATGTCCCCCAGGAAAGGGATGTCTGCGATGAAGCTCAGCTGTCCGGAGATGGACACGTAATACCTGCCGTCTACGCTGCCTGCCTGCGCACTGCGTATTTTTAATTCGAAGACTTCTGGAAAAGTAATGGTATAGGGTTCGGATCGGGGTAAAGCTTTGATGGTGAAATCGCCATTGTCCCTTATCGCTGCTTCTATGGCCATCTCTGCCAGGCCGCCACCTGATGCCGTGAATTTGGGGATGGTGATTTTTCCTGTGATAAAGGAGTTGATGATGGCATTCTGCCGGAAGGTGATGGAAAATTCATCCAGCTCGACAGCGAAATTGCCAAATTTTCGGTAAAGTTTGCCATTAGCTTCCAAACCGATAGTGCCAGAAACACCTCCTGTGCCAATCAATAAATCATCTGCAAAAATTGCGGCACTGGTGTTCACGGGATTGGGCTGCCCGAATTTTCCAAATTCTATGGTTGCATGTTGCACATACAAACCCACAAAATCAACAGGGTAACCCGCTGCGTCTGCCTCGGGGATGTTTGAGGTGGTGCTTGCGTCCAGTTTCGCATAGGTGAAGCCGATGATGAGACCTGTATTTGCAATCTGGGCTTTGGGAGTGTCTGGATGGAAGCTGATGGCCAAGGTTTCCTGAAAACCGAAACCTGCCCTGGAATCGAAATAAAACTCTCCTGCATCAAAGATCAGCTTTGTTTTAACATCTCCAGGGATGATTTCATTATTTGAATTTAGAGGGATTAAGGCACTTCTTGGTATTTCTAAACCTGCGGAAAGCTGGGCGGTAGCTGAGATTTGGGGGATGAGTAAATCTTTTATAAAACCTATGGCATCATTACCGAAGAATCGTGAAAAGATATCATTGACACTTTGTATGGCTATTTCTACACCATCTTCTAAATACATTTCAAAAATCGCTGTAAAAATGTTAATACCAGCACCTGCAAAAGCTGAAACAATATCTAAATATGCAATTTGTGGTTCGCTGTTTAGAGGTTGGGTGATAGCTAAAGTAGGATACTTTACTTTCGCATCGGTAACAAATTGCTCTAATTGACCACCATCTAATTCAAATAGAGAACCTGTAAAAGTATCTGGAATATAATCATAGGTGGCCGTGAACTCCTGAACAGGAACAGGCCCTGGATCTGGTGAATCTGCTAAATCTTCTTCTTCCTCGGTATATTCTATAGGGTTTAAACAAAAATCTAAGATATGGCCAAATAAATCTTGACCAGAATGGTTAGTGATTTGTAGAAATAAATCAAAGAAGGCACTTGGTTTGAAGGCAAAAGCTGAGCTTTTAAAAACAGAAATGTAATTTAAGATCTCCCATTTCCATGATAGAGAAATGGGAATTACACTGAAATTTGAACTTGCTCCCCCTGCCTCAAGATCTGGATTTAAAATGAGCACTAAACCTGTGCCCGGAATTTCTAATTTTAATATTTCAGAAAAACTTATCAGTTCTAACTCGTAGAATGCGCCAGAATTTGTCAATGAATGATTTACCTGTAAACTTCTAAAATAGATTCTGTCTAAAAGTGTGCTTAATCCATTGTTAATAAAACTTAGGTCGGGCGGTAATTGATCTAAGTTGAAAATTGATGATAAAGGAGAATAAAATATTTCTGCCATGATAATTTACTTTTACATGTAATTAAGGTTTCAACTCTTTTATTTTAATCTCACCACTTTCTGATACCGTTATACTGTATTTTTGATAAAAATTTTCTACTCCACCCTCACCCCCTTCAAAAACAAATACTTTTATTACTTTATCAATTCCGATAAAAAAAAATCTCTCTTCATCATCATAAGGCTCACTAATAATACTGTGAATGTTAATTATTTTAGCAGTCTTAGAAACGGCATTATATAGAATTAAACTCCCTGAAGTTTCAAGACGTCTTTTATCATAATCAAAATTTGAGGGATAAGTCGTAGCTAAATTTTCAGTTATTTGAGCATAATAACATTCATAAGGACCTATATTCTCAAATTTATATCTTATATAATTACTTTCGTTTGTTAAAGAATCTATAAAAGGTTTACTGTATTTTAATTTGATTGAGTCTATTTCTAATATTTCTGGTTTAGGTATGATTTTTAAATTATTTATTGATTCATAATAGCGATATATTTTTAAATTTAAATCATTTACATTTTTCCATTTAGGCGAGTCCCATCCATATGACGTGTCAAGATTCTCTAAATAAATACTCCCAAATGGGAGTTTTCCGTTCAATTGATAAATCCCAAGACTATCTTTAACTTGATTTGGAATTGAATTAGTTATTGCATTTTTTTTTGCTTTAACTAAATTCTTTTTTTCATCCGTTTTAATATTACTATTACAAGAAAGAATGGGAATTAACATCCATAAATAATTTAATTTTTTCATGATTAATACTCGGCCAAATTTCCAAAATGTATATGATTATTATGATCATCATAAGGAGTTACATTTTTAAGCGCTTGATATTTGGATTTCTTTCCAACATAAATAGTTTGAAATCTATAAAACCTCATAGCATCAATTACGGACTGATTGTGTAATATTGCTTGTTTGTGTTGTGGTGTTTCCTCACCATCATTTAAATCTGGGATTTCATTACCTGCTCCAAAATCTTGATAACGCATATCATATGAAGCACCACTTGCATGAGCTACACTAATGTAACAGGTTCCATTTGAATATGCTCCACCATTAAAATAATGTGTAAATTGAATGGTTCTTATTAATGCCCCGAGAAACGCGGCCATGACTTTTGGGTTAAGATACATTCTTTCACTTTTGGTTAATATTATTAAATTTTGGTTATTAATTGGGAACACAAGTTTTCTAAATTTAACTCCATCTATATAAACTTCTTGAAAAAGACTAGGGATGAATCTAACCATGAACACCCTCTTATTTAAACTTTCGTATTTAATAATTCCATGAGTGCCATTATCAGTAACCCAAATATCTTTATTCGCATAGTAATAAAAATCATAACTTGTATTTTCACCCATTAATCCGTCCTTTTTAGTGCCGTTTGGAGGCACTGAAGTAAATTTAATCCTATTTTTCCTATCTAAATACTTGTTCCCATTTGAAACACCATCAATTTCTATTATATCACATTCACAAATTGTATACTCATTTCCATTTTCGTGATGATAAATATATTTAATTCTATTACCTGATTGTATATAAGAAGGGGTCATTTTACCTTTTTGAAATACTTCACCTTTATTGTGATAAATATGAAACTCAACCTGATTAGTGGCATCAGGAGTTTTATTAGCTGAAAACTCTTTGGAATTGTAGAAGAACCTGTCTATACTGTAAACAAGAATGGGCGAACCTGATTTGGTAGGTACAGCATAAGCCAAATCACCATTGCTATCCAGACCCTGTACTTTTAACTGATACTGATAAACTGCAAGGCCCACATTAGTCACCCCATCGAAATAGACCGGTGGGCCATCCTGACCCAGATAAGGCTCTAAAAATAAATAGGTGTGATGTCCACTGTCTAAGGAATAAGCGGCTGTTTTAACTGCTTCCATTTCAGCCACTGTTAAACCTAAAAATAAAGCAGATTCCCTTTCTTTTAAATTATTGGTCTCGCAGTTCGTAATGCTTATTATCTTGATGTCCTCCTCATGTGGGCCACTGGTATCCTTATTCTCAAACAACCTGGTTTCAATTGTCAAATACCTGCCTATCTTATCTGAAAAAGCTTTGCTGTTCAAATCCAGCTTGCTCACCTTGACAGGATTGGGGTACTTTAATCCCGTGGTTCTGTACTGTACTTTTAAATTGGAATAAAAAAGCACTTTACCCTCATCCCAAAACGCACCATTGTTAGCTATGTATTTGAACCCCCCCTCATGGCCATTGTTATTCAATTCTTCACCGATGTAGACCGGATTTGAATTCTCCACTTCTCTTAATTTTGAAGACGGACTACTAAAATCATCAGGGATCAGATCTATCGAACAAAAAGCATGGTCATAATACCTGTTGTTTCTTACAAATGGGCTTGGGGAAGTTTGATCTATGGCAGAATGAAAATAGTGCATTTTGACATAATAGGGCTTCGATGGAATGGTGAGGTCGATGTCTTTTGTCCATCCGGGATCAGCATCATCAATCAAATCATCAAAAAAAGGGGTATTTTGATTTTTTGATTTTAAACTTTTTGATTCAATATAGATCAAGGGTTTGATGTTGCCATCTGTGCGCAGTTTAAAGCTCAGATTGGCAATGTTTTCCAGGTAAATGACCGGCCAGCCTTCAGTTTCGTAATTTTGGAATGTAGCGTTATGATTTAAAACGATATACTGGTAATCCTGATAATAATTATAGGAATAGCCTTTGTCACTTCTGATGTCCAGATACAACCTATCTTTGGTGAAAAATTTAGACAAAACATCCGTATATAATTCAGCTTCCTTTTTTTTGATGGTTGTTTTGGTCTGACCAGAATAAGTGGAGGTGTTCACCCCTGTTTTTTGGTATGATCCAAAAAAAGCTACCGGGTCAACGAAAGCCAAGATGGCTTCCCTTCTGGCTCTCAACGTTGATCCCGTTAAATTACTAACATCTATGACTGTTTGGTTATTTTTAACAAATTCTATGTCGACAGTGATTTTTTCAGGTTCTAAAATGATTTCAAAACCGGTTTCTCCAGTAACAGATGAAACAAATTCACCAAACCATTCCCCTTCCTTTATTTGAATCGGGGCTATATTTATATTTGAACTTCTGAATATTTCATTGATGCTCTTATCGGTGGACATGGAGTTGCTGTAGCCTAAAATCCCTGCATTATATAAATCAACATCTAATCTTGCATTATATATTCTTTGGATGAATTCATTGTTTGTTGAACTTTTTGGCACTAAAGCTGTTCCGTCAGCTGTTAGTAGACTTGCTTTTAAAATCCCCCTGTATATATAGTATTTCACTTTTGAAGTCACTTTACCGGAGCTCGAAACAGGCTCCAGAATGACATTGACCAGTAAAGGGTTTTCATTCGATTCCTGCACTACCATCATACAGTCTTCACACGCAAAGGCTGATGCATCCTCTTCTAACTGGAATTTAGAAGTCACCTTATATTTGGTGCTTGCTCCACCATCCACCGGCCCATATTTATCTAATGAGCTTTGTATTGGCAGTTTGGTATGGTCAATGAAGAAATGCATCAGACAAAAAAATTTAACCTTGAAATATGGGGTCAAATTAGCTCATTGACCGGGCATTGTCAATACCACTAAAGTGGTATTTTTAATGATCAGGACAGGGGGCCTGTCTGTTTCTTTTGGTGGTGTGGCTGGCCTGCGGAATTGGCACCCCCAATGGCAAGTCTTAATGCCAGTGCTCTGTGGGTAGGCCTGACTTGTGCTTTTTTATTTCTTCTACTGTTGTAAAACAATTATTTTTATTAAACCTTTTCCATCTTGATTAAAGCACAAGCCTCCTAATGTTCTTTGCCATCACTCGAAAGACTTGCGAAATGAGGCTAAAATTTAGAACCATTTAGTGGCTTTTGAAGTAGAAAATCTCGCCATCCAATAACTATTTCTTTAAAATCAATCGTTGATAATTGTAATTCCGGATTATTGTAGCATGAATCCCCCCGCTGAAACAACTCTTTCAAGCAGCTTATACGGACTTTCTATAGAAGAAATGTTTCATATAGCCCATGTTTTAAACCATGGGCTATATTTTTGAACACCTTGGAATTTTTTTACAGTAATTTTGTTTCTATGTTTAAAATTCCGATAATTAGATATTTACATTTTCATTTTATTATGGATTATTTTACCAGGTTTAATATAAGAAACTGATTATCAGGGATTCAAAGAAATATCTGTAAAATCCCTTAAGATAAATAATTTTTTACTGGGCAAGAACAACCCAATAAATTGAAGTCATCTTCGAATAATATGAATTATAAATCATCAAAACTTAAAGTATGAAATCCTGGAGACTAAACTGGACTTTAAATGAACTGTTTTCTACCGATAACTATGTTAAGCATAAGGAAGCACTCGAATCCAAATCAATTTTCTGGCTTACACTTGCAGTAAAATTTTCCCTCAAGTATGGAAGAAGCCCATATTATTACGTCTTAAAGAAGGCGGGGCATTTTATGTGAAGGAATTCATGACTTTATATATCTATAAAGAAATATTTGTTGATAAATGTTACGATTATCCGGCATTACCTGTAAAAGATCCTGTTATCATGGATATAGGAGGCAATATCGGCTTGTTTTCATTGAGAATGAAGCAATTATACCCAGATGCTGAGATTTTCTCTTTCGAGCCGTTCCAATCAAATTTTGAACAGCTTACCTCTACCGTTGAAGTAAGTAAATTAAAAAATGTATCAGCCTTTCCATTCGGTATTGGCGGAACAACTAGAAAGGAGAGACTTTATATTCACAAAAATAATGTAAGCGGACACAGCATCTTGCAATCAGAAACTAATAGTGATGTATATACCGATATCGAACTGGTATCTATCCGCGAAATTTTTAAAAAGTTAAAAATCACTAAATGTCATTTGTTGAAAATGGATTGTGAAGGTGCTGAGTACGAAATAATAAAAAATATAGACCGTGAATTAGCAGCTTCTATTGAAAAAATTGTTTTTGAAGCCACTCCTAGTTTATATGACCTTAATGAACTGTTAGGACATTTAAAGAATGTTGGATTTAATATGGTTGATAGGGATGGACTTTGTGTTGCAATCAATAATACTGAGGTAAAAAGCGTTTCTGAGCCGTACTAGTGCACTAGTGTAGCTAAAATTAATTAAGCAACATAGTGTTTAGATGGTTTATGATCGGCTTCTTGTCGCATATATGGCCATTTTTTCGTCCAATGGCGCAAAGTATGCAGCCCCGGCCTGGTGCAGCTGTGTACTTGTGCCGTGGCTTTTTAAAACCTCCCATTATTATAAACCATTGAAGAATCCACAAACTTTATGGGCAGCATCCCTTTCATACTACAATAATCCCTTGCACTACTGTACAGGTAATCTTCTGCTTTTTCTACAATACCTGCTGTCAACCAGTACGCCCTTATTCCCTGGCTGCATACTTTGCACCAAAAACTTGCTACCTGCCTGCCCCATCGCTGCCCCTTGCCTGCCTTTTTGGCTTTGGTTTTCATTAAATGAAGCTAAGCCTATACCTCATCAACATCAATAACCCTAAAGGGTGGTTTTATTTTTTAAAAAAAGAAATAAATCTGGTAAAAAAACAAATAAAATCCTTTTTTTATCCTTTTTTTATCCATAAATTTACCACTGTTTTAAAATTCAATAAAATGGAAATAAGAATAAATGTAGATGATGATTTTGTTAAAAGCTTAAGTGAGAAGCTGGGAGTAAGTAAAACTTCTGCACTCACCACCGAGGCATTAACGTTGTTAAATTGGGCCGCGAATGAAGCGAAAGCAGGCAGAGTAATCCTTTCGGCAAATCAGGAAGGAAAGGAATTAAAACAGCTATCAATGCCAGCATTGGAAAAAATCAAAGTAACAAAGTAAATCATAAAGACTGTCTGTAAAAAGGCAGTCTTTTTTATTATTTGACCTATGGAGTCCATTGACCTAAAAGGGGTAGAAAAAGAGGTGCCTGAAGTGCCAGCCCTTCAAACATTATCAGGGATTAAAAAAGCTGGTTTTTGGTTGGCCATTTTTTCTTTGAGTATTATGACCCTATTTATTCTTTTCCTCATCGTTTTTTTCTTTGTGAGCGACCTGGATGCTTCATCTGCCATGCTGATGAAAACAAGTTTCAATGCAGAAGCTTTTAAAGCACTTAGTGCAGAAAAGAAGGCCTATCGAGACTTTGTACTGGAGATGAGCAAGACTGTTCTTTTAAATCTGATGCTGCCTATTCTCACTGCTATTTTGGGTTATATCTTTGGTTCGTCCAGAGAAGGGAAAGCGTAGTTAAAATACTATAGCTATTATTGGATATCAGCAGTACCCCCTTATTCCCTGGCTGCATACTTTGCACCAAACAGGGTACAGCTTGCTACCAACCTGCCACCTCCCTGCCCCATCGCTGCCTCTTGCCTGCCCCCCTGTTGCCTCCCGCGTGCCTCCCGCCTGCCCACCAGAGGCAGCAAACAGGCACCGGCAAGTAGCAGGGTTGAGGCGGTAAGAGGAAACTGAGGACGCATGTTGGTATTATCATCTATGCACAAAAGCCTTAGGGTGATCAAGGGCGGCGGGCCGTGGCACAAAGTGGTCGTACCAATTGCGCACTATTCCCGCCAGTTGCTTGTCTCCGGAAATCAAAAGTCAAACCTTTCCCCTCTGTTTATTTTTTTAAGTGCCTGTTTCCTTTTATCATCCAGCCTGTTTTTAACAGCTGATTTACCGGGTTTGCCTGGTTTCCGCTTCTTTTGCTCTTTTAAACTTTCACTGATCAGTTTTATGGTCTTATGAACGGCAATGTGCTTGTTTTTGAGCTGCGTCCGCTCCTCTTCAGCCACCACCTGCAGCATACCTTCCTTATTGATTCTGTTCTTTAATGCAAGGGCAATCTGATGTTTCTCCTCATCAGAGAAAAAGCCGGAAGCTTGGTAGTCCCAAAGCAATTCCACTTTGGTTTCCACCTTGTTCACATGCTGGCCACCTTTGCCACCGCTTCTGGAGGTTTTAAATTGGAACTCTTTTGCCAATGCTGCGCTGTCTATATTCATGATGGATGCTAAATTAGCTAAACAGGAGCAGGAACAATGCCTTTTTGTTTGATAACTTTGTTGATAGAAGGATGCAACTCTCATTGAAAAATAACAATAACGGAGAACAGTTTTTGGCCTGAGGAACTTTCTCCCGCACTTCCGGTGATAAAATTAAAAACAGAGATTTATGAAACAGATTTCCGGGCATTCAATTAACTTTGCCTTCAATGAATAAAAATATCGTCGTTGCCATTGATGGGTATTCATCCTGCGGTAAAAGCACCTTAGCTAAAGCTTTGGCAAAAAAACTTCATTTTATTTATGTAGATAGCGGGGCCATGTACAGAGCAGTGACTTTGTATTTTTTAAGGAACAACACCGATCTCAGCAACCACGACTTAATCATTGATGCACTGGACCACATTGACCTGAATTTCCATTCCCGGGATTATGAATCGCATATTCTGTTGAACGGAGAAGAGGTTTCTGAGGAGATCCGGCAGATGCTGGTCTCTGAAAATGTGAGCAGAATCTCCGCTATCAAAGAGGTGAGACAGGCCATGGTGAAGCAGCAGCAGAAAATGGGGCGTTCAAAAAACATGGTGATGGATGGCCGTGATATTGGCACGGTGGTTTTCCCAAATGCACAGCTAAAATTATTCATGACCGCCGACCCAAAGATACGAGCGGAAAGAAGATATAAGGAGCTCAGCGCAAAAGGAGAGGAGGTGAGCCTGGAGGAGATTTTCGAAAACATTGCGCACCGCGATTTTCAGGACACTACCCGCGAGGAAAGCCCGTTGATGAGGGCCGAACAGGCGATTGTGCTGGATAACACCAACCTCACGCCGGAAGAACAGCTGGATTTTGCATTAGAAAAAGTAAGTCCTTTTCTTAATCCCTGAACACCCAACCCTTTATCCTGCCCTGTTGTAAATACAGGGAGTCTTTTTTAAAACCCAGGACAGTGTAGGCGGATTTCGGGTCAAAATTTCCAATAGCAGTTTGTTGTTCACCTGTTTCATCAAAAATATAAGCACGCTTTTGCAAGGGTTTGATCTTGATTTTGGGGCTGCCTATATTTAGCTGCGCAGAATTTTTGATCGCTCCCGATTCAACTTTGTAGGTGATGCCTGCAGTGGAGACCCCCAGGATAGCAATCGGGATCAGGTCACCGTCCTGATGGATCATCACTTCCTCGCCTAAATATTTGACTGCTGATCTCACTTTTCCGGCTACACTGTCACGCTTTAAAATATAGTTCAACGGATCAATGGCTCCTCCGGCGGTGTATATCCCGAAATGTAAATGAGGAGAAGTGCTAAGTGCATTGCCGGTGTTGCCCATCAAACCTAAAACTTCACCTTTCTTCACTGCCTTTCCGGGAGAGACTAATTGACTATCTAAATGTGCATAGTAGATGGATGGCCCCATCAATCCCAGGCGTTCCCAAACCACTTTTCCTCCTAACTTCGTTGTTTGCACCCTTGAAATTACGCCATCACCCACTGCCAAAATGGGAGTTCCTCTTTCATAGAAGATGTCCACTCCTTCATGTTTTCTCACACCTCCATCCCTGGAACTGCCCCAAAAACTCTGAATGTTCCTGTTGCCTCCGCCTTTTACCGGGAATGACAATTTAGGCAAGGGAGCGATTTCTATTTCCACATGCTCATTGACCAAGAGCTGAGGTTGGATTCTCAATAATAAGGTTTGATCATGATCATCCTCATAGATGAAGGAAGTGTCTTTCAGTTGTTCACTCATGATACGCTTTAAATCTCCATCACTTTTAAATAAATCCACAAACACCCCCTTCTGGTCTTTTCCTGTTGCTTTCAAAGTGAATTTTATCTTGCTGCTTTTTTGATAGGAGATTTGGTAGGCTATGGCGGAGGGATCATGTTGCTGAAAAAACAGCTCCTCTTTAAAGGGGTAGTTAAGCTGCGTATTAGGATCAGAAAGCACTTGCGCCCCCTTGTCGATCCAACTTTTGCCCATGTTTGTCTCCGCCAGCCCAGCGGTTTTTAAGGATTGGATGTAAGATTTATAGGGGGAAGTTTTAAAAATGCTTTTACACGAGGAGACGATTAAAATACCCATCAGAAAAATATAATTATTCCTGCTCATCTTCATCTTTTGATTTTGGAAAATCATCATATTGCTGCTCATCCTGCGGCAGGTCGAATAAGGATTTTGATGCCGGGTGCTGCTCGCTCACATCTTTGATGGAGATGACCGCTTTCTCTGGTTTATCCGTGTGTTTAGCTTCTCTGCTGGAGGAGATGGAATCCTGGTTCTTTTCTTCAATTGCACGCTCCTTTGAATTTTTTGTTTTCATCCTGTATCGTTTTTAGAGATGATGCAGAAATTGTGCCTGTTTAGATTAAGGATAAATCCATTGACTCATCAGCGTGCTCCCTCCAAATCCTTTGAGGCCGGACCTGCTGGGCGGCTCTGCTCATTTGCCCTGCTTTGTGGATGTGCATGCGACAGGCATCCTTTCATTTATGCGTTATCCTGGGTGGAACGAAGGATCCCCGTGGGGAGTGGGGATGCCGTCGACTTTGTGGGGTTTTAACGGCGCAGGTCCTCTGCGAGAGACCCTGCTGGGACATTTGGCTTTGCTGGTACATTTGGCTTTAACGCTCAATCCTATCCGTCCCTCATAGCCGGGACTTGGCCTAGTCACTTTCTCCTTGATGAGAAAGTGACCAAAGAATCAAGGCTGCAAAGCCTTTGTTCGGGATAGCTCAATAAATCTTTTGGGCAACCATCCAAGCCGTGGGAACGGATATAGCTGACTGAAGGCCATTGCATCACTTCTGCGGATGGTCTGAAGCCTGTACTTTTTGAATGCAAGTGCTGGAGATTTATTGGCCCTCCCTCCAAATCCTTTGAGGCCGGACCTGCTGGGCGGCTCTGCTCGTTTGCCCTGCTTTGTGGATGTGCATGCGACAGCCTCCTTTCATTTCCGCGTCATCCTGGGTGGAACGAAGGATCTCCGTGGGGAGGGGGATGCTGTTGACTTTGTGGTTTTAACGGCGCAGGGTCCTCTGCGAGAGACCCTGCTGGTACATTTGGCTTTTAAACTTATAAAAAGAAGCTGAGGTGGAAACTTTAAGAAAAAAATCAACTATAACTGTATTTCAATTTGCAATCCAAATCATTTATCTTCACCTTAGAAAAGTCTAAAAAAAGAAATGACACAACAATTTTATTTGCGATCCCGTTAAGTTGTTTATGAGCAAAAAACTCCTGTTTTTCCTGTTAGGTCTTTTCCCGCTTTCGCTGTTTGGGCAAATTCAAAATCAGGATTTTAAACAGATGCTGGACAGCATGTACAAACACACCGTACCGCTGATCTCTGTTGATTCTCTAAAACATTTGAAAAACGTTTATTTACTGGACACCCGCGAAAAAGAGGAATTTGAAGTGAGCCATTTAAAAAACGCCCGGAACGTAGGCTTCATCTGGTTTGACATGCGGGATGTATACGATATTCCCAGAGATGCCACGGTGGTGGTTTACTGCTCTGTGGGTTATCGAAGTGAGAAGATTGGGGAGAAATTGATAAGGGATGGCTATGAGCATGTTTTCAATTTATACGGCAGCATCTTTGAGTGGGCGAATGAAGGTAATCCGCTATATAAATCAAACGGAGTGCAAACCACAGAGATTCACACCTATAATAAAAAATGGTCGAAATGGGTGGAGAGAGGTACCAAAGTGTATTAAAAGTTTCCGATATACCTCCTCCATACTAACCACCTACTGAAATTGATCAATGATGCCGCAACCAGAAGAATTAAAGATAGTGTCCACTGCCGATGGTTCAAAAACAGTTTTCCATCCCACCATCCAAGAGAATTATCACAGTAGAAATGGTGCTTTACAGGAAAGCAATCACGTTTTTTTAAACTCGGGATTAAGATATCATTTAGCCGACAAGGACGTGGGGGAGGTAGCTGTGTTGGAGGTTGGGTTTGGAACCGGGCTTAACTTTTTATTGACACAGGATTTCTGCACAGGAAAGGAGATCGTTTTGAATTATGTGGGCATTGAAGCTTATCCTTTAAGATTCGATTTGATCGCACAAACTGATTACCAAAATTTAGTTTCTTCCAGCACCTGGAACTTATACCGCGCTAATTATGAAAAGGCAATGCTCCAAAGCGTGATGTTGAATGACTATTGCAGCCTGCATATTGCGTGTTGCGATGCCAGAATCTTCCGTTCCGGATTGATGTTTGATGTGATCTATTTTGACGCATTCGCCTCGGCAAATCAACCCGAACTTTGGACTCAGGAATTCATCAGCCATATACTTTCCTACTTGAAAAAAGGTGGCGTTTTCGTTACTTATGCCATCACAGGGGCACTTAAAAGAATCATGAAATCTTCTGGAATGCAGGTAGAGAAAGCACCGGGGGCCGCCGGGAAAAGAGAGATGTTAAGAGCGGTGAAGCTATAAATCGGCTTCCAAATGTTTGTCAATCCCCGCTCCAATTTGCTCCACCTGCGCTTCGGCTAATTTCCCCCATAGTTGTTTCCAATCTTCATCAACATCTTTTCTTACCTGACTCACCTCTTCTCCATTTAATTCACAGAAATAGAAATCTTCTCCATCAGTGGTTTCGCCTGGTTTAATGGTTAATTCTTTTTGATTTCCCTCAAGATCAACTTCGATTTTGAAGGAAGGTGAACTGCTGTCTTTCATGGCCTTGTATTTTATCATAAATCTCCAAAGCTTGTGCCATAATTCTGCTTATTTTTGGAATATGAATATTTTCGAGCAACAAACCTCCTCCACTTCAGCTTTTGAAAGACTGCTGGCGATCATGGATGATTTAAGACAGCAATGCCCCTGGGACAAAAAACAAACCATGGAGACTTTGCGCCATTTGACCATAGAAGAGACTTATGAACTTTCTGATGCCATTTTAGCAGGTGACAGGCAAGAGATCAGGAAAGAATTAGGAGATTTGATGCTGCATTTGGTTTTTTATGCGAAGATCGGTTCCGAAACCAATGATTTCAATATCGCAGATGTTTTGAATGGGATTTGCGAAAAGCTCATTAACCGCCATCCTCATATCTATGGCGATGTGGTTGCGGAGACTGAAGAACAGGTGAAGCAAAATTGGGAGCAAATTAAACTGCAAGAAGGAAACAAGTCTGTATTGGCCGGTGTGCCCTCCTCGCTTCCCGCTTTGGTAAAAGCTTCCAGAATACAGGAGAAAGCCAAAGGTGTGGGTTTTGATTGGGAGGAGAAAGAACAGGTTTGGGAGAAAGTGGAAGAGGAATTGCAGGAGTTCAAAGCAGAGTTCAACGTTGCTGACCCCAAAGCGGTTGACCGAGAAAAAGCTGAGGCAGAGTTTGGGGATTTACTTTTTTCGCTCATCAATTACGCCCGTTTCATTCATATCAACCCCGAAGATGCTTTAGAAAAAACCAATAGAAAATTCATCAAAAGGTTTCAATATCTCGAATCAAAATCTAAAGAACTCCATAAATCTTTGAAGGACATGAGCTTGGCGGAGATGGATATATTTTGGAACGAAGCAAAAAAACTATAGCTTTTTGTAGCAGATGGTTATAGGAGTCCGTAAAGAGGAATAAAAAGCGTCATGTACCTTACTAATTTTCAATCTTTTGTATTCGGGGCCTTCCTGATATTCATTCTGTGTTTCGCTGCATGCGAGAAAGGGATCACAGGTTCGCCTGTCGTGGCTCCCGGAGAGAAAGTGGAGCTGAAGCAATCTGAGAAAGCATGGTTTGGCACGGATACAGAGAACGGATTGAAATTCTTGGTGGAACAGATCAACGATAGCCGTTGCCCCAAGCAGGCAACATGTATTTGGGCCGGAGAAGCTGTGGTAAAGGTAAATATCACCGATCCGCAAAAAAACTTCGCCTCCTTTACGCTTTATATAGGTGCACGAACCCATTTCCAGCCAGACACTTTAGATTTCAATCTCGATAAAAAAACTTACCGGGTTATTCTTTTTGGCGTTAGTCCTTATCCAATGCTCAATGGATCACAGGATGGCTCAAAAGCCGAATTGACCTTGTTGCAAAAATAAAAAAAGAAGATCACGAAACAGCAAATAAGATATCACTATATTTAATCCAAGGCAATACAAATTTGAATGAGTAAACCCTACAGCGAGTTTAGCGATCAGGAGCTGATCAATAAATGTCGCAAAGAAGACAGCAAAGCCCAGGAAATGCTCTACAAGCGTTTCTATGCTTATGCTATGGGTATTTCTCTCCGCTATTGTATTTCCAGGGATGATGCTTTGGAGGCCGTGAATGACGCTTTCATCAAGCTTTTTAAAACCATCAAAACTTTTGATGACAACCGCCTGATCAAGCCCTGGTTCAGACAAATTGTGGTGAACAGTGCCATTGATAACCGGAGGAAGAATTTAAAACATGCTGCAGTTCTTGATATAGAGTATGCAGATGAATCACCGGCTGATCACCATATCATCAGCAAAATCAGTGCGCAGGAGATTTTAAATCTTTTATCTGATTTACCGGAGATGCACCGCATGGTTTTCAACCTTTATGAAATTGACGGTTATACGCATGAAGAGATAGCCGATATATTAGATATGCCATCCAGTAGTTCCAGGGTGTATTTATCCAGGGCGAAAGAGAAATTAAGAAGATTAGTGAAGGCTCACTTTTATTTGAATTATGAAAGAGCAATTTGACCGTACATTAAGAAATCACATCAGAGACACCTTTGATCATTATGATGATCAAATGGCTGATGATGGCTGGCGGTCTTTTAAAAAGAAAGAAAGGCGACGTAGAAGAGGATTGATTTTTTGGTATATGCTTCCATCAGGAATGGCGGCTGCCATTGCTTTACTTTGGCTGATTAATTTATACCCGGTTGCGTCAACGGATAAAAATCAGCAGTCAACATTTAAACAATCAAAGGCAAATTCCAACTTAGGCCATAAGTCAGGTTCCGTTCCCTTTGAAAAAACAGAGGACATTAAGACCATTGCTTCCACGAAATCCAATGAAGAAAACTTAGCAGCTCATGCTCCTGTTCACAGGGGAGAATCTGAAAACTTAAGCCCTGAACTGGTCAAAGCGGATCATCAGCAACAGGTCACTCAGGCGAAGATCCCTGAAATCGGCATCATCACTTCCTCTAAGACATTTAAAGTGAACGATTTATCAACCTGGGCGCAGGCTTCAAATGCTGATTTTCCTGAATTAAGCATAAACACATTAAAACCCTTATTCGTGTCGAGAGCTGAACATATGGATGCAAAGGAGAAGGGTATAGCCTCTTATCTTCCCGAAAAAACGCTTGCATTTGCTAAAATCTCCAATGATTTTGCAGCTGTTGAAGATCACGCTAAAGATCCGGCATCATCTGTACCTAAAAAAAGCAAATTCAACCTCTCTGTTGATGCCAATACCTATGTCAATTTCTCTGAAAGCGGCTTGAACGATCAGGTTAATTTAGGATTGGGCCTGGCGTCTGAATGGAAATTGACCAAACATTTAAGTGTGAATTCAGGGCTGATGTTGAACAGGCAAACCAGTACTTTTGAGGGAAATGAAAAATCGTCATCAGATTTTCAGAAAACCATTTTAAGTTCGGCATTCGCTTCTGTTCCCAGTGCGCAGGTCACCAATGCTAAATTGGTGGGGCTGGATATTCCCTTGAACCTGAAATATTCTTTAAAGCTGGGGAAGGCGAATACCTTTTTATCAACCGGAATCAGCTCCTACAGCGTGATCAATGAAAAATATGTGAATGATTATTCTGTGGTGAATTATTCTTTTACCGGGGTAAGAACAAGTAGTGTAAGAACGGTGCAGGACAATCCCGCCGGTAAATTTTCCTATTTTAAGTTTGCCAGAACCATCAATTTCTCTTTTGGGGTTTTGTATCCTTTATCGAAAAAAAGCACTTTGGCTGTAGAGCCTTTCCTGAAATATCCGTTGACGGGATTGGGTTATCAGGAGTTGAGAATTGGATCCGGGGGGTTGAGCTTCAAGCTCAATTTCGGCAATTGATCATTTGAAGGCGATCGCTTTTATGGGAGAGATCCTGCTCACCAGCATAGAAGGCAGCAGCAGCATCAACAGGCAAACCAATAAAGTGCCCACGTTTATCAGCAGCACGTCTGTAAAGGTAAACTGTACCGGAACAAATTTCATGTAATAGGAGGCTTCATCCAATTTAAAGAAATGAGTGCTTTGCTGAAAATAGCCTAATCCCAATCCAAACAGATCTCCCAACAACATCCCGATTCCCACTAGATAAAGTGCATGGTAAAGAAAAATCTTTCTGATTCCCCAATTGGTCTCACCCAGTGCCTTTAATAGCCCAATCATATTTGTGCGCTCTAATATCATGATGAGCAAAGCCGAGATCATGTTGATCACGGCCACCACCAGCATCAGCACCAGAATGACCTGCGCATTCACATCCAGCAGAGAAAGCCAATCAAAAATGATGGGATAATTCTCTTTCACATTGATCGTCCTGATCTGGGCAGGAAGAAAATTGCTTAATTCCACAGAAAAGCGGTCAATTTTAGAAAAATCATTGATCCTGATTTCATAACCACCCACCTCTCCGTTTGACCAATCATTTAATTTTTTAATCAGTGAGATATCTCCGATCACATAAGTTTTATCCACCTCCTCCACGCCTGTGTTATAAATCCCTACGATTTGGAATTTTCTTTTTCGCAAAGACTCCTGTACAAAATACATCAGAAAATCATCTCCTACTTTAAGATTCAGTCTTTTGGCGAGGAGTTCTGAAATGATGATCTGTTTTGAGGCGGCTGTGCTGTCAGAAAAATCAATGGTCTTCCCGGAGATGAGGATGTTTTTGAAATAATCCCAATCATAGGTGGAATCCACGCCTTTTAAAACCACGCCCTCCACTTCATCATTCGCTTTAATGATCCCCGGTTTCGTAGCGAAAGGAACAATGTGTTCCACTCCTTTATAATGCTTTGCCTCGTTTAAATTTTTGGTTGCCAAAATGAACGGTGAATTCTCATAGGAGGAATTGAGGTCATATTTGATATATTGAATGTCACCATTGAAGCCCCTTACTTTCTCCCGGATCTCCGCCTTGAATCCTTTGACGATGGCGAGAGACAACAACATGACCCCCAAGCCAAGCATGATCCCAACAATGGCTATACGAACAATCAATTTGGAGAAAGTGCGTTCTGCTTTAAGTGAGATTCTGTTGGCTATAAATAATCCGAGATTCAAATGCTTTTTGTTTATTTGTAAGAACACAAATATGCAATCATTTCAAAGAAAAACCTTATTTCTATGGTGCTAATTAAAAAATTGAGCAGTTTTTTATTGTTGATCCCCTTATCCGTTATAGCATGTAATGGTTGTGGTATGAAGAGGGTCAAGCAGGATGCAGGGATCAGATCTTCAAACCTCCCGGTGCATACAACAAAGATTTTAACCGGAGCAGACCAGACAGAGAAATACCTTCCTATTTTAAAGGGGAAAAAAATTGGATTAGTGGTCAATCAAACCGCTGAAATAGACGGGGTTCCCCTGGTGGATTCTTTAAAAAGCTTAGGTGTTGACATCAAAGCGATTTTCGGACCTGAACATGGTTTCAGAGGCGATGCAGATGCAGGCGAGAAAGTTGGAAATGATGTGGATATCAAAACCGGATTTCCCGTGATCTCCCTCTATGGGGCTAAACAGGCTCCTTCCAAAGAGGATTTAAAAGATATCGACCTGGTGGTTTTCGACATTCAGGATGTAGGAGCCCGGTTTTACACCTACACCATCACCATGACCAGGGTAATGCAGGCATGCGCAGAAAATAAGGTGCCCTTATTGATATTAGATCGGCCAAATCCAAATGGGGATGTAGTGGATGGACCCATTTTACAACCTGGATTCAAATCCGGAGTGGGCATGAATCCAATTCCGATAGCCCATGGCTTAACTGTTGGTGAATTTGCCCAGATGGCCAATGGAGAAGGCTGGTTGAAGAATGGGATAAAATGCGATTTAAGCATTGTTGAAGTGGCTAACTATAAACATTCCATGGAATATATCCTACCGGTGAAGCCCTCTCCCAATCTGCCTAACAACCTTTCCATCTATCTTTACCCTACCCTTTGTTTGTTTGAAGGAACAGTGATGAGCGAGGGCAGGGGCACCACTTTCCCGTTCCAGGTTTTAGGGCATCCCTTGTTAAAAGGGAAATACGATTTCACTTTCACTCCGGTGAGCATGGATGGGATGAGCAAGAACCCCCCTTTGGAGAATCAGCTATGTTATGGTATAGATTTCAGGAAGATGAACATCGAGCATATCAGGAAAGAAAAGCAGCTGGACATTCAGTTGTTAATGGATATTTATCGTCAATTTCCTGATAAAGAACATTTCTTCACCTCTTTCTTCAATAAGCTCGCAGGGAATCAGCTGTTGATGCAACAAATAAAAGACGGAGCATCTGAAGCCGACATCAGGGCCAGCTGGCAGCCTGCGCTGGATGATTATCAAACTAAAAGAAAAAAATATCTGTTATATCCATAAATTCATAAGCAGAACACAATGAGGATCATATTCATGGGTACGCCGGATTTTGCGGTGGCTTCTTTGGCAGCTTTAGTAAAGGCGGGGTTAAATGTGGTTGGCGTGATTACTGCTCCGGACAAACCGGCAGGACGTGGACAAAAATTAAGTGAATCAGCCGTGAAGAAGTTTGCCGTGGAGCATTCACTAAAGGTTTTGCAACCTGATAAACTTAAAAATGCAGCCTTCCTACAAGATTTAGTTGATTTAAAAGCCGATTTGCAGGTGGTGGTGGCTTTCAGGATGTTGCCTGAAGCAGTTTGGGATATACCTCCAAAAGGTACGGTTAACCTGCATGCCTCGCTTTTACCTCAATACCGAGGTGCTGCCCCGATAAACTGGGCCATCATCAACGGTGAGAAAGAGAGTGGGGTGACCACATTTTTCCTCCAACATGAAATTGACACCGGAGCTGTGCTTTTCTCTCAAAAAGTGGAGATAGCTGAAGATATGAATGCCGGCGATTTACATGATGCATTGATGATCATTGGGGCACAGCTGCTCACAAAAACCGTTAAAGCCATTGAAGATGGAGATTATCAAGAAATCCCCCAGGATAATCATCACGCTGAAGAACTGAAACATGCCCCTAAAATCTTCAAGGATGATTGTAAAATCAACTGGAATGAGGATAACCAAAAAGTTTTTAATTTGATCAGGGGATTGAGCCCATATCCGGCTGCTTTCACCGAGTTCATGGGAAAAGACTTAAAGATTTTTTCTGCAAAGAAAGAGGATGCTGAACCTGGGATCTCTGCAGGAGCATTTTTAACAGATGGCAAAACTTATCTGAAGTTCGCCTCTAAAAACGGGTTCATCCATGTGAGGGAGATTCAGCAGGAAGGAAAGAAAAGGATGAAGATTGAAGATTTTTTACACGGAATGAGAATGTAGGCGTTTACAATTTCAGCATGACGAGTTTAAAGTTGACTTTCAGCAGCTCATTAAGGTAGCAGCTCTTTACATACAGAAAGAAAAACCCTGCCTTGTCCTAAAATAGGTTTACTCCACTTGTGCAAGGTGTGTCGTGAAGTCTTGATGCGAATTAAGACATGCTGTATAAAAGATGGTAGTAGGTCTACCGCAATCGCTGTTGTAAGCGGAGGTTGCAAACCACCTCTCGGTGCTGTTTAGGTAACTAATCGGTATTGAACGGAAAGAGGAAAAGGCTGGCAAGACCAGTCAGGTATGAATAAGAGAGATGAACGGAAGTGAACCTCTGATGAAGTGTCGATAAAGTGAATACATTGTCAAAAGTTTGTTTTCTTAAGCACAAATGAATAAGCATAACGGATACTTACATTACTGGTTATGTGGCAATCGTCATAAAGGAGGCATGACTCTTATTTAGGCTTTTATATGGAACACGAGAGGTCCTGTTTTTTGATGCAAAGCGGAAAGACACAAGTAGGAGCTACCTACAAGGTTGAAATAGCGAAGCAAAACAGGAAGTCGGACAATGCCATAGTAGTGTTGAAACTTCTGTAATGGAAGTGGAGCAAAGGGCATTGGTCATACAGTTTTGGATAGTAAACCAACTTGTAAAAAGAGGATGAATTTATTGTTTGAAACAGAATCGAAAACGGTACCTATAACCAAGTACATGGTAAAGGAAGCCTATCGAAAGGTAAAATCGAACCAAGGCAGTGCAGGAGTAGATAAAGAAAGTTTGGAAGAGTTTCAGGCTGATTTATCGGGCAATTTGTACAAGCTATGGAACAGACTTGCCTCAGGAAGTTACTTTCCAAAACCAGTTAAGGAAGTAGAGATACCCAAGTCCAATGGAGGTAAAAGAAAGCTTGGAATCCCCACAGTAAGCGACCGCATTGCACAACAAGTAATCAAATCTTACCTAGAGCCAAGATTGGAATCTGAATTTCATGAAAACTCATATGGATACCGTCCCTTGAAAAGTGCCCATCAAGCAATTAAGCAAATACAAGAAAATGTTAGAGCATTTGGCTGGGTGATAGACATGGACATCAAGAATTATTTTGATGAGGTAGACCACGAGTTGCTAATGAAAGCATTAGACAAACATGTAGAAGAGCAATGGGTAAAGATGTACATCCGTAGATGGCTGGAAAGTCCAGTACAGACCAAAGATGGACAACTAGTACCCAAGCAAGGAAAAGGCACGCCTCAAGGAGGCGTAATCAGTCCATTACTTGCAAATTTGTATCTTCATTATGTGCTCGACAAGTGGCTTGAACTAAAATATCCACACATAGTATTTGTACGCTATGCAGACGATATAGTAGTTCATTGCCAGAGTGAAACGGAAGCCAAAGAAATGCTACAAAGTATAGAGACTAGATTACAAGAGTGTCATTTACGCCTAAATGAAACAAAGACCCAACTAGTGTATTGCAAAGATTATCGTAGGAAAGAAAAGAAAGAGTATAGAAATAAATTTGATTTTCTAGGATTCAGTTTTAAGCCAACGATGTATCGTTCAAAACGAGAAGCAGGGAGTGTTTTCTTGGGCTATGGATGTGAGATGAGCCAAAAGTCAATTACCCGCATCGTAAAAGAATGGAGAGACAAGAAATGGCATCGCCAAAGTATATTGAGCATCCAAGAAATAGCGATAGATATCAACACTCAAATGCGAGGATTGATAAATTACTTTGGTAGAATCAATAAAAGAGGTCTGCATAAACTGGTGCGAAGTCTACACTTTCGAATAGCCAAATGGGCAATGAATAAATACAAAAGATTTAGGGGAAAGTATGGAAAAGCCTACAAATGGCTCAAAGAACTAAAACACTCTTATCCGAACATGTTTTATCATTGGACAATATACAATTGGATATAATTTGTATGACAAGAGCCGTATGATGGGAGACTATCACGTACGGTTCTGTGAGAGGTTTGGGGTGAAATTCCCCTTACCTACTTGACTCTTCCGGGCCAAAGCCAGGAGCAAATGGAGACTTGTGCTTTTAGCAGCAGCATCGGATTAATTACGTTAGTACCATAATTATCCCCTCCACTGGCGCAGTCTTCCGAGCCAAAGCTAGGAGCAAATGGAGACTTGTGCTTTTTAGGTTTTGTGCATTTTGCTTTTAGCCTTTCTATAAATGAGCATCAGGTTATAAAAATGATTTTCTATAGCTCAAAGGGCTGCACTTCTTTTTCTTCTTGAAGGTTTTATAAAAATTAGAGAGGTCATTAAAACCGCTTTCAAAAGCGATCTCTGTAACTGACCTCTCCGTTTTCAACAATTGATTCACCGCATGATCTATGCGGTAGTCAATCACGGTCTCCATAAAAGTTTTTCGTGTTATTTTTTTAAAGTATTTGCAAAATGCAAACGGAGACATATTGATCAATGATGCTGTGTCTTCTATGTTGATATGTTTTTTAAAATGATCTACCATATAAGCCCTCACGGTGTTGATTTTTTGTCTTTCCACCAGGCTTATGCTTTCATAAATGTTTTGTGTTTCCAAAAGCGTGAACTCTTTTGTGTTTGCAAGTTTATCTAAAATAGAAAGAAAGATGAGGATACGTTTCACTGCATTTTGTTCTTCGTTGATCTCAAACATCAAACCAGCAACCTCGCGGGAGATTTGACCCTTAAAATTCACACCTTTTTTGCTCAACATCAATAGCTTATCAATGAGCTTCATTTCTGGCAGCTTCAAAAAATGTTCTCCTAAAAAATCTTTCTTGAACTGTAAAACTATTGAAATGACATTAATTTCAGAGGGATTGGTGATTTCAGATTTCCAGCAGTGGGGAAGATTTTCGCCAATTAGCACCAGATCCTCTTCTAAATAGTCTTCCACGCCATTTCCAACATATCTTTTTCCCTTGCCCTTGATGATATAAGTCAATTCTATCTCCGGATGAAAATGAAAGGGTGCCAAAAAATATTCTTCCTCAAACTGGCGAACGATAAAGGAGGAAGCATTTTGATGATCAATGGATTCGAATTCTGCCTTCATGTGAAATAGTGGCGTATATTTTCTTTCATTTCAATTATGCAATTAAATATAACAATATTTGCCATAAAATAAGCAATATTCCCCTTTTCTTAACTCTTTAAATTCCGGTTATTTGAGTGACCAATCCAATACATCAATAAAAATGATCAATAAGAAATTGCCTTTATTAGAAGAGGGGATGTATACCTCTCCGGAAATAGTGGAAGAATTCAGGAAAAATGGCCATGTATTCACCCCGGCAGTATTAAGTCAGGAAGAAGTGGCTGTTTATAGGGAGGTCATCCATAAAGCCGCACATCGGTTTAATACTGAAATGCGGGCATTAGGGGAGAGAGACACTTATGGAAAAGCCTTTTTACAAATCATGAATTTGTGGACGAGAGACAAAGCTGTTCGCAGTTTTACTTTGGCTAAACGTTTTGGGAGGATTGCCGCCGATTTGTTGGGGGTGGAGCATGTAAGGTTATATCATGACCAAGCCTTATATAAAGAACCACAGGGCGGCTACACTCCCTGGCACCAGGATCAATATTATTGGCCATTAAACACCACCAATACCGTTACCATGTGGATGCCATTGGTCAACATCACTGAAGAGATGGGGATGCTTACCTTTGCTTCTTCTTCCCATAGGGAGGGAGTTATTGGAAACATCCCTATCTCTGACGAATCGGAGAATTTTCTCCAACAACATATCCAACAAAGAGCCTATCCAATTCATAGGGAGAGAAAAATGAATGCCGGCGATGCAACCTGGCATTACGGCTGCACTTTGCATCATGCTCCGGGTAATCAGTCGGAGAGTATTACCAGAGAGGTGATGACCATCATATTTTTTGCGGATCATGCAAAAATCACAGCACCACAAAATAAACACCAGGAGAACGACCGTAAAACGTGGCTGGGTGGTCTTCCAGTGGGTGCCGCAGCCACTTCCGAAAGCAATCCTGTTGTTACCTCAAATTAAGTGAAATATCATGCGATTTTTATATTCTTTTCTAATATTCATTACCATAACGGGCCACTCCTTTGCACAGGAGCCATCCATTCCTGGAAGATGGAGTGAGCAGAGATCCTGGGCGTGGTATGATCAAACAACCTGGTATTGCGGGTTTAATTATATTCCTGCTTATGCCATTAATTATACAGCCATGTGGGATAAAACTACCTTCGATGAGAAAGCCATCGACAAAGAACTGCAGTTAGCTGAAGATTTGGGCATGAACTCTTTAAGAGCGGTTTTGCAATATGCAGTTTATGAAGACGATCCAGCTTACTTTCTGAAAACTTTAGACAGATTTATGCAAATATGCAAAAAGCATCACCTGCAATTTATGCCAGCTTTGTTTGATGATTGTTCTTTCGGGATAACTTCTGACCCAAAAATTGGTGTTCAGCCGGAGCCATTGAAAGGATGGTACGCTTGGGCTTGGTCGCCCAGTCCCGGACACAGTATGGTCACCAATCCCCAAACCTATCCGAAGCTCGAAAAATATGTGAAAGCAGTGATTGGCCGCTTTAAAAACGACGACAGGATCATGCTCTGGGATTTATATAATGAGCCCACAAATGGAGGTTTGGGCAACACCACTTTACCTCTTTTGAGAGCGGTGGTGAAATGGGCTAGGGATATTGATCCTAAACAGCCTTTAAGTATCGGGATTTTTGACGGCAATCCCAGATTAAATGCCATCATTTTGAATAATGTTGACGTAGTTACCTTCCACAATTATGGTGATAAAGAAAACCTGATCAATCAAATCAATGTTCTTAAAAAATACAAAAGGCCCATCATCAATACCGAATGGATGAATCGGCCCGCTCACTCAACCATTGAAAATAATCTGAAAGTGTTTTACGATAATAAAGTGGGATGTATGTTGTGGGGATTGGTGAATGGCAAAACACAGACGAACTTGCCCTGGGGACATAGGCCCGGAGATCCCGTTCCGGAAATTTGGCAACATGATTTATATCATGCCGATTTTAGGTCCTACGACAAAAATGAAATTGAGCTCATAAAATCATATACCAAAAATATCCGTCAGGCAAAAAGCAATTAACTTGACTGTGGACGATTGGTTTTTATGCTCCCCGGCAATTGGAATCAATGAACCCAATATGCTATTTTAATCATTTTGCTGATGAAAAGTGCTTTATTCGGGATGTCTTCGGCCATCCTACGTTGCCCAATGTAAGGTGAGCGAAGCGGGGTCGAAGGAAGCTGCTACGGATTAATTGAAGGGATTCAATCGCAGCGGATTTATAGGATGAAGCAATTTTATTAAACCTATTATAGGAAACGAAATTATGTCTCCATTGATGACACAATTAAAAAGAAAAGAAATGTAACTGTGTCCTTACCAAGTACACAATTAGAGCTTACAGATATTGTGGATGCTGTTTTCGGATGTCTTCGGCCATCCTATCTTGCTGAACGGAGTTTTAGAAATATGTTGAATTGTTTATGGAAGATTGTTTAAGCATTAACTATTGCCAGCTTTGCTTTATTTTACGTTTTAGTAAAGGTTCAAATGGAAAATAAGCATTATTCCGATCGTAAAGAGCGGGAGAGTATAGAAGAGTAGATGTTGGAGGGGAGGCAATTCAGAACTTCACTGTGCCGGTTAGGCATGTATAGCTTGTAGCCTTTCTTTAAAAGAATTTGCAATAACAGCTTTTATAAATGGATTTGCATTTTTGAAAGTAGTATGCTCTTTGATCTTTGGAAGATCAAAATCAAGCACCAACTTGGCAAAACATTCATCCGCAAAAGAATTGGTAATGAGCTCTACATCTGAAAAGTCGAAAACCACTTTTTCTTTTCTTTCTATGCTTTTAACAATAGTTTCACGTACAGCAGCACCAGCCACACGGGTGGATAATTGTTTGCCAAATTGTGAAAATATAATATTCATTGTGTTTTGATTGATACAAATATACTAAAAATATGAATTACCAAAGTTCATTGTCATCGCCAAAATATTTTTCTACAAAGAAATTATAATCATCTGGCAAGGTATGGTGTGCAGGCATGATGTCCTTGTAGTTTACAGAATTGTTTGTCTTAATCCGCAACAGAACCAATGTGCCCTTCCAAAAATCTCCTTTTCTAACTTCGTAAGTATCCGTTTTGTTCATTAAATGCCTATTGCCTGAATAGATTAATAAATGACCCTTGTTCTTCAACATAAATTGAGAAGTAGCATATAAACCAAACCCCAGGCCGTTTCCATTGGTAACTCCTCTCTGTATGCATAGCTCAAGAGCCTCTTTTTCACTTACGTTGTGGTATTTTGATTGAAGATTATTTGTCAAAGCCTGATGGATTCCCATTCCATTATCACAGATGATCAATCGGATTTCCTTTAGAAGGGGGAAATATTGTGCCGACACCCAACCAGAACTAATGCCTGCGTGATTGATTACATTATCCATTATTTCATTCAAACAATAAAAGAGCAGCTGTAAAACTTCCTTGGAAATAGATTCCATTTGATAAAGAATCATATTTATTTCTTCTTGCAATGGATAAATGGTGTCCTGATTGAATTTCTTAAGTTCTATAAACCTTCCTATGCTTTTACGCCTTATATAATCTTCTTTATAACCGACACCTAAAAGGTTATAGAAATTAACCCTGCTCGCAAAAGAGTAGTGTTCGCCAATCATAGTAACCACCACTTCCACTTCCACAGAACGACAGTGGTCTACAACGGCCACGATCAGCAAAAGCTTTTCAGATAGTACAAAACCACCTTGTCTAGGAAGGCGGATTTCTAAATTCAAAGTTTCATTAGCCACTAAATCAAAAGCAGGAGACAAAATTGGCTGATGAACTTGATGCTGTTATTTGCGTCGCTCAAATTGATCGATAAATTTAGGGAAGTCATTGTAGCTTTATGTTTAATTTTTAAGTGGTACTAAATGTCCTGTTAGAAATTTTAATAGACACAGTGAAAGTCAAACATGCCAAAATTGGCCCTATATAAGATATCTTCACATACCTAAATAAGCAAAACTTTTGGATTTTATCAAAGATGTAAAAATCTTTATTGTTATCTCCATTTATGCCGCTTAACTAAGTCAAATATGGATTGAAATAGGTTATTGATAATTTTGTGCATTTGAGAAAATGTAATAGCTTTAAACGATAGTGTCTTTGACAGAAGGAAAAGCTGAGGATGAATTTTAAAGTAATTTCTGTTTAACGCCATAGAAAAAATACAACTCTTCCTCAAAAGCAATAAAGAATAAGAAGGGGATTCGGGGCAGCATAAGCGTTTTTTACTAGGAAGATCACTAAAAAGTGGACTCACTTTAAAAACCAGGGTTTGGTGGTTTCATCAGTAGAAAAAAACTGAAGGAGCATTTGAGCTACTTTTTGGCGTCCCTGCCCGCTGGGATGTGTTCCATCCGCTTCAAAATCTGATCGTAACCATAGCAGTCCGTCACTTCTCGGGTTGCTGCCATTTGCCCAGGCGTAGGGCCCCCATGACAGCCAGGCAGCAGGTGCGTTGCTGCCCTGGTAGCTCAAGGAAGCATCGCCGGAAATCTGGTCGGCTATCAGACGTTTTACAGTCCAGCCGGAGTACCAGGCATAAGGTTCCGGATTTTCCGGTGTAGCCGCATAGCCTCCGTAAATGCGGCTGCTGAGGTAGCATAGCTTAAGATTTGGAAATTTTGATTTTAAAATCTGCATCACGGAACTGAACTTTTGTTTCAGGGCATCGGGATAGGTCGTAAAGGAAGTATCGGAAGGAAATTTTTCTGCCTCCTTAAACCAGATGACCTGCACCTGCGCAGCAGAGAAGCCGGAAGCGTCCAGCCGCTTGTTTACCGAGTTCCAGTAAGATGCCGCCGGATTATTGATCTCATTGATTCCCTGCCCTCCAACTGCACCATCTACCAGGGCCAGACTGGGGTTTTTATCTGGATAGGTCTCCATCAGTGAAAGAAAAGCCTGCGTTTCCTGAGTGGTATTGGACATCCCGATGGAAAGCCAGACTATTTTTCCGCTGGCATCTGCATTGCCGGAGCTATTTAGAGGTCTGATGCTTTGGGCAATGGCGAGTCCGGCAGCAGTATGGGATGCAGGTCTTTCATTGAAACCATTGGGATACAAACCGCCCTGGAAACCCCGGTAAGTAGCATTTCCGAAATCAATCAAAGGTGTGGCGACAGTCAATCCATTTGAATTTCCTGCGCCAGTCTGAGTTCTGCTTTTCTTACAGGAAAAAATTGAAAGAAGACAGAAACAATAAGCTATCCATAAACCTGTTTTTTTCATGCTTACATCTTTAGCACTCAGACAGCAAAAAAGAGAAGAGGTTTAATCCGGGTTAATAATTGGATGGATAAGCCAGCTCGGCTACCATTATTGAGGCTTTGAGTTTTGAAAAGCCGTTTTACTTTCTTCAAAAACCTTAAGATCTTCATCAGACCAAACAGAGACATCAGCTAATTTTTTTCTAAATCCGTAAATAGCAATTTGTATAATACTTTTCCTTGCATCGCTTCAGAGTTTGATTTTTTTCATGGGATGAAGGGAAGATTTTTAAATCTTTCTACATGGATAAAACTCTCTGCAGTATGTAGTAGTGAAATCTCTATTGGAAAAGGAGGTCGTGGTATAATCTTACAGATGGATCAATTAATTTCTTGTCCTCTAACATATTTCCAAGGATGCTGTGACCTTAAGGCCAATTGCATAGAAGTTCCAGGCTCTTTTATATTTCCCTCACGTATCCAGAAATACTATCCTGCCCTTCAACTATGATCTTGTAAGCATCTCCCGTTCATAAGGCTCTTTTAATCTTTACAACATCACTTTTTAATTTAAAAGAATATAATGTCAAAAAATATGAATGATTTGATAACCTCCGAAAGAAAATTAACCACCTTATTTGTATCAGCCAATTAAAAATAATAAGCTGAATTAAAGCAGCTATTAAATTATCACTGAATCTATATTTAACCAATTTATAAACCATTTAATCAAATTTTATGAGTCACAAAATTACAATGGGCAGCGTACGCATTGCGTGGGTCTGCGTAGCCACAACGGCTGTTATCTTAACCTCCTGCAAGAAATCCAATGTGGAAACATCGGGACCTGACGTTAAAGTTATAAAAGGAGGGACGGCACCCACCGTGAGTTTGTTGGATGCGAATGCCAATGCCGATGCAACTTTCAACGCTTACAACACCAGTTTCCTGGTGACTTCAGGAAATACACAGTATTATAAAGAAGCACTTAATGTTTCCTCGAAGGATTATTTTTGGCGGCAGGCTTTGGATATTCAGATGGTTGAAGATGTTTATCTTAGAACAAAGAGCACAGCTCATAAAAATTTGATCACGAACTTGCTAAACACATTTTTACAGCAAAACCAAGGCAATGGTGGATTATATGACTGGAATTGGAATGACTTTAATGATGATCTTCAATGGGCTGGAATAGCTTTTGCCCGCGGCTATCAGATTACCGGAAACACCACCTTCTTAAATCAGGCTAAATATGCTTTTAACCGCAGTTACGACCGTGGCTGGACAACTGAATTGGGGGGCGGTTTATGGTGGAATGTTAGTCATCAGGATAAATCAGGATTGAGTAATAATCCTGAAATGATTTTGGGATGTTATATTTACGAAGCCACCAAAGATGTCACCTACCTTAATAAATGCATCGCTATTTACAACTGGGTAAAATCCAAACTCTACAACTCGTCAACCGGTGCAGTCTATGAGAATATTTTGCCTGACGGTACCGTGAGTTCATCTGCAAACGTTTATAACATCGGTGCCTTTGTTGGAGCGGCCAATCATCTTCATCGTCTAACTGGTAATTCAACGTATTATGATGATGCAAAGCGTTCTGTTGACTATGTCAAAAACAATAAGACCGTTGGGGGTATTATGACCAATGGCAACAGACAGGGCACCTGGCAGTCAGAATTTGCCCGAGCTATCGGCGAATTTGTCCGTGATAATAATCTTTGGAGCACCTATTACAGCTGGATGAAGCAAAATGCTGATGCTGCGTGGAGTAAAAGGCGTACTGATAAAAATCTGATATGGAATAACTGGACGGCAACCACACCAAGCGATAATATCACTACAGCGCTAGAATGTGTTGGCGGGGTGATCATGCAGCAGGTGACCCCAACCTCCCAACCGGCAGGTGTCGTGAATAACTCGATTTATAGAATCACCCCGAAAATAAATTCAAATAGTGCTTTGGACATTCTGGGAGTGCCCAGCACATCACTTGTAGAAATTTGGCAATGGAACACCGGTTCCAATCAAAAGTTCAGACTCATTTCAGCAGGTTATGGCTATTACAGACTAGTGCCGCAACACAATACCGCCACTTCCATAGATGTTACAGGAGCAAGTTCAGCGAATGACACTCCTATTGAAATTTACACTACTGGCACTAATAATCCCGCACAATTATTTAAAATGGTTTATGATTATGATGGGTATTACAAATTAAAACCAAAATGTGCGCCTTCAAGCTGTGTCAACGTAACAGGCGGTAATACCGCTGATGGCACCAAATGTGTGTTATGGCAAGAATCGAATGGCGATAACGAACGCTTTTCTTTAGCGTTGCAATAGCCTTTCGATATAAATCATTCTGAATATGGATAGTAGGAAGGGAGGGTGCCTTGGTATGGTATCCTCCTTTTTATTTTTTAGATTTCCATATAGTTTTTATCCTAAAGGGTCGTTAGTGATTTTCTGCCAAAAAAAAATTAAACGTCCGGATAGGGGTGAGAAACGACTCATCAGTTTTAAGGAAGATAGATATTAACAACCTGTTTTGAAAGCTTGAAGAGCCCAAAAAATATGCGACAGTGGGTCAATTAATTTTTTATAAACAACAATTTGAGGAAGAGGATGAAAATACTCTAGTTACTAAACCAAATCCTCAGATATTTAACGGCTAACGAAATTTGGTTGTCTACCGTTCTTTTGGAGATGGAGCGTTTATCAGCAATCTCCATATTGGATAAGTGATCCTTTTTGCTTAGAAAAAAATCTCCTGACAACGCTTCGGCAGATTTTTCAGCACTGGTGCTAAGTTGTCCATCATTTCTGCCGAGCGAATGTTTTGATCACCGATATTTTCCTCCATAAGTCTTTTGACTTTCTACTTTTAACTTAACATTAGTTTGATAACTATAATCGCTGATTTTTATTCATCAAATCAGCTGCACCAACCAAAGCCGCGTGTTCTCCAAGTTGTGCTATTTTAATGGAAGTGGCCGGCAATAGCTTTTTCATTTTTGGTAAAAAGTGGCGAGCTGATTTAGCAATATTGCCCCCAAGGATCAATAAATCAGGTTTTAAAGTATTTAAATGTTCTTCCATGAATTCACTTAAATTCTCTGCGAATTCATGGAAAATTCCGGTAACTATTTCATGGCTTTTTTCTATCTCTACCATTTCTCTAACCCCTGTGATTGGTGATCCTGTTAAATCAATATACCTTTTTAGAAACCATCGGGTGGAAAAAAAATCGTCTGCGATACTGTTCTTGTAAGGGATGCAATAAAGATTCAAATCTCTGGAAGTATCAGCACAAAAATATGCGGAGCCAAAGCCTGTTCCCAAGGTTAAACCTAGTACACTTCCCACCCCGTCGCCGGAACCAGCTCCGCTTAAGACTTCTCCGGCCAGGATGGCTTCAGCATCATTTCTAAATCTTATTTGAGATGGATTTAAGTTTAAGTTATCAGCAAAATATTGTCTGACATCAATTCCATAAAGGGCGTCGTATTTGTTTACCCCTTTTATGTAACTGACACCGTTCGCATAATCAAATGGACCCGGCATGGCGATCGTTAATCCTGAAATTTTGACATCCACCTGTTCCCTGGTTTCTTTAAATGATTTAATCCATGTTGAAAGTATGTTTTCTGCGCTGCTATTGCACATCACGGCAAATCTACTGATGCTTTTATGCAATATTTCATGAGTTTGAATATTACAAATTCCGGAAGTGATATGGGAGCCGCCTATATCAGCTGTGATGACATATTCTTCATTTGTTGTGCCACTGGTCATAATTTATATCTTGGATTTTTATTTATAAGTGATTAATCATTTGTTTTTTGCAGCAACCATCTTTCATTATCCTGGAATTTCTCCTTGTAAAGCACACAGGCTGTTCCATTATTTGCCATACTATTCTTTACCGTTGCCAAACTCAATGGAGCACATTTCGGTTTGAACTTGTAAAATCCATCATAGTCATAGATCAGTTTCCAATATTGTGAGGAGTTTTCTGCTGTGATTGAGATGATTACTTCTGCACCGTTTATATTAGTGCCGTCTGCTACAGCCAGAGAATTGGCACTGTTATTTTGTGCCAGCAATCTATAATATCCATGATCAATAGCTACCAACTTAAACTGTTGACTTGAAAGATTTCCCCATTTTGATATACCCATTTTAGAATTTGCGAGTATTTCAAGCGCACTTTCCGCATTTATTTTTGGTGTCAGTCTATATATTGCATTTTCTTTAAGCAGGGGTTGCTCTGCCGGTGTGACTTGAAGCATTACTACAGCACTCACACATTCCAAAGCACTGGTAATGTCATCTTGTGGCGTTTTATTAATCCAATCATTCCAACTGATCTTTAAGTCGTCTCGTTTGGCGTTCCATGCTGCATCAGCATTTTGCTTCATCCAGGGATAATAGGTGTCCCATAGGTTGTTGTCTCTTACAAACTCTCCAATTCCTCTCGCAAATTCAGATTGCCAGGTGCCATTTCTATTTCTACGGGCCATGATGCCATTGGCTACGCTGTTGTTTTTGATATAATCAACAGCCAATTTCGCATCCTCAAAAGGAAGTGATAAACCAGTTAATCTGTGCAATTGGTTTGCAGCACTTATAAATGCGCCAACGTTATAAACATTGGCATCCATGGCCAAAGTACCGTCTGATTTGATATTTTCATAAACAGCTCCGGTACTTTTATTCAGTAAGGTTGACCTTGTCCAATCGTAAATAGCTTTTGCCTTGTTTAAATAATTTTCATTGTTATTTGATTCATAAATATAGCAGGCAAGAATAACAGCTGTATTGTTGCTTAGTCCTGATTTATTCCCTTTTGTGATATCCCACCAAATTCCTCCACCTAAATTGTTGTCCCATCCACGATCATATGCCCTATTGAAGGCATATTCTGCTTGGTTCAAAAACAAGCTATTGCCCGTGATTTGATAACCTCTTGCGAAAGCAATGCCAGCCCAAAGTATGTCATCATTGAATTCATTCCAGTTCCAGTCCTTCAATCCACCAGCACCTTGGTTTTGTGCCAAGAAAGTTTGCAAAAGGTTTTCTATCAATTTTTTGTGTTTTTCTGATTTAGTCCGTAGGTACACATCCTCCATCATTTGGATCTCCAATGCCTGGCACCAGAAATAGTCTTTTTCTCCATTATCCAAAGCAGTTTTATAATATTGCCTAGAAGACCCTTCTGAAATTAAAAATGTATCATTGAACGCCTCTATAGCAGCATCGGCATCCGCGTTGATATTCACCGATTTTACGGGCTCGGCAACAGTTGGTTCCGGCTGTCCGTTATCCACTTCGTATTCTTTACTTCCCTTTTTACAATTAAAACTTAAAAAAATAAAGAGCATCCATAAACATGGTTTTAAAATTTGTTTGCCAGTAACAATTCTATTTTCTTTCATAATTGATTTAATAAAAAATAAATTTCTGTAAGAACTCTGCATAAGTCTTCCACAAGGGGAAAGGTTTAATGGGCTTATTCTGATGTTAGCGTTCTATTTGTGTGGATACATATTCTTATTCCAATACCGCGGCAAAACCACCATTACGAACCATCTTGATGGTCAATTTATTTCCTGCTTTTACCTGTATATTCTTTCTTCGGTAATCCATAGCCTGGCGTCCGGCATTGATGCCATCCTCAAAATAGGTCATGGTATAGGTTTTCCCCTCTTCCAAAAAGTCAAAATTCAATTCCACCTCTCTTGTTTTTTCTTTTCCATTGGTAATGCCTCCGATAAACCATTTATTGCCTTTCCGTTTAGCAACTACGGCTATTTCTCCTGCATTTGCCGCCAGTGCTTTTGTTTCGTCCCAGGTTGTGGGCACACTGGTGATAAAGGCTGTACAATCCGGATTACGGTAATAGAGCGTAGGGTTATCAGCCAGCATTTGTATGCCACTCTCAAACACCACAAACAAAGCCATTTGATAGGCTCTGGTACCTATACTGGCTGAATTTGGCCGCTCTGAACGGTAAACTTCTGGTTGCATGCTGATCATTGCCCCCGGTGTGTAATCCATAGGGCCGACCGCATTTCGCATAAATGGGAAATAAAGGCTATTGTCAGGGGTGCATCCGCCCATTTGCTCCATTCCACGAACACCTTCATAGGATATCAAATTTGGATATTTATATTCGAGACCGGCAGGTTTGAATGCGCCGTGGAAATCAACAAGTATTTCGTTTTTTGCAGCTTCCCTTGCCACATCTTCGTAATAGTTTACCATCCATTGGTCACTGCGGTCCATAAAGTCTATCTTCACACCTTTTATTCCCCATTCATGGAATGTTTTAAACAGATCCATATTATGATGTACGGTGAGCCAGGTTAGCCAAAGAATGATAGCAACATTTTTTTCTTTCCCGTAACGGATCAGTTCTTTTACATCCACTTTTGGGTTAGGGGTGTAAGGGTCGGTGGTACTCATGGCCCAACCTTCATCCATCACGATATACCTGATGCCATATTTGGAAGCAAAGTCTATGTAATATTTATAGGTGTCTAAATTATATCCAGATACAAAATTTACATCCGGTCCATAGGGAGCGGCACCATTCCACCATTCCCAACTGGCTTGGCCAGGCACTATCCAAGAAGGATCTGCCAACACGCTTTTTGGCGCTAATTTAAGCGTCATTGTGTTTTCTATAATTTGCTTGTCGTTTGTTGTTATCAGAAAATATCTCCAAGGAAAGTTCCTGGTACCTTTAGTCTTTGCGATATAATCTGCAGATTTTACAATCTTCTGACTTCTGTCACCATCGGGTGCAAACTCGAGAGGAACTTTTGGGAACGTGCTTTGCGCTCCGTTATTACCCGCTCCTTTCAGAAACATACCTGGATAGTCAGAAAGATCAGATTCGCTGATCAATATTTTGTGATTTTGTTTAGTATCTATCAAAATGGGTAGCGTAGATATTTTATCACTAGGTTTCCAACCTGTAGAGGAAATATGGGTATAAGGCTCCTCGTAGGCTGTTTTAAAGCCGCCAACTTGTTGGAGGTTAAGCGTGTAGTCATTTGGGAAGTTGATGGTAAAATCTTCATCCATTATTTCAATTTCGCCTTTTTTGCTAGTCATGAAACGGTAGGCTATGCCGTCATCAAAAGCCCGGAACTCTATTGCATAATTATCTTTGAAGGTAAGGAGTGCCGCATTGTAGTTGCTTTTAACCGTAGAGAATTTCAATGGCACATAAGGTTTGATTATTTCTTCTCCGCTCGTTTTTTTGATTGTTATTAATTTCGGGTTTCCCCCTAAAATCCCATCTCTTAAACCAAGTGCCAAGTGATTTTTTGAAAGTAATTCTTTTCCGTTTTCTGATATAGAGTAATAAATCTTGTCTCCTAAGGTAATGTCTACGCGAATTTCTCCGTTTGGTGACGACACATATAGCGGTTTTTTTTGCGCAAAAAGTTGTGTGGGTAAAGCAAAAAATATTAAAGTTGCAGCACAAATTAGCAAAATTGCTAAAGGATTTTTTGTTATCATATCGTTTTTAAATGCAGGTTCTTGAGGTAATACAATTTACGAGCGCCAACTAGTTGATGTGCTGATTATTGGACTAATTACACTGGCGATTCGCTACACTTTTTTATTGTAGCAAATAAAACTAAATTGAGATGAAGTCAACAGCCAAATTGTACATTTTTTTTTACAATTCGTTCATTCATTTTGGTTTAATCTATTTTGGCATTTAAGTTATTCGATAGGTTTTGACCAATTAAAGTATTGTTTTTTTCAGGCTTTAATGTTGATAATAGTGTTATCTATTTAAACTTTTAGCTTGTTTATAAACTTTCGCAATTGTTAAACTGCGATAAGTTCTATTATATTTTAGCGGGTTTAAATTCTGGTATAATTACTGGAGGTTGCAATACAGGGTGGTCGGTTTCTACAATGATACTTTTTAGGCAAGCTAAAAATAGCAGATTGCTTTAAATCTCTAGATGATGCCGCTGCCTTAACCGTATATTGGCCCGCATCGGCAATCCATTGAGATTTCTCTGTGTGATATGATGCCAGATCGGCCGCCGTGATTTTGAAAGTAAAACTTTGAGACTCCCCAGGTTTTAACAATTTGGTTTTGGCAAACCCCTTAAGTTCTTTGGCTGGCTTATCTATCGTTAGATGGAGCGCTTATGTACAGCTGGATTACTTGTTTCCCCACAACTTTTCCCGTATTCGTCACTTTAGCTGTTGCAATAATGGAATTTTTAAAAATCTTACTGCTCAACTTTAGGTCTGTAATCGAAAAGTCTGTGTAAGATAGGCCGTACCCAAATGCGTAAGCGGGATTTACATTAAAAGTGTCTGCGTATCGGTAACCTACGTAAATACCTTCTTTATAGATAACCTGTTCTGGCTTGTCTTTTGGTGTCCCCGGAAAATTGTCGGCCGATGGAACATCGCTATACTTTTTAAAGAAAGTGTCTGGCAGTTTTCCAGATGGATTTACTTTCCCGCTTAAAACATCTGCGACAGCAAAACCGGCTTCTTGCCCAGGTTGCCACGCCAGCAATATGGCATCAACATCATTTTCCCAAGAATCCATTTCTATAGCGCTGCCAACATTTAAAACCACAACCACTTTTTTTCCGTTTTTGTGGAATGTCTTTGCAATGGTTGCAATCTGCTGCTTTTCAGCCTGCGTAAGCCTATAATTTGTCTCCAATTTACGATCTTCTCCCTCTCCAGAGTTCCTTCCAATGGTGATCAAAGCAAGATCACTGTTTTTTACGCTTTGTTCTATGTCTTTATCAGCCACCACCATTTCTGGCAATATGCCTGGCGGCCGTACACCTGTAATACCTGGTAGCATTAGTTCTTTATTGTTTTTAAAATATGTGAAATAAATGTTAGCTAGTTCCGTATCAATTTTATAACCTGCACAAAGCAAGCCTTATTTCCGAAGAATTACGGGCATATATTCTCTTTCTGCTTCCCAACTCCCTTACCTTTAGGTTTTTAAACGAAGCATTATGCACTTCATCTAAAACGATGGCAGTTCTAAAATCTGCATCGGCAACAGCCAAAGAAAGATTGGTAACCTGCACATTGCCGGCGTGGCGAACATAAACTCCCCATGAGGGCAACTCGCCAGACATATCATATTCGGGATAATTGCTGGGCTTTTCTGGCACATCCTGCAGGTTATCGATCGTTATTTTGCCGCCGCCAGGAAGTTTGATGGTGATATTGCTAAGCTTAATATCGGTGATAATCTGATCTGGCATACCCGAAATTACCACACCTGGCATAGTTTGAGTGGATTTTTTTCTGTACGGATAACTACATCAACATTTTTTATTGAAACGTTTTCTACCTTTCCCTTGCGAGCGCCTTTCCGCGCTCCAGGTCTTCATTTCGTTGCCGATACATTCAATTTTCACATGATTATATTCGCCCACTTTAAAAGCATCTTTTGCAGAAGGATTGAGCTCTAAAGGATACCACCAATAACGACGCCCCTCATCGTAAATCCCACCGCTCCATTTTCTGTCCGAAGGATCAAATTCGCACTGCCTTCCATATACTTTACCTTTTCCGTTGTTGGCGGAAGCATCAAAATGACTTCGTGTCTGCACACCTGAATTGCTGACAACGCTTTCTACTTTGGCATCCAGCTCTAATATAAAATTACCATATTGTTTTTCTGTTACCAGAAATGTATTACCGGAATTCATAACAGTAGTGCCCACTATTGCTCCGTTTTCAACTTTGTAATCTGCTGTTCCCGCCAGTCGTTTCCAGCCTGTAAGGTCTTTTCCATTGAATAGACTTTGCCATCCTTTTGATGAGGATTGAGCAAATTAAGAGTTTGCAATTCCGGAAATACAAAGAGCGACTGCAAATGAAATAATTTTTGTTTTATTCATCAGGATATAATTAAGTTAAAGTTTAAGGTACATTTTGTTTAGCAGATGAAAAGACCTCTGCTTCTTTATTTAATTCATCGATTGTGATTTTTTTGCCTGAGGTAATTAACACTCGATAATGAAAAGTTACCGATTGGCCGGGTTTTAAAGTTAAATTCATAACTTCTTTCCCATTGCTGAATATTTTTTTTGTCACATCGGAATATTTAAACAATACACCCTGAGCATATGTACTACTGTAGACACTTATTGATAAAATACCACTGCAATTTTTTTAGAAAAGATAATTGTTCCATATACGGTTTTGCGGATTTAAAAAGATTTCTATGTTTTGTTTTGCAAATCTTTGGTACGGCTTATCGAATCATACTGCCCGCAACTTTTTTATAATTTAGGTTCCCAACCTTTTTCATACTTCCTACTCCACAATGCCATGGCGTCTCGATCAAAAATCCTCCCGTTTTTCTCGTCTATGGCAAAACCTTTACCAATGCGAAATGCCAAGTTTGCATAATGCACCATCGCCATACTAATGCTCGCATCGTCTATCGGTGCATTAAGTTTCGCTTTGCCACGTATGGTGTCAAAAAAATTAAATAAATGAGCTGTAGAAGTATCACCCCCGCCGCCCAAAGCGGTGCCGGCTTCGTTTGAACCTGCGATTTTCTCCTTGATCATTTTACCGCTAAGATCGGTGATTTTATAACGACCCCGATCAACGAAAACCGAACCATTGCTACCGTAGATTATTGTACCACGGTCGGCGCCATAGGTATCATAGCCATTACGGCTTTTGCCATCCCATTGAACAATTTTTTCATCGGCGAAGTTAAATGTAGCTTCCATACTGTCGTACATTTCCCAGCCATCATCTATAAATTGCCTTTTATATGCTTGCACCTGCGCGTGTTGTGGATAATTTACCTGGAGTGCCCAGCGAGCCACATCTAATTCGTGGGTGCCATTGTTGCCAGCTTCTGCAGTACCATAATCCCAGCCATACCAGTGCCAGTTATAGTCCCAGGTATTATCTGTGTATTCTCTGCGCGGTGCAGGGCCCTGAAAAAGATCCCAATCTAAACCTATTGGAACCGGCGCTTTTTTCTGTACGGGAACTTTGCCGCGAGAATTTATATAAAAAGCAAGCGCTTTATAGGGCTTACCTATGGTTCCAGAATGAATCATATCCATAACTTCTATGGTATGATCTGAAGACCGCTGCTGGTTGCCCATCTGCACTACCGCACCATATTTTTTTGCCACAGCTACCAGCATTTCGTTTTCATGCATATCGTGGCTACATGGTTTTTCTACATAAACATTTTTTCCTGCCTTCAAGGCCATAATTGATCCAGGCGTGTGCCAGTGATCTGGAGTTGAGTTGAATAATACGTCTACATTTTTATCATCGATAATCCTGCGAATATCATTCTCCAGTTTAGGATTGTAATCTATACTTTTTTTGAAATTTTCTAGTGCTTTTGTGCGCTGGCTCTCCATCACATCGCATAAATACACCAGGTTTACATTGCTTTTGCTGCTCACAATTGCGTCTTTATATGCAGAATATCTTCTACCTAAACCTGCAATAGCCACATTAAGCCGGTCGTTCGCGCCAATTATGCGTTTATAACTACTTGCCGACATTGCCATAGCAGAATTGGCTATTGCAACGCTTGCGCCTCCCAAAGCGGCTTGTCTTATAAAATCTCTTCGTGTTGTCATAATTTTTAATTTAAGGTTTTAATTTTTCCCTTCTTGAATTTTGTATGGCGCCTGCTCTAATTAAGTTCTTTAATTTTTAAATTACGAAATGACACGGTATTGCCGTGATCCTGCAACAGAATGTGGCCCTTTTTGGCCTCGCCGAAGTCTTCCCATACTTTGTATTTGCTGATAGCCACCAGATCTTTAAACTCTTTTGATCCGCGCTGATATTCCAGCACCTTTATCCCGTTCAGCCAGTGTTCTACATGGTTATTCGGGTAAACCCTGATCTCGCCCGAGTTCCACTCGCCAATTGGCTTAATGGTAGAAGCTGGTTTGTTTGATGGGATCAAATCATACAGCGAGGCGAGTTTACGGTCGCCGTCTCTACCTAATTTAGCGTCGGGATGGCGGTCGTCGTCCAAGATCTGATATTCCAGCCCAATGCCCGATTTGGCCGTTTTTTCCTTCTCCGTCACAAAATATTTGACTCCACTGTTAGCCCCCTCTGTTAGCTTAAATTCAAACTTTAGAATAAAGGCCGAGTATTCTTTGATGGTAACAATATCTCCCCCTAAACCTTCTTCTTGGCCGTTTGAGCCCTGAATAGTGAGTACACCATTTTTCATTTCCCAGCCAACTGCCGGAAAATGATCTTTAAGAATCCCGCGCCAGCCTTTGGAAGTTTTCCCGTCCCACAACAATTTAAAGTTGTCGTCCTTTTCCTTTTTCGTTAAGACATTGTTTTGCTGAGCTGAAACACAGGCTACACTAAATAGTAAGCATGCTAAGAGTGCGAGGTTTAACTTAATATTTTTCATGCTAAATGAAGTAATTGTATGTATTCATACCATCTTTTGCTAAAATTGGCAAATCGAGTATTCCCGATAAAGGGAGATATTAAAATTATTTGCCTTGCACTAATTGGTTAACAGGCACAATATAAATCTAATTTAACTGAAATTAAATCACAATTGAACAAATTATTATGGCAATTGCCTGTCAGATTAGTCGATGCCCCCAAGATTTTATTGGATCTTCGTTTACAAATCTTCATCAGGAAACTGTTAGAGCGTCTTTGTTTCCGCTTAAAAAATGAAGCGAAAGTCATTCAAAACAGTTTTAAAATACAATCGGACGGATGAAAAAATACAGCGTGAGCCCTCAGTTTAAATTATTTAAACGTGTTTAGCGATTAGAAAATTAAGCGGTAAGCGCACGTTTTAATATGATTAAGTGGTTTGCCGTTTAAATAATTGATGTGTTGTAAAACTGTGACTGTAGCTACTTTAGCCATAATTTGTGTTAGAAGTCCCTCAAAAGTTTTGCATAATTCCGTTTAAGCATCATCTGATCACACAATTGCGCAAAGACTACTTCAATTCGCTTCCGGGTTGATCTAAAAAAAGGGCCAGGGCTTATACTCTTTCTGATTAGCTCTTTTGGGTGTTTCCAGGATAATATAAATATCAATATTTATTAATGTTCTGTCAATTACAAAAATTTGGTTTTGATCCCGGGATTTTTAACCTTTTAATAGGAAGCTCATCAAGTGATATTAGACTTGAACAAGAGTTAAAGCTCCAATGAGCATATTCTTGAAACATCTGATCAGTATCCTTCTTAAAATACAAAATCCATAAGGCAAAGAATCCCATACACTTTTTAATTGCTTATGCAAAAGGCTGTTATCTGGAGATGTTATCAGCTCGGCTTTCAATACGAAAAATTAAGGTTTAAGTGCTCTTTAAACCCATTTATTGCACATGTTTATCTCCCATTTAAGTTTTTGTGTAATTTAAGAACACCATGTCAATAAATATGTATGATTTGTCATGCCCATAAATTAATTAAGCCAGTTATTTGCTTCAACCAATTAATGCTGAGCCCTTCAGACTTACAATTTGAGAAATAACGACCAGCTCTAAGAGCATTCACGAATGTTTTAGTATGCATTATTGTTAAATCCAAATTTAGAGGCCTATGGTAAACAGTAAGTAGCAAAAACAACGCTTAAAAACTTTAAAATGAACCAAATTAAATTAAAATATGAAAAATACATTACTTAAAAATCTTCCAACTCAAAGAAAGCTGATCTTTCATTTAGGTTGTATTATTCTTCTATTCTTCTCCTCCGTTGCTCATGCAGACAATTCGACTGTTCTATTTAATAACGCAGTGATTAACTTTAATCAAAATCAAACCGCTGTTAAGGGAAAAGTGATTGATGGGACAAACGGAGAGAGCTTACCCGGTGTGAGTGTCACCGTAAAAGGAAAAAATACAGCAACAGTCACTGATGTGAATGGGAATTTCAGACTTGATGTGCCAGGAAATAGCATCCTCGTGTTTTCTTTTCTGGGCTATAACACTATCGAGGTTTCTGTAAATGGAAACACAGATTTAAATGTCAAGATGCAACCATCCTTAAGAAGTCTTGATGAGGTGGTTGTTGTGGGTTATGGTACGCAAAAGAAAACATCTCTTACTTCGGCCGTTTCTACATTACCTGTTGCAGACATTACACAAAAACCGATAGTTAATTTAACTAATTCCCTTGTTGGAAGGGTGTCAGGTTTGATCACTAGACAGGGGAGCGGTGAGCCCGGCTTTGACGGTTCTAGCATTCAGATTCGCGGCGTAGGCTCAATTGGGGGATCTGCAGCCCTATTAATAGTTGATGGGGTGCCTCGAGACTTTAGCCGACTGGATCCCAACACCATCGCTACTGTGACCATTCTAAAAGATGCAGCGGCTGTAGCACCCTATGGTGTTGCTGGTGCCAATGGCGTAATTTTAGTCACCACCAAGCAAGGTAACGCAGGTAAGTCGGTATTGTCTTATAATGGTTATGTTGGTGCGCAAAATCCTACTAAGGTGCCTACTTTTGTTAGTGGATATCAATATGCGCTAATGAAGAATGAAGCAAATATCAATGATTTTCAGTCTGGTGTGCCTTACACTGCTGATGATTTGCAAAAATTCAAAGATCACTCTGACCCTGATGTACACGGCAATGCGCATCCTCTGCAGGAAATAATTAAACCTAATAGATTATTGACTAATCATAACCTTTCGCTTTCGGGTGGTTCTGATAACTTTAAATATTTTACCTCATTTGCCTATACACACCAGAATGGGATGTGGGACCCAACTTATTTAGATAAATATAATGCAACAATAAATCTAACATCAAACGCCACCAAGACCACAACAATTAATGTCTCCGTAAACGGCTGGATAGAAGATCAACACTTTCCATCTCAAAGTGCCGGTACAATTATTAACCAGGCACAAAGGCAAACTCCGGATTTTCCGGTACGTTATAGCAACGGGTTAAATGCTGGTTATATCGCCCAGTCAGTTTATGGAGAAATTTATGATAGCGGGTACGGCTTTAATGAAAACCCCGGTTTACAAACGCAATTAAGCATTAACCAGCAACTGCCTCTCAAAGGGCTAAGCCTAAAAGGAGTGTTTAGCTACGATGCCGCACCGGATGTGTTATTTGGCAACCGAAATGGAACAACAAGAAATTACACTACTCCGATTCCTTTCTACACAGTAAATACAAATACCGACCCTTATACCTACGTTCTTGGGTATCAAGGAAACAGTAAACCAAGCTTTAGGGAAGAATATTATCAAAACCGTTCTATTACTTATCAGGGAATTTTAAATTTTCGACGTTCCTTCGGAAAAAGCGATGTTAACTTTACTGGAGTTGTAGAAGCCCGTAGAGTAAAATATCAACAATTTACAGCTTCAAGAATAAATTATAATTTAGGTATTGATGAATTAGATTATGGCGGACCGGACCCTACTGATTTGCAAAACGGAGGTTATTCTAACGGGCAAAAGCAAATTGGATACGTTTACCGAATAGATTATGCTTATGCAAACAAATATTTATTGCAGGCTACGGGCAGGTATGACGGCAGTTATCTGTTTGCCCCGGGGAAACGTTATGGATTTTTTCCTGCATTTTCTGCTGGATGGGTAATCTCCCAGGAAAATTTCATGAAAGACATTAAGTGGGTTGACATTTTAAAGTTAAGAGGGTCTTACGGTCAATCCGGTGCTTATCCAAGGTCAGGCGGTGGCATACAAACGTATCAATATTTAAGCCCATATAACTTAAATACCAACTCCGCAGTTATCAATGGTGCCTCTACTCAGGGCATTAGCGAAGGCCTTCAGGGTAACCCCAACATTACCTGGGAAAGAGCAAACAAATTTGATGTGGGTTTGGAAGCTACTTTATGGAGAGGTGCGCTTAGTGTAGACGCCGATTATTTTTATGAAAAAAGATCAGACATGCTGATCCCTAATTCTGCGGCTTTGCCTGGTGAATATGGCATTGGCACAGGCTTATTGAACGCAGGAGTAATGAGCAACCACGGTATTGACCTCACATTGCGTAGCGGACACACGTTTTCTAATGACCTACGGCTTGATATCACCGGTACATTTACATTTGCCAAAAATAAATTGTTGGATTTTATTGAAAATGCCTCTACCTATGATAATCCTAACAGGAGACAAACTGGGCGTCCGTACGGAACTCAATTCGGTTATCGGGCATTAGGTTATTTTTCTAAAGACGATTTTGTTAATCCAGATATTGCGCAACCTGTGCTTAAATCCGGAATTCCTGTACCTACTTTTGGCATTGTTCGTCCTGGTGACATTAAATTTGCTGATCTATCCGGACCTAATGGGATACCTGACGGAAGAATAGATATCAACGACCAGGCGGTTATCGGTAAAACACAAACCCCAGGTATCATTTATGGTTTCGAGCCGCGTTTAACCTTTAAACACTTTGATTTGGATTTATTGGTTCAAGGTAGCGGAAACTCTACTATTCAGTTAAATGATTTTATTGTGTGGCCTTTCAACTTCTCAGGTTCTGCCTCAGAGCTAAGCTTTAGTGAACATTGGCAGCCAGATAGAACAAACGCACTTTACCCACGTCTTTCTAATTCGCCAACAACAAACAACAAACAGACATCTTCCTGGTATAACAGAAATGATGCATATCTAAGGTTAAAAAGTGCTGAGCTGGGCTACACTTTCTCAACTAAGATGCTTCATAATACAATCAATTCGTTAAGAATTTACGCTGCAGGGCAGAATATCTTTACCTGGACTCCATACATGAGAGAGATAATAGATCCAGAGAACAGTGGAAACAATCAAAGTTATTATCAGCAACGCGTGTTATCCATAGGTGTTAACGCATCGTTTTAATATTATAATTATGAAATTAATAAAATTTATAAAGGATAATAGCAAGGTCGTTATCCTCTTTTTTCTGGTTTTAATAACCTTCGGCTCTTGTAAGGATGATTCATTAACAGTGGCTCCCAAAGGCAAGCTGACTAATGAAGTTACATTTAGTACAGAAACAAACGCGGATCTGTTTGTGAATGATATTTACAATTCGTTAGCCGACGAAAAAAACGATTATAACCACACGGACTCCTATGCCGATAACAGTTGGACAAAACAAACTCATACAGGAGCGAATACGGTAAGGAATGGTTCTATATCCCCTGCAAATGTTCCTACTGGGCCTGGTGGATTATGGAATTGGGACGGCACTTACGCAAATATTCGAAAGTGTAATGTTTTCTTTCAGCAAACTAAATTGTATAAATCAAATTTCTCTGATGAATGGCTGCAAAAACGTACTGCTGAAGTTACTTTTTTAAGGGCATATTTTTATTCGCTTCTATTTACCAGTTATGGAGGTGTTCCCCTTATTTCTGTTCCTTTAGACAATACAGATGGAACCGATATTTTTTATCCCCGGTCTACAATTGCAGAAACACTTGCTTTTATTGAAGTCGATTGTGATGCTGCGGCAGCTGTTTTGCCTGCCACTATAGATAAATCCGGACGGGCAACAAAGGGTGCTGCTTTAACCCTCAAAGGATGGGTAGAACTTTTTGCCGCCAGCCCTTTGGCTAACACAACTAATGATGTAACATTATGGGCCAAAGCTGCTGCAACCAATAAACAAGTGATGGATTTAAACGTCTATTCTTTATTTAGCGATTATGGCGCCCAATTTCTTGCTCCAAACAATTTTAATAAAGAAACCATCTTTGCCAAGCAATATGCCCCACCTTCTAACGGAAGCAGAGCCGAAGGCATTGAAGGTCCTGTTAAAGTAAACGGCACAATACAGTGTTGGGGAAATTATCAACCCACACAAAGTCTGGTCAATGATTACGCTATGGCCAATGGTTTACCTATTACTGATCCTCTTTCAGGATACGACCCCCAACATCCGTATATAAATCGTGAGCCGCGATTTTACCAATCTATCATTTATGATGGTGCTCCTTGGCAGGGAGATATCATTACCACACGTGTTGGGGGAAATAATCAGCGGGCAGGTGGAGGAGATATCAGCACCAGCGGTTATTATGGCCGTAAATTGTTAGATGAAAGCATACGAGGACAAACAAGTCTTGCTACACGACCAAGTTCAGCTAACTGGATAATTTTTAGATACGGAGAAGTGTTGTTAAGTTACGCAGAGGCACAGAATGAAGCTGTTGGCCCGGATGCATCGGTATATGCCGCTTTAACATTGGTTAGGCAAAGAGCCGGATTACCAAACTTTCCGGCTGGTTTATCTCAAAGTGAAATGCGCACTAACATTAGGAGGGAACGCAGAATAGAGTTGTCTTTTGAGGAAAAACGCTGGTTTGATATCAGACGCTGGCTAATCACAACTGGCCCCGACGGTGTGTTAACCACCCCGGAGTATGGTATAAATATAGTTTATACTTCGGGTGTTCCTTCTTACACACCCGTTAACATATTCACTAATATATTTAAGGAATATCAGAACTGGATGCCAATTCCACAGTCAGACGTTGCTAAGAATCCAAAATTAGTTCAAAATTCTGGATATTAATTTGGTCTAAATAGTTTTTTATCTAAATTCTATTAAATGCAGCGCGACTTATATTCTCTAATAATATTTTTAGTTTTAACACTAATTTCATAGCTGTCACTCAAGCCCTTTGAAACTGTTGAAGTCGATAGATGATGTAATGCAAGCGCAATATCTTTAATGGTAGCCGGTTTATACATGGTTAGGTTGATAATTAAACTTTTAAAGCCATTAGTCAATAAAGGTTTGGAAAACTAATATAGGTATTTTATCAATAAAAAAATCGTTTCTTTCGTCAGACTTGCTAAGTGTTTCTACAGAGGGTATGTAAAACCGCAAAGGGCAACTTACATCTACTAAATGCTCAGTAGAAGCTCTATTTAGTTGCTCATTCGGCTATCATTTTCTAGAAAGTGATTTATACGCTTGTTTGTTTTTTGTATTCTTATTAAGTGAGGGTAGCGATAGACAAAATCTCAAGTACACCTTCTGGTGGTTGAGCTATCTTGGAATTTAGTACTTAACTTCTATCTAGGAATTAAGGTTTAAGTGCTCTTTAAACCCACTTATTGCACATGTTTATCTCCCATTTAAGTTTTTGTGGAATTTAAGAACACCATGTCAATAAATATGTATGATTTGTCATGTCCATAAATTAATTAAGTCAGTTATTTGCTTCAACCAATTGATGCTAAGCCATTCAGACTTACAATTTGAGAATAAGCTCTAAGAGCATTCACGAATGTTTTAGTATGCATTATTGTTAAACCCAAATTTAGTTGCCTATGGTAAAAAGTAAATAGAAAAAACAACGCTTAAAAACTTTAAAATGAACCAAATTAAATTAAAATATGAAAAATACATTACTTAAAAATCTTCCAACTCAAAGAAAGCTGATCTTTCATTTAGGTTGTATTATTCTTCTATTCTTCTCCTCCGTTGCTCATGCAGACAATTCGACTGTTCTATTTAATAACGCAGTGATTAACTTTAATCAAAATCAAACCGCTGTTAAGGGAAAAGTGATTGATGGGACAAACGGAGAGAGCTTACCCGGTGTGAGTGTCACCGTAAAAGGAAAAAATACAGCAACAGTCACTGATGTGAATGGGAATTTCAGACTTGATGTGCCAGGAAATAGCATCCTCGTGTTTTCTTTTCTGGGCTATAACACCATCGAGGTTTCTGTAAATGGAAACACAGATTTAAATGTCAAGATGCAACCATCCTTAAGAAGTCTTGATGAGGTGGTTGTTGTGGGTTATGGTACGCAAAAGAAAACATCTCTTACTTCGGCCGTTTCTACATTACCTGTTGCAGACATTACACAAAAACCGGTAGTTAATTTAACTAATTCCCTTGTTGGGCGTGTATCAGGCGTTATAGCACGACAGGGAAATGGTGAACCAGGGCAAGATGCCTCGCAGATTATCATAAGAGGGCCGGCTACAACGGGTCGTACCGGAGCGTTAACAATTGTAGATGGGGTACCACGTGATTTTAGCCGTTTAGATCCAAATTCGATTGCCACGGTAACCATATTAAAAGATGCGGCTGCGGTGGCACCTTATGGGGTGGCAGGTGCAAACGGGGTAATAGTGATTACCACAAAACAGGGACAAGCAGGTAAACCTAGCCTATCTTATAACGGTTATTACGGATTCCAGAATCCAACTGTGATTCCGAAATTTGTTGATGCAGTTCAATATGCCACGTTGAAAAATGAAGCTGCGGTTAACGATGTACCGATTGGTGCAGCTGTTAATCTTCCATATACTCAGAGAGATATTGATTTGTATGCAAATGGGCAGGATCCTGACGGGCATCCAAATATACATCCGTTAAACGAGATCATTCGGAAAAACGCCCCAATGCAATACCATAACTTCACACTTTCGGGCGGTACAGAAGGGTTTAAATACTTTGCTTCCGCCGGCTATAACCGCCAGGATGGAATGTGGACCACAACCTATCTCAATAAGTTTAATGGATCGCTTGGTTTAACTGCTAATGCTACAAAAACCACTACGGTAGACTTAAGGATAAACGGATACCAGGAAGATCAAAACTATCCTGCCCAAGGAGCGGGTACAATATTTAGGCAAGCCTACAGGCAACCTCCAAATAGTGCTGTGCGGTACAGTAATGGATTAGCTGCAGGTTACATCGGCCAATCTTTATATGGTGAGATTTATAGCAGCGGCTATGAAAGTGTTAAACACAATGCGTTGCTAACACAAATATCTGTTGATCAAAAGTTGCCACTTAAAGGTTTAAGTATAAAAGGGGTATTAAGTTATGATAAAGGGCCGGATCCCCTGGGCTTTAGCCCAGTTCAACATACTATAGCGCGTAGATATAACAAACCTATACCTTTTGCCACTGTCCAACTTCCACCGGGCGTAACAGAATACGGTCCAGGTGTGGATTACCTTTACTCTATAAGTTATCAGGGAAACGCTAAGCCATTATTCAGGGAAACGTCCAGCGAGAATAATATGGCTACCTATCAGGGTATTTTAAATTACGCTGGTACGTTCGGTAAAAGTGAAGTTACAGCGCTACTTGTTGCTGAGTACCGTGACGTAAAATGGCAAACTTTTTATGCAGAACGAGCAAATTACGATTTAAGCTTCGATGAGTTAGATTACGGAGGCACAGATCCCACAGATTCAAGGGTTGGCGGGGTTTCCGGCGGGCAAAAGCAACTGGGATATGTTTACAGACTTGCCTATAACTATGCGGGTAAATATTTTGCAGAAGCAGCAGGCCGGTATGACGGAAGTTATGTTTTTGGTCCTGGAAAAAGGTTTGGATTTTTCCCTGCTTTTTCAGCAGGATGGCGGATGTCTGAAGAAGATTTCATGAAACAAATCAATTGGGTTAGTAATCTTAAATTAAGAAGTTCATATGGTGAATCTGGAAACTATCCGAATATTGGTAACGGTTTGGACAGGATCGGAGATCAATACCAAAGTTTAAACCAGTTTCAAGTTGATGGAAGTTCTGCAGTATTAGGTGGTGGAATAACACAGGGAATATATGAAAGGCTCCAGGGCAACCCTGATATTACCTGGGAGCGAGCCAAAAAGTTTGACGCAGGTGTTGAGGCAACCCTTTGGAAAGGACTATTAGGTATTGAAGCGGATTACTTTTACGAAAAACGCTCTAACTTCTTAGTTGGCCAGGTGGGAGTTATACCGGCAGAGTATGGTGTTACATTAGGCCAAGTTAACGGCGGGATTTTATCAAATAAAGGTGTTGATTTAACCCTTTCCAGCTTTAAACAATTCTCTAATGACTTGCGCTTAGACGTATCGGGCACCTTTACTTTTGCTAAAAGCAATGTAATACAAAAGTTTGAAAATGCTTCCACATTCAATAACCCAAATAGAAGAGAAACAGGACGGCCGCTGGGCGAGCAGTTTGGACTTGTTTCTATAGGCTATTATACCTTAGATGATTTTGTGGACCCTACGCTTAACAGTCTCACTTTAAAACCGGGAATACCTGTACCAAATTATGGAGCTGTTAAACCAGGTGATATTAAATATGCTGATATAAATGGGCCTTCTTTTGATGGTAAACCAGATGGGAAGGTTGATGCAAATGATAGAACAGACATCGGTAATCCAGAATTACCTCAAATAATCTATTCACTTGCACCACATCTAACATTTAAGAATTTTGATTTGGATTTGCTTTTTCAAGGTTCTGCCAGAAGCAATCTCCAACTCAACGGTTTTTATTCGTTCCCTTTCAATGAGTCAGGTTCGGCCAGTGAGGCGGTTTACCTTGATCACTGGACACCAACTAACCCGAATGCCACATACCCCCGGATACAAGCTACGCCTAGTGCTAACAACACGCAGTTTTCAACTCATTACATGAGAAATAATTCTTATATTCGACTAAGAAGTGCCGAACTCGGGTATACTTTTTCAAAAAAAATATTAGGCAATACTGTAAAATCTCTGAGAATATATAGTTCAGGCCAAAACCTGTTTTTATGGACTCCCTGGATGAAAGAGACAATAGATCCTGAAAATGCTGGAAATGCTCAAAATTACTTTCAGCAAAAAGTAATCACATTTGGACTTAATGCAACATTTTAGATTTAAGAATATGAAATTTAAACATAGTAAAGATATAGCAAAGGTTTTTTTAGTTGGTATGCTGGTTGTAAGTATCGGCTCCTGTAAAAATGATGGCTTTCTGGAAGTACCTCCCAACGGTACTTTAACTAGCAAGTCTACTTTTGCGACACAGGCTAATGCCAATCTTTTTGTAAATGATATTTATGACCGATTGCCGGATGGTAATAATGGAACCGACCAAACTCTCGCGGGCTGGACCGACAATAATAATGTAACGGCAACAGGTCACACTGGGCAAGCAGTTATACGCAACAACGGGCTTAGTGCAGGTAATTCTGTTGACGGGCCGGCAGGCCAGTTAGGGTGGGGTAGAAATTATGAACAGATCAGAAGGTGTAATGAGTTTTTAAAAGAGGGGGAAGCCAACAAAAGCGCATACGATGCTACTTGGTATGCACAGCGTGTTGCAGAAGTGAGAGCACTTCGAGCATTTTTCTATTCTATCTTATTCAGGAATTATGGCGGAGTGCCTTTAATCACTACTCCCTTAAACAACCTAGATGGCAGTGATATTTTTTCCGCTAGAGCTACAATAGAAGAGACAGTGACATTTATAGAAGCAGATTGTGATGCGGCCGCTGCTGTTTTACCTCTTACGCAAACAGGTTCAAATCTTGGCAGGATGACAAAAGGAGCCGCGTTAATGATAAAAGGAGATGCGCAACTTTTCGCTGCCAGCCCTTGGGTAAATAAAAATAACGACTTGGCCAAATGGTCTAAGGCGGCTGCCACCTTCAAATCTATAATAGATTTAAATACCTATAATTTGTTCACAACGTCAAACGGTCCACATACAGGTCCGGGGCCTTTAGCTATCAATTCAACTACTGGTTCTGGCACTAACTCTACGGCTTATAGAGACCAGTTTTTAGCCATAAACAATTGGAATTCCGAGACCATTCTTGCACGGGGCTATGCACTGCCCGGTAAAGGCCATAGAAGAGAAGGTTTTATGGGCCCGGTTGTGGTAAACGGAGGTACGCAGGCCTGGGGAGGGTTCTCGCCTACACAGAATTTAGTAGATGATTATGCGATGGATAATGGTAAACCCATTACAGATCCTACATCAGGTTATGACCCGCAACATCCGTACATACATAGAAGTTCTAGATTTGAACAATCAATCATATATGATGGATCTTATTGGCAGGGGGATTTAATCACCACAAGAGTGGGAGGTAACAATGCCATTGATCTCGGTTCTGCAGGCGACATTTCAAATACAGGATATTATGGTCGTAAAACATTGGATGAATCTATTAAAGGTCAGGCGAGCTTTGCAGCTATTGGCGTTTCCAACTATATTTTTTACCGTTACGCAGAAACGTTGTTGAGTTATGCAGAGGCGCAAAACGAGGCTATTGGCCCTGATGCAAGCGTTTATGATGCAATTAACAAGGTTCGTGCTAGAGTATTATTACCCGGACTTCCTTTAGGACTATCTCAAGCACAAATGCGCACAGATGTAAGGAGGGAGCGCCGTGTAGAACTCGCTTTAGAAGATAGACGTTGGTATGATATTAGAAGATGGGATATCACAACTAAAGGCCCTGGAGTTCTAACAATACCTATGTATGGTATGAAGATAACCGGAACCGGTAACAATCTTGTTTATACCGTGGTACCCGGATTTCAGAACAAGTATTCAGAGTATATGAACTGGCTTCCAATTCCTGCGGATGTTTTGAATAAAAATCCAAAACTGGTGCAAAATCCTGGATATTAATTTATTAATAATTTATTACACAAATTCACATTCCTTTAAAAATTTAGGAGTGTGAATTTTTTTCTTTAACATTCATGATATGTTTAGAAATTTAAAAGCCAGATATAAACTGGATTTTTCCTTTTTTCAACTTTTTGTACCATTTATATTGCTGGTATGGGGAAGTTTCGGCTGTAATCATGAAAAAACTACTGAACAAAAACAAAACAATTCGCTATTTAAGCTTTTGCCTGCTGAAAAAACCAATATCAACTTTAGTAACAGGTTGACCGAAGGTTTAAATACTAATGTATTAATCTATCAATATTTCTATAATGGCGGAGGTGTTGCCATAGGTGATTTAAATGGAGATGGACTTCAGGATATCTACTTTACTGGCAATATGACGGATAATAAATTGTATTTGAATAAAGGACAAATGCAATTTGAAGATATTACTGGTCAGGCTGGTGTGGCCGGACGTCCAGGCCCTTGGAAAACCGGAGTGACCATGGCCGATGTGAACGGAGATGACAAATTGGATATTTATGTTTGTTATTCTGGGAAATTGGGGCCAGAAAAGCGGGTCAATCAGTTATTTATCAATCGGGGTAATGACACTAATGGAATTCCAAAATTTAAAGATGAGACCGCGGCATTCGCACTTGACTTCCCTTCGTTTTCCACCCAGGCATATTTTTTCGATTATGACAGGGATGGAGATTTAGATCTGCTATTGATAAACCATAATATTGAACGGATTAGTATCCTTGACGAAGCATCTGTTAAGCAACTAAATGCGCAACAGGATGATCAGGCTGGAATAAGACTGTTACAAAACGATAATGGAAAATTTAAAGATGTCAGCAAACAGTCTGGCATAGTTAATTCTGCTTTGTCTTACGGTTTGGCGGCTGGCATTTCTGATATAAATGGTGATGGATGGCCAGATATTTATATTTCTAATGATTACAGTGTGCCAGATAGACTATATATCAATGATGGGAAAGGGAAGTTTGTTGATAAATTAAAGCAACAAATTGGGCACACTTCTTTTTATTCAATGGGAAACGATATCGCTGATATCAATAATGATAACCTACCAGATATATATACGCTCGACATGCTTCCCGAGGATAATAAAAGACAGAAACTCTTGTTCGGGGCAGATAATTACCAGGCATTTAATCTCAACCTGCGTGTTGGTTTTTACTACCAGTATATGCGCAACATGCTTCAGCTTAATAATGATGACCACACTTTTTCAGAAATCGGCCAGTTGGCCGGCATATCAAATACAGACTGGAGTTGGGCACCCTTGTTTGCTGATTATGATAATGATGGATGGAAAGATCTGTTTGTAAGTAATGGTTATACCCGCGATTACACCAATATGGATTTTTTGAAATATATGGGTGATAATCTACGGGACAGAAGTGTGATGAGAGAAGATTTGCTGAAGATTGTAGATAAAATGCCCTCTTCAGAAGTAGAAAATTATTTTTTTAAAAACAATGGTGATGCATCTTTTACCAACACCAGTGCACAATGGGGAATCAACGTTTCCTCCAATAGTAATGGGGCGGCTTACGCAGATTTGGATAATGATGGCGATTTGGATTTAGTTGTCAACAATATCAACCAAACTGCTTTTGTGTATGAGAATCAGGAAACTACCCAAAAGAAGAATAATTATCTCGAGATCAATTTAAAGGGAAAAGGCAAAAATACCTTGGGTATTGGTGCAAAAGTGACTATATATATCGGCAATAAGACGCAATATTTGGAGCAAATGCCAACGTGTGGTTTTCAATCCAGTGTATCGCCAGTCTTACATTTTGGCTTGGGAACAGCTAAGCAGTTAGATTCGCTTAATATCATTTGGCCATTAGGCACTACTCAAACTGTTAAAGCAGTAAAGGCGAATCAGCAGATTACCCTGGATGAAAAGAATGCTATCCAAAAAAATGCAGCTACCAAAACCACAAAACCTTTGTTCCATGAGGTTGCGCTTCCAATCACATCCACTTCCATTAAACCTGAAACCAATGATTTTGATCGTCAGCCTTTAATGATCAACTCCATTTCTTTTTCTGGAGCATACCTAACCAAAGGGGATATAAATGGCGATGGATTAGAGGATATTTATCAGGGTGCTCATGATGGAATTGCTGCAAAACTCTACATCCAAACAAAAAATTCGAAATTTATTTTAAAGCAAATAGCCGCCTTTGAAACAGACAAACGATATACTGATGCTGCCGCTTTAATTTTTGATGCCAATGGCGACGGAAAACCAGACATTTACGCATGTTCTGGTGGTTATAACAATTATACACCGGATGACCCTCTTTTGCAAGACAGATTATATCTTAATGATGGGAAAGGAAATTTTACCAAAGCTGTAAATGCATTGCCTAAAATGACCAGTAGTAAAAGTTGCGTAAAACTGGCTGATATAAATGGAGACGGATTTCCCGATCTTTTTGTTGGTGGAAGAGTAATCCCGGGCCGGTATCCGGAAACTCCTCAAAGTTATATTTTGATTAACAATGGCAAGGGTAAATTTACTGATGAAACCAATAAGTATAACGCGGGAATAAAAAATATAGGTATGGTTACTGATGCTGCCTGGGCGGATATGAATGGAGATAAAAAGCCTGACCTTATTTTGGTAGGAGAATGGATGCCCATAACTGTATTTGAAAATATGAAAGGCAAGCTGGTAAATGAAACCGAAAAATATTTTGGCAAGCAAGGATATAAGGGCTGGTGGAATTGCTTAAAAATTGCAGACATCAACCATGATGGCCATCCGGATGTGATTGCTGGTAACCTCGGCTTAAATTCGCAATGCAAAGCATCAGACAAAGAGCCGGCAGAAATGTATTATAAGGATTTTGATGATAACGGTTCCGTTGATCCTATACTTTGCCTTTATATTCAGCATAAAAGTTATCCTTGTTTAAGCAGAGATCAGTTATTAGATCAAATCAGCTTTATGCGAGGCCGTTTTCCAGATTATAAAAGCTATGCCGATGCAACAATTAATGATGTGTTTACTCCGGAAGAAATGAAAGGTGCTAAACATCTGGTAGCAAATGATTTCTTAACCACCTGTTTGGTTAGCAATTCAAAAGGTGTTTACCGCAGCATAAAACTTCCTGAACAGGCACAATATGCGCCAGTTTATACCATTTCCATTTTAGATTATGATAAAGATGGCAAAGAAGATATGTTGCTCTGTGGAAATACCAACCACGCTAATTTAAGATTTGGTAAAAGCGACGCCAATTTTGGTACTTTGTTAAAAGGCGATGGGAAAGGTGATTTTAGCTATATAGATCAACAGAAGTCAGGGTTTAAATTAAGAGGGGATGTGCGGGCAGTCTTAGATATAAATAATCTGCTTTTGTTTAGTATGGACGAAGGAAAAATGAAAACATATAAAAATAATTAAAATCATGAGGAAAATTAGTATATATATATTTATTAGTCTTCTGTATTTTTCGTTTGGCGGATGTAAAAAAAGCGAAACCAAACAGTTAAATAATACTGACTTAAATAAAGTTATTAAAGATATGACCGAGGTGATGGTGCATGATGTGACCAATCCGCCTCTGGCTGCCCGTTTTTACGCCTACACCTGTTTGGCAGGTTATGAAGTGGTGGCTCAAAATGATTCTACTGTAAAGAGTATGTATGGAGTTTTGAACGAATATCCTGAAATCAAAACGGATAAAAAAATGTCAGGCTACAACGCCTCTTTAAGTGCGGTAATTGCGATGTTTAAAACAGCGGAGAAATTACAGCCTTCTGGTTTTTTGATGAAGGAATATGAAAAGAAGTTTATTGACTCTTGCAAAAATGCTGGCTTTAATGAAGATGAAATTAATTTTTCAATAGCTTACGCAGATACAATCAGTAAAAAAATATTGGCTTATGCCAAAAAAGACGGGTATGCCAGGATCAGTAACTTGCCCCGGTATAGTGTTGACCACAAACCCGGAAGCTGGGAACTCACTCCTCCGGCATACATCCCTCCTGTGGAACCCTATTTTGAAACGATAAGGCAATTGACCCTTGATTCGGCTGCACAATTCAATCCGGAAGAACCCGCTAAATTTTCCCGGGGGAAACAGTCGAAATTTTATCAACTGCTATTGGCCAATGAGGCAAAAGGAGAAAAGGATTTAACAAAGGAAGAAATGGATATTGCCAATTTTTGGGATTGCAATCCTTTTGCTGTCCAGAATGAGGGGCATATGATGATTGGGTTGAAAAAGATATCTCCAGGCGCACATTGGATGGGCATTACCGGGATTGCTTGTAAAAAGGCAAAGAAAAATTTTTCTGAAACCATGAAAATCTTCACCATAGAATCCATAGGATTGTTGGATGCTTTCATCAGTTGCTGGCAAACCAAATATAGCACCAATAGGATCAGACCAGAAACAGCTATCAGAGCTATTCTTGATCCAAACTGGAAACCCCTGCTGCAAACGCCTCCTTTTCCAGAATATACCAGCGGTCATTCTGTGGTTTCCGCTTGCAGTGCGACGATTTTAAGCCATTATTTTGGTGATAATTTTAAGTTTAAAGATGATGTCGAGTTAAAATTCGGCATTCCACCTAAAAATTTTACCTCCTTTAAACAAGCAGGAAGAGAGGCGGCAATTTCGAGATTTTATGGAGGTATCCATTATATGGATGCCATAGAGAATGGAATTAAGCAAGGCGATAGGGTTGGTAATTGGGTTTTAAAAAAAGTAGCAAAGGCTATCAAGTAATTTATTGGCTCCTTTTGTTAATTTAAATCTTATCATAATTGAACGTAAAACCATAGGTTTTCAAAAAATTTAAATCCGACAGCTTACCATAAATAAAAAAGCATCATTAAAATAAAAAGCATGAAGATACTCGAAAAAACACTTTCCATGATTGCTCTATTTTTGATCATAAGTACAAATCTCTTTGCACAAACCAAACAAAAAAATATTTCCTCAATAGAGAATCAATACTGCGCAGACTTAGGCAATGGTAAATTTCTAAACCCCATTCTAAGGGGCAACTATGCGGATCCCAGTGTTTTGAGGGATGGCGATGATTATTACATGACGCATTCGTCTTTTGACAACATACCGGGACTTTTGATATGGCATTCAAAGGATCTGGTAAACTGGGAACCAATCGGTCATGCTTTAAGCGAATATGTTGGCGATGTTTGGGCACCTGATTTCATCAAACACAAGGGGCTGTTTTATATTTATTTTCCAGCCGGGGGCAGCAATTGGGTGGTTACAGCTTCAGACCCTTCTGGTCCCTGGAGCAAACCTATAGATTTAAAAGTAGGAGGTATAGACCCGGGCCATGTGGCAACTCCGGAAGGTAAGAGATACCTTCATCTTGCCGGGGGGAATATGGTGTCATTGTCTGAGGACGGCTTAAAAGTGACAGGACCTATGAAAAAGGTTTATAAAGGATGGGAGTTTCCAAAAGATTGGATAGTAGAGTGTTCTTGTCTGGAATCGCCAAAATTTACTTATAAAAATGGGTTTTATTATATGACCGCAGCGGAAGGAGGTACCGCAGGGCCTCCAACAAGTCACATGGTTATTTCTGCGAGATCAAAAACTCCATTCGGCCCCTGGGAAAATAGTCCAAACAATCCAATTGTCAGAAATACTGATAGAAATAATAAATGGGCCTCAATTGGCCATGGTACGTTGGTTGATTCTCCAGATGGGAAGTGGTGGATTGTCTTTCATGGATTTGAAAAGGAGAACCGCGCCATAGGAAGACAAACACTTTTACTCCCCATCGTTTGGACGGGGGATGGATGGTTCAAAGTTCCAGAGGGAGCAGATCCCGCTAAACCATTGAAAAAGCCTATGGGTGAAATTGTTCCTCATGGAATGAAATTATCAGATGATTTTTCAGAAGATACTTTAGGCTCACAATGGAATGTATTGAAAAATGAAAATAGAGACCACTTCTTGGTAAACGATGGAAAGTTGAGTATTGAAGGGATAGGGAAGTCTATTTCGGAAACCCAACCATTGACCATCATGCCCGCAAACGACTCTTATCAGGTCAGCGTGAAAGTGTCAGCGGGATCAGGAAATTCCAAAGGAGGGCTTGTACTATACTACAATTCTAAATATTATGTTGGGCTGGAATTTTCAGAACACGCTATTTTCAAAATCTACAATAATGGCGAACGTGGAAGATTGATTTCTGACATCAACCAGGATAGCATTTATTTACGTTTGAAAGATGATCATAACGATTTGCTATGTTATTACAGTTTAGATGGGAAAGATTGGAAAAGGATGGATTTTGTTACTGAGATATCTGGTTATAACCACAATATATTGGGAGGATGGGGATATTTAAAACCGGGGCTCTTTGCTGTAGGTGACGGTAAAGTTGATTTTTCTCATTTTGATTATCTGGGACTAGATTAAGCTTCCAAACAGTATACAATATCAGAAATGAAAATGATTCGAATTATTTTAGATAGAAAAGCGACCATTTTATTTTTAAGGTGCTTGCTTTCATTGTCTTTGTTGTTCATCTGCTATAATTTGGCTAAGGCTCAAAACGAACAAAGTAACCCTTCATCAGAACAATTAAGTCCTAAAGTTTTGCCCGGCAATGGATTAGATCGGTTCGATTTCTTCTATGCAGGAGAAGCGAGATCCCGCAACATGTATATTGTACGCAATGGTAAAATCACTTGGTCATACATCGATACAGTGGGTAAAGGAGAAATAAGCGATGCTGTTTTAATGAAGAATGGTAATGTGTTGTTTGCCCATCAATATGGAGTTACCTTAATAAACCGAAACAAAAAGGTGTTATGGAATTATAAGGCACCCGAAGGATTTGAAACGCATACCGCTCAGCCAATAGGGAAAAACCATGTTGTTTTTGTGCAAAATGGCAATCCTGCAAAAGTATTTGTGATGAACATGAAAACCAACGTGACAGAAAAGGAGTTTCCTATACCCTTTAAAAGCGGTACCCATGGACAAATAAGGCATGCAAGATTAACATCCAGAGGCACGTTGCTGATTGCCCACATGGATCTTGGAAAAGTGATAGAATATGACGTTAACGGAAAACAACTTTCATCAATCGATGTGCCAGGCGTATGGTCGGCAGTGGAGTTAGATAATGGGAACATATTGGCAACCAGCAATTACAGCTTTGTCAGGGAAATTTCTCCAAACGGTAAAACATTATGGAATTGCCAGTTGAACGAACTGCCCGGCTATAAAATCACTAACCCACAATTGGCTGTTAGGTTAGATAACGGGAATACCTTGGTGAATAATTGGTTCAACCAATGGAATGGCAAAGTAAACCCAGACAATCTGCCTGTACAGGCCATAGAACTTACTCCTGATCAAAAAATAGTTTGGGCACTTCGTTCTTGGGACTTTCCAACCAACTTAGGCCCATCAACAACTATTCAGCTATTAAATCATAAAACCGAAGAATCAAAAGTGGCAAACTTTGGAAATTTCAAATAAACGTCCTCCTTATTATTGTATGTAAGCGAGAGCTTTTGTTTAATTTTTTCTTTTTAACGATGGCTATTAAGTACGCCCTGTCAATTAATATGAACGTATTGGTTAGTGGTATCGCTTGCCTTTGGTTTAATTTGTGTGAGCTACATTAAGTTCGAAAATAATAAAATGAAAGAAGCAGGTTGTTCCTTTAATGCTATCTGTAAACCCTTGTGAAAAAACCTGATGATGATTAAAAAAATTGCTTTCTCCTTTTTCTTCATGCTGATTTTTATCAATGCATTCTCTCAGGAAACTGTTGTTAAATACCTTTCAGGAACCGATAAAGACCATACGGTGCTGTGGGATTTTTACTGCACCGCTGGTCGCAAAAGTGGTAAGTGGTCTAAAATTCCTGTGCCATCTAATTGGGAGCTACAGGGTTTTGGTGCTTATAATTACGGTCATGATAAGAATAAAGCCAGCGAAAAGGGGCTTTATAAGCATGAGTTTATGGCAGGAAAATGGCAGAATAATAAAGTTTTTATTGTTTTTGAGGGCTCTATGACTGATACGCATGTAAAAATCAACGGAGTAGAAGCAGGAGCTGTTCATCAAGGCGGTTTTTACCAATTCAAATATGACATAACAAACTTGTTGAAGTTTGGTGCTAAAAACCTGCTCGAGGTAACAGTGGATAAAATGTCTGCAAATGCTTCTGTAAACCAGGCAGAACGTGAAAGCGATTTTTGGGTCTTTGGCGGGATATTCAGACCTGTTTATTTGGAGCTTGTCCCTGAAACCTATATCGATCGTACCGCCATCAATGCCAAAGCAGACGGTTCAATGCAGATAGACGTTTATGCCAAAAACCTGAAAGCTGATGAAACCATCGAGGCCCAGGTAAAAAAGCTGGATGGCGAGAATGTGGGCAAACCTTTTGCAATGCCCGCAAACGCTGATTCAGATCATTTGGAATTGAGGAACCAATTTGATAAACCTTTGCTCTGGAATACGGAATTTCCCAACCTGTACCAAGTGGTGGTTTCCATAAAAAATAAACAGGGTGTCATTCATCAGATCAAACAAAAATTTGGATTCCGAACTGTAGAATTGCGAAAAAATGATGGCTTATATGTAAACGGTGCCAAAATAATTCTTAAAGGAACCAATAGGCATAGCTTTTGGCCAGAGACCGGGCGTACGCTTAGCCATCAGTTAGATTTGATGGACGCAAAGCTGATGAAAGAAATGAACAACAATGCAGTTCGGATGTCCCATTATCCGCCTGATATTGATTTTTTAAACATTTGTGATTCCTTAGGCCTGTATGTCTTGGATGAGTTAACTGGATGGCAGTCTAAATACGATACCGAAGTTGGGCGCAAGCTGGTTAAGGAATTGGTTGTGAGAGATGTAAATCATCCATCGATCATATTCTGGGACAATGGCAACGAAGGGGGTTGGAACACCGATCTGGATAATGATTACCGATTGTATGATCCTCAGGATAGAACTGTAATCCATCCCTGGGCTAAGTTTAATGGCACAGATACCCACCATTATCCGGATTATAAAGCCATAGAAAAAGCGGTAGCTGAGGGGCAGGAAGTTTTTTTCCCAACAGAATTTTTGCATGGCTTATACGATGGTGGGGCAGGTGCCGGATTGGATGATTTTTGGAATCTTGTGGTCAAACACCCTCATGGTGCTGGAGGTTTTATTTGGGCTTTTGTAGATGAATCCGTTATCCGTACGGATAAGAATAATAGTTATGATGGAGATGGCAACCATGCCCCAGATGGCATATTAGGTCCGCATCGTGAAAAGGAAGGGAGTTTTTACACCATCAAGGAGATTTGGTCTCCGATTTATATTGATCCCAAACCCATTGATGAAAGTTTTGATGGAAAAGTAGCTGTAGAAAACAGGTATTCTTTTACCAAATTGAGTCAATGCAAATTTAAATGGCAGCTGGTACAATTTCCTGCACCTGAAAGTAAACTTACCGAAGCCAAGGTCATCGCTGAAGGAAAACCTTTGCCTTTAGAATTACTGCCTGGTGAAAAAGGGATGCTTAACCTAAATTTGCCGGCAACATGGGAAAAAAGTGATGCTCTTTACTTAACGGCGTACAATCCTAATAATGAAGAACTATTTACCTGGAGCTGGGAGATCAAACCGTCTTTAAATGCAGAAAGAACACTAAGATCTGAAAAGGAAAAAGGAAAAATTGTTGCAGAGGAAAAAGGTGACCAGTTCATCATCACAGATGGCAATATAAAATATCAATTTGATAAAAAAACCGGATATCTTACCAAAGTACTGAAGGGCAAAACGCTGATTTCGCTTTCGGGAGGGCCGGTATTGGCTGGGCCAAAGACCACTTTAAAAAACTTTAAACATCAGTATTTGGGCAAGCAATATGTCGTAGAGGCAGATTATGAAGGAGAGGCAACATTGCATGTAAAATGGACTTTCACATCAGGACAACCAGCCAGGTTGGATTATTCCTATAACCAGTCTGGCGACGCAGATTTTATGGGCATCACTTTCAATTATCCGGAAGAAAAGGTTACTGGTATGAAATGGTTGGGGCGCGGGCCCTACCGAGTTTGGAAAAACCGTTTGAAAGGGCAAAAATATGGGGTTTGGCATAAAGATTACAATAACACCATTACCGGAGAAACCTGGGACTATCCTGAATTTAAAGGTTATCATGCACAAGTGAACTGGGCGGTGATAGAAAACAAAGAATCACCCTTTACTGTATTTACCAATGCCAGAGCCATGTACTTGCAGATGTACCATCCCGCGAAGGAGAAAGATGCTTTAAAAAACAATAATGTAGAACCGCCATTTCCATCAGGAGATATCGGGTTTCTTCAGGGTATAAGCGCAATAGGCACAAAATTCCATTCGGCAGAAACCATGGGGCCGCAAGGTGAGAAATATAAAAATACAGGCGAGCCCTTTAGTGGAACATTGTGGTTTAAATTCTAATATACAACCAAAAAAATATTCATTCAGACAAATTATATGAAAAGATCAATTGCAAACAAAAGTTTATGGAAGCCATCAAAAGTGAAGGCATTTACATTACTGATCATTGGTTTAACCATCAGCACCTTCCTGTTATCCTCCTATGTGGCGTGTACGAATAATAAGCACCAGAAAGAGGCAATAACGCCTTTAATTACTTTAAAGGTGCAAAAGATTGATGATCATTTAGAAGCCCTGACAGATATGGCTTTCCCGGGAAATGGGGTAATGTGGGTAACACAACAAAATGGAGAAATATTGGAGATCAAGAATGGAAAGGTCAGCAGTGTACCTATTCTTGATCTGCGCAGCAAAATGATAAAAATCAATAACGGATATGAAGAACGTGGTTTGCTGGGCATTACCCTTCATCCGGAATTTAAGACGAATAAAAAGTTTTATGTTTTTTACAGCAGACCGTCCACCATGAAGTCCAATCATACAGAAGTGGTAGCAGAATACGTTCTGCCAGATGACGGACCTGTAGATCCAAACACAGGGCGAATTATTCTTACTGTGGAGGAGCCTGATGGAAATCATAATGGCGGTTGTCTTAAGTTTGGCCCTGAGGGCTATTTATACATCTCTTTGGGAGATGGCGGAGGTCAGCATGATCAACATGGCACCATTGGGAACGGTCAAAACTTAAATACATGGTTGGGGAAAATATTAAGAATTGATGTGAACGTTGGCGACACCTATAAAGTTCCTGCAGATAATCCTTTTGTGGGCAAAGCAAACGTAAAACCGGAAATTTGGGCTTACGGATTTCGTAATCCTTACAGATTCTCATTTGATAAAGCGAGTAAACAATTGTTCGCCGGAGAAGTGGGGCAAGACTTATGGGAAGAAATTGATATCGTAAAAAAAGGAGCAAATTATGGCTGGAGAATAGTAGAAGGTACCCACTGCCATAATGTGGACAATGTCCCTGATAATACCTGCGACATTCATGGAATCACTATGCCTATAGATGAATATAGCCATAAGGTGGGCATCAGTGTGATGGGAGGATACGTTTACAATGGGAAACAGCTATCAGGATTGAAGGGCAAATATGTATTTGCTGATTGGACAGGCCCCGTTTTTTACCTGCAAAAATCGGGAGATAAATGGCAAAGAGGAAAAATCACTTTGCAAAACATCCCTGAAAATTTGAAAATAACAGGGATCAATGAAGATGAGAACGGAGAACTCTATATCCTTACCAACCCGGATACAGGCCCTGGGAACAATAAATGTGGAATTTATAAAATCGTGAACAATTAAGCTAAAAAAGACGTGATTGCTTTTCAGGTTACTGAGCATAAAAAAAGTCTCCCTATCTGAGAACAAACTATTCAATGGAACAAATAATGAAACAAAAATTAATCATATTGCTCACCGCAATTTCTTTCAGCCCTTTTTTGATAAATGCAGTTTCTGCGCAGACTAAAACCGCCAGTAAACCCAACACGGATACGATACAGGGTAAAGCGCTGATCTCCAAATCAGATTGTTTAAGCTGCCATAAGCCTGCTGTAAAACTTATTGGACCGTCTTTTCAGGATATAGCTAAAAAATATCCTTCCACTCCTGATAATTACCAGCTGTTAACCCAAAAAATCATCAAAGGGGGAAGCGGGAATTGGGGGCCAATGGCCATGTCGCCGCACTCCACCCTGCCTGTTGCCGATGTGAAAAAAATGCTGGCTTATATCCTGAGCATTAAATAGAAAATTAGATTTGACAAGAGAAAGATATAAATTGATGAGCTATTTTTACCGAGGAACAGTGACTGGCCTGTTCAAAAGGGTTGCGACCTTATCATTGCTAGCTATTGTAATGTCTTTTCCCACCTTTACAAAAGCGCAAGCAGTTGTCGGGATTGAAGGGGTAGTGCATAACAAAGAAGGGATTGCTATTTCTGGTGCGACCGTTCAGGTGTTAAATTTAAACCGTACTGCGATCACCGATAAAAACGGGAAATTTATTTTTAACCAGTTGGTTAAGGGAATTTATCAGATAGCAGTTTCGGCCACAGGTTATGCAACTACAGTGAAAACAATTGACGACAAAATTTCTTTCATTGAGGTTACCCTGACCGAAGCAAGCAAGCAACTGGATGAAGTGATTGTCACAGCCGAAAAGAGTGAGGAACAATTACAAAAACTTCCGCTGAGCATCACTGCTTTTACCTCCAAACAAATTCAGGATGCGAGACTGTTGAGTATCAAAGACCTCACTGCTTTTGTGCCTAATTTATATGCTGCTCACCCAGGTGATAACCGAAATGTAGTGACCATCAGAGGAATCACCACCACTTCCTATGATCCAACGGTGGCCACTTATATAGACGGAGTGAACCAGTTTGGTTTGGACACCTATATTGCACAGCTGGAGGATGTAGAACGTATAGAGGTGCTGAGAGGGCCTCAGGGAACCTTATACGGACGAAACGCCATGGGAGGGGTGATCAATATCATTACCAAACAGCCTGGCAATGAAACCCGGGGATTTGCGGAAGCAGGCTTCGGAAATTATAACCAGCATCGTTACAGTCTTGGTTTACGTACCCCTCTTATCGAAAACAAGCTGTTTTTAGGGCTGGCTGGCCTGTATACAAAGCAGCATGGCTTTTACACCAATGATTTCAATGGTTCCAGATTTGATGATCAGCACAGCTTTATGGGGAACTATTATATGAGATACGTTGCAAATCAAAAATTAGCCATCACACTGAATATAAAACATGTTGAAAACCGAAACCAGGGAACTTTCCCTTTGGCACCTGACCCTGCATCTGCATTAAATGACCCGTTCAAGGTCAACCAGAACACCACCACCGGATTGATTGACAATATTTTTAATACTTCATTAGCTTTAAAATATTCGGACAAAGCTTTTAATTTCAGCTCGCAAAGCACCTACCAGTCTAACTACCGTTATTATACACAACCCATTGACGGTGATTTTTCTCCCATTGACGGGGTGTCCATTGTCAATAACTATGGTGATGACTTCAATAAAGTGAAAGTGGGCACCCAGGAATTCCGTTTTACTTCGCCAGCTGATGCCACTTCAAAATTTAATTGGGTAACCGGAATATACGGCTTCTATCAAAACAACCCGGTAAAGCAAGCCATACATTTTGGAGAAGATGCGGAATTGGTGGGCGCACCATTCGCAAATTTCAGTAGCATCACCACCAATCAGCAAAAGATTTACGGACTGGCCGTTTACGGGCAGGGAAATTATAGGATAAACCCGCAACTGGAGCTTATCCTGGGCATGAGGTATGACTACCAACATAATAAGTTGAGTATCCTGGGCGAGTTTCAACCTGATGGACAGCCAGCAATGACCACCCAGCCTGATACAGCTTCGGCTGTCAGTTTTAAAGCTTTATCTCCAAAATTGAGTTTGGCATATCACCCCACTGAGGAGATGAATATGTATGCAGGATACAGCCGGGGTTTCAGAACCGGTGGTCTAAGTCAGTTAGGAGCCGACCCTATGAGCCAACCCCCATTGTATGCTTACGATCCTGAAAACAGCAACAATTTTGAAATAGGAATCAAAAACACCTTGTGGGAACAACGTATCAGGTTAAATGCCACCCTTTTTTATACCCAGGTGAATAATGCTCAGGTTCCCACGCTCATTTTACCAGCTGCCATCACCATCGTGCGCAATGCCGGAAAATTGGAGAGCAAAGGTGCCGAGTTGGAATTGGCAGTCAAACCCTTCCAAGGATTAGAGGCAGATTATAGCTTTGGTTACACCCACGCCAGTTATCAGTCTTTGTATCTGGCCTCCAATAATGAAACCATTGATCTTTCAGGAAATCATCAGGTGTTCACTCCCGATGTCACTTCTATGTTCGCCCTGCAATACAATCAAAAAGTTGGTCAAAAAAATAATTATGAATTGATGGCCCGTACAGAGTGGCGGTATCTTGGAGATCAATACTTTGATTTGGCCAATCAGATCAGGCAAAATGCTTATCATTTGTTTAACGGAAGGATAGGGGTTTCCACCAAAAACATATCGTTATTTCTGTGGGCTGCAAATATATTCAATCGCCATTATATAGATTATGCTTATGATTTTGGTGCATCGCATTTAGGCAACCCACAAACATTTGGCTTAAGTGTGAGGAAGGATTTTTGATTTGCAATCTTATCGTTTCTGATACATGATCCTTCCATCAACTTTATGAGAGGGAAGAACAAGGACGGAAAGTTTGAAACCCCTTTTGATCCATACAGATGGGGAGGCTCTTTTATTGAGGGAAACAGTTGGCATTATACCTGGTCTGTTTTTCATTATGTGCAAGGGCTAATTGACTTAATGAGTGGTAATAAGCCTTTTGTGGCCAAATTGGATTCTGTGTTTTCAGTTCCGCCAGTTTTTGCCAAAAGAGATTTTCATGGAGGTGCGATTCACGAAATGCGTGAAATGCAGATTATGGGAATGGGACAATATGCGCATGGTAACCAACCTATACAGCACATGATCTATCTTTATGATTATGCCGGTGCTCCTTGGAAGACCCAGTACTGGACAAGAGAAATGATGGATAAATTATATAACTCTGCACCTGATGGATATTGCGGTGACGAGGATAATGGGACAAACATCTGCCTGATATGTGTTCTCTGCCATGGGTTTTTACCCGGTTTGTCCTACAGCTGGTGATTATGCAATAGTACTCCGCTCTTCAAAAAAATGACCGTCACTTTAGAGAACGAAAAGAAGATTGTGATTAACGTCTAAAATAATAATGCCCAAAATAAATATGTGAATAGCATTGATTATAATGGAAAAATCTATGATAAGAATTGGTTTGCACATCAGGGTCTTTTAAAAGGTGCGGTAATAAATGTTGATATGACTGCCAAACCAAATGAAAAACGAGGTATTGCTCCCATCAGATTATCCTTATTCAATTTCTAGAGAAAAATAAATTTATAATAATGTGAAATGTAGAGAGCTATTAAAAAACTAAGCTCTTTTTTCATGTTTAATCCGCCCATTTAAGTACCTGCATAAACAGCAAAGGAGATTTTCCGTATTCTTTTTTAAATATTTTTGGTGCTTAACATTTATATTCTTTTCAAATTCAATGATAAAAATGATCAACATATTTAAATTAAAAATAATTTGTGGTTTAAAATCTAAATTGTATGTTTACTGTATTATATAACTAATACACTAAATACATGGTTAATATTGCCAATTGAATTTCGGGTATAGCAAAGACCGACCGCTATTCAAGAATATGAATATGCAATTAGAAGGAGGGCATATTTATGGCCTGTTCGGTGAAAATGGAGCGGGTAAATCCACTTTATTGAAAAATATTGCAGGACTTGTTTACGCTCAAAGCGGAGATTTGAACGTGATGGGTTTTGACCCAAAGAAAAGACAACCCGCATTATTGCAGGAAATCTGCTTTATCCCAGAAGAGTTTGACCTTCCTTCCATAAAAATTAAAGATTATGTGAAAGGCATGACTCCTTTTTATCCAAAATTTGATCATCAAAATTTTGAGTTTCTTTTATCGGAGTTTGATATTCCAACTCATCAAAAACTCAATCAAATGAGTTATGGACAAAAAAAGAAGTTCATCATCACTTTTGGTTTATCCACACAGGCGAGGCTAATTATTATGGACGAACCCACCAACGGTTTGGACATTCCGTCTAAAACCCAGTTCAGAAAAATTATGGCTTCTGTATTAATGGAAGATAGGTGCATCATCATATCTACACACCAGGTGCGAGATTTAGATAATTTGATAGACACGGTAATTATGCTGAACCAAAATAAGGTGGCCTTAAAAGCTTCTGTGGAAGAAATTACCCAAAAATTATGTTTTAAAAGAATGAAAGAACTAGATGAAACGGTGATTTATGCCGAGCCTTCGTTAGCAGGGTATCAAGCAGTTTCCACAAATATTAATGAGCAAGAGAGCAAACTGGATATAGAGCTTTTATTCAACGCACTGCTCAATGAAAGCAAAAAACTGGAACAAATTTTCAATTAAAATTTATTAAACATGAACAATACATTTAATATAAAACGTTTTGGGTTTTTAATAAAGCGCCATTTGCTAGAATACGGCAAAATCCATTTGATTACTTTAGGGGTAGTTGCCGGAGCAATTATAGCTATCTACGGTTTCAACTATATATTCAATTTCACTACCACTTCTGGGCATCCTTCCTATGCTGGGAATAGTTTGGAATTAACTTTCAGAGAGCCTCTTTTTGTTTTTTTGGGAATAATTTTTATAAGCATTTCGGCTAACCAACATTTTGTCCCTCTGGGTCAAAAACCTAAAGCAATTATAGCATTGACCCTGCCGGCTTCTACCTTTGAGAAGTTTTTAATCGGAATCTTATTTTCAGTGATACTGGCTATAGTAAGTTACCTTATTATATTTTATTTAGTGGATTTAGCTTTTGTAAGTAAGCTTAGACAAATTTTTCATGGCACTGTGGAGACTTATAATAATGCGCTTGGAAAAGTGGTAAAACAGGAAATTGAACCTACTTATTTTTTTGAAAAATCCGTCGCTTCTGCTCCCAAACCACTCTATGTTATTCCGCTCCTCATTTCCAGCATCTTTCTTTTAGGCTCCGTCTATTTTAATAAATTTCATTATGTGAAAACAATGGTTTCTCTTATGATATTTTTTGGCCTTTGGATAACTTTTTTAATTTATGCCACAAAAGCTTTTTTTGATAATAAGATTTTAATAAAAGGTGATGGCAATTTCATAGGAAAATATACTGCAGAATGGGGTTTAACCATACTCATAATTATCATTAGCATGATTTTTTGGACAATTACTTATATAAGACTTAGAGAAAAGGAGGTTTAGATGGAATTTAGCGATCATAAAGCGATATACCTGCAAATAGCAGAATTTGTATGCGAACATATTTTATTGAAAGAATGGAAAGCAGATGGGAGGATTCCATCAGTGAGGGAGTTGGCGGTAAACCTAGAGGTGAACCCCAATACCGTGATGCGGACTTATGAGCTGTTGCAATCCAAAAACATTATCCATAACAAAAGAGGGATCGGTTTCTTCTTAGCAGAGGATGCCATCGTGAAAGTAAAGGATTACAGAAAAACCACTTTTATGGAAGATGAACTCCCAAACCTGTTCAGAAACATTTATTTGCTGGACATCAGTTTCGAGGAGTTGCAGACCCGGTATCAAACATTTGTTGAACAAAATTATAAAGCTTAAAAAATGAAAACCAGTAATAAATTATTAATCTCAATAGCTGTATTATTCTTCATGGTTCCTTTGTTGGGCATGATGATAAGATCCAAAATGTATTATAAATCATATAATGTTAGCTTTAACGCCGACCAGTCTTTGAACAACCAATCTTTTAAAGAGAAGACACCAGGGAGAAAAGCGATTGTTATAAATGAACCCTTTTATGCAGTAAATTTGGTTGATGCAAACAATTCCAGTGTAGAGCTTCACCTAAATCATGAAGATAATTACGGTGTTAAAGTACAAGATGATTTGGCAGATAAATTCGGTTTCAAAGTAGAGAATGAAGTTTTAAATATCAGTTTTAAGGATGGATTCTCCATAAATGATTACCGAAACAGGGTGATGGTTACGGTTTACGCACCAAAATTTAAAGAAGTAAGTGCCAACCATACATTTAATCTCAATATCATTACCATCACGGATAGTTTAAACATCAAATTACAAAACTGCGGTTTCTTCTCTACCGGGAAAGATGGAGACCTTTTAACCGTTACAAAATTGGTGAACGGAGATACCGTTAAACATGAAACTTTTAATGGAACCCAGTTTAAAAACTTAAATATTTTTTTAGATCATTCAAAAATGGCGATGAGTCCAATTGACCTAAATCATTTAAACATTTCAGCGCAAAATAACTCTACAGTTGAAATGGAAGGGGCCGGACCAAATGTTAAAGAATCAGTCATTGAACATTTTAAGCTCATCACTCTAGGAAAGAATGAGATTAAAATAAACAATTTTAACTTAAAAGAATTAAAAGGAGAAATTTCGGATGATACCAAACTTGAAGTTCCAACAAGTATGCTCAAAAGGCTGTTCAAGTAAAAGGTTCACAGTTACAAAATCAGTATTTTATAAGGTTGTCTGCGATATGCAGACAACTTTTTTTATGCCATCATTCAATAGAATTATCCTTTTTCAATGCCTGCATAAACTGTAAAGGAGATTTCCCATATTCCCGCTTAAATGTCCTGGAGAAGTTGGAACTGCTTTGGAGTCCAATTCTATCAGCCACTTCATTCATGGTCACATCCTCATGTGTCATGATTTGAATGGCTTTTTTTAACCTGATGGTCCTGATGAATTCTCCGACTGATTGGTCTGAAATGCTTTTTATCTTTTGATAAAGTTTGGTTCTGCTGATGAATAGATGGTTGCATAGGTAATCTACATCCATATCATCGTCCTGGATATTTTCTTCAATAAGATTGATCAATTTATTCAAAAACTCTTTGTCTTTTTCAGATTGAACCAGTTCTGTGGCTTCTGACAGATAATTGTTGCCGTAGTGTTCTTTTATTTTCTCTCTTTGCTCAAATATGTTTTTAACCGTAAGCAAAAGCAGTTCTGTGCTCAGAGGTTTTGCGAAATAATAGTCTGCTCCTGATTCCATTCCTTCAATTTTTGTGTCTAAAGCATCCTTTGCAGACAGAATGATGAAGGGGATATGAGAGGTTTCAAATCTTTCTTTCATGATTTTGCACAATTCAATGCCATCCATTTTTGGCATCATCACATCACTGATGATGAGGTCTGGTACTTTATCAGTGGCGATTCCTATGGCCGCTAAGCCATCTTCCGCTTCAAGGATGTTGTAATGGGTTTCAAAGACCTGTGTCAAAAAATTTCTCAATTCCTTATTGTCATCCACCAGCAGGATATTTTTTCTGCCCTTTAAAACTTCAGGGTGATGCTGGTCTTTCAGGTCAGTCAAAGGTATTTGAACAGAATTGTCTATAGCTTCTAACTGCGTTTCAAGTTCGGTCTCTTTATCTGCCTTTTCTGCTTCGGTATAGTGATGCTCTTCCCATGGAATAGCAATGATGATCTCTGTCCCTTTGTTCCTTTCACTGTAAACATAAATATTACCTTTATGCAATAAGGTAAGGCTTTTTACCAAAGCCAAACCTACTCCGGAACCTAGGTGGTTTTTGCTGATGCGGTAATAACGTTCAAAAATTCTCGTAATGGACTCCTCAGAAATTCCAATTCCTGAATCCGCAACGCGGAAATAGATGTATTTCTCTGCCCTGTAGCCTTCATTTATTATTTTAAAACCTTTGGTAAAAGAAGGTTTTAACTGGTTTGGGTCTGAAGCAATATCAAAGGAGATGGCGCCTCCTATATCAGTATATTTAAAAGAGTTGTTCAACAGATTAAAAAGTATTTTTTCAAGAACCTGAACATCAAACCAACCTGTAACAGGTTGTAGTTTTTCATCTTGTATATAATCCGACATTTTAAACTGGATGTCTTTACTGACAGAAAGGTTGTGAAATTCCGAAGCTAAATCTTCACAAAATTGTTTGATGATTACGGGTTGCACCTGTAGTTTGATCACGCTATCTGATACCTTTTTAAAATTCATCAACTCACTGATCAGATTAATTAATCTTTTGGCATTTTTTAGCATCAGCTGATAAGAATTGTTGAGGGAAGAATCTTTGTTGTGACTGATCAAATTCTCCAGGGGACCCAATATCAATGTCAATGGTGTTCTAAACTCATGAGAGATGTTGGTAAAGAACATCAGCTGTTGTTGGTACAGTTCTTCCTTTTGTTTATGCATCTCTTCCCGCCGCTCTTCATTCACTGCTCTCACTTCCATCTCTCTTTTTAGGCGGTACCACCTGGCCTGGTAAATGTAGATCCCGATCAATGCCATGAGGATGAGTAAGATGTAGATGAGCTTTGCAAGCGTTGACTTCCACCAGGGGGGAGTGATTTTAAACACGGTCTCCGTTGTGTCTTTGCTCCAAATACCATCATTGTTTGAGGCTTCCAAAATGAATCGATAACTACTATAATCCAAGTTGTTATATGCTGCGCTAGGATTTTTCCCGTCGGTATATTTCCAACCCTTATCAAAGCCCACCAGCTTGTATCGGTATTTACATTTCAGCGGATTTGCAAAATGCATGGCAGAGAAGTAGATCACGAAATTGTTTTGCAAATAATTGAGCGATATTTCTTTGCTATAGCTGATCGTATTTTTAATGAAGGTTTCAGTACTGTCTGAATGGCCGTAGCTGGGTATGCTGTTGTTGATCAGAATATCTGTTAAGATAGGTTTGGCGGCAATTTTATTAGACATAATCTGCGCAGGCATAAAATAATTCAATCCGTTTATTCCACCAAAATATAAGCGTCCGTCAGTTCCCTTATAGGAAGATCCTACTTTAAAACTATTTCCTTGTAAACCATCTTTTTGGTCGTACCTGATCAACTTCTCTGTGTTTGGATCAAACCTCTCCAAGCCATTTCCGCCCATCCAAATGTCCCCGCTTTCATCAATTTCCATACTCTCCACATCATTGAAAACACCATATTTTCCATCATAATTTTTGATTTCAAAAGAATTGGAATTTCCCAATTTTAATAGGTTTAAGCCGCCACCAATAGTGCCAACCCAATAGGTATGGTCGTTTTGTTTTACTACCGGATAGGTATAGTTTGAATTTAATGAATTTGGTTTTTTGGAAGCTCTATAATTAATTTCCTGTACTATATTGCCGAATTTGTCCACAAGGATGCGTTTTAATCCGTCGGTACTGGAAATAAATAGCTGTGGTTTGTTTTTATCGGCAAAAATAAAATATCCGACTCCGTAATATTTCACATGATAGCTATTTGCTTGATCTTTCCATATCACGCCCAATCTATCGGAATGGTTGCCAAACCAGATATTTCCATAATAATCTTTAGTTAATGTTTCTATTATATACCTAGGGAAATTTTCATATCCTGGGGGTTGCCACAATTCTTTTTTGTTTGGTTTTAGGATCTGTATGCCAGTGGCGCTGCCAATCCAAAGGTGGTGTTCATTATCAAAAGTTAAGGAACTAACTTCATCGCTTTTTAGCCTTACCTGAGCGTTGAAACTGTTGTAGTGAGTGAAATTTTGGGTTTTTAAATTGTATAAATTTAATCCGTTTGCTGTGGTGCCTATCCAAACATCATCCCCATTCGACAACACAGAGCGGATATGATTGCCGGAAAGTGAGTTAGGGTTCTCCGGATTATGCTGAAGAGTATAGAATAATTTTTCATTTAAGTCGAGATAGTTTACTCCACCACCAAAAGTGCAGACCCACAGGCATTCTGAACGGTCGATAAATATTTTAGATAAAGCATTGGAGTTTAAATTATGTTGAGCGCTCTTGTTGTTGATGTTTTGTATGAGGTTCAAATTTTCATCCAATCTGTACAAATTAGAGCCTGTATTTATAAAATAATCAGCGCTCCTGTTTTTTGTCACGCCTTTGATCAACCTATGATCAGGAACTGCAAACTGCTGAACAAAAGTAAAATGTCTCTCATCAGATGGTTTTTGTTGCAGAGAGGGGCTTATTAAAAACATCCTGTCCTCAGCCGTTACCACTAAATTATTTTTGGCGTCAAAGTAAACCCTTGACAAGGCTTGTTGGGGAAGGGCAGCTATTAAAACTTTTTTAAAATCTCCTTTTTCATTTAATGTCCAAAGACCCAAATTACTGCTGAGATAAAGGATGCCATTTTTATCAGCAGTCATGTCAGAACATTTAAAATTTATAGGAGCCTTAAATTTTTTCTCTGTGATGAGCTGATCTTTTAAGGTGTATATTTTGATTTGATTACCCGATAATCCGAAAAGGGTATTGCCTTTTGACTTGTAAATTTTACTTAGAATAGGCCTGTCATTGTCAATATCCTTATAATCCGTATAGGTTTCTGTCTTCGCATCAAAGCATTGTATTCCAGCTTCTGTCCCCAACCAGACATTTCCCTCCTTATCCGGATAAATGCAATTTAGACGATTCTTAAAGGCGTTATTGAGTGGTTCATTGCTGTTGTAATATTTTTTTATGGTGTAACCATCATACCTGTCAAGCCCAAAAAAAGTGGCAACCCAAATGAAACCCTTTTCATCCTGTGCAATATCGTTTGCATCTGTATGTGAAAGGCCATCATCAACTGTTAAGTAGCTGAATCTGTATGGGAATGATTGTGATTTCGCTTCCCTTACAAGAAGCATGGACGTGAATAGGAGTACGAAGTGCAATTGGAGATGAGATCTTATGTGCCGAATAAATAATTTTATAATATCCATTAATGATTCTAAGTTTACAGCATTATCCGATTTGGAAAAATATCTAAAAGCATAGCTTTCCGTGTTTTTTACAATTTACATAAAAGAGCATTTATTATTTGGCTAACAGGTTTTTCAAATTTAGCAGTCTTATTTAATAATCCTTATATAATCATGTTGGTTATAAATCCGAATAGACTTTTTTTGGATTAAACTTTATAAAATAAATTCAAATTGTACCTGGTGTCAAATAAAATGTATAATCTGTCAATTCTCACCTTTGATATTTTGCCTTCTTTGTAATACAGCAATTTCCCTAAATCAATTCCAGCATTCATGATTATTTTATAAAACATAAAATAAGTAGAGGTATTAACCAATTTTAATTACTAAATCAAATATGAAAAGAAGAGCATTCTTAAGAAACACCAGCTTGTTAGGAGCCGGTTTAATGGCTTCAAAATTCTCCTTTGCCACAACACCCGTTTTTCCTAGGGTGCGTGTGCCGGTAAATAAACGCAATTTCCGTAGTGAGGCGGTGGATGAGGCTATCAAAACGTTTCATTCAAAAGTGAATAACCCAGAATTGGCATGGCTTTTTGAAAACTGCTTTCCCAACACCCTGGATACCACAGTTTTTTATGCTGAACAGAATGGTGTGCCGGATACCTATGTCATCACCGGAGATATTGATGCCATGTGGTTGAGAGATAGCTCTGCCCAGGTGTTTCCCTATTTGCAATTTTTAAACAAAGATGAAAACCTTAAAAAGCTCATTGCAGGAGTGGTTCATAAGCAAACCCATTTTATTTTAAAAGACCCTTATGCCAACGCTTTTTACAACGATGATGATAAAGTAAGTGAATGGACAAGTGATAAAACCGATATGAAGCCCGGAGTACATGAAAGAAAGTATGAAATTGATTCTTTGTGTTACCCAATTCGGTTAGCTTACCATTATTGGAAAGAAACAAATGATCAAAAGCCCTTTGATGATAAGTGGATAAAAGGAGTGGGAGCCACCTTAAAAGTGTTTAGAGGCCAGCAGCAAAAGGAAAATGCCGGTGCCTATCATTTCCAAAGAGAAACAACCAATGCAACTGACACCCGTAGTTTGAAAGGTTATGGATACCCTGTAAAACCAGTGGGTTTGATATGCTCGGCCTTTAGACCTAGTGATGATGCTACCGTATTCTCTTTTCTTATCCCTTCCAATTTTTTTGCTGTCACCAGTTTAAAACAAGCTGCTGAGATGTTGACATCCATTCATAATGACAAGAAACTTTCTTCTGATATGTTGGCATTGGCCAGTGAAGTGGAAAACGCTTTGAAAGAACATGCCATTGTAAATTTGCCTGGATTTGGAGATATTTACGCTTTTGAAGTGAATGGTTTTGGAAGTGTGAACCTGATGGACGATGCCAACGTTCCCAGCTTATTGGCCATGCCTTATTTAGGTTCTGTAGATAGGGAAGACCCGGTTTACCTGAATACCAGAAAATACGTTTGGTCAATAGAGAATCCTTTCTTCTTTAAGGGCAAGGCAGCAGAAGGTATTGGTGGTCCGCATGTGGGCATGGATTTTATTTGGCCCATGAGCATCATCATGAAAGGATTGACTTCCAACGATCCAAAAGAAATAAAAAGCTGCATCCAAACCCTGCAAAATACACATGCCGGAACCGGGCTTATGCATGAAGGTTTCCATAAAGATGATGCCTCAAATTTTACTCGCAAATGGTTTGCCTGGGCCAACACTTTATTTGGTGAGTTACTGTGGAAAACATTTAAAGAGAACCCTGAACTATTGAATCCTTAATCATTGGTTTGAACATCAGGAAAGAGCTCATCATAATTTAATCTAGACAAGCAAAGTCTGCTTTTTCAGGGAAATTGCGCTGAATATACATAGGATGCTCTGCGAGAACTTGCCATTGATAATAAAAAGACGCAAATAAATCAGAAGTTGCTGATCAAAGCAGCTCTTCTTCATCATCATCAACCACGTATTTGAAAAGAATCAACTGAAAATATTTAGAGGAAAAAAGATACGGACTATGTTCAATTGGTTGATACAAAATACGATAATCAAAAATTTACAGAGCTCTCTAAATCATACTTATTTTACTCATCCCAGATATTATTTGAATAGTTAAAAATAGATCAACATGCAGTTATTGTTTGTATGGAAATGCTTAAGTTATCCTTGAACCATCTTTATAAATTAGAAAATCCAAAATATGTATGAATTGTCAAATATTGAGGACGTTTTGTTTGTTCATACTGTTTGATTTTGACCTTCTTTGTAATTAAGAAACCAATTTGAGCAGAACCACTTGAAATGATCTCAACTCAGCATGTAAAAATCTCCTATTGTCATCATTGTATCAGTTGAAAACAACCTTTTGAATATGATAGGGAGAATAGGAAACATTACATCTGATTCAGACCAGGTTTTAAACTATAAAAGAATATGAATTTATTGATTTGTTTTTTCGCCGTATATTCTCATTTATTTAATCCTATAATTCCAAAAAAAGAAGAAGGACTAAAAGTTTGCAGATTATTTGCTGATCATATGGTGCTACAGCAGAAGGACAAAGTTGCTATTTGGGGCAAAGCATTGCCGGGGCATTCGGTTTCAGTTGATGCAAGTTGGGGTAAGCAAGTACCCACCATTACAAACTCAGATGGAGAATGGAAACTGAGAATTACCACTCCAAAGGCTGGTGGGCCCTATCAAATCACTATAAAATGCGGAAAAGAATCCATAATAATTAATGATGTACTCGTTGGTGAGGTCTGGCTGGCTTCCGGACAGTCTAATATGGATTTGCCTCTAAATGGATGGCCACCAACTGATACGGTCATGAATGCTAAAGAAGCAATCGCAGATGCCCGATCTCCAGAAATTAGATTTCTAAAGGTCCCGTTTAACATTTCTGCAACGCCTTTGGATACGATGGGTGGGAGTTGGACTCCTTTGTCGCCACAAACTGCTGGCAACTTTAGTGCTGCCGCCTATTTTTATGCCATTAAACTACAAAAAGAACTGCATGTGCCGATTGGCATCATACAATCTAGCATTGGAGGAACGCCAGCAGAAGCCTGGACAAGTGCCACCAGCCTTAAGAAACTCGGCGATTTTAACAACCAGCTATCGGGATTACAAAACTTACAGGAATCCAGAAGTGCATGGTTGAAAAAATGGGATACAAGCAATAAACCTAACGATATCCAAGGCTGGAAATCGCTTGTTTTTAACGATGAAGATGCTAAAAAAAATAATTTTGACGGTTCGAAATGGAATGACATACATTTTCCCGGAAGATTTGACCAACTTCAGAGAGGTGAATTTGATGGAGCGATGTGGGTGCGAAAAGAATTTGTGGTAGAAGATTTGAGCACCGATTATCAGCTCCATCTTGACGCTGTTGACGATATGGATGCCTCTTACATTAACGGGATAAAGGTTGGAGAGCTTTTGGGAAATGGAGTTGCCAACGCACCACGCGATGATGTTGTTCCCAAATCCATCCTGCATCAAGGGAATAACTTAATTGCAATCAGGTTAATTGACACGGGAGGCCCCGGAGCCATTTCTGGAAAAATGATCCTTTCAAATAAAAGTGGAATCGTCATTCCTCTGGAGGGAAATTGGAAATCAAGATTGGTAGCCGAATTGGTCGAGGGCAAGTTCTACAGCTACGGGTTGAAAACTGATCTATCAAAAAGGCCAAATTTATTTGAAATGAATAGCAGTACACCAACTGTTCTTTTTAATGCGATGATTAATCCTTTGATTCCTTATACCATTAAAGGGGTAATATGGTACCAGGGAGAGTCTAATGTGGGGAGGGCAAAACAATACGGAAAACTTTTTCCTTTGATGATATCCGATTGGAGAGCGCATTGGGGTTATCCATTCCCATTTTACTATGTTCAGGTAGCTCCGTACAATTATACAGATCCATCACAACGGGAGCAATCTCAAAAATTAAGAAATGCCCAGCGTTTTGCATTGAAACTGCCCAAAACTGGCATGGTTACCACTTTGGATATCGGACGCCTCAGCTCGGCACATCCCACACAAAAAAAGGAAGTAGGTGATCGTTTGGCGAGATTTGCACTTGCTAATGAGTACGGGCAGCACCTGGTGACTTCTGGTCCATTATTCAAAGAAGCTGCTGCTGATGGAAACCAATTGATCGTCTCCTTCGAAAAAAGCTCTGTTGGTGGGGGATTAATGGCTAAAAACGGCAAATTGGCAAATTTTGAGGTTGCCGGAGCTAATAAAGTGTATGTGGAGGCAGATGCGCTCATCAAAGGAGATAAGATAGTGGTAAGCAGCCCATCTGTGAAATCGCCAGTTTACGTGAGGTACGCCTGGAGTGATGGTGCTTTCGGATCCTTGTTTAACGAAGAAGGATTACCGGCGTCAACTTTTACCTCAGATACCAATCAATAAATACAAGTATTTTATTTAAAATTAAAACAAATCAAAATTTAAACTAACTCTTTAAAAGCTCACATAATTTATGAATTACCCAAAATATTTTAGTGCTATTTTCTCTTTTTTACTATTGTCGCCCTTATTTTCTATTGCGCAAACTTTTCAAACTGGAGTAAACTATAAGCTCCTCAATAATAAAGGTGAAGCTGTTGATACACGTGGCTCGGTAGAAAATAACGGACATTTGTTTTTAATTAAAGAAGAGCCAACCAGTGCCAATCAGGTTTGGGCATTTTCTTCACTTGGCAATGGATATTATTCTATCTCAAGCCCGGTTAGCTTTAAAGGGATTGACAATGCCAATAAAGCCAATGGACCTGGAAACGCCGTTGTGTTATGGGATAAGGACGGATATAACAATAACCAGCAATGGAAAATCACCAAAGATGCGGATGATGTCTATACCATCGTCTCCAGAGCAAGTGGTTATCGATTAGGGATAAAAAATGGCGAACTTTATCAACTTAAAACTGATGATAATGACAAAAGTCAGCAGTGGCATATAGAGGAAAGCACTGCAAAAATAAAAATCGTAAAAAGGGTGGGTAAAGAAGAATGGGAGAATGAGGAGATTTTTGAGATAAACAAAGAAAAGGCTCATGTGCCTTATATTCCATTTTCTTCTTTAAGTGAAGCAAAAAAGGATTCAACATTTACCAAGCCTTGGGCCAGCAACAAATCTTCCCTTTATCAATTGTTAAATGGAATGTGGAAATTCCATTGGGTAAAACAACCTGATGAACGCCCGGTTGATTTCTATAAAACAAATTTTGATGTTTCAGGCTGGAAAAACATACCAGTTCCTTCCAGTTGGGAGATGCAGGGATATGGAACACCAATTTATACCAATATTACCTATCCTTATAAAAACGACCCCCCTTTTATAAAACCACAGGCTGGATATACCAATGAAAAAGAACCTAATCCGGTTGGATCTTACAGAAGGGATTTTACCATACCTCAAAATTGGAATGGTAAGTCCATATATCTCAGGTTTGACGGTGTATACAGTGCCATGTATGTTTGGGTAAATGGAGAGAAAGTTGGATTTAGTGAGGGAGCGAATAATATAGCTGAATTTGATGTTACCAGTAAAGTAAAAGCCGGAAAAAATACAGTAGCAGTGGAGGTGTACCGCTGGTCAGATGGGAGTTATCTGGAGGATCAGGACATGTTCAGGTTAAGTGGCATCCATCGTGACGTTGCCATCTATGCAGTGCCTAAAACTCATATCAGAGACTATAGCATTTTAACAGATTTTAATGGGGATGATTTTTCAAAATCTACCTTCAACCTGAAAGTCGATATTAAAAATGCAGGAGAAAAAGCTTCAAAATCTGATGATTTAATGATTTCCATCCTGGATCCCCGAGGAAAAGAAGTCTTGAAGTTGAATAAGAAGCTCACTGCATTAACTGCCAATTCAGAAAAGGAAGAACTACTTTCCGGTAGCATAGTTTACCCGGAATTATGGTCTGCAGAAACCCCGAACCTATACACGGCCATCCTTAGCTTGACAGATGTAAACGGAAAAGTGGAAGAGGTGATCACTTCCAAATTTGGCTTTCGAAAAATTGAGATCAAAAACAAAAGAGTATATGTGAATAACAAGGCGGTGTTTTTTAAAGGTGTGAACAGGCACGATACACATCCTATTTACGGTAAAGCTGTTCCTGTGGAATCCATGCTGCAAGATGTGTTGATGATGAAGCAAAACAATATCAATACCATCCGGACCAGCCACTACCCAAATGATCCAAAAATGTACGCCATGTTTGATTATTATGGATTGTATACCATGTCTGAAGCCAATCTGGAATGTCATGGAAACCAGTCGTTAAGCAGCATGGCCGGTTGGTTGCCAGCATACCTGGACAGGAATTTACGAAATGTTGAAGAACATAAAAATAATCCATCGGTGATATTCTGGTCGATGGGAAATGAATCTGGTAGAGGGAATAACTTTGACGCAGTATACAAAGCAATTAAAAAAGCCGACAACACCAGACCTGTTCATTATGAAGGTAAAAATAGCGTTGCGGACATTTACTCAAGAATGTATCCTTCTGTAGAAAGTATGGCTCAAACAGATCATGATAAAACGGATGTTCCATTTTTTATGTGCGAGTACGCACATTCAATGGGAAATGCAATCGGTAATTTACCAGAATACTGGGATTATATCGAAAACAAATCTCGGAAAACCATTGGTGGGTGTATTTGGGATTGGGTAGATCAAGGTTTGATAAAGTACGGGGGACCAAAGGACCATTACTACTTTGGCGGTGATTTTGGTGATAAACCCAATGATGGCGACTTTTGTTTAAACGGAGTGGTCACTTCAGACCGTAGAGTAACCCCGAAGCTTCTGGAGGTAAAAAAAGTTTATCAGTATATAAAAATCCTCCCTGTAAATCCTGAAAAGGGAGAATTCAAAATAAAAAACAGCTACGATTTCACAAATTTAAATCAGTTTACCATCAATTGGAGCTTGTTAAAAGATGGGGAGGAGATAGAAAAAGGTAATATGAAACCGTTGGAGGCTAAGCCGGATGAATCAGTGAGTTTAAAGATTCCTTTCCATACAAATTTAGATCAGGAGCATGAGTATTTCCTGACGATAAGATTCAACCTTGGCCAAGACAAGGTTTGGGGAGAAAAAGGTCTTGTAATAGCCTCGGAACAATTCGAATTAACAGAAAGAGCAACTCTTCCAGCAATTGCTAAAACAAGTGACCGTTTAAAACTGGTGAACACTACAAATGCGCTGGAAATTATTGGCCAAAGTATCAGTGCCCAATTCAATACCAGTACCGGAATGTTGATTTCCCTTAAATTGAATGGCAAAGAAATGATCTTTCAGCAAAAAGGCCTCTCTTTCAATTGGTACAGAAGCATCAATAATGACCAAAGAAATGATATGGAGGTTCAAACAAAATTAAGCAATATAGTTCCTGAAGTCATCAATAATGGAGAGCGTATTGAATTGAAAACCAACATGATTTGTACATTAATAGGTCAACAGAAAAGCGTAATCCCATATACTATAAATTATATTTTTTACGCTTCAGGTGCTGTGGATGTTAATGTGATCATAGACAATACTCAAGATGAAAACCATGTTCCCCGTTTAGGTTTGCAGTTGGCGTTGGTGCCTGGTATGGAACAAGTAGAGTGGTATGGTCGTGGTCCGCAGGAAAATTATGCCGACAGGGAAGCATCGGCCTATTTTGGGGTTTACAAAAACACGGTAAAAGGAATGGAAGAATTTTATGCCCGCAGCCAAAGCATGGGAAACCGTGAAGATGTGCGTTGGTTAGTCCTTAGAAATGGGGATTCTGGAATAAAAATAACCTCAAAAGACAAACTTAATTTCACAGCATTGCATTTTTACGATCAGGAGCTTTGGAATATGAAGCATCTTTTCCTATTAGATGAAAACAGGAGGCCGGAAACTATTTTGAGTTTGGATTACATGCAAAGAGGATTGGGGAACGCCAGTTGCGGCCCGGGTCCATTACAAAAATATGAACTACCGATAAGTGATAGCAATAGCTATGCTTTCAGGATAGAAGCCTATAAAAAGTAAAAACGATTTAGAATGGATTTATTGGTAAAGAACTGGATATTTATATTCAGTTCTTATTAATTTACAAGCTTTATGTCCCGGCAAGTTTCTAGCAGGGCCGCTCGCAAAGTTTCTGCTTGGGAAATGAAATACTTTATAGGATACCAAAAGCCGTTTTTAATATCCGAAGTGCTTTCCGCATATGCTGCTCCACTGTATTTTCAGAAATATTCAAATTGGAGGCAATTTCTTTGTTAGACAATTCCTGCTCCCTTCGCATCTGGAAAACATTTCTGCATTGATTTGGAAGCTTGTTGATTTCATGGCTCAGCAGATTTTCCATTTCCTTGGTCTCTAAATAATTAGAAACATCATTTTCTATCCTGTACTGATGGATGTAAATGGCATGTTCTTTAAATTTTTTGTGTATCAAATCATGCCGGAACTGATCATAAAGTCTATTTTTCAAAACAGTATACAAATAAGCTGTTGGAGATTTGATATGGTGAGCAGTCTTTTTGTTCTTGAACAAAGTGATGAAGGTGTTTTGTACAAGCTCCTTAGATTCCTCCCTGTCATTTGTTTTTTGCATAGCAAACCTCAAAAGATCTATCGAATGTCTACGATACAATTCTTCAAATGCAGAATCATCTCCTTCTTGCCAAAGCAAGATCAGTTCTTTGTCCGTATATTGAACTAGTTTTTTAATGGTTTTCAGGGTTTAAGTTAGTTATTCAATAATAAGAAAAAAGTTTGATTTTAACAAGCGTTTTTTCTTGAAAAATCTTAATTTAAAGTGGTTTTTTGATGTTTTTTTTAGAAATTGGTTAACGGTAAACGAGGATGGGAACGTCATGTATCTGGAGAGTTTTTAAAACGTTGAAAGCTGGTTTTTTCAACTCGATTTAAACTTGCAACTGCAACTATATCATAGAGTTTTAATGTAAAAAATCACCATGTTCAAATAGAGGTTTTAGTGTGGTTTTTCCGCTCTATTTGAGGTTGCGGTATTTTATTTTTGATTTGTTTTCACAGGATATTTACACTGGGTTATCGGAGAGGTTTGAAGTTTTAAAGCGAAAGATCAGACTTAAATTTTGAACTAGTTGAAAAGTCGTTGTTTTACCCTTTGATGCAGTTTATTTTTTGTTTTTGTTTGATTTATTTTCACTAATATTTTGAATTTTCCTTTGTAAATCCTTAGATTATAATCAATGTTTTAATTGACATTTTGAAGCTGATAGAAGGCAATAACTGTTTTGTGAATAGTATAAAAATTAAATTTTATTACTTTTTTATAATTTATAATTTACTTTTTTTAACCAAACTTATGTCTTGTTCAACATATTTGGTTAAAAATAAATTCATCTATCCTTAGTATTTTTTTATCAAACTTTATTTTTTAACTGTCATTTTAATGCAGAGAAGAGCTTAAACAAGGCCTAATAATTGGAAAAATGAACAAGAAAAATTTAATGATTTTAACTTTGTTGTTGGCTGCTAATTCATTTGTGGTCAAGGCACAAGATTGGCCCAATCTCATGAAATACGAGAAGTTGAATAAGGACGTCAAGCAGCCCAAACCGGGGGAGAAACGAGTGGTATACCTGGGTGATTCCATCACGGATTTTTGGATTGATTACGATTCCACTTTTTTTGCAGGCAGGCCTTATTATGATCGTGGAATCAGTGGGCAGACTACCGGTCAGATGCTTTTGCGTTTTAGACAAGATGTGATCAATTTAAAACCTAAGGTGGTGGTGATCCTTGCTGGCATCAATGACATTGCCGAAAATAATGGGCCTTCAAAATTGGAGGATATTTTCGGAAACATTGTTTCCATGGCTCAGTTGGCGCATGCCAATCACATTAAAGTGGTGTTGTCCTCGCTTCTGCCCGCATCCTCTCTTTCTTGGCGTCCAAACATCAATCCGGTTGAAAAAGTAAAAAAACTGAATGAAATGATCAAGTCTTATGCTGCCGAAAGTGGTTTTATCTATTTGGATTATTTTTCCGCCATGGTGGATGATCATCGTGGCTTAAAGAAAAATCTTGCCAAGGATGATGTCCATCCTGATTTAGAAGGTTACAAAGTGATGGAACCGTTGGCAGAAAAGGCAATTGATAAGGCATTGAAGAGTCATTGATCTCCTTTGGTAATATAAGAAGCTGTTTAAATTTATCTAATAATTTTTTTATGTATTGTTTTTGGCTGCAACTTCGTTTTGTTTCTTTGAGGTAGAAGCCCCGCTATCTCTTCAAAAACAAGCCTCATTTCGCTCAAAAAAACACTATAAAAAATTTTAAAATATAAATTTAAACAGCTTCTAAATTTAAAAATAGCATACAAATATTTTAAAACATCTTTAATGAAAACTGAAAAACTGATGCGAACCATTCTGATTTTTACGCTTTTAATTTTAACGAAAACAACAGAAGCGCAGCAAAATAAAAGTTATACCAGCTACGTGAACACCTTCATTGGGACCGCTCCGCTGACAGACCCGGCCATCATCGGCTATACACCCCCAAAAAATTGGCGTGTATGGGCCGGGCTTACCTATCCTGGAAGCACATTGCCAAATGCGATGGTGCAGCTGAGTCCCATCACAGCCTACCACACCGGCGCAGGTTACCAATACGAAGATACCGTGATTTATGGGTTTACGCACACCAACAAAGGGCATTGGAACCTCTGCAACATCCCCATTCTTCCCATCACGGGAACGCATGTGGAGGGAGCTTCGTTCGGTTCGCATTTCAGCCACAAAAATGAAAGCGCATCGCCGGCATTTTATCAGGTTTTTTTGGATGAGTACAGCGTAAATGTCAAGCTCACCTCCACCTTGAGGTGCGGATATCATCAATACCGATACTCAGCTGGTAAAGATCGGCAGATCCTCTTCGACCTGGCAAAGGCCAACGGTAACGTAAGAGACTGGAGATTGGAGAAAATCGGCAAGAATGAACTGGAGGGCTTTCAGGACATGGGCGGTGAGAAGATCTTTTTTCATGTTTTGCTGAACACAGCTATAGACCACATCGAAAAGAAGGCGATGGGACAGCGTGATGGCTATGCCATCGTACATTTGCAAGATGGGGGGGATGGATCTGTGGAACTCAAGATAGGTCTTTCTTTTGTGAGTCCACAAAACGCCAAACAAAACCTTGAACAGGAGATTGGAAAGAGAACTTTTGATCAAATCCATCAAGAAGGAGAGCAGAAGTGGGAAGCGTTGCTTTCCAAGGTACAGGTAAAGGGAGGGACGAAAAAGGAAAAGCAGCTATTCTATTCCAGTCTGTACAGATCTTTTCAATGGCCCGCATTGCGGAGTGATGTGAATGGGGAGTACAGAGACGTGAATGGCGAGGCCATACATGCAGATTTCAATTACTACACCCTTCCGTCCCTGTGGGACACCTATCGCAACAAACTGGTCCTGTTGAGCATGCTTTCTCCAAAGGTGACCACAGATGTCATCAAAACCCTCCGGGACATCGGCGACAAAACAGGCTTCATCCCCACTTTTTTCCATGGGGACCATGCGGCGGCGTTCATAGCGGGGGCCTATCAAAGGGGATTGACGGATTTCGATGTGAAGGATGTCTACCGTCTTCTGCTCAGGAACGCGAACGTGGAGGGGGGGACAAGGTCTTATATCTCTGAGTACATCAAAAAAGGCTATATCTCCACGCCTGATATAGCTTCCCCAAACGTGGAGACCAAAGCCAAGGCAGGTGTGGCAAAAACATTGGAATATGCTTTTGATGATTACTCGGTGGCACAGCTTTCCAAAGCACTTAAAGACACTGCGAACTATGACGCTTTGATGGAACGATCGAAGAATTATAAAAACGTTTTTGATGGTTCCACCAATTTCATGCGTGGCAGGTTGGACAATGGGGACTGGGTAAAGAACTTCAACCCTCAATATCCCTATTATGAGTACATGTACCGGGAGGCCAACGCCTGGCAGGTCTCGTTCTTCGCCCCGCATGACATGCCCGGCCTGGTTCAGCTTTACGGTGGGCCAGGGAAATTTGAAGCCAAGCTGGATTCCTTATTTACCATTCCTTGGAATCCCAAATACATCGCAAGGAACGTTTCCTCTTTCATCGGGCAGTATTGCCATGGCAACCAGCCCGACCACGAGGCCCCGTTTTCCTACTATTTTGTGGACAAGCCACAGAAATCGCAAAAAATCCTTGATGAAATCATGTCCGGTCTTTATGGGATCGGCAAAGATGGATTGGCACTTTCCGGGATGGATGATGCGGGGGAAATGTCGGCCTGGTATGTTTTCAGTGCCGCAGGCCTGTACCCTTTCACTGCTGCCGATGCTAGATATATAGTCTCTGTCCCGCTATTCGATGAGGTAAGATGGAATGTCGGGGGCAACAGAACACTGGTCATGAAGAAGCATGGAAAGTCGAGGGATTTGGAGGGCATAAAAGTAGACGGAAAGAGGATCGAAGGTTATTTTGTGCCTTTTGACCTGTTCAAAGATGGGGGGGAGGTGGAAGTCATTACGAAATAACGTTTTCTCCCAGCCTGTTATCAAACAAGCCATAAAAGCCGGGCATTCCTTGTGTTTGAATTTCAGCAGTAAAGTATAATATTTTTTTAATCAGATAACGGTTAATGATGATCCGTTCGTCATGTATTTGTAACGGCGGTATCAAATCCTATTGATTAACTGTTGTAGAACCAATCAATTAACATGAACCAAAACCGACTAAAATTCCTATTGAAGAAAAATTCAATAAATCAATGCAGCTCGGGAGAACTGGAGGAACTGGAGGATTGGTTCAATTCCCGCGACTTTGGCGATAAGGGGTTTAATGATTGGTTAAAAGATGCAGGAAGGGAAGAAGAGTTGTCCGCAGAACTATTTAAGGACTTTACACAAAGAACCCAAATACCAAAGAAGATTTTTTTTAATAGCACCTCGATGCGCATTGCCGCTGCAATTTTAGTATTGACTTGCATTGGAACACTTTTCTTTTTGAAGAGAAACCCTGATTCTGGTGGACATTCACACCAGAATAAGAATTGTGAGATTAAGCCTGGTGGTGATAAGGCAACTTTGACACTTTCTGATGGTTCACAAATTGTTTTGAACAATTCAGCTAACGGACATCTTGCCACACAGAAAGGTATAAATATTAACAAAGATTCTCCCTATAAAATATCATATCAATTAAATGAGGATAAAAATAATTTAAATAGGGAATTGGTGTACAATACCATGACTACCCCACGTGGCGGCAGGTTTTCTCTTACCCTTTCAGACGGAACTGACGTGGTTTTAGATGCGGAATCTTCCATCAAATATCCTGTGGTTTTTAACGGCAAGGAAAGAAAGGTGAGCATTACAGGACAAGTATATTTTAACGTGGACCATGATGAGAAACACCCATTTTTTGTTTTGGCAAAAGGCCAGCTCATAGAAGATGTTGGCACAGCCTTCAATGTGAATGCCTATAGTGATAATCCCTCTGTTAAAATTACTTTGGAGGAAGGCAAAGTCAATATCAAAAATGAGAAAAATAAGGTCTCTCTAATTCCGGGGGAGCAGGCTGAGGTAATGGACAGCCAACAAAGCATCAAGATCAAGCACGTAAATGTGAATGAAGTTACCGCCTGGAGAAAAGGATGGTTCGTGTTTCACAATGAGAGTATTAAAAACGTGATGAAAGAGGCCAGCCGTTGGTATGATATAGAAATTCAGTTTAAGGGAGATGTAAACAATAAAAGATTTGGAGGGACAATCTCCAGATATAAAGACATTACCGAATTACTGGATAATTTAAAGATTACAGGAGGAATTGATTATAAAATTGAAGGAAGGAGGGTTATTTTGATCAATTAATTATTTTCAGAAGTATAGTACCAAAAAACCAGGGGTTTGCGACACCCCCGGTCAGTGCTTTTGTCAGAGCCAGGTATTAAATAGCAGATTACAACTAACTAAATCAGTTACTAAACCCTAACATTCAAATGTATAAAAATTATACCTTAATTCGATGTGGAACATTTCTCCGTGTCAAATCTAAATTTATTCTTAGGATGAAATTATCTTGTTTAATAATGCTGTGCTCATTTATGCAAATAAGTGCCGCCTCACTTGCACAAAATATTAATTTGGATAAAAAAAACATCCCTTTGTTGGAAGCTTTAAACAACATTCATGAACAAAGCGGTTACAGTTTTATGTACGATGAAAATCTATTGGAAAAAGCTGCAAAGATAAATGTTCATATAAATAATGCCTCACTTAACGAAGCATTAAAAGCTTGCTTTAAAAACCAACCTTTTACTTATGTCATCAATAACCAAACTATTCTAATTACTCCAAAACCCGAAGTTAAATATGTAAGGGTAGAAAGTCAGGAGATAGAGGTCAAAGGAAAGGTCACTGATGATAAAGGCTTACCCATTCCTGGTGTTGCAGTTGCAATAAAAGACAGCAAAAAAGGTACGGTAACTGATATTGACGGAAACTACAGCATCAGTTTACCTATCGGAAATGAAACACTTGTTTTTTCATCCATAGGCTTTGCCACACAAGAGATCCAGGCGAACAACAGAAGAATGATCGATGTGCAAATGAAGGAGGCGGTTAACCAGTTGAATGATGTTGTTGTTGTAGGATACGGGCAACAGAAAAAAGTGACCACCACTGGAGCCATCAGTACGGTAAATGCTGAAGAACTTAAACTGCCCATTGCTAACTTAACCAATGTAATTGCGGGAAGAGTAGCAGGTATTATTGGGGTACAACGTAGTGGACAACCTGGTTATGATAACTCGGAAATCTACATCCGTGGAATATCTACATTTACCAGCAGTTCCCCCTTGATTCTTGTAGATGGAGTGGAGCGGAGTTTTGCAAATATAGATCCGGAAGATATTGCCAGTTTCAGCGTATTGAAAGATGCTTCTGCCACTGCCGTTTACGGGGTACGTGGTGCGAATGGCGTGATCATCATAGAAACAAAAAAAGGAAAATCAGGTAAACCGCTTATCAATGCTCAATATGATCAGGGGATCACTCAATTTACATCGATCCCACAGTTTGCCGATGGGGTAACCTATATGAATATAGCCAATGAAGCATACAAAAGTAGCTTTCCCAATGATCCAACACCAAAATATTCAGCTGATAAAATTGAAAAAACGGCATCTGGCAAAGACCCGGATCTTTATCCAAATGTGGATTGGTTCAATACCCTGTTCAATAAATCGGGGCAGAACAGAAGGGCTAGGGTAAATGCAAACGGAGGGTCAGAGAATGCGCAATATTATCTCTCATTAGGTTATTATGATGAAGATGGTTTGTACAAAACGGATGGTTTGGCAAATTATAACTCAGCAATTAAGTTCACCAGATATAATTTCACCTCTAACCTTACCTTAAATGTCACAAAGACCACTAAAGTGGATTTCGGGGCTTCTGGATGGTTGAGCAACGGCAATTATCCAGGAAGCTCAGTAGATGCCATATGGAATTCTGCCTATTTGTTGCCACCTATTATTATTCCTCCGGTTTATTCCAATGGACTTAACTCCCAAATCAGAACAGGCGATGTGCTCAATCCCTACAACTTATTGACACAAAGCGGTTATGTGACCGAATTCAGAAGTCAATTATGGAGCAATATCCGGGTAGCTCAGGATCTGGGCGCTGTGTTAAAAGGACTTTCTGCTTCGGCCATGTTCTCATTTGATAATTACAACAACCATAATATCAGCAGAACAAAAACTGTTGACGGTTATTTGGCAACCGGAAGGGATGCGGATGGGAATCTGTTACTGGATAACACTTCTATCGGAACCAGTTTTTTGGGTTACAGCAGGGCAAACGGCGGTACCCGTCAGTTTTATGCAGAAGCCAAGGTAAATTACAATCGGAGTTTCGGCAAACATGATGTTACGGGTTTAATACTTTTTAACCAACAAGACAAAGAGGATGCTTTCGCAGACGACTTTATCTCTTCCATACCTTTCCGATACATGGGATTGGCGGGTCGTGGTACTTATGCTTACAACAACAAGTACTTGGCAGAAGTTAACTTCGGTTACAATGGTTCAGAAACCTTTGCTCCTGGTAAACGTTTTGGATTTTTTCCAGCTTTCAGTGCAGGATGGGTGATATCTGAGGAGAATTTTTTTAAACCATTGAAGGATATTTTCCAATTTATGAAGTTCAGATATTCTTATGGTGAAGTGGGCAACAGTAATATTGGCGGTAGAAGGTTTGGCTATATTTCTACCGTAGGTGGTGGGCATGGGGGGTATTCCTATGGCTTAAACAGAGACAACAATATCGGTAGTTTAGATATAGGAGACTATGCGGTGGACGTGACCTGGGAAAAGGCGCAGAAGCAAAATCTCGGTGTAGAATTAAACATGTTGAATCAGGATTTATCAATCACTGCGGACGTGTTCCAGGAAATCAGAACAGGGATCTATCGCCCAAGAGGAGACGTGCCAACCTATACAGGTATTCTTAATTTGCCTTATGCCAATCTTGGCGAGGTTCATAATAGAGGTATTGATGGCAATGTTGATTTCCATAAAAGATTAGGCGATTGGCAGCTTGGCCTGAGAAGTAATTTCACATGGACCAGAGCCATGGTAATAAATGATGCCAATGCGCCATGGCCTTACCCATGGCAACAACGCATTGGCCGTAAGTATGGCCAAAGATTTGGCTATACGGCACTGGGCTTGTTTACCAGCGATGAAGATGTTGCCAACAGTCCCTACCAAACAGGAACAAACAAAGCGGGAGATATCAAATATAAAGATCTTAATGGCGATGGGATTATTAGCAACTTTGACCAAGGACCAATAGGCTATGGATCAATTCCTGAAATTGTTTATGGATTTGGCCCAACCTTCAATTATAAAGGCTTTGCACTTTCTGCCTGGTTTAAAGGCATCAGTAATGTAGATATCAGAATCAATGGAGATGGATTGCAGCCTTTCAGCCAGGGCGGTGAAAGGGGTAACTTGCTAGCGCAGATCACCGACCGCTGGACTCCGGAAAATCAGGCGGCTGATCCTATGTACCCCAGACTTACCTATGGTAACGATAATATGAACTATCAAAATAGTACTTGGTGGACTAGAAACGGTGCCTTTCTGCGTTTGCAGACCGCTCAGTTAAGTTATGATTTTGCTGGTGCAAGATGGTTGAAATATACAGGAATGTCGAATTTAAATATCTATTTTATTGGCTACAACCTATTTACCGTGAGTGATTTTAAATTGTGGGATGTCGAATTGGGTGATGGTAAAGGAGCCCAATATCCATTGTTAAAAACATTCAATTTTGGTGTTAAAGGTTCTTTTAAATAATCCCTTTTTAAATTAGAAAAAATGAGAAATTTAATCATAAAAATCAGCAATATTTTGTTCATCATAATGCTGCTTGTCACCGCCGGATGCAAAAAATACCTGGATCAGGTGCCAGATGATAGAATCACTATAGAACAGGTTTTTCAAAAGAAAGGACCTTCTGAGCAATACCTGGCCAATATTTATAGCTATGTGGAAGATCCCGCCAATATGTGGGAGGCAAATCCATGGGGAGGTAATGCTGATGAGATAGATGTGACCTGGACAAAATATCCGGTATATGCGCTGAATATAGGTAACATCGGGCCAAGCAACGCACTTTTTGACAGGTGGAACTATTATTATAACGGGATCCGTTCGGCTACTTATTTCATGAATCATATTGATGGCAATGCAGAGATATTGGCCTTAAATGGGCAAACGCAAATTGATCAGTACAAAGCAGAAGCTCGTTTCTTAAGAGCTTATTACTATTTCTTGCTGATGAGACAATATGGACCTGTGGTTTTGGTTGGAGATACTGAAATTCCTGCAGATGCAACTGCTGAAGAAATGCAACTTCCCAGAAGTTCTTATGACGAATGTGTGGATTATGTTGTTTCTGAGTTGGACAAAGCGGCAGCAGTTTTACCAAGAGTCCCTTCTAACAACGGACAGGCCAGTACCAGGGAGTATGGAAGGGCAACAGTAGGAATGGTTTTGGCTGTAAAATCCAGATTGTTATTATACGCAGCAAGCGCTGAATTCAATGGAAATGCCGAATTTTCAAGTTTGAAAGGCAAGAATGGAAAGAATCTGATTAACCAGACCTATGATCAGCAAAAATGGAAAAAGGCAGCAGATGCTGCAAAAGCAGTGATCGATCTGGGTTTATATTCTTTGTACAAAGATCCTGGTAACGATCCGCTGAAGTCCTATCAGGGGATTTTCTTTCAGGCTTGGAATCCAGAACAAATATTCAGCAGAAACACGAACAGTCTTACGGGTTATGATGTTCATAGTATGCCCAGGATTGCCGGAGGATGGGACGGGCTTGCCGTTACTCAGGAACAGGTGGATGCTTATTTTATGACTGATGGCAAACCTATAACAGAGTCTTCTTTATATTCTGAAACTGGATTTACCAATGTGAATGGGGTACAGGTATACAATATGTACATGAACCGTGAGCCTAGGTTTTACGCTTCAGTTACCTATAACAACAGCATGTTTCAGGGAGGTAAAATGACCTCAGCTGCGCCGATCACTTTTTATGCGAATGGACCTAACGGCAAAAACGGACATCCAACCGACTGGTCTAGAACGGGTTACCTGATAAGAAAAAACGTTGCACCACAAACCAATGATGGTTCCGGGGGTAATGGTGCACAACAAAATCGTCCGTTGGTGCTATTCAGGTTGGGAGAGATCTACCTTAATTACGTGGAGGCATTGAATGAATATGATCCAGGCAATCCTGATATTTTAAATTATCTGAATTTGATTCGTGAAAGAGCAGGGGTTCCACAATATGGAAGTGCCAACCTTCCAGTACCTTCCTCCCAATCTGATATGAGAACACGAATCAGACAGGAAAGAAGGGTGGAACTGGCTTTTGAATCACTTCGCTGGTTTGATATCAGGAGATGGAAAATAGCACCACAGGTGATGGGAGAAATGCATGGTATGGACATCAATAAGAACGATAATTCATTTTATACACGAGTGGTGGCCAGTAATCATATTTTCAGATCCCCGGCATCCTATTTATTTCCGATCAGCCAATATGATTTGGACAGGTCCAAATTGATTGTCCAAAATCCGGGATGGTAATTAAGTAATGTTTAATTTTTAACGAAAAATTATGTCAACTCAAAAGAAATATAATATTTTATTCCTGATGATGGGATTGGGATGCAACTTGTGGTATGGATGTAAAGATAAATTCGACCTTCCATATCAACCCTTAGACAGCTATATAAAAGTCTATATGCCCCAGGCTGTGAATGGACCGGTTTCAAAGGTGCTTAAGATAAAAGACAGTGTTCAAACAGTTATTTATGGTGCTGTATATGGCGGACAGGGTTATCCGGAAAGTGATATAGCTGTTAATTTCACAATGGATCCACTCCAGGCTGACAGCTTTAATTTAGCGAATAAAACAAATTATCCTTTATTACCGGCTGCTGCTTATACGATGTCAAACACCTCGGGGACGATTCCAAAAGGCAGCACCGGCACAGTGCCTTTCCATATTTCTCTTAAGACAAAAGGCACAGGAGCAATGACAGCCTTGAAGACTTATATTCTTCCTGTCACGGTCTCCTGCGCTTCGGTAAAAGTGAACCCATCCTTAAGTACAACTTTTTACCTGGTTAAAGCACAGCCTGATCTTAATGATTATCCAAATTACAGCAGAACGAATTGGACTGTTGCTGGGTTTTCTTCACAAGAAGCAAACGGTGAAGGTCCAAACAATGGTAAGGCCATCTTTGCCTTGGACGGTAATAGCGGTACTTTTTGGCATACGCAATGGCAAGGAGGATCTCCTGGTCCGCCTCATTTTTTGATCATCGATATGAATGAGATAAAGGAGCTACATGGGCTTGCATTTCAAGGCAGGCAGGTTGATGGCGGTGGTAAACCAAATTCAGTGTCTGTGCAGGTTAGCTTGGACAACACCGATTGGACCGATGCCGGAAGTTTTAATCTGCAAAATAATAAAGATGTTCAATCGGTTTTTTTGCCCGAAGGATTTAAAAATGCCCGTTATTTCAAGGTGATCATCAATTCAGCATATAATGGAAACTATACCCAAGTTGCTGAATTAAATGCATTCTGATCTATATATCAGCAGCTATTCAAGACGATTCAGCTGCTGATATTTACAATCAAAATAGAATAATACCATCAAGAAAAGTTTTTATAAATAGCTGAGCAAAATAAACCTCAACCTCATAAATAATATCAAAAGATGAAACTAAGTTTAAATTTAATGTTATTGCTGCTTTTTTTTCCTCTGTTTATCGCTGCACAAACTCGTGTAGTATGCGTTGGTAATAGTGTAACGGCCGGTTATACCCTGTCTAACCCAAATGTCGAATCATGGCCAGCGAGATTAGGCGTAATGTTGGGAAGCAAATATGTAGTGTATAATTGTGGTGTAAGCGGGACCACGATGTTGAAGCGTGCAAGCTCATCTTATTGGAATACCTCGCGTTTTAACGACGCCAAAAACTATAATCCTGATATCCTCATCATAGCACTTGGAACTAATGATGCCCATCCCGATAACTGGATTTATAAAAATGATTTCTATAATGATTATGCTGATATGATCGATGCCTTCAGACAGAATGGAAAAAATCCAGCCATCTATGTCTGTTATCCGGTTGCCTGCTATGGGGACAACGCTCAGATATCAAATCTTCAGAATGAAGTCATCCCATACATTACGCAAATCAGTACGGCAAAAAATGCTTCCATCATTAACTTTAACAGTCCCACACAAAATCAGAGAAGCTCCTTATACAACGATAATTTGCATCCTAATGTTAATGGTGCCCTTCTTTTAGCAAATGTAGCATTTAATACCATCATGCCTGCGGTGCCTACATTTTTTAGAGATTGCAATTACGGAGGAAATGCCGTAAAACTTGGCATTGGCGATTATAATTTTAGTGCTTTAAGTGCAAAGGGCATTTACAATGATGATATTTCATCTATTAAAGTGCCTTCAGGGTACAAGGTCTTTGGATATGTGGACGATAATTTCACAGGTAATTATGTAACACTTACCAGTGATAACAGTTGTCTTGGCGGTTGGGACAATCTCATAACCTCCATTAGAGTGAGGGCAAATGGCGTGGCAGGAAAAAACGGAACCTATTCCATCCAAAATAGAAATAGTGGTAAGTATTTGGATGTTGCAGGTGGGAATTCTGCTGATGGGGCTAACATCCTTCAATGGAAAGGTACTGGTAATAGTAATCAACAATTTACGCTTACTGATGTTGGAGATGGTGCCTATAAGTTGATTAATGTAGCCTCAGGAAAAGCAATGGATGTTTCAGGTGTGAGCAACAATAACACGGCTAATGTGCTTCAATGGTCATACGGAGGAGGTCTTAACCAAAGATATATTTTGATTGCTACCGACAACGGATATTATAAGTTAAAGGCTGCTCATAGTGGTAGGCTTGTAGAAGTTTTTGGTGCTGGTAAAACAGACGGAGATAATGTTGATCAGTTTGACGATAATAACCAAAACAACGGACAGTGGAAGCTGACCACACCAGGCTCAACCCAAGCCTCATTAAAATCAGGTGGTAATGGTGTGCTTTCCATTGATCCCGAAAGCCTTGAAAGTCAAATTTATTTATATCCGAATCCCGCCTCCAAAGAAATTACCGTTAAGAATTTACACTCCAATGTTACTGTTACTTTATTTGATTTGAATGGGAGAACGATTAGAGAATTGAAATCGACTCATCAAGGAGAGGCGACTTTTGATGTCAGCAATTTGCAACCATCAACTTATTTCGTGAGAATAGGAAATGATCAGCAAATTACATTGAAATGGATAAAACAGTAAATTGTTTCTATTTCGTTATCTGGAGTGAGACTAAGCATATCAACCAAATAAAAAGTTTCTGGTCACAGAAAGAATTAAAACTATGCACTTTCAGTGCATCTCGCTTTAGCTTCTAAAAATTTATCTTAGTTCAATGGAAGGGCAGAGTACTAGCAGTCATACGGTGTCAAGCTTAACTGCACATATAGTTTGGTCAACAAAATAGAAGAATGATTTGTTCAAGACAGAAGGTTGTGCTATTGATTTCAAAACCTTAAATTATGCTGCCTGTTATCACATAAAAGTTGATTTAAACAGCAAAAAAATATAGCTTTTAAATTCGCAGTATTTGAAGTTTAATAAGGGAGCAGCTATTTTCATTACAGCTAATAGCTAATAACTTGACCTAAGTTATTTTCATTTTTACAAATGCACTAAAAATGGGATACTAGATTTTTCGATTTTTTAAAACATACTGAGAGCGTATTAAACCGCTTTAAAAATTTTATTCAATCCTTCTTTGACCAAAACTAAATTTTACAACTTTTTCACAAAATCCTGTACGGATACTGGTATGGGCCATACCTATCTTTGTATATCAAGTGTTAAACAATGGCTTCATCAGAAAATATAGAAACGCTTTCTCTCCCGGTTTTGGGTATGACCTGCGCTGCCTGTGCATCCAGCGTGGAAAGCATGATCGGTTCTCAGGCTGGAGTAGATAGGGCAGCAGTGAACTACGCCACCCTGTCCGTTAAAGTTTCTTATTATCCTGAGCAAATTCAGCCTGCCACTTTTCAAAAGTTGCTTCAGGGAATTGGTTATGATCTGATACTGGACACCGAAAGTGGCAAAGAGAAACAGGAAGAAGTACAGCGCAACAATCATCAGGCACTCAAAAAACGCATCATCGCAGCAGCGGTTTTAACTTTACCCGTAGTGATCATCGGTATGTTTTTCATGGATATTACCTGGGGCAACTATTATATGTGGGCTTTAGCCACCCCCGTTTTGTTTGTGTTCGGAAAAAGCTTCTTTATTGGTGCCTTTAAGCAGGCTCGCCACGGCAGGGCCAATATGGATACTTTGGTTGCATTGAGTACAGGTATTGCCTATCTGTTTAGCGTGTTCAACACTTTATATCCGGAGTTTTGGCATCAGAGGGGGTTGCGTACACATGTATATTTTGAGGCTGCCGCCGTTGTCATTGTTTTTATCATGCTGGGCAGGCTACTGGAAGAGCGGGCAAAATCCAACACCTCTTCTGCGATAAAGAAACTGATTGGCCTGCAACCTAAAACAGTGCTGTTGATTACCGAGGGCGGCGAAAGAGAAATACCGATTTCAGATGTTCACCTCAACGATCAGCTATTGGTACGCTCCGGAGAAAAAATCCCGGTTGATGGAGAGGTTTATCAGGGAAGTTCTTACGTGGACGAAAGCATGATTTCCGGTGAGCCTGTGGCTGTCGCAAAAAATGAGGGCGACAAAGTTTTTGCAGGCACCATCAACCAAAAAGGAAGCTTCCGTTTTACTGCCGAAAAAGTAGGTGGCGAAACGATGTTGGCCCAGATCATTAAAATGGTGCAGGATGCGCAGGGATCAAAAGCACCGGTTCAGAAACTGGTGGATGAAATTGCGGGGATATTTGTGCCTGTAGTGATGGGTATTGCTTTGCTTACGCTGTTGACTTGGGTGCTCATCGGTGGGGAAAATGCCTTTACGCATGGCATGCTTGCAATGGTGACCGTATTGGTGATTGCCTGCCCATGTGCCTTAGGACTTGCAACGCCTACCGCTATGATGGTGGGTATTGGCAAAGGTGCGGAAAACGGCATCTTAATTAAAGACGCTGAGGCATTGGAATCGGGGCATAAAGTAAATGCAGTGGTGCTGGATAAAACAGGAACATTGACTAAAGGTACGCCCGAGGTAACTGAGCTGATCTGGCTGGGGGATTTGCAACAGGATCAACAGATACTGACGAAGATATTTTTCAGTTTAGAGCAACAATCAGAACATCCGCTTGCGGAAGCTATTGTTAGACACCTGAAAGCGGAAAGTAGTGCTACGGTACAAGTAACCAATTTTGAAAGTATGACCGGGAAAGGTGTAAGGACTGTTTATGAGGATCAAAATTATTGGGCGGGCAGTCACAAAATTTTAAAAGACTTGCAAATTGTTGTACCTGAAACTTTACAAAATAAAGTAGATGCCTTGCAACAACAGGCCAAAACGGTCATCTATTTTACGGACCAAACCCGGGTGCTTGCCATTGTTGCCATTGCTGATCAAATCAAAGAAGGATCTGCAAAAGCGGTACGTGAATTAATACACCAAGGCATAGCGGTATATATGCTCACTGGCGATAATCAGCAAACTGCCGCTGCGGTTGCTACACAAGTGGGCATTTCCGATTATCATGCAGAGGTATTGCCCTCGGATAAGGCTGACTTTGTTAAGCAGCTACAAAAACAAGGCAAAGTGGTGGCCATGATTGGCGATGGGATCAATGACAGTCAGGCATTGGCGCAGGCTGATGTTTCCATTGCGATGGGAAAAGGCTCGGATATAGCGATTGACGTGGCTAAAATCACACTGGTATCTTCCGATTTAATGCAGGTGCCCAAAGCCATCCGCTTATCCAGACTAACGGTACGCACCATACGGCAAAACTTATTTTGGGCATTCATCTACAATCTGATCGGTATTCCCATTGCGGCGGGTGTTTTGTACCCAATCAACGGATTTTTGCTGAACCCGATGATTGCCGGAGCGGCAATGGCGCTAAGTTCTGTATCTGTAGTAAGCAACAGTCTTCGATTAAAATTTTACAAATTAATTTAACAAACATTAAAATAAAAATTATCATGGAAACATTAAAATTTAAAACCAACATTAAATGTGGCGGATGTATAAATGCGGTAACTCCCCACTTGAATAGCCTTTCAGGTGTTGATAGGTGGGAAGTAGATACCCAAAACCCGGACAAGGTATTGACCGTTCAGAGTGGGGCCGGGCTAGATAGCCAAAAAGTAGTGGACACGCTTAAAAGTGCGGGATATGCGGCAGAAAAACTATGACGAAAACTATCGTTTTCAGCAGTCATCAAGTCGGTATCCGGCTTGATGTTTATTTCATTAAACTCGTAGAGTCAACAAGTCAGAGAAGCGGTTTCGTTATTAAGACAGCATTCTGATTATAGCAAATTTGTTAGGTCATCTTCTCCCTAACTTATTTCATTTTACTTATCTTAAAATAATGTTGTTACATATAAAAAACATGGTATGCGATCGCTGTATTATTGTTGTAAGGCAACAATTGGAGCATCTGGATCTACAAGTCTCTGAAATCTCGCTTGGTACGGCAGTTGTTTCTCCTGATCCTACCGAAAATAAATTAAGTGAAATTGCTTCATCACTCCATGTACTCGGATTCGAACTGATGGAAAAAGATAAGGATAAGCTGATCGAACGCATCCGTAATGTAATCATTGAACTCATACACCATTCCGAATTACCAGAGCTTCATGTCAACTTTAGTCAGGCACTCACGGAGCGACTGCATAAGGATTATAGTTATTTGAGTCGTTTATTTTCAGATAGCGAAGGCATTACCGTCGAAAAGTTCATCATTCAGCAAAAGATTGAAAAAGTAAAAGAACTTCTTCAGTACGGAGAGCTCAACCTGAATGAAATTGCATGCAAGATGGGCTATAGCAGTAACTCGCATTTATCTAATCAGTTTAAAGCAACCACAGGTCAATCGCCAAGGGAATTTAAGGCACTGGAGATCAATCACCGTAAACCACTTGATAAAGTATAAGCTTTTTTGTCTCTGGCAAATAATAAAATTTTGATAATCAAAGAATCTTTAAAGTGGTTGTCATCTAATGATATAAATAATCTGAGTGTCTGTAATTTATCATAAAACTGTTTCATATAGCCCATGGTTTAAACCAATGGGCTATATTTGATTTACAATTGAAACCGCTTTAGCGGTTTGATCATCTTTATGAAGCTTTACCGATATTCAAATATAAATAATTATTTGCCAATTTTAAACAAGTAAAATTATGTCAAATCAAAAAAATCAAAGAATGTATAGATGCTTGTTTGGCCTATGCTGTTGCATGTAACCGTTGCGCTAACGAATGTTTAAAGAAGACGATGTGAAAATGATGGCCAAAGTGCATTCAATCAGGCATGGAATGCGCCGCAATCTGTCGTTCTGCTGCTGAAGTGATGAGTTTGAGCGGTAAATACATTGCTGACTTATGTTGGTTTTATATCGATGCCTGCAATGCCTGTGCGGATGAATGCGAAAAACACGCCGCAATGGAAATGGAAAAATTGTCGCAAGTGCGCCGAAACCTGTCGCAGAGGTGCCAAGGCTTGCGAACAAATGGCAAAAGCAACTTAAATTAACAAATAGTTACTTGTAAAATTTTGGCAGGTAATTATTACGCTTTTATAAAACGATTGGATTTATATATGCTTATTACAAGAGTTTAAAACTCCCACTTATGCAGAAGCTATCCCTTTCTATTGTTTTAATTCCTGTAATAGCCATATCACTGGACATTTTGTTGTATGTGATTTTACTACGGAAAACTACTCAGCCAAAGATTTTTAAGCAGTATGTACTTAATGTATTATTATTTGCATTCCTGTTTAATACCGTTTGGGAGATTTTGCAAATCCCTTTGTACAAAGAAGGTGCGTATTCGTGGAGCCATGTTCTTTTTTGCGTTCTGGCCTCAGTGGCGGATGCTATAATGGTACTCCTGATCTATTTTGGTTTTTCATTCATCTATAAAAATCCAGTATGGATTAAGAAGATGAATCCAGAAAAAATTATTTTCTTGATATTAGCGGGTGGGGTAGGTGCTGTTCTTGCAGAAACCAGGCATTTATCAATAGGGACTTGGAGCTACGCTACTGCTATGCCCATAATCCCAGTTTTAAATGTTGGACTTTCACCAGTTTTGCAATTTATGATTTTACCATCGCTTATTTATGTGCTGTCCTTTAAAGTGGCGGTGCGTATTGGTTATAGGAGATGATCAAATTTAAGTTCAATATGACAAGGGCAGTTATCGCAAAAAAATAAAACAGCCTGTTTATCAAAGACCAAAAATGATAAAAATTATCAGAATGAACTAACGTATTGAGTACTGTCCCCGTCCAGAGTTACAGGTAAATATCATTGATTTAGGGCTGGTTTATAATGTTATGGTGTTGGAAGAAGCAAAGCAAATAGAAATAAATATGACCCTTTCTTCGCCACATTGCCCTATGGGCGGTGCTATACTCATCATTTTCCAGCTTATCAGCCACATGTGAACGTAGTTTGGGAGCCGGTTTGGTCTTTCGACCAAATTACAGAGGAAGGTAAACACCAGTTAGGAATGTAAAGCAATGTTTAATCCATCAAAAATAAATTACGTTAAATGGCTATTCATAAATTTCATAGTACTGGCTTTGGCAGGGCATTGTTGCACTATATGTCCAAAAGAGAGAGCTTGTCCGCATGGTGTTCGACAACAATTTATACTATCAGGATGGTATTTATCGAACACCCACGATGATGGAAATGTTCAGTCATAACTCGTTGTTAATGAAGGAAAAAGGATGTTTGACATATGAAAAAAAAAGGGATGATTTTTCAATCATCCCTTCCAGCGGAGAAAGAGGGATTCGAACCCTCGGTACCGTTGCCAGTACACCAGCTTTCCAAGCTGGCTCATTCGACCACTCTGACATCTCTCCGTTTGAATGGGTTGCAAAGCTAACTTTTTTGAGGCAAATTTTAAATGATTTTCTTGAATTTTATCTGTAAATCCATATATAAAAATAAGCTTTCCTATTTTAGTCCCATGAACAATGATTTTGAAGCTTATTTATTCGACCTTAACGGAACTATTATAGATGATATGCACTTTCATGCCCGGGCATGGCACGAAATATTGACAAAAGATCTGAAATCTACTATCAGTTATGACGAAACGGTACTGCAGATGTACGGTAAAAATTCAGAATTGTTGGAGCGGGTGTTTGGAAAAGGATACTTTACTCAGAAACAAATGGATGATTATTCTTTAGAAAAAGAGAGAAGATACCAAGTTGCCTTTAAGTCACATTTGAAACTGATTGATGGTTTAGGAGCATTTCTGGAAAGGGCGCATCAAAACGGGATCAAAATGGCCATTGGTTCAGCGGCCATTCCTTTCAACATCGATTTCATTCTGGATAATTTGAATCTTAGAAAATATTTCCCGGTGGTGGTGAGTGCTGATGATGTTACTTTAAGTAAGCCTGATCCGGAGACTTTTACCAAAGCCGCAGATCTTTTGCAGGTTCAATACGTTAAATGTTTGGTGTTTGAAGATGCACCAAAAGGAGTGGAAGCGGCAAAGAACGCAGGTATGAAAAGTGTGGCGATAACCACACTCCATCAGCCTGAAGATTTTTTAGTGAATGATAATATCCTCAAATTCATAGAGAATTATCAAGGATTGGAATTATTTTAAAATTCGATGTGAACCCCCTGTAATCGAGCTTCTATTTGTGGAAGAATTTCACAGTTATCCCAAATGCCATTCCTTAATGTCTCCTTATAAGTTTGAGGCAGTGGTGGTTTACATTCCATCAAAGCTGCGGCCTTTTGGTGGTCATAATCTAAGGCACGGATTTCAAAACTAAAGCCATCTCCATCATTTAAGACAGCGTACCAAACTTTTGGTGTTCCGTCATTGGCGGGCATACCGATCACACCTGCATTCAGCCAAAGTTTGTCGTTTTGCCTATCGGCAAAAGGCAACCCACAATGCCCAGCTATAATCATATCGGCATTTAAAGCATCAAAATTGGGTTGCTTCAGACTCCAATCTGTCGATTTAAAGATGAACTCAGAAGTGTTGAAATAGGAGCCATGCAGAACAGCTATTTTTTTATCAGCGTAAGCGAAAGAAATAAACTCAGGAATTGTAGCTAACCAATCTATATCTTCCTGATTGAGTTGACTTTTTAAATAAGGGTACCATTGACGCGAGAAAGTGTCACATCTTCCGCCTTCATTAAAGTTACATCCGCATTCATCCAGATCATTTACCAGGTTCAGTTCCACGTTGCCCGCAATGCAATGAATTCCCCAGTTTTTGATCAGCTCCACACATGCTTTTGGTTGCGCACAATAGGCCACGATATCGCCAGTGCAAATGATGTTTTCAGCAGGAATTTCTTTGTCGAAAGCCACATTATGGATCGCTTCCAAGGCTTGGAGATTGGAGTAAACTCCTCCAAAAACCAGGACTTCTCCTTTTAAAGCCCCTATATCTTTTATGCTTTTCTCCATGATTTATTTAACAAAGGAATAAAGAATAATGCAAAACACACCAGGCTTCCCCATAAATTCACACCTAAAAGATCATTGTATTTTCCTTGTGTGAATACCCAGGATTTTGGGACCCACTCAAAAACAATTAGCAATCCCATCATCAACCCAAATATAACGGGGCCATAAAAAGAAAATTTAGGCATTTTTTTGTTCCAGAACAGAAACACAGGAGCCAAACCAATTACCATGGTTCCGCTGATGGTGGTGGCTGATAAAATCTCGGGGTTGAAGAAAATGGGGATGGTTCCAAGAACTGTTAGAACCACCATCGCTACTCTGCCTCTGCTGATTTTCAACTCCCGGTTTGGGAGCATATCAATGTTGTACAACTTTGAGAAGGAGGAGAATGCAGAATCAAGGGTGGATGCTGCAGAGGTCACCATGATGAAATTCATAGTGAGCAACATCACAGGCCCGAAGAATTTAGCCACTTCCACCGTGGCTTGCCCGTTCATTCCCTTAGTTTGGGCGAAAATACCAACGATTCCAAAAAGCGCGATACCTATCACGCCAATCACACTTGCCCAGATAAAGGATTTCAAGGTAACTTTGGGAGAAGTGATGAATCCCCTGTCAGTTAAAACAGGGTCATGAAAAGGATAGCTGAAACATTGCAGTAAAGCCACCAAAATCAGGTTCCCACCTGTTGCCATGCTCCAGGTACCGGATTGATAGATGGGTTGATCATTTCCTTTCAATTCCGGAAGGATGTACATCAGGATGGTAGTCAACAGCACCCCAAAAAGAATCATCTGTATCACATCTGTGAGGATGGAAGTGCTCATTCCCCCTTTTAAGGCATAAGCTAAAGTGAGCAGTGTGAAAACAATGATGGAGGCATAATAAGGGGTAGAACCCGCATCTCCAAAATAAGAACCTATGACCAAGGTGTTAGACCAAACCTCATTAAATAGCCGGAATGCGATTAATATCGAAAAGAGGTACAAAGCTCCTTTTCCATATTTGGAGCCAATGAAATGGTGGATGCTTTTGAATCCACCATTCAATCTCATTTTATAAATCACCAATCCTGCCACTAAAAAGGAAAGGTAATAGGTGGCGTAGGAAACCACACCCACCACCCCGAAACTCAATCCCAGATTCGCAACATTGGTGATGGATTTTGCGAAAATCCAGCTAATGACCAAACTGCTGGTCAATAATATGGCATTGGGTTGTTTATTATTTTTACTCCCATAAAAGAAGTCCGTAGTGGTTTTTGCGATGGGTGCCAATGCGAATATCAAAATGCTGGACAGCAAAATAAACCCCCATTGCAAATAAGTGACTGTATTGTATTCCATTTTAATTATCCCACCAAACTTTAGCGTTGATACTATTGTTATTTGTCGCTGCGGCTGCCGCTTTATAATGATCTACATTTAATGTGGATTCCTCTTGAGGATAAGGCATACGAACCGGATAAAGCCCATTATTTCTGCTGGCTAATACTGGTTTTAATTCAGGGAAACCAGTTCTTCTGTATTCTATCCATCCTTCGTAACCATTCAGATTATTTGGGATCCATTTTTGGGTGATGATGAGTTTGATGGCATCGGCGGAAGCGGGATTAAAAACTGCTGGTCCGGCTGTTAAATAAGAAGCAGGCATGGCCACATTCCAATACTCAAAGCCTTGATTCACTGCCAGCTCATACAATGTTTTGGAAGCAGCATTGATCAGTCCTTTTTGTGCCGCTTCTGCCAAAAAGAAATTAGTCTCCCAGGCCGTCATGTAATTGTATTTCAAATTTGCTCCGTCCTCCCTGAATATTCTACCTGTAAGGCTATAGTTAGATAGATTGACCGGATTTATTGCCGCGTCCGGGCCGTTGGTTAAGCCGGTGTAAACATTCCCACTTGCGCTGGGACGATAGAACAAGGAGATTCTTGGATCATTATAACTCTTCAAAATCTCTTCTGCAGTTTTAGACATGATGTATAGATTGTAATCTCCAACTCTTGCTGTGGTGATTCTGAAATTATTGGGCGGACTGGCTGAGAATTGAAAAACTGCGTTTTGTGAGTTGCTGTTGATGTATTTGCCGCCTGAATAAATCCCTTGCAGCTGAGTGGATACATTCACTTTGTCAGAGATCCTCATCAGGAACTTGATTCTTAACGAATTGGCGAATCTTACCCAGCTCTGCAAATTCCCGTTGAAGATGATGTCTCCATCTAAGTTGGTGGTTCCGGAATAGCTCTCCATGGCTGTGATGGCGTTCTCTAGGTTCTTTAATATACCCGCTTCACCCTGATAGATGTCTGCTTGCCTATCATATTTGGGAGTGAAGAGCTGTGATTTCCCCTGTAAAGCTTCGCTATAAGGGACGTCTCCGTATAAGTCGGTCAAAGCGGCCGTCATATAGGCCTTCATCACCAGCGCAGGGCCTTTGTAGACTAAGAAGGTAGGATTTGAATTGGCTTTTTGCAGGATGATTTCATTGTCACGAAGATTCTTATAGATCACCGGCCACGGATTCCCCGCATATAAAGGTTCAGAGAGCGCATGCCTGTCGAAATTGTTGAAATCTATCATGGTAAAATACTGACTTAACAAATTCCCGGCATCAAATGCTTCAAAAGAAAGTTGCTCGCCATAATCGAACAACACTTTTCTTAATAAGAGCGAAGGTTGTGCGTCAATGGGTGAATTGGGATTGGTGTTGATTTCACTCAAATCTTTGGTGCAGGAGGCCAATCCAATCGTTGCAATAAAAATTAAAATATATTTTTTCATGTTTTTCTGTTTTATGTTTCGGCTATGAGCGGTCATAAGCACGATTTTTTTGTTTCCTAGTTTATCTTCTTAAAAATCAACACCTAAACTCAAACCAAAACTTCTGGTGGTTGGATAAGACATATCCTCCACACCGTTTAAAAATTTGTTCCCTTGTAAAGCAAGTTGTTCGGGGTCGAAATGTGGAATCTTAGATATGGCGAAAATGTTTCTGCCAATGAAAGACAGTTTAATACTTTGCACACTCTTCAAAAAGGTTTTGGCGAGCATTTCTTTGTCGAAAGTATAACCCAAATTAAACTGTCTAAGCTTCAGGTAAGAATCATCGTAAACGCTGTTCTCTTCATGATTGCGATCGTAAAATTGTCTATAGTAGCTTTCTGCGGATATTTTTTTGGTATTGGTCACATAAACCGGATTGGTTGCTGTGCCAGTGTTCATCACCGCATCAAAAGCTAAACCATCATCCGGACGATAGGCTGTTTCTTTCAGCTGACCCGCAACGCCAGCTAAAGCCAATGTCCTTGAAACTAGAATCCCACCCTTGCGCCAGTCAAATAGAAATCCAAAATCAAAATTTTTATAGGTGAAAGTGTTATTGAAGCCCATCATGAAATCGGGATTGTAATTTCCTAGCTTTTTCAAGGTGTTATCAGCAATCAGATTTCCGTTAGCATCCACAATGAATCTCCCATCGCTATTCTTCCTATAGCCCGTTCCCCATAAATCTCCAACCTCTCCACCTTCGGTGGCGATGTAATAAACTGTTTGGTTGGGGCTGTCGTAAACCCTGGCATAGGCTAAAGTCAGTTGTTTTGCACCTTCAGGTAAAGACTCCACAGTGGCTTTATTGATACTGAAATTCACAGATGAATTCCACCTGAAATTTTTAGAGAGTAGCGGTGTGGAAGTTAAGATCAACTCCAGCCCTTTAGAACGTACGGAGCCACCATTGGTCACTCGCTGAGCATAACCTGTGGAGATGGAGACTGGCAGGGAAAGAATTTGGTTCTCAGTCAAAGCATTGTAATAGGTGGCGTCAATGCCTAAACGGTCTCCAAAGAAGCGAATATCAGCACCTAACTCTAATGATTTGGTCTGTTCTGGCAACAGGTTTGGATTGGAGATGATGTTCTGGTCAGACAGTGAAGGGGCACTGTTATATGGCGTGGCAGGGACAAATGCTCCGGCAGTTTGATAAGGGTCGGTGTCATTACCGATTTGGGCATAACTGGCTCTTAATTTCAGGAAAGAAACTTTTGGGATTGTCACCAGTTCAGAAAGCACGAAACTGCCAGATACCGAAGGGTAGAAGAAGGAAGTGTTTTTGGTGCTCAATGGTGTGGCCAGCGCACTAGACCAGTCATTTCTTCCGGTCACATCCACAAATAAATAGTTTTTATAGCTGAATTTTGCGCTTCCATAAACACTATTGATTCTTTTCTTGCTCGCAAAAGTGAAAATCTCCAGTGGTGTGGCTGCATTTGCCAGCGTGAACAATGCGGGTTGCGCTAAAGCGGAGGTCTGTGTTTGGTTGCTCTTAAAATCCTGGTTCATCTGGTTCGCCCCTACGGAGATGTCAAATCCGAAATCACTGGTTTTCTTCATATAATTTACCAACACATCGGTATTGATTTCTCTGAAAAAGACATTGTGCTCGCTATAAGCACCGGATTTAAAACGATTGGTGCTGTAATTTCTCAGCAACCTCCGGGCTTCATTGCTGTAATCCATTCCACTTCTCAGTTGAATGAAAAGATTTGGCATGAAATCATATTTTAAAGCAATGTTTCCAAAAACACGGTCACGATTCAACTCGTTTCTATTCTCCTTTAAAATAAAATAGGGGTTATCAAAGTAAGCATAATTGTAAGAGTAATTTCTTAAATCTTCCAAACCTGTTTGCCAATAATTCTTTAAAGGTTCGATGTCTAAAGACCTGGGTAACCAGGCTACCAAACCATATTGCAAATTCTCTGAACCATAACCACTGGAAGGTCTGTTGTTGCTTTTTGCATTCTGATAAATGATGGTGGATTTAAAATTGAGTCGCTCAACCGGTTTGAAATTCAAATTGGCGGATACATTTTTTCTCAGGTAATCCACACCAGGGATGATGGACTGGCTATTTAAATCCGTATAGGATAAGCGGTAATTCCCCTTATCATATTTACCGCTAAAAGCCAGGTTATTGATGAAAGTTTTACCGGTCTCATAAAAATCTTTCAGGTTGTCGGGATGAGAGATGAATGGAGTGGGCGTGATGTCGGCTCCGCTGTAAGCACCTACATCACCACCTCTTAGCACCCTTCCATCAGGTAAATACACCGGACTGTCATACTGTGCCACCAGGGTTCCCTGATCTAATTTTGGTCCGTAAGAATAGGTCAGCACATCATTCACCCCGCCACCTAAACCGTTTTTGAAAGCAAACTGGCCTCCGTTGCCTTGTCCGTAAGTATTTTGAAACTGAGGCAATTGAAATGGACTTTCCATGGTGGTGGTGGAATTGAAACTCACTCCGAAACCTTTGCTGTCACTGCCGTCTTTGGTGTTGATGAGGATGACACCATTTGCTGCTCTGCTTCCATAAAGTGCTGCAGCTGCAGCACCCTTCAAAACAGAGACAGAAGCAATATCATCTGGATTGATATCCATTGCACCATTTCCAAAATCAACGGCCTGAAAGCTTGAGGGGGTCTCCACCGTTCTCGGGACAATGGCGTTATTATTGATAGGGACTCCATCCACCACGAAAAGCGGATTGTTGTTCGCAAATGAGCTTTCGCCCCTGATGACAATTTTGGAGGAGGAGCCCACTCCACTTGCACCTGGAGTGATGGTGACGCTCGCAACTTTCGCCGTCAGATTGTCTAAGAAGTTGACAGATTTCACTTCAGCTAGCTCTTTCGCTGGTATTTGCTGAACATGGTAGCCTAAAGATTTTGATTCACGTTCCAGGCCTAAAGCGGTCACTACCGTTTCGCTTAATAATAAACCAGGGGCAAGGCTGATGTTCAATTCTGCACTTCCATTTAAAGCTACTTCTTTAGTGGTGTAACCAATGTAACTAACCACTAAAAAATTATTTGGAGAGGAAACCTGTAAAGTGAATTCCCCATTCCTATCTGACGTTGTACCGTTGCTGACTTTATTTTTTTCTTTGATGCTCACTCCAATGAGTTTCTCACCGGTGATTTGATCTGTAATAGTTCCTTTAACCCTATTTTGCCCAAAAGCAAAATGCAGCATAAAAAAGGAAATGACAATCGTAAAGACTGATTTCATGTGTGAATTTTAAATAAGAATTTGATGAATTGAAATGATCCAGAGTTAAACGGCTGTCGGCGGACCTCTGTCTTTTAGTGAAAAGATGGAGATGATCTCTAATGATAGATTTATAGGTTTGATATAGGGTGGAGCATATTGGTATAAGTTTTTTAATATTTTTGCAAAAGGGTTGTGAAAGAATCTGTCTAAAAACATTCTTACATCCCGACGATCATCAATATCCGTCAATTCAGGAAGAGATAGGTGTTGCAGCCCAGCAAAATGGATGTTTTTTAACAGTTGTTGATGAAAATCAGCTTTTTGCCAGGGTAGATCATCTAAAATTCCTTTTTGGAAATCTGATTTACCGAAAGCGATTAAATAGGTTCCGCCGTCGGAAGCTGGGCCAATGCAAATTTTATTTTCTGAACAATATTTTGAAGCCCTTAGTAAAAAATGAGTTTGAAGCAATGGGGCATCATCCCCTATGATGATGATGTTTTCATAGCCTTTATGAAAGATATGCTGCACACATCCCTTAATACGGGAGGAGAAATCGTCACCGTATTTTGATCCGTCACTCACTAAAAAGTGAAGTTGCGTGTGCCTCACTTCGGTCAAGGTTTTTTCAAACAAACTTTTTTGAATAACCTCATTCTTTCTGTTCCTGGAACAGAAAGCTTTTTGGCTTGTGGCACCTGTAGTGAAATACAGTATGCAGGTTTGTTTAAAATCAGTCTGTTTCAAAGTCTGAAGATAGGTTAACAGCAGACATTCGTTTTTAGATCAGAACTTTGCTGTAATTCTTTGCCGTAATAATTTTGTGCTTCCTGATGAATGATGTCAGACATAATTTAAATTTAATGAAACTTGAATGGCTTCACAACAGGCTCTTTTAACGATCCTCTTTAAGCGATCTCTCCGCCACAACTGCTACCGGCACCTGCTGTACAACCATAGCAATGGTTGTTAATGATGATCTTTCTGTTCATGACCTCCTCAAAATCAAAGTCATTGATATGCTTGGATTTCCCGGTAAATTTCAAATCCAGCATCTGGTTGAAATCACAATCATACATGAAACCGTCCCAGCTGATGCTTAGCGTATTCTTACACATCACACCTTCAAGTGTGGCGGGATTAAAGGCGTCCACTAATTGATGCATGTAATCCAAATATTTACCGGTTTCTAATAAATAATCTAAAAATCTGCTGATGGGAAGGTTAGTGATGGCGAATAAGCTGTTGAAAACAATGTCAAACTTTCTTTTTAGCTGTCTTTTGAACTCAGCTTGCATTGATTTTTGGTCGCCTGGCAAATAGGCACCAGAAGGATTATACACTAAATCCAGCAATAATCCAGATCCTTCTTGACCGTAACCTACTGCATTTAACATTTGCAAAGCAGCAACAGAATCTTCAAAAACCCCGTCGCCACGTTGGGCATCTGTTCTCATTGCAGAAAATGAAGGCAAGGAAGAAACTACATGAACTTTATTTGCTGCAAAAAAATCTGGCAGATCATAGTACTTTTTATTGGCTTTGATGATGGTCAAATTACACCTTACCATTACTTCCACATCAGCTTTAGTGCACTCTTCAACAAACCATCTGAAATGAGCGTTCATCTCCGGAGCACCGCCGGTAATATCCACTTTTTTGAAATCATGAGTTTTAATCAGGTATAAACATCTTTCCAAAGTTTCGAAAGACATATTCTCCTCTTTTCTGTCCGGACCTGCATCTACATGACAATGTGAACAGGTTTGATTGCAAAGTTTACCGATGTTGATTTGAAAAACCTCTAGCTGTGCAGGTTTTAAACTCTCCACGTTCAAAGATTTAAGTTTATGATGAAAACTTTCATAAACACCGTCATGAATATCTTTCTGTGATAATACCTTTAATTGATAGAAGTTATCTCCAAGAGCATTTCCTGAAGCTTTTAAAGATTTCGAAACTTGTTTAACACCCATGATTACATAATTTTATCTTTCACGTGATTCATCATCTGCACTCCAAAAATGAGTGTTGCGCCACTTTTTATGGCAGCAGCTACGTGCACTGCCTCCATCATTTGCTCCTCATCTGCACCTTTTTGCAAGCAATCAGAAGAATAAGCATCGATACAATAAGGACACTGCACCGCATGGGCCACTGCCAATGCGATTAAGGATTTCTCTCTCACGGTTAAAGCTCCTTCTTTGAAAACCTCACCATAATAATCGAAGAATTTTTTGCCTAGCACCTCCTGAAACTGGGTGATGTCACCGAATTTTTTCAAATCATCCGGATTGAAATAATCTTTTGCCATAATTTTTATATTCATTCAGCACTGTTGAGTGCGGAATTTGGATTTAATAAGTTTTGATGTGATTAGACTACAAGAAGGTAGCCGTAGGATTATAAAAAAGTATTGGGGGGTCCTTTGAGAGAGGATAAGCTAATGAAGACGAAGGCAGTTTTTTCCTGATGATGGAATTGTTTGACAGCTGATTGGAAAGTTTGAATGAGGTGCTGCAACAGATTGATGATTGCAGTTTTAGTTTTGGAAATGAATATATCCTTCTCCTCATCCAGATCATTCAAAAACTCAGTTTCAATGATCTTTACATTCAATGACATGAAAAGATTCTCCAATCCTTCCAGAGTTTGATGGCTTTGCCATTTCAATTTAGAGAATGTATCTCGGTGGAAATAGTCTTTTGGGATTCCTATTAAATAGGCACCGCCATCAAAAGTAGGACCTAAAACAACGTTCCCGCTCTCTGTTTGGTCAATGGCGAATTCCAGTTGTTCTTTGCTTAAAGACGGACAGTCATTGCCGATGCAAATGATGTTTTCAAAACCTTTTTCATAAATATCTGCAAAAGCATGGGTGATGCGTTCCCCAAAATTCTTTCCTTTCTGCAGGTGTGAATCAATTAAAAAAGTTTGCGCACGAGTTTGGCTGGCAAGGTGATAAAAGTGCTGGGTTAAAACAGCTGATAGCTTTTGTGAAGCTTTTGGAGAATGGCTGGATAGGCTTTTAGCCCTGGCTTCAAATTCAGGAAGGTTGGCAAAAAGTATAATCGCAGTTTTGGACATTTTAAAAAAATACGCAGTTTTGTCAGTAATGGTTTTATAACTTTACCATAAATATAGTAATTTGTTTTACATCAATCTATAAAATTGATCATTTTTAAATGAGTATGGAGCAGCGCACAGCACAAATGACCTTATTATTGAAAAAGGAGGAGGAGGTGACAGCATTTTATGTGCATCAACTACAGTTCAATTTATTAAAGGATGCCGTTTTAAACCAGATTAAACGTTGGATGAGGGTTGCCCCGAAAGGATCCGCAGAAACTTCCTTATTATTGACCAAGTCGGGAAATGAGCAGGAGTTCAGTCAATGTCATCCAATAGAATCTGCAAAAAAGTGAAGCCGGCAAAATTCTACTTTTATCGCCATTTGATAGCGATCGTATTTTTGGTTATAGTTGGACTAAGGTTTGGAAAAATTAAAGGAGCCTTAATCGTATTGGTTGTTTATTTGGCACTAAATATGGATGCTGTTCGGTGGTTTTTTAATAAGTATTTTAGAGATGGTTAGGTTGTTAGTTGGTTCATCCAATAGAATCTAACAAACTATATTCTAACAATCTAAAAGTCTAACCAACCAACCAACTAACAACTAGTGTTAAGTTAATCATAAAAAGACGAAAAATCATCTTTTAAATTAGTTATTATCAATGATATAAGTCTTTTTACTTTTGACTTTATACTTTTAACTTAACACTAGCAAACTAAATAATATGGGAAATTTCAAAGAACTCATCAGTCAGGACAAACCGGTTTTGGTTGATTTTTTTGCAACTTGGTGCGGGCCTTGCAAAGCCATGTCACCCATACTGGAGGAACTTAAAAGAGATTTAGGGGAACAAATCTCCATTATCAAAATAGATGTCGACAAAAATCCTCAAGCCTCTGAAGCTTACAGGGTTCAGGGCGTACCCACATTGATTCTTTTTAAAAAGGGGGAATTGAAATGGAGACAATCAGGTGTTGTGCCCAAAGCGCAGCTCTTAAAAATAATCAATAATTTAGGCGGATGAGGTTTAAACCGTCAGACCATGTGAAACTTGCTCTGTTCCTGAGCCACATTCCTATGAGAAATTAAAATGGATCATAAAAGGAGGAGATGGGATGCGATTTTTAGACGAGCTGGATCTCATTTTTCATAATCTGCCATGGCGATATTTGGTGACGTCTTCCATCATCTGGTATCCTAAAAGAGAGAAAAAGGAGATTATTTCTTAAAACCAGGTTCCAATGCCCACACCTATGGATTTAACACTTATTTTCCCACTGGATAAAATGAAATTGTTAATCTCCTGGTAATGATAAATTCCTTGCAAAAAATACCTGCTGCCTCTTTTGGTGGTGATCATCGCTCCGGTGGCGGCTTCATAAGTGAAGCCCTTATCATAACTTCTGAATATTTTAGGAGCATAACCAGCACCACCTTTTAAAAAGAAATTAATTCCGTCATCTGTGATGGGTTTAGCCAGCACATGTAAGTTCCCCGTGAAAGCAAGTGTATTAAAACTTGCTCCCTGTGAGCTATTGTCAGATCTGAAAGATGCGGTCTCTAATCCTATTCCAAATCCAGCTTGTGAAGACGCAAATCCTACCACAGTTTTGACATGAGTTGCATTGGATTTGTCTCCCGGAAAGGTCTCATTCAATCCAAAAGTATAGCTTAAGGAAGTTTGATTGAAGAGTTTAAAATGGTTGGGTTTTTTTCTGTCAGCCTGAGCGAGTACAACAGTAAAACTTGAAATTACCAAAAGGAAGGAAGTGAAAAGAGACTTCATAGTTATGATTAGTTTAGACGGTGAATATATGTAAAAGCTGTAATTGCTGGTAACAACCCTCAAAAATGATGTCTTTAAATACGGTTTTTTACATTATGTTTGCAAACCGGACAAAAAAACGCTTGTTTGCACATCAATGCTGAAGCTTAACGAGATCAAAAAACCCATAGAGAAAGAAATTGATGCTTTTGAAGAGAAGTTCAAAATCTCGATGCAAAGCTCGGTTCCCCTTTTAGATCGCATCACACATTACATTGTCAAGAGAAAAGGAAAACAGATGAGGCCTATGTTCGTGTTTTTTTCGGCGAACATTTGCGGAGGAATCACGGAATCTACCTATAGGGGAGCAGCTTTAGTGGAACTTTTACATACGGCAACACTCGTTCATGATGATGTTGTGGATAATTCTTTTGAGCGAAGAGGCTTTTTCTCCATTAATGCATTATGGAAGAATAAAATCGCAGTTTTGGTTGGCGATTACCTATTATCAAAAGGTTTGCAATTATCAGTGGAGAATAATGAGTTCAAGCTGCTGAAGATTGTGTCAGATGCTGTACAGCAAATGAGCGAAGGCGAGTTGTTACAGATCGAGAAAGTTCGGAGAATGGATATCAGTGAAGCCATTTATTATGAAGTGATCCGACAGAAAACCGCATCGCTCATCGCGTCATGCTGTGCCGCAGGGGCATCTTCAGCTGGTGCTGATGAGCAAACTATAAAACTGATGCACGCTTTTGGAGAAAAGATCGGCATTGCTTTTCAGATAAAGGATGATTTATTTGATTTTGGCGTGGATGATGTAGGGAAGCCTAAGGGGATTGATATCAAAGAGAAAAAAGTGACGCTTCCGCTGATATACGCCTTAAACAAAGCTGTAAAACCCGAAAAGAAGAGGATGATCAACCTGGTTAAAAATCATAATGATGATCCATTAAAAATCAACGAAATCATAGATTTTGTCGAGAGAAGTGGGGGTTTAGCTTACGCTGAAGAGCAAATGATGGATTATCAATCTCAGGCATTCGAAATATTGGCCCAATTCCCTGAATCTGAATCAAAAAAAGGATTAGAAGCTTTGGTGAAATTCACGACCGAGAGGAAAAAATAAGATGAGTAGCGAACTGATTTTCTTCGGTGCCTTCACCTTATTCATCATCCTCATGCTTGCCATTGACCTGGGTCTTTTTCATAAGGAAGACAAACCGGTTTCTCTGGCTCAGGCAGGTTTGATGAGTGCGGTATGGGTAAGTTTTGCCATAGGTTTTTATTTCTTTTTGAAAACCGAGGGGCAGGAGCTTCATCACATTCAAAATCAAGCTCGATTAGAGCAGGTGGTAAAAGAACACCAGCAGAATATCAACATCAAATCTGAAAACTTTCAACAGAACTTAAACACTTATAAAGACAACCTTAGCTTAGAATTCATCACAGGTTATGTGGTGGAGTATGCCCTTTCTGTAGATAATATATTCGTCATCGTACTCATCTTCTCTGCCTTCGGCGTGAAGGAGAAATATTATCACAGGGTGTTGTTCTGGGGGATTTTGGGAGCCGTGCTCATGCGTTACCTTTTTATTTTCTTGGGTTCCACCCTCATCAGGGAGTTTGGGTGGATCCTTTATGTCTTTGGTGCTTTCCTAATTTACTCGGGTGTGATGATGTTCATCAAACGGGATGAAGAAGAAGAGATAGATACCGAGAACCATAAAGTGGTGAAACTTGCTTCCAGATTTTTCCCCATTCACCCCAATTTTGAGGGTAATAAGTTCTTCATTAAAAAGAACTCGAAACGTTACATCACTCCTTTGTTTTTGGTGCTTTTGATCATCGAATTCACAGATGTGCTTTTTGCGGTGGATTCCATTCCCGCCATATTCGCTGTCACCAAAGATCCATATATCGTTTTTTTTTCTAATATCTTCGCTGTACTCGGCCTTCGGTCCATGTTCTTTCTGCTGGTGAATGTAATTCACAAGTTTCATTACTTAAAAACAGGATTAGCAGTTTTACTGATTTTCATCGGCATAAAAATGCTTGGACATCATTGGCTCATCCAATGGGGCTTCACCACTGTTGATTCCCTCTTTGTGATTTTAGGAATTCTCACAGTGAGCGTGGTGGCTTCTTTAATTTTCCCTAAGAAAGAGAAATCCTAGGCTATCCACGTTACCACTAAATAATGACTTGCGATCTTCCCGTTTGAAATTTGCTTCGTGCTGACTAATTCAAGTTTCGATTGTTCTTTTATGTTGATGAACGGAGGAATGCCTGCTTCAAAAATCTCGAGATTGATAAAATCAAATTTGCTATTTTATAAGTGTTGCTGTTCGGTTGGTTAATGGACGAAACAAATAAGTCATGCGCTATTTTGTTTATAAATGTTCTTTACGTGTGGAAATTGATATGGTTTAAATTTGTATCTTGCCCGCTTGTGAAATGTGGCTTAAATTCGTCTAAAGTGTAAAAATCAGCTTATTTAGCTGATTTAGAAAGACCAAACAGGAAGCTCAAATATTTAATGAATGGGTAAAATCATAGCAATTGCGAATCAGAAAGGAGGAGTAGGTAAAACCACCACTTCTATAAATCTAGCAGCCAGTTTAGCGGTGTTGGAGTTTAAGACACTCATTGTGGATGCTGACCCGCAGGCGAACTCCACCTCTGGAATTGGATTTGATCCGCGGACGATTAGAACCAGTATTTATGAATGCATCATCAACGATGTACCAGCCAGAGAGGCTATCCAAAAAACAGACACTCCCAATCTGGATCTCTTGCCTGCTCACATTGATTTGGTGGGAGCCGAAATCGAGATGATCAACCTTCACGAACGTGAATTCAAGATGAAAGCGGTTTTAGAGAAAGTGCGTGATGATTATGATTTCATCATTATTGATTGCTCCCCCTCTTTAGGTTTAATCACCATCAATGCTTTAACGGCGGCTGATTCAGTGATCATCCCTGTGCAATGTGAATATTTCGCTTTGGAAGGTTTGGGTAAATTATTGAACACCATCAAAATCGTTCAAAACAGGCTGAATCCCGAGCTGCAGATAGAAGGTATTCTGTTGACCATGTATGACGTGAGGTTAAGATTATCCAACCAGGTGGTGGAGGAGGTCCGTTCTCATTTCGAAGATCTGGTTTTCCATACCATCATTGCAAGAAACACCAGGTTAAGTGAGGCACCAAGTTTCGGGATCTCTGTCATTATGCATGATGCCAACTCAAAAGGGGCCATCAACTATTTGAATTTAGCTAGAGAGATCATTAGCAAAAATGGATTAGCGAAAGAGAATCCGGCAGATAAAACGGAGGTGTTGAAATAATGAGTAAAGATAGAAAAATAGGACTGGGAAGAGGTTTAGGAGCTTTATTAAATGACACGCCCGATGTGTTTCGGGAGCGCAATAGCAGTTCAGTCACTGATAACCCTTCGGCAGCTTTAGGTTCTGTAAGTCATATCAGAGTAAATAGGGTGGAGGTAAATCCCTATCAACCTAGATTTGAGTTTGATGAGGATGCCTTAAGAGAACTTTCGGCATCCATACAACTACAGGGATTGATTCAGCCCATTACCGTGAGGCAAATGGGTCAAAACAGCTATCAGCTGATATCAGGTGAACGCCGTTTAAGAGCCTCTAAAATGGCCGGAATAGCAGAGATCCCTGCTTACATCCGTCAGGCGGACGACCAGCAGATGTTGGAGATGGCGTTAATTGAAAACATCCAGCGGGAGAATTTGAACGCCATTGAGGTGGCTTTGAGCTTTCAAAGAATGATTGAGGAATGTGACATCAATCAGGAGGAATTAGGAGACCGGGTTTCTAAAAATAGATCCACAGTGACCAATTATCTTCGGTTATTGAAGTTGCCGCCCACCATTCAGGCATCTATCAGAGACAATAAAATCAGCATGGGTCATGCCCGAGCTTTAATAAATGTTTCAGATCCGGCCACTCAGCTTTTCATCTATCAGGAAATATTGGATAAAGACCTTTCGGTAAGAAAAGTGGAAGATATGGTAAGGTCCATTAAACAAACAGGTTTGAAACCTGAGGCTAAAGAGAAGAAACCAGAGGTTTTTTCGTTTCAATACCAGAAGATCCAGGATGATCTTTCGTCAAAATTTGCCACTAAGATAAAAATGAGGGTGCAGGATGGAGGAAAAGGGAGTATTGAGATCCCTTTTCTTTCTGATGATGATTTAAACCGTATCCTGGAATTGTTAGATTGGTAATGTTCAAATTCAGTTCACTTGCTTTTTTGCTTTTACTGGCTTTGTGTGGTCATGCACAGGAGAAAGACACCATCTCTGTGAAAGACGCCGCCAAGGAAATAGGTTTTAAGGAGAAAGTGAGCAATACCACCAAAGAGATCGGTTCTCTTTTTAAAGACACTACCACTTTACAACCACCTAGAAAAGCTGTCCTGCGGTCGGCCATTTTACCAGGATGGGGACAGGCACGTAACCATAAGTGGTGGAAAATGCCTTTGATTTATGGTGGATTTTTTGGGTTAGGTTTGGTTTATAATTTCAATAATAAATACTATAAGGATTTTTTAGCGGAGAGCCAGTTCAGAAAAGCTAATCCGGGCACAGATCCTAGTGTTGTTTACCTACTTCCTGAAAATCAAAACAGGCCGGACGAACAGATTTATAGTGCAAAAGATTTTTACAGAAGGAATCGTGATCTGACGCTTTATGCCTCTATAGGCTTTTACGGATTGCAAATGATTGATGCCTATATTGATGCCCGGTTAGCTACCTTTGATGTAGGTGACGATTTATCCTATCATATTAAACCTTCCATTTATATACCTTCGTATGCCACCTTGGGGTCTCAGGCTCCGGTGCCCATGCTTACCTTAACGATTAAATTATGAAGATAGCCCTTATTGGTTATGGCAAAATGGGTAAAATGATTGAATCCATTGCTTTAGACAGAGGTCATGAAATTGCTTTAGTGGTGGATCAACATAATGCCAATGAGCTCACTAAAGATCATCTGCGTAAGACCGATGTAGCCATAGAATTCAGTACTCCAGGTTCTGTTTTGCATCATATTGAAGCTTGCATACAGGCAGAAATCCCACTGGTGGTGGGCACTACTGGCTGGTATGGACATTTACAGAAAGTGAAAGATGACTGCCTGGCCACAGGTACCGCTTTAATGTATGGGTCAAATTTCAGCGTGGGAGTCAATATTTTCTTTCAGATCAACCAACAGGTCGCTAAAATGATGAACAGATTCTCTGATCAGTATGATGTAGGCATGGAAGAGGTTCACCATATCCATAAACTGGATGCGCCAAGTGGAACAGCAATCACGCTGGCGGAGGATATCATTCAGGAATTTGATAAAAAAACAGAATGGGTGGATGTGAAAGCGGAAGATGATGTAACAGTTCATCAACCCCAGCATCTAATTATTGAATCTTACCGTGAAGGGGAGATTCCTGGAACTCACGCGGTTATTTATGATTCAGATGTTGACCGGATTGAACTGAAGCACATCGCTCACGGAAGAGAGGGATTTGCATTGGGTGCGGTGTTGGCTGCCGAATGGTTAAAGGGTAAAAGTGGTTTTTACTCTGTAAAAGATATGTACGATTTTAAATCATAATCAAAAAAATGAACTGGAGACTCTGGAAAAAGAATAAAGAGAAAAAGAAAAAAAGTGCCGGACGTGAATGGCTGGATGCTATTGTTTTCGCAGTCATCGCGGCCACCATCATCAGGGGCTTATTCATAGAGGCTTACACCATCCCTACCGGTTCCATGGAACGAACTTTACTGGTGGGAGATTTTTTGTTTGTCAGTAAAGTGAATTACGGTGCAAGAACGCCAATCACACCAATCGCTTTTCCATTTGCACATCATACCATGCCTATCATCAACACCAAAGCTTATTGGGATGGTATTCAGTTACCTTATTACCGCTTGCCCGGATTAGGACATGTCGAACGGAATGATGTGGTGGTTTTTAATTATCCTATGGATGCAGATCCTCCGTTAAGTCGCCCAATTGACAAGCGTGAGAACTATATCAAAAGATGCATCGGAGTTGCCGGTGACACCCTGAAGATTGTTGACGCTCAGGTGTATATCAATGGTAAAGCGTCTCCTATTCCACCAATGAGCCAGACAGAGTATTACGTGAAGACTGATGGATCTGATTTCAACCCGAAAGCTTTAGAGGATATCAAAGCGGATGTGCAAAGAGCAACTCAGGATGAATATGTAATGACGATGCCGAAATCGGAAGTTCCAAAAATTAAAGCTTTCTCGAATGTGCAGGTGGTGACGTCAGTCATCGCTCAGCAAGGAGGCTATAGTATGGATGTTTTTCCTCATGAACAGAATTTAAAATGGAACCAGGATAATTATGGTCCTATCATCATCCCTAAAAAAGGATGGACAGTGAAACTGGATAGTGTTAATCTGCCCATGTATAAAAGAGCGATTGAAGTATATGAGGGAAATAAATTCGAAATGAAAGGGCAGGATATTTATATCAACGATCAAAAAGCGGATTCTTATACTTTCAAAATGAATTATTACTGGATGATGGGAGACAACCGTCACAATTCGGCCGATTCACGCTATTGGGGTTTTGTTCCGGAGGATCACATCGTTGGCAAAGCCCTATTTGTTTGGATGAGCTGGGATGATAATGCCTCTTTCTTTCATAAAATTCGATGGAGCAGAATTTTTATGGGGATCCACTAGGAGGATATATCGAATAAAAATCAGGAAAGGAGATTCAGAAATGAGTGTCCTTTTTTGTTTCTCTGTAGAAGAAAGTGGTTTGAAGGTTAAATATAGTTTGTGGAAACCCTCTCCCCTTGATCCCTCTCCCAGAGGGCGAGGGGCAAAACTTATTAGAAAAGAGTACATTAAAAGTAGGGTAATGTGGTCAAAAACAGTGATGTCGTATGAAACAGTATTTTGTCCCCTTCTCCTCGAGGAGAAGGGTTAGGGATGAGGTGATCGGTATGAGAATATAATAGAAGATTTGGGAAGCATAATTTTGAATATTAGCAATAAAAACCCTCTCCCTTGATCCCTCTCCCAAAGGGCGAGGGGCAAAACTTATTAGAAAAGAGTACATTAAAAGTAGGGTAATGTGGTCAAAAACAGTGATGTCGTATGAAACAGTATTTTGTCCCCTTCTCCTCGAGGAGAAGGGTTAGGGATGAGGTGCTATAAATTTTAAATTATTTCTCTATTTTTATTTCTTTATTTTTATTCATGGACCCCAAATCTTTTAGGGCGACTTCAACGTAAGAGAATCAACTCCTGCTGAGATGAGAATGTGGTCCATATTAAGAACTAAATTATAAATTCCGAAGGCAACACACCATCGGAAAATATACGGTTGATTTCTTTTGCCATCAATTAAATTTAATCATTGAAAATTGATGGGAATGCCCATGATAATTTGGGGATTGTGAATTACGATTTTGAAAGAGATGAATGGTTGAAAAAACAGGGTTATCAAGTGGTAAGATATGAAAATGAAAATCTTTTGTATTGGCCTGAGAATGTTATGGAGGATTTAAAGAAAATTATATTGAAGATAAACCCTCTCCCTTGATCCCTCTCCCAAAGGGCGAGGGGCAAAACGTACTAGAAAAGAGCCCATTAAAGTAGGGTAATGTGATCAAAAACAGTGATGTCGTATGAAACAGTATTTTGTCCCCTTCTCCTCGAGGAGAAGGGTTAGGGATGAGGTGCTATAAATTCTCCAAGCCCAGCTTCTCCGCCACCTCATTCAAATCATTTACCACGGCATCTATCAAAGGAATGCCATTGATTTTTCTTTCCTGCTCAGCTTCCAATTCAGGTTCGCCAGGGATAATCACTTTCTGATTCTCGTCAATAGCTTTTGCATTTTTAAAACGCTCGATCCAATTATCCATATGGTTTTTGAAATCTTTCACAGGGCGAAAACCATCCACTCTCATCGCTCCCAAAAAATGACCCAGTCCTTCACCAGGTTGATTGGGCAATGGATCCATGAAAGCTACAAAAGGCGGAGCCCAGGGGCCGTAACTTGCGCCGGATAAAACGGCGGAAAGTATATCCACAGTGGCACTTAAACCAAAACCTTTATGACTGCCATGGTCTCGGTCAGAACCTAAAGGCAAAAGTGAACCGCCATTCCTCAAATCTGCCGGATTTAGTGCCGCTTTTCCGTTTTTGTCTTGTATCCAGCCTTCAGGAACATTCTTCCCCTGTCTTTGGGCGATCTCCAGCTTGCCATTCGCCACAGTGGAAGTAGCCATATCCACCACCACGGCAGGAAAATCTCCAGCAGGAAAAGCATAGCAGATGGGATTGGTGCCCAGCATTCTTTCTGAAGAGAAGGTGGGAGCCACCAAAGGACTTGCGTTGGTTAATGCGTAGCCAATCATATTTTTCTCTACAGCTTGCAAAGCATGGTAGGCTGCAATTCCAAAATGATTTGAATTCTTCACAGCCACCCAGCCGGAACCATATTTCTCCGCTTTCTTTATGGCCAGTTTCATGGCGAAAGGTGCCACCACTAAACCTAAACCAGCGTCTCCATCGACTGTTGCAGTGGTTGCCGTTTCGTGAGCTATTTTGATATCAGGGTTGGTGTTTATCCTTTTCTTCTCCCATAACCTCACGTAGCCTGTCAACCGGGCGACACCATGAGAATCTATTCCCCGTAAATCCGCTTTTAATAAAACATCAGCAGCCAATTGAGCGTGTTCGATGGAACAGCCCATTTTTTTAAACACTGTTTCTGTGAATGCTCTGAGTTGATCTTCTGAAAAGATGAGATACCCCATTAGTATAAAATTGTGAATTGAAAGGCCAAAGGATCTAAATTTTCAACGAGTGTCTTGATGAGATCATCTCCATATTTAACATAGAACGAGCCAAAGTTCTCCTTGCGTTCCTGTAATCCTCCTCCTGGAAAAAGCGTCTGTTTGATTCTCTCTATCGACGAGATGGCTTCAGCAAAATTTCTTTTTTCTGCTCTCATCAGTTTTCTCTCCAGGCTGTCCATCGCTTTCTTCAACCTCACCTCCACCGCTTCGGTACTTGGTCCCAAGGTGGGATCTATTCCTTGCATTCTTTCTTTAAGTGCTTCAAAAATATGATGTATTTGAATCCATTCCTTCTGAATGTTCAATTCATGAGTGCTATGTCCACAAACATATCTCTTCTTTAAGGTTTCTGTTCCTTCAAACACCTCCTGAAAAGAAAAGTCAAGTTGATCAAGTTTTTGTTTTGTTTTTTCATCAGCTAGCATGGCCGAATTCCTTAAAATCAATAGAGGGAAATCAACTTTGTAGAACTCAAAATTCGATTTGAGTTGCAACCAATAGGCCAATTCACCGCCACCACCAATATAAGCCAGGTTTGGCAATACCACTTCTTGGTAAAGAGGACGCATCACCACATTCGGGCTGAATCTTTCCGGATGAATAGAAATTTCGTCCTTCAATTCTGGTTCGGTAAATTCAATCTCTGTATCTAAAACTTTATAAACACCATCTTCAAAAACAATGCGTTCCCTTAAATCATCCTTCAAATAAAAAAAATTGATCTCCCGCGGATTTACCTGGACATGAATATCAATCTCTGCTAATTTTTCACTGCTTTGGTTAATGAGTTTAAAGCTGTTTTGTTCAATGATATCCTGTTGAATGATAGGAGCGAATGCTTTTTTCAGTTGCAGATCATCGGCATCAACAATCACCAAACCATATTCACCAAAAAACGCATGGACTAAAAACCGGGTGGCATCAGCTAAAGTTTGATGCTCAGCATAAGCCTGCTGAACAATTTCTGAAAGTTTTTCAGCATTTGCGGTGGCACCTAAAATCCCTCTATATTCATTCAAAGCCTGCTGAATGGTCTTTGGATTCAATCTTCCGGTGGCACCAGAAACTTGAGCTTTCCAACTGATTTTTTTCCCACCAATATAAGTGTGATTGATCTCTTCAAAATCATGATCCTCCGTCGCCATCCAATAAACGGGAACAAAATTTTGATCAGGAAATTCTTCTTTCAGTTTTTTCGCCAGGTTAATGGCCGTGATTATTTTAAAGATGAAATAGAGTGGTCCAGTGAAGATATTAAGCTGATGGCCGGTGGTGATGGTAAAGGTGTTGTTTTCTTTTAAGGAAGAGATGTTGTTTTTTAAACTTGAGGATTGGCTGGATATATGTTGATATTGATGACTTACAACTTGCTTTAGAATTTCCCGGTCACCTTTAAAACTCCTCTGCTCAATAATGCTTTTAAAGCTGTTTAAAGAAGGGAATTGATTGATAAAAGGCTTTAATTTTTTGTCTTTTTGAAGAAGACGTATAATCGTTGAAGAGAAACATCGGGTTTCATCATAATCCATGTATTGTACTTTCATTTAAAACGAAAATAAGCCAAAATTCATCATCTCAGTTTATCTTTTCAATTATTTGACAATTGTACCATAAAGGTCGAAGTCTTCTGCCCGGTCAATTTTTGCTTGCACAAAACTTCCTGGTGTGGCGTAATTATCCTTTGCTTCAATTAAAACTTCATTATCCACTTCGGGAGAATCGAACGCTGTACGGCCTACAAAATAATCACCTTCTTTTTTATCTATCAGGACTTTGTAAGTTTCTCCAACTTTCTGCTGGTTCAAATCAAATGAAATTCCTTGTTGAATCTCCATGATGTCCTCCACTCGTTGTTCTTTAATTTCCTGAGGAACATCATCCGCCAAATCATAGGCATGCGTTTTCTCTTCGTGTGAGTAAGTGAAACAACCCAATCTGTCAAAACGGGTTTTTTCCACCCAATGCCTCATCTCCTCAAAATCCTGTTCAGTTTCTCCGGGATAGCCACAAATCAAAGTGGTTCTCATGGCAATATCAGGAACTTTATCCCTGATTTGATTCACTAAATCAATTGTTTTTTGTTTGGTGGTTCCACGACGCATGGATTTCAGCATGGAGTCTGTGATATGCTGCAAAGGCATATCCAGGTAATTACAGATGTTGGAACGTTCGTTCATCACATCCAGGATGTCCATGGGAAAACCTGAAGGGTAGGCATATTGCAATCTAATCCATTCTATGCCATCCACGTCAGAAAGGCTGCGCATTAAATCGGCCAATTTTCTCTCGTTATATAAATCCAGCCCGTAATAGGTTAGATCTTGGGCAATGAGAATCAATTCTTTTGTTCCGTTCTTAGCCAGATTCTTTGCTTCCTTTACCAAATCCTCCATAGGTTTTGAAAGATGCTTGCCGCGCATTAACGGAATGGCGCAAAAGGAACAGGGGCGATTACAACCTTCTGCGATTTTAAAATAAGCAAAATGTGAAGGGGTGGTCAATAAACGTTCTCCAATCAATTCATGTTTGTAATCCACACCAATGGAATTCAGAAGGTTTTGGAGCTCATTGGTTCCAAACCAGGAATCCACGTTTTTTATCTCCGCCTCGAGTTCTGGTTTATATCTTTCAGAAAGACAGCCAGTAACCACTATTTTGCCAATTTTTCCTTCATCCTTTAAATCGCTGAACTGCAGTATGGTATCGATAGATTCCTGCTTGGCATTGTCAATAAATCCGCAGGTGTTGATGATTACAATGTCGTTTTCACGAACATCATTCGCTTCATGCACCACATTGATGTGATTGCCTTTCAGTTGTCCCATCAACACCTCAGAATCATAGGTGTTTTTAGAACAGCCTAAGGTGATTACGTTCACCCTTGATTTTATATGTTTTGACTTGTTTATCCTGTCCTTAACTTTCATTTTCTAAATATTTTACGGAAAGAATTTATAGATTTCTTTTCTATGTAGAATGTCATTTTCTATTTTAATTCCAATCCTGTAATCTCCAATTCTCATTCTGTAATGTGAATGGTAACCTTTTAGTTTTTTTAATTTGCCAGAAGTTGCTGTATTTTCAGCATCTGTAATGCTAGAATTAATTATAGTTTCAATTTTTAATCTTGTTTTGGAGGGAATTGTAGCTAAATCCTTTAAAAATTTTCAATTAAAATGGATTTGCATCACTTTGCCTTTTCCAATGTTTTATAATATTCCATTGCTTCTGCAAAGTTAAGTGTATCATTAGTATCATTTTCGAGACTAGCTTTCGATAATCCAATATCCTCCTTATCTTGTAAAGAAAGAATTTCAGATTTGAAACCCATTTTATGTGCTATAGCTTTAATAAGATTAAGCTCGTCTTGATTATCCGTATGAATTAAAATGCTTCCCATATTTAAATTTACTAATTATTACCAAATAAACTATCTACAAATTCTTTCTTATTGAATAACTGCAAATCAGTCATTTTCTCACCTACACCAATATATTTAACCGGGATTTTAAATTGATCTGAAATACCAATCACCACACCACCTTTAGCAGTTCCATCCAGCTTAGTCAATGCCAAAGCATTCACATCCGTGGCCTGGGTGAATTGCTTACATTGTTCAATGGCATTCTGTCCGGTAGAGGCATCTAAAACCAAAAGTATCTCATGTGGTGCACCAGGAACAACTTTGTTCATCACATTTTTGATTTTAGAGAGCTCGTTCATCAAACCCACTTTATTATGTAAACGACCTGCTGTATCTATAATTGCAACGTCTTCATGGTTTGCCACAGCAGATTGAAGAGTATCGAAAGCCACTGAAGCGGGGTCAGCATTCATCCCCTGAGAAACCACGCGAACTTCTGCTTTTTTCCCCCAGAGCTGAATCTGCTCCACTGCCGCCGCCCTAAAAGTGTCAGCCGCCCCAATCACCACTTTTTGCCCCGCCTGTTTCAGCTGGTGCGCTAATTTTCCAATGGTGGTGGTTTTTCCAACGCCATTCACGCCCACCACCATGATTACATAAGGTTTATGACTTCCATAGTCAAAATTCTGAAAATCGGTGCTGTTATTCTCCTCCAAAAGTCCCTGAACCTCTTCTCTGAGAATATTGTTCAATTCATCGGTGTTCACATACTTGTCTTTGGCTACTCTCTTCTGCACCCTGTCAACGATTTTAAGCGTAGTGGTCACCCCCACATCCGAAGTCACTAAAATCTCCTCCAAATCGTCAAGCACATCATCGTCAACGGTGGATTTACCCACCACTGCTTTGCTGATTTTGGAAAAGAAGTTGTCTTTTGTCTTCTCTAAACCCTTATCTAATGCCTGCTGTTCCTCAACAGTGCTTTCTTTCTTTTTAAAGAAATCAAATAATCCCATAGCTGTTGAAATTAAATAAAAAAAGCCATTCCGAATTCATTCGGAACGGCTTCAATATTTTTATCATTGATTATTACTCTTCGATTACGCTTTCCTTAGCCACTACAATCGCATCTTTAATATGATCATTGTGAGCAATCATCTCTTTGAAAGAATAGGCACCTGTTTTTGGCGATCTTACCATAGTGATTACCTTGGAGTACTCTTTACCTTTTCCTGTTTTTAGCGTTGCAACTACTTTCTTTGCCATGTTAACTATTTTTTATGCTAATGAATCAGCCTTAAATTACTTTATTTCTTTATGAACAGTGACTTTTCTAAGAACCGGATTAAATTTTTTAATCTCCAGTCTCTCAGGAGTGTTCTTGCGGTTTTTAGTGGTGATGTATCTGGAAGTTCCAGGCATCCCACTTTCTTTATGTTCAGTGCATTCTAAAATCACTTGAACTCTGTTTCCCTTCTTAGCCATTATATTCGGGTTTTAAATTCTTGTTATTAAATAGATCCTTTATTAACGAATCTGGTGATAGCCTCGGTAATACCGATTTTATTGATGGTTTTGATAGCGGACGTGGAGACTTTTAAAGTTATCCAGCGATCTTCTTCTGGTAAGTAAAAGCGTTTCATCTGCAGGTTAGGATAAAACTTACGTTTTGTCTTCACATTAGAGTGAGACACCTTGTTTCCCACTAAAGCCGCTTTTCCTGTTAAATCACAAATTCTTGACATGACTGTATATGTTGTTTCTATTAAAACACTTTTTACAAAGAGTTTGCAAATATCTGAAAATAGTTTCGGAATCACAACATTAGCTAAAGAAAATATCCATCAATTTTCATTTTAAAACTTTTATGGATTGCTGATGAAGATATATAGCGGATTATTTTTCACAAATCATGCAAAACAGTTAAATTAACGGCATAAACCAATTACATCAGTAAATGAATTTACAAATAAAGTCAATTGAGGAATACGAATCTGCTTATAAAAAAAGTGTGGATGAGCCAGAAAAGTTTTGGAGTGATATAGCTGATGAATTTCAATGGAGAAAGAAATGGGATCAGGTGCTGAACTGGAATTTTAAAGAGCCAAAGATCGAGTGGTTCAAAGGTGCAAAACTGAACATTACAGAAAACTGCCTGGACAGGCATCTGGAAAGTAAGGGCGACCAGCCAGCCATTATCTGGGAACCCAATGATCCTTCAGAGCACCATAGGATTTTAACTTATAAACAGTTGCATCAAAAAGTATCTCTTTTTGCCAATGTGCTAAAGAATAATGGGGCTAAGAAAGGAGATCGTATATGCATCTATATGCCCATGGTTCCAGAACTGGCGATCGCTGTTCTGGCTTGTGCCCGGGTTGGGGCCATACATTCTGTGGTTTTTGGTGGGTTTTCGGCACAATCCATCGCTGATAGAATAAATGATGCATCCTGTGAAATGGTGGTCACTGCTGATGGGGGCTTTAGAGGAGCTAAAGATATTCCCTTAAAGAATGTGATTGATGATGCTTTGGTTCAATGCCCGACCGTGAATAAAGTGATTGTATTGACCAGAACCAGGACTCCTATTTCCATGATCAAGGGAAGAGATGTTTGGTGGGAGGACGAAATCAAGAAAGTGGAGACCTTAGGAATGATTAATTCTGAGGCAGAGGAGATGGACGCTGAAGATGAATTGTTCATTTTATACACCTCCGGTTCAACAGGAAAACCTAAGGGTGTGGTGCACACTTGTGCCGGTTATATGATTTATTCCAGTTACACTTTTCAAAACGTTTTTCAATATCAGCCCGGAGATGCTTATTTCTGTACCGCTGATATCGGGTGGATCACCGGACATTCTTATATCATCTATGGTCCGCTGGCTATGGGAGCAACCACTTTGATGTTCGAAGGAGTCCCTACCTATCCTGATGCGGGCAGATTCTGGGATATTGTTGATAAATTCAAGGTCAATATATTGTACACTGCACCTACGGCCATCAGGGCGCTGATGCAATTCGGTTTGGATTACGTGAAGGATAAAGACCTGTCCTCTTTAAAAGTGTTGGGTTCTGTTGGCGAGCCTATCAATGAAGAAGCGTGGAACTGGTACAATGAGCATATAGGAAAAGGCAATTGTCCTATCGTGGATACCTGGTGGCAAACAGAGACGGGTGGAATCATGATATCTCCCATCGCTGGGATCACCAAAACAAAACCTTGTTTCGCTACGCTGCCTTTACCGGGCATTCAGCCTGTTTTAGTGGATGAAAAAGGAGAAGAGATTAAAGGAAACGGGGTTTCCGGAAATCTGTGTGTCAAATTTCCGTGGCCCGGCATGCTGAGAACCACCTATGGAGATCATGAACGTTGCAGACAGACCTATTTCGCAAGCTATGAAAACATGTATTTCACAGGCGATGGCTGCCTGAGAGACGAAGACGGGTATTATCGGATCACCGGACGTGTGGATGATGTGATCAATGTGTCAGGTCACAGAATTGGGACCGCAGAAGTGGAGAACGCCATTAATATGTTCACTGATGTGGTGGAATCTGCAGTGGTGGGTTATCCACATGAAATCAAAGGCCAGGGAATTTATGCATACGTAATCCTAAATAGAGATTCAGATGATGAAGATTTAACAAGAAGAGACATATCAGCCACGGTAAGCAGAATTATTGGTGCCATTGCAAAACCTGATAAAATCCAGTTTGTGAAAGGATTGCCAAAGACCCGTTCCGGAAAAATTATGAGAAGAATATTAAGGAAGATAGCGGAAGGAGATGTATCTAATTTAGGAGATACCTCCACACTTTTGGATCCTTCTGTGGTAGATCGTATCAAGGAAAGAAAAGTATGATATATTCCTAAAACTGGCATGATGCTTGGTTTATCAATCATGATAAATTAATGTTATATAAACCCTACAAATATCATGGATAAGTTAGAATTTAAAGGAACATGGAACGAGATCAAAGGTAAAGCTAAGCAAGCTTATGGAGATCTCACCGATGACGATTTAAAGTATGAGGAAGGCCAAGAAGACGAAATGCTTGGCAAGGTTCAAAAGAAAACAGGTAAGACTAGAGACGAAGCAGTGAAATGGTTGAAGAGCCTGTAAAAATAAAAGCCCCGCAAAATACGGGGCTTTTATTTTTAGCTAACCATACGATTTAGCTAACCATACGATTCGGTAAGGATCGTGTTTTTTTTGGTGTAGTTTAGGGCCGCTTAGTATAGTACGTTCGATTCAAAACAACAAGTTTCATTGCATAAAACGAATATACATTCAGTTGGTTTGATAAGGGGTAAGGTAAGACCGCAGCATAAAATCGACGTATTTTTTAAAAAAACAATCAGCATCGATTTTTTGGCATTCACTTTGTAAAGGTTAAGTGTCTTCGTTTCTAAGAAGACAAATTTCATACGTTTAGGTTTAGGTTTAGTAGAAAAGGAGTCGCCCATCGTCTCCTTTTCTCTTTTTATATCATTTCTGATCTAAAAAACCATCTATCTTCCCCTTTCATTTATTGAATAACCTATCCGGATTGTTAAGGTATTGATTATAGATCAGCAGGATTTTATATTTTGATACATGTCCTATGACGACATCATTTCTTTTTACCAACAAGTGTTTTTCATTGATAAGAGAAGGGTTACCTGATATTTTTCTCCTTAAGTCTGCAAATTCCACCAATTCAAAATCAATGTCCATTATTTCGAAGGCTTTTTTAGTGTCATAGCTTTCGAAATCCTTTAAAAGTTCCCTGATCTTGCGCAGCTCCACTACGCCTATGATTTGGTTTTCATTATTTAAGATAGGCGTTACGCCATGTTCATAAGCAGAAAAGTGTTCGATCATTTTTCTTAAGGAATCATGCTCATAAATGAAATCGGAGATGGGTTCAATGATATCCCTCAAATTGATCTGATTTAAAATGAATTTCTCCATTTTCAGCGTTCCGTGATCCGTTTTTTGTAAAGGGTTGTAAGAATCAATATAATTTTTAAAAGTGTAGGCGATGGTGGTTGCGATCATTAAGGGAACGATCAGCGAATAACTCTGGGTCGTGTCGGCAATTAAAAAAATGGCAGTCACAGGTGCCCTCATCACGCAGGCGAACGTTGCTGCCATCCCCAAAAATATCAGGGTGTTTGGCTCCAATCCCAAAAGGCTGCCATAAAAAGTGAATATTAATTTATACACCAGGTATCCTGTCAAGCCGCCAGCCACCAAAGATGGGGCGAAATAACCGCCCTCCCCGCCAGATCCCAAACTAAGTCCGGTGGTGATAGGCCTCAAAAAAAACAGAGCCATTAAAATCAAAGTGCCATGAAAGGGCTGAAAAGATGGATTGGCCAACAATGAATTCTCCCACAAAGAAGACTCCGTACTGTGCAATAATTTATTAATGGATACATAACCTTCGCCATACAAAGCCGGAAAGAAATAGATCAGCAAACCTAAAATGGAACCTCCGGTAAGTGCGATGAAATAAGGATTATTGAGCCTGGAGAGGTATTTATAACACAGGCCGTAGGATTTGGCCATGTACATGGCTGTCAAAGCTCCGCCCAGCCCGACGATGACCACGTAAGGTAAAATTTGATAGGAGAACTGATCAATATGACTATCAAATCGAAGGTTTTCGCCCATGATGATTTCAAATAGAATCTTTCCCGTGGCCGAAGAGATCAGCAAGGGGATCAATAATGCCGGAGTGAATTCGGGAAGAATCACCTCCAAAGCAAAAAGAAATCCACCAATGGGGGCATTGTACATCGCAGATATGCCGCCCGCTGTGCCGCAACCAATCAATAAAGTCCTCAGCTGATAGTTCAGCCCAAAAAATTTGCCCATGTTAGCACCTATGGAAGCACCCGAAGTGATGATGGCCGATTCCATTCCCGAACTTCCCCCAAAGCCAATGGTGATACCCGCAGTGATGAATTTTGAATAAATCAATCGCAATTTGATGAATGACTGATGGTTCTCTATGGAATCAATCACATTGCGCATACCTTTAAAATCGGCTAATTTCTTAAAGAAATTGAGATGGAGAAAATTAACGATCAATAAACCTATCAACGGAGTGAGGAATAGCAGGTAGCCAGGGAAGAAGCTAACGGCATAATTCTCTATGCCATAGGTAATTTGCTTGATCAGGATGGCGGCCAACCCCACAATCAGCCCCACCAAAACACTCAGCAAAATGATGGTGATGTTCTTATTTTTCTGTTCCGATGCAATCCGCCTGATTTTTCCCCCAAGCTTTTTTAACTTTGTGATCTGAAGAAGGGTTTGTATAGGCATACTCAAATATTGAAAAATTAATTAGGATAAGGAGCATGAGCAATAAAAAATATAGAATTCTGGTGGTGAATGATGATGGGGTGACCGCACCCGGAATAAAAGCTTTGATTGAGGTGGCCAAAGAGATTGGAGAGGTCACGGTGGTAGCACCAGATAGCCCCCAATCCGGGATGGGACATGCCATTACCATTGGCAAGCCTTTAAGGCTGGATAAGATTAAGTTGTATGACGGAGTGGATATGTACAAATGTTCCGGCACTCCGGTGGATTGTGTTAAACTGGCAGTGAATAAAATATTCAAAGGGAAGAAACCTGACCTCTGCATCTCCGGGATCAACCATGGACTGAACAATTCCATCAATGTGATCTATTCAGGCACCATGTCGGCTGCGGTGGAGGGCGCTATTGAGAACATTCCTTCCATCGGGTTCTCGTTGGATGATTACAGCTGGGACGCCGATTTTGAGCCCTGCAAAAAATATGTCAAGGAGATTTGTTTGCAGGTTTTGAAGAATGGCTTACAAACCGGGGTGCTGTTGAATGTGAATTTCCCTGATCATTCTGCTCCGATAAAAGGGATCAAGATATGCAGACAAGCCAATGCCAAATGGGCGGAGGAGTTTGACGAAAGACAAGACCCGTATAAAAGAAATTATTACTGGCTCACCGGGATATTTCAGCTTAATGACAAAGGCGAGGATTCTGATGTATGGGCCTTAAATAATCATTACGTATCCGTGGTGCCCGTCCAGTTTGATATGACCGCCCATCATGCCATCTCCACCTTAAATGAATGGAATTTCAATGTTTAAGAAAGACAGCGTTTGGCTGGGCTTTGGTGCCGGATTGATATTTCCGGGAATCGCTTATTTAATAGTGGAGGTCATTAAAAAGAACATTACCTTTTTGGGTAAAGACGATTTATTATACATTGGCTGTGTGGCCATCAATTTACTGCTGCTTAAATTGGCCTATAAAAGAGATATGGATGCCACAGCAAAAGGGCTCATCTCTGCTACTTTCATTTGTGCCTTCATCTTTTTCTATTATAAATTCAATAAAGGTTGAAATACTATATCATCGCCGGTGAGGCATCGGGAGATTTGCACGGCTCCAACCTGATGAAGACGTTGAAAGAGGTGGATGCGGAGGCGGAGTTCAGGTTTTATGGCGGAGACCTGATGCTTGCTCAGGGCGGAACTTTAGTGAAGCATTATGCCGATATGGCTTTCATGGGATTTTTAGAGGTGGCCTTAAATCTCCGCACCATTTTAAAGAACATCAAAAAATGTAAAGCAGATGTTTTGGCTTTTCAGCCTGATGTGCTGATCCTGGTGGATTTTCCCGGTTTCAATTTAAAGATCGCCAAGTTCGCTAAAGCTAAAGGGATCAAAGTCTGCTATTACATCTCTCCAAAGATTTGGGCGTGGAACCAAAAACGTGTGCTCAAGATTAAGAGAGATGTCGATAAGATGTTCTGCATCCTGCCTTTCGAAGTTGATTTCTATGATAAGTGGGGGATGAAGGTGGACTATGTAGGTAACCCATTGTTGGATGCCATTGCGGATTTCAGGCCCAATCCTGATTTCGAAAAGCAGCATGATTTAAGTGAAAGACCCATCATTGCCCTATTGCCAGGAAGCAGAAAACAGGAATTGCAATACATCCTTCCACACATGCTGGCAGTGGTCCGAAATTTCCAAAGCCACCAGTTCGTGATCGCCGGTGCACCATCCTTCTCCGAAGAATTCTACACCCCCTATTTGAATGGAGCAGACATCCCGATGGTATTCAACGCCACCTACGATCTTTTGAATGTTGCTGCGGCAGCATTAGTGACCTCCGGAACTGCAACATTAGAAACCGCCCTGTTTAAAGTTCCGCAAGTGGTTTTATACAAAGGAAGTGGAATATCTGTGGGCATCGCCCGTATGCTGGTTAAAATCAGGTTTATCTCTTTGGTAAATCTGATCATGGATAGGGAAGTAGTGAAAGAGCTGATCCAGGAAGATTGTAACCAGGCCAGCATCACAAAAGAACTGCGTGCTATTATAGCAGGACCTGAAAGAAAGGGGATGCTGAACGATTATGACCAATTGGCTGAACTGATGGGAGAAACCGGCGCATCCAAAAAGACCGCTCAATTAATTTACCGTTTTTTAACTCAACAAAGCTGATTTTCTTACCTCATCCTGACGCTCATTTGTCTTTTCTGTGACGGTCATTGACTTTATTCTTGCTTATTTGTGTTTAAACATTTAATTTAAGATTGAGTATGAAATTGTTTGATGATTATCAATTGGGAGGCATCTCCCTAAAGAATAGAATGGTCATGGCTCCCATGACCCGTTCAAGAGCGACCGAAAATATCCCGAATGATTTAATGGCGGCGTACTATGCGCAAAGGGCAGGTGCGGGATTGATCATCACTGAAGGCACTTCCCCCTCCCCAAACGGATTGGGCTATCCAAGAATTCCGGGAATGTACAATCAACACCATGTAGATGGTTGGAAATTAGTGACTGATGAAGTTCATAAAAAGGGAGGGAAGATATTTTTGCAATTGATGCATTGCGGCAGGGTGGCGCACCATTTAAACCTTCCGGAAGGTGCAAGGGTGTTGGCTCCATCGGCAATTATTGCTGAAGGGCAAATGTACACCGATGAAGAGGGCATGAAAGAAAATGACCTGCCTTTAGAAATGACCACCACTGAAGTTAATGATGTCATTGAGGAATATGTTGAAGCTGCCAGGTTAGCGATAAAAGCAGGTTTTGATGGGGTGGAGATCCATGGGGCAAACGGTTATTTGATTGAGCAGTTTTTAAACCCTAACAGTAACCAAAGAAAAGATGAATTTGGTGGAAGCATCAGTAACCGTTCCAAATTTTTGCTGGATATCATAGAAAAAACCATAGCAGCTATTGGTGCCGATAAAGTTGGTATCAGATTATCTCCTAATGGTGCGTTCAATGATATGAGAGCCTATCCACAAATGGAAGAGACTTATAGCTACCTGGCCAAACAATTAAATAATTTAGGTGTGGGCTATGTCCATTTGTTAGATCATTCTGCCATGGGTTCCACTCCTTTGCCTCCCGAAGTTTTGGAAGAGGTGAGGGCGCAATTTGATGGCACTTTGATTTTATGTGGGGATTTTGATCGAGATACTGCAGAAAAAGCATTGGCAGATAAAACGGCAGATCTCATCGCATTTGGGAAACCCTATTTGGCCAACCCTGATTTGTTGGAGAGGTATAAAACCGATGCTGCCTTGAACGAACCTGATATGGACACTTTTTATACGCCTGGAGAAAAGGGCTATACAGATTATCCGTTTTTATAAAAAAAAATAGTCCAACTCCATCAAAGTGCAGACACCAAGTTTGCGCTTTTTTATGGATGGATGTCAGGTTTTTGCTCTTCCTCCAATTCCGGCAAAAACAGCAGGATCAATAAAGAGATGACAGGAATGAGGAAAGATATCCAGAACCGGAACCAGGCTTTTCTGCCCAGGTGATCGACAAATTTATAGGCGATCATCTGTGGAGATAGCTTAAAGCCAGTAAAAATAAAGCAATGAGAATTTCTGGCAGCATAAAAAAAGTCATCATTAATGATGACTTTTTTGTGGAGAATATCGGATTCGAACCGATCACCTCTTCACTGCCAGCGAAGCGCTCTAGCCAAATGAGCTAATCCCCCTTTTTTGGAGATGCAAATATGTGAAAACAAATCTCAATTACAAAGCCCTGGGAACAATCTTATTTTTTTGGTCAATGGTTTTTTTAAACTGTACCCGGATGTTTGTTTGTTGTCACAGTGATTTTTCAGATTAAACTGACGACCTCATCCGCAATTTCCATCAGTTCTTCATCATGTGTCACCAATAGTATGGCTGTCTTTGTCTTTACCTTTTTGAGCTCTGCCTTTGTGGGAAAAAAATATTCATTACAAATTGGCAATAAAGAAGAATAGACTTGTTGTTTACCATACTCGTATGTACTTTCACTGCTGCCGATGCTAGCTATATAGTCTCTGTCCCGCTATTCCTTTAGATTAGCAAATAATAATTTTATACGCTATCATCATTATTGTAGAATTTCTTTTTGCTACTTTTTCTTTGTTAATAACGTTGTAAATTGTTGATAAAGTTAACGACGGTGAAGGGGTATTATCCGCTGTTCCAGGTTTGAAGGCCTATACCTCGATTTAATCCTTCACCGTTTGTTTAAACTTTGGCATCAAATAGAAATTAGGGCTATAGACCCATTAGCAAGGAGTTGATGGTAGTTTAAACCTGCTAACTTATGTTTTTAATCTAAAGCTTAAAGTTATGGAATTTAATTATTTTATCGGAACTGACATCTCCAAAAATGAACTGGATTTTGCCATAATGCAAGAAGGAAGACTTCTTTTCCATAGAGAAATTAGCAACACTGTTAAGGAAATTAGCATTTTTATTAAAGAGCTCCTAAAGTTACCCGGCTTTGATCTAAGCAGAGCGGTTTTTTGTATGGAACATACCGGGATATACAATAATCATCTTCTGTTTGCTCTACATAAACAAGGAGCGAATATTTGTCTGGAAGCAGCCACACAAATTAAAAACTCTTTAGGGAATATAAGAGGCAAGAGTGGTAAAGTGGATGCCATTCGGATTGCCGATTATGCTCACAGAAACAGTGGTAGGCTGCATCTATGGACGCCAAAAAGAGAAGTGATCATCAGACTTGCACAGCTGTCTGCCACTCGTTCTCGTTTGGTGCAGGTAAAGAAAATGCTCGCCGTTCCCTTAGCAGAAAGCAATTGTTTCATCGATAAAAGAATGGCTACAGAAAATGCAAAACTATGTAAAAACAGCATCGAAAGCATCCAAAAAGACTTAATCAAAGCAGAAAAAGCAATAGATGAATTGATTGGTAGAGATCCAGAGTTAAAAAGATTGTTCAGATTGGCTACATCAGTAACTGGGATAGGGAAAGTCGTTGCCACTGAAATATTGATTACTACAAACGAATTTAAGGATATTAGGGAAGCTAAGAAGTCCGCTTGTTATTCTGGTGTAGCTCCTTTTACTAAGGGGTCGGGTTTATTTAAAGGAAGAGCAAGAGTTTCTCCAATGGCCAATAAAAAGGTGAAGAAATTACTTCATTTGGCAGCATTGGCTGCCATACAGCATAATAATGATCTAAAAACATATTTTCAAAGAAAGGTTAAAGAAGAGAAAAAGAACAAAATGCTGGTCATTAATGCAGTTAGAAACAAGTTAATTCTTAGAATATTTGCTTGTATAAATAATAATAGAGAGTATGAAAAAAATTATCAGAAATTAGTTGCTTAAATCATAGAAATCGAGATGTTAGCCTTGCGCATCTCGAACTTAATGATAAAGAGAATCTTAATTCTCAAAATCAGTTAAACAATGTGGATTTAAAATCCACATTTATTTTTAAGTTCGACATGCCCTTTGGAACAGCTTAAGCCCTTTGGATAATTTGAATATTTGAAATGTAATGATAGATTTGATCACTTAATAGAAAAATATGTGCTATGCTATAGCGCATATTTACTAGTTAGCGGTCATTGTGCGGACACTCATCACAAAAACAAAAAATCGATAGAAATTTAATCAATAACACACTATAAAAACTATTTAGAAAAATGAATACTTTTGTCAAAACTCTCTTAATAATCATATGTTCTACAATACTTTCCAGTTGCATTTCCACAAAAAAAATGGGGTTTAAACCAAAAGAAATTTATAAAACCAATGATTTAATTATAACTCAAATTTCTGAGAACGCCTTTACACATATATCATATTTACAGACGAATGATTTCGGAAATGTACCTTGCAATGGACTAATTGTAAGAGATAATAATGAAGTAATAATTTTTGACTCACCAACGAATGACAAAAGTGCTGAAGAACTTATCAAATGGGTAAAAGAAACATTGAACTGCAAAATAAATGCAATTATTCCAACCCATTTTCACGATGACTGCTTAGGCGGACTAAAAGCATTTAATGATAGTAATATTCCTTCTTATGCTTATTTTAAAACCATTGAACTTGCAAAAGAAAATAAATATGAAATTCCGAAAAACAGTTTTGATAATTCGATTATTCTAAAAGTTGGAAATAAAAATGTTTCTGTGAAGTTTTTTGGACAAGGGCATACAAAAGACAATGTAGTCGGCTATTTTCCGAGTGAGAATATAATGTTTGGTGGCTGTTTAATAAAGGAATTGAACGCTAGTAAAGGATATTTAGGAGATGCAAACGTTGCGGAATGGTCTAATACAGTCGAGAAAGTAAAAATGGAATATCCAAATGTAAAAATTGTTGTTCCAGGACACGGAGAATACGGAGACAGAGGATTGCTTGATTATACGATTAAACTATTCAAAACACAGTAATCGGAAACAACGAACCGCTAACAGCGTATTGGCAATAGGTGGGGTTTCTTCTCCGAAAGAAGATTTCCGCTAATTTGAGGTTTATTTCTTCGTTTGAAGTTTATCGCCAGAAAGCCCGCCCATCGCCAATACGCAAACCGTTAGGATCGAACTCAACAGAGAGCTGTACCAAAAGCGACAGGCGATTGTGGAACATCCTTATGGCATCATCAAGCGACAATTGGGTTTCTATTATATCATGACCAAGAGTACCATCAGACATGCCTCGGCCGATGTGAGACTGATATTTACCGCCTTCAACCTGCGCCGGATATTCAATATTATCGACCATGATCTGCTTAAACAGTACCTAAGAGTGTTTGCCTGTTCTTTCGTCTTTATGAGGAGCTGTTTTAAGCGTTTATACGCTGTCTTTTCTTTACAGCTTCAATATCTCAAACCAGAAAACGAATGCTTTTTTATGTCTGTAAATCGCTTATATTTACGTTATAATCAGTTGGGTTTGAGGATCAATTTGGTTTTTTAGACAGACTGCCCTTGTGGTGCATTAAAAAAGAACCAATATTTTTAAACAATAGAGAAAAATGAAAAGAATAGCATTAGTTACAGGCACTTCATCAGGATTGGGTCTTGAAACTTCGATTTTGTTAGCGAAAAATGGATATAAGGTTTACGCTACAATGAGAAACTTAAAGAAAAACGGAATCTTATTAAAAAGAGCGCAAGAGGAATCTGTGGTTATAGAGACTTTAATGTTGGATGTAACCAAACAGATTACAATTGAGTCTTGTGTTAACCAAATTATTGAAAAGGAAGGAAGAATTGACCTATTGATAAACAATGCCGGTGGAGGTTTTGCAAAAACAACCGAACAAGCATCAGAAGAAGAAATGAAATGGGTAACTGATTTGAATTATTTTGGTGTCGTGAGGTGCACAAAAGCCGTCCTCCCCATTATGAGAAAAAACAACAGTGGTTTTATTATCAATATTTCATCTATTGGAGGTTTGGTTGGGCAACCCTTCAATGAATTATACTGTGCAGCAAAATTTGCTGTAGAAGGGTTTACAGAGGCTATGGCAACATATCTTACGGATAATTTCGGGATTAAATTTTCCATAATCGAACCGGGAGGAATGTCATCAGAATTTTTGACTTCTGCAACCGAAAGAACAATAGCTGATGGAAAAACAGCTCACCCCGCTTATCTTCCGATTTTACAGAAATATATGAATGGAATTCAAAAAAGGGCCAAAGGAGGGAATGAGCAAGCCTATCAAACACCTATTGAGGTCGCCAAGATCGTTGTGGAAGTTGCAAAATCAGAAAATCCACCTTTGAGAATAAGAACATCGGAATGGGCAGAGCACTTTTGCACCTTAAAAACCAAAACAGACCCAGATGGAACAAAATTAGTCAACGAAATTAAAAACCGATTCCTTAAATAACGCACCATAACACCGTATATAACAAATAGCGGGGTTCGTGCATAAACTGGAAATGGTCGAGAATTCAAGCGTTTGAATGGTCCAAATCTAAATATCGAGACACTATTAAAAACAAATCCAATATCTCCTTTACAAGAATTATCAAATAAACTATCTCGACAATTTACTGGTTAAAATTTTAAAAAATTCGTGGTTATCACAAGATTAAGACCTTGAAAAACAAGTTGTTAAACATGTTAGACTTGCGCATCTCGAACTTAATGATAAAGAGAATTTTAATTCTCAAAATCAATTAAACAATGTGGATTTAAATCCGCATTTATTTTTAAGTTCGACATGCCCTTTGGAACAGCAAAAGATTTATTACCGATCGTACCTATTGCTGTGAAGGAATCAGCACCAACTTGGCCGAGATGGCCCCCGGAGGGTTAATGGTTCCTCCACCGTCAGAATTTTGAATTCGCAACCTCACCAATGAATTATCCACATCATAAGAGTAGGAAATCCCGTCATAAGTTTGTGGCACCGGTTCGTAGATGTTGTTTCCAAATGAAACGTAAACTAGTACCCCATCCAAATCATTTTGGTAAATATCCCCTGACTTAAAAGATAGATCAGCAGTAAAGGTTTTACCCCCGTCTCCAGTAGTCCAACTGCTTGCGGCTATTGTATAATAAACCGTCTGATTGGGCGTGGTATAATATTGTTCGGTAACTTTTCGGCAGGCTGATACTCCAAGTATCGATACTCCTAAAAATAAAAATAGCAGCTTTTTCATATTTCTCATAATTTGTTTATTGATTGACTTTCTAAAACCTAAATGGATTAATCTGACCCCCTGATTCATCATAGCAGTTGCGATCTCTTCCTATTCAAAAGACGAGCCAATATTCAATTTGGTTGCATTCAAAACAAAAAAGCATCGCAGAATTATGCGATGCTTTTTAAAAGGAATTAAAATTGTTATTCGCCTCCTTCTTTCTCCTCTTCTTTCTTCTTTCTCTTCCTAGAATTTTTCCCAATAATGATGATCTCCTCTTTATCTTTATCAAAGCCAACCTCCATCACATCACCCTCAGTCAACTCTCCCTTTAAGATCTCTTCGGCAATTGGATCTTCCAGGTATTTCTGAATAGCTCTTTTCAATGGCCTTGCCCCAAAATTGACGTCAAATCCTTTTTCAGCGATGTACTCCTTAGCTTCATCAGTCAATTTGATTTCATAACCTAATGCTTGAACCCTGCCGAACAAGGCTTTCAGCTCTATGTCAATGATTCTGAAGATCTCTTCTTTAGCTAATGAATTGAATACGATCACATCATCCACACGATTTAAAAATTCCGGTGCGAAAGCTCTCTTTAAAGCACTTTCTATCACTGCCCTGCTGTGTGTCTCGGCTTGTAAAGCTTTTGCACTGGTGGTAAATCCCACACCCTGTCCGAAATCCTTAAGCTGACGGGCACCTATATTAGAGGTCATGATCACAATGGCATTTCTAAAATCAACTTTTCTTCCTAAAGAATCCGTTAGTTGACCTTCGTCCAAAACCTGTAACAAAATGTTGAATACATCAGGATGCGCTTTTTCAATCTCGTCCAAAAGAATCACAGAATAAGGTTTTCGCCTTACCTTCTCGGTTAGCTGTCCCCCTTCTTCATAACCTACGTATCCCGGAGGCGCCCCAACCAATCTGGAAACCGCAAATTTCTCCATGTATTCGCTCATATCTATCTGAATCAAAGCATCATCAGAATCGAACATGAAACGTGCTAATTCTTTTGCCAGTTCTGTTTTACCCACACCTGTCGGACCCAAAAATATAAAGGAGCCGATTGGTTTTTTAGGATCTTTCAGCCCTGCTCTGGTTCTTTGAATCGCTTTCGACAATTTCTTGATGGCATCATCCTGACCAATGATCTTCTCATTGATCTTTTCAAACATATTCAGTAATTTCTGGCTATCGGTTTGACCAACCCGCTGTACCGGAATACCCGTCATCATGGAAACCACTTCCGCTACATTGTCTTCAGAAACCGTGTATCTTTTAGTCTTTGTTTCAGCCTCCCATTCAGTTTTCGCCTTATCCAGCTCCTCCAAAAGATTTTTCTCCGTATCTCTCAGTTTTGCAGCTTCCTCATATTTCTGACTCTTTACCACCCGATTCTTTTCCACTTTGATCTGTTCGATTTTTTGCTCAATGTCAATGATGTTTTGTGGAACATGGATATTGGTAAGGTGAACCCTTGAACCTGCTTCATCCAAAGCATCAATGGCTTTATCCGGCAGAAAACGATCGGTGATATACCTGGAGGTCAAGCTCACACAAGCCTGGATAGCCTCTTCAGTGTAAGTCACACCATGATGATCTTCATATTTATCTTTAATTCTGTTAAGGATTTCAATGGTTTCTGTAGGAGTGGCAGGCTCAATCATCACTTTCTGGAAACGACGATCTAAAGCTCCATCCTTTTCAATGTACTGACGGTATTCATCTAGCGTGGTTGCTCCGATACACTGGATTTCACCACGGGCTAACGCTGGTTTGAACATATTGGAGGCATCCAATGAACCGGAAGCTCCACCTGCACCTACGATGGTGTGAATCTCATCAATGAATAAAATCACATCAGGAGATTTCTCCAGCTCGTTCATCACTGCTTTCATTCGCTCTTCAAACTGACCACGATATTTTGTGCCTGCGACCAGAGAAGCTAAGTCAAGGGTCACTACTCTCTTATTGAATAAGACCCTGGACACTTTACGTTGAACAATTCTCAATGCCAAGCCCTCAGCAATCGCCGACTTGCCAACACCGGGTTCTCCTATCAAAATTGGGTTATTCTTTTTTCTCCTGGAGAGGATTTGCGATACCCTTTCAATCTCTTTTTCACGACCAACGATAGGATCTAATTTGCCATCTTCAGCCATCCTGGTTAAATCTCTGCCAAAATTATCCAAAACCGGAGTCTTGGATTTGATGTCAGACACTTTTTTGGGTGCTGAGAAAGCGTCATCATCCTTAAATTCTTCCTCTCCACCTGCAGCAGAACCCGTTGGATCATCTCTGAACCCGTCTTTATTATTCTCCACCTCAGCTTTGAAAATTTCGTAATTCAAATTGAATTGTGCCAATATCTGCGAAGCTATATTATCTTCTTCTCTTAAAACAGACAGCAATAGGTGTTCTGTGCCAATTACATCGCTTTTAAAAATTTTAGCCTCCAGATAAGTGATCTTCAAAACCTTTTCAGCCTGTTTGGTTAAGGGGATGTTCCCCAGATTAACTGTGGTGCCGGAATTCCCTCTCACAGCGTCTTCAATGGCTCTTCGCAGTTTCGCAGTGTCAACACCTAAAGATTTTAAAATCTTTATCGCCATGCCATCTCCTTCCCTGATCAATCCCAACAATAAATGTTCTGTACCGATGTAATCATGACCCAATCTTAAAGCCTCCTCGCGGCTATAAGAAATCACGTCTTTGACTCTCGGTGAAAATTTAGCTTCCATATTATAAAACCTTCCTGATATAAGTGTTGAACGTCCTAATGTATCAATTTGTTTCCTAAACTCATCATGGACGACGTGTAGTATTTATCAACAATACGACCAATTACGTGGAAAACGATACTAATGACTTCAAGTTCACAATATTTACGGTTTTTTGACCGAAAACGCGATATTTGCACCAAATAAAAGAAAAAATGGCAGACGAAAAAATAATCTTTTCTATGGCGGGGATAAACAAAATTTATCCTCCTCAAAAACAAGTTTTGAAAAATATATACCTCTCTTTTTTTTACGGTGCTAAAATTGGGGTAATCGGTTTAAACGGATCAGGAAAATCATCCGTGTTGAAGATCATCGCTGGCTTGGACAAAAACTATCAGGGGGAAGTGGTTTTCTCTCCGGGATATTCCTTGGGATATTTAGCGCAAGAGCCTGAATTAGACCTTTCCAAGACAGTAAGAGAGATCGTGGAGGAAGGTGCAAAAACCATCACAGCTATATTAAAAGAATACGATGAGATCAATGAAAAATTTGGCTTGCCCGAAGTGTATGAAGATGCGGATGCCATGGAGAAATTGATGAACCGCCAGGGAGAATTGCAGGATAAAATCGATGCTGTTGATGGTTGGGGATTGGATACTAAATTGGAGCGGGCCATGGAAGCGTTACGTTGCCCGGAACCGGAGACGCTGATTGCCACTTTGTCAGGAGGTGAACGCCGGAGAGTGGCTTTGTGTCGTTTATTGATTCAGCAGCCAGATGTTTTGCTATTGGACGAACCCACCAATCACCTTGATGCAGAATCCATCGATTGGCTGGAGCAGCATCTGCAGCAATATGCCGGAACAGTGATTGCCGTGACACATGACAGGTATTTTTTGGATAATGTGGCAGGATGGATTCTTGAACTGGATCGTGGGGAGGGCATTCCGTGGAAAGGAAATTATTCCTCCTGGCTGGATCAAAAATCTAAGAGATTAGCACAGGAGGAGAAAACAGAGCGTAAACGGCAGAAAACTTTGGAAAGGGAATTGGAATGGTCAAAAATGGCTCCCAAAGCCCGTCATGCAAAATCCAAAGCCAGATTATCCAACTATGAGAAACTGGCCTCTGAAGAAACCAAAGAAAGGGAAGAACGGCTGGAGCTTTTCATTCCGCCCGGACCAAGATTAGGTAACCTGGTCATTGAGGCTAAAAATGTGACCAAAGCTTTTGGCGAGAAGGTTTTGTTCGATGATTTAACCTTCTCTTTACCTCCGGCGGGAATAGTTGGCATCATCGGGCCCAATGGAGCAGGAAAAACCACGTTGTTCAGGTTGATCACTGGTCAAGATCAGCCTGACTCCGGTTCGTTCCGCGTTGGAGAGACGGTAAAATTGGGTTATGTGGACCAAAGTCATGATGATTTGGATCCCGAGAAATCGGTTTGGGAGAATATCACCGGCGGATTGGAGAACATTCAGTTAGGGAATAAAACATCCAACTCAAGAGCTTATGTCTCTAAATTCAACTTCAACGGTGCCGACCAACAAAAGAAAGTTGGCATATTATCGGGCGGAGAGCGTAACCGGGTGCATTTGGCCATCACCTTAAAAGAAGGAAGCAACGTGTTATTGCTGGATGAACCCACCAATGACATTGATGTGAACACTTTAAGGGCACTCGAGGAAGCATTGGAGGATTTTGGTGGCTGCGCAGTGGTCATCTCCCATGACCGATGGTTTTTAGATAGGATTTGTACGCACATTTTGGCTTTTGAAGGGGATTCGCAGGTTTATTTCTTTGAAGGGAATTATTCAGATTATGAAGAGAACCGAAAGAAGCGTTTGGGAGATGTGGCCCCGAAACGGATCAAATACAGAAAATTAGTTTAAAGAAATAAGATTTTGTGCGCTCTGCGATGCTTGTTTTTCTTTGCGTGGAATTATTGATGCAGAAGGTATTCACGCAAAGAACGAAATTAAAAAAACACGACCCAATTTGATTCTGATCACTCCGTCGGGGTATCGTACTTTCTGAAAAAGCTGCTCACTTTAAGTTCTAGCACGCCTAAAAAAGCTTCTCTGAAAATTCGAGTGCTCATCTTTGAGGTTCCTTCAGTACGATCAGTGAAAATAATAGGAATTTCCACCACCTTGAATCCATGTTTGATGGCAGTGAATTTCATTTCAATTTGAAAGGCGTAACCCACGAATTTAATCTTATCAAACCTGATGGTTTTAAGCACCCTGTTCTTATAGCATTTAAATCCCGCAGTGGCATCCTGTATATCGATCCCGGTAATGAAGCGAACATAAACAGAAGCGAAATAAGACATTAAAACACGGCCCATAGGCCAGTTGACCACATTCACACCTCTGATGTACCTGGAGCCTATAGCTACATCTGCGCCTGATATGCAAGCCTGTCTTAATTTCAACAAATCATCCGGATTATGAGAGAAATCTGCATCCATCTCAAAGATATAATCATATCCATGCGCCAAAGCCCATTTAAACCCATGAATATAAGCGGTTCCTAATCCTAATTTCCCTTTCCTCTCCTCAATGAAGAGGTGTCCTTCATATTCCCCCTGTAAATGTTTCACAATTTGAGCAGTGCCATCCGGAGAGCCGTCATCAATGATTAAAATGTGAAATTCATGAGGGAGAGAGAACACTTTTCGGATGATTCTCTCAATGTTCTCTTTTTCATTATAGGTGGGAATGATGACTAAACTATCAGGCACTATATATATTTTCTATTGATGAGCTGCAAAGGTAGCTTTTTTAGTGAATTCCATTCATCC
>CBDCMP010000005.1:0-78020 GCA_965218985.1 Pelobium sp.
ATTTTGAAGTAAAAGCCGGAGATGATTTTTTTCAGCTTAAAATTAAAGCATTGGATTTTCAAAATTATGAAAAGTGCCAATATGCTTATTTTTTAGAGGGAAATGATAAAACGTGGCATTATCTATCAGACAATAACGTAATCTCCTATAATAATATTTCTCCAGGAAATTATACGCTTAAGTTAAAATGGTCTAACGGCGGTGGTTTATGGACAAAGGAAGTAAGTGCATTCCATATTAAATTTAAGCAATATTTTTGGCTCACCTGGCCGGCGTTTCTATTCTATTTTACGGCTTTAGTATTAAGTGGAATTATATTTTATAGGTACCGAAGAGACAAATTTAGGATGCGATATAATCTCAGAACAGAACACCTTTTAAGAGAAAGAGATGAAGAATTGCATCAGGGGCAACTTAACTTTTTCACTAATATAGCTCATGAATTGCAAACCCCTTTAACGCTAATTCTGGGTGCTTTGGAGCGCTACATATATAAATCCAAACTGGACACAAAATCTGGCAATAACTTATTTTTATCAATTATTGGAAACCAAGCTTCAAGACTTACCTATCTGGTTTATCAATTGTTGGAATTTAGGAAAGCAACATCAGGAAACCTAAAAATCAATTATAGTTATCTAAATATATCTAAGCTTTTCATTAATATTTCAAATCTGTTTTAAACACACTCAAGATCACAACAAATTAGATTTTTCCTGTGAAATAGAAGAAAATATTGATTTATGGATGGACAAAGACAAGGTAGAGAAAATAGTATTTAATCTCCTTTCAAATGCATTTAAGCATACACCCCAGGGAGAATTTATTCATTTTTCTGTTAAAGCACTTGAAAATAAAGAATCCTTTGAAATTTCAATTGCAAATTCTGGTTGCTATCTTGACAAGGAAGAAGTTAAATGTTTGTTTGAAAGGTTTTTCGTTGCTGATGAAAATCAACAAAATAAAATAAGCACAGGTATTGGCCTTGCATTTACAAGGGAACTCATTGTGCTATTAGGAGGGAGTATTGATGTAACTTTGCAAAACGAATGGATAACCTTTAAAGTTATTTTGCCTTTAAATTACATTCCCCAAAACCCAGAGATCTTATCTTGTGATTTAGATGCTGAAAAACCATCTCATTTACTTCACTCTTTGGTCATAGAAAAAGGCCAGCAAGAAGAAATTGCTATCTCCAATCAAAACAAAAATGCTGTTTTAAACAGCTTGGACGGGGAACAGAAAAAAAGTATTTTGATTATAGAAGATGAACCATCAATAAGGTTTTTACTGAGGGATATTTTAAAAGACACTTACCTCGTTTATGAAGCTAATAATGGGAAAAAAGCGATAGAAATTATTAAAAAGATTATACCAAATTTAATTATAAGTGATATAATGATGCCGGATATGAATGGTTTGGAGGTTTGTAATATCATTAAAAATACGCCCGAAACCTGCCATATACCCTTCATTATCCTTTCGGCCAAGGGCACTATTGAGCATAAGATGGAAGGTTATGAAGCAGGAGCTGACGCCTATTTGCCAAAACCATTTCATTCAGAGCATTTGTTGTTAAGAATTCAGAAAATTATTAGAATATCAGGAAAAACTTTATTCGCTTTTTAGTAAGCATGATTCTCCGATTAAGTTGACCGACGTAGGTATGAAGGATTCTGATAAGAGCTTTTTAGAAAATTTGATGGGCCTTATCGAAAATAATTTGGAAAATGAAAACTTAGATGCTTCGTTGCTGGAAAAAGAATTGAGGATGAGTAAAGCTAATTTTTACAGAAAGCTCAAGTCGATTTCCGGAATGACACCTAGCGAACTCATTAAAAGTATTCGATTACAACATGCCGCTGCTTTCCTTGAAAATTCCGATCTAACTGTTTCAGAGATTTTTTATAAAACGGGATTTAGCAATCAATCTCATTTTTTCCGGGAATTTAAGAAAAAATATAATTGCTCTCCTAATGAATACAGGGCAAAGTTTAAGCTTGCCGTGGTTTAAGTCCTCCCGAAACTCTTATAACAAGTTTTTACTGTAAGATCATCCTGTGCAGGTTTTTTCTTGGGATAGCCCTTTTGTACAATATTTATAGAATATTGTACACCTTTTTGCAAACCAGTAGCACCTAAAGATGGAGTATTTATAGTTAATATTGCTTTCAGGTAAACTTGAATTATAAATCTCATTTATTAAGGATTTAGATGAAACGCATTGCTAAAATGTCGGCTTGCTTTGTTATTATATTCGTAACGAGTTCTTTTATTAACATAAAGCAGAAGTCTCTGGAAACAGATCATAAGAGTAAGTTATATCAAGGCTTAGTTCAAAGGAATTTATTGGCAGGATCCAATAGTATAGAGGATTTGAAAAAAAACCTTGTTTTGGATGACGATTGGATAAGATTCCCTGCCTACACCTCACGAGATAAGTGGATGACTGTAGATGAAAAATATCGTCAGGAAATTATAAAAAAAGGAGAAGCTGTAATTGATTATCAATGGAAATTGATACCAGCCACTGGCTACCTTGATTTTGTGAGATCTGGAAATAGGGGAAAAACAGAAAAATTATTGGCTGATAACACTGATGCTTTAAGAGCTTTGGTGAACGCCGAATTGTTTGAAGGGAAAGGCAGATTTACAGATCAAATTGTAAACGGGGTGTGGATGATGTGCGAAATGTCAACATGGGCATTACCAGCACATTTAAATTTACAAAAGGCAGGGGCAGGCCTGCCAGATGCTAAAGAACCCATAATTGATTTAGTTGCCGGTGTAGACGCATCCTTGCTATCTTATATTTATTATTTTTTTCATAAAGAGTTTGATAAAATTAATCCTTTAATAGCTCAAAAAATAGAAAATACTATCCAGACAAAAATATTAGAGCCTTTCTATAACCGTGATGATTTCTTTTGGATGGGTCTAAAGCCGGGCGGGCAATTGGTAAATAATTGGAATGTTTGGATAAATTACAATATGCTCACAACCATTTTGATCATGGAAAAGGATCCGGAAAAAAGACTGGAAGGAGTGTATAAAACGATGAGATCAGTTGACAACTTTATTAATTCTTATCCGGATGATGGTGCTTGTAATGAAGGCCCCGGTTATTGGAATTTGGCAGGCTGCAAATTATTTCAATATATAGATGTTTTGAAGAGTGCTACAAAAGGCGGGATTGATATTTTTGATAAAGAGATAGTCAGAAATATGGGAGCATATATTTACAAAGTTCATATTGCGCCATCTTATTATGTGAATTTTGCAGACGCTTCTCCAAGGGTTTATCCAGATCCCGGTCTGGTATTCAATTTCGGCAAAGCAGTAAAAGACGAGGCAATGATGCAGTTTGGTAGTCAGCTCGCCCATGAAGCATCATGGAATAACAGTTTGCCGGGCGGTAAATGGTTTGAAGAACAATTGGCCAATTTTTTTGATGCTAAGCAGGTATTGTCCTTAAAAGGATCTGGGGGTTATGGCAAAAATTATTGGATGAAGGATACTGAAATAGCCATAGCTCGTGATGAGCAAGGAAGCACTAATGGATTTTATTTTGCGGCGAAAGGTGGCACCAATGGAGAAAGTCATAACCACAACGATGTAGGTTCTTTCATAATGTTTTACAATGGTGCCCCTGTACTGATAGATGTTGGAAATGAAGATTATACGGCAAAAACCTTTAGTAAAGACCGTTACAGCATCTGGTGTCTTAATTCTTTGTATCATAACATAGTGACTATTAATGGGCAACAACAGTCACCAGGCCCTAAATTTGCCGCTAAAAACTCAACATTTATAAACAAAGGATCTGTTAGCGAATTCTCAACAGATGTGGCTGGTGCTTATCCTCCGGCTGCGGGAGTTGTGAAATGGATACGAAGCTATAGTCTAAATCGTCATAAATCTATCGAAATAACTGATGAGTGGCAATTGAAAAAAGAAACAGGAAACTCTGATATTCATTTTATGAGTAATAGTCTTTTCAAGCCTGTTAAACCGGGCATTATACAAATTGAAGCACCTGCCGGTACCTTTAATATGCTTTATGATAAGAAAATTTTAGAACCAAAAATTGAAACTATTCCACTTTCTAAAGAAGGAGGTTTGCAAAGGTATTGGGGCAAAAATGTTTACCGGCTTATTCTGATTATGAAGAATATAAACCTCACGGGAAAATCAGTAATTAAGGTGGTAAAAGTTAAATAAACACGTAAAATCAATTGTCTTATGTTTAAAGGTATCAGATGTATTTTGTTGCTTATTATTCTTCCGGTAATATGCCAAGCTCAAAGAATAATAACTGCTGATTTAGGGAATACTAATGGGGAGCGCAATATGGCTTATCAATTTTGTGTAGGTGCAGGTAGGGCCAATGAAGGGCTGAGAGATACTTGGCGAAAACAATTAAAGGTTGTTAAAAGCGAAATTGGTTTTAAATATTTGAGATTTCATGGGTTGTTACATGATGATATGGGCGTTTATTACGAAGATAAAGAAGGTAATCCTCATTATAACTGGCAGTACGTAGATGATTTATATGACTATATGCTTAGTACCGGTATAACGCCATTTGTAGAATTGAGTTTTATGCCTAAAGCATTGGCAAGCGGAGATACTACCGTTTTTTGGTGGAAGGGGAATATCACGCCCCCAAAAGACTGGAAAAAATGGAGTAACCTCGTTACTGCCCTGGTAAAACACTTTGATGAACGTTATGGAAGGAAGGAAGTAGACAAATGGTATTTCGAAATTTGGAACGAGCCGAATTACGGGGGTTTCTGGAGTGGCACAGAGGCAGAATATTTTAAATTGTACGAAACTTCCGTAAGGGCAATAAAGAGTGTTTCGCCAACATTTAAAGTTGGGGGACCTGGAAGCGCCGGTGTTGGGTGGATTAATGAAACGCTGAATTATTGCAAAGTCCATGATGTGCCATTGGATTTCATCTCAACCCATAGTTATAACGTGGAGGGCGTTCCGATAGATGAATTTGGAAATAAAGAACTTAAAATCAAATCAAATCCTAATGCGATAATAGACGATATCAAAGAGGTTAAAAGAAAGATACAGAACAGTAGTTTTAAAAACATCGAGTTGCATATTACCGAATGGAGCAGTAGCTATTCGGCAAATGATCCGATACATGATACTTATGAGAATGCACCTTTTGTACTCCACACCTTAAAACAAACACAACAATATGCCAACAGCATGAGTTATTGGGTGTTTACTGATATTTTTGAAGAGGGAAGTGTGCCTAAAACACCGTTTTATGGTGGCTTTGGACTAATCAATATTGGAAATATAAAAAAACCGACCTTTTATGCTTATAAATTTTTAAGTGAGCTGGGAAAAACAGAGCTACAAAACTCAGATACTTCTTCTGTCTTAGCTTGCAGTGAGGATAAAAATAACGTTCAGGCACTTTTCTGGGATTTCACCTATCCTTATCATTTAATGGGAAAAGAGATTGACAATACTTATTTCAAAAAATTACATCCGCCCAAAGAAAAAGGTCGGATTAAATTAAGCCTTAATGGACTGAAAAACGGTAAATATAAAATGCAGGTTTACCGTATAGGTTACCGCAACAATGACCCTTTCAGTACCTACTATGATATGGGCTTGCCCAATAATATCACCGTTCAGCAACGGCAACAGTTAGAACAAGCCAGTGATGGAGAGCCCATCGAAAATTCAATGGTAGCTATTAACAATGGAAAATTCGAGAAATCTTATGAAATGAAGGAAAATGACATCGTTTTTATAAAGCTATCTAAGATTCAATAAGGCAATTTCACAAACCACAAAATAATTTACCGATAGATTAAATTGTAATCACTCCTTAAACTATATCAGATGCGTATTGAAGATAAATTTAATCTTATTTCAAAAAGAGTGTTTTTCTTGTTTTTGGTGCTCTTTTCAAGCTCCATTTTTAATCAGGCAACTGCCCAAAATGAAATTATAGTTGAAAGGTACAAGAGTTATTTAATCAGTATTGATAAAACAGATTTGCAAAAAATAAAAACCCTGGAAGCCTCATTAAATAAAAAAGGGCAGTGGCCTGATATTGATTATGCAGATACTGCAAAAGCTGATTGGAAAACCAAGGACCACCTGGATAGGGTACGATACCTTTCTTTAGCCTGGGCTGATTCTTCATTACCAACCTATCAATCTGAAAAATTAAAAAACCTTATTGATCTAAGTCTCCATCATTGGTTAGAAAAAAAATATAAAAACTCCAACTGGTGGCACAATGAGATTGGGGTTCCAATAATGATGAGGGATATTTTGGTATTGCTTCATGGCCATCTTTCAAATAATCAGTTTGATGATGCAATGAAAGTGCTGCATCAGTTTAAAGTGGGTGGAACAGGGGCAAATTTAACCTGGTCTGCTGATTTGGGTTTCTTTTACGGTTTGCTAAGCAAGGATAGCGTGTTAATGAAAAATTATCGGGAGCGTATCTTAAATGAGGTAAAGATCAGTAAAGCAGAAGGGATTATGCCCGATTACAGTTTTCACCAGCATGGGCCCAGGTTGCAGATCTATCATTATGGCGGGGCTTATTTGCATGATAACATTCGGATTGCCTGGATGTTGCGAGAAACCAAATGGGCGTTCCCTGAGGAAAAAGTTGAATTATTGATCGACTTTATCAAAAACGGCTGGCAATGGATGAGCAAGGGAATTTATACTGTACCGGGTACCATTGACAGGGCGGTAAGCAGGCCAGGAATGCTAAGCTCAACCAATATTTTAGATTTAATTCCATTACTTGAGCAATTAAGCCCTCAGGATACTGAATTATTTAAGGATATAGAAAAACAACAGGAAAACCTGGGCCAGCAGTTGCTGGGGTATAAAAATTTCCCTTATTCTGATTTTTCAGCCTATCACACAAAAAAATTCAGTTTTCTTCTAAAAACAATTTCTAAACGGACTTTGGGAACAGAATCTATCAACGGAGAGAATTTAAAAGGAAAACTGCTTAATGCAGGGAACCAGTATTTTTTGCATGACGGACAAGAATATTCTGATTTGATGCCCTTCTGGGATTGGAATAAACTACCTGGAATAACTAATTTCAAAAACAGCCATCTGGATATTATTAGAAAAGAATATAACGGCGGGACCGGAGATGGAGTTTCCGGAATAGATGCCATGGACTATGGATTGGGAGATTCGGAAAAAAGCATCTCTGCACATAAAGTATGGATTAGCCATCAAAACAAGGTGATCTGTTTAATTGCCAATCTCCAGTTTGGAGAGGCCGAAACAGATTGTTTTACAGTTTTAGATCAATGCCGATATAGAGGAAACATTAGCATTTACAATCGGGATAAACCTAAAGAAGGTAAAACCAATTTTAAAAATGCGAAATGGGTGTTTCATGCCGGTTTTGCATATATTCCTATTTCTCATTCTTCAATGACTTTAGAGATTAAACCTACTAAAGGCACTTGGTCATCCATCAATAACTCCGGTTCAAAAAAAGTATTAACGGATACGGTTTTTCTTTTGCAACTCAATCATTTTCCGCACAAAAAACCACAATCTACAGGCTATATAATTGCCTCAGCAGAAAATGTTGCGGAGGTAAACCATATGGTTAAAGATCCTGGATTCAAAATAAGCTCAAACAATGAAATGTGCCAGTCTGTAATTTTTGACGATGGTGAAATTGCGGCGGCTTTTTTTTCAGCGTCAACCCAAAAAATAGGAAGATTTAAAATAAGTACAAGTCACCCCTGTTTGATATTCATCAACAAAGACAAATTATTTATAAGTGATCCTTTGCATCAAGGAAATGATATAAAAATTAAAATTAACCAAAGAGAGATCAGGTTGAAATTACCTGCAGATGGTTCTACCATCTCTGCCAAAATTTAATACGTGTTAAACGATAAATATTTAAAACCAATTAAAATGAGAAAAATACTATGTCTTTTTTGCCTTATGGGAGCTGTTCTATTTTGCGATGCACAGTCATTGGATGTTCAGAAGCAAATGAATTTAAGCGTTAAACAATATAAAGATATGTTGAAGGAATTTGATAACACCACCTATTTTCCTCAATCCTATAACGCCGACGGTACTTATCGTAAATTAAAAAGCGACTGGTGGTGCAGTGGTTTCTTTGGTGGGTCATTGTGGTATTTATATGAATATACAAAAGATCCGGAGCTAAAAAAAGCGGCCGAGAAATGGACAGAAGCTTTGAAAAAAGAACAGTACAATAAGTTAACTCACGATCTTGGGTTTATGCTGTATTGCTCTTACGGAAATGGCTACCGGCTTACAAAAGATAAGAATTATCGCGAAGTTTTGCTCAACGGAGCAAAATCTTTGGCCAGCCGTTTTAATCCAAATGTTGGTTTAATAAAATCCTGGGATGATTTTAAAGGATACAAGTATCCTGTTATTATAGATAACATGATGAATTTGGAATATTTGTTCTGGGCAGCAAAAGCATCCGGAAATAAAGAATATTATAACATCTGTGTTTCACATGCAGACAGTACCATAAAAAACCATTTCAGATCAGATTTTAGTAGCTATCACGTAGTATGTTATAGTCCTGATGGGAAAGTATTGGCAAAAAAAACAGCCCAGGGTTATGCTGATGAATCCGCATGGGCGAGGGGTCAGGCATGGGGACTATATGGTTACACCGTCATGTATCGTGAAACAAAAGATAAAAAGTATCTCATACAGGCAGAGAATATTGCAAAACTGATCATGAATTATCCGGATTTGCCTAAAGATTACATTCCCTACTGGGATTACAATACACCCGACATCCCTTATACTGTTCGGGATGCTTCTGCTGCAGCCGTAACAGCCTCCGCTTTATTAGAGCTCAGTGAATATGAAAAATCTAATTTTAGCGATGTTTGTTTTTCTTTTGCAAGTAACTTATTAAAAAGTTTGTCATCTTCGGTATATTTTGCTTTTACAAACAACGGTCATTTTCTTTTAAAACACAGCACTGGTAATTTGCCCGCTAACAGTGAGATTGATGTTCCTCTTATCTATGCAGATTATTATTATCTGGAAGCCTTAATCAGATATAATAACCTAACGAAAAAAGCGGTTTCGATTAATAAATAGTCGTTTTTTTTTTAATGAACTATACTACAGTTTTATGAGAATATGGTACAGTTCAATTTATAGCATATGCATTAACATTGTCTTAACCAATTATTAAGAAAATGAATGTAAAAATTACAAAAAAAACCGCAAATAGTTTTGGAGATCCCGAAACTATACCTGACCTGAAAAATGAGTATTTAAAAATTTAGCATTAAATTTTTACTCCATTTTTTTAACCAATTAACTTGTATAAAGAGCGCAAATTATTGGCTTTATTATACTATGAAAATATCCCAATGGAGAATAATTAGATTAATTAATTGTTCAAAAAAGCTATTAGGAATAATTTTAAACCAAATTAAACAATGATGATATGAAGAGAAATTTTACATCAAAGGAATTCTCCTTTTTTCAGAAATGTGCTGATTCTTTAAATCTTATACCAATAAGAAGAATCTGCCTTTCGTGTTTGCTGACCCTGATGATTTCGTTTTCGGCTTTTTCTCAAACGAGGGTAATCACAGGGAAAGTTTCTGATGAAAAAGGAGAATCCTTACCAGGGGTTTCCATTAAAGAGAAAGATTCTGAAAATGCCACACAAACAGATTTAGATGGTAATTACCGGATAACTGTTTCTACAGAGAAACCAACCCTTGTTTTTACTTATGTTGGGTTTACCACAAAGGAAGTTTTGTTAAGCGGAAATGTAAGTAATGTTACATTAACTTCCGAGGCAACATCTTTAAACGAGATAGTGGTAACTGCCTTTGCCTCGCAGAAAAAGGTAAATGTTACGGGTGCTGTTTCAACGGTAGATGCTAAAGATATTGTAGCAAGTCCTGTTGCCAATGTTACCAATGCGCTCATCGGAAATGCTCCAGGCATAAGTGGTTTGCAAAGCAGTGGAGAACCTGGCAGAAATTCAACCAAGATATATATTAGAGGAGTATCAACCTATGGTGGTAATACAGATCCGCTAATTGTTATTGACGGAGTAGAGCAAACAGCAGAAAGACCATACGATCAACTTAATTCAATGGATGCCAATGAGATTGAGAGTGTCAGTATTTTGAAAGATGCTTCCTCAACCGCAGTTTATGGAATTAGAGGTGCCAATGGAGTAATCATTGTTACCACAAAAAGAGGGAAATTAGGTAAGCCTTCCATTAATGTTACCTCTAATTTTGGATATACAGAAGCCACTGCCTTAACTAATTCTGCAACTTCTTATCAATGGGCTGTCATGCGTAACCAGGCCATAAATATTTTGAACAATAGCCTTAATGATCCCGGGTTCAATAATTTGTTGTTTACGGATGATGAACTCTGGAAATTTAAAAATAACAGAGATTATACACCTGATGAAGTTGCTTCTTTTTCTTTCCTTTCTGATGAACAAAAAACGCAGCTAAATAATTCACCTGCATTGTATTTTGGAAGCCATGATTATTATAAAGAGACCTTTAATAATAAGGGACCACAACAGCAGTTTAATATTAGTGTAAGGGGTGGGTCCGAAAAAGTAAAATACTATACCTCTTTAGGGGCATTCAATCAGGGTAGTATCTTACAGGATGCATCCATCCAGAATACAAATTCAGGTTCCACTTTTAATCGCTACAACTTCCGTTCAAACTTTGATATTAAGCCCATAAAAAGTTTAACTATTTCTGTAAACTTAGCCGGGCAGTTTGGAGGTACAAAAAGTCCTTCTTTTAATTTTGGATCTGGGGATAATTTTAATAGATATAAGAACTTAATTCAATATTTGCAGGAGGGTAATCCAGCAATGGTTCCCGGTGTAATTGATGGCCGGGTGGTAACGAACGTTGCTGGTGTTAATGGAGGAACATCCGTAAGTAACCCATTAGGTATTAAAGGTTCTGTACAAAACACTGCACTATCTCAATTATTGCTTTCTGGCAGTGGTAATGTAAACAACACCTTATTAAGCTCAGCCATTAAGATAAACCATCAGATGGATTATTTGACTAAAGGACTTTCTGTAAGAGGTACTGTAGCCTATGACGATTCCTATACCAATTATATTGCTATCAATTCCTCAGTGCCTAGTTATACGGTTAGAAGAGATCCTTTAAATCCTAATAATCTGGATTTCTTTGGAGGTGCTATTGGGCAGCAAAGTTATTCCTCTTCTGATAATAACTGGAACAGGTTTTATTTTGATTTTGGATTTGATTATCAAAAATCTTTTAAAGGGAATAATTTCACAGGACTATTATTAGCCAAAGGCTCATTATATAATATGCCAAGTGATGTTTTTAACATTCCATCAGGTATAGAAGGTCTCGTAGGAAGGTTAACTTACAATTACAAGGAGCGCTATCAGGCAGAATTAAATTTAGGATACAATGGTACAGAGAATTTTGCACCGGGAAATAGATTTGGTTTTTTCCCTGCTTATTCTGCAGGTTGGGTACCTTCCAATGAATCATTTTTTCCAAAAAATGATATCATCACTTTCCTGAAATTCAGGGCTTCTTACGGGGAAGTTGGGAATGACCAAATTTCAGGCAGAAGGTATTTATTCCTTCCCAGCTCATTTGGCCTTTTAAACCAGGCGAGATATTATCTCGGCACCAGCGACGGGTCTGCCGTTAATCCTTCTTACACAGGTACGCTGGAAGGTGCTCTTGGTAATCCCCTGGTTACATGGGAACGTTCAGCCAAAACGGATATTGGTTTAGAAGCCCGATTTCTTAAGGATAGATTGTCTTTAACATTGGATTTGTTTAAAGAAGACAGGGACAATATTTTAACCACCTTAGGGATCATTCCTTTAACATTTGGGGTCTCTGGTGGAAATATTCCTCCGGTGAATGTGGGGATAACCACCAACAAAGGATACGAATTTTCTTTAGGATATGCAGATCAAAAAGGGGACTTCAATTATGGGATTAACGGATCTGTGAGTTACACCCGTAACAAAGTGGTTTACCGGGCTGAAGCGCCCAATCCTTATCCATGGCAAAACCAAACAGGCCAGGCCATTGGGCAATATTTTGGATTTGTAAGTGATGGTTTTTTTAATACGCCTGAAGAGCTGGCTGACCGCCCTTATGATACCTACAACTCTAATAGGAACGTGTTGGGTGATATCAGGTACAAAGACCTTAATGGTGATGGATTGATCAATAATTTAGATCAGGGGCCTATCGGCTATTCTAATCTTCCTCAATATGCTTTTAATACCAGGCTGAACTTCGGATATAAAGGATTTGACCTCAGTGTTTTGTTTAACGGAACAGCAAATGGTTCTTTCTATTTGCCTGTAAATCAGACAGGCGTTTACTTTAAAAATTATGGAAATGTTTACCAATGGCAATATGATGGCGTTTGGACACCAGAAAAAGTGGCCAGCGGAGAAAAAATAACCTACCCCAGACCTGAACTAAATACAACGATGAATAATTCCAACTTTCTTTTGAGTGATTTTTGGTTGAAATCATCTGATTTTATCAAGCTGAAAAATATAGAAGTGGGTTATACATGGAGGAAAGTCAACTTTTTGAAAAAACTGGATGTAAAATCTATCAGGATTTTTGCGACCGGAAACAACCTCTTTATCCTTAATGATAAACTCAGCCAGTACGGGGTAGATCCTGAAACTACTGATTCAAGAAATGGTCAATACGGTTACGTATTCCCCATAACCAGAGCCTATAATTTTGGATTGAATGTTCAATTTTAAATAGAATAATTTATAGATATTATGAAAAAGACATTATTAATGCTGACAACAAGCTTAATGCTGCTGTTTTTCTACGCTTGTCAGAAAGATTTTTTACAAATCCCGGATACAAGCGGTGCAGCTGATTTAGAAAAAGTGTTTTCTAATTCCCGAAATGCCACCTCTGCTTTATTGGTCAATTACCGCAGGGCTTTGGGCATAGGATGGGCCGGAGGTATAGTTGGAATGGACCATGGGACCATTGGAGGGATATCTGGTGAGTTGAGTAAAGGCTGGAGCTGGCATGCCACTTACGCAATTACCGATGCTGGTCTGTCTCCAAACAGACAAGATGCTGTACGCTATGATGCCATTTGGCCAATAGTCCGTTCTTTATGGGTTGTGAATGAAAATATAGATAAAGTTCCTGATATGGATGCAACCATGAAGGGATATGTGAAAGGGGAATCAGAAGGCCTGGTGGCCTACGTGTATCTTAACATGTTTAAAAGTTATGGTGGACTTCCAATTATCGACAGAACCTATGTAGCATCTGAAGATCTGTTAGTACCCAGGTCCAGTTTGCAGGAAACGCTGGATTTTACCCTAAAATTGTGCGATGATGCCATTGCCGCTTTACCTGATAATTGGCCAGCCGATCAAACTGGCAGGCTCACCAAAGGAGCCGTAATGACCATGAAAGCACAGGTTTTGATGTATGCTGCCCGTCCGCTGTTTAATTCTTCCACCCCTTATTTAAGCCTTGGGGCTAACAATAATTTAATATGTTTTGGCAGCAATGACCCAACCCGCTGGGACAAAGCTATAACCGCAAGTGAAGAAGCACTTGCAAAGGTAAAAAGCCAGGGAATTGATATCATCAATACAGGCGGTGCAGGTACAAATGCCCCTAACCCAAATGCTTTGGCCGATTATGGAACGGCAACTTCCATTCCCAATAACAGCGAGATTATTCTCGCCTGTAAAATAGATGAAAATGGCGTGGGGTTTTATTATGATTTATCTAATTATTGGATACCCAGCCGTTATAACCATGAAAAATCAGGCCTGCAGGGGAATTTTCTATCCAACTATCGCAAGGCTGATGGCACAGAACAAGACTGGCCACAATTGGGGGACCCAGCTCCCAGGCCAGCTTTAGACTACCGCACTCGCTTTGCTGAGATGGAGCCCCGCTTCAGAGCAGATTTTGTTGGCCCGGGCATAAGCTCAGCCAATAATCCAGGTGATGCCAATTGGGGCTACCAGGGCTGGTTAGCAAAAATGGGTAATTACAGTACCGGAGATAATTTTCCAAACAGTTCTGATTATGGTGCTGGAACTGCAGAGCCCACTAAATTTTATTACAAAGCCGGTGGAAGATTATGGTTTGAGTTCCCGGTGTTAAGGGCTGCCGAGCTGTATTTGAATTTGGCAGAAGCGTATAACGAAGTGGGTAAAACCAATCTTGCCCTGCAGAATTTAAATATTGTACGTAATAGAGGGGGTATTCCTAGTGTTACGGAGACTGATAAAGATAAATTAAGGGAAATCATACAGCGGGAATGGGCAGTAGAATTTTTGAATGAAAACAAGCGCTATTACGATGTAAAACATTGGAAACTTGCAAACATTGGAGATGGAATTATTGGTGGGCCCAGAACAGAATTTTATTGGAAAGTCACCAAAACCGATAATGCAGTATCCAGTTTGATAAGTTATTATACAGCAGTTGCATTTAATGCTTACTGGAATCCAAGTATGTATCTGGAACCCTTTCCACAAGGCGAGGTAAATAAACAGTCCGTCATCCAAAATCCGGGCTATTAATCAGATAATTTATCCACACTAAAAATTAAATACATGCATAAATTATATAAAATAAGAGCCATTATCATTTTTTCAGCTTTGGCAGTTTGTACTTCTGCGGGTAATCTGAAAGCTCAAAACAGGTCTTCTGTTCCAGAAAAAAGGATGGAACCAGATTCAATAAAAACTTCGGAGAATGTGCCTAACCGGTTTTTTAACGACGCTAAAAATAAATCTGACGCTGCAATCTCCACAGTCAGGAGTGGGCAATTGTATAAAACACCTTCGGCAAGTATTACTAATTCATTAAGCGGTATCCTTTCAGGTTTATACGTTAAACAAGGGTCGGGCGAGCCGGGTTTCGAAGAAGCTGATTTAAATATCCGCGGTATAGGCTCTTACGGATTTACCAATGGTACCGGATATAATACCGCAACAATTTTTGTGGATGGTTTTGAAGTAAGGCCCGGTTATTTCAATTTTCTTTCCGCTTCAGAAATAGAAAGTATATCTGTATTCAAAGATGCTTCTGCATTGGCCACTTTTGGGATGAAGGGAGCAAACGGAGTGATATGGGTAGTAACCAAACGCGGCAGTGTTGGTAAATCCACCATTACCTTTCAGGCAAGAACAGGTTTACAAAGTCCCATACAAGTTAATAAACCATTAAACTCCTACAATTATGCAAGGTTATACAACCAGGCGGTGAGCAATGATAACGGCAATACCTGGAACCCCTTTTATAGCGAAACTCAGTTGAATAATTACCAAAACGGCGTAGGTACCAATGTAGATTGGTTTAATGAAACAACAAGAGATCATGCTCCTTATGCAGATGCGGACCTGAGGTTTTCTGGCGGAGATACTAAAACCAAATACAATATCATATTTGATTATGGCAAAAAGACAGGTTTATATGATGTTGGAAACACAGATTCTACCTCTAATGAAAATTTCGGCCGGTATAATCTTAGGGCTAATTTAGATTTTGATATCGGCGATATATTTGAAGCTCAGGTAGATTTGAACGGAAGAATGGAAAATCGTAAGTCACCTAATTATACCTCAAATTATTCCACAGCCAATCTTTGGACCAACCTCTATCGCTATCCTTCAAATATATATCCTGTTTATGATGGGGAGTCAAATAATTATTCCGGCACAGGTATTTATCCAAATAATCCCGTAGGGTCTATCAATGCGCTGGGTTGGCAGTCTAACAGAACCCGGTATTTACAAGGGAACTTTGGACTGAAAGAAAAATTGGATCTTATAACTAAAGGGCTTTATTTGAAAGAAGCATTTTCCTTCAATAGCTATAACTTAAGCAGCTATAATAAAACCAAAACGTATGCAAGATATATCAACGGAGTAAAAACTACAACAGACTTAGATGGCAATCTAACAAATAGCAGACTGGATGCTCTTTCGCAGCAGGATTGGCGTCAGGCAACTGTTACTGCCGGATATGAAAATAAGTTTGGCTTTAGTGAAATAAACTCAGCCATTAACTTTTTTAATTCTGATTATAGTGGGAATGGTCTTTTCGGCTATAAAATCCATTATCAAAACCTGAGCGGAAGGTTGAATTATAGCTATAAAAGCCGTTATGTTGCCGAGTTTGGTTTCTCCTATTTTGGTTCAGATGCTTATGCTCCTGGTAATAGATGGAAATTCTATCCCGCAGTATCCGCTGCCTGGATCATATCAAATGAAGACTTTTTATCTGAAAATGATGTTTTAAGTTTCCTGAAGTTAAGGGGTTCTGTAGGTAAATCTGCTACTACACAAGCTATAAGCCCTTCAACTTACGGGTCTGACGGAAGATATTTATACCAGCAATACTATAGCCAAAGCGGTGGTTTTTATACCGGAACAGGAACTTATGCAAATAGAGGAGGTTTAAATCCAACTTTTATCGCGAACCCCAATTATGGTCCTGAAGAAAGCATGAAATATAATGTGGGGTTAGATTTATCCTTGTTCAAATCCTTAACCTTAAACCTGGATGCCTATATTGATAAAAGGAGCAAAATTTTAACGGTTGATAACACCATTCCTGCAAGTTTTGGAAATAATATCTTTTTAAGCAACATTGGTAAAATGACCAATAAAGGATTAGAATTAAGTGCGCTGTATAATGGAAAATCGGGCAATGTAGGTTATCATATCAATGCAATTGCATCCTATAACAAAAATAAGATTGATTATTCTGCAGAATTAGCGCCGGCTTACCCTTATAATGCCATAACAGGGAATTCATTCGGTACCCCAATAGGTCTGGTGGCAGACGGATTTTATCAGGTGGAGGATTTTAATGCCGATGGAAGTTTAAAATCAGGATTACCGGTACCCGTTTTTGGAAACATTCAGGCTGGAGATATAAAATACAAAGACCTGGACGGTAACCATATCATTGATGCAACTGATGTCAAAAAAATTGGTAAATCTACTTTTCCGAATTTATTTTATTCTTTCGGTGGAGGGATAGATTTTAAAGGATTTGATTTTTCTGTTTTATTGCAGGGCGTTGGGGGCAATGCTATAAATATTTTGGGAGACAATAATTTGCAGGCTCAAAATATTGCTTTTGTAAATAATGGAAACGCTTTTCCTATTGCAGAAGGTGCCTGGGCGTATTATCCTAACGAAGGAATAGACAATAGAAACACGGCAACCTACCCAAGGCTAACCACTATGGCAAATAATAACAATTACAGAACAAGTTCATTTTGGTTAAAAGATGCAGACTACCTCAGGGTTAAAAATGTGGAGTTGGGATATGATTTTAATAAACAAACACTTTCTAAGTTGAAGTTACAAAATCTACGGGTTTTTGTGAATGCGGTAAATCCAATTACCTGGAGTAAACTTTTATCAGATTATAAAATCGACCCAGAATTCAATAGCGGATACCCATCAATTAAGTCATTTAACGTAGGTTTAATAGCCACTTATTAATCAAGAAATTATGAAAAGTAAACATACAATTGCTGCAATATTTAGTCTGATCTTGCTTTCCTGGGGTTGTAAAAAGGATTTTTTAGACACCAAATTAGATACTTTAAAAACACCGGAAGCTATTGTTACAGACAGAAATACCCTATTTTCATCAGCGTACGCATTTTACCTTCCGCTGCAGGATGGCTTTTCGGCCATTGATAATAACTTGTTTGCTGCGGTTAGTGATGAAGCTCAGAATAGTACATCCAGTTTTAATGCGCTTTTATTCAATCAGGGAGTGATTAGCCCGAATATAAATCCGGAAGGAGGATTGTATAAGACATTTTATGATGGTATCAGGGCTGCCAATAATTTTTTAGAATACTCCAAAAATGCTAACGAATTTTTGGCACTTAACAGAGATACCATAACTGAAGCTGTAGCCTATAATAATGAAAAGCAGGATATAGGCTGGCTAAAAGCAGAAGCCCACATTGCAAGAGCATATTATTACGCAGAATTGATTAAACGCTGGGGCGGAGTACCTATTGTAACCAAAACCTTCCAGGAAGCGGATGTTATTAATATCCCAAGATCAACTTACGATGAGGTGGTGGATTATATTATTTCGGAAATAGATAACAACAAGGCAAACTTACAGGAAAATTGGAAAACATCTTCTTTTACAGCTAATGATGGAAGATTTTCTCTGGGTTCTGCACTAGCCTTGAAAGCCAGAGTTTTATTGTACGCCGCCAGTCCACGTAATAATCCTTCAAATGACATCACCAAATGGCAGAAAGCGGCGGAGGCAGCCAATGAAGTGATTAAATTAGGTTATTATTCTCTAAATGCTTCATACGGAGTTTATTTTATAGGATCCACGCCTATTTCAAGTAATGAAACCATCTTTGCGTTAAGGCAACCTCCGGGCAACGAGTTTGAAAAACAAAATTATCCTATAGCCACCCCTGGTGGAAGAACTGGCTTAGCCCCATCAGATAACCTGGTTTCAGCTTATGAATACATTGGGATACCAGACCCCAATGATCCGTACAAGAATAGAGACCCACGTTTATCCGCTTCTATTGTTACCAATGGAAGTACCTGGAATAACCGGGTGATTGATGAATCTGCAGGTGCGCCAGATGACATGGCAAATCCAAATGCCAGTAAAACGGGTTATTATCTGAAGAAATTTTTGACAGATAAGTTAAACCTTATCCAGGGCGGAACCGCACAGCATAATTGGGTAATTTTTAGATATGGAGAGCTTTTACTGGATTTTGCAGAAGCAATGAACGAAGCTTACGGACCGGATAATGCCAATGGTTATACGTTAACTGCCAGGCAGGCATTGCAAAAAGTGAGAGACAGAGCAAGTACCGCACTTCCTGCAATTACAGCTACCTCTAAAGAAGATTTTCGGGATGTGGTGAAACATGAGAGGCGTGTTGAGCTTGCTTTCGAAGGTTATCGTTATTGGGATTTAAGAAGATGGAAAGATGCTGAAGTGGTACTTAATAAACCAATTATGGGTGTAAAAGTAACCAAAGTATCTAGCTCTCCGGACACCTGGTCTTACCAGAAAAGAGACGTAGCTGATCGTGTTTTTAAAATGGAAAACTATTATTACCCTTTTTCCAGGTCAGAAATTGTTAATTCTAATGGAGTTTTAAAACAAAACCCAGGATATAATTAAAATCAAAATGAAACTATCATGATTGTGCCAAAACCCGCAGGGGATATGATTATCAAATTATGATTGCTTCATCACCTTTAAAAACAAAAAATAAACGGATGAAAAAATTTATGTCAGTTATGAATTGGAATCAAAATAAATCAACCCTGTTAATCCTGATCCTGATCGGAGCTCTTTTTATGGGATGTAAGAAAACGGGCAGCGAAGAACCTTTTGGCCTGGAAGTTATTTATATACCGCAATCAACTGTTTCCGGAGGAACAAATCTTAACTATTTTGTGCCAACGGGATTTGATGAAAATACTTATAACTATAATGTTGATAATGCCAGCAATAAGGTAAATGTGTTTTTAGGAGTAAAGCGATCAGGAAAAGCTAAAATTGAACCCTTTACTGTGGATGTTAGCACCAGACAAGATACCGTTCAGGAACTCATTACAAATGGGACATTAAAAACAGATTCTACAGAGGTAGTGCTTTTGCCCGATGATGCATACAGCTTGCCGCAGCAGGTAAATGTTGGTGCGGATGATTCTTCAACAAGCTTTAATCTATCAATAGATAAAAATAAATTATTGGCTTATGCCGGGAAGAAAGTGGCATTGTGTGTGGTTATTTCTAATCCCAGTAAATACACGGTTAGTGATCAAAACAATCAGGTGATTATTATTATAGATGTTGATGCGCTCCAGTTGCAGTAAATTTACCAATGCTGATTAATCTACTAACCAGGTTGAATGATTTCAAACCTGCTTATTTTGTTTTCATTAAGATGATAGAACCTTGAAAAAGAATTCGAGATGGAAGAGAAGTTTTTTGGTGTTGATACTCATATTGGCCAACATCGGACTGATTTTTTATATTTTAAAAAAAGACACTTCCTCTAATTCCAATAAAAAAAAGGATAAATACATACAAAATGGAAAAATATTGGCTTCTCAATACTGCCAATCCTGCCATCTATTGCCCGACCCATCTTTGCTTCCCAAAGATATGTGGAATGAAGGTGTTTTTCCAGAAATGGGACCTTTTTTAGGGATAAACTCATTTAAAGGGGTATCCTATAGAAGAGCAAAAGACATCAGTGTTGATCATTTCCCCTCATCGCCAATTCTTGATTCTTTGCAATGGCAGAAGATAATAGATTATTATACATATTCGGCCCCGGAATTTCTTCCTCAGCAAAACAGAAATGAGAAAATTGAACAAAAAATGCCTTTCTTTTCTGTCGAATTGCCTAAACAAAAAATGTTTTTCGGAAAGGTTTCCATCACTTCCTACATTAAAATAGATACTTCATCTGCAAAAAGGAGAATTTTTGTTAATGATGCAACAACGAATAAATTTTATGTCCTGGACAAAGACCTTAATCTGATTAATGTTACCCAGACAAAAAAACCAATTGTTGGTATAGATTTCAATAAAAAGGCCTGGCTCGCTTGCAGCATTGGAACTTCCCTCGAAGCAAATAATTTAAAAAATGGAGAAATTACCCCGGTTAAAATTGATGAATCAGGTCAGCTGGAATTTAATACGAAGCCTTTATTCAATCATCTCGCCAGGCCGGTAGATGCTGTCACTGCCGATTTAAACCGTGATGGTAAATCAGACTATATCATTTCTGAATTTGGAAACATCCTTGGTGGTCTTTCGTGGAGGGAAAATGTTGGGGATAATAAATATAAAGAACATGTTTTGAGGGCAATTCCAGGTGCAATAAGTACAATAGTCGCAGATGCAAACCAGGATGGCTTGCCGGATATTTGGGCTTTATTCGCTCAGGGAAATGAGGGTGTGTTTTTATTTACCAACAAAGGAAACGGGGAAATGGAAGAAAGGCAGGTTTTAAAATTCCCGCCAAGTTATGGCTCCACATCTTTTGATCTGGTTGATTTTAATAAGGATGGGTATGCTGATATTATATACACTTGTGGAGATAATGGCGATTATACCCAGGTATTAAAACCTTATCACGGTGTTTATATTTTTATAAATGACGGGAAGAACAATTTTTCTCAAAAATATTTTTACCCAATAAATGGTTGCTACAAGGCCATCGCAAGAGATTTTGATAAGGATGGAGATTTAGATATTGCATGTGTTAGTTTTTTCCCAGCGGCAGCGCAACCAGAAGAAGCCTTTGTCTATTTAGAAAATAACGGAAAATACAATTTCCAGGCTTATGCATTACCCATAGACACACCTTTTCAAAAAGGAATAACCATAGATGCCGGAGATTTAGACGGAGACGGCTGGACGGATTTGATAATAGGTAATGGGTATTATAACAGCAACGAGAGTGACAAACATACTGAACCGCTTTTTATTTTTCTGAGGAACAAATTCTAAAAATCATGGATTTAACATCATCATCAGGTGTTTTTTGATAACCAAATACATGATTTAGACACCATAAGATATAAATAATAGCCATTGAAGTTATAACATTGCTTCATACCAATTTAAATTAAATTTTATGAAAAAGCTAAAGAGGTTAAACATTGCATTCTTGATTGTTTTGTTTGCAGTATTATCCTGTAAAAAAGGATCGAATCCCATCACTGACAACAACAAGGAGAAAGATAGTCCTTCTCAAAAAGTCCAATGGACTGATTTTATGAATAATAATTTTGATACTGGATGGGGTACGGAAGTAGAGGCAGGTCAGTGGTGGTGGCAGAGTTCAGCAGGCATTAATTGGGCCATAGTTGAGGCTACCAACAGTTCTCAAAAAGGAAGAGTAGAGGTGTCAAGAGATATTTTTAATTTTACCGGAGACAGAACAGTAACTATCAAAGGAAAATTCAAGATGGAAACCACAGCTGATGGAGGGTTTCCTAACCAAGGAGGCTGGGTAATGCAGACGATGGCTTGGCATTTTACAGACCCATCGGGCACAGTCCAATACAAGCCCATGGTTGTGTTGCAGATGCTTCCTAGCGGATTATATTATTTAGTTTATGACTACTACTTTGATAGTAGTGGAAACCCTCAGGTAAAATCCGGTTATCCCATCCAAAAAACCATATTATCAAGTACAATGGCAGGTCAGACTGAAGAAGTTGCATTAAAAATAAAGTTCAGTAAGACTTCTGCAGGTTCCGTTGAGCCATGGCTAAATGGAAGTTGGGTTACCGCTGCGAACTATAGTGGGGTTACTTATCCACCAGCTTTTCCTAATTCTCGCGTGAAATGGAAAGGAGGCTGTTATGCTTCACATTATGGTTCTCATCATGCAAAAATTGGCCTTTACTATTTGTATACCGATGCTCTTTAAATAGAGTGGTTAAATCATCGGTAATTCAACTAATTTTTAGATGGACAGCTAAAAAATATTTAGGATAGAATAAAATGGCCAAGTGAAGGATGTGCATTTGATAACGATCCATTTAGCAGATTTTTGTAATCGCCTATTGTTTTGCCTGAAATATAAACCAAATTATCAAAATCATTCATTAGAATATTAATTATAAACATGCAAGCGGGAGTCCACTTCTTTTTTAAAAATACTGTAAAATATTGTTTTTCCTTCTTAGTAATATTTTTAACCATTAATTGTGATGCGCAGTATAAAATAAACTATGGGCTTTCTCAACCTCAGGATTCGACTACTTTACCGGAATCAAAAACTACCCTTTCAACTCCCGTAAGGAAAAGTAAAGTAATAGAAAAAACAATTCTTAAATCTGTTGGAAATAATGAGTTAGCAATTAGTGGAGGATGGGAGCTCATACAAGCCTCAAAAATTGATGCTTCCGGAGAATACATTTCGCAACAGAAATTAAATACTGACGGATGGTATAATGCAACCGTTCCGGGAACGGTTCTTACTACCCTTGTGGATCAGGGAGTTTACCCTGATCCCTATTTTGGCTTGAATAATTTAACCATTCCTGATGATTTATGCAGGCAGAAATGGTGGTATCGCACCACATTTTCAGTACCTCAAAACCTAAACAATAAAAACCTATGGTTAATATTGAACGGGATTAATTATAAGGCAGACATTTGGCTAAACGGTAAATTATTAGGAGAAATGCGTGGTGCATTTAAAAGAGGAAATTATGAAATCTCAAAACAGCTTAAAGAAAATGGAGAAAATATACTTGCCATCTGTATATTTCCTCCTGATCACCCTGGCATACCTCATGAAGAATCTGCCAAAACAGGCACTGGTCCAAACGGAGGTTTGCTCACTTTAGACGGTCCAACGTTTATAGCTTCGGAAGGCTGGGATTGGGTTCCTGGGATCCGCGATAGAAATATAGGAATTTGGCAGGATATAAGATTGAAAACTACAGGACCTGTCACAATAGTTGACCCTCAGGTGATCACTGATCTTCCACTACCAGACACAACGAGAGCGAAAATTAGTATCAGAACAGAAATTTTTAATAATTCTGATAGGAAAAAAACGGTGTTATTAATGGGAAGGATTGGTAAGATAAATTTTTCAAAACAAATTATTGTCAACCCAGCAGAGCATAAACATGTTTGTTTAACCCCGGAAGAATTTAAACAATTGAACTTAAAAAATCCCAGATTATGGTGGCCAAACGGTTATGGAAGCCCAGAATTATATCATCTCGAATTGACAGCAATTGTTGATGAAGATACTTCGGATGTCAAATCCATTCGATTTGGAATTCGGGAATTATCTTATGATTTAACAGTCGATTTTCCAAATAAAAAAGGGGAAAGGATAGAATTTAATCCTATTGAAGATTTAAAATCAGGAGAGCCTTTATTTGATAATCAAAATAGAAGAGAGATCATACCTCAGGTCTATGTTCCTTCATTGTTAAAAGATATCAATCCAAAATTATTTAAAAAGTCTGCTGAAACTGGTGCTGCGCCTTATTTAGTGATCAGGGTAAACGGGAAAAAAATTTATTGTAAGGGTGGGAATTGGGGAATGGACGATGCAATGAAAAGAGTATCAAGAGAAAGATTAGAACCTTACTTTAAATTACATAAAGATGCGCATTTTAATATGATAAGAAACTGGACGGGGGAAAGTACCGAAGATGTTTTTTATGAACTGTGCGATGAAAACGGAATGCTGGTATGGAATGATTTCTGGCTGTCTACAGAAGGTTACAACTTAAATGTTTTGGACCAAAATCTATTTTTAGAAAATGCAGAAGATGTAATTAAACGTTTTCGCAATCATCCCTCTATTGCCGTTTGGTGTCCGCGGAATGAGGGTTATGCTCCTGCATCTTTAGACTTAAAGCTCGCGAAATTAATTGCTAAAGATGATGCAACCCGGCTTTATCAGGGAAACTCGAGATTAATGAATTTAAGAGCGAGCGGCCCTTGGGATTATTTAAAAGATGCTCAGAAATATTATTCCATTGCTAATGGTTTCAGCACAGAACTGGGCACCCCATCTGTGCCAACTGCCTCATCAATGCGCAAAATGATGCCTAAACAGGATCTTTGGTCAATTAGTGATACCTGGTTTTACCATGACTTACACAACGGTCAAAAAGATTATATAAGAGCTATTGATTCATTGTATGGGCCAGCGACAGATTTGGATGATTTCTGTAAGAAAGCGCAAATGATTAATTATGAAAGTCATAGAGCCATGTTTGAAGCATGGAACAGTAAACTATGGAATAACACCACTGGTTTATTATTATGGATGACGCACCCTGCATGGCCAAGTACCGTCTGGCAAGTTTATTCATGGGATTACGAGACTTTTGGTTCTTATTTCGCTTCGCAAAAAGCTTGCGAGCCGGTGCATGTACAGATGAATTTGAATGATAATGAAGTAATGGTGGTGAATTCTTCTTTAAGAGATATGGAGAATGCAAAGGTGTATTTAAATATCTATAATTTAAAAGGAGAGTCACTCTTCAATAAAATGGAAAACGTTCAAGTATTTCCAAATCAATTAAATAAGGTTTTTAAAATGCAGATGCCACCAAATCTTCCGGGAAATTATTTGGTTCGTTTATCATTAAAAGATAAAAAAGGGAATCTGATCTCTGACAATGATTACTGGAGAAATAATGGAAAAACTGCTAATTTCTTAGCATTTAATGATTTAAAGAATGTGAAGTTAGATGTTAAAATTAGTGATGTGGTGCAAAAGAAAGACTTTGTTTCATCATACTTCACCATAAGTAACAATACATCAACACCTGCATTAGCAGTGAAGCTCAATATCAAAGGTTGTTTAAGTAAAAAAATAGTGCTGCCTGCCTATTTCTCAGAAGGATATTTTACGCTGCTGCCAGGAGAGAGAAAGAACATAAAAGTTGAATATCCGGCTCAGGATGGGGAGGTAGAAATTGCGACAGATGGATATAACATCGATTCCTCAAAAAATGTAAAAATTGCTTTTAATGATTAATCAAATAAAACCCTTAAATATGGTATTGGGAGCAGATATAGGAGGCTCACATATTACTACGGCGATGGTAAACTTAAACACAAGAAAAGTTTTAAAGGATACATGGTGCAGGATCAATGTAAATGCCCATGGAGAAGCCGATGAAATTATTTGTAGATGGGTAGAAAGTATAAGAAAAACTATTGACAAGGCAAATATGCCTGTTTCAGCTTATGGCATAGCCATGCCCGGGCCATTTGATTATGAAGCTGGGATTGCTAAAATAAGAAATGCAGATAAGTTTGATGCTTTATTTGGTTTAAATATAAAACAATTGATTGCGAACAGGCTGGGCATTGATGGAGCTCAAATACGTTTTGAAAATGACGCTGGTTGTTTTCTGAAAGGAGAGGTTTTTTCCGGAGCGGCGATAGGCTTTCAGCATGTTATAGCTGTAACATTAGGTACTGGTTTAGGTACGGCCCGCTACCATCACGGAGTTGCAGATGACGCTAATCTCTGGTGCATTCCTTTTAAGGGAAGCATTGCTGAAGAATACATCTCTACCCGCTGGTTTGTGAATAGATATAAGGAATTGACAGGAGAGTGCGTGAATAATGTAAAAGCCTTAGCAGAAATGTATGAGTTGGATAATGCCGTAAGAAAAGTATTTGATGAGTTTGGAAGAAATTTAGCCTTGTTTCTAAATGAATTTATTGCTATCGATAGTCCTGAATCAATTATTATAGGCGGCAATATTGCACATTCTTACAAATTTTTTGAAAAGGAATTACGTACCCATCTTGGTCAGCATAATAAGCATATTCCAATTCATCTATCCATTTTGAATGAAGAGGCTGCTTTAATAGGAGCTGCCAGTACATGGTCTTATCCTGTTCAGGTATCTGTTTAAACATAAATTAATAAAAAATGGCATTTAAGAAAGTTTCTATTTTAGTTTTGGCTCTAATCATTTCTCAGATGAGTTTCGCTGATGTGAAGTTACCCGCATTGGTTTCCAACGGAATGATTCTGCAAAGAAATAAGGTGATCAATATATGGGGATGGGCAGATGCAGACGAACATATTAACATAAATTTTAAAGGTAAAAACTATTTCACAGTAACACCTGAAAGCAAAAAATGGACACTACAATTTCCAGCAAGGGAAGCAGGTGGGCCTTTTGAAATGGTGATAACAGGTAAGAATACCATAACAATAAAAGACATTTTAATTGGTGATGTGTGGCTGGCTTCTGGTCAATCTAACATGGAGTTTGAAATGGTTAAAGCAGAGGATTTATATGCTGATGAAATTGCGAATGCCAATAATCCATATATCAGGCAATTTGAAGTAGGCAAACGCCTTAGCTTTACCACGCCTCTTGCTGATGTAGTTTCTGATGGATGGAAACCCGTAACACCAAAAAATATTTCAAATTTTACGGCCGTTGGGTACTTCTTTGCCAAATACCTTTATGAAAAATATAAAGTGCCGATTGGCTTAATTAACGCCTCCTGGGGGGGTACTCCGGCAGAGGCCTGGGTAAGTGAAGAAGGATTAAAATCTTTTCCTGATTTTCAATCAACCATAGAAAATTTTAAAGATCAAGAACAGCTAAATTCAGTGGTAAAAAAGGATAAAAACACGATTACTACCTGGTATGATTACGTGAAAGCTCATGATATTGGCTTGCTGAAAAATGGAAAAAACTGGGCTAATTCAAACACAGATACAAGAAACTGGGATAATACCATATTGCCTTCCTATTGGACAGAAAATATTCTTAAAGATGTGAATGCAGGTGTGGTTTGGTATCAACGGGAGTTTCAAATGTCCGGCGGATTCTTTGGCAGGAAAAAAAGTCAACACTTATATTTGGGCAATATTTATAATCAGGATTCTACCTGGATAAACGGGATCAAAGTTGGGCATAATGAAGATAAGCATGTAGCAAGGGTTTACAATATCCCGGAAGGCATACTTAAAACAGGAAAAAACTCCATATTCATAAGAGTATTGGCCTGGGCATCACCACCAGGATTTGTAAAAGAAAAACCTTATAAACTCGTAATTGATAAAAATGAAATTGATTTAACTGGTACATGGAAATATAAGTTAGGAGTTTCTACAAAGCCATTGCCTCCAACCACCAATTTAGCTTACCAACCTGCAGTTTTGTTTAAAGGGATGATTGAACCACTCATTCCCTACACTTTAAAAGGTGTAATCTGGTATCAGGGAGAAGCCAACAGTAATCAGGGATTCAAATATCAATCTCTTTTTCCTGCCCTGATAAATGATTGGAGAAAACAGTGGCATCAGGGAGATTTCCCCTTCCTTTACGTACAACTGCCGAATTATTTACCGGTTAAACCACAACCCTCACAGAGTAATTGGGCCGAATTGCGGGAAGCCCAATTGCTTACATTAGCTGTTCCCAATACGGGTATGGCCGTGACCTACGACGTTGGAGAATGGAACGATATTCATCCTCATGATAAAAAAGATGTTGGTTACAGGCTGTCACTTGCGGCAAGAAAATTAGCATACCATGAAGATAACATAGTTTACTCAGGTCCGATATTTACCGCTATGAAGAAAAAGGGTAACAAGATCATTCTTGATTTCAAAAATACCGGTTCAGGATTAGTAGCAAAAGGAGGAAAGCCCTTAAAATATTTTGCCATAGCTGGAGAGGATAAAAAATTCATTTGGGCGCATGCAAAGATAAAAGGTAATACAGTGGTTGTTTGGAACAGTAAAATCAAAAATCCAACCGCAGTGAGGTATGCCTGGGCAGATAATCCGGACGGTGCAAATCTTTATAATAAAGACGGATTGCCAGCATCTCCATTCAGAACAGATAGTTCAGTCAATTAATGGTATGCTGAATTCGAAATTTAGTTTGTATTAACAATTTTAAATCAAAAATTTATCGAAAAGATGAGAAGCCTAAAAATACAAGGAATATTACTTATAGGATTACTCATGATGAGTTTCCATGGCATTTGCAAGGTCGTATCAAACAAATTCGCAATTGCTACTGCTATTCAAAGCAATATGGTTATCCAGCAAAATAAACCACTTAAAATTTGGGGTAAGGCAAACCCTGGTGAGACCATTAAAATTAAGGCAGATTGGCAAAACAAAATTTCTTCCACTACAGTCAATCAAAACGGTGAATGGATTTGCAGCATAAACGTTCCTAAAGCTAAAAAGGGAGACTTTTCGACTCATCGAATTACGATTATTCACCAAAGTGATACACTTCGGTTAAAAAATATACTCATAGGTGAGGTATGGGTATGCGCCGGTCAATCCAATATGGAGATGACGATGAAACCGGCCTTGCCCTGGCACAAAGGCGTGTTAAATTATGAAACAGAAATACCAAAGGCCAATTATCCAAACATCAGATTGTTTAAATTAGAGAAAGATACAGGTGCTGTTCCTTCTATTTTCTGTCACGCCAGTTGGACGGTCTGTTCTCCTGAAACTATTGGCCAATTTAGTGGAGTAGCGTATTATTTTGGAAGATCTTTGTATGAAAAGCTTAATGTTCCTGTCGGCCTGGTTTTAGCGGCTTACGGAGGTGCATCATGTCAGGCTTTTACCTCCAGACAAGTTCTTGAGCGTGACACTGTTCTCCAAAATAAATATCTTGATCCCTATCTTAAACATCCGGAGAAAGTAAAATCGAGTGATAGGCCATCACTTATTTATAATAAAATGATTTATCCGTTAATTAATTTATCAATAAAAGGATTTATATGGTATCAGGGAGAATCAAATGCTCATGATAAGCAATTGTACACACGTTTGTGTTCGGCAATGATCAAAGGATGGAGAAAGGATTTTAAACAAGGGGAATTGCCTTTTTACTTTCGTACAAGTACCAGGCTACAACTGGGGAAAAAGTGATTCCCTTAACAGTGGCTACGCCATTTTTCGTGAGGCTCAACAAGCTTTGCTCAATTTGGATCATACAGCTATGGCAGTCACCCTGGATGTTGGAGAGTCAGATGCAATTCATCCAAGGAAGAAAAAACCAGTTGGAATTCGTTTGGCAAAGATTGCTCTTCATAGAAGCTACGGTTATGCTATTCATGATGAAGGCCCACAAATGAAATCGTTTAAGATCAAAGGAGAATATGTAAAAATTAAATATAAAAAAAGCAGTGTGGATGGGGGCTTAACTACTTCTGATAGCCGCTCCCCAAAATATTTTTATGTTTCTGGTAAGGATAAGGTTTTTGCTCAGGCAACAGCTCAAATAAAAGGGAATCAAATCATTTTGCATTCCTCCGAAGTGAAGAATCCGGTTGCTGTCAGATACGCTTTTTTTGATGCTCCAATAACTAACTTTCAAAATAAGGAAAATTTACCTGCCTGGCCGTTTCGTACAGATAGCTGGGAAGAGGTATCCTATAAATAGGTTGGACGATGACAATTAAAAAACCCTTGTAAGTATTTGATTTACAAGGGTTTATTTCTGTTAATGTGGACCCGGAGGGATTCGAACCCTCGTCCAAACATGGGACCAGTTGCGCTTTCTACATACTTATTTTGTGGTTGGTTGTCGGGAATGATTTGGCCACAAACAGCCTGATCAAACCTTAGTTCCTTGAATTTTCGAGATGAGCACGAAACCCACTCATCCTTATTCCGGCATTTCTGTGCTTCCTGATCGGGTGCCGCCAGACCTGGCTCCCGGGAAACATCTCGCTCACACTTCTAAAGTGTGACTAAGCAAATTTTAACTTGGTTAAAATTAAGCAGCAAGAGCGTAGTTATTTTCGCCTTTTGTGTTTTGAGAATCAATATTTAAGCGCTGAACCCTCATTGCGCTGTATGCTTACACACTTATCATCCATCCTGTCAATTCCGGTCGGGCCCGGGTTATTTATTAGTTTTTAGTTTGTTGGCTTGTTTTTAGTTTGTTGGGGTTCAGCTGATTTATAACCTTATCAGTCTAACCAACTAACCAACCATCCACCAATTAACTGAAGCACAAACTTACAAAAATTATACTTCTAAATCCTTCATGATGTTGTCAACTTTCTTTATCAGCGATTTCTGAAAGCTGCTTCAAGAGCAAAGGCAAATCATGTTTGATGATGTATTCAATTTCTGAAATATCAATGCCAAAATAAGCGTGTGAAATGATATTTCTTAAACCATAGATTTCTTTCCAAAAAACGTTGGGATAGGCATTCTTCAATTTTTCAGAAACATTTTTTGAAGCTTCCCCAATTATCTCTAAATTTCTGAGTACTGCATCATAATAAATCCCTTCTTCCGATAAGGATTGTATCCCAAAATCTAAGGTGTATTTTTCAATTTTTTTAATTGATGAAATGATATCAAAGATGAAATTGGTATCATCTCGAGACATATCAAATAAATATAGCTTCTTTAAAAATTTGGGGTCTCATTTGAGGCTTAATTGCTTTATCAGTTACTAAATCAACTTTTTCTTTTAACTGAACTTCCAAAAAATTTAATAGCGTCAAGAATTTCAAACCTAATGGTCTTTCTAATTTCACTAAAATATCAATATCTGAACCTTCTTTTTGCTGATTTTTAGAATAGGAACCAAACAAAGCAATCTCCTGAACATGAAATTGTTTATACAATTCAGGTTTTAATTGTGTCAGTTGATTGATGATTTTGGCTTTCATTATCCAAATTTAACTATTTATTTACTCAAACCTCCAAATCCTTCATGATGTTGTCAACTTTATCTTCCAACAACTGGTTTACTTTATCAAAATCTTCTTTCGAGGCCAAAGGTTGGTTCACACTACAATAGAATTTAATCTTCGGCTCTGTTCCTGATGGGCGGGCGGAGATGATGCTGCCATCTTCGGTAAGGAACTGCAACACATCTGATTTTGGTAAATCAATCTCCTTGCTTCCCCCTGTAGTCAAATCGGTCTCTTTTCTTAAGCCGTAATCTTTTAAAGTCACCACTTTAGCGCCGCCCAGATTTTTTGGAGGGTCATTTCTGAAGCGTTCCATCATGGCTTTGATCTCTTCCGCACCTGTTTTGCCTTTTTTAGTGATGGCGATCAGTTTCTCTTTATAGCAACCATATTTCACATACATGTCAATCATGGCATCGTATAAACTGCTGCCCTGATCTTTGTAAAAAGCAGTCATCTCCGAGATGAAGGCCGCTGAAACCACCGCATCCTTATCTCTCACAAATTCACCCACCAAATAGCCGTAACTCTCTTCACCACCTACAATGAACGTCTCTTTGCCTTGTTTCTCGGTCATTACCTGACCAATGAATTTGAACCCGGTCAAGGTGTTGTAGCAATTCACATTTTTGGAGGCTGCAATCTTATCGATCAGGTAAGAGGTCACCACTGTTTTGATCACATATTCCTTGCCGGTGAATTTCCCTTCCTTCTCCCAGGCCTCCAGCATGTAATTCACCAACAGCGAACCGGTTTGGTTACCGTTCAATAATTCAAACTCGCCTTTGTGATTCTTCACTGCAATACCCACCCGATCAGCATCGGGGTCGGTGGCTAAAACCAAGTCCGCATCCACTTCCCTGGCCTTTTTTAAGGCTAAAGTTAAAGCTTCTTTCTCCTCTGGATTAGGGTAAACCACCGTAGGAAAATTCCCGTCCGGAGTGGTTTGTTCGTCTACTAAGATCACGTTTTCAAAACCGAACATTTCCAATGCTTTAGGTACTAGCGTGATCCCGGTTCCGTGGATAGGGGAGTAAATTATTTTTAAATCTTTTTGTCTTTTGATGGCTTCCGGAGAAACTGAAAGGGAAGTGATTTTCTTCAGGTAATCGACATCCATATCTTCTCCAATTTCAGTCACGTTCTCTGGTTTGGCATCAAAATTCACCCTATCAATACTGGTGATTTTCGACACTTCATCCATCACCATCTTATCATCAGGTGCTACAAACTGCCCGCCATCTGCACCATAAGCTTTATAGCCATTATACTCTTTTGGATTATGTGAAGCAGTCAGCATTACCCCGCTTTTACATCCCAGTTCGCGAACAGCGAAAGACAATTCGGGGGTTGGACGCAAAGCTTTGAAGAAATAGACATGAATATCATTTGCGGAGAATACATCCGCAGTGATTTTTGCCAATACATCAGAATTATTCCTGCTGTCATGTGCAATGGCCACCTTGATGGCAGTTTCCGGATATTTATTTTTTAAATAATTAGCCAGCCCCTGTGTGGCCGAGCCGATCGTGTATTTATTCACCCGGTTAGATCCGGCACCCATAATGCCCCGCAAACCTCCGGTTCCAAACTCTAAATCTTTATAAAAAGCATCTGTAAGCTCGGTATAAGCTTTTTGATCTAATAAATCCTGAATTTCTTTTTTAGTTTGTTCATCATAACTTCCGTTTAACCATTGGTCAACTTTATCGGCTGTAGATTTTTCTAATTCTTGCATAATTTGAGATTTTTTTCATCTCAAAGTTAACATATTGATGAAAAGTTAAAAGCAAAATATGATAAAGCATGGATTAAAAATTGATGTTTTAATCGATGATCTCACACATGAAACCTCTGGCTGACAGTAATTTTTTGATCGCATCTACACAAACAGACTCTGATTTGATCCTCAAAATATGGTCGCAATCGTCCAGATCAAAATTTATTTGCGCTGATGGAAAAATGTCATTTAACTCCTTGATCAGTTTTTCTGCCATTAACTTTTCTAAAACATTGGTTCTGAAAACTTCAACCATTTATTTCTTCATTTTTACCCTTAAGCGAAGCGTAGATGGCATAGCATGACCCTGTACTAGTGTTAAGTTAAAAGTAGAAAGTCAAAAGTAAAAAGACTTACATCATTGATAATAAGCAATTTAAAAAGATGGTTTTTCGTCGTTTTATGATTAACATTACACTAGCTCATGGTCATTCTTTAACCGTTTCATGGTGTGGGCATCTCCTGCTTTTGTGCCGGGTGTTGAAATTCCGTTTAAATAAAATCCTTTTTCGGTAGCCCCCCTGTCTTAAAATCTCCAGGAGACTTATCGGTTTTGTTTGAATGTTATCAAGATAGGCCTGAAAATACATGCGCTGACTGCTTCAATGAAGCTTTATGTTTTATTAATCGATGATAATAGACATAAGAAATTGCAAGAATGATTAAAATGATCAACGGAAAGAAAGACTGTCCATTTAGCCCGTCAACAGCTAGGAGTGAAATAGCGGCAAATATAAAATCAAAGGTAAAACCTGCATAAGCCCATTCTTTAATCCGTCCTTTAAATGTGGGAATGATCAAAATTAGGGCACCACAGACTTTAAAAACTGTCAGCGCAATTCTAAAATAATCCGGATAGCCTAAATGTGCAATCCCTTGTTTTGCTAACTCTGAATTTCCTGTTAATGCGGGCATCACTCCTTCAAATAAAAAGATAAATGATGTAGTCACCCAATAAATAATTTTTTCTTTTTTCATGATTGCTATTGATTTGTTTTTTGATAATTTAAAATCCAATGATGACCAAATTTATCTGTAAGGTCGCCAAAAACTGCTCCCCAAAAAGTATCTTCTAAGGGATGATCTTTTGTTCCTCCGGCAGAAAGTTTTTCATGAAGATCAAAAATCTGGCTTTCGCTTTCGCAATTCAGCATCATTGATACTGCATTGCCTATAGAAAAACCTTTTTCATCCACCAGATCAGAGGCCATCATCTTTAATTCCCCATTTATGAGTGTTGCATGTAAAATAGCATTTTTCATTTCCTCCGGCATCTGATCTGCCATGGGCGATTCTCCTATAGTTTGCAAAACCAATTCTCCGCCGAGGCAGTCTTTGTAAAATGTCATTGCTTCACGGCAATTGCCAGTAAAAGTGAGATAAGTATTCATTTCCATTCCTGATAGATCATTAAGATTCTGCTATTTCTTTAACAATGTTTAAGGCTTTTGGAAAGGTGTTATTAAACATCTCCGCAAAATCTTCAGCAGTATCCATGGAAACTAATAACTCAGTGATCCCATTATCATCCCTAAGCTCGTAACTTTCTAAAGCACCACTCCAGCTTTCTTCCTTTTTTTTGCCATTTTTAAGCTCACCATAATGTTTAAAGGTCATTTCATTAGGTTCATCCAATTTTTGAATGATACCATACATCCCATTATCATCATTATCCACAAATAAAATTTCACTTCCTTCTTTCCAATCAGTCACGGTATGAGAGGTTTCACTAAAAATGCTGGTCCATTTTCTATAGTTCAGCTCATCCCATAAAGCTTTCCACACCTTTTCCTTCGGTGCATTGATTTTGAGTTTAAAATTCAATTTTTCCATTTTTCTGATATTATATTGATTTCAATGTTTCGATATCAAACTTTTTCATTTTCATAAAAGCCGCAATTACTTTTTGTCCTTTTTCAGGATTGCTCATCAGTTCAGGCAGGATAGCAGGGACAATTTGCCAGGATAAGCCATATTTGTCTTTAAGCCAGCCACACTGACTTTCAGTTCCTCCCTGGGTCAATTTTTCCCAGAAATAGTCAATCTCTTCCTGGTCATCACAGTTTACATAAAATGAAATGGCTTCTGTGAATGTAAATTGCGGACCGCCATTCAGAGCGAAAAACTGCTGGCCATCCAATTCAAAAACGGCCATCATGTTTGAAGTCTGCATCACTTTTGAATTCTTAAAAATAGCAGTATAAAAATGTGCAGCTTCTTCTGCCTGGTTATCAAACCAAAGAAAGGGGGTAATTTTGTTTAATTTCATCATATATGTTTTAGAGTGAATGATTTTCTGTGTAGGTTTTAAAATTATCTAAAATGTTTTGCCAGCCTGTTTGCTGCATTTCAATTGGGTTTTCATTTTCGGTATCAAAGGTTTCTTTAATATGGGTTTGATCTCCATTTGATGAAAAAACGATCACTACTTTACGGTTATCACCAAGGGTATAAGCTATTTTGCGGTACACGTCTACTTCATCATATATCCCCCCGAAGTCGAAACCGAAACTTCCGTCTTTGGCTTCCATTCTTGTACTAAATTTTCCGCCAACCCTTAAATCGTTTTCTGCATGTGGGGCATGCCAATCTTCAGATGCGCTGCACCAGTTGGTGATGTGTTCGGGTGCCGACCATAACTTCCATACTTTTTCTGCAGCGGCATTTACATTAGCCTCTACAGTAATTTTCTGATTTTCCATTTCTTGTTTTGATTGATTAATCAAATTTACTTGGATTATTTAACTATGGAGTGGTAAGAAAACGACAATTGAAGGGTATATTGCGACAAGTTTTTTTTATACATTTAAATCATGAAACCATCATGATTTTGCCAAAACCCGCAGGGGAGTGTTTATCAAATCATGATCGCTTCATCGCCGTTAAAAAACAAAAGGTAAACAGATGAAAAAAGTAGCCATTTTAGTTCCTGAAACTGCCATTATTGAGGCTGTTGCAGACCCTCATTACATATTTAATGCAGTAAACCAGTTTTTGCAGTTCTCCGGGCATAACCCCTTGTTTGATGTTAAAATGGTGGCGGTAAGTAAGGAAGTGAAGTTGAACGGGAGTCTTTTTACTGTTCATATCGATCAGTTAATTAATGAAGTACAAGAAATTGATCTGGTGATCATTCCAGCAATAAGCGGCGATATTTCCACTGCTTTAGCGTTAAATAAAGCATTCATCCCCTTTATCATTAAACAATATGAGCAAGGTGCAGAAGTGGCTTCTTTATGTATTGGAGCATTTTTACTGGCTTCCACAGGCTTGTTAAATGGAAAAAAATGCTCTACCCACTGGAATTCAGCAAACGAATTCAGGGCTATGTTCCCGGATGTTGAACTGGTGGATGGCAATATTATTACCGAAGAAAGCGGAATTTATTCAAGTGGCGGCGCTAATTCTTACTGGCAGTTGCTCCTGCATCTGGTAGAGAAATATACCACCCGTGAAACTGCGATTTTAGCTTCCAAATATTTTGCGATTGATATGGACAGGCAGAGTCAGAATGCGTTTGCCATATTTAAAGGTCAAAAGAATCATACAGATGAAGAAGTGAAAAAGTTGCAGGATTTTATAGAACAAAATATTGATGTAAGATTAAATATTGATGACCTTGCGGCCCGGTTTGCCATAGGCAGAAGGAGTTTAGAGCGCAGATTTAAACAAGCCACCAATAATTCCATACTGGAGTACATGCAAAGAGTAAGGATAGAATCAGCGAAAAAAAGCTTTGAAAACAGCAGAAAAAACATTAATGAAGTGATGTTTGAGGTGGGTTATACAGATACCAAAGCTTTCAGATCATTATTTAAAAAGATAACTGGATTAACCCCGGTAGCGTACCGTAACAAGTACAATAAAATGGAAATGAATAGATCGGAACTGCTCAGTCAATGAATCAGTTGGAAAGGAACTTAACAGGTTTAAAAATTACATTTTTTATCTTGTCATTTGGTAAATTCGAGAATCGCAAAATCATATCATTTCATTAAGATTGGAAACAGGCACCTTTAGAAAATCACAGATAAAATACCTGCCATTACTCCAAGCTAATAAAATTTCCCATCCCATTCATTGCTCTTTAAATATTTTTCTATTTTTAGCGACTTTTAAAAGAGAATAAAAAAGGCAAATACGAATCAAAAATGAAGGTTTTAAAATTTGGTGGAACGTCAGTAGGTAGCCCGGAGCGCATGAAAACGCTATTGAACATTGTGAACGCCAACGAAAGGCAAGTGGTGGTTTTGTCGGCTGTATCCGGCACCACCAATAGTTTAGTGGAGATCGGACAGGCTTATCTGGCATCAGATAAACCCAGGGCCAACCTTTTGATCAAAGACTTAAAGGACAAGTATGAGGTTTTCATTGCCGAGCTTTTTGCCGATGCCGAATACCGGGAGCAGGCGAAAGAGGTGATCGACCATCACTTTGATTTGTTGTATGCTTTCTCCAACGATTTATTCACCACCATTGAAGATAAAGTGGTGGTGGCACAGGGAGAGTTGCTTTCGACTACCCTTTATCATGTTTATTTAAAGGAGATTGGTGTGCCATCAGTACTGCTGCCGGCTTTGGAGTTTATGAAGATTGATGCGGACAATGAGCCGGTGGTGGATTACCTTACCGAGCACCTTGTGCCTTTGCTGGATGCTGCTCCTGACAATAACCTGTTCATCACGCAGGGTTATATCTGTCGGAATTCTTTTGGCGAGATAGACAATTTACGTCGTGGGGGAAGTGATTACACCGCTTCGCTGATTGGTGCCGGAATCCGTTCGGAGGAAGTTCAAATATGGACAGATATTGACGGGATGCACAACAACGATCCAAGAATTGTGAAGGGCACCAAACCCATCGCTCATCTTTCTTTTGATGAAGCGGCCGAACTGGCTTATTTTGGGGCGAAGATCTTGCATCCGCAATCGGTTTTCCCGGCACAAAAGTATAAGATCCCGGTAAGGTTGCTGAACACCATGGAGCCACAGGCTTTTGGCACGTTGATCTCCAGCGAAAGCGAAAAAGGAAAAATCAAGTCGATTGCGGCAAAAGATGGCATCACAGCCATCAAGGTGCAATCCAGCCGGATGTTGTTGGCTTATGGCTTTTTACGTAAGGTTTTTGAGGTTTTCGAGCGTTATAAAACGCCGATTGATATGATCACCACTTCTGAGGTGGCGGTTTCTGTAACCATTGACGATACCAAATATTTGGGCGAGATGACTAAGGAGTTGAGTGATTTTGGTGTGGTGGAGGTGGATGTGAACCATACCATCATCTGCGTGGTGGGCGATTTCGGGGCCAAAACGCATGGCTTTGCCTCCCGTATTTTCGAATCGTTAAAACATATCCCTCTAAGGATGATTTCTTATGGAGGCAGCAATTACAATATCTCCTTATTGGTGAAAACAGAGGATAAGGTAGAGGCATTGAGAAGTTTACATCACCGCTTATTTGATTAATTGATGGGTAACTTATTTAATAATGATGTGATTGCATCGTTCCAGGATAAAGAGACACCTTTTTATTATTATGATCTTTCTTTGTTGGAGGAGACATTAAAGGCCTGCAAAACAGCTTCAGATGAATATGACTTTCATGTGCATTTCGCATTGAAAGCCAATTTTAACAACAGGATTTTAAATGCCATCAAAGCTAAAGGTTTTGGTGCCGATTGTGTCTCTGGCGGTGAAGTGAAGAAAGCAGTGGAGCTGGGTTTCGATAAAAGGCAAGTTGTTTTTGCCGGCGTTGGAAAATCCGATTCGGAGATCAATTTCGCTTTAGACCAGGATATCTTTGCCTTCAATGCGGAGTCTGTTCAGGAACTGGAGGTGATCAATGAGCTAGCTGCTGCCAAGGATAAAGTGGCATCGGTGGCAGTGCGCATCAACCCCAATGTGGATGCGCACACGCACCATTACATCACTACGGGCCTGGACGAGAATAAATTCGGCATCAATTCCTGGGATTTGCCCAGGGTTTCCGAAACTTTGAAACGGTGTAAGAATTTAACGTTTTTAGGCGTCCATTTTCATGTGGGCTCTCAGATTGTGGACATGAATGTTTTCAAAAGCCTTTGTGTGAAGGTGAACGAGGTGCAACAATGGTTTGAGGAACGTGGCATGCCGGTAAAAGTACTGAATGTTGGCGGTGGCTTGGGTGTGGATTATCAGCATCCGGACGAAAATGCCATTCCTGATTTTGCCAGTTATTTTAAAATTTTCGCTGATTTCTTAAACATCAAACCTTACCAAGAGGTTCATTTCGAATTGGGAAGGGCTTTGGTTGCACAGTGCAGCAGTTTAATCGCTAAGGTGTTGTATGTGAAGAACGGCATCAAAAAGAATTTCGTCATCATTGATGCCGGGATGACCGAGCTGATGCGTCCGGCTTTATACCAGGCTTATCACCAGATAGAAAACATCAGTAAGACGAAAGTCAGCAGTGAAAAGTTGAAATCCATCGAACCGGAAACTTTCAACGCTGAGCTTTCAACTTTCAACTATGATGTGGTGGGCCCGATTTGTGAATCATCAGACTGCTTTGGCAAGGAAGTGATTTTGCCGGAGACGGAACGCGGAGATTTGATCGCTTTACGGACTACGGGTGCTTACGGCGAGGTAATGGCTTCGGCCTATAATTTAAGACCTGCCATCCGGCATGTTTTTTCTGTGGGATAAATTGGATATCATCATGATCAAGCCTGTTTATGTTTACCCATAAGCAAGCTTTTTTACGGGTTAGTTGTTTTTCTTTTGAGCACCAAAGAACCAACTCGTGTTAAGTTAAAAGTAGAAAGTAGAAAGTAGAAAGTAGAAAGTCAAAAGACTTATATCATTGATAATAAGTAATTTAAAAAGATGATTTTTCGTCGTTTTATGATTAACATTACACTAGCATGAAACGAAAGCAGGTCATTAAAAAAATAAAAAAGCTGAATAAATGCGCTCTTTTTAGCTCAGGTGCTTTAAAACAAACATCATTCCCCATCAAAAAATTCACATAATTCACCAAAATAGCTGCTGTTCCAGCCCTCTGCAAACTCTTCATACACTTCGTCGGGGATGTTGGTGTGCAGCAATTCCACGGAGGTGCCTCTTTGATGTTCATGGATCTTCATCGTGACGATAGAAAGTTCCTCCTGTCCTTCAAAATCCCATTGCTGCACTATTTTTTTGTTTGCTTCAAACTCCAGATTTTTGCCGGTAATGTCTCCGTCAAATAAAGAAAATTCCGATCCGGGTTCCGTACTCATTTCCGCTTCGGCACCGCTCCATAATTGAATGCTCAATGGAATGGTCAACGCTAAATAAACTTCTTCAGGTGTGGCGGTAATGGTGTAGTATTTTTTGAAATCTTTCACTTTTAAGGTTTTAGGGACAAAGATAAAAGGTTTAAGGACAGATCTTACAGATTAATGCAATGTGGTTATTCCTTAAACCCCAGACCTCAAACCCTATACCTTTTATCAGCTTTTCTTGGCGGTCACCAAAACCACCACCCCCGCAATGAGGATCACTCCGCCCACATAAGGCGGCCAGTTCACGGTCTCTTTTTTATCTGCCGATATTTGCAATGGCCCGGCATCCACTACTTTCTCTTTTTTGGTGTAAGAGAATCCACCCCAAACCAACATCGCTATACCCACCACAATTAAAATAATTCCTACTGTTCTGTTCATGATTATTTTTTTTAAGGTTTAAAACGTATATCCTAAAGCAATTTTAGAACCAAAATTAACGTCGTTACCAATTTGAAGGGATCCCATCATTCTTTTGTATTTAAGATAATAGCTTGCGGTGATACAGGCTCTGGAAAAGTATGCATCGCTGAGGTTTCTGTCGGTGATATTTCTGAAACTGTTACCCAGGTTAAAAGTTCCACCTATAAATAACCGTAAAGAAACTTGTAGATCAGCAGTTCCAAAGGCATTGTTTTTAATGATTTCTGATGATAAACCCGTTGTGTAAAATCTGGAAAGATTAGAAACATACACTCTTATTCCTGTTTCTGTGATGTTCTGTTTAAAAAGTGAATCTCTATAATCCTTATAAGAACCATTCTCCACAGAAAAAGCATTCTCCCAATTGATGACACGAAAATTCGTTTTCCCATTATCAGAAATAATTTGATATCCAATGGTGGTTCTTAAACCTAAATTGTTAAAATTCAATCTAAAACTTTTTACAGCAGGGTCATTGGGATAATTTTTATTGGTAAGCGTGTCATTGTAAATCGCTTTTCCTAAATCAGCGAATAAGCCATAACCAAAATTAAATTGTTTGTAGGTGTGCCCTCTGTTGATATTTATCACACCCGCTTCAAATTGAAGATGACCATCTTTAGATTGGGCCACATCATAGCCCAACGAAACATTTGTTATAGAAGTGGTGGAATCTTTATAAAATGGTCTTGGTATGTAGCCGATATTATTTTGTCCGGTGACAGGAGGTGTGATAAAACGAGTACAGGAAGAAAATGAGATCAGCAGCAATGATGAAAGTGTAATTAAAATGTTTTTCATAACCTTAGTTACGCCCATTTTTCACACATTGATACATTAAGTTTTTGTTAAGTGAATGTATGCTAATCCTGTATAAATCTCACATTCATACAGATTTAAAAAGAATAACCTAATGTGAATTTGCTGCCTGAGAGATACCGTTGAGAGGTCTCCAAATTGCCAAAAAACCTATTATATTGGAAAAATGAGCTGAAACATATCACTGTTGAATCTTTAGTATAGCTGGCGGTTCCACTGACATTTTTAGTACGCTGTTTTAACCAGGGAGAGTAACCTATAAATAACCTATAACCAATCCTGAAACTTTTCTTGTTCCATTTAGAATTGAAAATTCCTTCAGTAGATAAGCCTGTGGTAAATAAGTTGCTTTGTTTTGAAACATAGAAGGTATAATCTCCTGATGGTATTGGAGCACCGTTGTATAATTCTTTTCTATATTCATAGAACGCTCCATTCTCAGTAGAAAAGGCACTTTCCCAGTTCAGTATTCTAAAATCAAAATTTTGATCGCTGTATAATGGCTGTAATCCTATGGTTATCCTTAATCCACCGCCATAAAGAGATTTTACAAAACTATCTATTCCATAACTTGAATCTCCTGGCTTTACATAATTTGCCTGACCTACAAAACCAAAAAAACCATATCCAAAATTGAAATGATTCACGATATGGCCTCTGCTGATATTTAGAGAACCTATTTTAAAATCAATGTCCTCAGATTCATCTCTGAAATATCCAAAATCCCCGGATATATAAGTGCTGGATTTTACAGAATCCGATTGAATAGGTCTTGGTAAATAACCGATATTATTTCCTCCTGAAAGAGCCGGAGCGATATAGGTGCTGCAAGAACTCAAAATGATGCTTTCGAAAAAAATGAATCCGGTAAAGAAAAAAATGTTTTTCATGGTGATGACCATAGGCTAAGTAAAGAAAGTGATTTTTAATTAAGAATAAGCATGCTCTCCCGTTACATTCAAACTTATGATTAATAAATGAATGTTATAAGTTCCTTCGCCCATGCCTCCAGACATTTGCCTTGTTCCCCTCGCGATGTTTAAAACCTGCTCACCGCATCCCGACTTCAAATTTATTCTTTTATTCCATGATTTTTTGTTTAACTTAGAATTAACCAAACCGGCAGGAAGCTTTATTTCGGGTTGTTGTCCAAAGCAAAGCCTCCTTACAGCTAAACTAAACGAGATGAGCGATGAACAAATTGCGAACTTCCATTTTTGTTGTCCATTTTAAACCTTCCCTTGCCCAATCGCCAGAGCAGGTGCTGCTGATGGCTAGCTTCTATTTTTATAAGGCCCGTAGCTATCCCACGGGTGCATCGCGGTGGTCCATCATCCCCTAAATAGGAACACCTCCGTTTTCCTATTGCACTAGCTGTAAAGACATCCGGCCATTGATGCAGGATTGCCCTCTGCAATCCCTTATTCATCCTTTCTCCTGGTCTTTTCTCTTGATGCTCATGGATGGACCGCCGCAAACCCCTGCTTCTCCTTCTTATTGACGCCCTCCATTGTTTTAATACTGCTTTGAAATGAAAACTGATGCACTTATATGTACGGTTTGTACACCTGCAATTGGGCGGGGCAAGGTTATGGCTACCCATAGGCACACCCTTCACCACTTATGTGGTTTAGCATTTCTGGTTATTTTCCTGGTTTCTTACCTCCTTTACCCAACAAAAGCTATTTGCTACCCGGCAAGAGCAATTTGTAAGCCTGCAAAAACAATTTGTAATCCAACAAAAACAATTTGTAAGCCTGCAAGAGCAATTTGTAAGCCTGCAAAAACAATTTGTAACCCAACAAAAGCAATTTGTAAGCCTGCAAAAGCAATTTGTAACCCAACAAAAGCAGTTTGTAACCCAACAAAAACAATTTGTAACCCAACAAAAGCAATTTGTAACCCAACAAAAGCAATTTGTAACCCAACAAAAGCAATTTGTAAGCCTGCAAAAACAATTTGTAACCCAACAAAAGCAATTTGTAAAACAGGATTTGATTCCTGCTGCTTAGGATCCCTGCTTTTACGATCAACAGGGAGGTATTTAAAGGCAAAAGCAATGACTTTAAGCTATGGCGTAAATACCTATCGTGGTTCCCGCCTGAAAATGGTACTGCAGCCCTGCTTAAGGGTAAAATTATTTTGTTGGGCCTGGGGAGCTTACCTGAGAGGGCCACCTGCCTGATCGGCTAATTTTTTTAATCAACAGCAATTTTTAATCAACATTTACAAAATCGAATAATTATGTTTAAGCAAAAAATAATCATCAATTACGGTCGGTTGGGAGACACCGAGCTGGAACAAAAGACACAGGAAATACTGGCCGCCCTTACCGGTAATGCCGCTTTCCCGACCCCGCAACCGCCCTTAGCAGATGTCCAAACGGCTTTGGACGAGTTTGAAGCCGCCATGCTTGCGGCGGCAAATAGAGACCATATTAAAATTGAGCTGAAAAACCTGAAAAGGGAAGCCCTGCTTGCGCAGTTGAACCGACTGGCGCAGTACGTACAAGTCAGCAGCGACGGCGGTATGGAAAAAATGCTGTCCAGTGGTTTCGACCTGAGCAAGACCAGGGGACCGGTGGGCCCTTTGCCCAAACCATCAGGTTTTAAGGTGAGCGCCATCGGCACCGGTACCATGAAGCTGAGCCTGAATGCCATAGATGGAGCGGATAATTACCAGTACGAATACCGCAAAGCGGATAGTGAGAACTGGCAGATGCAAATCCTCTCCAAATCCAGGGTGAGCATCAGTGGGCTGGAGAGCGGGATGGAGTACCTGTTTAGGGTGACGGCCCTGGGCAGTAACCCCACCCGGGTGTATAGTGATGTATTGCGCAGTTTTGCGCTCTAAGTGAGGTGGATTCCCCTTCCTGCTGGTAATGAAGCAGAAATATAACGCCAAATGACTATTTTTATTCATTAGTGGGGAGGGAAATGGATGAATCCATTGTATGCGTGGTGTTTGCCTCTTATAGCCCACGGTTTAAACCATAGCCCACGGTTTAAACCGTGGGCTATGTGGGAACGTTCACAAATTCAGAAACCGTTTCAACGGTTTATAAAATAAATTAAACAGCTATGATATGCCACATTCGTACAACAAAATATGGATACATGCCATTTGGGCAACCAAAGAGCGAGCTCCCCTCGTTCATACAAATGTAGAGCAAAAGATATATCAGTTTATAGCTGAGCAATTAAAAGAGCTGGGTTGTCCTGTGAAAATGATCAATGGGATGCCAGACCACATCCATTGTTTATTTTTACTCCATCCCCAAAAATCAATTGCCGAAGTCATCAAGCAATTAAAGGGCAGCAGTTCGCATTTCATCAATCACAACAATTTGATACCGGATAAATTCTCTTGGCAAACCGGATATGCGGCTTATTCGGTTTCAGAACCGGTGGTTGAAAAGGTGTATCAGTACATCAAGAACCAAAAGACGCATCATCAAAAGAGAACCTTCTAACAGGAATATGATGAATTTATAAAACTTTACGGAATAGCTCATCAGGAATGAGCATTGAAGGTTAGCAAGGGAGCAGCAAACGTTGACGTGGATATTACCCGATGGAAAGAAACATCCATCCAAATTGATTCAAACAGCAGGAGGGAAATGGATGGATCAATTGTATGCGTGGTGTTTGCCTCTTGTAGCCCACGGTTTAAACCATAGACCACGGTTTAAACCATAGCCCACGGTTTAAACCGTGGGCTATATTGTTTCATAGAAATAGTTATGTGAAAGCATTCTCTCCCGTCACATCCAAGCCAGTGATTAATAAATGGATGTCATGCGTTCCTTCGTAGGTCACCACCGATTCGAGGTTCATCATATGCCGCATGATGGGGTATTCGCCAGTGATGCCCATGCCGCCCAGCATTTGCCGGGCTTCCCGGGCGATGTTTAAAGCAGTCTCCACCGAATTTCTTTTTCCCATGGAGATTTGAGCGGGAGTGGCTCTGTTTTCATTTTTCAAAACACCCAAGCGCCAAATCAATAACTGCCCTTTGGTGATTTCGGTGATCATCTCTGCCAATTTCTTTTGTTGCAGCTGAAATCCGGCTATGGGTCTTCCAAATTGTTCGCGTTCTTTGGTGTAACGCAAAGCCGTGTCGTAACAATCCATCGCAGCCCCCAAAGCACCCCAGGCGATTCCGAAGCGAGCCTGATTTAAACAACTTAAAGGGCCTTTTAAACCTTTGATGTTGGGCAGGATGTTCTCTTTCGGGATTTTTACCTGGTCAAAAACCAATTCACCGGTGGCAGAGGCTCTTAAAGACCATTTATGGTGCATTTCAGGAGTGCTGAACCCTTTCATTCCACGCTCCACAATCAACCCTCGGATGGCTCCTTCCTCATCCTTTGCCCAAACCACGGCGATATCAGCAAAAGGGGAATTGGATATCCACATCTTGGCCCCGTTCAGGATATAATCATCTCCTGATTTTTTGATGTTGGTGGTCATTCCACCAGGGTCAGAGCCATGATCGGGTTCGGTTAATCCAAAACAGCCCATGATCTCCCCGGTGGCCAGTTTTGGGAGGTACTTTCTTTTTTGTTCTTCGGAGCCAAAAGCGAAGATCGGGTACATCACCAGGGAGCCCTGAACAGATGCCGTGGAACGGACCCCTGAATCTCCTCGCTCTATCTCCTGCATGATGATGCCATAGGAGATGTAATCCAGGCCTGCTCCTCCATATTCCACCGGGATGGTGGGGCCAAAAGCACCGATCTCCCCCAATCCTTTGATCAGGTGTTTCGGAAAGGTGGCTTTCTGAGCATAATCCTCAATCACCGGGCTCAGCTCTTTTTTGACCCACTCCCTCACGCTATTGCGGATCAACCGGTGCTCTTCAGTCAATAACTCATCTAAAAGGTAATAATCAGGATGTTCGTACCAATCCTTTTTCACTGATTTATGGAAACGCTCTTCAATCATGTTCATGTGGTTTATATTCAAATTTAGCAAAATGCTTTGTTGGCCATAATTATTTTGAATTAAATGGATTTACCTCCATCTTTGGATGATGAGTGAAAGCAAAAGAAAAATAGGTCTGGAAGGGGTTAAATTCAATGCTCCCGTAGGTTTTTTTGCAGAGGAACGCATCATTAAAAATGATTTCATGGTGGATTTATTCCTGAGCTTTGAACAGCAGGAGGCAGTGGATACAGAGGATATTCGCCAAACCATCGATTATATGCAATTGTATGAGGTGTGTGCCCAGGCATTTGAAAAAGAAGCTGCACTGATAGAAACTGTGGCGCAAACCATTATGAACAGGTTGAAAAGTGATTTTCCGTTTGTGGAGGAGATCCTGGTTCGCATCAAAAAAATGAGTCTGCCGGTAAATGCGGAGATTCAGCATTCTTTCATTGAATTAAGCTATAAAAAATAATGGTCTTTAATCCCGTCAATCAAAAAGTCATCAATAAGCTGATCAAGATAGCAGGGGGAGGGAATGTATTTACCGACCAGGAGAATATCTTTAAATACAGCAAGGATGAAACGGAGGATCTGAATTTCTTTCCGGATGTGGTGATCAAGCCTAAGAACGTGGCAGAGATAGCCGCTATTCTGAAATATTGCAACGAACATACGATCCCGGTCACACCACGAGGCGGCGGAACAGGTTTGAGCGGGGGCGCTTTGCCGATACATGGTGGCGTGGTTTTGTCTCTGGAGCGATTGAACAGGATCATAGAGATTGATGAAAGAAACCTTCAGGCTTCAGTGGAACCGGGGGTGATCACCGAGGAGTTCATGAATGCGGTGGCAGAGAAGGGTTTACTTTATCCGGTTGATCCATCCAGTAAAGGTTCCTGCTTCATCGGCGGCAACATCGCTCATGGTTCCGGTGGCCCAAGGGTGGTGAAGTACGGCACCATCAGGGAGTACGTATTGAACCTGCAGGTGGTACTGGCCAACGGAGACATCATCTGGACCGGGGCCAACACCATCAAATACGCCTCGGGATATAACCTCACCCAATTGATGATCGGTTCTGAAGGTACGTTGGGCATCATTACGCAAATCGTATTGAAACTGGTGCCACAGCCTAAACATGATGTATTGCTTTTTGCTTCCTTTCCTTCGAATGAGGATGCCTGCGCAGCGGTTTCAGCAATATTCAGGGCAGGGATCATTCCTTCAGCTTTAGAGTTTATGGAGAGAAGAGGCGTGGAGTGGGTGATCGCTTATGAAGACATCAGCTTTAATATGAACAGGGCGGCAGAGGCTTTTTTAATGATTGAGTTGGACGGAGCTGATATGGATATGCTTTTCACAGATGCCGAGAAAATCAATGAGGTATTGGAGGCCTATAAATGTTTGGAGGTGCTTTTTGCCGATTCTTCCACGCAGAAGGAGGAGTTATGGCAGATCAGAAGAAAATTGCCGGTTTCGGTAAAATCAAACTCAGTTTATAAAGAAGAGGACACGGTGGTGCCAAGGGCAGAGCTGCCGAAGCTCATCCAGGGGATTAAAGAGATCGGGAAGCACTACGGATTTGATTCGGTGTGTTACGGTCATGCCGGTGATGGTAACCTGCACGTGAACATCATCAAAGCAAGCATGAGCGATTATGATTGGAACCATCAATTGAAGGCTGGCATCAAAGAGATTTTTGAACTCACCGTAAAGTTGGGCGGGACCATTTCCGGCGAACACGGCATTGGCCTGGTCCAAAAAGAATTCATGCCCATCAAATATTCAGCGGTCCATTTAAACCTGATGCGAGGCATTAAGCAGGTTTTTGATCCTAACGGAATATTAAATCCTGATAAGATATTTTAGATCCAAACCTGGTTCACAAATACTCAAACTGTTGATAAAATCAACAAGAAGTATCTTGTGTTGCTTTAATAATTAGCTTAAAATCAATAATTTGTATTTTATTTCGCTTTTGGCACCGTTATGAATCAGCTATTTCAACATCCATATTTAAATTTAAAAAATACGATTATGAAAAAATTAATTTTATCAGCTGCATTTTTAGCATTTGCAGGTATCGCTTCAGTCAAAGCCAATGAAATCAAAATATTGTCCCCGGAAATTGCCGTTCAGGATAGCACCGTGAAAACTCCGGTTAAACTAGAAGAGTTGCCTGATTCGGTAAAAGCCACATTGGCTTCTGATGCCTATAAAGACTGGACACCTACCGCCGCTTTCTGGGTGAAAGAAGAGGGAGGGGTTGAATACTATCAGATCAATGTTAAAAAAGAGGAGGAAGTTGGCTCCGTTAAAATCAAGAAAGACGGTACTCCAGTCGAATGAGATCAATGCGCTCGAGAGTTGATTAACCAAACTATTTCAGAATAACAACTGTTTTAGTTAAAATAGAAGCCGGATAATTCCGGCTTTTGTTATTTTTGAATTATGATTAGAACATTAATCGTTGAGGATGACACCACTTTTGCAGAATTATTGGAAGGATTTCTGACCAGAAACCATCATGAAGTGAAATATGTCACCAAGGTTAAGGATTCATTCAAGCTGCTGGAAAGTCAGACATTCGACTTATTGTTGACCGACTACCGCTTGCCTGATGGAACTGGTTTGGATGTGCTCGCTTTTGTCAGGGAGCATCACATCAGCCTCCCCACTATCGTGATGACCAGCTTCAATGACGTGCGAACAGCAGTGAGATCCATCCAATCAGGTGCGACGGATTATATCATCAAACCGGTCAATCCTGAGGAGCTTTCACTGGCAATTAAGAAAGCGCTTGACAGAAAAGAGCATCACGAGGGTGTTAAAATCAGTGACGACGAGACAGGTTTTATCAAAGGCCAAAGTGTGGTAGCCGATAAATTACACGAATACATCCAGCTTGTTGCACCCACTGATTTGTCGGTTTTATTACAGGGAGAGAGCGGTACCGGAAAAGAATTCGCAGCCAGAATGCTTCATCAGCAAAGTGATCGGAAACATAAACCCTTTGTGGCGGTTGATTGTGGGGCCTTGTCAAAGGATTTAGCCGCCAGCGAACTATTCGGGCATGTAAAAGGAGCTTTCACTGGTGCACTAAATGATAAAAAAGGAAAATTTGAGGTGGCCAACGGCGGCACTTTCTTCATGGATGAAATTGGTAATTTAAGCTACGAAGTTCAGGTGAAATTATTAAGGGCTTTGCAGGAAAGGGTTGTACAACCATTGGGGAGCAATAAAACCATAAAAGTGGATGTACGTATCATTGCTGCCACCAATGACGATTTAGTTTACAGCATTCAGAGCGGTGATTTCCGGGAGGATCTGTATCACCGCATCAACCAATTTAAAATTCAGCTTCCGCCACTTAGAGAGCGTGCCGAAGACCTGGAGCTTTTCATTGAGCATTTCATCAAAGCGTCTAATAAGGAATTAGGCCGACAGGTGAAGGGGATGGATGCAGAAGCTAAATCTCTGTTGTTAAATTATGATTGGCCTGGTAATTTGAGAGAGCTGAGCAATGTGGTCAAGAGAATGGTTTTGCTCACTCCCGGAGAACTGGCTTCGGCCGGCTCCCTGCCTGAAGAGATGATATTAGCGGTAAATCATCCCTCTGTGGGTCATACCTCAGATTTAAAAGCTTTTAAGGAGGTGAACGAGAAGGTGCTGATTCAGGAGACGCTTATTAAAGTGAGGTACAATAAATCAAAAGCAGCTAAAATACTCAATATCGATAGGAAGACTTTGTACAGTAAAATGGAGCGCTATGGCATAGAATGATTTCTCTGCTCAACCAGGTCAATGAAATCCTCTACTTCATTGATCAGTGATTCCAGTTCTCTGCTCATCCCGGTACTGATCTCTCTGCTTTCATGGAGACGGCGTTCTTTCAACCTGAATGCTCCGGATAAGTTTTTGGCCCCTATCTGAGCCAGTCGGCCAGCAAACCTGTGTATGATTAAACTGGTGTCGGCCAGTTGATTTTTCATCAAAGCTTTTCTTAACAACAAGACGTCCTCTCTGCAATCCTGCATGAATCTGTTGAGGATTTTTTGGAGTTGCGCTTCATCTCCAAAAGTCATTCTTCTGATCGCATCGAAGTTGAAGTCCACGGGAGGTTGGCTAATCTTTTCCTGATGGGGCACATTTAAGTTTGGTTTCTCCTTGTAAGGCTCGGAATGATTTCTATGCTTCACAAGCTCCATAAACTTTTCCACTTCAGTGAGCAGTGATTCCAGCTCTCCGGTCATCTCCTCACTGATCTCTTCATTTTCATGGAGATGGCGTTCTTTCAGCTTGAAAGCTCCGGATAACTTTTTGGCTCCTATCTGGGCCAATCGGCCGGCAAACCTGTGTACGATTAAACAGGTGTCCTCCCGTTGCTTGTTCATCAAAGCTTTTCTCAACAGAATCACGTCATCCCTGCAATCCTGTATAAATCTGTTCAGGATTTTTTGGAGTTGCGCCTCATCTCCAAAAGTCATCCTTCTGATGGCATCAAAATTGAACTCAACAGAAGGCTGACTGATCTTTTGTTGATTTAGAATATTTAAAATCTGCTCCTCTTTGAATGGTTTGATGATTAAGCCGTCAAATCCCTGTTTCAATATCTTCGCCTGCTCATCGTGCAAAACTTGCGCAGTAACCGCGTAAAATTTAATTCCCGGAGGTAATTTCTTTTTCAGAATGGCACAAAGCTCAATTCCGGAGATCTCTGGCAACCTGATATCCATCAAAACATAACGAAGGTCAGTATTTGGTTTCGCATTCAATATCTCTGACACGGTACTGAAAGTACGGTAGGGGACTTTGTTGGTTTTAAAAATGATTTCGCAAAGGTTTAAGATGAAATGATCGTCATCAATCATCCAAATCTCGCCTGTGTTTGTATAGTCAGCTAATTTTTTGGAATCAAAAGCTTCGGGTTCTTTTTCTTTGGTGTAAGCATACTTTAAGAAAATACCGAAAGTTGTACCTACTCCGGGTTTGCTTTTCACATTGATTCTTCCCCGCTGATTTTCCACCAGCTTTTTAACTATGGCCAGGCCCAAACCTGTCCCACTTCTATTCATGGTGTATCGCTCAGGGCTGTTTACCTGTTCAAATTCATTAAAGATGTTTTTTAAATCGCTCTCTTTCATACCTATGCCGGTGTCATTGATGAGGAATGAAAAATGCAGATCATCTTCCTGTCTTTTGCAGCTCACTTTTAAACTGACACGGCCATTCACTGTGAATTTTATGGCATTTCCCAATAAGTTCAGCAGCACTTGTTTCAACCTGAAAGCATCACCAACAACAAATACATGTTCTCCCAGATCAAAATGGGTGATCAGCTGAAGTGATTTTTTCTCAGCCAGCGGACGCATGATCATCGCTACGTCATCTAAAACTTTCAGCATATTGAACGGCTGGCGATGCACAACGAAATCTCCTGATATGATCCTGTTATAGTCTAAAACCTCGTTGACAATATGAAGCAGGTGATTGGAAGAGTTATGTATGGCAACTATGTTCTTTTTATCTGCAACTCCCTGCTTTACGATTTGTTCGGAATATCCGATGATGGATTGCAAAGGGGTTCTGATTTCATGGCTCATGTTGGAGAGGAATCTTTGCTTGGCCTTTCCGTAATGTTCTGCCTGCTCTTTAGCGATCTCCAGTGCTTTTCTGTACCGGTTGCTTTTGGAGATGTCTGATAAAATGACCACTAATAGAATCGCAGTCAGAACAAGGAAAACAATTAATACCTTAGTGATCTGATAGACTCCCTGCTGTACTAACTTTTTTGCATTCGCACCATCTGCCCCAATTTGAGCCACTGCTTCTGACTCAACATCCTTTAAAGTCTTGAGCATTTGAATGGTCAATTCGTTACTTGTTCTGGTGAGGTCAGCTTCTTCACTTAAAAATTGTTTACTTTTGTGTTTTTGCTCTTTTTCAAGATTGGCAAGCGCATCACCTATATCATTGACTAAGCTGTCTTTGGTAATGGTTTTTAAGGTGTCTTTTTTGATTTGTAATTCTTTATCAATGATTTTATATACCTCATCATTTTTTTTCTTGCCAAAAACCCTGCTTAAAAACCCCCTTGATTTGGTGTCTTCATTGGGCAAGAGCGTGGTGGTGGTGGTGGTTTGGGTTTCTGTGGTGATGGTGCTGTCTTCCTTTTGACTTTTGTCTAAGACCAGTTGGTTTAGTTCTTGCACTTTATTGGAGAGCGACCGGGTGCTCACCAAACTCTTCCTCACCTTCAGATACTTTACCAATTGTTTGTCCTTATCTGAAATTAAATGTTTGATAGCATTTATTCTTGCCAGTTGGGTCGAATCATCTTCATAAAGCTCAGTGAGCGTGTCTAGGCTTAATTTGATGTCTTTTGCGTCTTTGAAGAAACTATTGAATTCACTGGATTTATCGAAAACCTCGTTTCGCTGAATTTGATCAAGACGGGTAATTTTTTCTGATAGTTGACTCACTATCCTGAGCTTATCATTTGGAGCTGATAATTTATCAAGGGTGTTCAACATCTCCTTAAAAACAAAATCACTGATACTCCATGCCATAAAAAGTGCAACACCTGTGAAAAGGAAACCGATGATGACCTTACTTTTTGTAGCCTGAAAGAATTTTGTTTTTTGTTTTTTAGAACCCATATGAGCTGATCATTCTAGCATATAACGGTGGTTGGCGAAAAATCATACCAACAACCTTGAGCCACCTGATGATTACGTTCTCAGAAAACTTCCCTGAGGCGTGATCATTGAAATCCATCTTCGATATTTAATTAATGGTTACGGTCATCCTTAAATTTCATTCAGCCAGATGTTATCATAGTTTTTCATTAAATCTCGTTCTGGTTTTGGGATGGGTGTAGGTTTATGATTATCGTAATTTATGGCCACCTGCACCGTTTTTCCTTTGGTGCGAATGGACTCGGTGCTGTCATCATTCAAACAAACCAGAACATACTCGATATCCCAGCTGCTATTGCCTAAACGACTGGTCTTCACATAACCAAAGATCTTTTCATTCAATAAAATGGGTTTGATATAATCTATTTGTGCTTTAGCCACGATGATTCCTGTTTTTTCCCAATCCCATTTGATGACCTCGTTCCAGTAATTGGAACGGGCCTGTTCGAAATAGGTGAGGTACACCGCATTATTGGCATGACCGAACATATCCATATCAGCAAATCGGATAGGGATCTCTGTTTTATATTTAAACTGTTTTAATGTCTCTTTAATATCCATCATTCGGAAATTATGTCATTAATATTTTTAAAAACACGACATAAAGTCTGCTTTCTTATGCTTTAAAACATTTGGTATTGCAATTGAACAAGAGCAAATGTAAAAACAATAGTAATATAATAGGAGGATATAAAAATGACTTTAGTGAAATTTAATGAAAACAAAAAAGTGAGCGGATATTCAACTTTTAATGAATTATTTGATTCATTCTTTAAAGACAGCTTTGTGAACGATAAGTTAGTGTCCAGAGTTCCGGCAGTGAATATTTCTGAAACAGAAGGATATTATCATATTGAATTAGCTGCTCCAGGATTAAAGAAAGAGGATTTTAAAATTGCGTTGGATAAGGATGTTTTATCCATATCGGCAGAAGTAAAGACGGAAGACAAGCAGGAAGGTAAAAAAATCAATAGAAAAGAATATAGTTACTCTTCTTTTGTGAGATCTTTCAACTTGCCTGAATTAGTGGATCATGCCCATATCGACGCAAACTACACTGATGGGATTTTAAAAATTGACATTGCAAAGAAAGAAGAGGCTAAATTTCAAACCAGAGAGATCAGCATCAAATAATCAAGATTTTTTCATAAGTTGATTAGTTTAAGTTTGGCATCCCGGCTGTGAAAAGCCGGGATTGCTTTTTTATAGCTATTCAAATATTTTTACCTTTGTATCATGATCTTAGAAATACTGGACACTCGTCGTAAAGCCCTTACCATAAATCTCGATAAAAACGTTTACGGAACTTTTGCAGAGATTGGTGCAGGGCAGGAGGTGGCCAGAAATTTCTTCACCGCTGGTGCGGCTTCCGGGACCATCGCCAAAACCATGTCGGCCTATGATATGACTTTTAGCAATGAGATCTACGGGTCAGAGGAGTCGGGGAGATATGTGTCTAAATCAAGACTGGAGAAAATGCTCGACCACGAATTTGAACTTCTGGGAGAACGGCTGTGTGGAGTGGATTACCGCACACGTACCTTTTTCTCTTTTGCCGACACGGTCACCACCTTGAATTATAATAAATCCAATGATCCGCATGGTTGGTTAGGCATAAAATTTCAGTTGGAGCCCTGCGGCCCCGCAAATGAAATTATTTTTCATGTCAGGCTGCTGGATAGCGATGCCACTTTACAGCAAAATGTTTTAGGGATTTTAGGGGTCAATTTGGTTTATTCGGCTTTTTATCATCATGATAACCCGAAAATGATGATTGAATCTTTGGCAGATAACTTAAATCAGGGTTCTGTGGAGATTGACCTGATCAATGTAAAAGGACCTGCATTTGAACATACGAACGAGGTGCTGGTAAATCTTTATTTAATACAAAAGGGCTTCTCGAGTGCGGGTATTTTTGTGCCAAGTCTTGGGGTGATGCAGGCTAAAGACCTGATGTATAAACAACATATCATGATCTTAAGAACCAGATTCAATCAGAAAACCAAACCTGATTTTGAATTATTCAATCATGCTGTGCAGCAATATAAAACTTATCTGGAGATTGAGGATGCGAATTTGATCACGATGGCGGAACTCACGCTGAACAATATGATGGAGAAAGCTGAAAAAGACGATGAAGATTTATTGAACAGGGTGGCAAAGAGAGCAGGTGAGATTATGGAGATGGGACATGCTGTGATCATCTCTAACTTTAATCGTCACAATAAACTGGCCAGGTATCTTGCCAAATGCAAACCGAAAAGTGTGGGTATCACCACCAACATCGCCAATCTTAAACATATTTTTCTGTCAGAGAATTACGGATCTAATTATACCAACGAATTATTGGCATTTATCAGTGATCTGTTTAGCGGAAACGTCAAACTTTTAACTTATCCGTTCAGGGATATCAAAAATAAAACCATGGTGACCACTAAAAACATGGAGGTCTCCCCTGAAGCAAAGCCGCTATTTGATTTTCTTTTGCTGAATAAATATATCCTGGATATTGAGGATATCCATGAAAAAGAATCTATCAATGATTAATTTCTCTTATTGATGTACTGCAAGGGCTGGCCAAAATCCTCACTTCGGCACAGGGTGATGACCGCTTGCAGGTCATCGAGCTTTTTGCTTTGCACCCTTACCTGGTCATCCATAATGGAAGCCTGCACTTTTAAACCGGAATCTTTAATCTTTTTCACGATTCTTTTCGCCGCCTCCTTATCCAAACCTTCTTTCACTTTGATGTCTTTACGGATCATGTTCCCGGTGATGCTGTAAAAAGGCTTGTCAAAATCCAAAGCTTTGGGATCCAGGTGTTGTTTCACAAATCTGGATATGATCGCTTCTGATATGGCTTTTAAGCGCATATCATTTTCAGTGATCACTGTTAAACTGTTCGTTTTTTTGTCCAGTTCCACAGAACTTTTTGAATCATGAAAATCATATCGGTTTAAAATTTCTTTTTTTGCATTATTGATGGCGTTATCAAGAGTTTGAGCATCTATCTTGCTCACAATATCAAAAGTTGGCATAATTGGAATATTATTTGTTGTTTTAATAAATTAAGAATAGATTTAAAAGAATTAATTATTTAATAAAATAAAATATGAAACCTTCAAAGCTTAAAACTATAAAAAAAGATGTGAAAAAAAAGGCTAAAACAGAATTGGAAATTGACCTGACCAAAAAAATAAAGGACTTTGTAAAAAGCCTTGGTCATGATGCGGAGGATATTGGCGGAGAGATCAAAAAAGCCAGTAAGATTCTGTCTAAGAAATTATCGTCAAAAATAAAAAATGTGAAGAAATCCATTGATGATAAAATTCACTCCAATGTGGCCGATGCAAAGAAAGCCTCCAAAAAAGGCATCAGTAAGGGTAAAAAGGAGGTGAAAAAGGCAACGAAAAAAGCGGAGGGCAAAGCGGCTGATTCCGCCAAAGCGATTAAAAAGGAGATCGCCCCTGCAATTAAACAGGTGACCTCTATTAAGTCGGTAAGTTCTGCGATTAAATCTCCGGCAGATAAAAAGCCTGCCAGAACAAGAAAAGCGGTTACAGAAAAAACAAGCTCAGCTACAAAAAGTTCTCCCAGCACACGAAAACCCCGCAGAAAGCAGTCTGAAAGCATAGCCGATGCACCTGCTTCCCCTGCCGCTGTAAAAGCGGTTCCAGCAAAAAAGGAACCTGCAGATAAAAAACCTGCCAGAACAAGGAAAGCGGTTACAGAGAAAACAAGCTCAGCTACAAAAAGTTCTCCCAGCACACGAAAACCCCGCAGAAAGCAGTCTGAAAGCATAGCCGATGCACCTGCTTCACCTGCCGCTGTAAAAGCGGTTCCAGCAAAAAAGGAACCTGCAGATAAAAAACCTGCCAGAACAAGGAAAGCGGTTACAGAGAAAACAAGCTCAGTTACAAAAAGTTCTCCCAGCACACGAAAACCCCGCAGAAAGCAGTCTGAAAGCATAGCCGATGCACCTGCTTCCCCTGCCGCTGCAAAAGCGGTTCCAGCAAAAAAGGAACTTGCAGATAAAAAACCTGCCAGAACAAGGAAAGCGGCTACAGAGAAAGCAAGCTCAGCTACAAAAAGCTCCACCAGTACACGAAAACCCCGCAGAAAGCCGACTGAAAGCATAGCCGATGCACCTGTTTCCCCTGCCGCTGTAAAAGAGGTTCCAGCAAAAAAGGAACCTGCAGATAAAAAACCTGCCAGAACAAGGAAAGCGAGTACAGAGAAAGCAAGCTCAGCTACAAAAAGCTCCACCAGTACACGAAAACCCCGCAGAAAGCAGTCTGAAAGCATAGCCGATGCACCTGCTTCCCCTGCCGCTGTAAAAGCGGTTCCAGCAAAAAGTGAAAGTGAACCTGTAGTTAAAAAGCCAGTGCCGGAGCCAAACGTTGGGGCAGAAATACCAGCAAAACCTGTACATCCCGAGACTCCGGCAGTACCTGCCAAAAATAATCCTTCCCCGATTCCGAAGTCAGATTCAAAACCGGAGAACACAGACTTGCCATTGAACGCCGGACCCAGGAACAAATATAAAAGAGGGTAAAAGTAATGCCAATTAACTCTAATTTAATATTCATTTAACAAAATAATTCGCAGTTTTGAGTCCCGGAGTACACTCCGGGATTTTTTTATTCCATGATTGAATCCAAAGCTCCCATAATGAACAGAGAGATCAGCTGGTTATCCTTCAACGATAGGGTTTTACAGGAAGCTGCTGATAAATCTGTTCCGTTGATAGAAAGAATAAGGTTTTTGGCTATTTTTTCTTCTAATTTAGATGAGTTTTACCGGGTGCGGGTGGCCACTCTGAACAGATTGGTGACCGTTGTGAATAAAGCTAAAGAGGAGCTGGGTTATAATCCAAAGAAGATTCTGAACCAGATCAAGAACATCGTAGTAAGGCAAGAGAAGAAATTCAATGCCCTGTATGAAGAGATCATCAAAGAATTAGCTGATAATAAAATCTTCATATTAAACGAGCATCAGCTGAATGTGAGCAGGGGGCAATTCGTTAAAAAGTATTTCAGAGAACGTATTCTCTCTACCATCGTTCCCATTATCATTGATGATAAGCAGCCTTTCCCTGAATTGAGAGACCGGGTCATCTATTTTTTGGTAAAACTCACCCAGAACATCAAAAAGGGGAAAGTTAAATATGCGTTGATTGAAATTCCAGAGAGTTTAGATCGGTTTTTGGTATTACCTGAGACCAATAATCTAAAATTCATCATCTTATTGGATGATATCATCAGGTATAGTTTGGACGAAATATTCTTCGTTTTTGACTATGAACAAATAGAAGCTTATTCCATTCAGGTGACCCGGGATGCAGAACTTGACCTGGACACCAATGTGAGTGAACGTTTCATTGAAGCACTCTCCAAAAGTTTGCAAAAAAGAAAAAAAGGCAAGCCAATGCGTTTATTGTATGATAGCGCCATGCCTATTGATATGCTCACCACCGTGGTGTCTAAACTCGATTTGCATTCAGAAAGCTTAATTCCGGGGAATAAATATCATAATTTCAAAGATTTCATTGCTTTTCCAAATGTGGGAGAGGACTACCTGGAATATAAAAAGATCATTCCTTTGCCGGTTAAAGATCTAAGTATTTACAAGGGGATGTTCGAGCTGATAAAGAAACGTGACTATTTAATTAATCTACCTTATCAATCTTTTGATTACATCATTCACTTTTTAAGGGAGGCAGCGATAGATCCAAGGGTGACCACCATTCACATCACCTTGTATCGTTTAGCGGAGAATTCAAGGATAATTTATGCACTGATCAACGCGGCAAGAAATGGAAAGAAAGTTTTTTGTCTGGTGGAGCTTAAGGCCAGATTTGATGAGCAGGCGAATATTTTCTGGACAAACCGTTTGGAGGATGAAGGCATCAAAGTGAACTATGGGATCACCGGTTATAAAGTGCACACCAAGATTTGTATGGTGACACGCATGGAGAAAGGCAAGAAAGTGTTTTACGCTAACCTGGCGACCGGAAATTACAATGAAAAAACCGCCAGGATTTATTGTGACCATAGCTTGTTCACCGCTGACACCAGAATTACCAAAGAACTGAGTAAGCTTTTTGATCATATAGAGAAAAAAAACATCTCCAAAGGATACGAGCATCTCATCGTCTCTCCATTGGAAACCAGAAAAAAGCTTTTCAGTTTTATCGACCGGGAGATCAAAAACGCTAAATCGGGTAAGCAAGCTTACCTGATTCTGAAGATGAATTCTCTTGCTGACGAGCAAACCATTAAAAAATTATATGCGGCGAGTGAATCAGGAGTCATCATCAAGCTTATTGTGAGAGGGATGTGTGCTTTGGTTCCGGGCAAAGCCGGGTTTAGTGAAAATATCGAAGTGATCTCCATCATTGATAAATTTCTGGAACATGCGAGGGTTTGGATATGCTGCAACAACGGCAAAGAGGAGGTGTTTTTGCTTTCTGCGGATTTGATGACCAGAAATCTGGATCACAGAATTGAGGTTGGTTTTCCTATTTACGACAAGGAGATCAAACAGGAGATCAGGGAGTTGATGGACATACAACTGATGGATAATACCAAGGCCCGTGAGATCAATGCCTTGAATAATAACAAATATAGGAAAACAAAGATCAGGATCCCATACCGTACACAGATAGACACCTACAATTATTTAAAAAATAAAGAATAAGACATTGAGATACGCAGCAATCGATATCGGCTCTAATGCCATCAGGTTATTAATAGCTAATTTAACAGATAATGAAGGAGTGATCTCTTTCAAAAAAAACACGCTGATAAGGGTTCCGTTACGTTTGGGCGACAATGCTTTTCTGGATCACGAGATCTCTTTGAAGAAATCGGAAGAGCTGGTTAAAACCATGGTCGCCTTCAGAAACCTGATGGATGTTTATAAGGTGGAGGATTATATGGCCTGCGCCACCTCTGCTTTGAGAGAAGCGGATAACGGACCTGAATTGGTGCGGGAGATCAAAGAGAAGGCGAATATTGATTTGGAAATCATAGCTGGGCAAAAAGAAGCCAACATCATTTATTCGAGCCATATAGAGCAAACTTTGGACAGGAAGAAGAATTACCTGTATATTGATGTTGGAGGGGGGAGCACAGAGTTATCCGTCTTCTCCGAAGGTCAGATGCTGGCATCAAAATCTTTCGATTTGGGAACGATCCGTATTTTGGACAACCAGGATAAAGAGGAGACCTGGGACGAAATGAAGGAATGGATCAAAAGTGAGACCCGCAATTTTAAATTGATCTCGGGAATCGGGACTGGTGGAAACATCAATAAACTATTCAAGCTTTCCGAAGAGAAGGAGGGCGTTCCGCTAAGCTACCTCAAGTTGAAAACCCTGTATACTTATTTGAATTCCTTCTCCCTGAAAGACCGTATCAATATTCTGGGGTTGAATCAAGATAGGGCGGATGTGATCATTCCAGCTTCAGAGATCTTTCTCATGGTGATGAAGTGGGGAAGTATCAAGCATATTCATGTGCCTAAAGTGGGTTTGGTGGACGGAATCATTCAGGTGTTGATAGAAAAGAACTTTGAAAAGGGATGACTGACGACTGATGGGGATCAATTCTTCTCTTTCACCATCAGCCCTTTTGCATCAATACTCACTTCCTGGCCAAGCTTGGGTCAATGATACCTAACGTTCTATTATTTCACAAATTACCAGTGTAATGTTAATCATAAAACGACTAAAAATCATCTTTTAAATTACTTATTATCAATGATATAAGTATTTTTACTTTCTACTTTTAACTTAACACTAGTATAAAAATATTTTAAGACCTGAAAATTATGGGATTTATTAGCGGACCTAAACGTTGCGTGTAATGCCAGAACATCGGCTGCGAAAACAAGATTAAAATTTCAATGAGCGTAAATACCTTCGAAACGAAAACGAGGGTAAATTTTCATTATTTTTACACTCGTAAAACAAACAGAAGTAAAATTTACTCTTGAGCAATGAATAAATTTGACCGAAAAATCCCATACAACGACTTACCTCTATTACCACCAAATTCAGATATAGAGACAAAAATATCCTCCGAAAAACAATTTCTGCAGGACGTGCTTTGGCTAAACTAAACGGAACCTTATTGAATTTACCCAACCCTGCTTTATTTCTAGATACCATCTATTTGCAAGAAGCAAAAGCAAGTTCTGAAGTCGAAAACATCCTTACAACTAATGATGAACTTTATAAGTCGTTTGTTGCAGAGAAGAAAATTGAGAATTCAGCGACAAAAGAAGTTCTAAGCTACAAAGAAGCTCTTTGGTTAGGATTGGAAGAATTAAAAACAAAGCCTTTTATAACTACAAATCTTTGTATCAAAATCGTCCAGTGCATAAAACAAAACAATGCTTCAATTAGAGTAACTCCGGGAACTACTCTAGCCAACCATCAAGGAGAGGTAATTTACACTCCACCAAGCGGAGAAGAAATCATCCGAGAAAAATTAGCCAACTTGGAAAAATTCATCAATGAAGAACATGAAGTCGACCCATTGATAAAAATGGCCTTGATGCATTATCAATTCGAAGCAATTCATCCATTTGCAGACGGAAATGGAAGGACAGGAAGAATTTTGCTTTTATTGTACCTCAAACTTTCAGGATTATTGGAGATTCCGGCAATTTATATAAGTGAGTACATCATCCAACACAAAAACGATTACTATCTCAAATTAAGAGCTGTAACTGAAAATGAAAATTGGGAAAATTACATGTATATGTTGGATATGATTGAAAAAACTGCGATGAAAGGATTAGACCGACTAAATCAAATCACTCAAGCAATGGGAGAAATGACCAACGAAATCAAAACAAAACTCCCAAAAATTTATTCTAAAAACTTAGTTGAAATATTATTCCGACTTCCTTGCACAAAGCGTCAAAACCTGATTGATGAAAACATTGGAAATACCAAAACTGTAGGAAATTACTTAATCGCTATGGAAGAAAATGGAATTCTACAATCAGTTAAAGTCGGAAAGGAAAAACTATATCTCAATCAAAAGCTATTGAAAATCCTTGAAAACCATTAAAGGTACTACACACAACAGCAAATCGATGCCCGGGAAGTGCTTTATGCCTGCCTGTCGGCAGACAGGCGCCTTTTCTGCAGATTAACTATGTTTAGTCAGAATGCTAAACCTAACATTTTATGAGCGTTTCTAATTGGCCAGGGATGAGTTTTAGCCATTGATAGATAAAATCACAAGTTTGTGATTTCGGATAGCGGAAGATGATTGATGGAGATCAATTCTTTTCTTTCACCATCAGCCCTTTTGCATCAATACTCACTTCCTGGCCAACTTTTCTATAGATGATGTCGGGAGTTTTGATCTTGTAATCAGCACTCATCAGTTTGAAAGAGGTTTCAAAACTGATTTTATGATTTTTCACTTTAATCAGGCATATCACAGTTTTTGACCTGTCCACCCCATGAATATTGAAATGACCATCCATGGTAAGTGTATAAATTCCCTCATTCTCTAAATTCACCTCTTCTTTAAATCTTCCTTTAAAAGTCGCTAAAGGATATTTATCACTTTCTATAGAACGTTCATTGAAATGTGTTTGCATCAGTGCCTTTTTAAATTTAAATGAAGTGACGTTGATTTGAATCTCCACTTCCTTTTTTTCGGTGTTCAATTTAGCATTCGCAGAGTTGCTGATGGCTTCTATATCAGCAATAGGAGCGGGTGAGAAAAAATGAACATACATCTCTTGTGCAACATACACCTGAGCCTGAGCTTCACAAATGGTAAAAACGGATAAAAATGTAAGAATTAATAGTCTATATTTCATCCTAATATAATTGTTTTTTTAACGGCTATGAAACCTCCTGTCATGCTTACAATTTAAATTTAAACAGGCTCTAAATATATTGATATTAAAACATAATGGAGCTTTTTTCTGTAATCTTTTAAATTAGGCAGATTTACTATATTTGAAGCCATGAACCATCTAGTCTCACCATCCATCCTCTCAGCCAATTTCGCAAACCTGGAAGAAGACATTCATATGCTGAACAAAAGTGAAGCTGACTGGATTCATGTGGATATTATGGATGGCGTGTTTGTTCCCAACATTTCTTTTGGTTTCCCGGTGGTTGCAGCCGTAAAGAATTTCGCTAAAAAACCTTTGGATGTCCATTTGATGATCATTGAACCAGACCGGTATCTGAAAGAATTCAAGGAGGCCGGAGCGGATATCATCACCGTTCATGATGAAGCCTGTAATCATTTGCACCGTACAGTGCAAAGTATTAAAGAACTGGAATGCAAAGCAGGAGTGGCTTTAAATCCACATACTCCTGTTTCTTTTTTGCAGGATATTGTGCAGGATTTGGATTTGGTTTTGATCATGTCTGTTAATCCGGGCTTCGGCGGGCAAAAATTCATTGAACACACCTATCAGAAAATTCATCAGCTGAGAGAGCTGGCGGCTGCGAAAAATTCAAATTTATGGATAGAAGTGGACGGTGGAGTGAGTATTCATAATTCTCTGGCCTTACTGAAAGCGGGTGCCAATGTTTTGGTTGCCGGGAATGCCATTTTCAGCTCTCCGGATCAACTTCATGCCATTGCAGAACTTAAAAGAATCTCTCCCGATATGCTGAAAGCCTGATAGATCTCCCTCTGAATGATTAAAAAACTCCTGGTTTTATTGCTTTTGGCCCCGCTGTTCCTGCATGCCCAAGATTTCTCGAAGATCAAAGGTAAGATCATCAATGAAGAACAGGAACCTTTACAGGATGTAAAAGTTAAAGTAGGGGATTCTGAAATATTTACTTTCAGTGACCAATACGGAAAGTATGAATTGAGTCTTCAACCGGGAAACTACACCCTCCTCTTCAGTTCATTGGGCTATACCACCAGAAAGATAGAGATTAAAGTTTCCGAAGGTAAAGATACTGATCACTCCGTTACCTTGACACGTGATTTACAAAGTTTGGAGACCATCATTGTCCGGGATCAATTAGGAAGACAAACCGGGATGCTTAGCATTAATCCAAAGCTGTCCTCTCAAAATCCAAACAGCTCTCAAAATTTTGAAACGCTACTGAAACAACTTCCTGGAGTCTCCACCAATAATGAATTGAGTTCACAGTACGCTGTAAGGGGAGGTAATTTTGACGAGAACCTCATCTATATCAACGACATTGAAATATATAAGCCCTATCTGGTAAGAAGCGGACAACAGGAGGGTTTAAGCCTGATCAATCCTGATTTGGTGGGGGATGTTCAATTCTCTGCAGGCGGGTTCGCTCCAAAATACGGAGATAAAATGTCTTCTGTTTTAGATGTGAGGTATAAGAACACTGATTCTGTGAAGTACACGGCCGGAATCGGAACTAATGGGATCTCAGCAACAGGTTTCTTCCATCATCAAAAAATATCAGGGGCTTTGGCTTTCAGGAACAAACAGAATAAGCTGGTTTTAAATGCACAGCCGGTAGAAGGAAGTTATAATCCGAAATATTATGATTTTCAGGCGTTGTTGAATTACAAGATCAATGAAAAAACCGACCTGAGCTTTCTGGGAATTTATAACAGCAGCGAATTTCATTTAATCCCCGAGTCCAGAGAAACCCAATTCGGCACCTTTAACCAGCTATTAAGATTAAGTGTCAATTATGAAGGGCAGGAAAAGGATCAATATCATAACCTCATGACTTCCCTCACGTTGAATTCTGCTTTAAGTGAAAAATCAAATTTAAAATGGATCAATTCTGTATTCTACATCACAGAAAAAGAGAATTTTGACATTCTTGGTGCCTATGTGTTTGATGAAGTGGTGAATAATTTTGGTAGTGCCGATTTTGGACGGGTAAAAGCTAATAGGGGTATAGGGGCTTATCAAAACTATGGCAGAAATGAGCTTCGTGCTGATGTGTATGCCACCGAGGTGAAATTCAACCATATCACTAAAAAATCTTATTGGGAAACGGGTCTGAGATTTCAATATGATAAGGTAGCCGATGAACTGAAGGAGTTTGAGTTGATAGATTCTGCTGGATTCTCCATTCCAAACAGCTATGCCGATTTTTCCTTATCGCAATCTGTTGATGCTGCTAATGCTTTAACCACCTTTCGTTATACCGCTTATGTTCAAAACACCACTGATCTTAATAAAAAACTTTCTTTTACCGGCGGATTAAGGGTTAATTATAACAATTTCACCAAGGAGTTCTTGCCCAGTCCGCGAGCTATTTTCTCCTATAAACCCAGTTTGAATAAAGATGTGATATATCGGTTTGCAACGGGTTTGTATGTTCAACCTCCATTTTACAGGGAAGAACGCAATTTTGATGGAAGCTTGAACAAGGATGTGAAATCTCAAAAATCCTTGCATTTTGTGCTTTCTTCAGATCATCAGTTTAAGGGATTGGGGACACAATTAAAATTCACGGCAGAGGCATATTATAAATATTTGTACCATCTGATTCCTTATGATATTGAAAATTTGAGAATCAGGTATTATGCAGATCAGCAAGCCAAGGGATATGCAATGGGTTTGGACTTCAGGATAAACGGAGAGTTCATCAAAGATCTGGAATCTTCTTTTAGGCTATCGTTAATGAAGACTGCTGAAGATATACGAAATGATTTTTACATTAAAAAAGATGATGGTGGTGTTAGCGAAACTGTTTATCCCGGTTATCTTAAAAGACCTACAGATCAAAGGGTTAATTTTTCCGCATTCTTTCAGGATAAATTACTCCGAAGTCCCACCTACCGTGTGCACTTAAACTTGCTTTTTGGTTCTCCCTTGCCTACTGGCCCCCCGGCTTCAGAACGTTACGAGCAAACTTTTCATATTCCTGCCTATAAACGTTTGGACATAGGATTCTCTAAAGACATCCTCGATCCTGAAAGTCGGCATAAGCCCAGGTTTCTTGACAAACATTTTAAATCCATCATTTTATATGCGGAGATTTTCAATCTTTTGAACATCAACAACACGGTTTCTTACCTCTGGATTACAGATGTAAATAACTATCAATTCGCTATTCCTAATTATTTGACTTCGCGACAATTGAATGTCAGGTTAATCACCAAATTTTAAAAATAAAATAGGTATCCGCACAGATTATCATAAATTTGGAGCAATAAACACAAAAAGAAATGAAGCATAATTTTGGTGCAGGCCCCTGCATTTTACCACAAGAAGTATTCAAACAAGCATCTCAGGGAGTTTTAAATTTTAACGACACAGGAATCTCCATTTTAGAGATCTCGCACAGAGCACCTGAATTTGTTGCTGTGATGGATGAAGCCGTCAGCTTAGTGAAAGAACTTTTAAAGGTGCCGGAAGGTTATTCGGTTCTTTTTCTACAAGGAGGGGCAAGTTTACAGTTTGCCATGGTGGCTTATAACCTGCTTCCAGAAGGTAGAAAGGCAAGTTATTTGGATACGGGTGTATGGTCTAAAAAGGCGATTGCAGAAGCGAAATTATTTGGTGAAGTGGAAATCGTTGCTTCTTCAAAAGATAAAAATTACACCTATATCCCCAAAGATTATCAAGTTGGGGAAGACAATGCTTATTTTCACTTTACCTCCAACAACACTATTTTTGGAACTGAATTCCATGAATATCCTAAAATAAAACTTCCCCTGGTCTGCGATATGTCTTCCGATATTTTCAGCCATGAAATCAATGTGGCAGATTTTGATTTGATTTATGCCGGTGCTCAAAAGAACATCGGCCCTGCCGGTGCAACGGTGGTAATTGTGAAAGATGCCATATTAGGTAAAGCAGGAAGAGTGATTCCTTCCATGCTGGATTATCAAAAACATATAGAAGCAGAATCGATGTACAACACACCGCCTGTATTTTCTGTTTTTGTGTCCATGTTGAATCTAAGGTGGTTAAAATCCAAGGGGGGAGTTGCAGAGATCGCTAAAGAAAATAATGCAAAGGCAAAAGCGCTTTATGACGAGATCGACAGAAATCCTTTATTCAAAGGTACAACGGCTGTGGAAGATCGTTCTAAAATGAGTGTTTGTTTTGTGATGGAGAATCCGGAACTAGAGAAACCATTTTTAAAATATGCGGAGGATAAAGGCATCGTTGGCATAAAGGGGCACAGAAGCGTGGGAGGCTTCAGAGCTTCCTTGTACAATGCTTTACCCATCACCAGCGTTCATGTACTGGTGGAGGCCATGCAGGAATTCGCCGAAAAAAATGCATAACCAAAACTTAACCAACCCATTCATAGCAGATAGAGGATTTTGAGTATGCAATAGATTGAGCTCATGATAAACTTCATCTCCATTTAAAATCAACAAAAAAAATGAAAATTTTAGCAAACGACGGAATAGATCCTATAGGTAAAAAATTATTGGAGGAAGCCGGAATTGAAGTCGACACCCACAACATCCCACAGGAGGAATTAGCTGCGAAGCTGAATGCTTATGACGGAATCACGGTTAGAAGTGCAACAAAAGTGAGAAAAGAGCTGATAGATGCTTGTCCGAATTTGAAGATCATTGGCAGAGGTGGTGTTGGAATGGATAATATTGATGTGGATTATGCCAAAAGTAAAGGCATCGCGGTAGAGAATACCCCCGCATCCTCCTCACAGTCAGTCGCCGAATTGGTTTTCACTCATCTTTTTAACGGAGTGAGATTTGTTTACGATGCCAACAGGCAGATGCCTGAGAAAGGTGCTGTCGAATTCAATGCGTTAAAGAAAAAATACGCCAAGGGAACTGAATTAAGAGGAAAAAAAATCGGTATCATTGGCTTTGGCCGTATAGGTAAAGAGACTGCGAAAATAGCTTTAGGATTGGGCATGGATGTGTTAGCTTTTGATTTATATGATATCCCTGCCACTTTACCTTTAGAATTATCGGGAGGGATTGGCGTAAATGTGCCGGTGACTAAACTGAGCATGGACGATTTATTGGCTCAGTCTGATTTCATCAGCCTGCACATCCCTTTTACCGAAAAACCTGTTTTAGGAAAAGAGGAATTCGAAAAAGTGAAAGATGGGGTAGGCATTGTCAATTGTTCAAGAGGAGGAACAATTGATGAGGATGCTTTGATTGAAGCTTTGAACAGCGGTAAAGTGTCTTTTGCAGGATTAGATGTTTTTGATCATGAGCCCACCCCAAGAACGGATTTGTTGCAACATGCCAAAGTATCTTTAACACCACATATCGGAGCTTCCACCAATGAGGCGCAGGAGAGAATCGGAGTGGAGCTGGCTAATTTAATCATTAGCCATTTAAAGAATTGAGGTGGCAAACTATTTTGAAAGCCTGGCATCTCCGTCAGGCTTTTTTTGTTTTTGGTGGAATTTAATTTTTACATTTGGTTAACTCATGCCGGTCATCAAACCATTCAAAGCGATTTTGCCAGCCGCCTCTAAAGTTGAAGAGGTGGTGGTTCGTTTAGAGAACCTATCCCTGACATCAGCTAAAGAGATTAGAAGTGAAAAAGAAAGCAGTTTTGTTCATTTACTGGTGCCCAAGATTGATAATTATTATTTGAGAGGTTCTAAACAGGAGCTGGCGTTTAAGAAGATATCCGAGAACCTGGAGGATTTCAAAGCCAAAGAAATTTTAATCCAAGACGAACAGCCAGCAATTTACATTTACCGGCAAATAAAGAATGGACATTCCCATACCGGGATTTGGACAGTATCTGCTATTGATGATTATATCAATAACCGGATCAAAAAACATGAACTTACCCGCAAGGAAAGAGAGAAGGGTTTAATAGCATATTTACAACAAACCGGGCTGGATGCAAACCCGGTGCTCATCACCTACCCATCACATGCCGGATTGGAGGGCATGATCAAGGACTACGTTGAGCGCATGCCCGTTTTAGATTTTGAAATGGATCAAGCGCAACACCAGGTTTGGAGGATTGATGATGCATTCCTTGTCCGGGAAATTGTTCAAATCTTTAATGAAATGCCCCACACCTATATTGCAGACGGGCATCACCGGGCGGCGGCAGCCTCTACTTACGGCATTGAACGGAGAAAATTAAATCTCAAGCACAAAGGCGACGAGGAATACAACTTCTTCTCTTCGGTTTATATCAGCTCCAATCAGCTGGAGATCCTTCCCTTTCATCGTTTTGTGAAACTGGAGGAGAGCCCAGATGAGCAGCTCATCATTGACTTTTTGAATAAAAAATTTGATGTGATGGAGATAGAGCCACGGTACCTCCTTCCTGAAGGAGTTCATCAGTTTGGGTTTTATAGGAATAAAAGAGCATTTCTTATTGATGTGAAGAGAAGCGTGGTCAACGATGTTTTAAGAGATTTGGATGTGAACATACTTCAAAACGACATTTTACAACCTCTTTTTCAAATTCACAATCCCGGCGATGAGAACATTCAGTTTTTTGGTGGTGATATCAATCTTGAACACTCACTTAAAAAGGTAGATGAGGGGATTTTTGATCTGGTTTTCTTTTTATACCCCACCTCTATTGATGACTTGATGAAAATTGCAGATATTGGCGACACTATGCCTCCTAAATCCACCTGGTTTGAACCAAAGTTTTTGGTTGGACTCATCACTCATGAAATCGATTAAGATTGATAGCAGATGACCACCTTAACTTAGATAAAAAGGTTATTCCAGTGTGTGTCGAAACATTTAGTTTTAAAGCCAGAGATTATGCAAATAGGAATGGACAAAGGATATTTTTATCTCTTAATCCTTTCCGTTCAGAAAATATGGAGATAAAGGAAGTGAGAAACCGACGTAATCCAGTGTTTATCAGAAAGGATTTATACAAAAGGACTCTATAAGCTTTAAATTGCCCACAGGTTATCAATCAGAACTGATGCCCACAAACAAACACCTCATTTGTGAAATGGGAAGTTATGACTTAAAAGTCAGCAGCGATGGAGCTATCGTGAAGTTAGAAAGAACATTAACCATGAAAGATGGCCTTTACCCAAAAGAATCATATGAACAAATGGTAGCGTTTTATAAAAATGTGAACATGGCAGATGCCACTAAATGTGTGCTTTTAAAAAACTAATCCAGTGCTTTCAACAATACCCAATACCTGTAAGCGGTCAAAGCTTGTTCTAATTTGGTGAGTTTAGACGGATCCTTCTGATATAAACTAGGCAAAAGCTTTTTATTCACCTTATTCCATATTTTAAAAATAGATTTCATCCTAGAATGTTAAAGTTCAAAAACCATTCCCTTTTCAGGGATGGAGACTGAATAATGCCCTTCTTCTAAAGCAGCTTTCAAAGCATGCATGCTTTCGGGTTCGCCATGAACCAGGAAAATTCTTTTTAAAGATTGATTTGGTATTTGCCTCACATAGTTTATTAAATCCTCATGATCTCCATGCCCACTCAGTAAATCCGTTTTTTTGATGCTGGCAAAGACAGAAAGATCCCGACCTTTGATTTTCACAATAGAATCGCCTCTCAATAAACGATGGCCTAACGTCCCTTTTGCACAATAACCAATAAAGAATATGGTGGCATAAAAATTTTGAATGTTATAAAACAAATGATCCTGAATTCTTCCACCTTCCAGCATTCCCGCAGAAGAGATGATGATACAGGGTTCAAAATGATCTGAAATCTCCTTGCTCTCTCTCAGTTCTTTCACATAATGAAGATTCTCAAATTCAAATTCATCTCCATTACGGTTATAAAAGGAGCGTGCCTCTTCATTCACATGTTGATGATGCTTTCTGTAAATAGCTGTTGCCATGGTGGCCATTGGGCTATCTACAAAGACCTGAACCGGAGGCAACTCTCCGTCGGAGAAGATTTTATTCAGTGAAAAAACCAGTGATTGTGTTCTTCCCACACTAAAAGCTGGAATGATCAATCTGCCTGGCTGCTCTATACAAGCTTCTTTGATCACTTTAACTAAAGTGTCTTTTAGATTGTCAGTTTTAGCGTGCAGCCTTCCGCCGTACGTAGATTCACACACTAAATACTGGGTGGCTGGTAAATATTCCGGGTCGTTTAGAACCGGGTAATCTTTTCTGCCGATATCTCCTGTGAAGGCAATGGTTTTTTGTTCTCCATTGTCATTGATCGTGAAATGCGCTGCTGCTGCTCCCAATAGATGCCCTGTTGGGATTAAGGTTAAGGAGATGTCATCATTAATAAAAAAGGGTTTATGGTAGGAGATAGGGACAATTCTATCTGTCGTGTCATTCACATGCTTATGCAGGTATAATGGATGAGTGCTGAAATGTTTCTGCTTATGTTTATTAAACTTTCCACGTCCTCTTTTCTTCTCCAGTTTTCTCAAAAATATATTCACTGAATCAGAAAGTAGCAAATGAGTGAGATCAGCAGTGGGAGGAGTGCATAAAATTTGCCCCTCAAAACCTGCTTTTACCAAGGTGGGCAGATTTCCGCTATGGTCAATATGTGCATGAGTGAGCACCACCAAATCAATTTCATAAGGATCAAACGGGAAATTTTCATTTTCGGAAAGGTCAACCCCTCCTTCGTAATTCAGTCCGCAATCAATCAGTATCTTATAATCATTCACTTCTAAAAGGTGCATAGAACCGGTCACTTGCCCGGCAGCCCCCCAAATGGTTAACTTCATCTAAATTCCTGGTTTCACACCTCAAATTGAAGTGCACTTAAATGCTTATAAAGTCCGTCTTCGTGTTGCAGCAATTCAAAATGACTACCGCTCTCCACAATTCTCCCCTTATCTAAAACGATGATTTTGTCGGCTTCTCTGATGGTGGATAACCTGTGGGCGATGATGATGGAAGTTCTTCCCTTCATTAAAACCTCCAAAGCTTCCTGTACCAGTCTTTCAGATTCCGAATCCAGAGAAGAGGTGGCTTCATCCAAAATCAAGATGGCCGGGTCTTTCAATAAAGCTCTTGCGATAGCGATTCGTTGTCTTTGTCCGCCGGATAATTTCACGCCTCTTTCACCAACAACGGTTTCATACCCTTCCGGAAATCCGGAGATGAATTGATGTGCATTGGCCCTTTTTGCAGCTAATATCACCTCCTCTTCTGTTGCGGCTAATTTTCCATAAACAATGTTCTCCCTGATGGTGCCACCAAATAAAATCACATCCTGTGGAACAATCGCCACTTGGTTTCTGATGTCTGTCAGCGCAAAAGCATCAGCGGGTTTTCCATCAAACAAAATCTCTCCTTTTTGAATGTGATAAAATCTCAATATCAGCCCCGCTATGGTAGATTTTCCTGCTCCGGAAGGACCGACAATGGCAATCTTCTCTCCGGCTTTGGCCGAAAAAGAAACCCCGTCCAGCACTTGGATGTCTTTTCTGGAGGGATAGGAGAAATGAGCTTCATTAAAAGTTAGATCTCCTTTAATGATATCTCTGATTTTATTTTCTGATGGGTGGATAGAGATGGGCTCATGCTGTTCATCCAGAATCTCCAGTACTCTTTCAGATGCGCCAATAGCTTTTTGAACATTGGCATACAGTTCAGGAAAACTCCCCATCGCTGCCCCAACAAAAACAGAATATAGCATATAAGCTAATAAATCACCTACAGATAAGTTGCCTTGCTGCACCAGCAACGAGCCATACCAAATCACTCCCATGATGGCACCGAATAAGCAAAAGATGATGAAAGATGCAAAAGCTCCGCGATAATTAGCACCTCTTAAAGCAATTTGAACCACTTCCCTCAAACTCTTATCATATCTTTTGGCTTCGTAAGCTTCGTTCACAAAAGCTTTGACGTTGGAGATCCCCTGTAGCGTCTCCTCCACTATCGTGTTTGATTCCGCCAATTTGTCTTGGGCACTTCTTGATATTTTCCGAATAGCTTTTCCGAAAAAAACGCCGGCGACTACCATAATAGGTAGGATGGAAAGATTGAACAAGGTAAGTCTGCCGGATACCAGAATTAAAATGGTGATGCCTCCTATCAGGAGGATGATCTGTCTGATCATTTCGGCAAGTGTGGTGGTGATGGTATCCTGGATTTGCGATAGATCCGCTGAAATCCTGCTGTTCAATTCTCCCACCCTGCGGTTAGCAAAGAAATTCATTGGGAGTGTGATCATTTTGAAATAGGTGTCTCTCCTGATATCCGCTAAAGATTTCTCGGCCACCTCCACAAATAACCTGATCCTGAAAAAAGAAACAAAAGCCTGAACAAAAAGAATCCCAAAGGCCAGATATCCAATAGCGTTGATAGAATCGGGCATTCCATATTGAGGTGTTTTCCCCTGCGCCACATCTACCATCACTTTTATCAAAGCTGGAAATGCCAGCCCTGTTAAGCTTGAGAGGAACAAAAAGATCATTCCTACGATGAATTTTGTACGATAAGGTCTCAAGTATTTAAGCAGCCCTGAAATCTTTTGAAGATTCTCTTTGTTTATTTTTGATTTAGTGAAATCCTGGGTAGGTGCAGAACTGCTATTTAATCCGTTTCTCGCCATCTTAATCTATATCGTGAAAAGCTCAATTTCGCTTTCAGCCAAAAGTAATTGAATAATCCGCTATGAAACTTATTTTAAAGAAATTTTACGGAACACAAACAGTCCGAAGCTGATGATCGCCAAAGCCAGTGCAAAAGAGAAGAGCTGATAGAATTTCTTGCCTTTTTTTATATCGGCAATCTCTGTCCTCACTCTTTCATTCTCGTTTTGCAACTTATTGATGGTGTGCATATAGGCAAGGGTTCTGGTTTCGGATTCCTGTGACCTTGATTCCACTTTCTCCTGTTGGAAGGTTTTATAATCCAATAGCGTCTTGGTCTCCTTCAAAATTGCATTATCAGTTTGTATGATCTCTGTAAGGATGTCAATGCTCTTTTGCATGTCTCTTTTTGTTTTTAACCCAAAAATTCCCGTGCGGGAGCTTAGACTGACATCGTACTGACCGAATTTCCCGCTTCTCGAATTCAGCATCGCATTTATTTTATTCCGCTGTAGCTGATAGGCCAAGCTATCCGCATTTTGAAAAGCGAAAATGGATGTGATGGAACACGTAAATAAGACGGATAAGATGAATTTCATTTTTAATTTTTAAGTTAAACTCCAGGCTTCCGCCCTTTCCTGGAAAAGAGGCTTCACTTTTCTCCAGGTGTTGAGGAATACATCAGAATTTCGATAATTTTCTAAATCCTCTTCAGTATGCCAATGGCTGATGGTGAAGAAGATATCAGGGTTCTTCACATCCTGATGGAGATTGACTGCTGAACATCCCGGCATAGCTTCAATCTTCGCCTTTGAGCGAAAGAATAGCCCTTTAAAAGCAGAGACTTCATTTGATTTAAGATGCATTTTCACTAACCTGATGATCATTGATTGAATTCTATTCTGATGATGTCATTGATGTTCAAGCCTAGCAAGCCACTTGCATTGCCTTTGTTAATAGCGATCTCCAAGTGATTGGATATTCCAAAGAGGCAAAGTTTCTCTCCTTCCGGAACTTCATTATAATGCCAGCTCAGTTGGCTGATGGTTTCATTCCTTTTGAAGTACAAAGTGAAATTACGCCCATTTTGTACTTTGGCGAATAAATCTTTATTGACATTGGTGATCACATTCTGAAAAGAATCGATGAAGATCACACAACCCTTGATCTGATCTTTATCTACCACTGGCTGTAAATTCATTCTTTGTTCAATCTCATCCGAGGAGATCCCAATATCTTTCAATGCTCCGCCATCTGCCAAATGGCAGGCTGCTTTCACGAATATGTCGGCAAGCGGAAAATGAAGAAATTTAAGGTCCTGCATGATGTTGATCTCCACAATCTCCTGGGGTTTCTCATCAAACATCAGTGAGAATATTCCATTGTCAGATCCAACAAAAAAATGATCTTTATATTTTATAGCCAGGTATTTGTTATATTCACTATAGACCGTGTCGATACCGATCAGGTGAACGGTTCCTTTGGGAAAGTAGGAGAAACAGTTCTTTAAAATGAAAGAAGCTCTTGAGATATTGAAGGCCTGGATTTCATGTGTGATATCAATAATGTTCACATTCGGCAATGTATTTAAAATACTGCCTTTTAATGCCGCCTGATAAAAATCTTTATAACCTAAATCTGTGGTTAAAGTAATAATTGCCATTAAAATTGTGAATATTTATTCTTAATCTTGTGTCATAAGATCAATGCTACAAATATTGAATTTTTAATCCAGAATAACACCGAAAACATAAAATCTATATCTTGAACGATTTAAAAATCACTTTAGAATCTGTTAACCCAGTAGTGCTTTGGGGACCCAATAATGAATACTTTGAGCTGATAAAACGCTCGTTTCCGAAACTGAAAGTTGTCACCAGAGGGAATGAAGTGAAAGCATTGGGAGATGAGCAGGAGTTGGTCAGTTTCAATGAAAAACTCACTGCCATCATCAATCATTTAGACAAATATCAGAATCTTTCCAATAACGACATCGAAACGATATTGGGCTCCAGTGCAACACCAGTTTCAAAAACGGAGGGAGTGGACGGTGTTGAACCAGCAAGTTCTGCTTCGGAGGTGATTGTTTTTGGTCCGAATGGAATAATGGTTAAGGCCCGCACCGCCAATCAACGCAGGATGGTGGGCAGCATCAATCACAACGATGTGCTATTCGCTATCGGGCCTGCCGGAACGGGAAAAACATACACTGCTGTTGCTTTAGCGGTAAGAGCTTTAAAGAATAAAGAAATCAGGAGAATCATCTTAACCAGGCCGGCAGTTGAAGCGGGGGAGAACCTGGGTTTTCTTCCTGGAGACTTAAAGGAGAAGATCGATCCCTATTTACGTCCTTTGTATGATGCTTTGGATGATATGATACCTGCTGAAAAACTAAAGACCTACCTGGAGAACAGAACCATAGAGATCGCTCCCCTGGCATTCATGCGTGGAAGAACACTTGACAACTGCTTTGTGATTTTAGATGAGGCCCAAAATGCCACTGATATGCAGCTGAAGATGTTTTTAACCAGGATGGGGCCATCTGCTAAATTCATAGTGACGGGTGATGTCACTCAAATAGACCTTCCCAAAAAGCAGCAATCAGGGTTACATAATGCGCTGAGGATATTAGAGGGGATCAAAGGGATAGATGTGATCTATTTGACCGGGATTGATGTGGTGAGGCATAAGCTGGTAAGAAAGATATTGGAGGCTTACGGAGATATTCAATAAAGTGCAAAGCATAAAAAAATAATCTAAAAATAGAGGTTAATGATAAGATTGATAGCACTCAGCCTTTGGCCTTTCGCTTAACATGGACGCATTAAAAGAAACCAACTTCAATTTCCCTGGTCAAACCGGGTTTTATAAAGGTAAAGTAAGAGACGTTTACACCATTAAAGATGAATATTTGGTGATGGTGGTGAGCGATAGAATTTCTGCATTCGATGTGGTTTTGCCGGAGGCCATTCCTTTCAAAGGGCAAGTTCTTAACCAAATTGCGGCTAAATTTCTGGAAGCCACCAAAGATATCGTTCCTAACTGGGTAATTTCGGTACCCGATCCCAGTGTCACCATTGGAAGAATATGTGAACCATTCAAGGTAGAGATGGTGATCAGAGGGTATTTGGCGGGACATGCTGCCAGAACATATGCTGCCGGCAAACGTGAAGTTTGTGGAGTGGAACTTCCGGATGGATTAAAAGAGAACGACCGGCTTCCTGAACCGATCATCACACCCACCACTAAGGCATCCGTGGGACATGATGAAGATATCTCCCGCGAGGAGATTTTGCAAAAAGGAATTGTAAGCGAGGAGGATTACCTGCAATTAGAAGATTACACCCGGAAGCTTTACCAAAAAGGAACAGAGATTGCAGCAGAGCGGGGATTGATATTGGTGGACACCAAGTATGAATTCGGTAAAGCAGATGGAAAATTGTTTTTGATAGATGAAATTCACACCCCCGATTCTTCCAGGTATTTCTACAAAAATGGATATGAAGAATTACAAAGAGCAGGAGGGCCACAAAAGCAATTATCAAAAGAATTTGTAAGGCGTTGGTTAATGGATAACGGCTTTCAGGGAAAAGATGGCCAAGTAGTTCCGGAGATGAAACCGGAGAAAGTGGAATCGATCTCATCAAGATACATTGAGCTGTATGAGCAAATTACCGGAAACATTTTTGTAAAGGAAAATTCGGATGATATCTACGAAAGAGTGGAGGCGAATGTTAATAAGGCTTTAAAAAATCTTTAATAATTTTATCATTTTAATTTTAATAAAAAAAAACTACCTTAGGGCAATAAGATTGATTATGAAATTCACGGTTGATAAACACGAAAAGTATATTTTAATAAAGCTGAACGAGGGGAAATTGAACTCTCTGGTATCTCCACAACTAAAATCAGAGCTTATTTTAACTAATACAGAAGGTCAAAGAAACATCATTCTTGATATGTCTAATGTTAAATATGCAGATTCAAGTGGTCTAAGCAGCTTATTGGTTGGGCATAGGTTATGTAAAAATTCCGGGGGCGTATTCATCCTGACAGGAATAAACGAAGCTGTATCCAGATTGATCACCATATCGCAATTAGATAGCGTCATCACCATTGTGCCTAAAGTGGAGGAGGGCATTGATTTGATCTTTATGGAAGAGATTGAAAAAGAACTTAAGAGGGAGGTAAAATAATCTCTTTTCAATCTATTTTTACCGAACATGAAATTTGAGGTCACGATATTGGGCAGTAGTTCGGCAACACCTATCTTCCACAGAAACCCTACTTCTCAAATTATTAATATTAACGAAAAGCTTTT
>CBDCMP010000006.1:0-734224 GCA_965218985.1 Pelobium sp.
ACAACAGCACATCCATCATAAGCTAATAGAAAAAGCAAAGGAAAAATTGTCTACCACAAGTTTGTCGGTGAGTGAAATAGCCTATGAACTCGGTTTTGAGTATTCACAATCATTCAGTAGGCTATTCAAACTGAAAACAGAGCTTTCACCACTAGAATTCAGGCAGTCTTTTAACTGAGATGTTATCAATATATAAAATGACTGCTGCTAACAATACATATAGCTTATGGCGGTGTAAGCTTCCCCGTTTTTCAGGACCACTCAAAAGTAGAATTTCCAATCAACATTCCTGCAATAAATCAGCAGGTGATTTAAAGTTCAGAGCCTGGTGCGGGCGGTGATAATTATAGTCTGTCATCCATTCCTCTGTTTTTTCCCTTACCTCATTCAGGGAGTTGAAAATGTAAGCATTCAGTAACTCTCTACGGATGCTCCCATTGCATCTTTCGATAAAAGCGTTCTGTGTGGGCTCTCCCGGCTGGATGAAAAGCAGCTCCACACCATTTTCTTTTGCCCATTCATCCAGTTTGTGTGAGATAAACTCGGGGCCGTTATTCATCCTTATCTTTAAAGGCAGTCCTCTACATTCTCTGAGCATCTCAAGTGTTCTGGTCACTCTCGATGCGGGAAGAGAGGTGTCTGCCTCCATGGCAAGCACTTCCCTGTTATAATCGTCAACAACATTCAATAACCTGAACTTCCTTCCGTCCCAAAGGCTGTCGCTCATAAAATCTATAGACCAGACCTGGTTGATCCCACCGGGAACCAATAAAGGGTTCTTGACCCTTGCGGGCAGTCTTTTCCTGGCCCTTCGGCGGATATTGAGCTTCATTCCTGTATAGATCCGGTAAACTTTCTTGTGGTTCCATTTGAATCCCTTTCGCCGTAAGCGATGGTAACACTGCCAAAATCCTATGGAAACATGTTTCTGGGTAAGCAGGGTAAGCTCATGGATTACCTCTCCGTCATCCTTTCTCTTTAACTCATAGAAATAACTACTTCTATTCAATCCAACGCATTTACACGCCTGACGATGGCTCACTTTTTTTACCATCTCTTCCACCAACATCTCCTTATCGGCAGGCGTTAAAGCTTTTTTTCTACCGCCTCCTTGAAAACCTCATGTACCAGGCTGAGGTTGGCGTACATCTTTTTTAGCCTTGCGTTCTCTTCTTCCAGAGTCTTCAGTTTGGACAGTTCTTTTACTTCCATTCCGCCATAACGCTGCCGCCATTTGTAAAATGCGGCCGTACTGATTCCTAACTCCCGGCAGAGATCATGGGCATTTCTCCCGTTCTCATGTTCTTTGATTGCCTTTACAATCTGTGTCTCTGTAAATTTGATCCTTTTCATATTCCAATTAAATTTAATAAATTCTTTCAATCGCCTCGCTACGCTCGGGCTAGAATTCTACTTTTAATTGGTCTGAATTTTGGGAAGTGCACAGCGGGTGAACTGCTAAATTCAAGGTTTTCTATTCTTGACACAAGTTCGTTTCGGGCGGACAGTAAAGTGCTTTGAAACCGCCACAAGCCATATGCCAACCGTTAGCAGCAAGGCTAAGAAACGATACGTTAACGATAATAGTTACTGGAATTTTAAGACAATAATTTGAAAACCAAATGATACCAAAAAACTATATGGATTTTCAAATTTTAACAGCAAAAGAAAGCGATTTAAAAATAATTCTTGACCTTCAAAAAGAGTGTTATCAAACAGAAGCCGAAATACACAACGAATACAACATTCCACCATTGACACAAACTTTTGATTCAATTAATGATGAAATTAAACAAGGAACATTGTTTCTAAAAGGTGTTATTGGCGGACAGCTAATAGCCTCTGTGCGTGGACACATTAATGATCAGACAACTTATATAGGAAGACTAATTGTCAAACGAGAGTTTCAAAACAATAAATTTGGACAAGCACTTATGAAGGAAATTGAAAAACAATTGGACAATTGCAACCGTTACGAATTATTTACGGGATTTAAAAGCGAAAAGAACTTAAACCTCTATCATAAATTAGGGTATAATGAATATAAGAGACAATTTATAAACGATTCTTTGACCTTAGTTTATTTAGAAAAACTACGACAGCGATAAACCCAGCCACCAACACAAGTATTGCTGCAAGGCAAAGGAACCCCACGGCCAAAACAACCAAACCTTTAGAAAGAATTTTAAACGACATATTATCTTAATGATAAAGAGAATTTTAATTCTCAAAATCAATTAAACAATGTGGATTTAAAATCCATTATTATTTTAAAATCGATTTGACGTTTTTGATGCGTTTATATCCTTTAGGATTTCTTCCAACTGTTTTAAAGGTTTTTTGAAATTTTTCTTGTTTTCGGCAAGAATAGCAGCTGTGCAGGCTCCCAAGATTAGGATGAAGAGTAAGACCGAAGCTCTGGGGTAGGGCGTTGCTCCACCGGGCAGATAGAGCTCGAAGAAAATCCATACGAATATTGCCGAACTCAATGGCACCAGTACAATTTCATATCTCATTTTAAATGTATAGAAGCTGGTCAAAAGCCTAGATTGTTCAAGAACATATTCTTTTATAGCTAGATCCGTTGCATGCTTTTCATTTTGCTTTAGAACAGCCATACGTTTAAATTTTAGCATCAACACTACCGTAAACGGCACATAAAGTAACAAACAGAAAACACTTGGGAGCAATACCACTTGGTATCCCCAATACTTTATGATAACATGGGTCAAAAATCCGTAAATTATAATCTGAAAAGTCAACGATGCCCAAAAATATGGCATACTCATGTTCTTCTGTTTTTTTACCTGCCGCTTCAAAAGATTTTGCCATGCAGCTTCATCAAGCTGGGCCGAATTCAACTGTTCAGTATCAACTTTCCAGTTCTTTTTTATTTCCTCCAAATTTTGCATTTCTTAATAAATTATTGTTTTTTCAACTCCTTTTCCAGTTCTTTTTTTATCCGAACCAAACGAACGCTTACGTTTGATTTTGACAGCCCCGTAATCTGTGCAATTTCTTCATAACTGAGTTCCTCCAGATAGAGTAATATGATGCCCTTATTGATTTGGGATAGATTTTCTATGGCCTTATTAAGCAATGCCAAAGTTTCATTGGGTGCGGAAACAGTCTCATCCACAACTTGAATGTGCTGATGTGAAAGAGGCACATGATTATTCCGCTTGCTTTTACTTAAATAAGTAATAGCGGTATTAAGGCACACGCGGTACATCCATGTCGAAAATTTAGAATTTCCACGGAAACTGGGGTAGCCTTTCCATAAATGATAAAGCATTTCTTGGATTATATCTTCCCACTCTTCAGAATTCATAAAGTATATATTGGCCACCTTATGGACAATCCCTAAATGCTCGTTGATATCATCAATAAATTTTTTCTCCAATTGTTCTTTCATGTCAGGAGCATTTTTAATTTTTTTCTCTATTAGTATTCTTTGTCTTGAAAAAACTACATTTTTCCAGTATTTCTTTTGTATTGATTTTATAGGTCAGTTTATGCTCCTTATTAATCCTTTGAGGCTTTAATTAGTAATGTTGCATGAGGTGAGTGAAAACTGTTTAAGAAAATCAGAACTTATAATTTTGTATAACCTAACCCTTTTGCTTTGCCGTATAATTAACAATTGCATTTTACCGAAGTGTATATTTGTTCCAAGCGAAAAAACACGAAATGAAAACAAAGTCACATAGTTTGATAGAAATAGGGGGCATATTACCTGAATTTAATTTGGAATTGTTCATCAAAGAAATTTTCATATTTGAAAATATTGATGTGAATAAAAAATCTATACTTCCCTTCTATGCAGATGGTTATCCAGGAATAATTTTTCAAGAGGCTAAAAACAAAACAATCCTGTTACCCAGAAATAAAGAGCTTTCCAGATTTTTCTTGTATGGGCAAACATTGCAACCCATTGAACTTTCTCTCAAGGGTCCGTTTCAGATGATTGTTTTTCAGTTATATCCTTTTACTTCAAAATTATTGTTTTCCGTTGACCCTAAAAAATTGAATGACGATTGCTATGACCTATCAAAAATCGAAACTACAAACAATACTAACCCTTTAAATAAAATAAATGCCAGTACCAATATAGATTCCAGAATTAGAATTATTGCTCAATTTCTCTCTAAACTTGCATCGGAGAAAGGGCTTCAGAAATTTCAAAAGTTACAGTTTGCGATTCAATTGGTAACTGACCGTAAAGGAATCATTACAGTAAATGAGCTAGCCGAACGTATGAAAATTTCAGAACGGACGTTGCAAAGAATGTTCAATGAAAACATCGGGATTTCACCAAAAAAGTTCGCAAAAATAATACAGTTCCAAATTTCTCTCACTCAAATATCACAAGATTCTTTTTCAAAATTAACGGATGTGGTCTATGAAAATGGTTATGCAGACCAGTCGCATTTTATCAGGAATATAAAAAAAATCACAGGCAAAAGGCCTTCACAATTAAAATCCGGAAAATAATAGTCCTGTCGGGTTTGTTCTATTTTTTGGTTTATCCTTGGTTTAATTTTACACCATAATTTTAAATTCAATAAATATGGAAAGTAAAGTTTTGATCTTGGGCGGAACTGGCAGGACCGGAAAACGGGTAGTAGAAATACTTCGAAAAAAACAAATCCCGATCCGAATAGGTTCGAGAAAAGAAAACCCATCTTTTGATTGGGAAAAACCCGAAAATTGGAAAAATGTATTGAAAAATATAGAAAAGGTTTACATCACCTTTCAGCCCGATTTGGCTGTTCCAGAAGCTTCACAAAAAATACAGTCATTTGTAGATACAGCTAAAAATTCAGGTGTTCAGAAACTGATATTGCTCTCGGGCAGGGGCGAAAAGGAGGGCACAATTGTGCGAAAGCATTGTTATCAATTCAGGATTGGATTGGACAGTTATCAGGGCAAGTTGGTTTACGCAAAATTTTAGCGAGAATTTTTTCTTGGACGCTATTTTAGATGGCAATCTCATCCTTCCCAAAATAACCGCATTGGAACCTTTTATAGATGCAAACGACATTGCGGAGGTTGCAGTCGAATCCTTATTGGATGATAAACATTCAGGGCAAATTTATGAACTTACAGGGCCAGAACTGATTTCTTTCAAAAAAGCCGCAAACTTAATTTCAGAAGTAATTGAAAGACCGATTACCTATCAAGAAGTGGGAATGGACGACTATGTAAAAATGCTTCGGGAATATCAAACCCCGGAAGATTTTATCGGACTCATAAAATATCTGTTTACTGAAGTACTGGACGGAAGAAACGAATTTCTAACCGATGATGTTCAAAAAGTCCTCAACCGTAACCCAATTAGTTTTATAGATTATGTTGACAGAACCAAAAGCACCGGAGTGTGGAATATTTAAAAAGAGCGATATGAATTTGTATACATTTTCTAAAATAGCCGCTATTTTGTTATCAGGTTTGGTGGCAGGATTGTTTTATGGCTTTCAATGTTCGGTCAATAAAGGCTTGGGCCAACTTGGGGACAAAGAATATCTGTTGGGTTTTCAGTCCATCAATAAGGCCATCTTAAACCCCGTTTTCTTTATAAGTTTTATGGGCTGTCTGGTTATTTTGCCAATAGCCTGTTGGTTATCCCATAGAATTGGAGATAGCGCATCGTTTAATTTTCTGCTGGTTGCGGCGATAATTTATTTTGTAGGTGTTTTTGGCGTAACCGTTTTTGGAAATGTTCCGTTGAATGAAACTTTGGCAAATTTCAATATCAACGCTGCTTCAATAAAAGAACTGGTCTTACAAAGAAAAATATTTGAACCATCTTGGAATAAATACCATCTTATACGTACCATCGCTGCCATTATAAGTTTCGTCTTTACCATTTTATCAGCTATAAAAGTCAAATGAAAAATTTTCTGCTTTTTATTATCGTATTAGTAGGTTCCAAGGATTTTTTATCTATTCATTCCGTTGAACCTACAATTCATATCGTAAAGATGGAAGATATGAAATTTGTTCCTGAAATAACCGAAATTAAAACTGGCGAAACAGTCCGCTGGATAAACGAGAGCAATCAATCACACAATGTGTTTGCAAAGGACAAAGCATTTAAAAGTACAATGCTTCCCAAAAAAGGTGATATATATGAACATACTTTCAAAACAGCAGGAGAGTTTGATTACTATTGTCAACCGCATAGAATGATGGGAATGAAGGGAACTGTGATTGTTAAGAATTAAATGAAAACGTTCAGCAAAAGGTTTTTGATAAGAGACATGAGTTGGAAGATGTACAGGAAAAGCTTTTTTCTGTCGAGGAAAAATGGATAAAGAACGAGATTACGAAGGATACTTATGAGAGGTGGTATTCCACTTACAACCACACCATCCTGAACCTAAAAGGGGCAATTGAACGACTGGGAGAAAATCATAGCAGGGCATTTGCGATACTTGAAAAAAATCTTGATCTGCTGGCTGATATGAAATTTGTTTATACACAGGCAGGAACTATCCAAAAGAGAGAGCTTGTCCGCATGGTGTTCGACAACAACTTATACTATCAGGATGGTATTTATCGAACACCCACAATGATGGAAATGTTTAGTCATAACTCGTTGTTAATGAAGGAAAAAGGATGTTTGGTGTATAAAAAAAAAAGGGATGATTTTTCAATCATCCCTTCCAGCGGAGAGAGAGGGATTCGAACCCTCGGTACCGTTGCCAGTACGACAGTTTAGCAAACTGTTCCTTTCGGCCTCTCAGGCACCTCTCCAATTCCAACTTAAATGAGTTCTTTATTTGAAAGAATCGCTCTTTTCGGGAGTGCAAATATAGTAATCCAATACTATCTACAAAAAGAAATTTCAATTCTGCTCATGGTAATCTATCCTCACATGGTAAATCCCCATCAGCATGGTTTTAAAAATCAATTTAATAGTCTCAATCTCTTTCAGGGTGATATTACTGTCGTTCAATTGATCTTGTTTCAATTTATAATCAATGATTCTCTCCACCAAATTGTTAATGCTTTCTGCATCAGGTTCTTTCATGCTCCTGGAAGCTGCCTCCACTGAATCAGCCAGCATCAGCACCGCAGTCTCTTTGGTAAAAGGAATTGGACCCGGATACCTGAACGTGTTTTCATCAACTATTTTTTCAGGAAAGTTTTTCAGGAAGGACTGGTAAAAATAGTCTACCCTGGTGTTGCCATGATGTGTTCTGATGAAATCAACCACCACTTCAGGTAGATTGTGTCTTCTGGCCATCTCCATTCCATTGATCACATGCCTGATGATGATCTGCGCACTCTCCTCATAGGGTAGTTTATCATGTGGATTCAAACCTTTGTTCTGGTTTTCGATGAAGAATTGAGGATTATCGATTTTTCCAATATCATGGTACAATGCACCAGCTCTTACCAGCAATGCATTTCCTCCGATTTTAAAAATGGCTGATTCCGCTAAATTGGCAACCTGTAGGGAATGTTGAAAAGTCCCCGGAGCCTTAAAAGCCAATTCCCTTAATAGGTTAGCATTGGTATTCGTCAGCTCCATTAAAGTAATGTCTGAGGTAATCCCAAACATTTTTTCGAACAGGTAAATGAGTGGATAAGCCAATAAAGAAAGCAAAACAGAGAAGACGAAGGGGAGAAATTTAGCCCATTCTATCATCGATAAAGAACTTTCTCGGATGAAGGAAATTCCTGTATAGGCGATGAAATAATTCAACAGGATGAGCACTGCGGAGATTAAGAACTGTTCACGCCTCACCAGGTTCTTAATACTGTAGATCGCCACCATACCGGCTGTGATTTGCAGGAAGGCGAATTCAAAACTATTGGGCAAAAAGAAGCTGGCGATGAGCACGACCAAAAGATGAATGTTCATTGCCAGGCGGGTATCAAATAATATTCTGATGATGATAGGAACGATACAATAGGGGATGTAATATAAACTGGGAAGTTTGATCCTGATGGCCCAGGAGAGAAAGACCAGCATACCCGTGATCACTAAAAGGATCAGCGAGATTTGCCTGTTATCAATAAAAATATCTTTTCTGAACAGGTTAAGAAAGACCATCAAAAGGGTGATGATCATTGCCACCAGGAGAAATTGTCCTGCAATCGTCAGTCTTCTGTCATTGGGAGAGGTGGTGCTGTCTTCATAGGTTAAACGAAGTGATTCCAGTTTTTGGAAGATTTCGTCACTGATGGTGCTGCCCTTCTCGACAATCAGCTCTCCTTTTTGCACCATCCCTCTTGTGGAGGAGACGTTCTCCACTGCCTGGTTCTCTAACTTCTCTGTGAAACGTTCATCGTAAATCACGTTGGGTGAGATCCTATCTTTGATAACGGGTAAAAGAATATCTGCCTGAACATTCTTTTCGTTCATCAATTTAGAACCGGCCGCAGCGATGCCTGAAGCCTGGGTGTAAAGACTGGCAGTGCTCACCTGGGTTTCCACTCCATTTTTCAACAACGAAAGGAGGTACTGTTCACCATCCTTCTGGTATTTTTTATTCAGTCCGATCACGCCCTTGTGATAAATATCTTCTAATATATGATAGCCTAACTCAAAATTGCGCTCTTTTTGCTGGTTGTCCTTTAACCCTGCATTTCTCCATTTCGCTTCAAAATCAGCTTGATATTGATCCAGCTGATTCTGCAATACATTCTCATCTAGTTCATAAACCGGCAGTACTGATTTTAAAATGCTTTCTTTATCCTTTTTGATCTCATCCGCAGTTTTTTTGATAGGGAAGTTGTAGGGTGACACCAAATCGTCATGCATCCATACATTCCCCTTTTCAAATTCATATTTAAAGCGTGCTTGTTTGGGGAGGATAAGGGTGATGATAAGCACACTTAATCCCATCAAAATATATTTAATGACAGCGGTGTATTTTCTGTAAATGATTTTATGGGAGTTTCTATTGATATTAGCCAACTGATGTATGTTTTGTTCAAATTTAAAATAAATTATCTATCCTCCTCTCTAAAATCCATAGGAAACACATGGGTTTAGATTACGTTATATTATTACTTAATCGCAAAACCAGTTAAATTCAATTAATTTTATGAAACCTACAGGATTAAAATAATCGTTAAGCACACAGGGCAATGATTATTTAAATCAAAGGTTCCCTGTCTGCCGACGAGGCAGGCATCCAACAAATAAAAAAACAATAAAAAAAAACAGATGAAAGAAGTATATATCATTTCGGCAGTCAGAACACCTATTGGAAGTTTCGGTGGCACTTTATCTTTATTTTCCGCTACACAATTAGGTGGTTTCGTCATTAAAGCTGCAGTGGAGCGGGCAGGGCTGAAACCAGAACAGGTGCAGGAGGTTTTTATGGGCAACGTATTATCTGCAAATTTGGGGCAGGCTCCAGCTACACAGGCTGCAAAATTCGCCGGTTTGCCAGATGTTCCCAACACCACTGTCAATAAAGTATGTGCTTCCGGTATGAAAGCGGTGATGCTGGCTGCACAAAGTATCGCTTCCGGAGACCAGGAGATCATTGTTGCCGGAGGTATGGAGAGCATGAGCAACGTTCCTTATTACATAGATAAAGCCAGAACAGGTTATAAGCTAGGTCACGGGCAGTTAACCGACGGATTGATAAAAGATGGCCTATGGGATGTTTATCATGATTATCACATGGGTTCTGCTGCCGAGTTATGTGCAACGGATTGTCACATATCACGGGAAGAGCAGGATGCTTATGCGGTGATATCCTACCAAAGATCCCAAAAAGCCATCGCAGAAGGGAAATTTAAGGAGGAGATCGTCCCGTTGGAGATGAAAGACCGGAAAGGAAATGTAACTTATATCAGTGATGATGAAGAACCGGACAATGTGAAATTTGATAAAATTTCCGGTTTAAGGGCCGTTTTCAAAAAAGAAGGAACGGTGACTGCCGCGAACGCCTCTTCCCTTAACGACGGAGCAGCAGCTCTGGTGCTCATGAGCAAAGAGAAGGCTGAAGAATTGAACATTAAACCATTAGCGAAAATTTTGGCTTACGCCGATGCACAACAGGCTCCCGAATGGTTCACCACTGCACCTTCTAAAGCCATTCCGATTGCATTGAATAAAGCAAATCTGAAAATTCATGAGATTGATTTATTCGAGATCAACGAAGCTTTCTCTGTGGTGTCCCTGGCTAATAATAAAGAGCTGGGTCTAAATGCCGATAAGGTGAATGTTAACGGAGGTGCAGTTTCATTGGGGCATCCACTCGGCGCTTCAGGAGCAAGAATCATCGTCACTTTAATTCATGCATTGCAACAAAATAATGTTAAATTAGGTGTGGCCGGGATATGCAATGGCGGGGGAGGTGCAAGCGCAATTGTTATTGAGAATTTACGTTAGTTTTTCATGAAGAGATTGTTATTCTTTCTATTGGTCATTTTCGCTGAAATTTCCATCACGTGTGCGCAAACTAAGGTGGAGCGCTATCAGGATTCCTTAAAAAATCTGGGCTATATCATTACCAATGACACGGTGCAGGAGCACAGGGTGCAGGCTAATTATAAATTCATCAAAACTCTGGTGGAAGCATTAAAAGAGAGGAATTCCTTCAACACTTCCTTCAGTTCCCTCAGTGATTTTATCTCTATTAAAAAGTCAGATGACTCTAAATTCAGGGTGATGACCTGGTTTGTCCAGAATAATGATGGCACTTACCGATATTATGGTGCTTTGCAGATGAACAATCCTAATCAACTGGAACTCTACCCCTTGGTAGACAATACCCAAAACCTCAGACTGGTGAGTGATTTGGCAGATACCACCTTGGCCACCAACCAATGGTACGGAGCAGTTTATTACCATATCCTCCCTGTTTTAGGGATTAAAGATCCTTACTATATCCTGTTTGGATGGAAAGGAGAATCGCTGCAGAACAGTGGCAAAGTGATAGAGACTTTGTCATTTAAAGATGGAAGACCAATATTCGGCACCGCCGTGCTAGAGGATGGGCCTAAATCCAATCATTATGCAAAAAGGATCGTCTTTCATTATGTGAGAGATGCCAACATGATGCTCAGGTATGTGAAAGATGATAAACTCATAGTTTTTGATCACCTGGTGGCTCAAAGTGAGCAGTCAGATCCCACCACAAACCTGTTAGCTCCTGATTTATCTTATGATGGTTATAAATTCAGATTTGGCAAATGGGCATTTCAGGAGAACCTAAAATTAAAGAATTTGCCAGATGAGCGTGATGACCTTTTCATTGATCCCTCCAAAGATAGCCAGAACACCAGCCCGGTGATTAAAGAGTGATGGATGCTGTAAAATTTCCATTGATTATACCTCGCTTTATCCTGATCTTTAAAAGAAAATATTTATACTTGGGCTTTTAGCCCATTTTTATTTGACACGGATCTCATGACTTTAACGATATGAAAAATCAAAAGGAACTTTTCGGGCATCCCGCAGGCCTGTACATCTTGTTTTTCACAGAACTCTGGGAGCGGTTCAGTTACTATGGAATGCGTGCCCTACTCGTTCTTTTTCTGGTTGCCTCCACAAGTGGTGCAAATCCGGGTTTTGGATGGACCAGTGTAGAGGCTTTGAGCCTTTATGGAACTTATACAGCACTGGTTTATATCGCATCAATTCCAGGTGGAATTTTGGCTGATAAATGGCTTGGTCAAAAGAAAACGGTCATATTGGGAGGGTGGCTTTTGGTTGCAGGACATGGAATTTTAGCTGTAAATGCCGAATGGGCCTTTTATACAGGTATTGTTTTAATCGTTGCTGGGGTGGGTTGTCTGAAACCCAATATCTCCACGATGGTGGGAGGTTTATATCCGCAGGGCGATGACAGAAGAGATAAAGGTTTCACTATATTTTATATTGGGATTAACATCGGGGCTTTTTTAGCCGGAATTATTGTAGGTTCAGTTGCAATTTCTTACGGTTGGCATTATGGTTTCGGTTTGGCAGGGATAGGAATGGCTTTAGGCCAAATCGTGTTCATGTATGGCCAAAAATATTTGGTCGGAATTGGTGAGGCGACGAAATCTCTGCCAGAAGCAGAGAGATTAGCCCTCAATAAACCATTAACCAGTATCGAGAAGGATAGAATGATCGTGATGTTCATTTCTTTTCTTATGATCATTGTTTTTTGGGGTGCTTTTGAGCAGGCGGGTGGTTTAATGAATTTGTATGCCAATGAAAAAACAAACCTTGCACTGGGATTCATTAATTTCAGCGTTCCTGCGCCATGGTTCCAATCAGTGAACTCCTTCTTTATATTCACTTTAGGGACATCAATTGCTGCATTCTGGTATACCAGGAAAAGGAAAGGTAAAGAAGCTTCTTCTATTTTTAAAATGGCTATAGGCATCATCATCATGGGATGGGGCTTTTTGTTCATGAGTGCAGCGTCTTTACAATATCAGGCAAATGGGTCATCAGCGATGTATTGGTTGGTGCTGGCGTATTTGTTCCATACTATCGGTGAGCTTTGTGCATCTCCAGTGGCCTTATCCTACGTGACCAAATTAGCACCGTTGAAATACGCCTCCTTAATGATGGGTGCTTATTTCGCTGCTACGGGCATGGGTAATTATGTGGCAGGTTGGGTGGGACAATGGTCAGAAAGTGCCGGTGAACTGCAGATCTTCACTGGCATAGCTATATTCTGCACGGTTTTCGGCTTGTTGATCTTGTTATTTTTAAAACCACTGAAAAGGTTGGCTCATGGAGCAGAGGATTTCTCTGATGAAACCATGAACCCCTTAAAGAACACTGAACAAATAGAAACTGTATAATCATCAATATGGATATTGCCAAATGGACACTCATTCTCGGATGGATATTCGTTATCGTCTGGGTCCCCATCGTTATATTGACCAATAAAAAAACGCATCCCAAGGCTTTATTTGTACTTTTCTTTGCAGAGATGTGGGAACGTTTCAGCTATTATGGGATGAGGGCCCTGCTCACGCTGTACATGGTGAATGTACTGTTCAAAGGATTGCAGGGAGCTGATGCAAGAGCATTGAGCATTTACGGTTCTTATACGGCTATGGTATATCTTTTCCCTGTGATTGGCGGATTGATTGCCGATCAAATCTTTGGATTTAAAAAAGCAATTGTTTTTGGCGGGATTTTAATGATGCTGGGCCACTTCACATTGGCTTTCGAAGGCAGCAATTTACTGTTTTTCACTTCTTTGGCACTCATCATTGTAGGTAATGCTTACTTTAAACCTAACATATCCAGTTATTTAGGTACTTTTTATGAACCCAATGATCCACGCAAAGACGGAGCCTTTACCATATTCTATATGGGAGTGAACATCGGTTCTTTCCTGGCAACTTTGACCTGCGGCTATATTGGTCAGGAGATCAGCTGGCATTACGGATTCGGTTTAGCCGGAATTGGTATGGCACTGGGAGTGATCGTCTTTTTGTTGAGTAAGAGGGTATTGGGAGATACAGGCTTAAAGCCAGATCCGAAATCGCTGCCCCTTAAAAAGCCGCTGGGTTTAAGCTGGGAATTTGTCGTTTTCGCAGGTACGTTGGCCATGATACCAATTTGTGCCTTTCTTCTCGATCAAAATAAATTGATGAGTTCTATTTTATTGATTTTGAGTGCCATCGTAATTGGCTACCTATTACTACAGGCGATAAGAAATCCTGATAGGGTGGCCGGACAACGCTTATTGGTGGTAATTGTGCTTTTTTTCTTTCATGCTGTTTTTTGGGCCTTATTCGAACAGGCAGGCGGTTCACTCACTTTATTTGCAGAAAGAAACATCAACAGAGTGATAGCTGGAAGTGAAATTCCGGCGTCTTTATTTGTAAGTTTCAACCCTTTCTTCATCATGGTGCTGGCACCACTGTTCTCCTGGATCTGGATCAAACTCAATAAAAAAGGGATGGAGCCCAGAACTCCAATGAAGTTTGTTTTAGGACTGGCTCAATTGGGATTGGGCTTTTTGGTTATTGTGATTGGGGCTAAATTCTTTGCTGATGCGAACGGATTGGTTCCGATGGCTTTTTTAGCTGTTCTTTATTTCTTCCATACCACCGGAGAACTGTGTTTGTCTCCTGTCGGCTTATCCATGATCACTAAATTGTCTCCTGCTAAAATAGTGGGTTTTGTGATGGGGGCCTGGTTTTTATCCATTTCGTTGGGTAATAAGTTAGCTGGTTTCATTGGCACTTTAACAGCATCAGCAGGAGGAGACACCTCTCAGCTATCTTCTGCTCAAACACTTGGGATCTATATGCATACCTATTTGATCTGGGGGGTTTACGTGGTGGGCGGAATTGCTTTAATTCTCGTTCTGATGACTCCAAAGTTGAATAAATGGATGAATGGAATTCACTAAAAAAGCTACCTTTGCAGCTCATCAATAGAAAATATATATAGTGCCTGATAGTTTAGTCATCATTCCCACCTATAATGAAAAAGAGAACATTGAGAGAATCATCCGAAAAGTGTTCTCTCTCCCTCATGAATTTCACATTTTAATCATTGATGACGGCTCTCCGGATGGCACTGCTCAAATTGTGAAACATTTACAGGGGGAATATGAAGGACACCTCTTCATTGAGGAGAGGAAAGGGAAATTAGGATTAGGAACCGCTTATATTCATGGGTTTAAATGGGCTTTGGCGCATGGATATGATTATATCTTTGAGATGGATGCAGATTTCTCTCATAATCCGGATGATTTGTTGAAATTAAGACAGGCTTGCATATCAGGCGCAGATGTAGCTATAGGCTCCAGGTACATCAGAGGTGTGAATGTGGTCAACTGGCCTATGGGCCGTGTTTTAATGTCTTATTTCGCTTCTGTTTATGTTCGCTTCATTACCGGGATCGATATACAGGATGCCACTGCGGGATTTAAATGCTATAAGAACAGGGTGCTTAAAACCATCAGGTTTGATAAGATTAAATTCGTGGGTTACGCCTTTCAAATTGAAATGAAATTCACTGCCATCAAACATGGATTCAAGGTGGTGGAAATTCCTATTATTTTCACTGATCGTACTGAAGGAACCTCAAAGATGAGCACTCGAATTTTCAGAGAAGCTTTTTTAGGCGTGCTAGAACTTAAAGTGAGCAGCTTTTTCAGAAAGTACGATACCCCGACGGAGTGATCAGAATCAAATTGGGTCGTGTTTTTTTAATTTCGTTCTTTGCGTGAATACCTTCTGCATCAATAATTCCACGCAAAGAAAAACAAGCATCGCAGAGCGCACAAAATCTTATTTCTTTAAACTAATTTTCTGTATTTGATCCGTTTCGGGGCCACATCTCCCAAACGCTTCTTTCGGTTCTCTTCATAATCTGAATAATTCCCTTCAAAGAAATAAACCTGCGAATCCCCTTCAAAAGCCAAAATGTGCGTACAAATCCTATCTAAAAACCATCGGTCATGGGAGATGACCACTGCGCAGCCACCAAAATCCTCCAATGCTTCCTCGAGTGCCCTTAAAGTGTTCACATCAATGTCATTGGTGGGTTCATCCAGCAATAACACGTTGCTTCCTTCTTTTAAGGTGATGGCCAAATGCACCCGGTTACGCTCTCCGCCCGATAATATGCCAACTTTCTTTTGTTGGTCGGCACCGTTGAAGTTGAATTTAGAGACATAAGCTCTTGAGTTGGATGTTTTATTCCCTAACTGAATGTTCTCCAATCCGCCGGTGATATTCTCCCAAACCGATTTCTCGGGATCCAAATCATCATGACTTTGGTCCACATAACCCAATTTTACCGTCTCTCCAACGCGGAACGAACCGGAGTCAGGCTGATCTTGACCAGTGATCAACCTGAACAACGTGGTTTTTCCTGCTCCATTGGGCCCGATGATGCCAACTATTCCCGCCGGAGGTAAAGAGAAGGTTAAATCATCGAACAAAACCTTCTCGCCAAAAGCTTTGGTCACATTTTTAGCCTCAATGACCAGGTTACCTAATCTTGGTCCGGGCGGAATGAAAAGCTCCAGCCGTTCTTCCCTTTCTTTGGTTTCTTCAGAGGCCAGTTTCTCATAGTTGGATAATCTGGCTTTGGATTTTGCATGACGGGCTTTGGGAGCCATTTTTGACCATTCCAATTCCCTTTCCAAAGTTTTCTGCCGTTTACGCTCTGTTTTCTCCTCCTGTGCTAATCTCTTAGATTTTTGATCCAGCCAGGAGGAATAATTTCCTTTCCACGGAATGCCCTCCCCACGATCCAGTTCAAGAATCCATCCTGCCACATTATCCAAAAAATACCTGTCATGTGTCACGGCAATCACTGTTCCGGCATATTGCTGCAGATGCTGCTCCAGCCAATCGATGGATTCTGCATCAAGGTGATTGGTGGGTTCGTCCAATAGCAAAACATCTGGCTGCTGAATCAATAAACGACACAAAGCCACTCTCCGGCGTTCACCTCCTGACAAAGTGGCAATCAGCGTCTCCGGTTCCGGGCAACGTAACGCTTCCATGGCCCGCTCCAATTTAGTATCCAATCCCCAACCATCAACAGCATCGATTTTATCCTGCAATTCTCCCTGGCGGTTCATCAATTTCTCCATGGCATCCGCATCTTCATACACTTCGGGCAAGCCAAATTTTTCATTGATCTCATCGTATTCTTTTAATATAGCTGTGATGGTTTTTGCACCTTCCTCCACGATCTCTCTTACTGTCTTGGAAAGGTCTAATTCAGGCTCTTGCGCTAAATATCCCAAGGAATATCCCGGAGAGAAAACCACTTCCCCCTGATAGTTTTTGTCCAAGCCAGCGATGATCTTCAACACGGATGATTTTCCTGATCCGTTTAAACCGATTACCCCAATTTTAGCACCGTAAAAAAAAGAGAGGTATATATTTTTCAAAACTTGTTTTTGAGGAGGATAAATTTTGTTTATCCCCGCCATAGAAAAGATTATTTTTTCGTCTGCCATTTTTTCTTTTATTTGGTGCAAATATCGCGTTTTCGGTCAAAAAACCGTAAATATTGTGAACTTGAAGTCATTAGTATCGTTTTCCACGTAATTGGTCGTATTGTTGATAAATACTACACGTCGTCCATGATGAGTTTAGGAAACAAATTGATACATTAGGACGTTCAACACTTATATCAGGAAGGTTTTATAATATGGAAGCTAAATTTTCACCGAGAGTCAAAGACGTGATTTCTTATAGCCGCGAGGAGGCTTTAAGATTGGGTCATGATTACATCGGTACAGAACATTTATTGTTGGGATTGATCAGGGAAGGAGATGGCATGGCGATAAAGATTTTAAAATCTTTAGGTGTTGACACTGCGAAACTGCGAAGAGCCATTGAAGACGCTGTGAGAGGGAATTCCGGCACCACAGTTAATCTGGGGAACATCCCCTTAACCAAACAGGCTGAAAAGGTTTTGAAGATCACTTATCTGGAGGCTAAAATTTTTAAAAGCGATGTAATTGGCACAGAACACCTATTGCTGTCTGTTTTAAGAGAAGAAGATAATATAGCTTCGCAGATATTGGCACAATTCAATTTGAATTACGAAATTTTCAAAGCTGAGGTGGAGAATAATAAAGACGGGTTCAGAGATGATCCAACGGGTTCTGCTGCAGGTGGAGAGGAAGAATTTAAGGATGATGACGCTTTCTCAGCACCCAAAAAAGTGTCTGACATCAAATCCAAGACTCCGGTTTTGGATAATTTTGGCAGAGATTTAACCAGGATGGCTGAAGATGGCAAATTAGATCCTATCGTTGGTCGTGAAAAAGAGATTGAAAGGGTATCGCAAATCCTCTCCAGGAGAAAAAAGAATAACCCAATTTTGATAGGAGAACCCGGTGTTGGCAAGTCGGCGATTGCTGAAGGCTTGGCATTGAGAATTGTTCAACGTAAAGTGTCCAGGGTCTTATTCAATAAGAGAGTAGTGACCCTTGACTTAGCTTCTCTGGTCGCAGGCACAAAATATCGTGGTCAGTTTGAAGAGCGAATGAAAGCAGTGATGAACGAGCTGGAGAAATCTCCTGATGTGATTTTATTCATTGATGAGATTCACACCATCGTAGGTGCAGGTGGAGCTTCCGGTTCATTGGATGCCTCCAATATGTTCAAACCAGCGTTAGCCCGTGGTGAAATCCAGTGTATCGGAGCAACCACGCTAGATGAATACCGTCAGTACATTGAAAAGGATGGAGCTTTAGATCGTCGTTTCCAGAAAGTGATGATTGAGCCTGCCACTCCTACAGAAACCATTGAAATCCTTAACAGAATTAAAGATAAATATGAAGATCATCATGGTGTGACTTACACTGAAGAGGCTATCCAGGCTTGTGTGAGCTTGACCTCCAGGTATATCACCGATCGTTTTCTGCCGGATAAAGCCATTGATGCTTTGGATGAAGCAGGTTCAAGGGTTCACCTTACCAATATCCATGTTCCACAAAACATCATTGACATTGAGCAAAAAATCGAACAGATCAAAGTGGAAAAGAATCGGGTGGTAAAGAGTCAGAAATATGAGGAAGCTGCAAAACTGAGAGATACGGAGAAAAATCTTTTGGAGGAGCTGGATAAGGCGAAAACTGAATGGGAGGCTGAAACAAAGACTAAAAGATACACGGTTTCTGAAGACAATGTAGCGGAAGTGGTTTCCATGATGACGGGTATTCCGGTACAGCGGGTTGGTCAAACCGATAGCCAGAAATTACTGAATATGTTTGAAAAGATCAATGAGAAGATCATTGGTCAGGATGATGCCATCAAGAAATTGTCGAAAGCGATTCAAAGAACCAGAGCAGGGCTGAAAGATCCTAAAAAACCAATCGGCTCCTTTATATTTTTGGGTCCGACAGGTGTGGGTAAAACAGAACTGGCAAAAGAATTAGCACGTTTCATGTTCGATTCTGATGATGCTTTGATTCAGATAGATATGAGCGAATACATGGAGAAATTTGCGGTTTCCAGATTGGTTGGGGCGCCTCCGGGATACGTAGGTTATGAAGAAGGGGGACAGCTAACCGAGAAGGTAAGGCGAAAACCTTATTCTGTGATTCTTTTGGACGAGATTGAAAAAGCGCATCCTGATGTATTCAACATTTTGTTACAGGTTTTGGACGAAGGTCAACTAACGGATTCTTTAGGAAGAAAAGTTGATTTTAGAAATGCCATTGTGATCATGACCTCTAATATAGGTGCCCGTCAGCTTAAGGATTTCGGACAGGGTGTGGGATTTACCACCAGTGCAAAAGCTTTACAAGCCGAGACACACAGCAGGGCAGTGATAGAAAGTGCTTTAAAGAGAGCTTTCGCACCGGAATTTTTAAATCGTGTGGATGATGTGATCGTATTCAATTCATTAGCTAAAGAAGAGATCTTCAGAATCATTGACATAGAGCTGAAAGCCTTGTTCGGCAGGGTTCAAGCATTAGGTTATGAAATCAAATTGACTGATGAAGCTAAGGAGTACATCGCTGAAAAAGGATTTGACGTCAATTTTGGGGCAAGGCCATTGAAAAGAGCTATTCAGAAATACCTGGAAGATCCAATTGCCGAAGAGATCTTAAAGGGAGAGTTGACTGAGGGTGATGTGATGGAGGTTGGCTTTGATAAAGATAAAGAGGAGATCATCATTATTGGGAAAAATTCTAGGAAGAGAAAGAAGAAAGAAGAGGAGAAAGAAGGAGGCGAATAACAATTTTAATTCCTTTTAAAAAGCATCGCATAATTCTGCGATGCTTTTTTGTTTTGAATGCAACCAAATTGAATATTGGCTCGTCTTTTGAATAGGAAGAGATCGCAACTGCTATGATGAATCAGGGGGTCAGATTAATCCATTTAGGTTTTAGAAAGTCAATCAATAAACAAATTATGAGAAATATGAAAAAGCTGCTATTTTTATTTTTAGGAGTATCGATACTTGGAGTATCAGCCTGCCGAAAAGTTACCGAACAATATTATACCACGCCCAATCAGACGGTTTATTATACAATAGCCGCAAGCAGTTGGACTACTGGAGACGGGGGTAAAACCTTTACTGCTGATCTATCTTTTAAGTCAGGGGATATTTACCAAAATGATTTTGATGGGGTCTTAGTTTACGTTTCTTTTGGAAACAGCATCTACGAACCGGTGCCACAAACTTATGACGGGATTTCCTACTCTTATGATGTGGATAATTCATTGGTGAGGTTGCGAATTCAAAATTCTGACGGTGGAGGAACCATTAACCCTCCGGGGGTCATCTCGGCCAAGTTGGTGCTGATTCCTTCACAGCAATAGGTACGAAATTTCCGTAAATTGAATAAATCTCCTAGAGATGATAAAGTGATAAAGCCTCCCGATTGGGGCGAACGGCCAGTTGTTGAAAAGCGGGCTCTATGATGTGAAGAACAAGACTTTTAGGGAAAACAAAAATCTATATGCCAGTAAATCCCCACTGCTTAAAACCATGAGCGACGAAGATGTTGAGGGTGGTGAACTGGAAGAAGTGGTGGTCACAGAAACGCCCGGAGGGGGCGGAGGCGGTGGTGGCACTGGAGGCGGAGGTGGCCCTGCTATCCCGCCCGGGCCTATTAATGGCGGTGGAGGTGGGTATAATAGCGGTATTCCAGGTGACACACCAGAATTGCAACAATTTGAAATTGACTATAAATCACGGATGTCAGCGTATGAAATTGAAATTTGCAATAATATGAATAGAGTGAATCAAGTTACTTATCTAATAAATGCACAAAGTGCCTCTAGCGCAGCTGAAAATTTATACCCTGGAAATCAACATAATACAAGAGCAGATGCTTTTAGGCATGCATACTTCAGTATTCTTAATGTATCAACTATTGGCTTCTCTTTAGCAGAATCATTAGGAAATGCGCATGAAGAAGTTACAGGCCAACCGGGAATAGAAAAGCAAATGGACCTTTGGAATAATAATGCAGGAAGAAATGCTTTTAACGGTTATATTCCTAATAGCGGAGCCCCATCATATTTCGCAAATGTCATACAAAATCTTGTTAATAATGGCAATTTAAAATATATACAGCCAGATACTGGTAATTTAGTTCCTACAAATCAGTAAAATGAAAATAATTAATTGTTTTTGCTCGTTTTTCCTATTGCTATTTTCTGCCTGTCAGGAAAGAAAACCTATAGAAAAATTACCTATAGTTATTTCGTATGCTGCAATTGCGGCGAACAGCGCACATGTAGCAATTGACAACGTTTCTATCTGTGATTTGGTACCAATAAAAAATTGGGACCAAATGCTTATTCTAGGACCATATAGTAACAAAAATAGTATTAAGGGATTTGAAATTGAGAATTTAGAGGGGATAAAAAGAGATATCCTAGCTGCAAGTTTTGATGAGAGCAAATGTACATTGGTTTTTATAAAAAATAAAAGTGCTTTTGCCTACGGCGAAATCAATCGTTTTCCAATTGACTTTGCTTGGAATAATAGTGATGTTTATTTGATCAATAAGTCTCAATGTCAAACCATTCATCTTAAAAAGATAAATGAAGAAAATAGGTTTGAAGTTGTTATAGAGTAATAAAATCCTCTATTTTTCTTTTCTTCTATTAAAATTATTGATCTTTTATCCACATGATTAATGATCACTATATTTTCACATTAGGTTGTTATAATTTTGAATAAATATGAAACCTTATTATTTATTAGGTCTTTTATAATCTCAAAATAAATCGGTTTAGTTGCGATTTTGGAAACTATTACTTAAATTCGTTTAATTACCAGTAAAACCATTTTACATGAAAAATTTAAACAAAATATCATTAAGGATTTTATTACTGGGTGTGGCACTTCTTTGCCTGGCCGTTTATGCCTGTAGGAAAGATATCGGCTTAACTGAATCAGAAAAAGTCAGCCAACCCAAAGATCTTTTGGCATCTGCTAAGGCCTGGTATGCCCAGCAATCCTCGCTTCCCTCATTAAATATAGAAGCAGAATATATTAATCTTAAGGATTTTCAGCCAAATTGGTCTGCTGTAGCTTATTCTAAAAATAATAAACAACAAACAATACTTGGAGTACCATTATATTCTTCGGGAAGTGATTTTTTGGAATTAAATGTTGTTATTCAAAACGGGTATACTTTTGGGATAATTAAATATTTCAAATATATATCTGATACACAAGCCGAATTAAAATTATTTGGAGCCAGTGGTCAGCTTATTAGTAGCGGTAATTATGATTTAAAAAACAAGACTTTTATTAAAAATAAACTTTCCCCTACTCAATCGTCTTTATATATGAAAATGATGTCTGAGGACATCGAAGGTGGTGAATTAGAGGAGGTAACTGTAACCGAAACGGCTCCAGGCGGAGGTTCTGGAGGAGGAGGTGGGACGCCACCTTCTATTCCGCCCTCACCAGTTACAGGTGGAGGTGGGGGTAGCACTAGCGAGCCTACTTACACGGTGCCGGCAGCACCTATTTATAATGCGATCACAGATTTAAATCAATACTTAAATTGTTTTAGTAAGTATTCTCCTGCCAAAGTTACTATATATGCAGATCAGCCAAAAACCGTATTCAAGAGATGCATGGGTTTTGAAATCAAATTTAGATATTGACGTAGGGCATTCTTTTATAAGTATTGAACAAGGTAGTATCATAAGATACCTGGGATTTTATCCAAAGGATGATATAACTCCAAATCATATTAGTTCACCCAATAAGTGGATTAATGATAGTGGACATTATTACGACGTGAAGTACTCCATATATGTTTCTTTAACACAGTTTACGAATGTTATGAATGTAATTAATTCATACAATACAACTTATCACTTAGATAATAATAACTGTACAACATTTGCACTTGCGGTTGGCAATGCAGCCGGTGGTAATATACCTTCAACATATGGTACTTGGGCTATTTCACATCATGGAAATGATCCAGGAGATTTAGGTCAGGATTTACGAAGTAAACTTGGCGCTGAAACAACGGGGGGCACAGCTGGATCGAATTATGGTAGCTGCGGGCAATAAATTTATATTCATATGAAAAAGATATTTTTTCTTTTTATTTCATTATTTTTTTCCTGCTCATTCTGTTTTGCGCAAACTGAGTCATCTAGATTAAAAAATTTTCTTAGTGAGTTAAAAAAAAATGAATGGACTTTTGATGAAATAAAAACAAAATATCTTTTTTTAGGTAAAAAAGAAAACCACAGACCTACCACTAAAGAGGAATACGAGTGGTTAGATGATTTTTACAGTAAAAGTCTTTCGTTGTTGTCTGAAGAATTAAGAAATAAGAATGTAACTATAAATGACATTTATTTTATCCGGTATGACCATGCGGAGGAAGCTCTAAAAACTATGATCCTTGATAAAGAAACTGAAAAAAATGTATATATAGCTACAAATAATAAAGATTTCAAACATTATTTTTTGTTAAAAGATCGTAAAATATCAGCATGGCTAACTATTAAAGATGGGAGAGTCTTTTTAGGTTATGATTTATAGTGGGCTGATTTTTAGGGATTTTTAAAAAAAGCCTTTTTCTCTTTCAAAAGGTAGCTGTTTTTTATGAAATCAATACTAAAACCGCTCATCTATCAAGTTTTAATAACATTCTTATTTGCGGCTATTTTTTTGCTGTCCCTTTTCATTAATTTCAATATCCCTTGGCTTTACCAGTTTTATCCCGCTGTATTTCAATTGAGCAGTTTTATTTTAGGGTTGGCTATTGCCGCTTTATTTTTTAAAGACCATATAAAGTTTCAATGGAATCTGTTAGACTTTCTCGTGGTTTTCTATTGTATATATAGTATTTTAAATAAATTGGGGCATCTCCAAAATTTTCAATACGATATTCACAGCTATAATCAGTTGGCTTATATGGCCTTATATTTCGCTATCCGTTTGTTGCCAAAGCAAGAACTTGTTTTCGATAGCGTAGTCGCTTTAATCATGTTTCTTGGTTTTTCGAATATTATTTATGGAATATTACAGGTGTTTGGACTTGCTCCATTAATTAGTACCATTTATAGAATTACGGGTACATTCCCCAATCCGGCACCATTTGCTGCTTACTTAGCAATTATTGCTCCATTGTCCTTTTTACTATTTCCTGGTTTTGCTTCAAAAAAAGTAAACTTTATAAGGACATGCCTTTTCGTAATATTTGCTATCGTTATTGTCTATACTGCTTCCAGAGCAGCATTTTTAGCTTTGGTGGTGATGGGTTTGGCATTTACATACCGACATTATCAGGATAATATACGAAAATGGAAATATTGGACAATAGGTATTGCTATGGCTGCTTCAATTAGTTTGGTCACCGTTTTATACGCCATTAGGCCAGCATCTGCAGACGGCAGGTTATTGATATGGAAGGTAACCAGTAAAATGATCACTGATGCCCCAACTGTAGGGAGTGGTATCGGTTATTTTGATGATCATTATTCAAGATATCAGGCGGCTTACCTTGCATCAGAAAAAGCCTCATTCAATGAAAAGTATCTTTCAGGGAAAGTTCATTTTCCTTTTAATGAATATTTGGGAATATGGGTGGAAAATGGTCTTATGGGGTTATTTTTATTTTTGTTGATGGTATGCATTCCAATTTATGCAGTATTAAAAAACCGATGTAAGGAGGGGAAATTATTTTTCCCTGTAGCTGGCTTGGTTGGTTTGCTGATATTTGCCTTATTATCCTATCCTTTTCATGTAACTGCAATAAGTGTGGTGTTTTTTGTAATATTGGCCCTAATTTCTTATCAAATAGATAAATTGGTGTTGTTAGGGAAAATAAATTTCAAAAAAGCCCAACCTTGGTTTTTGTCATTTGGTATCGCTGTTTATCTTTTTGTATCTTTTATGGTCATCAGGCAAATAGAAGCCATCAAACTATGGCATAATGCAAAAGATATGGTGGCCTATAATACCGCCGCTTCTTTTAAGATCTATAGTGACATTAAACCCTTAATGACCAATAATCCTTCCTTTCTTTATAATTACGGAGCGGAAATGGCAGATTTGGGCTACTATAAATTAGCCATAAAATTATTTGAAGAACTGAAATTGAAACATCAGGATATTAACTTATACAGCCAGACAGGAAGATGTTATGAGGCACTTAAATTATATTCATTAGCAGAAGAAAATTATCAAAAAGCTGCTGATATTCGCCCTCTGATGTTGGCCGCAAAATTGTTGCTATTTCGTCTTTTTATTTCCTCAGGAAATGAGGAAAAGGCGAAAGAGCAAGCTAAGATAATTCTGGACACTCCGGTAAAAATACCCACATTGGAAGCTGAAAAGATAAGAAACGATATGCGCTTATATTTAATGGATCATTAGATGATGAATTGTTCTCCATTAAGAAACTGCTTGGTCATTCTTATCTCTATGCTTCTTTTTGTCGCTTGTTCTAAAAAAGCAGGGAAAATTGATTGGAATAAGCTGAAATCTGACTATTCCAACCCAAAAGATTCTCTCCGTTTACAGGCCGTAATATTTCTGCAAGAAAATATGAAAGATAAGACATCAGAGTTAGTTGGCTATCAAAACATTGGAAATGATAAGATCATTTACCTACATCAATTAACTGCTGATGGTATTGGCGAAAATGAGTTGAAAAACATCAACAATAATAAAGGGTATAAAAAAGTGAGTGTTACTTTAAATGACAAAGAAATACTTTCTACAGAACAACTAAAATCAAAAATTGAGAGAGCTTTCAAAAGTTGGGAAGATAGCCCCTGGTGTAAAGATGTTTCGAAAAAAGTGTTTTTCGAATACCTGCTGCCCTATAAAATTTTCGGGGAATATCCTTCAAATTGGCGCAACACACTTTCTAAAGATATGGCTAATGGTTTGGTAGCCTGGGAAGCCAATTTTAAATTAAATTATGAAACCCACAAAATAGAATATCTAGATTCTGTAGTTAATGATTTCGTTATTCCACAAAATGCCAAGTGGTATACCTATTCTTTGGCAGCCGAAAAATTAGGGAGTGTACCCTCCTTTGATGAAATAAAGCTACAAAAAGGCGGAGATTGCTTTTATGAGGCAGCCATAAATAATTATCTTTTAAGAGCTGCTGGCATCCCTGCTGCTTTTGACATCATTCCTTATTGGGGCAATTCTAATGGCTCACATTCCATGGCAGTTTATTGGAATACCGGGCAACAAAAAATGAGGATGTTGTTAGGTTTAAAATATAAAGCTGCAAAAATTTTTAGAAGAGGCTTCAAAAATTATGGTACCTGGACCAAAGAAATTAAGCCAATTATTAAAGAAAATCCGTTTAAACTGAATTTTCTGGAAAGTGATGATGTTTTTGACGTCACCAATGAACATACTGAAACAGCTGATGTCACTATTGATGTGCCCATTTCACAAAGTTTGTCTTTTGCTTATATAGATGTTTTATATTATGATCAATGGAAACCCATTTATTGGGCTGCTATAGCAGATGGCAAGGCAACCTTTAAAGCCATGGGGAAAGAGGTGATTTACAGGATTGAATACCCAAACCCTGATGGGGAAAGCTCTTTTGGAATTCCTTTTTTGCTTACAGAAAAAGGTAAACTTATTTATCCTGTTGTTTCCGGAAAACGTATCGATTTAAATCTGAAAGCTATAAATGCGGGCTCAGCATCTTTTGTGAAGGCTAGTAAAACCTATCTGCTGAATTACATGGACATCAATGGTGAATGGATACCTGTCGAAAAAACTATTTGCTTAAAGGATTCTTCGGTGAGCTTCAATAAATTTCCTGAGGCTTATTTTTATAAATTGATTGACCTGCAAAATGATAAAAAACTTTCAAGAGTTTTCAGGATGAAATTGAATAAACAGATTTGGTATTGAATCAACAAAAAAAGCTTTCTGGAGTTCAGGAAGCTTTTTTGTATAAATGCTAAAGCAAAACGCACAAAGTAAAGTTAACTTATTGATTCAGAATTGAATAGAACTTCGTATAAAAATTTGAAATCAAACCTCGCTGCCACCAATCTGATCCATCACATCCATGCTTACCCCGGTGGAAGAATAGCCTCCATCGTGGAAGAGATTCTGCATGGTCACCATACGTGTTAAATCCGAGAATAGGGTGATGCAATAATCAGCACATGATTCAGCATCGGCATTGCCTAAAGGAGCAATTTTATCTGCGAAATCATAGAAATTATCAAAACCTTTTATGCCCGAACCAGCCGTGGTTCGTGTGGGGGATTGAGAGACGGTGTTGATGCGAACTTTTTTATCCACTCCGTAATGGTAGCCAAAACTTCTGGCGATGGATTCTAACATGGCCTTGATATCAGCCATATCCGTGTAGAAAGGGTAAGTACGTTGTGCGGCCATATAGGTTAAGGCCACTATGCTCCCGCCTTCATTGATGGCATCGAGTTTTTTTGCCACAGCCAGCATTTTATGCAGTGACAGGGCAGACACGTCAATCCCTTTAGCGAAATAATCATAGTTGGATTCCGTGTAAGGGATTTTTTTCCTGATGTTCACGCTCATTCCTATGGAGTGTAAAACGAAATCTATTTTCCCTCCCAAAATTTCCTGCGCTTTTGTGAACAGGTTGGTCAGTTCTTCCACATTGGTGGCGTCTGCAGGAATAATTTCGGAACCTGTCTGATCAGCCAAATTCTTGATCTCTCCCATACGCATGGCGATAGGGGCGTTGGTCAATACGAATGTTGCACCTTCTTCATGTGCTTTCTCTGCCACTTTCCAGGCAATGGAATTCTCATCCAATGCACCTGTGATGATACCTTTTTTTCCTTTTAATAAGTTATAAGCCATTTTAATCAGTTGTTAGTTAGGAGTTGCTGGTTAATCAAGCAGTTAAATCACTGGCAATTGACCTGAGGCAACCACATTTAAATTGTAAAGATTGAAAAATTTTATAAGTAACGGGAAATAAAACCAATTATTTATTCCTGTAACAATTCCCTGGCATTCTGCAATGCAGATTCTTTCGGATGTTCTCCGCTCAGCATTTTCGCTATCTCCAAAACCCGCTCTTGCGGATCTAATCTTTTGATCTGGGTATAGGTGAAATTATTCTTTGTGGCTTTGTAAACATAATAATGTGCCTGTCCTTTGCTGGCCATTTGTGGAAGGTGCGTGATGGTGATCACCTGCATGTCTTTTGCCAACTCCTGCATGATATTCCCCACCCGGTTGGCCACCTCTCCGGAAACGCCGGTATCAATCTCATCAAAGATGATGGTGGGTAGAGCCGTTTTTTTAGCAATTAAAGATTTGATGCTTAACATCAATCGGGAGAGCTCGCCGCCCGAAGCTACTTTGCTCAGCTCATTCAGCTGATGACCTTTATTGGCGTTGAACATAAATTTGATGGAGTCAATTCCGTTCTGGTTAAAATCTGTATTTTCAGAAATAGCGTGTCGAACTTTAAATTGAGCATGGTTCATCCCCACCTGTGATAACATATCCAAGATGTGTTTCTCAATAGAAGGAATCACCTTAACCCGGTTGGTGCTTATTCCAGCGGCTTTATTTTGCAGCCGAACGCCCATTTCTTCCAGTTCCTTTCGTAGCGTTACCAGTTCATCGTCCACGGAAAGGATTTTACTCAGCTTTTCTGAGAAATCATGCTTAAGCTCCAGCAGTTCAGGGATAGAACTTACCCTATGTTTTTTCTGTAAGTTGTAAATCAGGCTTAAACGGGCATTGATTTCTTCCGCTTTTTGCTCATTGAACTGGGTGGATTGTTCCAAACGCTCCAGCTCATCGGCCACATCTTTAAGCTCAATGAGTGCGCTTTTTAATCTCCCGGCATGCTCCGCAATGGCAGGTTGATACTTCTCCAGCGATTGTACCTGAATGAGTGCAGCTCTCAGTTTGGTCAAAGCGGCATCTTCGCTATCTCCAATCAGGAAAATGGCTGATGACAGATTTTTCTTGATCTCCTCGGCATGGGTGAGGCTGTTGAGTTCGCTCTCCAAATGTCCCTGCTCATCTCCGGCCAGATTGACCGCTTCCAACTCGTCAAATTGAAATTGGAGATAATCCTGTTCAACTCCGGCTTGTTCCAGCTCCTCCCGTAGCTCCTTCAGTTTTTTTTGCGTTTTTTTATAGGCTTGGTATTGCTTGCGGTAATCTGCCAGTTCATCCTGGTGCTGCGCCATCAGATCCACCACCAGTAGCTGAAAATCAGCATCGTTGATCTCTAAGGTGGCATGTTGGGAATGTACATCTATCAGCTGTTGAGCAAGCGTTTTTAAAAGAGATAAAGTGACAGGCGTATCATTGATGAAAGCCCGTGATTTTCCATCCAGTGCAATCTCTCTCCTTAAAACCGTCTCCGCTTCATAATCCAAATCATTCTCGCTGAAAAAATCTTTCAGCTGATAGGATTGGATGTTGAAAAAACCTTCAACGATACATTTTTTTTGCTGATTAAAGAAATATCTTCCTTCTGCCCGCTGACCCAGGATTAAACCTAATGCACCTAAAACAATTGATTTCCCTGCGCCCGTTTCACCGGTCACCACGTTAAGGTCTCCATCAAAACTGATGTCGAGGTCATCAATCAATGCATAATTTTTAATCAGCAATCTGTTCAGCATATTGGTGTTATTTAGCTTTTTTCAGTTCTTCATATTTAGTGGTGTTGGCCGGGTCAGCATCCACCATCACATTATAGATCCGTATTCTCTCCATCGGATCAGCTTTGCTGAAGATATCCACTATTTCATCAGCCTTAGCGGAGAAAAAAACTTGATTGAGTACCGAACCTTGCTTCTGCTTATCCAGCTTAGTTAAAGCTGGCAAGGCATCCGCAATGTTCTTTCTCGCTTTTTGAACGTCCTGGCTCATCAAATCCAGCCCTGCTCTATGGTAGGTATATAAAAGTGATCTTAAAGGCAAGAAGCTTTTGTTATTCAGGTTCTCTATCAGCCAGTAGCGGTTTCTGAGTCCTTCAAAAGCCTTCCACCCGCCATATGCTGTGCTTTGGGCAGTGTTTAAAACCGTTTGGGCCTTTGCATAAACATTAGAACCTCCAAACTCTGCGAAGGTGTCATTATCCATGCCTATGATAACGTAAGCATAAAAAGCGAGCAAAGAAGTGAGGTTGTTGCTGAAATTGGATGCATTGAAGTCCAAGGGCTGACCTTCAGCATAGCTGAAATCAAAGTTTTTGTCATTGATGCTTAACACGGTCGCATTATAAGTGCTGCCAAAGACGGGTCTGCTGCTGATGATCTGGGCTTCGGCTTTATAATTGCTGGAACCGTCCCAGTCTTTTAGCGTGATCACGAAGTTACAATCTATTCTCTCCTGAGGTTGTAATTCAGTGTCGCTCCATTTCCGGTTGTTCAGAAAATCTGTGATGGTGGTTTTCAATACTTCCAGAGGACGCTTGTTGGTGTTCTGAATTTGTGGAGAGAGGATTTGAACCCTTGCATTCAGATCTTGGCTAAAGCTATGGCCGGATGTGAAAAGAAATAACAAAAAAAAGATTTTTTTCATAGAATAGCGATGATTTTAGCACAAATGTCTTTAGCTACTGCTGCCTTGGTTTTTAAAGCAAACGAAGTTTTGTGGAAATCTTTATCGATGATGGTGATTTTATTGGTTTCTTTTTTAAACCCGGCACCTTCATCGTTCAAAGAATTTAAGACGATGAAATCCAAATTCTTTCGCTGTAGTTTTTGTGTAGCATATTCCTCTTCGTTATGAGTCTCCAGCGCAAAGCCCACTAAAATCTGATTGTTTTTTTTTCTTGATCCTAATTCAAATAGGATGTCTGTTGTTTTTTTCAGGGCGATGGAAGAATGCTCATCCTCTTTCTTTATTTTCTGTAAAGCGAGTGCTGCAGGTGTGTAGTCGGCTACTGCGGCAGTCATTACACAAACCGCAGCATGCTCAAATTCCCTTAGGCAGACATCCAATAGTTCAGCTGCAGAAGTAATGCTGATTTTTTTTATGGATTCATCTCCTAAATGGATGGAAGTTGGGCCACTGATTAGGGTGACATCCGCTCCATTTCTCGCCAGCTCCTCTGCAATGGCATAACCCATCTTTCCGGATGAATGATTTCCAATGAATCTTACAGGATCAATCGCTTCATAAGTAGGGCCTGCGGTCACCAGTACTTTAATATTAGTCAAAGGAAGCTTTTTTTTAGCTTACCTAAAAGCTGATCCAGTATCTGTTGAGGCTCTGCCAAACGTCCTTCACCAACTAATCCACTGGCTAACTCTCCATGAGTTGGCTTGATGATTTGATTTCCAAAAGTGATTAATTTACTGATATTATGTTGAGTTGCAGGATGCTTCCACATGTCCAAGTCCATAGCCGGGGCAATGTAAACGGGACATTTAGCAGATAAATAAACTGCAGTGAGCAGGTTGTCACAAAGCCCGTTTGCTATTTTTGCGATGGTGTTTGCCGTTGCCGGAGCGATGATCATCAGATCGGCCCAAAGTCCAAGTTCAACATGATTATTCCACCCGCCTGTTTCATTTTTAAAATATGAGGTAAGAACAGGTTGTTTGGAAAGGGTGGACAGGGTTAATGGCGTGATGAAAGAAGTGGCATCCTTGGTCATGATCACTTTCACGTTTGCACCAGCTTTTATAAACAACCGAACCAGCTCTGCCGATTTATAACTTGCAATGCTGCCGCAAACGCCAAGAAGTATGTTTTTATCTTTAAGCATATCAATGATGCTCAAATATAGAACAATTACTTTTGTTCTTTAGCAGGATTTCTGTAGTAAACCTTACCGTGGATGAATTCATCAATGGCAATCAAAGAAGGCTTAGGCATTCTTTCATAATGCTTGGAGATTTCGATTTGCTCTCTGTTTTCAAACACTTCTTCCAGGTTATCATTAGAACTGGCAAATTCAGCCAGTTTGCCATGAAGCTCTTCTTTCATATTTGCGGCTATTTGATTAGCCCTTTTGCTGATCACCACTAAAGACTCGTAAACATTCTTTGTTTCGATGTCTAATTGTCTTAAATCTCTGGTTACAGTAGTGTTAGCCACTGTAGGTTTTGTGATATCTTTATTATTGTTCATCTTTTTGATCTTTTTTAGTGTCGGTATAAGACGCAAGAAGCTTTTTGGTGTCCTCTATGCCTTTTTCTGAATTTTCTTTGAGTTGTTGTGCCTCCTTTAGGTAAGTGCTGTTTGGATATTTTTCGGCAAATCTTTCATATTCCTGTATGGCTTCATTGTAACGGCCTTCTTGTTTGGTCTCCAAGCTATTTTTAGCATATAGGTATTGAGCTTTAATGGTTAGAAATTCCATCTCCTCCGCATACCTGGTGTCGGGGAAATCTTTTTCAGAATTTCTAAAAGCGATCACTGCGGCCTGGTAATCTCCAATATCTAGGAAAAGTTTGGCATTAGCATAAGATTTCTCCTCCAGTTTGCCTCTTAAATCGGCTATCAGTTTACTGGCTTCAGCTACACGATCACTTTTTGGATATAAGTTGATGAAAAGCTGTAAAGCTTCAATTGCTTTATAGGTGTTAGCCTGGTCTAAAGAATAGGTTGGAGAATCCAGATAATAACAATAGGCAGCTAAAAATCTACATTCTTCGGCCCTCGGACTGCTTGGATAGGTGTCAGCGAAAGTCTTGAAATGATATCTTGCAGACAGGTAATCCTTTAATTTATAGTTGGTGTAGGCATAATAGTAGTAAAGATCCTCAGACTCCGCCCTGCCCCGGTATCTTTGAACTAAATCATCAAATAAAATAAGTGCCTTTGAGTAATCTTTCTTATTGTAAAGGCGAATGGCTTCCTGATATTTTTTAGCTACATCAGTGCTTGCCCTCAGCTTTTCAAATTTGCTTTTACAACCAGTGAAAACTACTGAAATTAATAGGATAAAGCTCAGAATTGCTAAGCTCTTATTTTTAAACATCCTGCAAAGATAGATTATTAAATAATACAAGTCAATTTTTTAAATGAACATCTGCATGCTAAACTATAGTTATTATGTCAGAAATCCTGTCATTTTAACACATTTTAACAGGTGGGTATGGTTAAGCGGATTTTGTTTTAGAAGAGGCTGAATTTTTTTGACCAGCTGATAAAATTTTTTCAGAAGCAGCTTATCCCTGAGATTCTTCTTATCTTCAATTTTTATAAATTTTAAAGAATGAATAAATTAACGATTTATCATGCCGATGCCTTCACAGATCATGTTTTTGGTGGTAACCCTGCCGCGATTTGTATATTAAACCACTGGATACCCACTTCCATCATGCAAAGTATCGCCAATGAAAATAACCTTGCAGAAACCGCTTTTTTAGTGAAAGAGAAGGAGCAATACCATATCAGATGGTTTACCCCGACTGTGGAGGTTGACCTTTGCGGACACGCGACTTTAGCTGCTGCACATATTCTTTATGAATTTGGTTTTGAGGATGGCCCCATCATTAATTTCAACTCCCAAAGAAGTGGGCCACTGCAGGTGGAGAAAGGCGAGGAGCTGTTGATTTTGAATTTCCCCGCGGATGAATTATCGGAGATAGAATTTTATCCCGAGATTCACGAAGTGTTTGATATTCGTCCTTCTCACGTGTTTAAAGGGAAGACAGATTACATGTTGGTTTATCATAGCCAGGAGGAGATTGAACGTATAGAACCTGATATTTTAAAAATTGAGCATTTGGATTGTAGAGGTGTGATTGTTACTGCTCCAGGAAATGATGTCGATTTTGTTTCCAGATTCTTTGCCCCACAGAGTGGTGTTCTGGAAGATCCGGTGACAGGATCTGCTCACACCACTTTGACCCCTTACTGGTCCAAAAGGTTAGAGAAGACAAAATTAACCGCTAGGCAAATCTCTGCGAGAGGCGGCTATTTGAAACTGGAGGATTGCGGAGACAGGGTAAAGATTGGTGGAATCGCCATCACCTATTTAAAAGGAGAAATCTATTTTTAAAATGGATCCAAACATTTTATTAGAGCTGGTAAAAGTGCGGATGCCTTTCGGGAAGTATAAAGAAAGGCTGTTATGTGATTTGCCCATCTCTTATTTGGAGTGGTTTGCCCATAAAGGATGGCCGCCCGGTAAGCTTGGCCAGCAATTAGCCACCATTTATGAAATTAAACTGAATGGATTGGAATATTTATTGAAACCTCTTAAAAAAGGATGATATAAAAAAATTCAACCTATGATTTCGGATGACTTAGTGTTTTTCTTAAAGGAGAAGTTTCTTTGGGAGAAATAGCTGAAAACAATCACAATGGCATTGGTGACCATCACGGATGGGGTGGGATACCATCCAAATTTCTCCACGAATATTTTTAAAAATAGATAATTAAGAAGGATACAGATCACCACCACCAGAAAATACCGGAAGAGTTGGATTCTTTTTTTAAGATAGGACCCTTCAAAGACCACAAACATATTCAGATAATAACCGATAGGAAAGGTGGCGAAGAAGGCAATGATGAATGCTGCTATATGCGGACTGATGGCGATGATACCCAAGTGGACCACTTTTTTATTCAATATGAAATTATAGGAGATGAAATATAACAAGATGTTTAAAGCAGTGGTTCCACCTCCGCAAGCTGCGTATCTGAAAGTTTGCAGTGGCATGAATTTTCTGAACAATGGATAGATAGCATCAATGATTAGGAGCAGCAGTGTTTTAAATCTTTGATGGAGCTGTTGAAGCATTTGCTGCAAATATAGGTGGTTTACAGCTCTGCGTCAAAATTAAATCCCGGGTTCGAGCGTATATCCAATCTTTCTCTTTGTACGATCTTCAACCTGACTTTCTTTAAGAGGAAGAAAAAAACAGCTGCCACTGATAATCCGATTAAACCTTGTATCAGCACGGTTAGTTTAGCCCCAATGTGATTAGCCGCGAATCCGGCCACGAAACTACCGATAGGCATCATCCCTTGGAAAGCCATGGCATAATAGCTGATCACTCTTCCCCGCATCTCATCATTCACATGGGTTTGGATGAAGCTGTTTGATCCGGATATTTGAATCATCTGTCCAATTCCTGTAGCAACCAGACTTGCCAAAGCCACAGGTAACCATGCCGCATAGGAGAACAATGTCAGTCCAGCTGCGAAGGTGAATATGGAGAAGATGACCGTTTTCGACAGGTTCTTTATTTTTTGTGCCCCTGCCAGATAAATTGCCCCTCCGAATGCGCCTAAGCCGGTGCTCGCTTCCAGCCAGCTCAGGGTGGTGGCATTTCCATGGAAAACATCTTTTGCGAAAATGGGCAGTAAAGCTAGATAAGGCATCACTGCAAAGCTGATGCAGGCCATTAGCATGATCATCAAACTTAAATCTGGTTTAGTTTTTAGATATTTATACCCTTCAGCTAATCCTTTCCAAACATTCTTGTCTTTTTTGACGATGACCCGCGGCTTGATTTTCATGAACAGGAGGGAAGCAATCACTGCCACAAAGCTTATCGTGTTGATTAAAAAACACATGCCTTCGCCAACCAATGCGATTAAAACTCCGGCAACGGTGGGGCCAATCAGCCTTGCCAAGTTCACCATGCTGGAGTTTAATGCGATGGCATTTGGAAGGTTCTCTTTATCCTCAATCAGTTCCACCATTAAAGATTGCCTGGATGGGATATCAAATGCATTGATACAACCCAATAAGCCACTCAGCAAGATGATGCCCACATTACTATAATAATCGCCAATTACCATAAAAGTCAATAAACCTGCCTGGATCATAGAGGCGACTTGAGTGATCAGCAGAATTCTATATCGGCTATGGCGGTCAGAAATCGCCCCACCATAAGGAGCCAGCAATAATGAAGGGAATTGAGCAGCGAACATTACCATCCCGAGCATTAAAGCAGAATGAGTGATGTCATACACTAACCAACTCACAGCCACACGTTGCATCCATGTACCTACCAAAGAAATGGATTGGCCTGCAAAATAAAGTTTAAAGTTTCTGTATTTTAAAGATCTGAATATATTGGATAAGTTAACTTTTGCCATTGAACATCATAAAGACAATCATTAGATTGATTAGTTTAGATTATTTTGCAACAAACCTTGGCATAGCTCAGCAAATAGAAGGTTTCGGAGCTAATGCTAAAGCCAACCTTTAAATTTATCTGCCCTTCATCCTGAAAATGATGTGCATGAGGTGGGGAAATGATGCGGATCATTTTTAAAACGTTGCGTAACAATGCTGATGACATGATAAAATGGCCTCATTTAGCTGCACAAATCAGGTGCAAGCCCAACACGAGCGATAGTGTGGCTATCCCACCTGATCCAAGCTGTCGCAAACGGTAACGGTAGGTGCTTTCAAACTCCTTGAGGCGAGAAACACACTTACGAACACTAAAACCGAACTCAATAAAAACGGGGCACCCGGAAATTTAACCGGCGACTGGTCATCCGTGAAATAGGCGAAAATGGTCGTCATTAATGGTGGAGCGAATATGGTGGTTGCGCTCATCAAGCTTGTTAGGGCACCTTGCAATTCTCCCTGTTCGTTGGAGGGGGCGAAACCACTGATGATGCTCTGCAATGCCGGACCGGCTATGCCGCCCAAAGCATAAGGTACGATGAAGATGAACATATACGTACCGTTTGGAGCGAATGCAAAAAGCAATAAACCTAAGCTATAAAAGCACAAACCTATATACAGACTTTTCTCCTGTCCGAATTTTGGAATCGCCCAGCGGATGACGCCCACCTGCACCAAACCAATCATCAAACCGATGAAACCTAGAGAATAGCCCACCCATGCTTCATTCCAGCTGAATTTCTCCATGCCATAATAAGCCCAGGTACTTTGTAAACCATTATTGGCGGTGTACATCAAAATCAACGTGATGATCAGGCCGCTCACAGCAGGATATTTTTTAAGCTGTAATAAAGACCCTAATGGATTAGCCCTTTTAATTTCGAACGGGCGTCTTTTCTCTATAGGTAAAGATTCCGGTAAAACGAAAAAACCATAGAGCGTGTTTAACAGACTTAAACCCGCTGCTGCAAAAAATGGAATCCTGGAACCAAATTGCCCGAGTAAACCACCCATTACCGGACCAATGATGAAGCCTAAGCCAAAGGCGGCACCAATTAATCCGAAATTCTGGGCCCTTTTCTCCGGGGCACTGATATCAGCGATGTAAGCAGAAGCTGTAGTGAAACTCGCCCCGGTCACACCCGCTATCACTCTTCCCAAAAACAGCCACCAAATCGTTGGGGCAAAGGCGAGAAAAAGATAATCAATTCCGAATCCCAATAAGGAGAAAAGCAACACTGGCCTTCTGCCAAACCTATCGCTAAGGTTGCCCAGCACCGGAGCACAGATGAATTGCATGATGGCGTAGGCGAAGGTGAGCCATCCGCCATAACTGGCGGCATCGCTCAAATCTCCATGAATGAGTTCTGCAATGAGTTTGGGTAAAACCGGAATGATGATTCCCAAGCCGGTGACATCAATTAACAAGGTAATGAAGATGAATCCTAATGCGGCCTGACCTTTTTTTGCCATAAGCTATTTTTTGTCAAAAATGCTGATTTTGTTCGAGGTCATAAAAAGATGTACACCATTTATTTCAAAAATCTGATATTCCTCTTCAATCCTTCGTATTTTGTCCTTTTCACTGCGGAATTTTTAAATAATTGATGAAACACCTCATGCGTGATCTCCTCCCAGTCTGATCGCTTCATGGAAAGCAACTCAGGATATGGTTCAAAAGCCTTCTCCTGATGAGGAACAGCAAAGCGGTTCCAGGGGCAAACATCCTGGCAAACATCACAACCGAACATCCAGTCGTCCATCTTAGCAGCGAAAACCGACGGGATTTGTTCTTTGAGCTCTATGGTAAGGTAGGAAATGCATTTGCTTCCATCCACTACATAAGGGCCAACAATGGCTTCAGTAGGGCATGCATCCATACAGCGGGTGCAATCTCCACAATGGTCGGTAAGAAAAGGTTCATCAGCCTTAAGCTCCAAATCCACTATTAGTTCTCCCAAAAAAAAGAAAGAACCTGTTTGTTTAGCAATGAGATTGGTGTGTTTCCCCAACCATCCTAATCCTGCCCTTTGTGCCCAAACTTTATCCAGCACCGGGGCCGAATCCACGAAAGCTCTACCGTTCACTTCTCCAACGTTTTCCTGAATGAAACGAGTTAGCGCCTTAAGCTTGTCTTTCAAGACAAAATGATAATCTGTTCCATAAGCATATTTCGAGATTTTGGGAGCCGTTTCATCTTTTTGATATGCCTCGGTATAATAATTCAAACCCACTGATATCACTGATTTGGCATCTTCCACCAACAAACGTGGATCCAATCGTTTGTCAAAATGATTATTCATGTAAGCCATCTCTCCATGATGATCATTGGCTAGCCATTGCTCTAACTTCGGAGCTTCGTGTTCTAAAAAAGTTGCTTTGGCTATGCCACAAAAACAAAAGCCGAGATGCGCCGCTTCAGCTTTGATCATTTCCGTATAATTTGTTTTCCGTTGGTTCACATCGCAAAGATAAGGAATATCAACATCTGTGGTTTATGTCATCATTATTGTGATAAACCCTGAAATTTACCTAAAAACAAACATTCAAACAGATAATTGTACACTTTTTGTTGGCTTTCGGTACTGAAAAAACATATTTGTATGATTAAAAGCAATTTGTCAGGAAAGCCTGTATTTACCAAGGGAGCTGATGATGATTTCTTTATACAATTGAACAGGGAAGTCAGAAGCTCCATATTGCAACAAGGAAATATCCAGCGCAAAATCATTTTCAAAGCAATTGTTCTATTGATCCTCTATTTTATCTCCTACAGCTGCATCCTTATTTTTGGCAATCAGACCTTCAGCTTATTTTTGTTTTATGTACTCACCGGTTTGTTGATGATCATGGTTTTTCTGAACGGATTTCATGATGCTGCACATGGTGCGGTATTCAGGTCAAAAAAACATAATGAATGGTATGCGCATGTTTTGGAGCTTTTTGGAGGAAATAGCTATATCTGGAAAAAAAGGCATTTGTTATTGCATCACCCTTATCCGAATATGCAGCATTGGGATATCGACATCAAACAAAGTGATATGGTGAGGATCTTTCCGGAAAGCCCGAAATTTGATTTCCATAAATACCAGCATATCTATATGTGGTTCTTGTACCTATGTTATTCACTCAACTGGATCTTCATTAGGGATTTCAAAGATTTCTTCGGAATCAAAGATAATTATCTGAAAAGAGTGACAGAAATCCCAACAATTGAATATTACAAGCTTTTTGCAGCGAAGCTGTTCAATTTAACCATGATGCTGTTCATTCCAATGCTGGTTCTGGACCAACCATGGTACACCATGCTGGGTGCCTTCCTTACCATGCACATCTTATCCAGTGGATTCGGCGTGACGGCACTTTTATCCACTCATGTGGATGAGGATGCCGTGTTTCCTTTGCCACCTGAAAATGGCGTGATTGAAAGTTCATGGGCACTTTATCAGATAAAGGAGACCAAGGATTTTTGTCCGGATAGCAGCATGGCGAATTTTCTGTTCGGTGGTTTTAACCATCACGTAGCTCATCATTTGTTTCCGCATATCGCTCACACTTATTATCCATTTATCACTCCTCTGATCAAAAAATATGCAAAAGAGTATGATATAGCCTACCAGTCACACTCTTTAGGTGAAGCTTTGGTGTCTCATTATAAATTATTGAAAAAATCCGGTAGTGCCAAAAACTTTTTCAAAGTGGGAGAGATTTGATAGGATCAAATCTGCCGCCACCTTATCTGATGGTTTTGTCCAGTAAATCTAAAGTTCTGCTCCATGCTAATTTTGCGGCTTCTTCGTTATAACGGGTGGGTGAGGTGTCGTTATTGAAAGCGTGGTTTGCACCTTTGTACACGTAAATCTGGTGATCAATATGGTTATCTTCCAAAGCTGACCGGTAAGCCGGGATGCCGGCGTTGATCCTTTCATCCAAGCCACCGTAATGTAACATGATTTTAGCCTTTATCCTGGGCACATCATCCGTTTTGGGTTGTTTGCCGTAATAGGCGATGGCTGCATAAAGTTTGCCGTCGTTAACCGCCAGTTCATTCGCTAGACCACCTCCCCAGCAGAATCCGATGCAGGCGGTTTTCCGATTGGTATCGTCCCTTCTTCTCAGGTATTCCAAACCGTCCAGATAGTTCTTCAGGTTTTTGGCAGAATCCAATTCACTGATATGATTGCGGGCTTCATCTTCATCAGCAGGGGTGCCACCAAATGGGGAGAGTGCATCCGGAGCCATGGCTACATATCCCACATCAGCCACTCTTTTCGTCACTTCCTTAATATGCGGATTCAATCCACGGTTTTCATGGATCACCAGCACACTTCCCAACTTTTGGTTGCTTTTCGGTTTTGCCAGGAATGCTTTCATCTCTCCATTTCTCCCGGAATAGGTAATATCCTCCGTGAGCATATCCGGATCGTTTAGCGTTTGCCCACTGGCATAATTATTCTCCAGCATGGGAAGAAGAGTCATAGCCATGGCTATTCCCCCGGTTAATTTCGCCAGTTTCTCCATGAAGGATTTCCTGTCCATCTGAGAATGGGTGTATTGGTCGTAAAGATTAATGATTTGCTGATCCATCTTCCTGTAATTTATAAGTGAGTGTTAAGGAATCCATAGCTTCCTGATTCAGTTCAATTTCAGCAGCTGATGCGATCTCCTCCAACTGTTGGATGCTGGTGGCACTTGCGATAGGAGCGGTGATGCTCTCCCTGTTCATCAGCCAGGCGATGGCAATAGTGGCGGGTTGGCTGTTATACTTTTCTGACACCTGGTCAAGGGCATCTAAAATTCTCTTCCCTTTTTCATCGAGATACTTCTTGGCACCGGCCCGTTTGCTGCCCTCAAAATCGGCCTCTTCCCGGTATTTGCCGGTTAAAAAACCACTGGCGAGGGCATAGTAGCTGATCACACCGAGGTGTTCCTTCCGGCAGAGGGGCTCTAATTCGGCTTCATAACCTTCCCTGTCATATAAATTATATTCAGGCTCTAAGGAAATATATTTGGCGAATCTATTGGTTTCACTTACCTCCAAAGCTTCCTGTAAGCGATCAGCTTTGTAATTCGATGCACCAATAGCTTTCACTTTTCCGGATTTGATCAAGCCATCAAAAGTCTCCAGAGTTTCTTCCAACGGCGTGTTTGGGTCATCTGTATGTGCCATGTAAAGATCAATGTAATCTGTTTGCAGTCTTTTCAATGATTCATCCACAGATTTGAGGATATGCTTTTTGGATAAACCCACATTTCCGCCTCCCATGTCCATGCCCACTTTAGTGCCTATGATGACTGAAGCTCTTTTTCTGGTTTTTTTCAGCCATTTACCAATGATCACCTCAGACTCGCCACCTTTATTCCCCGGTACCCACTTAGCGTACACATCGGCGGTGTCTATCATGTTAAAACCCTTATCCACAAAGGCATCCAATAATTTAAATGAGGTGGATTGATCAATCGTCCATCCGAAAACGTTTCCTCCAAAAACCCATGGAGCTATCTCTAAGTTGCTTGTTCCTAATTTTCTGTTTTTCATTGGTGGTGATTTTTTGTTTGTAATTTAATATAGCTGTATTTAATATAGCTGTCAGGCAGGTTTTTATCATGCCAATCGGATTGGTGGTCCGCCTGAATGGTTGTAAAGGTTTAACTCCCGAAGAGAAATAATTGTTTTCAGGAGTTGGACTTTAATCGACGCCATTGAGGTCTAGGAAAGGCGGTATTTGATTGATCAAAATGAGGAACAACGCAGGGTCCGCTTCGCGAGACCCTGCTCGGACAGGGAATTTAATATAGCTGTCAGGCAGGTTTTTATCATGCCAATCGGATTGGTGGTCCGCTCTGAATGGTTGTAAAGGTTTAACTCCCGAAGAGAAATAATTGTTTTCAGGAGTTGGACTTTAATCGACGCCATTGAGGTCTAGGAAAGGCGGTATTTGATTGATCAAAATGAGGAACAACGCAGGGTCCGCTTCGCGAGACCCTGCTCGGACACGATGCACGCTCTTTGCGGGACCCTGCTGGACACGATGCACGCTCTTTGCGGGACCCTGCTGGAACACTGGTATTCTGCGACGATGAAAGTTAAATGCTTTGTCCTTTGGCCAGCTTCTCTTTGCGGTGTTCCTGCCACAGGTAATGCAAAAGGGTGTTCAACACTACTGCGTTCCAATCATAATGCAAACTAAGGGTCACTTTTTTGCGTTTATCGCTCCTGCTATCAATGTGCAGGATGCCTTTTTTAAGATAATATTTAATGTCGGACCAGGGCACCAGTTCGGTTTTTTGCTTTCCCCAAAACCAGGTTTTGTGGGTCATGATAAAGCCTTCATGTGTCATTTTAGCCTGGCCGATCTCAAAGCTCTCCTTCTCATTCAGAATCTCTATGTAATGGCTCACCAGGTATTTCTTCACATACTGCCACAAGCCAGACATGATGTAATAATAGGTATGATCCTCCTCCAGTAAATCCCCAACCTTGTTGGAATTGAATTTAATGCTGATATTTTTATCAGTATTGCTCAGTATATCAATAGTATATTCCTTCCCCTCAGGGTTTTTCTTTCCACCTATTAAGGAGACACCATACCTGATGGCTTTCACCTCTTTACAGGCGATGGAGGTGTCATTAACGGCTATAAGATCTTCGTTGATCTTAACTTTTTGTTTGGACGAGGGGATGACGATGTCTACGTCGAAATTGTGTAGTTGATGCATGTATAGAATATATTTTTGATCTTGTTAAAAAAGTGTTCCTGATCCTCCTGTTTTCAATCTTCCCAAGTGAAGGTAAGCAGCTTCTGTGGCCTCCCGTCCTCTTGAGGTGCGCATGATGTAACCTTCCTGAATGAGAAAGGGCTCATACACCTCCTCAATGGTTCCTTCTTCTTCACCCACTGCGGTGGCAATGGTCTTTAAACCCACCGGGCCTCCTTTGAATTTATCTATGATGGTGGATAAGATTTTATTATCCATCTCATCCAGGCCGTGTTCATCTACATTCAAAGCGTTTAACGCATAACGGGCTATTTCGGTTTCAATATTTCCATTTCCTTTGATTTGGGCGAAGTCCCGGGTTCTTCTTAAGAGGGCATTGGCGATACGTGGTGTGCCCCGGCTTCTTCTGGCTATTTCGTAAGCACCTTCATCAGTGATGGGTGTTTTTAAAATATGCGCCGAACGCATCACAATGGTGGTCAGTAATTTCGCATCATAATATTGCAAACGGGAATTGATGCCGAATCTTGCTCTCAATGGAGATGTCAATAAACCGGAACGTGTGGTGGCACCTACCAGAGTGAAAGGGTTTAAAGAGATCTGAACGGAGCGGGCATTGGGACCTGTCTCCAGCATGATATCTATTTTAAAATCCTCCATGGCTGAATAGAGGTATTCCTCTACCAATGGACTTAAACGGTGAATCTCATCGATGAACAGGATGTCACCCATGTCCAGGTTGGTGAGTAAACCGGCCAGGTCTCCCGGTTTATCCAAAACAGGTCCGCTTGTGATTTTGATGCCCACACCCATTTCATTGGCGATGATATGTGAAAGCGTGGTTTTACCAAGCCCAGGAGGGCCGTGCAAGAGCACATGATCTAAAGCTTCACCTCGTAATTTGGCTGCTTGCACAAAAATGCGAAGGTTCTCCAAAATCTTTTCCTGCCCGGTAAAATCCTCAAACTCCTGTGGCCTAAGTACTTTCTCCACCTCTTTATCGGTACTGCTCAGGTGATCTAAGTTCGGGTCAAGATTTTCATTCATGGGATGAAGATAGTGAAATCAGCTTTTGATTGAGGGATGTTTTTTATCAACATTACAGGTTTGTTGAATGGGCTGGAAGCAGATGAGGAGGAAATGAGTGGTGTGGGAAGACATCAATTTAAATTTCAGGAATTTAACCTGAAGGCTTCTATTCTTGTTTAGACAACCCATTTTTATATGGGATGAAAGGCAGGTATTCTCGTTGAATGAAGCCAACGCATTCCATTACCATCATTTGATTTGGTAACGATAAACTGTTCTCCCGATATCTCCGTTATCATCCATACCTTCAATTACCACCCGATAGGTTCCTTTCTCATCTCCGTTAAAGTATTCGAAACTGGCGGTACCCTCGTCAGTGGTGTTTACCAAAGGATTCCAGTAAATGGTGGAACGCAGGTCTTTACTTTGCAGACTGGTGCGTGGACCGGTGTATTTCGGAGAATAGAACTTTCGTTCCACTGCATAACCTTTTGGTTTATAGGTAAGCACGTTGTTGGGCGGGAAAAGTGATTTAAACTGGTCTTTACTCATCGGAACTTTTTTGATCTCCTTAAGGTTGATGACCACCACACCGCTGGTGTTCGTCCGCCTGTTGATGCCACTTAATCCATCATTGTTAAAAACTTCCACAGATTCAATGCCGCTTGCATTTAAGCTCGCCAGGTAATTGATATCCACCGGCATGTCATTCACATAGATTTCCACCGGTACTTTGATGCCCTGGTTATAGGTTCGGGTGATGTATAGGTTTTGATCTTCGTAGGTAAGGCCTGCTCCGCTCAGGCAATTGAGGATCACGGTGCAACCATTCAGCTGATCTCCTGAGGTGGTGTGATCCGCATCCATATTCAAACCTGTGAGAGAGGTGTAGTCAGCATGACTGGGTTTTTTAACTGCCTGTGATTTTACCACCACTTCATTTAACATAAAAGCATTGTTATGTTCCAATTTGCTGTTCTCTAAATAAGTATGCAGTTCATCATCAAAGTTTAGCATTTCGTCCGGTGCATTTTCATTGGCATATACCGAAGGGTACGGCTCTCCATCAACGGTGATCCTTAAATCATTTGAATTGATGTTGTTCCTGGCGTTGATCACCACATCTGAAGAATCTCTGAACACCAATTTATTGAACCTGAATTTGCCCTCTTTATCAGTTGTTCCCGTGGTGGAGAAATGCTTGTCCGGTATTTGGAAAAGTATTCTTCCATCCTCTAAGGGCATTCCGTTGCTTTTCCTGATGGTACCCGATATATCAATGCCTTGTTCTGGTAAAAAACTGATCTTAGGCGGGGTGTTTGCCACCACATCCTTAAAAAGGAACCTTCTATAACCTTGGGTAAGCATCAACACATCCAAATCTGCCTCTTTTTTATCATCCGGTTTGTTGAAGTAATAATTGGGCTGTTCGATGTAGCCTTCCAAGTCTGAAGTTAACAACAGCTCGCTCTTGATGGTGGTTTCCGTGTCTTCATTCACCGGGACTTTACTTTCATCAACCACCGCCACAGAGAAAGTCCCTCTTGATGGCCCCATTCCTTCAGAAGTGCTGATGCTCATTTTAGTTTTTTGACGGTCCGAATAGGAGGGCTGATCGGTTTTCACATTAATTTTCAAATCGTCTTTTCTTTGAACGAAGATGAGTCTTTCACTGATGGGTGTTCCATTAGCCTTAAGCAGGGTAAACTGGATGATGCCAGTAGGAAATTTTGACTGCGGAATTTTGGCTGTAAAAACCGGACTGGTTAAGGTGCTTTGCGCAGCGTAATAGATTGTTCCTCCATTTTGAGCGACGATGTAGAATCCCTGGTTCAAGTTTTTGTTCAAATATGCGGTGTTCACGGAAATTTTGAGGATCAGATCCTCTCCTGATTTCGTCATCGCAATATTTAGTCCTTCCGATTTCGCTTCCGGCAGAATGAAAGTCTTTTGGGTGTTATCCGAAAATGTCACTTTTGCCTGGTACTTTTTATTTTGTTCCGGAATGAAGGAGAATTCTCCCATCCCTAAATGCTGAGAATTGACATTGGCTATTTCTTTTCCCGTTTCATCGGTCACAATTCCTTTAACCGCCACACCAAGTCCATCAGAGCTGATGGCTTTGAATGCCACCTTATTGATGATCCCGGCGATCAGTTCTCCTCCTTCCGGAAAGAATTGAATATCATTCTCCAATAGGGCTGTTTTTAGCGGGAAAGTGGATTTAAATATCCGGTGATCATCATTTTCAAGTTCGGTAAATAGCTTGCCTCTACTTAAAGCTACCTTTGGGGAACTGCTGAACGCGATATTGACATTCCCTTTGGCATCGGTGGTCTCTTTTCCTCTGGCTATTCTTTCATCATCAGCGATCACCTCCCAACTCACTTTTTTGCCGGAGAAGGGAACACCTTTATCGTCTTTAAAGTTGATCTGACTGTTCACTTTTAAAGCTTTATCCGTCACTTCTCCTTTGAAATGGATGTTGGTGCTTAAATTCTTTCCTATAATGTTCCCCACATAAATATTTTTTTTAAAGAAATAGCTTTCGTTGCTATTCAGCATCCATTTGGTGTAAGCACGAATATGATAGGTGTCTTCCTTATAATCAGGATAATTGAGAATGATGGCTCCAGTGGCCACACTATTCTCCACCGGAAGTTTAAGGCTGGCCACTAGAGAATCCCGGCTGTTCATCATCTCCACATATACTATTTTGCTGAGCGGAGAAGGATAGTGTAGGCCTGCAGTCACATAAGCTTTAAACCAAATGGTATCACCCACGGCATAGTAAGGCTTGTCAAAATGGAGGTAAACTTTCTCAACAGGATAATCCTGGGCCAATTTGTTTTTTCTTTCAATCAAAGTTTTTAACGGGATGGTGTCAGTTTGGGCGAAAGAGAATGGAATGCCTAAACCTAGAAATATAATGAAAAATAAAAATTTAAAACGATTCATTGACTACAGCATGTAAAGGGCTAAGAGCGATAAATATATTTAATAATTCACAGAGCTGAGAGGAAAGCCTGGATTTTAACGTTTTTTTACATTCTATTGAAAACGTTTATTTGTGTAAAAATTGCTCAGAACCCGTGATAAGAAAATAAAAATGTCGCTGGGAGAACCACCCTGCGACATTTTGGACTTGATTTCTGAGTTTTTTAATTTAGAACCACCCAAAAAAATCTACCATTTTTGATGAACATCTGCTTTGATGTACTGTTCATAAATGGTTTTGATGGCATTCATCTCCTCTTCCTTTAAATGCTCCATCTCCTCCACCCGGATATTATCTTTCAGTTGAGTCACTTTAGAGGCTCCTGGGATCACGCAGCTGATTTCAGGGAATTGAAGAATCCATTTCAACGCGATTAGGGGAGGTTCAGAATAGGGGAAAAGTTTTTTAAGCTGATCAACGGCATCTATCCCTTTTTCAAAATCTATCCCTGAAAAAGTTTCCCCTTTGTCGAAAGCTTCCCCGTTTCTATTGAAATTACGGTGGTCTTCCTGGTCAAAAGTGGTTTCTTTAGTGAATTTACCCGTCAACAAACCACTGGCTAAAGGTACACGGGCTATTAAACCAATATTCTTCTTTTTAGCTTCCTGAAATAAAAGTTCATTTGGACGCTGTCTGAATAGATTGTAAATGAGCTGTATGGTACAAACATTGTCGTATTCCATCGCTTTCAAACCTTCCTCCACTTTTTCAATGCTCACTCCTAAATGTTGAATTTTGCCTTCCTCCTTTAAGCGGTCGAAGAGTTCAAATAGCTCCGGCCGGTAATAAACTTCTGTTGGGGGGCAGTGTAACTGAACCAGATCAAGGGTCTCCAATCCCATATTCTTTAAGCTGTCCTCCACAAATCCTCTTAAAACTTTGGGAGTGTAACTATCGCTGACATGCGGATTTAACCTTCGTCCACATTTAGTGGCGACATAAATTCTTTCTGAACGGCTTTTGACCAATCTTCCGACAGCTTTTTCACTCTCGCCATCTCCATAAACGTCGGCAGTGTCGATAAAATTAATTCCATTGTCAATGGCTGCATTCAGGATTTCATCTGCATTGGAATGGCTGAACTCCTCGCCCCATTTCCCACCAACCTGCCAGGTTCCTAAACTAATCTCTGATATATTGAATCCGGTTTTTCCTAGATTTCTGCAGTTCATCATCATTCTTTTTAAATTGTTTCGATGAATGAAAACATGATATTCCCAACTATGTTTTCAAAATGACCAGTATTAATTCTGGTATATAGTCAGATGGTTTAAATTCTTGGAGCAGAAATATTATTTAAATGCTAATCGTTTTGCGGAGTATTTCTCAACGATATAGGATCACTTTTTTTCTTTTTCATTCTCAAATTCAGTACCTCCACCAAAACTGAGAAAGCCATTGCGAAATAAATATAACCTTTTGGGATGTGCTGTTCAAAACCTTCTGCCAGTAGGGAGACACCAATCAATAACAAAAAGGAGAGCGCCAGCATTTTAACGGTTGGATGAAGGTTGACGAAGTTGGATATAGCGGCTGAAGAGAACATCATCACAATCACCGCGATGATCACGGCAGCAATCATTACCCATATTTCATTGGCCATTCCTACTGCGGTGATGACAGAATCGAGTGAGAAAACAATGTCTAATATCAATATCTGAATGATGACCCCTGAAAAAGAATAGACCTTTTTAACACTGGTGTCTTCTTCCTCACCTTCCAGTTTTTCATGAATTTCATAGGTGCTTTTATAGATTAAAAATAACCCACCAATGATTAAGATAAGGTCACGGCCGGAGATCGCCAATTTATCCAGCAATTCTTCATTTTGCATGCCTATCCATTCTCCCATATTAAATAAGGTGGCTGTTAAAGTCATCACCCAGTTTAAAGAGAGTAACAATAACACCCGTGTCACCATGGCTAATCCTAAACCTATGGTTCTCCCTCTTGCTTGCTGATCCTCCGGTAATTTACCGGAGAGGATGGAGATGAACACAATATTGTCTATCCCGAGAACAATCTCCAAGACGGTTAAAGTGATAAGGGAGATCCAGATCTCGGGGTTTGTCAACCAATCCATTGCTATAAATTTCTATAAAAATAGGAAAAGCCTGCGAATGGAAAATAAAAAGGCGAACATTAGTTCACCTTTAAATGATTTGGTTTAGGTTGATTCAATTAAACTTCACTCCCCCGTAATTGGAACGAATGACTATATTTCCTGAGGGAGACTTTCCATAATACCCTTTATAGGTTTTGTTGGATGACCAGCTTTTATCCTCATCATCTGGTGTTTTGCTGGTAATGGTCACTTGATTAGGGTCATATTTGAAATTGGCGTAGGAGGTATAGATATCAAAATTAAAAGCTTCTGATCCATTGAAATCCAGATTCACACTGGAGTAATTGGCATTGATGTTCAGAGATTTAAAATCTCTGTCAAAAGAGCTGATCTTAAAACCACCTGAATAATTCATTTTTACCGTGACATTTCCACTGATCTCTCCCAAATCTGTTCTGCAATAATTAAGGTTAGCCATGATACCTTTTGTCTTTGAGCTTCTGAAGCTTCCATAACTACAATTTAATTTTGCATTGGTTATTTCATCAATTTGGATCTTTCCGTAATTAGAAGTGATGTTATTGATGTTCCCGCCTAATTTTCCGGATGTTAAGTCTCCATAATTCATTTCAAGATTCACTGGTCCGTTTAAATCGGGCAAAACGATGTTGGTGTAATTGGTCTTCAAGTTCAAGGTGTTTCGGGCAGGCATATAAACCGTGTAATAAACCTCCACCTTTTGTTTATCTCCATTCCCATTGTTCCAAAAGCTTATGGATAACCAACTATTGCTCCTGTTGTTATTCTCTATACGTGTCCTGAAGGAAATCAGGTTATTGGTTTTTGAATTGGCAATCGTCACACCGTCCAACAGTTTCTGAGCGTTTTCATCATCGCCAGCATAGGCTTTTACCTCCACGTCCACTTTGATTTCATTTCTATCCCAAGTGTTCACTTCGATTTTTCCGTAGCTGTTATTAATGGCTAATTGATCATTCGCATCAACTGAATAGGTTTTAGTGAGTCTTTTCACTTTCTCCACCGCATCCTGAGAAGGTGGGCCCAATTGCCAATTGAAGTGATTGATGTCCATCTCTGGCAATGGAGGGATTTCTGGCAATGGGGGCAAAGCTGGTATTTCAGGGATTTTTAAATCTTTTAGCTTCTCCTGAAGCTTTTTCATTTTCTTATTGAAATCTGCAGCAGCAATATCCTTTTTCTTGAATTCTTCGCCAAAGCTTTCAAATGATTTCCCAAATCGCTCCCCCCAATCTTTCCATTTCTTTTCATCGAAACTCTTTTCAAAACGCGCTCCCCATTCCTGCCATTTTCCTTCATCAAAAACTGGAGGTGCCGGTGGTGCAGGCAAAGTTTCCGGTGCAGGCGATTCCTGCGCTGCAGCGATAGGTATACTCATGGAGATGGCAAGCGCAAACAAAGAGGCGGCTTTATATACTTGTTTCATTTTGTTTGGATTTAATTTGTTTGACTTCGTTAGTAATGGTTAATTGCTGATTAAGAAGAGAGATTTGTGATTGCAGGTTCCGGATCATTGCCTTCACCACTCTATCTTGATTAGGGGTAGTTAAAAGTTTCTTTTTTAATGAATGATATTCCGACTCTAATTTGTTTTGTTCTTTTGTGAATGTCTTATAAAGTTGAGGATCTACATTTTTCAACTCCTTTAATTCGGCTCTTTTGCTTTCTATAAGAGAAGTGAATTTTATTTCTTTGGTGGCATTCTCCGGACTGATATGCTCTAAACTGGTGGCTTCCTGCTTTTTATAATGCCCCCATATGAATCCAAAACTTAAAACCATAAGAAATACAGCAGCCACCTTGCCGAAGGTGTAAATCACTTTCATTTTAGAATGTTTGCTCTCTTTTCGGCAATACTCATCTAAACGTCCGTCAAGCTTGTTCCACAATTCGGTAGGGGGATCAAAAGCATCGAAATTCTTCTTGTTGTTTCTGATGAAATTCTCTAATTGCTCACTCATCTTTCTATTCCTTTCAATTTTAAAATATCAACTAATTTTCTTTTGGCCCTTAAAAATTGAGTTCTGGAAGTTCCATCGCTGATTTTTAATATCTGGCCAATCTCTTCATGGTCATAACCTTCAATCAAATAAAGACTTAAAACCAATCTGTATCCTTCAGGCAAAAGCTGTATGGCTTTTCGTACCTCCTCCACTTTAAACGCCTGTTCTTCCTCCTCTTCCCGGTTATAATCACTCAAACTCTCCACATCCACATCATCTAATTCCTCAAAAAATAATTTTCTCTTACGTAAAACATTGATGGAACGATGAATCACAATCTGTTTCAGCCATAAGCCAAAGGTGGTTTCCTGCCTAAAGTCTTTGATCTTTGTGAAAGCATCCATAAAGGCCTCCTGTAACACATCTTCAGCTTCGTCACTTCTATTAAGAATGCGCATAGCCACATTGTACATAGCTTTGGAGTATAGCCTGTATAATTCCTGATGCGCCGTTCTAGCTCCCTTTTTGCATTCAACCACTAAGTCGAAATGCTTATCAATGTAAATAGCCTCCAAATTTTTAAGCTTCTGGGTTAAATGACACCGTCATTTTTAATATGTTGCACCGTCATGTATAAATTCGTTCAATTTCTGTATTTTTCATCCGAATATAATCGTTCTTTAACGGCTATGAAGCAATCACGAGCATATTTTTCGCTTGTTTTTATTTTTTTATCGGCACTCAAGATATCGCTTACGCTAAGTTCATTCGTGTTTGTGATCGGCATGCTCATGATGGTTTCTTCACATCAGCGAAATGTTTGTGGGGAAGGTGTTCGAAAGTGAGCAATGGACTTTTCGTTCGTAGGGCTGGGGGTTTTGATCGCAGACCGTTGGGCACTTCCATCCTTTAAGCAAACCTATCTTGTAAAAACAAAAAAATAGATATATTTGCAATCAAGCTTTTCGCCTTAGGCGTCCAGCTCATTTATATTTAAAGGGTGATGGTGTTCCACCTATTTGAACCGACCGAAAAAAATTTCGGTATGATGACGCCTACCGATAAAATATAATTTTATTTGTAGGTATGTTTAGCAAAATCGTCCATTCCGAACATCTTTCCATTTTCAGACATCTTTTAAAATGGTCATTCTTAACTTTTCCTATCGCCGTTGTGATTGGAAGCATGGTCGCTTTATTTCTATGGCTTTTAAACGGTGCTATTTTTTTCCGCTTTTCCCACCCCTGGTTACTTTATTTATTGCCTGTTGCAGGTATCATCATCCATTTTATGTATAAATTGTGGGGCAAATCATCGGAAAAGGGAAATAACCTTATTATGGAGGAGATCCATCAACCCGGAGGAGGTGTTCCTGCAAGGATGGGACCGTTAGTATTGCTCACCACCGTGATGACCCATTTGTTCGGTGGTTCTGCCGGACGTGAGGGAACCGCAGTGCAGATAGGAGGAAGTATTGCTCAGTTATTCGCCAAATGGTTCAGGTTGAATAAAAGGGATGTCAAAATATTACTAACCGCCGGAGTTGCCGCTGGGTTTGGGGCGGTTTTTGGAACGCCTTTGACCGGAGCGATCTTCGCAGTGGAAGTGATCGCTTTAGGCAGGATACAATATGAAGCTATCATTCCTTGTTTGTTGGCTAGTTTAGTAGGAGATTTCACGGTTGGGGCATGTGGAGTGCACCACACTTTGTATCACCTCGATTTTATTCAAACCAAAGATTTTATTTTTTCCGCTTATTCCCATTGGGATGTATTATTGATCATTAAAATCATCATTGCATCCATAGGGTTTGGCTTATCAAGTTATCTTTTTGCAGAGCTGGTTCATCTGATTAAAAACACCTCGTTCAGGATTTTCAAAAATTTATGGCTGATTCCTGTCATGGGTGGGGTGGTCATCATCTTGTTGACCTGGCTGATTGGTAAACCTGATTATTTAAGTTTAGGAATAGATGCAGCGTATCCGGGTGCGGTCACCATTGTATCTGCATTTAAGGCGGGAGGTGCTGATGCTTTTAGTTGGCTATGGAAGACCGTCTTTACCACCATTACGTTGGGAACTGGATTTAAAGGAGGGGAGGTGACCCCTTTGTTTTATATCGGTGCAACTTTAGGCAACACGCTTGCCAATCTGATGAATGCACCTATCAGTCTTTTTGCTGCGCTGGGTTTTATTGGTGTTTTTGCAGGAGCCACCAACACCCCTTTGGCCTGCACTTTTATGGGAGTGGAGCTGTTTGGGGGAGAATATGTGATGTTCTTTGCCATCGCTTGTTTCACCGCCTATTTTTTTAGCGGACATTCTGGTATATATAGCTCCCAGCGAATTGCTGTTCCTAAAATATTCGACAGCTATTTCTCCAAGGATACCACCTTAAAGCAAGCTCAAGAGAGAAGACGTTCTTATGTTAGCAGAAAGTTAGACAAATATAAATTCTAAGAATTAGTGAGAACCTGTTTGATTATCAAACAAAGAAGAGGGACAGGTTGCTCATGGAATAAAAAAAAGGATTTTAATTACCAAATCGCATCGGTTCTCATTCCAGAGATTTTTGATTTTGCCACATCGGTTCGATCTTAAAACCAACTTCATCTTGAGCTATTTCTAATGTTTTCATCCGTATAAAATTTGTTTTCAGTTGCGATGAAACCATCATGATTTTATTTTTCACGAGTGTTTATTTAAATATAGTGTTCAAGAACTCGCAAACTTCGTTTCATTCCACTGTGAGCTTTGGAAAATCATCAAAATTTATATGATCGAAGGGATGAAATTAAATCTATAAACAGCGTTATTTACTGAAAACGGGATGATTAAAATAAAAATAATCGGAATTTATTATGAAATATTGAAAATAAAATTATTAAAAATTAAGGCTAATTAATAAAAATAATATAATAAACAATAATAAATTAAATCAAGCTATTTACTTATTTGTAGAGAAATTATATTTCTTATAAAACAGTTTTAATTTATGGACAGATGAATTTTAAAAATAATATAAAAAATACTACTTTTAAAAACACACGATATGAACCTAAACTTTACAGCACTGGTGACCTGGATGGTCATCATTACAATCAGTTATTTAATGCTTTCATTAACCTGGCTTATTTTGATTAATTTTTTGTTAATGAACCATTTAAGGCTTTAATCGCTATTAAAGGTTAGGATTTTAACAGCATGGACAAAGCCGCTGGGAATGAGCAAATCTCCTGAACTCAGGAGATTTTTTTGCTTGTGCACCCGACAGGAATCGAACCTGTACCGTAAGAACCGGAATCTTACATTCTATCCATTAAACTACGGATGCAATTTTTCAAATATAATATTTAAACATTAAACCTGAAGTGCATGATGTCCCCATCTTCCACTATATAAGTTTTTCCTTCAACCCCCAATTTTCCTGCATCTTTACAGGCGTTTTCTGAACCCAGGGCTACAAAGTCACTGTATTTGATTACTTCAGCCCTGATGAATCCTTTTTCAAAGTCAGAATGGATGACCCCAGCAGCTTGCGGTGCAGTAAAGCCCTTAGTGATGGTCCATGCCCTCACTTCCTGAACGCCAGCAGTGAAATAGGTATATAAATCCAGCAGCCTGTAAGCAGCCCGGATGAGTTGAGCAACACCAGATTCTTTGAGTCCTAAATCTTCTAAAAACAGGGCTCTTTCGTCAAAATCATCTAACTCAGCTATCTCTGATTCTATTTTGGCAGAGATGACGAGCACCTCCGCATCCTCATCTTTAACAGCTTCTTTAACTAGATCCACATATTTATTCCCGATGTTCACAGCAGCTTCATCCACATTGCAAACGTACAACACTGGTTTAACGGTCAGTAAACTCAAATCTTCGATGAATTCAAAATCATCTTCAGAAATTGGGGCAGTACGAGCAGATTTTCCAGTCTCCAGGTGGTTTTTAATGACAGATAAAACTTCAAAAGTTTTTTTTGCGTCTTTGTCCCCACCAGTTTTTGCCATCTTCTCCACCTTTTGGATTCTTTTGCTGATGGTATCCAAATCTTTCAGCTGTAATTCAGTGTCAATGATCTCTTTATCTCTGATGGGATCTACGGAGCCGTCCACGTGGATCACATTTCCGTCGTCAAAGCACCTTAAAACGTGGATGATGGCATTTGTTGCTCTGATGTTTCCCAAAAATTGATTGCCAAGCCCTTCACCTTTGGAGGCTCCTTTCACTAAACCTGCAATATCTACGATCGCTATCGTATTAGGAATTACCTTATGAGGTTTAACCAATTCCGATAATCTGTTTAATCGCTCATCAGGGACAGTGATCACCCCTATGTTAGGTTCTATGGTACAAAACGGAAAATTAGCCGCTTGGGCCTTTGCATTTGATAAACAATTGAATAGGGTGGATTTCCCAACATTAGGTAATCCGACTATTCCACACTGTAAAGCCATATTTGATTTTGATTTTATACCTGTTCATTGCCGCCATCCGGGTCAATTTGGCCGCAAAGATAACAGTTTAAGAACAAAAATTATCCTTAAAATATTGTTGTTGGAATTTTAAAAAATATTAAGAGCCTGTTTAAATTTATATCGTGAGAATGTTTATAGCTTATTTTTGAGCGAAACGAGGCAAATTTTGTAGAGATAGCCGGGCATCTATCTCGAAAAATTTAACGAAATTGCAGCCAAAAAGAAGCATAAACAAATTATTAGATAAATTTTAAACAGGCTCTAATAATATTCACTTTAAGTTTATGTCTAATTTAAAATATATTATGGAAGAAAACGAAATCACTCCTTTGGAAGAAAACCATATTCCTGAGGTATTGGTCATTGATGAAAACATCAAAATGTTTTTAACAACAACTGCTCGCTGGGGTAAATTTTTAAGTATTGTAGGTTTTGTGTTTTGTGGATTGATTGCGATAGGGGCTTTATTCCTGATGTTTGCAGGAAGTTCCTTATACTCTTCTATCCCAGGGATGGGGACGGGCGGGGCATTCGTAAGAGGTTTTGTAGACTTTATTTATCTTTTGATGGCATTGCTCTATTATTTCCCTTCTAAATATCTTTATGATTTTTCAGTTTATATTAAACAGGCAATACTGATGAATGATCAGGAATCATTAAGCTATGGATTCTCCAAGTTAAAATCTTTATATCGTTTTTGGGGAATTCTTACGCTTGTTATTCTCGTATTATACGGATTATTGTTACTTTTTGGAATGGCAGTCATCATCTTTGCATCTTTTGGATCGTCTTAAATGACACCAAATAACGAAGCACCTTTTTTACCCAATTTATCCACTTTTTCTTCTACTTCCGGGTTTAAGATTAACGGAGGAGCATGATGGGGTTTAATTCGGGCATCAATGACCAGTGGGCCTCTACAGCCCCAATGTTTGTGATCAATAAAACTGTTGATGCCAAAAATGTCATAAGATGGATTGCTACGAGTGAATGTCACCCAAACAAAATTATTTGAATTTTTGGCGACAAATCCGGCATCATCACATAGAATCATCAAAGGGAGACCGTTTAATGCTTCATTCTTGAGGTATTGGTTGAGCAGGCTGATCTCTTCCTGAGTTGTTTTTTCATCTACAAAAGCAGGAGCTTCCACTGCCAGAACCCCAGGCATCACCATTTTGAAATTTTGAAATGCAGGAGGCAGGGAGAAATGATTGGATAGTTCATTCCATAAAATTCTTTTAGGTTCTCCAGCAACGGTAATGGCCACTTTAGAGCCAGCATTCAAATCAGATCCGCTATAATCTAAGGTGTCAATGGTGGTTTTGGTATGGAAGTGCAGGTCTCTCGTAAAATCCACCCTTTCGAGTACATGAATCATGAACTGCTGGATGTTGTTGATATCCAAATCAGGACGATCCTCCTTGGCACAAATGAGCAGGTATTTAGCTAAGCTCAATTGGCTTTTACCAAAAATATGATTTGAAATGGTGATGATTTCCTGGGGTTTCCGTTCTTTTAGATAAGGGGTGTACCTTTCACTGCCAATTGCGAATAAAAGCGGGTGAACACCGGCGGCATCCACTGCATTCACGGCATGTAGCCCGGGGATTTCATCGGGAATGGCGGCATCGGTGATTTCGTGGATCAATTTCCCAAAACTGGTATCTTCCTGTGGTGGACGGCCTACAACGGTGAAATTCCAGATTGGGTCTTTTTTATGATAAACCTGACGAACTTTCAGCAGCGGAAATGGATGCTTTAAACTGTAATAACCTAGATGGTCGCCAAACGGCCCCTCAGGTTTATTCGCCATGGGTTGTACAGTCCCGGTGATTACAAAGTCAGCATCGGCCGAGATGCAAAAACCTTCTGAATCATAAAAATAACGAAAACGTCGGTTTCCTAAAGCACCGGCAAAAGTCATTTCAGATAAACCCTCAGGTAAAGGCATTACTGCCGCCAGAGGATGGGAGGGAGGCCCGCCAACAAAAATACTCACTTTTAAAGGTAAGCCTTTTGCATTCGCTTTTGTTTGGTGCACCCCAATCCCACGATGCAACTGGTAATGCAAGCCAATCTCCTCGTTCAGGATATAATCATTTCCACTTAATTGGATTCTGTACATCCCTAAATTGGCGCTCATGATCCCAGGTTTATCCAAATCCTCCGTGTACACCTGAGGCATGGTCACAAACGGTCCACCGTCCATAGGCCAGTTAACGATGCCCGGAAGATCACTGATCTTACATTTTGCAAAACTGATGGGTGCATTTTTACTCGCCTTTATAGGCAAAGCAGCAAGCGCTGTTAAAGAAACTCCAGCATATTTGAATGGATTTTTAATAGCTTTAATGGGATCGTTCTTTAGCTCTACTAAAGTTTTGATCTTATCCAAAGTGTCGCGAAACATGAATTTACTACGTTCAATTGTTCCAAAAAGATTAGAGACTGCGGGGAATCTACAACCTTTTAAATTTTCGAAATATAAGGCAGGTCCACCATTCTCATAAACCCTTAAATGAATGGCTGCAGCCTCTAAATAAGGATCAACCTCTTCTTTTATTCTGATCAGTTGCCCCTGTCTCTCGAGGTCGTTGACACATTCCCTTAAACTTTTGTAACCCATAATACACAAATATCATATTATGAGAATTGTTTCCAACATTTTATTTCATTGCATAAAATGAGCAGAGGTTATAATTGATAGACTTCATTGTATTTTTTTATAGCGTATAAATAAAAAAAATCCCTATCTGTTTTGATAGAGACCTTTCCTGTAATTAGTGTTTTTTGAAAGTGACACTATCCTTACTTACGCTAACTTTAGTGGAATTGGTTCCGACAGAGGCTCCATTTGCACCAACACTCACAGATGTGGAAGGTTTTTGAGCGTCCTCTTTAACCGTAGTAGTCGTGTTTCTTTCAACAATGACAGTGTCGGTGTCCGTTTCGTTAGACGCTTTATCATTGGTGCAGGCAGTGGCGAGGGAGAGTGAGAACCCGATCAAGGCAATGGATAACATTTTTCTATTCATCATATTTAATTTAATTAATAGATTACAAATGGAGTGCCAAATTTTTATATTTTTTATATAAGTTAACATATCAATTCTTTTTTGAAAAAATAAGAAATTTGAATTTCGATATGATTAATTATTATTCATACCTATGGCTCTCGCTTTTTTTTTAGGTTTTCATCCTTTATGTTGAATCATATTATTTAAAACCCATTTAAATTTCGGATGTTGAAATAAAAGAGTGAAGAAACCCAAGTTTCAAATCAAATTAAATAATCACATGATGAATGCCTTGAAAACAAAATTAGCGTACCTTTTAGGTGGAGAATTAAAGATCAACCGTTTGGGATATGGTGGAATGCAATTAACTGGTAAGGGGGTGTTTGGAGAAGTGGAAGACAGGGAGAATGCAAAAAAAGTCTTAAAAGCAGCAATAGCTGGCGGTGTTAATTTTATAGACACTGCAGAAGCTTATGGCCCCCAACTCAATGAAAGTTTAATAGCCGATGCCCTGTATCCCTATAATAAGGATGTAGTGATTGCTACCAAGGGAGGTTTTAATCGCCCCGGTCCAAACGAATGGGTTCCAAATGGGGATCCCCAGTTCATTAAAAGTAATATTGAAGGGAGTTTGAAACGATTAAAGGTAGATAGGATTGATCTATGGCAGTTACACAGAATTGACCCAAACATTCCTGTAGAGGAGACACTGGCACCGGTTGTGGAGGCAGTGGAAACAGGTAAGATCAGGTTTGTAGGTTTGTCTGAAGTGAAGGTAGAGCAAATCAAACAAGTTCAGAAAATTCTTCCCATCGTATCCGTTCAGAATAAGTACAATTTAGCCGATCGCGAATGGGAAGAAGTGTTGGCTTACACAGCAGCGAACAATTTGGCGTTCATCCCTTGGTTCCCATTAGCTTCGGGTCCGCAAAAGATGGAGGATAAGATAAAAAAAATCGCAAAAGTCCATGATGCCACCACTGCTCAAATCGCTCTTGCATGGTTATTAAGGCGCTCTGATAATATATTATTGATTCCCGGAACCAAATCGGTGATGCACCTACAGGAGAATTTGAAGGCATCTGAGATGGAACTCACTGATCAGGAATTCGATGAATTGAATAATGAAAATTAAACCTTGATATCAATATGTATTTCAAATGAAGTACTGGGTTTTTATAATCATAAGCCCGGAAAGAAAATTCAATGGAATAAAAAAAGCCATCATTTTTAAGTGATGGCTTGATGACTTTAAATGTGATCTATATTAAGAGACCTGCTTACGCAAGTTTAACATTCACTGCATTTAATCCTTTTTTTCCGTCCTGTAGGTCGAAAGTAACTTCGTCATTTTCTCTGATTTCGTCAACCAGACCCGAAACATGTACAAAATATTCTTTGTTTGTTCCGTCTTCTTTAATAAAACCAAATCCCTTGGTACTGTTAAAGAACTTTACTGTTCCATTATTCATTATAATTATTTTTTTATTTATGCAAATGTAGGCATAAAAATTCAATATGTGGATTTATTTTTAATTTTTTGATAATCAACCAGTTCAATAAATAAAAAAGCCATCCTCTTATCAGGGAATGGCCATTGATATGATGCTATAGCATTGTTTTAAATATCGAAAGAGAAATCATCATCAGCTTTAGCTGCAGCTGCATCCGGATTGAATTCGTATCTTTTCTCCTGTACGTCCTGATGAGCTTTAATATATTCCACCGTCTCCGTAAGCCCTTCGGCGAATTTTTCAAAATCCTCTTTGTATAAGAAAATCTTGTGTTTGATGAAAACACCATCCTCTAACCTTTTCTTACTTTCCGTGATAGTGACATAATAGTCATTAGACCGTGTTGCTTTTACATCGAAAAAGTAAGTCCTTTTACCCGCTCTAACCTTTTTCGAAAAGACTTCCTCTCTTTCTTTGTTATCGTAATCTCCCATTTATGTGATATTGTTAGTGTTTTGATGGGCTAAATAAAGAAAGAAATTATTAAAGTTCCAAATAATAGATTTAAACATTAGGATATTTGCTGTTCTTCCAGCAATTGTTTCTCGTAAAGTTCGAAATAAACCCCTTTTTCATTCATAAGGGAATCATGTGTCCCCTGTTCTGTAATCTCCCCCTCGTCCAATACAATTATTTGATCAGCATTTTTAATGGTGGAGACACGGTGTGCGATTAAAATGCTGGTTTTACCCCGCATCACACGTCCTAAGCTGCTCAAAATTTCCTCCTCGGTCTTCGTGTCCACAGCCGATAGACAATCGTCAAAGATCAGGATCTGTGGTTCTTTAATGATGGCCCTGGCTATGGATACACGTTGTTTTTGCCCTCCGGAAAGGGTAATTCCTCTCTCCCCAACGAAAGTTTCGAATTTTTTATCAAACGCTATGATGTTTTTATAAACAGCAGCATTTTTGGCGGCTTGCTCCACGGCTTCCATGTTCAATTCGTCTTCACCAAAGGCGATGTTCCTGGCGATCGTGTCTGAAAAAAGAAAAACCTCCTGAGGTACAAAACCAGTTTGATTTCTATAGTCCTCTAAATTGAGGTGTTTGATGTTGGTGCCATCAATTTTTATAGCTCCGCCATCCACATCATACATTCTCATGATGAGATTGGCGATGGTTGATTTACCGGAACCAGTTCTTCCAATTACAGCTAAAAGCTGCCCTTTTTCAATTTTAAATGAGATGCTCTTCAATGCTTTTATCCCAGTGTCCGGATAGGTGAAACTCACGTTTTCAAAAGTGATATCGCCTTTGACTATTAAAGAATTTGGATTTGGATTGATGATTTCAGGAGTGGTTTTCAAAAACTGATTGATTCTTTTTTGGGAGGCAGCAGCCCTTTGCACCAGGGACGTCACCCAGCCTAACGCGGTGACCGGGAAGGTAAGCAGGTTGACATAAACAATGAACTCGGCTATATTTCCCGGACTTATCTTACCATCCATTACCTGCAAACCGCCGACATATATGGTGATGATCGTACTTAAACCTACCATCAACAGCATAATAGGATAGAAAAAAGCCTGCACCCTAACCAAAGACAAAGATTCTTTTTTATAATGCTCACTCTGCGCTGCAAATCCTTTTCTCATGCTATCTTCACGCACATAAGATTTGATTACTCTTATTCCCGAAAAGGTTTCTTGTACAAATGATGATAAAGTGCTTAACCTTTGTTGGATTTTCTCGCTTTTTAAGTTGATGATGCTATTGACATAGTAGATCGTGAGCGCAAGGAATGGCAATGGGAATAAACAATAAAAAGCCAGCTTCAGGTTCACGCTTACCATTACCACGATGACTAATATAAAAAGAACAACTGTATTGATCGTGTACATGAAAGCCGGCCCTAGGTACATGCGCACCCGGCTGACGTCTTCAGTCACACGGTTCATCAAATCCCCGGTGTTGTTTCGTCGATAAAAAGCTAAAGAAAGTTGTTGATAATGCCGATAGATTTCATTTTTAAGATCATATTCTATATGCCTGGAGGTGAGAATGATGGTCTGCCTCATAGAAAAAAGGAATAAACCTCTGATCAGCGCAAAAAGTAACACCAGACCGCCAAAAAATAACAGGCTGGATCCGAATGCATTTAAAATCAACTGCTGTCTTTCAAATCCATTGAACAGCCGGTAAAGAGCGATGTTCTCATTCACTAAGTTTAAAGCCAGACCGATTATTTTTGCCGGAAGAACGCTGAAAAAATTAGATATGATGACAAACAGCACACCGGGCAATAACCTCCACCGGTATTTATAAAAGAATTTGTTTAAATAAGCGAGCTCCTTCATGATGATTAATGGCAAAGATAAAAAGATAATCGTTGGCTTTAGGTTTGCATTTTAAATAATAAAATCATATTTGGTGATCATTCCTTTCCCGCTGAACTTATGTTTCTTGCCCTGATCGTGGTCTTTTTTTGATTTTCAAATGTTGCAATTAAATAAATTGAGAAGCTGTTTGAAATTTATATTGTAAAATTTTTTATAGTGTTTTTTTGAGCGAAACGAGGCTTGTTTTTGAAGAGATAGCGGGGCTTCTACCTCAAAGAAACAAAACGAAGTTGCAGCCAAAAACAATACATAAAAAAATTATTAGATAAATTTCAAACAGCTTCTGAAAGGGACAATGCTTATTTAGTTTTTGTCGCCAATAAAAAAACATCTACTTTTGTGAAATATCAGCATTTCATTTATTTGCTAAGCATGTCCTCGATTCAGTTAGAAGAAAATTCAATATTTAATCAACTTGGTATCTTTGGCCATCAAAAAGTGGTTTTTTGTAAAGACGATGACACAGGTTTAAAGGCCATCATCGCCATTCATGATACCACATTGGGGCCTGCGGTTGGCGGAACAAGAATGTGGTCTTATGAAACAGAAGCAGAGGCATTGAATGATGTATTGCGTCTTTCGCAAGCCATGACTTACAAAGCAGCAATCACCGGTTTGAATTTGGGGGGAGGTAAGGGAGTGATCATAGGCGATAGCCGAATTGATAAATCGGAAGCTTTGATGCGCAGATATGGCAGATTCATAGAAAATCTGAACGGCTCTTTCATCACAGCAGAAGAAGTAGGGACAGGTCCGAAGGATATGGAATACATCAGGATGGAGACTAAACATGTTACAGGTGTGCCAGAGTCTATTGGAGGAAGTGGTGACCCATCTCCGGTGACAGCCAAAGGGGTGTTCATGGGGATCAAAGCTAGCGTGAAAGAATTATTTGGAACTGATAACCTGGCAGGAAGAACAGTGGCGGTGCAGGGAACAGGGCATGTTGGTGAGAGCCTGGTTGGACTATTAAGGGCGGAGAATGCCAAAGTTTATGTGAGCGACATCAATGAGGATCGCCTGATAAATGTGGCTAAGAAGTTTGGGGCAGAAGCTGTGAATAACAATAATCTGTTCGATCTGGATTTTGACATCTATGCCCCCTGTGCATTAGGAGCCACAGTAAATTCTGAAACCATAGGCAGGATGAAATGCAGTATCATTGCAGGATCTGCAAATAACCAATTGGCAGATGAGAAAGCAGACAGCCAACGTTTATTGGATAAAGGGATCTTATATGCTCCTGATTATTTGATCAATGCTGGAGGTTTGATCAATGTTTATTCTGAAATGTCTGGCTACAGTAAAAAAAGAACCATGCAATTGGCAGAAAACATTTATGAAGCCACCAGAGAGGTCTTGAAAAAATCAAAAGCAGAACATATTCCAACCATCATAGCAGCAAATAGAATTGCAGAGAAGCGCATCGCTGATATCAGGAAAATAAAAGCATCCTATTAATATAAAAGGTTTAAACAACCAAAAATCGTTCTTTAAAAATGTTAAACAGAAGGCATCTGAGAGTAAAGGTCATGCAGGTTTTATATGCATTTCAACAGTCGGAAGTAAGAGATATCAGACTACAGGAGAAAAACTTGATAGGCAGTATCGATAAAGTATTTGAAATGTACATCAGCCTTTTGGCACTCATCAATGACGTGGTGCAGTATGCAGAGACAAATGCCACAGAGCGGGCGAACAAATATCTTCCGTCTGAAGAGGATTTAAATGCCAGTGTGAAGATCATGGACAACCTGTTCATCAAATTGTTATTGAACAATCAGGAATATCTTCAGGCTGTTAAAAAGTATAAAACATCCTGGGATTTTGACCCGGAGCTGGCAAGGTCATTATTCATGACTTTAAAAGCTTCTGATGAGTATAAGGAATATCTCCATAATCCGGTGCATGATTTGCATACAGACAAAGACCTCATCAAGTTCATATTTAAAAAAATCATCTTAAAATCAACTTTAGCACAACAAGCTTTAGAGGAGAAACACCTCAATTGGCAGGTTGACCAGGATGTGTTACAGGCTATGGTGGCCAAAACTTTAAAGAACTTCTCCGGCATAACGGGAACGCAAAAACTGGCCCAGGTAAGCGCCAACTGGGTGGAGGATAAAGAATTTGTTCTGGACCTTTTTCAGAAAACCATTGCAAATGACGAAGCCTATCAACAGCTGATCGCTGCTAAAACAAAAAATTGGGAAGCGGACAGGATAGCGATGATGGATGTTTTATTGATGAAGATGGCTTTGGCAGAAATGATTTATTTTACCAGTATACCGATCAAGGTGACGATCAACGAGTACCTGGAGATTGCAAAAGAATTCAGCACACCTAAAAGTAATTCATTCATAAATGGTATTTTAGACAAAATTTTAGCCGACCTTAATGCTGAAGGTAAAATCAGGAAATATGGCCGGGGTTTAATGTAATTAAAAATGAAACCGATAAATAGGACTAAAATAATCATGATTCGCTGCTGTATTGATTTTAGCGGTGCTCATGAATGCTTTGCGTTTAAACACACAGAACAATGATTATTTTAATCTTCAAAGGTTCCCTGTCTGCCGAAAGGTGGACAGGGAACAAATAAAAAACAATAAAAATAAACGGATGAAAAGAATAATTTTAAGCTTAATGGTTGCAGTGGTTTTTTCAGCCTGTAATCAAACAAAAAGTCAGGGAACAGAACAAACTGGTACAGAAGAGCTATCCGCTGAAGGTGCACCAACGATGAAGTTTGAAACAGATCAGTATGATTTTGGTAAAATAGCTCAGGGAGAGAAAGTATCCTATGATTTCATGTTTACCAACACTGGCAAAACGCCATTGATCATTAAAGATGCAGTGGCCACATGTGGTTGTACGGTTCCTGAACCACCAAAAGATCCGATAGCTCCGGGAGCTAAAAGTAAGATCAATGTAGTGTTTAACAGCACAGGTAAAAGTGGCGTTCAGGATAAAGTGGTGACTATCACTGCGAATACGGTTCCTGCACAAACTCAAATTCACTTGATTGGAGAAGTGACGGTAAAATAAAAATAAATAAGAATAGTTAATTAAATTTTGTAGAATGAATCCGGGAATACAACAAATTGTAATGATTGGCGCAATTGGGCTAGTGTTTTATTTTTTTATGATAAGACCTCAAATGACCAAAGCTAAAGACCATAAGAAATATATCGCAGCTTTGAAAAAAGGAGATAAAGTGATCACTACTGCTGGTATTCATGGTAAAATTGTGGATCTGAACGAAACCACTATATTGTTAGAGACTGAAGGTGGGGGTAAAATTAGATTTGATAAATCTGCTGTTTCCTTAGAGGCATCCAAAACACTGAATACTTAAAGATGTAGTGATTATTCAATGAATGCCGTTTTCTCTCAGAAGACGGCATTTTTTTATATTTTTACTTTTGTGCAGAAAAAATATATCAGGACTTGGCTTTAATTAAATTATCAGCTGTAGAAAGAAGAAAACTCAGTATCTTTCTCACTTGCCTGTTTTTATCGGTGGCGGCATGGCTGTTTTTCGCCCTTTCCAATAAATATCAGTACATCGTGAAGACTGTGGTCAATTTCAAAAATTTACCAATCAACAAGGCATTCAATCCATTGCAATCTGATACCGTTTCACTGACTATCCAGGGAAGCGGGTGGCAGTTGCTCTTTACAAGGATGAGAATCTATCCGAATGATGTTAAAGTAGATTTAAAAAACCTGGAGAAACATAATTTTGTGACTTTCAGTAATCAACTGGAGGAGATCAATAGTTACTACTCCTCTGATCAAAGAATCATCAAGGTAAATCCAGACACTTTATACTTTGATTTTACCACCAGAAAAGTGAAGAAAGTGCCAGTGAAGCTGATCTCTAATTTATCTTTCGTTAAACAGTACGGTCAATCTGGAAAAATAACCTTAAAGCCTGATGAGGTCACCATCACAGGTCCGCAGGAACAATTGGATAAGATCAGCTTCTGGGAGACGGATACTTTTAGCAGAAAGGGTATCAATTCCACAGTGAACGATCATATCGCTTTTAAAGCTTCACAGGAAGCCAATATCAGTATCTTCCCGGCTTCCACAGATTTGAAAATACCTGTAGAGGAGTTTACCGAAAAGACTCTGAAAATACCTGTCAAAGTGATCCATAATCAGCAATATTATTCAGTAAAATTGTTTCCTGAGAAGGTAAAGCTCACTTTCATGGTTTCGCTATCAGATTATGCGAATGTCAAAGAAGATGATTTCACGGCCATTGCTGATTTAGACCTGTGGAAAAACGATCAGGCTTTGCAACTCCCTGTTCAGATAGTAAAGAAACGGGCATTCACCAGGATAAGAAGAATTGAGCCATTGCAGGTTGATTTCATGATCAAGAAATAATGTTGAGAATAGGAATAACAGGAGGGATTGGAAGTGGGAAAACCACCGTCAGCAAGATATTTGAGTTAATGGGCGTTCCTGTCTTTTATGCCGATGAACAGGCGAAACAGCTGATGGTGCAGGATCGGCTGCTCATCAAAGCGTTGATACAGGCTTTTGGACCGGAATCTTATTTAGATGATGGGACACTGAACAGAAAACATATCTCTAACATCGTTTTCTCCGATCCGCAGGAGCTGGAAAAATTGAACAGTTTTGTCCATCCCGCTGTTTTTAGAGCGATGGATGCCTGGACAGCTCAACAAAAGGGCCCATATGTTCTTAAAGAGGCGGCTTTGCTTTTTGAAAGTGGCTCGCACCAGCAAAATGATTTTAACATCTTAGTGTCCTCTCCAATAGCGCTGCGAATCTCCAGAGTGATGAAACGAGACGGAATCAGTGAGGAGAAGGTTTTAGGGCGCATAGCGAATCAATTCCCTGAAGAGGATAAGCAAAAGCTCGCTGATTTTCACATTAAAAACAATGAACAGGAATCATTGATCATCCAGGTCTTAAAATTACATCAGACTTTCTTGAAGAGGGGACGGCATGAAAGATGATTTCCTGACCCGGACTCCACAGGGATTATATTGTAAGTATGGAGATTTTTATCTGGATCCGCTTCTCCCGGTAAAAAACGCAGTGGTCTCACACGCTCATGGTGATCATGCCAAGCCCGGAAACCAATTGGTGCGCTGCACTCCGGAAACAAAAAAAATCATGCAGCTGCGGCTGAAGAAGAATGCGGGAAAGCAATTCCTTGAGTATAACTATCAGCAGACTTTTAAAATTGGGGAGGTATTGCTGCATTTCCTGCCTGCAGGCCATATTTTAGGATCGGCGATGGTAAGGATGGAATATCAGCATGTGACCTATTTGTTCACCGGTGATTTTAAATTACAGGAAGATGCCACCTGTGAACCTGTTGAATTTTGCAAAGCTGATGTCCTGATCACAGAGACCACCTTTGCAAATCCACAGACGAAACATCCTCATCCAATCGAGGAGATTAAGAAGTTGGACAGGATTGAAGGTAATATCCTATTGGGCGTTTACGGACTGGGAAAAGCACAAAGAATTACCAGCCTCATCAACAAGAATTGTCCACAAAAGAAAATCTCACTTCATCACTCCATCTATCCTGTTCATCAGTTGTATCAGAAGGAGGGCATTGAATTAGGATCATATCATCATTACGACAGGAAAGCAATGAAACTAAATCCAAAGAATCAGGTTTACATGGTACCACCACTCACTTTTAACAGTTATAGTCATGCTACTGGCGTGGTCAAAATATTCGCATCAGGATGGGAGAACCTTCAATTTGGTAATGATCAGAAACTTTTCATCTCCGACCACGCGGATTGGGATGATATTTTAAAGACTATTGAAGAAGTCAATCCTAAGGAAGTGTGGACAATTCATGGCGAAGGCAAATATTTAAAAACTTATTTTAGTGGATCATTAAAGGTTAGGATTCTTTAAATGCTGGTGCAGGGAATTGATTATTACATTAACGAGGACGGCAATTTCGTTTTTACGGAGAAACACCATTTAAAAAGGGGCTTTTGTTGCAAAAATGGATGCAAACACTGTCCATGGAAATATAAAAAGGGAGAAAATCATCAAAAAACTCAAAATGATTATGGAGATTGAGAAAGAAATACAAAGTGGAAAGTTCATCAATAACTATCAAAAAGCTTCCATCAATATTATATTCACCTATAATTGGTTGAATAATTTTATCAAAACGGAACTGGATAAACATCAAATCACTAATCAGCAATTTAACATTTTAAGGATATTAAGAGGGCAGTATCCTCGTCCATCCACAGTTAACACGCTAAAAGAGAGAATGCTGGATAAAATGTCTGATGCTTCGAGAATTGTAGACAGACTCGTTCAGAAAGAGCTAGTCTCCCGTTGCACCAATAAGAGAGACAGAAGGGCGGTAGATATCCTCATCTCCGACAAAGGTCTTCAGCTGTTGGAAGGAATCCAATTAGAAAATGCCATGCTAAATGGCCTTAAAAGCAATATCAATGAGGAGGAAGCTAAACAGTTAAGTGATCTTTTAGATAAATTCAGAGGATGAACTCCTCTTCAGACTTATCTAACGAAGCTTCCATGTTCTAAAAAGAAACCGATCAATGCAATGGTGATCCCGATGAAAACGGCAAAGGTTTTTCTGACGGTGAATTTATGGTCCACACTGGACTCAAACAAAATGGTGGTAGAGATATGAAGAAAGATTCCGATCACCACACCCATGATGTAAGGATAGTAAGTTCCTAAACTATTGGCCTCTCCCTTGCTTAAATAATAGCTCAAGAGGTATCCTAAAGGAGACATTGCTGCAAAGATCAATAGCAGCAGGATGATGTTATTCCTTTTGATATGGCTGCCTATTAAAACACTGCCCAATGCAAAAGCAGCCGGTATATGATGAATGGCGATACCATAAACCAGTTGTCCATTACTTTTTGCAGTTAAAGGCATGCCTTCCAGAAAAGCATGAAAACACAAACTCAACATGATGCCCCATGGAAATAATTGCTCCTGATGTTGATGAATAGGAATGTGTCCATGTTCTATTCCCTGAGAGAACTGCTCAAGAAGAATTTGGAGAACGAAACCACCGAGGATGAACAGGCCAATGTAGTGACTTTGATCGCTTTCATAAACATCCGGTAAAAGATGCAGAACAGTGATGGCAAACAGATAGGCTCCACTAAAGGAAAGAATGAGTTTAAGCCTTTGATTGCTGTCTTTCTTAACGAAGAAAACAGCAGCGCCACCAAGGATTGCGCATCCGCTTAATAAGATGATGATGAAAAAACTCATACTTTAAAATCAAATAGAGGTACTGATTTCATTAATAACCGGGCGACCAAAAAGCCAATGAACGCCCCTATGAGCATCCCACTGATCACATCGGCCGGGAAATGTACACCAACGTACACCTGAGCGAATGAAATGGCTCCGGCCCAGAGGATGCCAATAGGTATGATAGGTTTCCATTTTTTATAGAAAATAGTGATCATGAAAATTGCCATGGCAAAATGATCAGAGGCATGAGAGGAGGGGAAACTTTTTCCGCTGCCACAATCCACTCTGGTAATCACCTGTGCTTTAAAACCCACCTCCTGACATGGCCTGTCTCTTCTTACAAATGGTTTGATCAAACTGGCACTTCCATAATCCGCAATCCCAACTGCTGCTGCAAAGAATAAAATGAGATAGAATCCTTCCAATCTGTACTTTTTGATGAAAAAGACGAGGATGAAAACATAAAGTGGAATCCAAACAGCCTTGTTTCGCAAAATGGGCATTAACCAGTCAAAGAATGCATTGCTTAAACCGGTGTTAATGGCATGAAATAAATGGTGGTCAATTTTTATCAACTCTTCCATCATGTCGCTTTCTCACAAACAAAAATCAACCGGTCAGAATCATTCACAACAAAGTCATTTAAATGATAATCTCCAAAAGTGGAGACGATGGATAAACCAGCTACGCTAAACAGTCTTTTGAAATCTTCCAATTTAAAATCTTTAACCGTCTCCTTAAAGGCATATTGTTTGTTTTTGTGCTCAAAATCTATGGTTTTTATGATTTCACCACCTGAAACGGTTCTGCTGATGTGGAATTCTATTCCATCCACCTCCTTAATTTCGCGGGTGACCAAATGATTGATGATTTTTTGACTGTTCATATAATCCAAAATCAATTTACCCTCTTTCTTTAAAGATTTCCTGAATGTTTTCAAGGAATTGATGTGCTCTTTCTCCGTTGCAAAATAACCGAAGCTGGTAAAAAGGTTAAAGGCAAAATCAAAATAATTGATGTAAAATAAATAGCGCATGTCATGCACATAGAAATGCAAACGCTTATTCTCAAATTGCTGTGCAAATTTAATACTGGAATAAGACAGGTCAATACCCGTTACATCATATCCCTTTTTATTGAGGTAAATCGCATGTCGGCCTCTTCCGCAGGCAATGTCTAGCATCCGGGAATTCAACACAGGTTTTAAGTGACTGCAAAGGTTGTCAATGAAGAGTTCTGCTTCTTCATCATCTCTTTTTTTATAAAGGATGTGATAATAAGGCGAACTAAACCAATTTTGAAACCATCTTTTGGGCATGAAAGAATTGTTGTTGAGCAACAAATATAGACAATTCACCTTTTCTGGTCATGTTTAAAACATCTTAGGGCTTACTATTTTAATATTTTTAATTTTGTGATTTAAATTATACGCAATTGACACTAATAAAATCTATTTCAGGAATCAGGGGAACCATTGGAGGCAGGGCAGGAGACGCTTTAACACCAACGGACATTGTAAAATTCGCCACTGCATTTGGGCTTTGGGTGGTAGAACAAACAGGAAGAAGGAAGATTGTGGTGGGAAGAGATGCCCGCCTTTCGGGAGAGATGGTAAGGAATTTAGTGGTGGGAACTTTACAGGGTTTGGGTATTGATGTGGTTGATCTAGGCCTGTCCACCACACCAACGGTCGAGATCGCAGTCCCCGATGAGACGGCCGGTGGAGGGATCATCATCACGGCGAGCCATAATCCAAAGCAATGGAATGCGCTGAAGTTATTGAACCATAAGGGCGAGTTCATTGACGAAAAAGATGGGAAGAAGGTCTTAGCAATTTCCGAGAATCTGGATATCGATTTTGCAGGCGTTAATGATTTAGGGAAAGTCTCCATGAACGGCACTTATATGCAAAAGCACATCGATAAGATCCTGGCACTTCCACTGGTGGATGCTGAAGCGATCAGGAGTGCTGGGTTTAGGATCGCCGTGGATGCTGTGAATTCTTCCGGAGGGATCTTCGTGCCAGCCTTACTGAAAGCACTGGGAGTGGAGACGGTGTTTGAATTATATTGCGATCCCACCGGGGAATTCCCACATAATCCTGAACCTTTACCAGAGCACTTAACTGCCCTGGCTAACGAAGTGACGAAAAAAGGTGCTCATCTGGGTATCGCTGTGGATCCTGATGTGGATCGTTTGTGTTTTGTTTGTGAAGACGGAAATGTATTTGGTGAAGAATACACCTTGGTGGCTGTGGCGGATTATATCCTTCAGAATGAAAAAGGTGATACCGTCTCTAATTTATCCTCCACCAGGGCCTTAAGAGATGTGACTGAAAGTGCCGGAGGAGCCTATCACGCATCCGCAGTAGGAGAGGTGAATGTGGTAAATTTAATGAAATCGAGCAAAGCAGTGATTGGCGGTGAAGGTAACGGGGGGGTGATCTATCCCGAACTGCATTATGGAAGAGATGCTTTGGTGGGCATCGCCTTGTTTCTAACTCACCTGGCTAAATCCAAGACATCCATGTCCAGAATGAAAGCCAGCTATCCCTCCTATTTCATCTCCAAGAATAAAATAACCCTGACACCCGAGATGGATATTGAAGCCCTTTTATTAAAAGTGGAGGAGAAATATAAAACGCAGCCTCATTCTACCATAGATGGTTTAAAGATAGAGTTTGATAAGCAATGGGTGCATTTGAGAAGATCCAATACAGAACCTATCATCAGGATCTATTCAGAAGGCAACACCGAAACCGGGGCGAATAATTTAGCCAATAAGATCATTGCAGATATTAAAGAGATATTGAAATAAAGAATGATGCGATAGCTTCATGAACTAAATAAGGGAAAAATGGAACAATTGGGAAATTGACTTCTTTGAGGAGTTTAAATTAATATCTAAAAGACTTGTGGTGGACAATATCAGGTTTTTTAGGACTATCAAAAACAGACGAAGCGAAAAATCATTGGAAAACAATCGTTAAGACGCTTTTTCTCTTTAGGAGCTAATTATCTAGTGTTAAGTTAAAAGTAGAAAGTCAAAAGTAAAAAGACTTATATCATTGATAATAAGTAATTTAAAAAGATAATTTTGTTGTTTTATGATTAACATGACACTAGCTGAATGTTCTTCATTTCAACTATTCATTAAATCCATTATTCATTAGTTACCCCTTCCAACCTTTAAAATTTAAAAATGGAACCAATAGGATAAAATAAACAGATGAAACCGACATGTTTAAAATAATTATTAAGCACATAGGCAATGATTATTTTAAATATCAAAGGTTCCATCCGGCAATTAAAAAACAATAAAAATAAACGGATGAAAGTATATTTAGATAATGCAGCGACCACTCCCTTAGATAAAGAAGTGATGCAGGTGATGATCGCTGTGATGGAGCATCATTTCGGCAATCCTTCCTCCATTCATGCGCAAGGGCGTGAGGTTAGGACCTTGCTGGAGAAAGCCAGGAAAACTGTTGCAGGTTTGATGAGCACCGCACCGGCTAACATCTTCTTTACCTCTGGTGGCACCGAAGCAGACAACACTGCCATTCGATGTGCCATTATAGATCATGGCATCAAACATGCCATCACCTCCAGGCTAGAGCATCATGCAGTGGGCAATACATTAGAATCTTTAGAACAAAAGGGGGAGATCAAACTGAGCTATGTGAATGTGGATGAGAAGGGGACGATCGATTATGAACACCTGGAGGAATTGCTGAAGAATAATGAAAGAAGCTTTGTATCGCTCATGCATGCCAATAATGAAATCGGCACTTTAACAGATATTGAAAGGGTTGGAGCGCTTTGTGAGACTTGTCATGCGATATTTCATAGCGACACGGTGCAAACCATGGGGCATTACCCGCATGATCTTAAAACCCTGAAAGCTCATTTCGTGGTTTGCTCAGCGCATAAACTGCATGGACCTAAAGGGGTGGGCTTTTTATATGTGAATCCGGCCATCAAAATAAAGCCGCTGATCATTGGTGGAGCTCAGGAAAGGAACATGCGTGGCGGAACAGAGAATATCTACGGCATAGCGGGTTTAGCCAAAGCATTAGAGATGGCTTATGCCGATATGGAAGTACATCAGCAGCACATACAGGATTTGAAATCTTATATGATGACGGCATTGAAGGACGCTATTCCTGAGATCGGTTTTAATGGGGAGACCGATGCGGAAAAAAGCCTTTACACGGTGCTGAATGTGTGCTTCCCTAAAATGGATATGACAGACATGCTGTTATTCAATTTGGATATCAATGGCATCTCGGCCTCAGGTGGAAGTGCCTGTTCTTCTGGCTCTAATATCGGTTCACATGTCCTTACTGCCATTGGTGCTGATCCTGAAAGACCTTCTGTACGGTTCTCTTTCTCTAAAATGAACACCAAAGGGGAGATTGATTACGTGGTTCAAAAAGTGAAAGAGGTGTTTGTGAAAGCTGCTGTGTAAAACTCAATGTCGGAAATCCAATACTGGCAGGTTTTTTGTTTTCCAATAGGCAAAACAAAACAATTCAATTTAAAAATTAAAAAGGAGGAGTTATGTCAAAGAGCCCGGTAGAGAAATTAAATGAAATAAAAGAAAAGGAATTAGAATTAAGAAAACAACAAATTGCCAATGGTGAGATCGTGGAGAATCCTGACGTGGATGCAGAGATTGATAAGAAAGGTTCTTACACTCAAAATCCGGGTGACAGAGCCAGAACCAACAAAGGTGCTATTGGAATAGACAGAGATGCCGATTTCTAACCTTCTCTGGTCTTTGAAAAAAGGAAGCGAGCTTTATAAATAAGGTCGCTTTTTTTATGTCCTAAAATAAGGATTAGGCACTTAAATAGGAACATTTTTCTGCTTATCTTGTTGTTGAACCAAAACCAGAACGATGGAAAGAAGAAAGTTTTTAATCAGCGGAGGGTTAACTTTAAGTGCATTGGCTTTAAATCACATTGCCATGGCAGCGATACTTAAAAACCCGGCAGCTTATCACATTCGCATGTTGACGCATGAGCTGGGTGTGTTCACAGAGCAGGGTGGAACCATTGCTTTCTTAATCTCTTCCACCGGATTAGTGGTGGTGGATTCCCAATTCCCTGATCCTGCCCGGCATTTAGTGGATGAATTGAAGAAAAAATCAGATAAACCCTTTGATTTGCTGATCAACACCCATCATCATGGAGACCATACCAGCGGGAATGTGGTTTTTAAAGGACTGGTAAATCATGTAGTGGCGCACAAAAACTCTGCGACCAACCAGAGAAGAGTGGCAGATGCAGCCAGCAATGCTGGCAGAAAGATGGTGGAGCAATATTATCCTGATTTGACTTTCACAGATGGCTGGAAATACAAAGCCGGAAAAGATCATATCCGTGCTTATCATTATGGTGCAGGGCATACGAACGGAGATGCCATGATTCATTTTGAAGATCAAAATGTGGTGCACATGGGTGACCTCGTTTTCAACCGCCGCTATCCTTTTATTGATAAAACCGCCGGAGCAAACATTCACAGCTGGATAAAGGTATTGGATAAAGCGATGGACACTTTTGGAGGCAAAAGCACCTATGTATTCGGTCATGCCTATGATCCTGAGCAAATTGTGGGGAACAGGGAGGATTTAAAAGCTTTTCAGAATTACCTGGAACGATTACTTGATTTTGTAGGAAAAGCCCTGAAAGCTGGACAGTCAAAGGCCAAATTGATGAAAGCCACCCAGATTCCCGGAGCAGAGGAATGGAAAGGTGACGGCATAGAACGAAGTATCGATGCGGCTTACCAGGAATTATCCTAATCTTCTTTCAGGAAGCAACCCGAAAAATATATTTTTGTAGCATGAACCAGATTAGCGTGAATAATGTCTCGACGGAAGAGGAGTTGAACAAAGTTTTTAAGATCAGAAAAACTGTTTTTGTGGAGGAACAGAACTGTCCTCCTGAACTGGAATGGGAGAATGAGGACGTCTCTCATCATTTTCTGGCCACTTACGGGGATGAACCTGCCGGTGCCTGCAGATGGAGGCAAACAGAAAAAGGATATAAGCTGGAACGCTTTGCCGTTTTGCCCCAATTCAGGGGAAAAGGTGTGGCCCAAGCCATGGTAAAAACCCTTATTGAAGATTTACCTGCCGACGCCTCCTATGTTTACCTGCATGCGCAGCTAGATGCGATGCCTTTGTATGCAAAATTCAATTTCATCTCAGAAGGGGAGGTATTCATGGAGGCAGATATTAAGCATTTCAAGATGGTAAGGGGCTATGGAGGGAAAGAACCTCAGAGGATGATTTGACTCCTAAACTGCTATAAGCCCAACAAGGAGCAGATCAAACCCAGCAAAAAATGAGAGAGAATATCCACAGAATAGAAGATGCTGTTTTAAGGCTGAAATTCTTGAGAAGAAATAACGTTTGCGTCTCTTTAAGGTTAGTTTGCTTCATTTAAAGAGCTGTTCTGAAAAGATCAGGGCTTCTTTCCATCTTTCTTCATCAATATCCATCTGGATGGAGTTGCTTTTCAGGTAGCTCAATACGTTTTCTGTAGCTATATTCCCTGTTAACTCGTCTGCTGCCATCGGGCATCCGCCAAAACCCTTTAAAGCTGAATCAAAACGGCTGCATCCGGCTTCGAAAGCCGCTTTAATCTTTTCGGAACTGTTTTTTGGGTTGGAATGTAGATGCATCCCCCACTCCACCTCGGGAAGGTTTTGCTGTAGGGCGGGATAAATGGCAGCGATGCTGGCAGGAGTGGATACGCCAATGGTATCTGCCAAGGACAAGATCTGAACACCTCTCTGCACCAATGCATCCGCCCATTCATTCAGTATTTCCATGTTCCAGAGATCGCCATAGGGGTTGCCAAATCCCATGGAGAGATAGATCACCAGCTCTTTATTTTTCTTCCCGCAAAGATTCCCGATAGCTTCTACCCTTGATAAAGACTCGGAGATGCTGGAATTGGTGTTTCTTTGTTGAAAGGTCTCAGAGACGGAAAAAGGGAACCCCAATACATCAATCTCCTCAAATGCGCTGGCATCTTCCGCACCTCTTTTATTGGCTACTATGACCAGTAATTTTGTCTTGGTGCTGCTGAGGTTCAGTTTTTTGACCAGATCAGCCGTGTCTCTCATTTGCGGGATGGCTTTCGCCGAAACAAAACTGCCAAAGTCCAAGGTGTGAAAGCCCACTTTCAGCAGTAGGTTGATGTATTCCGCCTTTGATTCGGTTGGAATGAAATCCTCAATGCCCTGCATGGCATCTCTGGGACATTCCACCAATTTTATGTTTGAAGCTATTGGCACACAGCTAAATTAGTGATTTCATACTGCTTCTCCCTCCTCTTTCATGGTCTCCCGGTTAAACTTCCTGATGATTAACCGGGTGCCCCTATCGTAGCTGAAGTAATTCACGATCCAGTTCATCAGGGTAATGAGTTTATTTCTGAAGCCCACCAGGAATAAAAGGTGGACAAACATCCAGGTCAGCCAAGCGAAGAAGCCTTGGAACTTCCAATATTTAAGGTCCACTACAGCCTTATTTCTTCCCACGGTGGCCATAGATCCCTTATCATGATAGGAGAAGGGTTTCGGCTTTTCCTGATTGATGATCCGGATCAGGTTATCCGCTAACTGTCTTCCTTGCTGTATGGCCACTTGTGCCACACCGGGATAACCACGGGGATACTCCTCACTAGAGATATAAGCTAAATCTCCGATAGCGAATACATGCTCATAACCTTCCACTAAGTTGAAATTATTGGTGGTTAAACGTTCACCGGGAGCCAATATGGCTTTATCTAAACCCGGAATGGTGGCACCTTTTACGCCTGCACTCCAGATCACGCTTTTAGCATCAATCAACTCCTCATTTTGAAAACGGACCTGTTCGCCATCATAATGTGCCACACGCCTGTTCAGCATCACTTCCACGCCCATGTCCTCTAAAAATTCCTTTGCTTTTTTTGAAGCTTCATCAGAAAAAGGGGGTAATAGTTTTGGTGATCCCTCCACCAGGTAAATCTTCATTTTCTTGATGTCGAGCTCTGGATAATCCGAGGGCAACACATGATTTTTCAATTCTGCCAAAGCACCGGAGGTCTCCACCCCGGTAGGACCGCCACCCACTACCACGAAATTCATCAGTGCAGCTTTTCGATTGGGATCCTTCTCAATTACCGCTTCCTCGAGATTCTGTAGAATGAGTGAACGAAGGTTCAATGCTTCAGGCACCGTTTTCATGGGCATGGAATAATGTTCCACTTCTTTTTGGTTAAAGAAATTGGTCTCTGACCCAGTAGCTAATATCAGATAATCATACTTGAATTCGCCAATCTCCGTCTCGATGTAATTTTCATCCGGATGGATTCGTCTCACATCGGCGATCAGGAAATTCACATTCTTTTGATCGCGAAAGACCTTTCTTAATGGAAAAGCGATGGAGTCTGCTTCTAATCCACCGGTTGCCACCTGGTAAAGCAGCGGTTGAAAAGTATGATAATTGTGACGGTCGAGGATTAAAACTTCAGCTTCTTTATCTTTAAGATGCTTGGCTAATTGAATTCCTCCAAATCCACCTCCGACAATGATCACTTTTGGAAAAGTATGGTTCTTCATAAATAAATGATATTAATATTCGTCGCCTCTAATCTTAACGGTTATTCCTTCAAGTTGTTCGTTCACTCTCAATTGACATGCCAGCCTGCTGTCAGGCCCTGCATCAGGCAAAGTGTCCAGCATATCTAGTTCAGCATCCCCTGGTGCAGGTAATTGATCCAAACCTTCCAGCACCTGTACGTGGCAAGTGGCGCAAAGGGCCATTCCCCCGCAGGTGGCCAGGATGTTATATTCTGAAGCTTTTAAAACCTCCATCAGGTTGAGGTTGATCTCTTCAGGAATTTCAATGAGCTGAGCGCTGTCGTCTCTATCAACCACAGTTATTTTAATCATATTTAAAAGCTGTTCACACCGTATACAGTGGTGTATTTAAAAGATAATTTTTGGTCGGGATAAACATATTTGAAAACACTTTGCGCCATCAAAGCCGCCTCATGGAAACCACTCAGGATCAATTTTAATTTCCCGGGATAGGTGTTAATGTCACCAATGGCGTAAATGCGTGCTACATTGGTGGAGTAATCCTCGGTGTTCACCTGTATGGCTGATTTTTCAATGTTCAGGCCCCATTCGGCAATTGGCCCTAATTTAGGGCTTAAGCCAAAAAGCGGAATCAGGTGGTCTGTTTCAAGAATGCTTTCCTCCTTTGATTTATGAAGTATACTTACCTCATTTAAATGACCATTGCCGTTCACTTTGGTCAGATGAGCGGAAAGGATTAAATTGATTTTTCCCATGCCAGCCAGTTGAAACACTTTCTCTGCAGAATCCGGTGCACCTCTAAAGGTGTCTCCACGGTGGATTAAGGTAACTTCTTTTGCAATATTGGCTAAAAAGATGGTCCAGTCCAATGCAGAGTCGCCTCCTCCGGCCAATACAATCTTCTTATCTCTGTAAACTTCGGGATCTTTAACCATATAGCTCACCCCCTTGCCTTCAAAAAGCGCCAAGTTTTCTATATCGGGCTTTCTAGGTTCAAAGCAACCCAAACCTCCGGCAATCACCACGGCTTTACAATGGATTTCCGTATGGTCACTAGTGATCACTTTCAGACTGCCATCCTCTTGTTTTTCCAATGCTTCCACTCTTTCTCCGAGACTGAAGCCAGGATCAAAAGGTTTGATCTGGTCCATCAGGTTATTGACCAGTTCCTGAGCCTTGATCTCTGGATAACCAGGGATGTCATAAATGGGTTTGTGCGGATAAATCTCTGAAAGCTGACCGCCAACCTGCGGCAATACATCCACTAAATGGCAGCGAATTTTTAAAAGGCCGGCCTCGAAAACTGCGAAAAGCCCGACTGGACCGGCACCTATGATACATAAATCGGTATGAATGATATTTTGAGTCATGATAATGTAGCGTGAATCGTGTTTAATATTCTTTTTAAATCTTCATAATCCTGGTCGCTTAAATTTTCCCAGGCCTTGGTTCTTATCTCAGCCACTTTGGGTGCCCATTCCATTTGCTTGGCAGCCCCGTGTGGGGTTAAGTGAATGATGAAACTTCTTCTGTCTCCTTCACAGGCCTTACGTTCCACTAAGTTCTTTTTGCACAACAAGTCGAGAATTCGGGTTAAAGTAGGGTGATCTTTCCCCGTCAATTCAGCAAGCTGACTTTGATTCTGGTCATTATGAATGCTCAGGTTCTTTAAGATCAACCATTGATCAACTGTAATGTCAAAATTCTCCTCTTTAAAACGCTTTAAAGCATATTGTTTAATCCTTCGGTTCGTTCTGTCCAAAAGATAAGAATAGGTGCTGAATTTTTCTGTTGACATATTAATAATTAGTATGACAAATATAAACGTAAAAAGTTTTAATAGCTATCAAAATAGCAGATTTTAATTTTATTGAAATAGTAAAGACCACCCGAGATCAACTATTCCGGAATTTGAAGTTGAAGGGAGAGAAAGTAGGAGGTATGTCTCATTCATCCCGGTAGCCATCCTATTTTTCAAGCCTGTTATTATTTAAGGAGATATAAAAATCTAAATCAAGACTTGATAAGACTTTCAATGATTTTGGCAGATGCTGCCTCGCAAAAATCCAATCCAGAGTAATCAGGGTTAAAACCGCCAATGTATGGAACTGCCATGATATAAATACGAGGATTAAAAGCCCCATAGGAATCTACCACCTGAAAAACATCATTGATGGTGACGCCCGGTACTTTTAGCCGGTATTCTCCGTTGGCTTCAAGAATCATCTTTTCATCTCCCGATGACATCCACTCTTTTGCACATTTGGCGGAGCGAAACTTTAAACTAGCGGGGCTCAATGTCCCATCATTGACTAAACTTTTAAAGGGGAACTGATCAAAAGAAAGATGAGGCTGCCCCACACAGTTAATAAATGTTTGATAATAAACAGCTTGATCTTTCCCGGCTTCATCGGTATAGTGATAGGTGACACCACCCTCATCCATGGGTTCAATCGTGCTTTCAGCTCCCACTGCCACCAGGTCGAGCACACCAGCTTCATGGAGTGCCAGTAGTTCCCTTGAGGAGCTTTGTGGAGCGAATGCGATGACAATGGAGATCAGCGGCATCAAAACCTTTTGTAACCTTAACATATCCTCAGCAGAGAGATGTTTGGCAGGATAATTCATCGCAAAGCTCAACACGGCCAGCATCTCTTTCCAATAGACGGATTCTTTTCTTTTAATAGATTTCTCTGCCTCAGCGTATTCAGCCCTGAACAGTTGGAAAGGATCCAGGCGTTCACGCAATTCCATCATGGCGTCTACAAATTCCTCAATGGTCATGTTTTGAATATACTGATGGAATGCAGGATCCTTATCCCTGAACATCTCTTTGAAGTTCTTTTCAAAAATAAAATCAAGAGATAAAAACCCTTCATTCTGCACCCTGTGTGCTGCAATATCCTCCTCACTTAATAAAGCATCATTCATCAGGTGTGAATCCTCCAAATGAAATCTTATCGCAGGCAATAATCCGCTCCGGGAATGCATCATCATTCTGAATCCGCTGCTCTCCCGGGCCAGATGGTAGGAAAGTACGCCATCTTTTGCTTCTTCGTATACACCATTGTGACGAGACAGGGTTCTGATAGCATCTATTGCAGTGAGTGAAGAGCCTTTGATCGCCACTGGATGATTCAACTTCATTGCCAGTTTCGCTGGTGGATAGGGTGCATCATAATAACCTGAGACTTTACCTTCGTGTTTCACCGGCCAGTGATGCCCGGTGCAAACAATCACTACCTCGAATTTTATTATCCCTTTTCCGGAAACATCCACCCAAACTTCATCAAAGCCGGGCTTGTCGATGAGGTCTTTAACGTTGCTTTCTGGGTGTATGATGGTGCTGATGCCTGCTTTTTCGGCTTTAGCTTGTAAAAGGCTGAACTGTGCATTCAGGTAGTTGCCAAAAAATAATCTCGGCAGCACTTTATATTCATTGAAATTGTGAGGATTGATATTAAAACGTTGTAATAAAGAAGCAGGAGCTATTTTTACCCATTCTTCAATGGAGCTGACCATTTGCGGGATTTCATTATCTGATACATTGGTGATGTGTTCATCACAGGCACCTTCTTCACTGTAGGGCATGCCCAAACCAAGCTGCCCCTTTCTCTCAAAAATGTGTATTTCAAAATCCTGCCGGTTAGCTTCCACCAGTCTTTTGTACATGAATAATCCACTTGGTCCACCACCCAGTATAGCGATGCGTTTGCTTGCTTTAGACCTGTCCATTTTTTGCTGCCGTTATTGCTCCGCTACTTAACCGAAAGGCTGGTAAAATGTTTTATGAATATTTCTTAAGACCAATGATAAACTGCTGGATTTAAAAATATCAATACTATTTTTCTGTCAACCATTCCTTCTGACTTTCGGGTGTATGGAAAGTCCAGGCTAAAATTCTACTTACTTTATTGCCCTGGCCCATTGGAATGGTTTTCACATCTCGTGCTTCCACCTGTTTCAGGTGTTGATAAGCATGTTTTAAATGTTCCTGATTGGAGATCAATGTAGAGAACCAGAGGCATGATTGTGCGAACGCTCTGCTCTGCAGAATCATGTCTTTTACAAATCTGCCTTCACCTCCCTGGCACCATAATTCTTTATGCTGTCCGCCGAAATTCAGTGTTACCTCCGTTACCTTATCTTTTGATAGGTTATTCAATTTTTTTAAAGTTCCGGCTTGAGCCTCCGCCATTGACGCATGAAAAGGAGGATTGCAAATGCTCAAATCCACACGTTCTGTTAATTCCAAAACACCCGGAAATATATTTTTAGCATTGGGCTGCAGCCTGAATTTTATTTTTCCTTTCAGATGAGGATTAGCTTCAACGATGGCAGTTGCAGACTGAATGGCGACTGGGTCTATATCTGCACCAATAAATGACCATCCATATTCTTTATTCCCTATGAGGGGATAAACGCAGTTGGCACCTACACCAATGTCCAGACATTTCACTTGTCTTGCTTTGGGAACCTCTCCTTGAGCACTTTTGGCCAGCAGATCTGCTATGTGATGAATATAATCTGCTCTACCGGGGATAGGAGGACATAGATAACCCTCAGGAATATCCCATTTTCCGATAGCATAAAAATGCGCTAATAATGCTTTATTGAGCATTTTAACAGCGTCAGGATTGGCGAAGTCAATGGTTTCATGTTCGTATTCATTAATCCTGACGAAAGGAGCAAGGCCAGGACATGTTCGGGAGAGCTCCTGTAAATCATATCTCCCTTGATGTTTATTTTTGGGATGTAATTTAACTTTAGCTTTTCCTTTGGGATTTCTTTTGTTTTTATTGCGGAGCATGAAAAATGATGTGTTTATATGTTACGGGCAATTTAACATATAAATGAAAAAAAACCGTAACTGCCGATACTGAAATTATTTGGTTGCTAATTTTCGATCAGCTCCGGTTCGTTTAATTCGATTAATATTACCCCGTAAATGCCTTTTTCTCCATATAAACTGCTTTTTGGGTCGTTTCCGGCCAGCACGGTAACTTTTTTTACTGCATCCTCATTGATATCGCATAATTTTCTCAAGTTGTAATTTTTACCGCCTACTAAAATCAACGGAAACTTTTGATGTGCCGTTTGCTCAGTGACTTTGAGCTTTTTATTCAATAGTTTTTTCACGTCATTATAAAGCGACGTCTTTTTTACACTATCAGGCGGAAAATGATCGACATGAAGACTCTCCATTCCCCACCGATAGTTTCCAGGATCCAAGCTATTGATGAAGGTTTGATGATAAGTTTTCAAATCAAGAATTTGCTCAATTGAATTAATGATATTCACCACTTTGATGGAATGCTCACTGTCAGGCTTCGGTAACGAATAGCTATAGATCCTATAATCTTTGGGAGACGCTATTTCAAATATATAATTGAAGCCATCCAAACCGGAAATGGTGTCATCCGGAAGCGTTTGAATGGAGTTTGAATGGAATGATTTTAGTAAAGCAATAGAAATTTGCGAATCAAAAAAAAGGGTCCTCATCACCATTTTATTTTCTCCTGTGGAAATATAAGTGATGAGTTTCGCCCTAATCCCATATTGTTGATTTACTTCTAAAATTTGCTGATTCATCCATATCCTGATTCTCAGTGAATCCTCTGAAGTGGTTAAATCCGCTAAGTTGAAATTGTTAAGCTTTTTCTGAATGGAATTAAAAAATAAAGAGTCTGCTCGGTGATCAGGGATTTCTATTTTTTTTTGAGCACTGGAATTAAAATATAATAAAGACAGAAACAAGAGCAGCTTTATTTTTCTCATCATACTTTAATAATAGGGTGGTGGATGATAAAAATACAAAAAAAAAGCTGAATGTACAGCTTACCTCCTTTTTGATCTCTCCCAGGCTGCAGATTGTTTTCCTTTGAAATATCTTATAGCCCCTGCCATGGCAGCATAATTCATCATGGAAAAATAGAAAGGGATAAAAAACGCTTTTATTTTCATCCTCCTACTCTCCAGTAGGTAGCCTAACACAGAGGCAAAGTAAAAGAGCAATTGACCGAGCAGGATGATTTGGTATACCATTGAACCGGGATAAAATATGCAAATAAATACATTTAATATAAAAACAAGCGCCATCAACCAAGGCGTGACGGCCCAGCGTAAAACCCGGTGGCTCAGGTATTGAAAAGTTAACACAGGGATATGAAAGGGATTAGCCGACTTTTTCAATCTTAAAATGGATTGGATACCTCCAGCTGCTATTCTGATCTTTCTTTTTAATTCTTCTTTTGAATCTGCAGAAGCAGTCTCCATCGCGTAGGCTGCTGGTTCATAAGCAATAATAAAACCTTTTTCGGCTATTCTCATTGCAATCATATGATCGTCAATGATGGTGTCTGACTCCACAGGCTGGTAAAGATCAGTCCTGATACTGAAAAGTTCACCCGCCGCACCAACATTGGAATATAATTCGTAATCCCACTTCTTAAGTGCAGATTCATACTTCCAATAAAACCCCTCACCAGCAGCGCTGGCATCGGCTTCCTGTTCCACCAGGATACGTTTTTCACCTGCAACAGCCCCTACTTTAGGGTTTTGATAGTGTTTCACTAATTCTTTGATGGCCGCTTTATTCAAAAACGTGTTTGCATCTGTGAATACAGTGACCTCTCCGTTGATGAAGGGGATTGCTCGTTTTATAGCCGCCATTTTACCGGCTCTGTTGTCTTCATGCAGGAGCTGAACTTCCGGATGTAGCTTAATGATGTCCGGGGTTTCGTCTGATGATCCATCAGTGATGAAGATGATCTGCAAAAGTTCTTTTGGATAATCCAGTTCCAAGCAATTTTCAATCTTCTCTTTGATAAGTGTCTCTTCATTATAAGCTGCTACCAATAAGGATACAGTTTTCAGGTTAACCTCTGCAATGAATTTAAATGGAGTGGAGGATAATCTTTTAATCCTTATCAACAGGTAGAGGAAAATTCCATAGCCTAGAAAGGTGTAGAAAATCAGGAACAAAAAAATCCAGAATAAAATAATCATCATCTTTTAATATTAAAACCTAAAGATCCGCTGTTAACTTGATGGGTATAATTCCAAATTAAGGCTTTTAAGACCCATTTTGCTAAATCCCCTCTTTTATTTCTCAAATGAACAAAGATAGTTTTTGGGCATGCAATGAAAGTGAAGTAAAAGGAGAATAGGAGCGTGTTCCTCAAGCTGGTATTTCTTCTAATGAAAAGCATACGGTTTCTGGTTAAAAAGAAGGTCTTTATAGCACTTTCTTTTCCGACAGAAATCGATTCTTTATGATATATGAATGTTTTACCGGTGAAATTTATCGTTTTCCCCATTCTTCTGAATTTTTCGCACCAATCTAATTCCTCATAATACAAGAAATAATTCTCCTCCATCAATCCGGCTTTGAATAAATCAGATCTTCTGCACATTACGGCCGCACCATGGCAAAAACCTGTTTCATAGCTTAAATCATTATATTGGCCCCTGTTCTTTTCATATTGTCCGATTTGCGAATTTCTGCACATCACATAATTCATAGGGGTATATCCGGCATATTGTATCATGTTTTTATCATGATGGTAAAGTATTAAAGGAGAAAGAAGTCCTATATGAGGATTAGCCTTAAATTCATCAATCATAGTTTCCAGGCAGCCAACAGGAATTTCTGTGTCATTATTTAAAAGAAAAATATAATCCCCGGATGCTGACTTTATTCCTAAATTATTACCTCCGGCAAAACCCAGGTTTATTTCTGAGCGAATGAAAAGAAGGCCAGGAATTATTTTCTTAAATGCGGCTTCACTGTTCACTTCACTAGCATTGTCCACTACAATAACCTCTATTTCATCTTGATAATTCTTTTTTAATGACGAAAGTAATTCCAGAGTGACTTCAGGCTGATTGAAATTAACTGTGATGATTGAAACAGCATCCATGGTATGCATTTAAAAATTTCAGGCAAAATAAAATAATTCATCTTCAGATAAAAATAATGGTCATATAAAAGAATAACCCTTCCATGATGATGAAAGGGTTATTCAAATTGCTGGTTTCAGTGACTATTTCACACTGAAATTCAAGGTTTTTGTATCCGAAATTCCAGTAAAATAATTATTTTTGGAATCTTTGAAAGCGTTGCCGGCGATAGTCACTGCGTATTTCTTTTTTGAACTCACGGGTACCGGATAGATATCAACCGTTTTACCATCAATACGAACCATACCCCAATTGGCGTACACTTTAAAAGAAGTGTTATCTGTTAGATTCTTCACTTCAATTAACCCACTTCCTCTTTGTACAGAACTGCTGAATTGAAGTTTTAAATGTATATATCCATTTGACGGTTTAGAAATGGTGGAATTATCAGCAGGAGTGAAAGAAGAAAGTATGAATGCACTTGAACCAGGCGCAGTTACAACAGGGTCAGCATCTTTTGCTGGGGCTGGTGGAACAGGTGTTGGTGTGGGAGTCACCGGAGGGTTTCCAACAGAGAACGCCCAGGTCTTATCGTCAGCTATTCCTGCAAAAGGCTCTCCCGCTGAATCAGTGATGGCACCTCTTTGGATCCTAACTGCATATTTTTTGTTTTTAGCCAATTCAACCGGATATACTACCAATTGGTTTCCACTTATCCTCACCATGCTCCAGCTGGTATTGACCTGAGTGGAAGTGCCATCTGTTAAATTCTTGATTTCAATGATGCCAGTATTTCTTTTGATGTTGCCGTTGAACAAAAGGGTCAGCATACCATATCCATTAACAGAATACACGCTATTCAATGCGGGAGAATAGGTGGTTACCGCCAAAGAACTGTTGGTTGGTTCTACAACAGGAGGAGTGGAAGTATTAGAAGAGCCTGAATTGCGTGAGATTGCCCAATGCCAATCGTAAACATTTCCTTTATCTTTACGGCCATATTCTGTAGACCACGCATCATGTCCGGAGGAATTGAAAACCAATAAATCCACAGGCTGTACCGGGCCTGCTGCATTTATCCATGTTTGAGCGTGGTAGGCATTTGCAACGTTGACTGTCGGATCATTGGAATTATGTCTGATGTATACCGGGATTTTTATTTTTGACATGTCATACTGAGATCCGGTATAACCCGAGAAAACAGATATGGAAGCAAAGAAATCCGGGTAAGTGAATGCAGTTTTATAAGCACCATTTCCGCCCTGAGAAAGGCCAGTTAAGTGAATACGGTTCAAATCAATATTATATTTCCCTAAACCGACCGCTGCTTTGTTATTATTATTATTATTATTATTTCCCTCTTCTTCATTGTTATTTCCCTCTTCTTTACCCTGTTTTGGAACAGGAGACTGTCCTGTGATCACATCAATCAATTCTTTAATGACAGCTGGATTAACCACTCCTTCACCTTTAGCCATTTGAATGGAGACAACAACAGCCGGGAATGACCTTCCCTTAGAGAAAATCTCTTTATGTGGCCCATGATATTTCAATTTACTAAGATCATAATCTTTGGAACCCGGTTTCTCACCATCACCATGCATAAAAACTAAAAGTGGATATTTTTTAGTTGATTTTGGATCATAATCAAGAGGGGTGGAGATGATGTAACCATGGATCTTATTATCTTTTGAGGAAAGAAAATAGGATTCATAATTCATCATACCTGCTGAGATCGAAGTTGGATTGTCTTTTATGGCCGAGACCTCAGAATTAACTGTGGCATCATTGTTGATTCCATTCTCAATTTCAATCGGTGTTTTCTTACAGCTCCATATAAAGCAGCAGGTGAGGATTAATAGGGGGGAGATCAGTCTTCTCATATTGTTTTGTTTTGTTTTTAGCTTATTTCTTTTTTATATATATTCTTAACAGTCTTGAAATATTTTTAAGCCCTTATACTATGCCGATAAGTTAAAAGTTACAAATATATTTTTATAACTTGGAAATTGTGTCCTGCTGAATAAGAAAATTTCCAATGAAAGTAACGGAGTGTTGTATAAAGCACTAATTTTAAAGCCTGATAATGTTAATTTAATAAAAACCAATTCGTAAAATCCCTTAGCCAATGTTTTATATCTTTCCTTTATAAAATAAACATCCTAATTCGTGATTTTTTATCTACAACAGTTAATTTAGTTAAAAATCTCATCTGTATGCCAAGTTGAAAAACTTCCCTATATCAAACATCAGGAACTTCTCATTACGTTTAAGTTTTAAAGGTAGAGATGATAATCGTACCAATAATTTTTTTTTACTTAAAATGCTATGAATTAGCTTATTATGATATTAGACATTTTGATAAGGTGTGGAATTTATCCCCAATCTGATGAATATATCAGCAATTCTACAATTCATTTTTTTAGTTCAGCGTCTTAGTTCAGTGTCAGTTTTGAACGGTGATTTGGCACCAATATCATACCTGACCACTGAATTAGAGTATCCAATTTTGAAATCATTCCATGAATTAAGTTGATCTAATTTTAGAACAGAAGGGAATGCAAAATTGATTCATATAAACAGAAACCATTCAACTTAAATTCTTACTTCATTCTGATAAACCAGCTTAAAATCAACGCCGTTTTTCAACGGTTTGCTGAATTATAAAATAAAAGATTAATTTTAAAAAATTAAGAGCCTGTTTAAACTTATATCGGGAGCTTGTTTATAGCCTACCTGCCTATCGGCAGACAGGTTTTTGAGCGAAACGAGGAAAATTTTGTAGAGATAGCCGGCATCTATCTCGAAAAATTCAACAGATTTGCAGCCAAAAAGAAGCATAAACAGATTATTAGATAAATTTAAACAGGCTCTAAGATTATAAGTAAATAATTTAGTTGTACTTATTGCTGTTTTGGACAAAAAAAATAGACACATTTACCCTTTCGTAGATTTAATAAGATTTGTTTCTATGTTAGGTATCGTTTGGGCTCATACAGATGCTTTTCCTATCGGTGCTGAACCTCTTACATTTCTGAAAAATTTAAATCACCCCGAATATTTCATCGCTTTTAAGCAAATATTTAAATTTTCGGTAATTTGTTTCTTTATGATCTCTGGGTTTTTGCTTGGAGACAATATGGATCATACACGACCTGTCTCTTATTTTAAACGTAGGGTTTCTAAAACATTAAGATCTTATCTCCTGTCGTTTTTTGTGTTTATGATTTTATTGCTTTGTTTCAATTATATTATAAATCACCAGGTGATTAGCATTGTTCATTTCCCCAGATTTGCATATAATATTTTATTCTATACGCCATATTGGTTCATGCCCACTTATTATATCGGTCTCATGACCATGCTGTTATTTAGCAGGTACATCAATTCCATAGGTTTTGGAATGATTCTATTAGCGGTGACGTTATTTTATACATTTTCATCTTTTTTTATTGAAAATAAAATTTATGATCATAAGACAGCATTGTTTGCTTTTGTATTTTACATTTGGCTAGGCGGGTTTATTAAGAAAAGGATGCTGGTGGACAAGATTAAAAAAATTAAAGTTGTGTGGTTAATCATTGCTGTTTCTCTGACTTATGTTTTAGCTTGCTATCAATCTTTTAAGTTGTTTGAAGCAGGGAATCAATTTTTTTACAACAACCTTCGTATCTTTAATCAATTGTATGGTTTAGCCGCATTTTTACTTTTAATAAAAATTTGTCCGGAAAAACCGAATTTTTGGAAATTAAACCCAAGGAAGGAGACCTTTGGGATATACCTGTATCACTTTTACTTCGTTGCCTTCATTTTTCCTTTGATTTTAATGTTTTCTCAAAAGTTTTTAGGCTTTCATTTAAGTGATCAGCCAGTTGGAATTATTATTATTTCCTCTTTGGTACATTTTATTCTAGCCTATGTAACAGCTTTGGCTTTTGTCAGATTATGTATTAAAAGAAACTGGAATATTATTTAAATTTAAAATAAGGAGGCAGTTTTAAATGATTTATTCTCCTTAAAAATATTGATCAGTCCTGTTTTTAAATTATAAGAGCTATGATCTGCTCCATTGATGATAATGGTTTTAATGGAGGCATTTGAACTGACCATCATGCTTAAATCCCTCCAACGGATCATTGCAGGAATGTCTTTTTGATTTAGCGTTATGGTTAACGCATTGTCTTTCAGGACTTCGGTTTTCCTGGTTTGATGTTTGGTCTCTCTATATTCACACAGCTCTCTCATGGAAGTGACCCAAAGCCGGTCCTGCGCAATTTTATTTATATCATTGATAAAACTGGCAAATCCTGCTATGCTACTGGTGTTATGTGTGCCAATTCTGATCAGTTTATTCACAGAAGAGGTGGAGGTTTGCATCGTTTCCTCAATTCTTGACTTCAAATCATCAGTATTTGACCAATCATCATTAAATAGTCGATTCAGTGCCGTAAACCCGTAAGGGATTTTCATGAAATCAACATTGTTTTTCCAGGCGTTACTCGGATAAATGATCAACCCGTCTTTAGCATCATCAGCTTGTGTTGTTCCCGCCAGAAAGCCCAGTTCTTCAGCTGCTTTCATATAAAAATTATAATTGGTAGGTACCACCAGCGTATTCATGTTATAAGCCGTACGATCAAATATCAATTGATTTGCTTTTGTTAAATCAGCCTTTGCTGAGGTTAAACTTTTTTGGTCAGCATGTTTGGAACTATGGTTTTCGATGTCCCAACCCTGATTGATCAATCCTTTCATCTGTTGATAACTCACTTTTCCGGGGTACTTCAATCCTAATTCTTCTCCATTATAATCACTCAGCGTGTTAACCGCTAATGCGCTCCTATAGTTGATTTTATTTCCACAACCATCCGTGAAGGTTTTGCCCGGATAGGTGATTCCATTCGTAGCCAAACCCCCATTAAATATTGCCAGACCAGTTAGGCAATCTGTCGTGTTATCATCCCATTCAAAATTAAGTACGGCTGCTTTCCCGAATTTCAAATTTGTAAAATGAGATTTAGCATATGCAGGAATGGAATTAAAAACTACTTTGATGACAATATTTGAACCTGTATCATCAATTTGATTTTGTTTATTTGGATTGATGTAGTCAGGAGCGGTTGCGAAAGAGAGGCAGGTAGAAATAAAAATCAAAAATACCAATAAGGACCAAATTTTTTTATTCATAAAAGTGAGCTGTAGTGATCAATAGCAGAAGTCTATTAGGAAAAATCTAAAATTCATCGTAAAAACGTGCTGTAAAATCTGACGAGATTAATAATTATTTGGATCTCAGCTGATTTAACAACGCCATTGACAAGATACGGAAAAAATGGAACGATATTTTAACAGATGGATAAAATGGGCGATTTAAAGCTAACTTAATGGACTATTTTTTTACATACACCTCAATATTAGAATTTGTAGGATCTCTTGGTGCCAAGAATTCATCTTTTAATACGTAATCCTTTTTTAACTGATCATGTAAAACCAATGGATAGAAATTGTTGAGGTGAGGCAGGTATTCATAAATGACCACATCGTAATAATGATTAGCAATCCGATTTTGGAACATATGTAATTGTTTGTTGAACATGCCAACACCTAAATGTTGCCACAAAGGATATCCAGATCCAGTTTCCAATTTAAAACCTATATCATGTGCTAAAAAACTTAACTCAGACATATTGAGTATTTTTTTGTTTTCAGCACCCTTCATTTCAGGCATGGCTTTTAACCTGTTGATACCACCAATGGTGGATTGCGGGATTTTAATGTCCTCTAAGCTATACCAGCCACATTCTTTCCATAGATAGGAGGGAACAGTTCCTGCGCGATAAGTGTCTTTTATGTAATTATTTTTATTCACAATATTCTCACCTGTGCTACTGATATTTTCGTCTTTTGGTTTGAATTTCACAGCAAACCTATCGATGTACTTCCAGTAGTTGACCGTCCAGAATAGGAGTATACACAGTGTTAATGTAGAGAATGTCCAAATTTTCTGCACCAATAAAATTTCATTTTTGACGATGTACCACAATAAAAAGGTGATGGCAAAACTATGAAAGAAGATATTGTTGTCCTCCGGAACATAGCTGGTGACTTGAAATATGGCGGCTTCAGTCAAAATTCCCAGCGTGAATAAAAGAAAAAGGATTTGCAGGTTTGTCACCTGGTTTTTTTTCTGAACGGAATGGATGATTGCGAGGATAATGGCTATGAGATAAAATCTGATCCACTGCGAACCTCTGAAAAACTCATCTAAAATATCATAAAGTGACAATCTTGAGCTGTGAGGTGCCTGACCGTGATTGAACCAATAAAAAAAGCTTGGATTTAGAGATTTAATGATGAGAGTGGCGATAAGCAGCGAGGCCCCGGTGAAATAAATAAAATGAGCCCACTGTTTTGTTAAAAAGCTGAAAGTTAAAGTCACAAAAAATGCGATAAAAAAACCTAAGATGCCGGCATCTTGTTTTGTGAAAATGGATAAAATGATGAAGAAAGTGCCAAAAATGACTCTCCAAGCCACATTCTTTCTATTTGTAATGGAATAACTTGAAGTTATGAATGCTAAACCAATCAACTGATAAACGATCACCGTGTGGTTATACCAGGGCCATGCATTCATAAAAGTATAAGAAATCGCATAGGTTAAAACACCTAAGGAGACCACTTCCTTTTGAACATTAAAATTTTTTAGGATTTTTCTAAAGGCTAAACCGCTAAAGATATTCAATAAGACCTGTGCTTTGATCAGACTAACGAACTGGGCTCCAAAGATCTTGAAAAAAAGTGCCGGTACCAGGAAATACCCAAAACCTAAGGGGAGTCCAAAATCTCTGAACGGAACTTCTCCCATAGACATTCTGTAGGCACCTTCCCAGGAAAGAAAAATGTTTATTCTATAGTTGAATGAGGCGAATAATGGTATTATTGCAATAATTATGATAATTGCATAATCAAATAATTTATAGTGTTTATCTTTAATTTTTGAATGGAGGAAATATTTCATGGGATGGAATTTCAGATTGCACATAAATAAACAAATTAGTTGGAAGAAAAAAAAATAAATGCCTCTGATGCCTTTGTGATTGTAGGCCTGCAACCTTGGTACACAACCATAGGCAGCAACTGCAAACATATTGCGAGGGAGTTGTCAAAAAAACATCTTGTTTTATACGTCAATTCTTCTTTAGATCGAATAACTGTTCTGAAAAAGGGACATGATCAAGGGGTTATCCACCACTTGCAAATCATCAAAGATGGCGGGAGGCGGCTAAATAAAATAGGAGATAACCTTTGGGAATATTATCCGGGAAGAATCTTAGAGTCAATTAACTGGATACCTTTCACTTCCCTTTTTCAAAAACTCAATTATGTGAATAATAAGCGATTTGCTGCAGATATTCAGGAGGCAGTTGACCTCTTAGGTATCAAAGAGTATTTCCTGTTTAATGATAACGAAATCTTTAGAGCTTTTTATTTGAAAGAATTGCTAAAGCCCAAAGGGTACATTTACTACTGCCGGGATTATTTATTAGGAGTGGATTATTGGAAGAGACATGGTGTGAAATTGGAGCCTCAACATATCAAAAAGGCTGATTTTGCTATGGCGAATTCCTCTTACCTGGCAGATTATCTTTCCAAATATAATGCTAAAGCAGTTGATGTTGGACAGGGATGTGATACAGAGATGTTCCATGTTTTGCCGGATAGGAACATTCCTTCTGATTTAAAAAGCATACGTGGCGTGAAAATAGGTTATGTAGGAGCTTTGAGTAATTTAAGATTGGATATAAAATGCCTGATTAATATCGCAACTAAGAAGCCAGAATGGCAATTGGTTTTAGTAGGTCCCGAAGATGAAGATTTTAAAAATTCAAGTTTGCATGATTTAAAGAATGTTCATTTTCTTGGCCAGAAAAAATTAGCGGATCTCCCTTTTTATATCAATGGATTCGATGTTTGTTTAAACCCTCAAAAACTAAATGAAATGACGGTAGGCAATTATCCATTGAAAATAGATGAATACTTGAATATGGGAAAACCAGTAGTGGCAACTTTCACTAAAGCGATGCAGCTATTTGAACCTTATACTTATCTCGCAAAGGATGAGAAAGATTATGTGATGCTAATAGAAAAAGCAATCATTGAAGATAACTTACACAATCAGCATAGAAGAATAGGTTTCGCCAACCAGCATACGTGGATAAATAGTGTAAAGAGAATTTTAAAAGCTTTGTCATAACATAAATGGATTTAAAAACATATGTCGATCATCAACCCCGGTTAAAGAAATTTATCCATAGGATGTTAATTCCTAAAGAACAGGCCAGACCGCGTTGGTGGGTGAGGGTGTTTCTTAATCCTTTTTTGCATAAAAAGGGGAAAGGGGCCTTAATTCGCAGAAGAGTGAGAATGGATGTGCTGCCATTCAATCATTTCAGCATGGGATATTTTTCAATCATAGAAGATTTCTCAGTTATAAATAATGGAATAGGTGCCGTGAAGATTGGAAACAGGGTTAAAATAGGAATTGGAAATGTTTTGATTGGGCCTTTGGAAATTGGGAATAACGTAATTTTCGCCCAAAATGTAGTGGTATCAGGATTTAACCACGCTTATCAGGACATCAATATCCCCATCTTAGATCAAAAAATATATTCAACAGCTTCTATCTCTATCGCTGACGATTGTTGGATTGGTGCGAACGCAGTGATCACAGCTGGAGTACAGATTGGAAAACATGCAGTGATTGCAGCAGGAAGTATAGTCACCAAGAACGTTGAGGCTTACACCGTGGTTGGAGGAAATCCTGCCAAAATTCTAAAGCGATATGACTCAGAGATCAATCAATGGGTAAAACCCTGAGATCTTGATTCACCGTGATTTTTAAATTCAGCTTCCCGACGGATTAAGGTTGAAATTCTGAGGTATGCATCAAGGTTCATCACCACTTTTAATCATCTTCAATATTTTTTCAACCTTTCCATTCAGGGTCACTTTAATAAGATAGATGCCATTGACATAATCATTTGATGCTATAGCTACATCTAAAATCTCGTTATCTTTATTGAAAGTACCTGAAGCTATTTTCTGTCCATTCATGGTGTACATCACATATATCCCTGGTCCAAATTGATGACTTTTTATTCTTAAGGTTGTTTTTCCTCTCGAAGGGTTAGGGAAAATAAAACATTCCTGCTCTGTTGGGAAAGGGTCAGCAGGCACCTCCGATGGAGGTGTTGGTTCCGTAGGTACCTCCACAGGTGGCACCGAGTCAGGTGGCACGACCACTGGAGGGATGGAATCGGGCGGAACGACCACAGGCGGCACTGAATCAGGTGGCATAACCACAGGGGGAATGGAATCCGGCGGAACAACCACAGGCGGCAGAGAGTCCGGTGGCACGACCACTGGAGGGATGGAATCGGGCGGAACGACCACAGGCGGCACTGAATCAGGTGGCACAACCACAGGGGGGATGGAATCGGGCGGAACAACCACAGGGGGGATGGAATCGGGCGGAACAACCACAGGTGGCACGACCACTGGAGGAATCGGATTTGACAGATCAACAGCTATGAATATAGAAGGTGTGCCCGTTAAAGCGATGGTGCTACCACTATCAATTTCAATCGTTTTATTAGACTTCGTATAATCCCATTCGTACCTGAATAGCTTTTGTAGCTGCAAGGAAGGTGGAAAGGTATAATTTACCTGAGCCACTTCAGATTCATCTGTATTGGTTTTTGCCCAGAGAATATATCTTACCTCGTTGTTTTTTATAAAAGCAGCCCCATCCACTGAATTAGAAGAAATAAGATTTTTGGTTTTTAACGAATCATATTTAAAACCATAAAGCAGTGAACTGGTGGTTTGATGTGCAACGCCTGCCTGTGTCAATTTCTCTGAGCCAGGCTGATCGCTCAATAAATTTTCATAAAACCCCATTAATTTAAATTCATCATAATTGGTATCATCTGCGACATTCGCCTTTTCTCCCAGTTGATAAAAATAAACTTGTCTGATGTCTTTTTTCTGTGATTGAACCAACGTTTTCATCACAAAATTTCTTTGCATCTCATCAGACCCATAACGGTAATCGAAAGTTTTTCTTGCCACGCCAGTTTCCGTCATGATAAATATCTTCTTCGGATGGGTATTACCATCATAGCCTTTGTTCAGAAGAATCTGCTCGTATTCTGCTTTTTCAGACATCACTTCATCAGCAGCGTTATCGGAATTACGGAAATAGCGAAAATTGCCTATAGAGTTATCCCATGCCCTCAAAGAATAATTGGGATAAGAGTGAAAGGAGAGGACGTCAAAATATGCCCCCCCTTTACTAGGATACTCAGCAGTCACTTTTCCTCCATCAGGATTATCAGTATATCTTAATAATGCGTCCAGGAAATTAGGATAACCTATGCCACCGGTAGCAACATGTGCCTCAGGACTGAATTTTTTCAGCACTTCATAGGTGATTCTCAACATCCTCACATAATAATAGAAAGGAGCATGTAAATTATCCAGCTCATCAGCTTTTGGAGCTCTGTTCAGCCATTGATCAATATCAGCTTTTACAGTAGTGAAATCTGGTTCATTCCAAACTTCCCAAAACTTCACATATGGGCCGTATATTTTAGCGGTTTGATAAATGTAATCAGCATAATAATTGTCCATATTGATTGAACTATCACTGTTCCATATAGGTTTATATAAATTTTTAAACACTTTGGATTCCACTGAGGATCCTTCATATTTATTTTTATCCCGTACCGGATCCGCAGGACCCTCTACAAAAACCGTCAGGTCATGCATGTCAAGATTCTCTTTGTAAGCTTTAAAAGTGTTTAAAAGCACACTGTAACCATATTGTTTTAAAAATGAGTGTGGTAAGGCGGGTCTTAGCGTATGTCCGCCAATATTAGATACCAGCTGGGCAATATCAATATCCGTTCTGTTGGAGGTATAATATCCCATATTAGAGCCATAAAAGAAATCACTTGAGTAAGGTTTTACCTCCTCATCGGCAGTTACAACATGTTTGGAAGGTTCAGGTATGGTGGAGATTAAATTCTTTCTTTGATGTTGTAAAAGCCAGGTATACAAATTCTCCTGAGCATAGCCGTTATCCTGATTATAATTCAGGTCATAGGCATGATCCCATGAATTATGCCCAACATTTGGATATCGGGTAAGCTTAGCCAATGCAGAGTCTGCGGCTGAATTTATTTGATTCACCCAATCCACGCTTTGTTTTATGGGCACTGTCCCATCACTTTCTCCATGAAAAGCCCATACGGGTAATTTGCTTTTGGCAATCACACCAGCCCTGTAAGCATCTCCAGTTGAAGCTCCGCAAACCGGCGCTATGGCAGCCAATGAATCGGCGATTTTTGGATTAGAGGAGGCATAGTCCCAAACTCCGCCACCACCCAAACTCAGGCCTGTCAAATATATCCGGGATGGATCAACACGATAGTTTCTTTTCACATAACTGAATACCGAGGCTATATAATTGACATTCCAATATACCCCGCTGTATTGGGTGTTCAGTTGTGGGGAAATCACGATGAATTTGAATGTCTTGCCGTTCAATGTGATTGATTTAGGGAAAACGTCATTTTTTATTTGCTTTGGAGGACCATTTGCTGCAACTTTTATTAACTGAGAAGGATCCCCATTGCCAACCTCTCCGCTACCGTGAAGAAAAATAATCACCGGATATAAATCGGTGGTGGAATTATAATCATCAGGCAGGTGTTCATAATAGTTGATCTTCATATCATTACCGATAATGAAAGATCTGGCTGTTTGTTGAGCGAACACAACTGGCGTGAATATGATGATGATCAAAAATAAGAGCAGAAAGTACTTTAACGATATGTTAATTGTTGGCCACATTTTGGTTGTATTTTTCATTCATTTAATCTTTTGTCTAATTCATTGAGCAGAGATTTAGATTCTATTGGATGAAATTTTCTTGCAAAGAAATGTTTTTTTAAGTATAGGTCATTCAAGTCATAAATAGTCAATATTTTAGGATGTGCTTCGCCATGAGGGAAATAAACATACCGTAACGAGTTGTTGACCATGCTGTCCTTAAAGTCACTGTTATAGGCCAATGTGCAGAATATGATTTCATCAGTTCCCCACGTCCATCTAAAAAAACGATGGAGGTATTTGCGCTGGTTGAATGTCTCTACGAAATATTTTGCTAGCTCAATGGTGATGGTAAACCAAACCAACCTTCCCACAGGAGTCATATTATAGGGCATTTTTCTTCTCGGTAGAATAAAATTAACTACCTTCTCAAGGGAATAATTCCCACGGAACTTCAATTCCACCAAGCGGTAATTAGCATACCTTGGGATAGCTTCCTTCCATTCCGTTTCAATAGGATAAAATTCAAAAAATTCTTTATTTGGACTCTCTTGAATGAATGCTATGAATTCTTGAGAAGGAGTTAATGGGTAATCTGAGCCGCTCAGAAGGTTCAGGTGAGAATATCCTCCATGATCAACCACTTCTTTCATACAGGATAAAATAGCCCTGCTATAAGAAAATCCAGCCCATATGACATTTATTCTTGTCTTGACAAATGTCACATTAGCGATGTCTTTCAACTGTTCTCTGAATTCATCTTCCCCCACTTTTTTATCCACATGAATAAAAAAGTGAACCTGTGGATGGGTTAAGGATAATACCAAACGCCTTAATTGATTTGGAAACTGATGAACTAAAATAATGTGAGCTATTTTAACCTCACTTTTTTTATCAATGTATTCCATAATTTAAAAACTTCTGACTTTCCACTATACCAAAGGTCAGTGAAATTATAGCTGATATAATTTTTTAGTGTTAAATGTCCGAAGATCACTCCGGCGGCAAAAGTTAAAACAGAGACGAAAGCTATGGCATAAATGCTTTTTATAAAATATAAAGCGATCAATCCTCCAATCACTTGTATAGAAAGCATGATGATCACTTTCATGAAATTCAATCTTGGTTTGTTGATGATGTCTAATGTGATCCCTAAAAATCTATCTACAGGATAAAAAACGGCCAATAGCATGAATATCTTAAAGATATTTGGTGCTTCTGACTGTAGATATTGTTTTCCGCCGATCATCCAGATGGCCACATTGGAGAAGATGATTGCAATGATGGAAACTGGAATTAATAAAAGCATGAGAAAACCGGCATATTTAATCATTACCGGAGCGGCGGCCTGATTGCTGCTCTCTTTTATCTTTCCAGACATTTCCGGCATCGCAGTCATCACGAAACTTCGGATCGGAATCTCTATCACCTCCAATAATTTTTGTGGTATATTGTAGACCGCAAGCGCCTCCGCCCCTAAAAAATATTTCACTAAAAATGCATCAGAGCTTTTTAGAAGATTGGAGCTGACAACGGTGCCGGTACTGTATTTGCCATAATTAAAAAATGTTTTGATGCTATCTTTTGTCGCTAACCTTATGCAGTTAAGTTGGGGCCATCCGACTACGATACAGCAAAAGGAGGTAATGAGGCTAGAGCATATGAACGCATAAACCAAGTGGGTTAAGTTCAGCGATTTATAAAACAGGAGAGCGATGATTATGAGGATGAATCCCCCCTGATTAATGATTCTGATGATTAAAATTTTATCGAACCTGTTGTTCGATTGTAAAACCCATAAGGAGAAATTCAAAGGAAGTATTAAAATCAAGCAAATACCTGTATAATTGATCAATAAATTCCATTCAGGATCCACGTGATTTGTATTCAGGAAATAAAAGGCGATATTAATCACCAGATAGATGAATGTGATCAAGCCAGCTATAATCCATCCTGCACCCAGGTATTTTTTACCATTTTGCCCACTACCGGAATGAAATTTAATGAGGGCGGATTGAATGAACCCGGTTCTTAAAGTATCGGCGAGCAAAAATATAAACTGAAAATACACCCAATTACCCACATCGCTTTTAGACATTTTCCTGAAAATGAGGGCCACAGAAATAAAACTCAACACAGCCATAGCTAAATTTCCAATAAGTGATAACAGGTGCCGGTTTTTCATTCTTTAAAACAAATTGATCGATTTTTAAGGTTATTCTGCATTCTGCCCTAAAAGGTTATTCTTTATTTCATTTAAATGGACAAAAATAAGGTTTTGAAAGTTCTAATCTGAATTTCAGTAAGAGTTATCCATGGGTTTTCTTCCAGTAAATAATCAACCTCCCATGTGTTTTTCAGAGATGATGATTAAAGTCAGGCCTAATGATAATGATTTTTTAATGGAATCTCATTTCAGGTATAATATTTGGCTGAAAGGAGGATTGCCTTTCTATTAATTATATGTGGAGCAAATGTTTTTAAAACCTTAAAAGTTAATTATGTTAATCTAAGTATAATTTTTGAATAATTTAAATTAATTTTTTAAAAGTTAACTCTTTTATTAATTTAATTTGTTTTTATTAAAGAATTTTTTGTGTATTTTTGAAGACCGATTAGATCAATTAATCAAATTGGGTTTTTTTAAGAAATGATCATAATGAAATTTTATAATTAATGATATGAAAAGATTTTTACTCCTCATCTTCATCTTGTTAACTGCCAGTGCGGTTAGTGTGGAGGCTCAAAACAACGCAACGGTGTTAAATCCCAATGATGTTGTCAATTTTTTAGACGTTTCGGCTCCACTGCCAGCCGTGCCTGCTAATAATAATACCATTTATAAATGGTATGCCACCAAAAAGGTTAGCTGGAACACTACTAATTATAAGGCTTATATCTTCAACGGTCTGAATTTCAGACTGAGATTTCCTAAGAATTATAATCCCGCAGATACTTCTAAGAAATATCCTTTGATCCTGATGCTGCATGGTAAAGGTGAAGTGGGAGATGTTTATGAAAATGATTTACAATTGGTGAACGGTGGTCAGATTCATGATAATGCGGTGATCAATGGTCAATTTGATGGTTTTTTGCTTTTTCCGGAAAGCACAGGTCCTTGGGGTTCTTATTATTTTGATCGTATTAATCAATTGATCAATATAATGGCTGATAATGCTCATGTAGACCTCAATAGGATTGTGGTTCACGGGTTATCTTATGGAGGTGCAGGAACAAACGGGATCATTGCAAGTTATCCCAAATTATTCGCTGCGGCATTGCCGATGAGTCCAGTTGGAGGCTGGAGTAATTTCAGTCAAACAGCCTATATTCCTATGTGGGTTTCACAAGGAGGTTTAGACATTAACCCTGACCCAGGATACACCACTTTAATGGTTAATCAGTTAAGAGATTTAGGAGCCAATGTCATTTTTACTATTTACCCCGAACTAGGGCACGGTGTATGGAACAGCACCTATAGCAATCCTGATTTCTTTCCGTATATCAATAGGGCGCATAAGGCAAATCCTTTGGTGTTTTTTGGAAGAACTGAGTTTTGTCCGGGGGATGTTGTGAGTGTTAAACTTGGTTTGTCGCCAGGATTTGATGGGTACCAGTGGAGAAAGGATGGAACAATCATCGCCGGAGCCACCAACAATACTTATCAGGCTACCCAATTTGGAACCTATGAAGCCCGTTTCAAAAGAGGAACGGTTTGGTCTCCATGGTCACCTACCCCTGTGGTAATTAAATTGAAAAGTGCCACTATTCCTCCAACCATCACTGTTAAAGGAATCAACAGCAGTGTTTTACCTGCAGGGAATGGGACCAACAACGTGACTTTAGAAGTGCCAATCGGCTATGCCCAATATCAATGGCATAAGTCAGGGTCAACTGCTGTTTTAAGTACAACCAATGAATTGCTGGTAAGTCAGCCAGGAGACTACGTTGTGCAAATCACCGAACTTTATGGTTGCTCTAGTAATGATTCACAACCATTTAATGTCATCTCAGCAAATGGAAACAACAAACCAGATGCAGTTACAAATTTCAGTGCTCAAGCATCTTCAAAAACTGCTGTTTCATTGAGCTGGAAAGATGTCTTGAATCCGCAAAATAATGAGACTGCTTTTGAGATCTACAGAAGTTTGACTGCTAATTCCGGATTCACGATGATTGCTAAAGTTCCGGCCGATTCTCTTAAATATATCGACGAAGGATTAAGTGCGAATACTAAATATTATTATACCATAAGATCAATTAATTTAAATGGTGCCTCTGCAATAAGTCAGGCAATTAACGCCACCACTTTAACAGATGATGTCCCTCCCACGTCACCTGGAAATTTAAGAATCACAGGAGTGAGTAAATCATTTATTGATATCACCTGGGAGCAATCAAGTGACGATATCGGCGTGGAATGGTATGATATTTATTTAAATGGCCAAAAATTTTATTCCACAGAAGCGGACAATAACAGTTTTAGAATAGGGAGCTTGAATGATGGCGTGACCTACACAGTTAAAGTTCTTGCGAAAGATTTCAGTGGCAATTTATCTGCGCCAAGCAATCAGGTGACTGTTAAAACAGCAAGTAATGGATTCAATTATAAATATTATGAAGGTTTATGGACTTCTTTACCTAACTTCAATCTACTAACTCCTATAGCTTCAGGGATCACTGATGACATTGATTTGTCAGTAAAACAAAGGACTACAAATTTCGGAGTGGTTTATGAAGGATTTATAACTATTCCTGTCACTGGTAACTACACGTTCGAAACCTACTCTGACGATGGTAGTAAGATGTATATAGGAAATTATGATCCTACAGCAACTGCACTGGTGAATAATGATGGTGCCCACGGTCTCCAATATCGGGAGGGAACTGTATATTTAACTCAAGGTGCTCATCCTATAACCGTAACTTACATACAAGCAGGCGGAGGTTATGATTTGAAGCTTTTTTGGAAGAACACCGCAAATGGCGTTGTCAGCAGACAGCAAATCCCTAAATCCTTCTTTACTGATAATCAAGCACCACTGGTTAAACCAGCAATGGTAAGCAACGTGAATGCGGTGGCAACAGATTATGATAAAATTAAGGTCACATGGACAGACCATTCCAGCGATGAAACTGGTTTTGAGATATATAGAGCAAAAGATATATTGGGACCTTATGTGTTTGCTCATAAAGCTGAAGCCAATACGGTGAGCTATACAGATGTCAATCTTAGTCCTGAAACCAATTACTTTTATAAAATCAAAACCATCAGTAATGCTGGTGAATCAGATTTTTCGGGAATTTTTCAGGAGTTGAAACTCAATTTCAACAACTCGTTCAACGATGAAAGTAGTTTCGATAGGAATGCCACTGGATATAATGGTGCTGCTTTCTCAACCGTTAAGAAAGAAGGAAGTCATGCTTTAAGTTTGGATGGAGTTAATGATTATGTGAATATAGGCAACACCACAACCGGTGGGTTCTTAAATACCGCATTTGACGCAAGAACAATTTCTTTTTGGTTTAATCCTCAACTATTAACTCAAAACAGAACTCTACTTGATATCGGTAGCTCCTCAAACGGTATTTCTTTGAGAACCAATTTAACAAATCTTGAACTAGGGATTGCAAGTAATAATGTACGCAGGACGCTCAGCACCTCCATCGCCTTAAACACCTGGTATTTGATCACCGTGGTTTATGATGCCAACTCTTTAAAGTTCTATAAAGATGGTGTTTTAGTGGATGCTGCCACAGACTTGACTTTTACCAGTATTCTGGCAACCACAGACGGCTCCCGCTTAGGCTATAGAAATGGGTCAAACGCATTCAATTATAATACTAATTATTATGCAAAGGGATTGATCGATGCGTTCATCATTTATAATGGGGCATTATCATCTGATGAAATTCAATCATTATACAGTTTAAATCCGATAGATGCCAAGGCAAAAACCATTGCCTTGCCTGCAGCGCCAATTAAACCAGCGCAAGTGGTGGCAACTTCACTGTCCTCCAAATCCATCAGGATCAATTGGGCCATAGATAGTTTGAGCTACGGACCTTTAAAGTATGCCCTATACAGAAGCACCAGTGATTCCAGCAATTTCGTGAAATTCTTTGACGGTGAGCTTACATCAGGAAAATTGACAGACTCAAGCCTTGTGGCTCATCAAACTTATTATTACAAATTAAAATCAAGTAACGTAGGAGGTGAGTCAAGTTTCTCTTCAACAGTATCTGCAATCACGAAGAATACTAAACCGTTGATCGCTACCCTAGCTGATAAAATAATTCGTTATGATCAACCTTCTTCTTTAGATTTAACTGCGCTGGATGCGGATGGAGATTCTGTTCATTTCAGTTTAGCACAAAATGTTGATTTTATCGCTCTGACAAGTGTGAGCGCTAACTCAGCTCGATTAAACTTCAATCCATCTGAAGCATCGGTAGGTATCCATTATCTTAAAGTCATCGGTCAGGACGATTTTGGAGGGATAGACACGATGTCTTTCAAACTCACTGTCAATCAGAATTACACACCATCGTTAGCTGTTGATACCTCAGTTTATGCGCTGAATGAAAATACAACAGGAGAGATTGGGTTAACTGGCAATGATTTAAATACAGCCGATAGCCTAAACTTCACATTAAACTATCAGACTCCGGGTTTTGTGAATCTTGTTAAAACAGGCGACAGAACCGCTAAGTTAGTGTTCAGTCCTTCCTATGCAGATGCAGGAGTGTATCATTTCTTTGTAAAGGTGAATGATCAGAACAGCGCAATTGACAGTACAGCGATCACATTGACGGTAAATGATGTGAATCCGGGGTATCGGATATATGTCAATTTCGCAAATAATTCCTCTCAGGGTGGTTATTGGAACAATGTTAATAGCCCTGTGAACGGTAAAGTGTTCTCTCGTTTCATTAATGAACAATTAGACTCTACCAATGTAGGTTTGGTAGTCACTTCTGATTGGCAAAACTGGTGGAATAATTCGGGTAATAATGGCGTGTATAGTAATGCTTTATATCCTATAGATGTCACTAATACAAGCTGGGCTTTGAACAATAGCTCACAAACTTTTAAATTAACAGGGCTTAGCTCATCTTTAAAATATGATTTGAGTTTCCTTTCCAGCAAATATAATGACAATAGTTACTATACAACGATCTCATCTGACACCGACACGGTAAGTATAAACCCTTCTAATAACACTACTGATTTGGTGACCTTGCCATCATTAAGGCCAAATAGTGAAGGAGAATTGACCGTTACAATCTCCAGCCAGGTAAATGCGAACGCCGTCATCAATGCGCTTTTGATCACTGCTTCCATTCCTTCTGTAGATGTGCCTTCAAGTCCAAGAGATTTGACCGCAACTTATCAGGATGAGACCAAGAAAGTTAAATTGAGTTGGACAGATGCTGCTTTTGACGAAACCGGCTATGACATTTACAGAGCAGTTGGTTCTGGAGATTATGTTTTTTACCATCATTTGTCTGCAAATAGTGTTGAATATTTAGACAGTGCTTTCGTTGGGAATGCTCAGCTTTCTTACAAAGTGAAAGCGGTTAATGAATTAGGCGGTTCTGCATTCTCTAACGCAGCTCAGATTACTACACCAAATAAAATCCCAACCCTCAGCGCAATAGCAAATCAAGAGCTCAAAGCTGGCAAAGCAGTGGAATTAACTATTCAGGCTAATGATGATATAGCTGATGTTTTAACAATAACTGGTACTAACTTACCTTCTTTTGCCACTCTAAGTACGATCTCAAATGGTTTGTCAAAATTGATTTTAAACCCAACGCTGTTAAATGTAGGAGATTATAAGGGAATAACTATTCAGACAGCGGATAATCACGGCGGATTGGTGGAAGTTAATTTTGATATCAATGTAAAAGATAGTAATGATGTCAGCATAAAAATTAATTTCAACCAATATAATTCTCAAGCTTATCCCTGGAATAACACAAATGCCAGTCCAAGTGCAGGCTTGACTTTGTCCGATTTAAAAGACACTAACGGAGCAGGCACTGGTTTAGGTTTACAGCTTTTAAGTGCCTGGTCTGGTGCAAATAACCTGGGTATGAACACCGGGAATAATTCTGCTGCCTACCCGGATAATGTGATGAGCACTTTTTACTATGATTTGAGCGGCGATTCCAAAGAAATTAAAATAACAGGATTAGAGGCCAGCAAAACCTATAGCTTTAAATTTTTCGCTAGCTGGCAAAATCCGTGGGCTTATGGCATAACTAAATACATGATAGGGACTGATACCGTAGTTTTGGACCCCGCGAATAATTTGACAAACACCGTACAGATCAATAATGTAATGGGTGATCAAAATGGACAAGCTATCATTAAAGTAGAAAGACAATCAGGATCAACTTTTATATTCATTGGTTCTTTGATCATTAATTCTTATTTATATACAGGTAATCCTATTACTCCATCAGACCTGACTGCAATAGGAGTGTCTAAAAACAGCATCAACTTGAAATGGAAAGATAATTCCAATAATGAAGATGGTTTTGAAATTTACAGGGCCAGTTCAGAAAATGGAGCTTATGCTTTGGTTTATACAACTCCAGCATCTACTTCTTCTTATACGGATCAAGCACTGATACCAAACACCATATACTGGTACAAGGTACGAGCTGTTCGTACAGATGGAAAGAACTCCAATTATTCAAATCTGGTATCCGCAAGTACGCTGTCTTACTTCCTATCCATCAATTTTAACCGTGATGACCCGGCTCCATCTCCTTGGAACAATACAAATAAGAATCCTGAGAACGGTGACCGATTCAACAATTTAAAAGACGACAATGGTGTAAGTACAAGTATATCCCTCACCATGATTGATAACTTTACCGGAGCCAATAACTTAGGAGTGGTGACAGGAAGCAACAGCGGGAAATATCCGGATGTGGTTAACAAATGGTTCTACTATTCTGAGAAAAATGAGACAGCCAGAATCAAACTGAGCGGATTAAATCAGACGATGGCTTATGATTTTGAATTCTTTGGAAGCTGGTATAACCCTTTTGCCAATGGAAACACCAGCTATACCATCAATGGAGCTAAGGTGTTGTTAGACCCTGCAAACAATACCACTAAAACGGTATTTTTGTCAAATATCATTCCGGATGGAAATGGGGAGATATTTATAGATATATTTATGCAACCGGAAGCGCAGTATGCTTTTATAAATGCATTGATTGTCAAGGCTCATGCTAAGCTTCCAACAAACGGAAATGCTATGCTGGTAAAAAACAACACTTTAAATGTCTTAGATTTAGACGGCAGTTCAGGAGGAAAAGTAACTGTTTATCCAAATCCTTTTTATGATCATATTGATCTGAAGTTAGATAACATCAATCAGGACAGTAAGAAGTTAAAACTACAGTTGACTGATATCAATGGGAGAGTATTGAAAGTGAAGGATTATGCCCTAAACGGCGGCTATCTTAAAAATTTCACGCTGCCTGTTGATGATCTGGATTTGAAATCTGGTATATATTTATTGCACGTAATTATTGATGGTAATAAAGGTGATATGATTAAGATAATTAAGTTATAACTGTTAACTTTCCGGTTATTTAACCCTAGTGATATTCACATTATTTAAATCATAGGTGATGCAAAAGAAAACGATTTTAATTGTAGATGATGAACCTGCGATCCGTCTGTTACTTAATGAAGTGCTAAAGAAGGATTATAATATATTGACTGCAAACGACGGTTTAGCATGTATATCCTGGCTGTCTGCAGGCAATAAGGTTGATTTGATCATCACCGATATCAGCATGCCGAATTTAAGTGGAATCGAGCTGATCAAAAATCTGCGATTCAGCACAAAAATGCGTGATATACCGATCATCGTATTGTCTGCAAACTCGGATGAGGAATCATTGAACAGATCATATCAAAATGGTGTTTTTGAATTCTTCACTAAACCTTTTGATCCCAATAAGCTTAAAACCGCCATAAAAGAAGCCATAACATTCATAGATACTTTTTAATATGATAGATACTTTTACCGAAAAACAAATCTCTCAAGTTATAGACAGTGACTATAATACCATATTATGTATAGGAGAGAAATCGACATACTTTAAGAAGCAACTGACCGATCATCAATATTTATGCGTCCATTTCATGGATATAGAGCAGGCCTCTCAATTATTGGGAGATGCTTTAACTGAATATGGTTTTTTGCCTCATGCGATCATTGTTGATGCCGACCTGGAGGGTCATGAATTAAATGGATTTCTAACACTGATCAAGAAATCTGCTTTGCTTAGAGATATTCCATTATTCTTATTCGTGAATCATTTGGATAAATCAGATTTTGAGAAATATAACAGAATATCCTTAATTGATGATATCTATTCCAAAGCTTCTCATGTGAATGAATTGATCGGAAGAATCGAATTTCTGAAAAAATATAAAAAGGAAATCAAGAAGCTAAATGATATCAATCCTGTTGTTAAAGTTGATAATGAGAACCAGTTTGATTTAAATCCTATCTTCAAAAGGGCCGGGGATATGGTGATAGCTGCCGTCTTGATCGTTATGTTGGCTCCTTTATTTATCTTGATCGGACTGGTGATATCATTAGAATCAAGGGGGCCGGTTTTTTATTCCTCTTTAAGAGCCGGCAAGGGATTTAAGGTGTTTAAGTTCTATAAATTCAGGACTATGTTTCAAAATTCTGATTCTATGATCAAGAAATTAGCCCATCTCAACCAATATAATAACACTGAAAAAGCTAATTTTTTCAAAATATCCAATGATCCTCGTATAACTAAAGTAGGAGGATTTCTAAGAAATACAAGTTTAGATGAATTGCCACAATTATTCAATGTATTGAAAGGTGATATGTCCATAGTTGGTAACAGACCCTTACCACTATACGAAGCGAATAGCATTACCACTGATGATTATTCTAGAAGATTTTTAGCTCCCGCGGGTTTAACTGGCCTTTGGCAAGTTTCCAAAAGAGGGAATAAAAATATGTCAACTGAAGAAAGGCTCGACCTTGATATCACCTATTCTGAACAATGGTGTTTCATGTCTGATTTTAACATCATCATGAGAACACCAAAAGCCTTGATTCAAAAAGACAATGTATAATTGTCTTTTTGAATTTTATCTCCCCCAAACAGCTGTTTTTATAAAATGAAAGATTAATCTTTCATTTTATAAAAAACAATATTTTTGATGAATAACAGATAAAATTCTTTTATCGTTGTAACTTCAACCTTATTTTGTAGTATAACATCGTTAAAATTCATGGACTTAATTATATTATTCAGAACACTGTTAAGAAAAATTTGGATTTTGATCCTCATTCCGCTTTTATCCGGAATATTGGTTTACCTTTTAACATCTCATATCAAAAAAGAATATTTATCCAGGGCTCAATTAGCTACAGGGTTCACGGTCAAAGATTTGACTAATCAGGATTTTAACATTATGACATCAGATGTCAAGTTTGATAATCTGATTGAAAACATGCTTTCTCCACAGGTTGTTTCACAAACGGGACACCAACTGTTGATCCATGATTTGAGCGGGCCCAAATCCTACTCTGAAAATGTTGAAATTAAGGATTCTATTAAAACTTTAATTTCAAAGATTGGAAGATCGGAAATCATCAATGTACTTCAATCAAAAATAAAGACTCAAACCATCTTAAACTCAAATGATCCTTTAGAAAGAGCTATCTATAAAATATTAGAAGCCTATGGATATGATGATGAATCGTTAAAAGATGTCATCAGTGTGCAGCGATCTGGAAGATCAGACTATGTGAATGTTTATGCCAAAACGATAGATCCTTTAGAAAGTGCATTTATCGTGAATAGTTTGTGCCGTGATTTCCTGAAATTCAACAATTCCACAAGGGATACCAGGAATATAGGTTCGCTGGATACTTTAAAGCAATTGGTAGAAGAGAAAAGGAAATATTTAAGTGAGAAGCAAAAAGAGTTGACAGATTTTAAAACCATGATTGGTATTTTAGACCTCAACACCAGCGGCAGCAGTAAAGTTGATTTAATCAGTAGTTTTGAGCAAACGCTCTCCAAAGAGAGAAGTGACCTGGTGGAATCTGAATCAGAGTTCAGGGAGATCAACAATCGGTTGAGAGCAATAGCGGGAGGCACACAAAGTCAAAGCATATCTACTGATCTACTGGCTTTGCGAACACAAATCAATGATTTGGATGATGCGTATCAACGTACCAAAGATCCATCCATATTGGTAAGGCTGAAGGAATTGACTAAGAAGAGGGATGATTTAGCTGGAACTTATGATATAGATAATTTGAAAGATGATAAGAAGAAAAAAAGTGATTTAGAAGATAGGGCCAGTGAATTAAGGGCTAAAATAAATTCCAGCAGACAAAATATCAGATCGCTTCAAAACCGTATAGCCGCTTTAAATTCAAATGTTAGCTCTTATGCGGGAAAAGAGGCGGAAATGAATGCTTTAGAGCAGGAGGTGGACTTGGCTCAGACAGATTATGCAACGATAAATGCAAGATATAATGATGCAACAAGTCTGAATACATCTTTTAACGCCAGTGGGATTACCCAATCGCTGGTAGGTCAGCCTGCTATAAAACCTGAACGATCCAAAAGACTCCTCATAGTGATAGCAGATATCGTCGCTACATTTGTAGTTTGTGTCGTAGTGATCGTGATCGCTTTATATTTCGATTCTTCTGTTAAAACACCATCAAATTTTATAAAAGCCACAAAAATAAAAGTGATAGGATCCATTCCGTTACTGAGCTTAGATAAAAAATCAAAAAAATTCTTTTTTGAAGAGGATTTAAAAGGAATGAATCCTGCCAACAATAAGAAGTTAAATAATCTGCTCAATAAGCTGAGGTACGAAATCGAATCTTCTAACTGCAAGTTGGTTCTTTTCACAAGTACGAATGATCAAACAGGGAAAACAACCGTTTTATCCTTGTTATCTGGTTTTTATTCAAAGAGCAAGAAAAGAATTCTGATTATTGATAGCAACTTCTCTCATAATGAAATCACTCAAAACTTAGAAGTCGATCCGGATCTAAAAACGAATGGTTCTAAACTCATGATAGATGAGGGGGCCCGATCATCTGACCAAGGAAAGGAGGACTTAGCTGTCAGCAATGTACGCGATATCATGCCTGCTCAAAACACTAAAGTTGTTCATACACCTTATGATAATGTGGATGTTATGGGATGCAGACAGGATTATTATTTGCAGACTGAAAAATTTCCACTTAACGAACCTTTTAATAAATTTAAAAATCTGGTTGAGGATTATGATTATATTTTTATTGAAGGACCTTGTTTAAACACCTATCCAGACTCAAAAGAGCTTGCGAAATATGTGGATGGAGTGGTCTTAGTGAGTTCTTTGCAAGATCCAATCAAACATATTGATAAAGAATCATTGAATTTCCTAAAAGGATTGGGACCTGAATTTCTGGGAGCCATTTTAAATAAAGTAGACATCAGAGATATTTCATAAGCTTTTATATTTATCTCCATCAGATCCCATAATGCATAATTTCTTTAATTCTGTCCTCTCAAAATTAACCAGAATAACTTCTGGTGGGAAATTAATCAAAGAGATAGATGGGTTAAGGTTCATAGCGATCATTCCCGTTTTGATACAACATTTTTCAGAACGCTTTCAACGTAACACGATCAGCGTTTATGAAATTCAATCGGTCGATCAATATATCAACTTATTGGCCTCCAGAGGGTTTTTAGGGGTCTATATCTTCTTCGTAATCAGTGGGTTTGTATTGGCTCTTCCTTTTGCGGCACATAAATTCCAGGATAAAAAGAAGGTGCATGTTTCAAGTTATTTCTGGAGGAGGTTGACCAGGCTTGAGCCTCCTTACGTGTTATGGATCACCGTTTTCTTCATTATAGCGGTTTTAAATCATCGTTTGTCTTTTATAGAAGATTTACCACATTATCTGGCAAGTATCACCTACACCCATTCACTAATTTATCACGAGTGGTCACCCATCAATCCTCCCACATGGACATTAGAGATTGAGATACAATTTTACATCCTTGCACCGTTTTTGTCCATGTTTTTCTTTCAGATAAAAAATAAATACCTAAGAAGAGGATTTAACACCTTAGTCATTCTTGTTTTAATGCTGGTTCAGCAGCATTTTCTTTTATTTAGAAATCCGTATAGTTTAACTATTTTAGGACACCTGCAATATTTCCTGATTGGATTCATGCTGGTTGACATCTATTTAAATGATTGGGCAAAAATAGAATCTAAAGCACTGTATGATTATATAGGAATAATTTCTTTGGCAGCTTTGATATATTCATGGAGCTGGGATTTTGAATTGCTCAATCGTTTTCTAACCATCATCTGTTTATTCATTTTTTTTATATCGGCCTTTAAGGGGATTTACCTCAATAAGTTTTTGACAAATAAATGGATCACTGCAATAGGGGGGATGTGCTATACCATTTATTTGATTCATCTCCCTTTTGCTGAATTTTGGATATTATTCACCAAGAGAGTCCAAATCACCAGTCAATATTCCGTTGATTTCGTCATTCAATTAATTTGTTTTTTATTCGTGGTGCTTATGATAAGTTCATTTTTTTATATTTGGGTGGAAAGGCCGTTTATGAATAAAAATTGGCCCAGGGAATTTTATTCGAAACTTAAAACCTATTTTTGATTCAACTATTTGTCAGCTACTTCGTATAAATAACTTATTCATTATACTTACATCTAGTGTTAAGTTAAAAATAGAAAGTCAAAAGACTTATATCATTGATAATAAGTAATTTAAAAAGATGATTTTTCATCGTTTTATGATTAACATTATACTAATGCAAGTGGAGCTATTTTATATTTAATTAAAAACGAATTTATATTTAAAATTTTTTTATGAAAATTAAACTTTTATATCTAGCATTTTTATTGTTCCCTCTCCATTTATGGGCACAAAAAAATTTGATTAAGGATTCAATGCCTGTAATCATTGTGCCAGAGAATTATAACACAGAAGAATTTAGAAATAAATTAGTGGAAGAAGCCAATAAAAACGTTTCTGTTACCCGAGAAGCTTTAAATGAAGCCGAAATCGCTAAATATCAACTCAGCGCGAGCAAAATTCAATGGCTAAATTATGTTTCTATAACAGGGAACTTAAATGAATTCACACTTAGCCCAACTAAATATGAAAATCAGGCGACATTTTATCCCCGATATAATTTTAGCTTAAGCATTCCACTTGGAAGCTTCTTTACTAATGCCTATAATACAAAAATTGCCAGATACAATTTGTCCATTGCAAAAGACAGGCAGAAATTCTCCGCAATTCAATTAAGAAGTGATGTGCTTTCCAAATTTGAAGAATACATTCAGGCCCGTGAATTACTGAAGTTTCAATCTGTCGTTCTTAATGATGAAGAAACTGTTCATGTTTTAAGTGAGAAAAAATTCAAATCAAATCAAATCTCTTTAGAGGAGTTTAATAATTCTTCCAAAAGTCTTTTCCTGGAGAAGTCTAAGATAATTGAGCTGCAAAAGAACTATTCTATTGCTAAATATGAATTGGAAGCACTGGTTGGGGCTTTACTTGTGGATAACAAATAGATTATTGCAAGATGAATGTTCTTATTCATAACGGTCCTGTTTTTCAGAAGGGTTGTTTTTTAGCATATTTAATCCACTGAAGAATCCCCAAATCAAAAAAGCTAAGGCTGGCAGAGCAATGATTTCAAATGGCATAATTTATAGAGGTAAGTAGGTAGGGTTAAGTTAAGAAATAAATATCTTTATTATTTTCAATGATCATTATTAGTATATTGATCCATTGACGTTGTTTCTAAAAATCATCAGTTTCTGTTTCCACGATCTTTTTCTTTTTGTCAAAATGAGGAGCATAATACACAAATCCCCAGGACATATATAAAATCACTGAAGAAGGAAAGCCATTCATCACTTCATTACCGTAGCTACAGAAGAATAAGCCTGCAGTGCCAGCGGTCAGAGCGATCACTTTGATTCTAAGTTTATCATCTTGGATGTTCCAGGCGATACCGCAACATTTTCCAAGGATGAACATATTCATACAAAACCAGATCACTAATCCAACCACTCCATACATTACCCATACCTTAACCCAATAACTGTCAGGTGGAATAGTGGAAAGATATTTATCCGGATTATAAGTGGTGCCATTCATTCCGCTTACCCCGACACCACCACCAAAGGGCATGGATGATAAAATATATTTTAATTTCTCCTGATTTTTGAAGCGGACATTCAGAGATGGGTCTGTTGGGTCCAAAGCTGTTCTCATCCTCGTGATCTGATAGACGTTACTTGCTATAGTTGTATATTTTAAAAAAACCAGAAACCCAAGTACAAATACAGTTCCTATAATCAGCACTTTGAAGTTTTTACTTAGAAAGATGGCGAAAAATGCCGCACTTATGAAAGCAAACAATGCACCTCGTGTTCCTGAAATCAACATGCCGTAAAAAAGGATGGCACCAGCTAGGAAAAGTGCGAATTTCTTCCACTTCTTGAAGGGGCCAAGTGCCAGTACCAGTGCAACTAAACTAAGCTGTGCCTGAGATGCTCCAAATTGACCTGCATCTGTATATAAGGAAAAGACTCTTAATCTTCCAAATACGATATGAGTAAAATCGGCACCTTCATCCAACCACCTTTGTTCACCGTCAGACACTCCTATGAATAGTTGTTTCATGCCATACAAAGTAGCCAGCACGGACATCACCAGGATAATTGAAATGAATACATCCATATCTTTTTTCTTATTAAAAATAAAAAATGCCCAAGGGGCAATCAATAGCCAATTGAGGGAAGTGAACCTCACTTCATTAAGCCAGCCCAGAAAGCTAGCCCCTGCAGGATTGAAGAGTTCAAGAAGGTTGATCATGAACCATCCTAAGGCAATAAAAACATAATCATTCCTTAAAGCAGACCAATGGTATTTCGATTTATTGATCATAACTGTTAACCAAACGAGCGCTAAAAGGATTTCCATTACAGGCCCGAATGGAATACTTGTTATATTTTTTAATAGGGAACTAATTATAAAACAATAAATAATATAGGTAATTCCTGCAATCCTAGGGTTAATAAAAGAAGAAATGATGAATACGGTTCCTATACTAATGCAGATTGCCGCAACCGGGATGACCAAACCCCAAAGAAACGTGAGGTAGGCAATAATAAATGAGGAGATCAAACCAGCAATGATAAATGCGGTGTTATTTTTTTGATATATTTGGCTATAGATTTCTCTCATTAATTTATAATAATGTATTAGAAGACACTGAATGATTATTTGATTGGTTAATTTGGCACCTATTTAATACTTAAATATTAATTTAACACTTTTAAAGTTTTCATCTTAGCTTTTATTAAATTTAATCTTCTATCGTTAAAGATGACGCTAATTATTAAAATTTACAAATCAAATTGACTAAGCAGATCATTCATCTTAAGCATCACTTCCCGTTTTTGGATGGGCTAAGAGGGTTAGCCATTATTTCAGTAATCATATATCACTGCTTTCCTGAGCTTCTTTTTTCAAAAATTGGATGGGTGGGAGTGGATCTTTTCTTTGTTCTTTCCGGATTCCTGATCACAGGCATATTAGTGGAATCTAAAGAAAAACCCTTTTTTTTCAAAAACTTTTTCATCAGAAGGGCATTGAGGATTTTCCCGCTTTATTATCTCTTCTTGATTTTAATGTTTTTTATACTACCCTTAATAAAAAATGAACCGCTAGGAGATTTCTCGTATTACCAAGGCCACCAAATGTATTTTTGGCTGTATATCCAAAACTGGCTTTATTCTTTGGAGGGATTCCCCAAGAACTTTGCACTTCATCATTTATGGTCTTTAGGAGTGGAAGAACAATTTTATTTGTTGTGGCCTTTTGTTATTTATATGATGTCATTTAAAAGAATAATTTATGTGGCTGTCCTATTGATTTTTTTGGCAGTATTTTTTCGACATTTTGGCTCTTTAGCAGGCTTCGTTTTCCCTTATAAATACGTAAATATTTTCTCCCGCATGGATGCTTTATTGATGGGAGCATTGGTCATGCTGTTGTTAAAAGAGTTCCCAAATCTTATTAAAAAATATGCGTTGATTGGATTTTTGCTCTCTGCATTGATCATCATTTGCTATATAGGTCTTCATAAAACTTTAGATTTCTGGTATTTGGATAATGTTTATTCTTTTATTGGCTTAGCATTCGCTTGTTTTTTAGCAATATGCTGTGCTGATTTTAAATATTCCGCTTTGCTAAGAAGTTATTTAGATACTAAAATATTGAAATGGTTTGGTAAATATTCATATGGCATCTACATTTATCATTATCCAATTTATTTTATCTGCTTAAAGTTCCTGGTTCCGGTTTTTAAGAATCATGGCCTCAGTGTTTTAATCGCTGACCTGTTGAGCGGGCTCTCGTGCATCATCATCACCTGCATTATTTCATACTTTAGTTTCAATTATTTTGAAGTAAAATTCTTATCAATGAAAGATCGCTGGACAACAAAATCAGTTTCTAATACTACAGATATTAAAGGCTTCAGCACCAAATGATGGCATTCAATTTTATGATAAAAAGGTATCTTTTTTTGTGATGGAGCGTATTAAATTTAGTTAACCCTGTCAAAATATCATCGTCATTAGCATGAGTTTACAATGAATCTGATTAAATTAACATGGCTGTTCATTCAGCTGATCATAGGATATAATCTTATTTTACCTGTCGTTTTTTATTTTATTTGGTTGCTTTTAAAAAATGGCAAAAGAAAAGAGGTTCATCTCCATAGCGTAACTGAACCTGATTATGCCATCATAGTCACTGCCTATGAACAGACAGATCACATCAAAGCGGTAGTGTCTTCAATTTTGGGCTTGAATTACGACAATTATATCGTTTATATCGTGGCCGATAAATGTGATATTAGTCAACTATCTTTTGAGGATAAACGAATCATATTGTTAAAGCCTTCGGAGGTTTTGGCAAGTAATACCAAGTCTCATCATCACGCCCTCCACAATTTCATAAGAGCACATGATAAAGTCACCATCATAGATAGTGATAACCTGGTGGATGGAGATTACCTCCATCAATTGAACATCTGTTTTAATAAAGGTTTCAAGGCTGTCCAGGGGATAAGGTTGGCTAAGAATTTAGATACCACCTATTCGTGTTTAGATGCAGCAAGAGATATCTATTATCATTTTTATGATGGCAGGATTCTATTTGATATCGGTTCTTCTGCCACATTATCAGGATCAGGAATGGCTTTCGATACAGCACTTTACAGAGAATTTCTGATGAACAACGATGTTGAAGGTGCTGGTTTTGACAAAGTTCTCCAATTTTATATTTTGAGTGGAAAGGAACGGATAGCTTTTACAGAACATGCTATCGTTTATGATGAAAAAACCTCTCGCTCAGACCAGTTGGTAAATCAACGGTCGAGATGGATAAACACTTGGTTCCGGTATTTTAAATTTGGTTTTATCATGGTAAAAAAAGGGCTTTATAACTTGAATTTAAACCAATTCTTGTTTGGTGTTGTGTTGCTTCGCCCACCGTTGTTCCTATTCATTATCATTTCAGGATTTTGCTTATTCATTGACGTTATAATTGATCCTGTCGCATCCCTTTTATGGGTGATGGCATTCCTGGTGTTCTTAGCGGGATTTCTCATTGCGTTGTTCAATTCCGAAACTGATGCTAAAATTTACAAATCTTTAAAAAACATTCCTTCATTCATGTTTTTACAAGTTGTTTCTTTATTTAAAAGCCGGAATGCCAATAAACGATCAGTATCCACTCAGCACTTTCACAATGAAGCTGTGAAATGAATGCTGATTTTTTTGCTGACCATTAAATATTCATATCTTCAAATCTGCTAAAGAGAAAAGAGAAAGTTTTAGCTTTCTCCTTTCTATCCCTTTCTATGGAAATATAATGAAAATCAGAAAATCAACCTCCCATTTGTTGTAACAAATCTTCAAAAGACATGTTTTCATAACCGTCAGGCACATTCATATTCAAATCCAATTGATCATCCGCTTTCACTTCCTTTAGGGTTAATTTAGCTTTCATCCCTCTGTTGCTCACATTAAATTGAACAGGTAAGCCGGGTATTTTTATATAGTCTGAAGTCAGACTGGTTACAGGGATCTGGACATCTTTAGTGGCCCAAACTTCATATTCATGTCCGGATGTTTTATCTTTAACATGATATCTGGTACAGTTATATCCGGAGATTTTTTTGGTTTCTGAGGTTGGAGTTACATCGAAATCATTCTCCGCTCCCTGCATCTCTTTCATTTTGGCACTTTGTTCTTCATTCATTTTAACCGCAATCTTTTTGTTTTGCATGGGAACATCGGTTAAAGTCAAGGTCTCTTTTGATTTCGAATTATAGATCACGTTCACAGCGAACATGCCCATATCCATTTTAAACTGACTTAAATTATCTTTAAAATTCACTTTGTACTCTGACGGCAACATGGCCGCCATAGATTGTTGATCTGCCGGAAGATCATATTCAACCGCATAGGTAATGGTTCCTTGTTCAATTGATTTTTGAGCTTTTGCTGCGATGGAGGAGCTTAGACAAATGAATGCAACGAGCCCCGATTTTAGATTTTTTAACATACTTCTTTTTCTTGTTTCTAGTTAGATGGTTAACGTTTCATAAAGTTACTGGAAATTCTTCTCACCATTCAATTTTTGTTTTATTTAAAAATGCCTGAATACCTTTTTTACAATCTTCAGTGCTACGGGCGTGTGCATTCATCTCAGCTGCAAAATCCAGTGCATCCGCTAAAGATGAATCTTGTATTTCATTTAAAAGCTGCTTTGTTAACGCTATTGATTGTGCGGATGTTGCGCTGCAAAGTTTTTTTGCATAAGTCAAAACCTCCCCGTCTATTTTAGTGTCCTCCACTATGAAATTCACTAAGCCTATTTCTTTTGCTTGTGAAGCATTGATTAAATCTCCGCTAAACATCAACTCTTTAGCCTTGGCCTCTCCAATTCTTCTGATCAGAAAAATTGCGACTATTGCCGGTACGAAACCTATCTTCACTTCGGTATAACCAAATTTTGCGGTTGGAATACTGAAAACGAAATCGCAAACCGAAGTGAGGCCGCAACCCCCTGCTATGGCATGGCCTGCTACCTGTGCAATCACAATTTTAGGTTGCTGGTAGATCTGTTGAAATAGTTTCTTTAGCGCATTGGAATCCTTAAGGTTCTCTTCGAACGTGTTCGATTGCAGTTTTTTGAGATAATCCAAATCTGCACCGGCACTAAAAACATCTCCTGATGCTTTTAAAATAATTACCTTTACCTGTTCATCATTTGCGGCTTTTTCAAATGTTTTGGTTAAGGAGAGGATCAGCTCCGGGTTCAATGCGTTTCTTTTCTCCGCTCTGTTTAAGGTGATGCTTGCAATCCGGTTTTCAGTTTGGTATTCAACTAGCATTTTATGAGTTTAAAGTTTAATCTCCACTGCCTTTTCACGTTTTAAAACATGGGTTTTCAATCCCTTGTCATTCATTTGTTGCTGGATTCTTTTGATCACAAAATCTCTGTTCCTTCCATCAATGAACAGTAAGTCAACATTTTTTCTTATTGATTTGCTGATCGAATACATCTTATCTCCACTTAACAACAACCAATTCACTTTTGTTGCTGAGAAAGACTCATTTTGATGAGTGACAATTTTAAGGGAATGACCCTCAAAATTAATTAATTTTTCATCATGAGCGAGGTAAGGGTTCAGATATTCAATGTAATTGATTTGGCAACTATCCAGATAAGGCTTCACGGAGAACTGATAGGTGCGGTCAGCTGGATTTAAATCAGTGAGCAGTACCGCAGTCCGGCCTTTGATCAAGGCTACTGCCGAATTTTTTCTCAGGCTAAAAAAGGTGACTTGTCGTTGCTGTATGTATTTTAATTCTTTAAAGCTTAATTGAATCACCAACATGCCTAAGATGAAAAAAGCCAGTTTAAGATTTCTTTTCCTTTTTTTGCTGGAAAGAAGGAGAAATAAAGCCACATAAAACAGAAATAGCTCAAAAATGCTCAGCCAGATTTGTGTGATGTTGGCATGAGGAATCTCTTCAATGCAACTTAAACCTGCGTTGGTGAAATCAATCACTTCATTTAATATAAATCCTAAAAACCTTGCTATGGGTATGATCCACGATAATAATAAAAGACTGACCCCAGTATACATGATGAAAACTGCCGGAAGCATGATGAACAAGTTACTGATGATGAAATAAATGGGGAACTGATGAAAATAATACAAGCTGATTGGAGCTGTGGATAGTTGGGCTGCAATGGAGACCGAAACAATTGACCAAATATATTTCAACATTTTATTTTCAGGATCATAAAGATTATAAATTAAAGGTTGTATGTAAATTAGACCGGCAACGGCAATGAAAGAAAGCTGAAACCCGACATTCGTGAGATTAAAAGGATCGATGAGCAGTAAGATGAATGCTGCAATGGCGATCACATTAAAGATATTCACTTTTTTTGCTGATGCCTGGGCGATCAGCACCAATGAAAGCATGATGGATGCCCTGACCACAGATGGTGCTAAACCTGTAATTAAAGCATAAAACCACACCATAGCAATGATGAAGATCGTTTTTGCAATTCTTGTTTGGGCACTTTTATCTAAAAATTTGAGTATAAAATTTAGTAAAAGCACTAAAATAGCCACATGCATCCCAGAAACAGAGAGTACATGCATGGTTCCCGTTTTAGAATAGGCTTCCAATATATCCTGGCTTAAATCAGTCCTATAACCTAATATTAAGGTGGAAGCCACCGCTTGTGCATCTTTTTCATGGATATAACTCTTGAACTTTTGTAACTGGTGTTCCCGGAATTTTAGCGCAAAGGATTTGATTGGATTACCACGATTTTCCCCGATTTTTTTAATCTGCCTCTGGTCAATGAAACTTTGATGATGTAGCTGTTGAAATGATAAAAATTTTTTATAATTAAATTCAGATGGATTATAGGGAGGCTCGATCTCTGCATATTTAGATTTAATGAGCAATAAGTCTCCATAGTGAAGATTCAAACTTTCACTCGTGTCAAATCTTACCGCTAAAAGCATCGCCCCGGTGGAGTAAATGATGCGGTCTCCAGTCACACTCTTCTCCACTTTCACATTGAAGCGGGCTATATCGCCATTCAACTTCGGTTCTTCTGTTAAATGAACAATCAATTCATCCGAGGGAGTTTTTGAGAAATGATCACTCCGCTCTAAACTTTTATGTTGATTACCTAACATCACACCGGATAAAAACAGCAGAACATACATCAGAACTCCTGGAAGGTGAGCATGCAGGTAAACTTTTGTTTTTTTGTATAAGGATGCGATGATCAGCAAGGCCAAAAAAATTAAAATCCATAACAGCATCCAGAGAACTCCCGGTTTTAGATGGAAAGAAATGGAGCAGCTTATTCCCAGGACGAAAAACAACAGCAGGCGTAAAAAAGGGATTTCACTTTTAAAATAAGCGATCATTAGAATTGATATCTGATTTGAAATTTAATCTCAGAACGATGATTCCCCTGAATCTCCTCTAATCCTGAACCAATCACCGTTTGATCATTATAATGCGTGAGGCTATACCTCATCCAAAGGTCGAGTCCTCTTTTGATGGTATATCTTCCATTGATGTAAAATCTAACACCTTTATTTTGAAAACCTGGGATAGAGAAACCGTACAAAACATCATTTTCGTAAGCATAAATTCTGGTGTCGAAACCATCTGTTTCAAACAATGCCCATCTCATGTTTCCGGAGAGTTTGGAGCTTAAAGGATTAAAATTGATATCCTGATAAGCAAGGTATCCATACCGAACGGCAGTGTTCTCTTCGTGATACTGCACCATTTCCACACGATTTCTCAAGCTGATGTTTTTATTGATCTGATATTGAATCTCCATCCTATAATTCGATTTCTTTATGAAATCCAATACATCGGTCTCCGATTGACGGATGGCATTTTGCTGCTTATTTTGCAACTGATACCTGAAGGTAAACCTCGTGACTTTATCTGGTGTGAAACTGAACTGGCTAAATAATTCATAACCGGCTGAGGGCGCATCCACCCTGTATTTTAGCCAGGGATGTTTGAAAAGATCTGCATAAAAATTCAGTTCATATTTCTTATCCGGCTTAATTTGAAGCCCTCCATAAAACCCTTTTTCATTCACAGCAACATTGTTTTCTGCAATTCCCTGATTGTAAAACGAATAATAATTTTTTTGGTAATTTCTATGGAACAGCACTAGAGAGACCGCGGGGGAGAGGCTGCTCATCAATCCATTAATATAAGCAAAACCACTATTCAGGCTATGGGCGAACTCGCCAAAGAGATAGGTGTTTTTGATCGTGTAGCTATAATTTAAACCTATATTATTTAGCCGATCACCTGTGAAATCAAATTTGTTGTACAAAGAACCCCCCGGAGCGAAACCTTTGCTGTATGTAGATTGATAGGCAGTGAAACCCAGTGATAATTTGTGATGATTATACTGTAAATTTCCACCAAACACCAACTGGTCAATTTGCTTCTTCGTAGCTATTTCATTTGTAGTACGATGCAATCCGCTTTGGTGCAAGGAAGAGATATCCTCTGTGTTTGCAATTGGATTCAAAACCAATCCGGCATCTAGTTTCACAAAGGATAAAAACGGTGTGAAATCAAATCTCCCGAAATTCAACTGAGTGCTCAATCCTCTGAAGAATGAATATTCATTCACGGAAGTATAAGACCTTAATCCCAAGCCCTGTTTGGCGACAGTGAAGATATCAGCACCTTTACCAAAACTCAATCCGCTCCATAAGGTTAAGCCTTGTCCAAATTGAAGGGTATAATCTCCAATGACCAGTTTTTTAACGCTTCCTATATCTTTGAGATATAAACTTGCAGACAGAAAATCAGGCCCGGATCGTCCATTGGTATTGTTCCAGAACTTCTCGCCCGCATCTTTCTCCAAATTCAGGGTGAATTGAACATTGTTACTGAAATTAAAACGATAACGGGTATACACCCTTTCAGGCGTACCCAAGTAATGGCTTCCTCCGCCCGGTTGCGGAATCTGGTATCCTTTCTGTTTCTCTAAGTAACGGTTATATCTTATCAACAAATCACTTCTGCCATCTTGAAGGAGTCTCTTAAGAGAAAAATTCTCAAATCCGGTGGGAGAATTAATATCTGCGAAGTATAATAGATTTTTAATGGTCTCCAAATCAAAACCCTCGACACTTTGTAATTCCAGCGTATGGAGTAATTTTCCATTTAGGGCTATATGTTCAAGAAGTGCGTTGATCTGTAGAGGATTAAGAAATACGAGCTCCTGCAGTTGTGCGCTCGTGGCCTTATTTAAGTCGAGTTTATTTCTCCTGAAATGATGGAGACGGTCCAACAATTCCGAATAATCGTAATCCTCCGTTTGGTTGGCAGCCACAGATTCTATGATGTTCTCTATGATCAGGTCATTAGTTTGCTGGGCAATGCCATCACTTACTTCAAAAGTGAATAAAAATAAAAAAAGCAGCTGAGGTTTAAAACTCATATCCCAATGATATTTGTGGTGAAAGACCTAAAACCGGGTGCGAAGCTATGGCGAAATCAAGATCTAAATTTCCATACCTCAATCCAAAACCTGCATATTGCTTAAAGGGGTTTGCAGAAACACCGCCTCTTAAAGCCAAAAGATCTATAATTTTGTATTCGAGCCCGGTTTTAAAATCTATTTGTGCATCCAGTACCTTTTCTATTTCTGCGCAGATGAGCAATTGATCGGAGAAAACATAGCTTCCTCCAAATTGGATATGAGCCGGAATGGTTTGATCCTGTTGATCGCCATAATTACTTTGATTTGGATTGGCGACATGAGTGGCCAACCATAAATGAGGAGAAAGCTCATATTGAAGACCTGCTTCCACCGAGAAACTATGAGCGTTACCGTAGTTATTGATCTTTAATTGATGATGATTAACACTTAGAGCAATCAGTAATTTGGGGCCGAAGGCTTTGGCAAGGGATAAACCCGTTTTAATCTCTCTATAAGCATCCACTCCATACGACTGAAAAGAGGCCCCCAACGAAATCTTTTTTAAAGGAATTGCGACTACTGCAGATTGGACACTTAATTCTTTGATATTGAATCTGCTTTCATAACCTACAGCAATCATCGGATTTTTTAAAGCTGCGATACCTGCCTGGTTTTTTTGGGTTGACCAAACATCCTGCAAAGCAAGCCCAGCATCTCCCATTGCGGTGATGCGTGAACCGTGATTCGATTGAGCTGAGCAGAAAAAAGAGAGCGAAAATAAGATGATTGAAAAGTTGAATTTTTTCATTTCATCATATTTTTATATGAATTTACAAATTCATTTTAAATAATTCATAGTTATTCGCTAGATCGGTCAAATTTTTGTAAGTTGAAAGTCATGCCCACTCCTCATCAAATCGTTTACGAAGTTTTACTCATAGGCGATTCTGGCAATATCAAAAGAAACAAGCCGGATGAAATTTTGGAACTGATGAAGGTGCACCTGCCGAAGAATCAGGAATCAGCGGTGATCTTTCTTGGAGATAATGTGTATCCCAAAGGTTTGCCGCCTGAGGGCGACGAATTAAGAGCGGATGCAGAGCAGGTTCTTCTTAATCATCATCGGGCTTTAAAAGATTACTTAGGCAAAGTTTTATTCATCTCAGGTAATCACGATTGGAATAAAGGGAAAGAGGATGGAATAGAGTATGTTTTGAGACAGGAGAAGTTCATCCGCTCGCTTTTCAACATGGAGGATGTTTTTATTCCGGAACAAGGCTGCCCGGGTCCGAAAGAGATTAACCTATCAGCGCATTTAGTGATGGTGGCCATCAATACCCAATGGTGGGTTCAAAAAGGTTTTAAGCCAATTGGAGCTCATGAGGGTTGTTCGGTGGAGACTGAGGAGGGATTTTACACCCAACTTGAGGAGATACTGGAAAAAAACAAGCACAAAAGGATTTTGGTGATTGGCCATTATCCCATTTACAGTTATTCGCTACATGGTGGCAGGTATAAATTGAAACACCATTTATTCCCATTCACTCTTTATAAAAAGAAAGCGTATCTTCCTTTACCAATTGTTGGTTCCCTTTTACCCTTGTACAGAAAGTATTTTGGTGCCCGGGAAGATCTCTCCCATCCACGGTTCAGGCATCTAAGAAAACGGTTGAAAGAAATATTTCGAAGATATCCTGGTTTGATCTATGCAGCCGGGCACGAGCATAATCTTCAGTTCATAGAGAAATACCAAAATAACTTCATCATTAGCGGAGCAGCATCAAAATCAACCTATGTCATGGATAGCAAACATTCAAGATTTGGAATCTCGGCAAAGGGATTTTTTAAGCTCAAATTCTATGATGATAAGAAAGTGAAAGCGGAAGCGATCATCGTAGATGATGATAACCCGGCAGGAGAATTAATCTACGAGGGTTGGATGTTGTAGACGAGCAGGAATCAAGACTTTCAAAACACCTGGCATGCATTCCAGGTCAATGAGATTCACTTTCCCGCAAATCTCCCCATCAATTTGCAATAAGGTTTTTCGCTTACATTTAACAGTGGCTTTTTTACAATGGATAACCTCAAAATATTCAGAAAACTTCAGCTTGTTCCTGAACATTTGAACCGCGATGGTAAAAATGTGGATTCTGGGGAATGGCTTTACGATGCAAATCTCAAATCTTCCGTCGTTTAATTTTCCGTCAGGATTGATCACTGCCCCCGTTCCGTATTTGGTGGCATTGGCGAAGGTGAGCGAGACAGCTTTCACATTTTTGATTTTACCATCATGCGATATTTGAAATCTTTTATAACCGATTAAAAAAGCTTCATTGAAAAGATGTTTAGCATAAGTGATCAACCCCCGTTTATTATCCAAATGAAAGCGTTTGACTATCCTTGCATTCAGCCCTACATCTGCCAGGTGGATGGATAACTTGTCATTCACTTTCAACAGGTCTATAGCTACCACCTTTCCTTCTGTGATTAAATTGAGACAGGCATTCAAGTCCTCAGGCATTTGTAACTCTTTGGACATCCCGTTCGCTGAGCCTTTAGGGATGATAAGCAAAGCGATATTTTTTCTGTTGACAATTCCGGCCACAAGGGCCACTGTCCCATCTCCACCTGCAGCTGCAACAATATCTGGATGGAAATTTTTGATTTGATTTTTGATGCCATTTTTTAGATTATCCAGCTCTAAATAATAGATACAAGCTTCATAATCTTTTTTTTTGGAATGATGAAGAATGGTTGACTCTAAATTTGAATCGATTCCATCTCCGGATTTTTTATTGATGACGAATAAAACTTTTCTTTTCACCTCGCTCATTTAAATTTCATTTCTTCGGCTGATCTTTCCATCCATTGGCTACAACCATGCCAGCTATATGAAAATCAATAAGGTGACAACAGGGTTGTATTTAAAGCTGATCTTTTAGCTCAATCATAAATGATTTCAGCTTCTCCAAAGCATCAATCACTTTTTGTTGTTCCACCACTTCGTTTTTATTGGCCTTTAAATGCTCTTTTGCTCCCTGAATCGTAAAACCTTTGTCTTTTATGAGGTGAAAGATGATTTTAAGGTTAGCGATATCCTCTGGTCTGAAAAGTCTATTCCCTTTTGCATTTTTCTTAGGTTGCAGAATATCAAATTCTTTCTCGTAAAATCGTATCATGGAGGTGTTCACTTCAAACATTTCGGCAACCTCCCCGATAGGATAATAAAGCTTTGAAATCTCCTTCTCTTTGTATGGCATTTTTATTAGATATGGTTTAAAGCAAAAACGATAAAGCGGTTAATCTAATGATTGATTTTCTCTTGAAGCCACCTCTAACATCGTCATGTATTCTGTAGGGGAGAGATCGCTGAAAAAGAAATTGATTGGGTTGATAGGTTTGCCGTTTTTTATCACTTCGTAATGGCAATGTGGCCCTGTTGAGGCTCCGGTGTTACCAACATAGCCAATCACGTCACCTCTTTTTATGCGCTGTCCTTTGCGCATTTTGAATTTACTCATGTGCGCATATTTGGTGACATAACCGTAACCATGGTTGATCATGATCCGGTTGCCATAGCCTCTTTCCACCCCGGCGGCAATTACCGTCCCATCCCCGGTGGCATAAATAGGAGTGCCAATGGGGGCTGCGAAATCCAGTCCTTCATGCATTTTCCTGATTTTGTAAATGGGATGCATCCTATAGCCGAAACCCGATATGGAACCCCTCAGTTTGCGACTGTCTATAGGTTGGATAGCCGGGATACTGGCCATCATCTTTCCTTTGGAATTCACAGCTTTCGCCAGTTCATCGTAAGATTTGGATTGAACATAAATCTCTTTTGAAAGCATGTCGAGTTTTTTGGTGGTCTCGATCATCAGTTTTGAGTAGTTGTAGTTCTCCAGGTTTTTATAACGGTTGATTCCACCAAACCCAGCCTTTCTCACATCAAGCGGAATGGGTTCAGCCTCAAAAATCACCCGATAGATATTATCGTCCCTGTCCTGTAAATCGTTCATCACTACATCCACTTGTTTGAGCCTGCTTTGAAGAATATCATATTGCAAGCTAAGCGCACTGATTTCTCTCTTCAATTGTTTTTCTTTTGGAGAATCCAGGAAAGTATAAGCAAAAGCGATGATGATGAAAGAGAAGACCAGCGCAGTGGACAAGAACCCCAAACCTTTTAAAATCTTAATTCCTAAACTGAGCTTAACTTTTTCGTATTTAAGGGTTTGGGAGTTAAAATAATATTTTGTTTTCGCCATGAACTGGTAATTAATGATTTACAACGTTTAGCTGAAGTAGACAAAGGTAGAAAAAATACTAAAACGCAAAAATGGATAAGAAAATATAACAAATAAAAAAGGCCATTGATTTCTCAATGACCTTTATACTACTCTTTAAGGCACTTAGTTGGCTCTTCCGGTTTTTTTGTCTTTATCTCTTCCAATCAAATATCCGGCGCCTGCTCCTGCAGCACCACCAACAATGGCACCCCGTCCGGATTTTTTATCAATCAACGCACCGGCACCTGCTCCTGCAACTCCACCAATCACTGCGCCTTTAGCAGCTGAACTCCATCCTTTTTTCTTTTGTTCCGGAGTCACATAAGTGTTGTTTACCACTACGGGTTTAGCAGCGGCCTCTTTTTTCTGAACCTCGGCTCTTTTGAAACTGTCTAATTTCAGGCTGTCCTTCATCATTTTGATGGAATCAGCTTTGTCTTCTGAACTGGCTTTATATTGGTTATTACAAGCAGCTAAACTCGCTGCAATCAAAACCATACTCATTAACTTTTTCATACTATCAATTTTATGATTTAATAAATTCAATAAATTTGATTAAGGTTTAGAAATAATAATGCCAAATATTAAATTGCTCAATAGACGATTTAACAGCGGATAGGGCATAAATACTGTCTAAAAATCAGTACAAATACGATACTAAGCAGCGAGATCTTTTAACTTTTCATGATGAATCGCCGAAGGGCTGCCGAAGATATAAAACCATTTCTTCTGTATCCCTTTGGCATGTTTCACATCCTCAATCATATCCTGATATTCATGAAAGTTTAAAAATATGGGATTTAAACGGTTTCCGATTTTATTAGTCAGCCCATATTCCGGGCGCTCCTCTTCTTTTTGAAATGTTCCAAACATCCTATCCCAAAAGATGAAGGTCGCCGCATAATTCTTGTCTAAATATTTCTCTTGGGTTCCATGGTGAACCCTGTGGTTTGAGGGCGTGGCCAATATATACTCGAACACGGGATGTAATTTTTTGATGTACTCTGTATGCACCCAAAATTGAAAGAGCACGCTAGCTTGGCTTACTGCAAAAATGACGATAGGGTGGAAACCCGCGAAAAACACCGGCAAAAAGAAAATCACTTTGATGTTTTGCACCCAGCTTAAACGGAAGGAAACGGAGAGGTTATAATTCTCGGCAGAATGGTGTACGATATGTGTGGCCCAGAAGAATCGGTTTTCATGGGAGATCCTGTGCGACCAGTAGCTGCAAAAGTCGAAGATGATATAACAGGGTATTAACGTCCACCAGTTTAATTCCATACGCCAGGGAACAAAGTTAAAGATCCAGATTGCGGCATACATCAAGCCTATTTTAATCAATAAGCTGATGCCTACATTCCCTAATCCCACCAGGGTGGAACCCATCGTCTCTTTAAAAGGATAATTATGAATCTCTTTTCGCCAGGAATAGATGATTTCAGCGACTGTCAAAACTGCCATCACAGGTATCGCATATACAATTAAATTAGGGGCGTTTTTTTCGAGATGGAGAACTTGATCAAAGGAGATGGGCGCTGCACCAAATAAATTTAATAATAAAGTCATGTGACTATAAGCTAAGCATTTTAACGGCATCCCCAAAATTATTTCTGTTATTATTACATTATTTATAGAAATACACAATTTTCTTTATACTTTAGCGACATCAAAAAGGGGTGCCGAATGTCTTCAGGACATCATCAGGCTGAGATCATACCCATCGTAAGGTATAAGGCAACGGGCAAATGGTATCAGGTTCTGGCCTTACACCTTAAAATCCCTAAATCCTAAACCTTTCGTACACCTGATCCGGATAATGCCGGCGTAGGAAAAAGGTTTTTAAAATCGTTCATTCTCCCTTCTTTGAATTGATATGTTTAACTATTCATCACACATGAATTTTACAGATTGGTTTGATTTATTGACCGAACAGCTAAAATCAACAAGTTTATTGGAATGGCTTGCCGTACTTTTTGGTGTAGCAGAAGTGCTGCTGGCCAAAAGAAATAAAGTCTGGCTTTATCCTGTCGGAATAATTTCCATTTTGACAGGTTCCTTCCTGTTGATCGAATCAAAGCTCTATGCCGAAACCTTACTCAACATCTATTACCTGGTGATGAGCGTTTATGGTTGGGTGGTTTGGAAATCACATTCCGCATCCGGAGCAAGGGAAATCAGCAAAAGCAATAAAAAGGACTTTGCCATCACGCTGGCGATTTCTATCCTGGGTTGGGGATTCCTATATCATGTACTTTCCAATTATACTGATTCCGATGTGCCCATCATGGATGCATTCGTATCCTCCACTGCCTGGGCAGGCATGTGGTTGCTGGCCCGTAGAAAACTAGAGAACTGGATATGGCTCAATATATCCAATATAGCAGCCATCCCATTGCTCTTTCACAAACACCTGCCTATGTTTGCGCTCTTAACCGTTTTTCTTTTCATTGTAGCTGTTTTTGGGTATTTCGATTGGTTAAAAGAGCTAAATAAAAGCAAGTTTTCATTTACAGATCACATCAGTTCGGATTAGGGAAATCTAATCCATGTTTTAATTATTCATTTTATAAGCAAATTACCACAAAGCATTCAATCAAGAGATGAACCAATCAGCAATCAGCAATCATCATATCGCTTCAAAAGCAGAACAGTTAGGGTTTTTACCCGAAGAATGGCTGAACCTAGCTCATGAAAATAATTGGTTTAAACTCTTTGTGCCAAAATACTTAGGTGGTTCGGGTTTAACTTTGCCGCAAGTGCTGAGAGAAGAGGAGGAGTTGAGTGGCAAAGACGGTAGTTTGGGCTGGACTGTCACTTTATGTGCAGGCGCAGGATGGTTTGTCGGCTTTTTAGACCAAGAATTGGCTAAAGAGATTTTCTCAGATCCAAAGGTTTGCTTGGCAGGCAGTGGTTTTGTTGGCGGCAAAGCCGATTTAGAAGAAGGGATCTATCATATCAGCGGCAGCTGGGCTTATGCCAGCGGAGCTTTGCATGCCACCCATTTTACCGCCAATTGTCTGATGTACGATCATGGAGTTCCTGTTTTAAAAGATGGAGAGCAGCAGGTAAAGGCATTCCTTTTAAAAAAAGAGGAGGTGGAGATTTTAGATGGATGGAGCTATATGGGAATGGTGGCCACAGGAAGCCACTCATTTAAGGTGGATAACCTCATAGTTCCTCTCAACAGGAGTTTCGAAATTGAGCCGGAAAGAGCAGTTTTAAAAAACCCTGTTTTTCAATACCCTTTTCTGCAATTGGCGGAGACCACCTTAGCAGCCAATGTTTTAGGCATTACCCAGCACTTTCTAAATCTCGTGGATAATTGTTTCTGGGCAAGAAATGAAAAGAGAAATTACGATGAAAAACATCAGGGGTATTACAAGGAGCTCTTATGCAATAACTGGCAATATATTTTAAATGCGAGGAAAGGATTTTATGATGCTGCAGACCAATCCTGGAAAGAACTCGTTGAAAATAGAGAAATCACTGAAAAAACATTGAATAAAGTGAGCGAAAGCAGCAGGCATTTAGCCATCTCCTGCAGAAAAGCAGCCGCAGAATTGCATCCTTATGCCGGATTAGAAGCCGCAAAGAAACATACGGAGATTAACCGTGTTTGGCGGGATATGAATACGGTGAGCCAGCATGCTTTACTGATATTTCCTTTTTAGTTTAGCCGAATTATTTTTAAGGCTAGTGTCATGTCATTCATTAATTGACGGATAAAGTCTTAATAATCCAAGCTGTTCTCCAAGCTGTTCGCCATGTTAGCGTAGCGCATGTCGAACTAAAGAATATAGGGGATTTGTAATCCCGATTATTCAAAAATTAGTTGACTTTATCCCATGGTCTATTTTCAGAATCAAATTTATGGACAGAAAAAGGGATGCAATGATTTGGCGAGTTTGTTTAAATGGACTACAAATCCCTGTCTTCTGCAGGCATGCAAATTATTAATAAATTCGACATGCCCTTCTGAACATGTCCAATACTATTAAGTTAAGAGGTTCGCCATTTTGAACGCAGTGAAAAATTACACAAATAGGTGACAAGTTCTATGAGGAGACCTTTGCTGGTGAGACGTTTCGTACCTACCATTGACGTAATCTAGTTTCGGTCTGTGAGGACACAGACCGAGGTGAAATCCTATTATTATTCCATAGTCTGTGTCCTCACAGACCTTATTTTTGTTTCCGCTGATGTTTTTTTATTTGCAATGATCTAATTTTCAGATTATTATATCCAATAGAAAAACGTCATTTCATATTGATTTATATGAAATATATTAGACCTCAACGTGACACGAGATTTCCTTAACTTAATAGCTTAACCGTGGTCTGTGTCCTCACAGACCACTTTAATGGAGTCTTATATTTCGGTCTGTGAAAGACACAGACCGAGGTTAAAACAGCATCGAGCCGTTTGATGTGGAGCGTGAAGAAAGTGCTGGGAAAATCAGAAAAGTTATTGCAGCGGAATTAATAAAGCACCGCCAAGATATAGCGAAAGAGGTTTTACGCTTAGTTTGCTTTTGCATTCAAAAATCACAGGTCGAGTAAAAATAAGTGTTAAAGCTTTTCTGATTGTGCAAGGTCTTGTGCGACAAAAGCACCTGAGCGAAAGAGAAAAAGATTTTGGTTCTTTTGCCTACAAAAGAACAAATAACTAATCCATTTTCATCTTTCAACTCTCCCCATTCTCCTTATATTTGCAGCTTATGAGCAAGACCGCACAAGAGATTCGTCAGCAATTTTTAGACTTTTTCATCTCCAAAGGACACCAGATTGTTCCTTCGGCACCCATTGTGGTAAAAAACGACCCGACTTTAATGTTTACCAATGCCGGGATGAACCAGTTTAAAGATTTGTTTTTGGGCGAAGCGGCCATCAAATATCCTCGTGTGGCAGATACCCAGCGTTGTTTGCGTGTTTCGGGGAAACATAACGACTTGGAGGAGGTGGGGATCGACACCTATCACCACACCATGTTTGAAATGCTGGGCAACTGGAGCTTTGGCGACTATTTCAAAAAAGAAGCCATTGCCTGGAGCTGGGAATTATTGACTGAGGTTTATCAATTACCTAAAGATCGTTTGTACGTCACTGTATTTGAGGGAGATGAAAAGGAAGGTTTAGCCAAAGACCAGGAGGCTTATCAGGAATGGAAAAAATTTGTTCCTGAAGATCGTATCCTTTTAGGGAACAAAAAAGATAACTTCTGGGAAATGGGAGAAACAGGTCCGTGCGGACCAAGTTCTGAAATCCATTTTGACAGCCGTTCTGAAGAGGAAAGAGCGAAGGTAAACGGTGCGCTTTTGGTAAATGCCGATGATCCTTTAGTAATTGAGATTTGGAATAATGTTTTCATGCAGTACAACCGCCAAAAAGATGGAAGCCTGAAGCCGCTACCTGCCAAACATGTGGACACCGGAATGGGTTTTGAGCGTTTGGTACGGGTGATTCAGGAAAAGACCTCCAATTACGACACGGATGTTTTTCAGCCGATGATTCAGTTTATTGCGGAGAAATGTGAAATGGCTTATGGGGCATCAGAAAAAACAGACATCGCCATGCGGGTAATGGCCGACCATATCAGAGCCATTGCTTTTGCCATTGCCGATGGAACTTTGCCATCAAACAATAAGGCGGGTTACGTAATCCGACGGATTTTAAGAAGAGCAGTTCGTTACGCTTACCAATATTTAGGCTTCAAAGAACCTTTCTTGAACCTGTTGGTACCGCTTTTAGCGGAACAGTTTAAAGAGGTATTTGATGAATTGCATGTACAAAAAGATTTTGTGCAGAAGGTGGTTTTGGAAGAGGAGGCAGCTTTTTTAAGAACTTTGGAAAAAGGAATTAATTTATTTGAAGATTATTTAAACAATCATGATTCAACAAATGAAGACTTGAGGAGTAGTTTTTCTCATCATGACTTCGAGGAAGAAGAAATAAGTGATAAGGTGATTCCTGGTCTTTTTGCATTTTTATTATCAGATACTTATGGTTTCCCAATTGATCTCACAGAATTAATGGCTCGGGAAAAGGGATTTACTGTGAATGTTGAAGAATTTGAACAAGCTCTTAAGCTTCAAAAAAACCGTTCCAGAGCTGCCACCGCTATTGATGCCGGAGATTGGATCCCAGTGAATGAAGGGGAGGAAGTGGAGTTTGTAGGCTATGATGATTTAGAGGCACATGCTCAAATCTTGAAATACCGTAAAGTAACCGCAAAAGGAAAAGAACAATACCAGCTAGTCCTGAATAGAACGCCTTTCTATGCCGAAAGTGGCGGACAGGTGGGGGATGCCGGTTTATTGATCGGAGAAGGGGAAGAAGTAAAGGTCACTGACACTAAAAAAGAAAATGGCTTGATCATCCATTTTGCTGATACATTGCCGGATAATTTAGAATCCACTTTTTTAGCCAGAGTGGATAGTCAGAAAAGAATGTTGACGGAGAACAACCACTCGGCCACACATCTTTTACATGCCACTTTAAAAATGGTTTTAGGGCAGCATGTGAACCAGAAAGGCTCATTGGTAAACGAAAATGTATTACGTTTTGATTTTTCTCATTCCTCTAAAGTGACGGATGAAGAACTAAAAGAGATTGAAGGCATCGTGAATGAGAAAATCAGAGAGAACATCCCATTAAAAGAGGAAAGAAATGTGCCTTATCAGCAGGCCTTGGATAGTGGGGTCACGGCTTTGTTTGGCGAGAAGTATGGAGATGTTGTCCGGGTAATTACGTTTGGAGATGGTTATTCTAAGGAATTATGTGGAGGGACACATGTTCCTGCCACCGGGCAGATTGGCTATTTCAAAATCAGCTCAGAAAGTGCCGTTGCGGCTGGTGTGCGTAGAATTGAAGCCATCACGGCGATCAGAGCAGAGGAGTTTATTCATCAGCAGGAGGAATTGATTAAAAATTTGAAGGAGCTGCTGAAGCATCCAAATGACATGGCCAAATCCATTGAATCTTTGATCGAAGAAAATTCCAAATTGAAGAAGGAGGTGGAGAAAGCCATTTTGGCTAAAGCTTCTGGGTTAAAAGATGAGCTGAAGGCAAAGGTTCAATCTGTCAATGGCGTCAATTTCATTGCGGAGACCGTGGCTTTACCGAATGCAGAAACCATTAAGGATTTAGCTTACAAATTGAAAGATGTGGTGGAGGATTTATACCTTGTTTTAGCCGCCAATATTGAAGGCAAACCTTTACTTACCGTGATGATTTCTGAAAACCTGGTAAAGAAAGGAATGAATGCTGGAAACATTGTAAGGGAACTAGCCAAAGAGATTCAGGGAGGAGGAGGTGGTCAGCCTTTTTATGCCACAGCCGGAGGTAAGCATGTAGCTGGGTTGGGGAATGCTTTGGAGAAGGCGAAGGAATTTATCAAATAGTTTAACAAATACATTTATTCCTGTTTCGGGTCTTTAAAAACCATTTTTGGGATTGGATAATTTTATCTTTAAGGATACTTTGCCTCTAAGACTTCGCAAGTTTTAAAATGGATTTCCAGAGCTTCCTAAGTTTCTCCTGTTCACGACCCTCGTCCACCCATGATGGTCTTTATTTTCACAGGCTATTTTCCCGATGATGTTTTTCAAGGAGGATATAGACCTATAAATTTGAAGGAAATAGATTAAATTTCATTTTCGTAAACGAGTTCATCAATGATTTTTCTCCATTAGATTTATATTAAATCTATAATCATGAAAAAGTGACGATTCAGTTGGTGTTTTCCATCATGGCCACTTTGCTCAAAAACAACACTCCTACACTTTTGCTCTCTCGCACTCTAAACATAGTAAGTTTAAATGGCCATATTTTAAATTCAATTCATCGCCAACCACGCGTAACTCTTTTTTAGATGTAACTCTTTTGTTTGCTAAGCGTAAAAAGAGACTTCACGTTTTAATTAGTATCTAATTAATCACTTTGGCTTTTCAAAAAACACATCCATTCTCAGGAAGTCTGAAAAATAATATTATGGAAATATTTAGAAAGAAAACTATCAAAAATGATGAGTCCAAGGTATTGAATTTTATCAATGAAGGGTGCAGGGTAGAAGGGGCATTAAAATCAAACGCATTTATTCGTATTGATGGTACAGTAGAAGGAAACTTGGATATAGAAGAATGTGCCATTATAGGAAGTAAGGGACAAATCATTGGAGATGTGAAAACCAAATCATTGATTATCTATGGTATGGTAAATGGTAATATCGATTCTCATAGCTTGGAAATTAAAAATACTGGTTGCGTAAATGGAGAGATAAAGACAACTAAATTGAATATTGAATTTGGTGGTATTTACAATGGAGTATTAATTATGGGAAAGAATGATTCTTAAATAAGAAAATAAATAAAACAAAATAAACCTTATCGAATAACTATTATGTTTACAACTCAATCATTCTCAAGTTTAATTGAAGCAAATAATGCAAATCTTGCGAATACTTCGAGAAATTTACTGAATGGCTTAAAGGTTTATCACAACAACCAATGGTATATATGTGGTAATCTGGCATTAAATGAAGGTAAATTTCCTCACAAATTGATCAATTCTTCTCCTAACGACCTGGATTATCAGTTGTTGACTAAAGCAGCAATCATTTTATTTAATGAATCTTTAGCCCAGCCCTTAACCATAACCACAGGTTTTCCATATGCCACTTATAAGATTTATAAGGATTTGGCAGTGGAGAATTTAAAGAAGACCCATGTGATTGAAATAGATGCGTCCACTTTTAAAGAGGGCTCAAAAAAAACCATCATGATTGATGTGGAGAACGTGGATGTAGTGCCCGAAATCGTGGGTTGTACCATTGCCTTAAGAAACGGAGAGCATAAGGCTTCAGGAGATTTTTTTGTTTTAAGCTGTGGCTTTGGAACTTTCGAATCTATTCTGAGCACGGATGATGGAATCATTGAACAGTCAATGATCAGTACTCATGGAATTAAATATGCGATTAATTTATTGATGACAGAACTTCAAAAAAACCATTATTTAGAATTTAGAAATGAACATTTAATAGACGATGCGTTTCAGAAAGGATATATCATTTTAAACCGTAAGAATATTGATCTCAAAGAGATGAGAAAGAGTGCCATCAGATCGTATTATCACGAGGTGATCTCGCCTAATTTAAGAAATGTGATCACAGATGTAAATTTAATGAAGTCCAAAAAAATTTACTTGTGTGGCGGAGCTATTCTTTATCAGGATTTGGCAGAATGTTTTAGAGAGGAGTTTGGGGAAGTGGCGCAGTTGGAATTTGTAGCTGACCCTGCAAGTTTGGCAAGCAAAGGATATGTCATTAATTCAATGCGTTTATCCGGCGGCAACAAAGCATCCTCTTTGGGGATAGATATTGGTAATGCTAATACTGTGGTAGCAAGGTTGTCCGAATGATCAACAAAGTATTGACATACTTTAAAAAAAGCAATTCCGTTCAAAACACAGAAAATTTATTTTACGATAATTCCCAAGAAAACAATTACATTGAGTCTTTTTATTCAATAACCCTTGAAGGTTTTTTTAAAGGGACAATTATTTGTTTAGGTGATGTGCTCATCAAAAAAGGAGCTTCTTTTACAGGTAACCTGGTATGTAAGAAATGTATGGTAAAAGGAGCTTTAACTGGTCGCCTTTCTTCCATAACCTATACAGAGGTTTGTACAGAAGGGTTTTTAGAAGCAGATATTTTAACAGGTTCCATATTTATTGAAAGTCAGACAGTTGCCCGTGGAGCATTTAAAATTAGTAAGGAAATAAATATTCCGCTTGAATATCAAAAGCTGGAGGTTACTTATCAGCGCACTTTAAAAAACATGGAGCGTTTGATAACAGGGGAAGAGTTGAAAACAAAAATGGAAAAGAGGATTGTTCTAAAACCCATGTTAGTTATTGAAGGGCAAAAGATCCCTTCGCAAACTCCGGTACCAAATATTCTTCCATCTGAAAATTCAATGCCCGTAGAAAAAAATGAGACCATCAATAGTTCCAGTTCGGGATGGTGGTGAACCCTGATTCTGTGTGATTAGAGAAGGGAAATCCTGATTTTTCAATGGGAGTCAGGTCTTCCATCTTCCCAAAACATGGCCAATCCGCCTATTGCAGGAGAAATCAATGTCCTCTGTTTTTATTTAATTACAGTATTGGTTTTGAATGATTTTTAAATTAGATTTATAATAAATCTATTACCATGAAAAAACTGATGTTCATGATCCTGATGTTTTCCATTACCACCCTTTTTGCACAGGAGAGAAAGTTTTCCATTAACACCAATATTGCAAATTTTGCTGCAAAAGGCCCTTCCTTGTCTTTAGAATATCAATTTTCAAATAAATGGAGTATTCAGGGGTATCTATCAACAGGAGAGATAAACGTTGTAAATAATTACACTTATAAAACTGCAATAATAGATTTTAAGCGTAAAATTGATAAACAACTTTATACTTCAACTTATATTAGATACATTGAAAAAGACGTATATAGACCTTATGTATTCAACGCTGTAATTTCTTTGGATAGGGGGAGAGATTTTGAAGGGAAAGGAATTTCTCTAGGTCAATCTATAGGTTATAAAGTTTTTAGAAATAAAGTTTATAATCTTGATTTATTTGCAGGAGCAGGTTATGGAGGTTTCATCAAGCAGACAGGCGATAGGAATAAACTTGGTTTCCTCGATGTGAGAATTGGAATTCTAACAGGATTTAACTTTTGATTTGAAAATAGCTTAAATAGTTATTTGATTTTCTTTATGATTTTTTTTATTTTTTTCAATTTCTACAGTTTTGATTTTTCAACGAGAGTCAGTTTTCCATCTTGCCCAAAAAGTCACCAATCTGCCTATTTCAGGGGGAAATAAATGCCCTTTCAGAATGGGTGCTGTTGAGTAGACTTTACCTGTGAGACCTTTCCTTTGTCAAGGTGACGGCAAAACGACTTAACTTAATCATTTTTTATGCGGATGTTCTTCGGAACCAAAACTTATGGCTTATTTATAATATGTGTTCCATCCTCAATCTGAGTGATGTAAACATTCATCCCGATATTCATCTTGTTAAAATAAGCTTCTTTGATTCTTTTCACAATTCCTTCCAAATCCTCCTCCTTTACCAGGCTGATCACACAGCCCCCAAATCCACCACCCATCATTCTGGCACCAAGAATTCCTTTTTCCTTTTTAGCACAGCTCACAATGAAATCAAGCTCCGGGCAACTCACTTCATACAATTCGCTCAAACCTTGATGTGTTTCGTACATCTTTTGGCCAAAATCAGCGATTTGATGCTGTGAAAGATCTTCACAGGCAGCTAGCAACCTGTTGTTTTCCTCCACCACGTATTTGCAACGGTTATAGATATCGCTGCTTTGTTGTGACAAGCACTCCTCCACCATTTCTATGTTGGCATCCCGTAAAGTCTTCACTTCAGGGTACGTTTGTTGAATAATGGAGACTCCTTCACCACATTGGCTGGTTCTCACGTTGTATTCAGAAGAGGCCAACGAATGTTTTACCATGGAATCGAATAAAACGATTTTTATCCCATCTAAATCAAATGGGACGTATTCATAGGCCAAAGAACGACAATCCAGTTTTACCACATGACCTTTTTTACCAAATACGCTGGCGAACTGATCCATGATGCCACATTTCACACCTACAAATTCATTCTCGGCCTTTTGGGCCAGTTTCACCATTTGCATTTTATCCAATCCCAATTCGAAGATGTGATTCAATGCGAAGACAGTAGCACATTCCAAAGCAGCAGAAGAGGACATTCCGGCACCTAAAGGCACATCCCCGGAGATCACGGCGTTAAAGCCGCCCACTTTTTTGTTGATCTTCAGCAGTTGATCCACAATGCAGATCACATAATTTGGCCATCCCTTATCTGAATAATTACAATTGGAAACTGTGGTGCTGAAAACCTCATGCAAATCAGCTGCTACGATGAAAATGGTGTCGTCCTCCCGTTTGGATATCCCAATATAAGCAGCTTTGTTAATGGCAGCTGGGAGCACATAACCCATGTTGTAATCGGTGTGTTCTCCAATCAGGTTCACGCGGCCGGGCGAACAAACCAATAAAGGCTCTTCGTTAAAGGTTTTTTTAAATGTGTTTTTGACAAGGTTTTCAGAGTCTCCCATTGCTAATTAATTTTTGAGGTTTAAGATCGACCAATAAAGAGGCTTCTTTTAATGATGATTTCAAAAGGTAAAGGTAGAGGAACTTTAAGTTTACAGAGTGGTTTATATTCTTATAGTGTTGGATTATTTTATTATAATTGATTGATGAAAAAGAAACAGGGCTTTGCCGGACAAAGAACATTGGAGTCAACACCTGAGATTATTCAGCAATTTCTGTTAAAACATCCTTCCGCAAAAAACGGTCATTTTACCAAGGTGGGATTTTTCCCAAAAGCTAAACACCAGTTTTTGAGCGGGGAGGGAAGAGACGAGTACCTCATGATCTATTGCATCGAGGGATATGGGGTTGCCAACATCAAACAAAAGATTCATCACATCTCTCCGGGAGATTTTTTCATTATCCCTGCAAAAAGTCAATTTTCATACCATGCAGATGAGCTGAAACCCTGGAGTATTTTTTGGTTTTATTTTAAGGGAGCGGCGATAGAGGAGATGGCTGATCTTTACATCAAATCCACTCAATCTTATAAAGGTTTTTTGCCTTATACGGGTGAGCGGATTAAGCTCTTCCATAGCATTCATCAAAATCTGGAGAGAGGGTACAACGATGAAAATTTAACTTTCATGAACATGTGCCTTTTGAATCTGCTGTCTTCTCTGGTGCTCATCACTGACAACGAGCTCATGAAAGAGGATAAAGTTCAAAGCGTCATCAATAGCAGCATACAATTTATGAAAGAAAACAAGGAATTGAACCTGACGCTTCCGCAAATCGCTGAGAATGCAAATATTTCTGTGTCGCATTTTTCATTGATATTTAAAAAACGCACCGGCATATCACCTATCAACTATTATAATATCATAAAGATTCAGAAAGCATGCGAGTATCTTAAATACACGGATATTCTGGTTAAAGAGATAGCCTTTAGCGTAGGGATTTCCGATACACATTATTTCTCCAGGCTTTTTTCTAAAATAATGGGCGTTTCTCCAAATGAATACAGAGCTGATTTTAACCAATCTGTGATAGGGAGCTAAATTGCTGAAAAAAATTACATCATTCTTCTTTAAAGATGAATATTAAGTAACGTGATTGTTATTTAATGTGGATATTTTATGTTATCAAGCAGAATTAATTAAATTTGTTGGCAAAGCCAATATGATATGTCAGAAACAGCAGAACTTAAATTAGATGGTGAGTTATACACTTTACCGGTTATAGCGGGTACAGAAAATGAAAAAGCGATAGATATAGGGAAACTAAGAGATCAAACAGGTTTTGTGACATTGGATAGCGGTTTTAAAAATACGGGTGCAACAAAAAGTGCGATCACCTTTTTAGATGGAGAGAAAGGTGTTTTAAAATATAGAGGTTATTCGATTGAACAGCTTGCGGAGAAATCCACTTTCATAGAGGTCGCTTATTTATTGATCTATGGAGATTTGCCCAACCAACAGGAGAAGGAGAATTTTCAGCACGAAATCAGCCGTCATACTTTAGTTCATGAGGATATGAAGAAGTTTTTTGACGGTTTTCCATCAAAGGCACACCCTATGGGTCAGCTTTCCTCATTAGTTTGCTCTTTATCCTCTTTTTATCCTGAATCTTTAGATCCCCGTCCCACTGAAGAGGAATTTAATTTAACTATGATCAAATTGCTTGGAAAGATGGCTACCATTGTTTCTTGGATCTATAAGAAATCTCTGGGACATCCGGTCATCTATCCAAAGAACAAATACGATTATGTGACCAACTTTTTGTACATGACCTTTGGTCAGCGTACCGAAGAGGTGGAGATTGATGACGTGGTAGTAAATGCCATGAATAAATTATTGATTTTGCATGCAGACCATGAGCAAAATTGCTCCACCTCCACGGTAAGGATTGTGGGCTCATCAGATTGCAATTTATATGCGTCCATTTCAGCAGGCATATCTGCATTATGGGGCCCTTTGCATGGCGGAGCCAACCAAGCGGTTATCGAGATGTTGGAACAAATAAAGAATGACGGGGGAGATGTGGATAAATGGGTAAACAAGGCAAAAGATAAAAATGACTCCTTCCGTTTAATGGGCTTTGGCCACCGGGTTTATAAGAATTTTGATCCAAGGGCGAAAATCATCAAAAAAGCGTGTGATGATATTTTAAATAAACTGGGAATCAATGATCCCGTTTTGGATATCGCCAAGAAGTTAGAGGAGGTGGCTTTGAGTGATCCTTATTTTGTGGATAAAAAGTTATATCCAAACGTGGATTTCTATTCAGGAATCATTTACAGGGCTTTAGGTTTCCCAACTGAAATGTTTACGGTATTATTTGCTTTAGGTCGTTTGCCGGGTTGGATTGCTCAGTGGAAAGAGATGCGGGAGAATAAAGAACCTATTGGCAGGCCAAGACAAATTTATGTTGGAGAGACCAATAGAGAATATCTGGATATTGATAAAAGATAATAAGAATTCAAAGCCCGCCCTAAAGGCGGTTTTTGCTTTTAAATGCTTACCAATCCCAAATACAGTTCGTTCAGTGATCTATAATAGCATGAGATGATCAATGGGCCAGGTTCTCCAAAGTCTCATATTTCTGGTGCTTGTATTTGAAAATAAAAGGAAAAATGACGGCAAGTAGGAGGGCATATCCGGCAAAGGTGAACCAGATGTTCTGCCAATCCCTAACCCCATCCACGGTAAAATAATCCACCACCCATCCACTTAGGATGCCGCCAAAGAAAGCTCCCAATCCGTTGGTCATCAACATGAACAAACCTTGAGCACTTGCCCTGATTTTAGGATCTGCTTCCCGTTCCACAAATAATGAGCCCGAAATATTGAAGAAGTCAAAAGCCATTCCATAGATGATCATCGAAAAAACCAGCAGATATAAACCATTTCCTGGATTGCCTATTCCAAATAAACCAAATCTGAGCACCCAGGCAATGATACTGAATAGCATCACTTTTTTAATTCCGAATTTTTGAAGGAAGAATGGAATGGTGAGAATAAAGACTGTTTCAGATATCTGAGAGATGGAAAGCAGCAGATTTGGATGTTGCACTCCGAATGAAGCAGGATAAGTGGTTCTAAAGTCATCTAAAAAAGAACCTCCAAATAGATTCGTGATCTGGAGGGCTGCGCCCAATAACATCGAGAAGATGAAAAAGATAGCCATCTTCCTTGCTTTAAATAATACAAATGCATCCAAGCCAATACTGGAAGCAATGCTGCGGGCATCGCCAGGTTTCAAAGGTGGGCGCTTTGGCATGGTGAATGAATAAAGGCCAAGTATCAATGCAGCCGCACCACTGACATAAAGTTGCATAGGGCTTTTGGTCCATCCTAAAAAGTCAACGATCCACATGGCTGCTATAAAGCCAATGGTTCCCCAAACCCGGATAGGTGGGAAGGATTTCACGATATCCATTCCTTTTTTCTCTAAGGCATTGTAAGAAACGGTGTTCGCCAAAGCGATGGTTGGCATATAAACCATAGAGTTAAATAACATGATGATGTATAATGAGGGATAATCTTTGATGCCTGAGGCAACGAAGAGTAAAAGAGCACCTGCGATATGGCAAATCCCCAAAACTTTTTCGGCATTTAAGAACCTGTCTGAAATAATGCCCATGATGGCAGGCATGAATAAGGAGGCAATCCCCATGGTGGCGAAGATGCTTCCAACCTCCACACCTGTGAACTTTAATGTCACGATCATGTAACCACCCAGGGAGATCAACCAAGCTCCCCAAACAAAAAATTGCAGAAAATTCATCGCAATCAAGCGAAGCTTTATATTCATAACATCAGACCTGACATGTGAGATTCAAAAAAATGAAGATATAAATTATTTCTTTTTCAGGATGTTTTTCTTTTGCCAATCTCGTCTCTGATCTTGGCTGCTTTTTCGTAGGCCTCTTCATTTAACGCTTCTTGGAGTTTAGTCTGCAGTTCTTCCAAGGAGAAAGAGGTGTAACTGGCTACATTCGAGGTTTTTGCCTCTTCAACGGGTTCAATGTTATCAAGAAAAACAAAATCATTTCCTTCAATGACAATACCTGCGGAGGCTAAAATGAATTCGTAGGTGTAAATGGGGCATTCAAACCGAACAGCCAAAGCTATGGCGTCTGAGGTACGGGCGTCTACTTCGATATTCTTTTTGCCATCGTTACAAATCAATTTACTGTAAAATATGCCATCCACTAAATTGTAGATGATGACCTCCTGGACATTAATGTGGTAGGCTTCTGCAAAAGATCTGAATAAGTCATGAGTCAATGGGCGACTTGGTGTCATCTTCTCAATCTCTATCGCGATGGCCTGAGCTTCAAATCCGCCGATGATGATGGGCAACCTTCTTCTTCCACTCACTTCTCCAAGCACCAAAGCATACGCTCCGGATTGTGTCTGGCTATATGATAAGCCAACAATGTCTAATTTTAGTTTCTTCATTTATTCAAATCAACACCCCAGTTTATTATTAAAGATACCTTGGCGTGTTAAGGCTGTCTGTTCCTACTCCACATGGCTTTACCTCCAGGCCTGTATTCCTCTCCATCCCTCACGCTATTCCACCATCACAACATCAGGACAAACAACCTGCCAAAATATATCGTTTAATTTTTTCCTTAAAATTAAGAATTTGCTTTTAAAGATTTAACAGCTGCTATCATTTTAGGGACAACTTCAAAAGCATCGCCTACAATCCCATAATCTGCAACTTTAAAGAATGGGGCCTCCGGGTCTTTATTAATCACAACGATCACCTTAGAGGAGGACACACCAGCCAAATGTTGTATCGCTCCTGAAATACCAATTGCGATATATAAATTCGGACTGATGGCGATCCCTGTTTGTCCAACATGTTCACTGTGTGGTCTCCAGTCAGCATCCGAAACTGGTTTTGAACAGGCAGTGGCTGCGCCCAGGAGATTGGCCAACTCTTCAATCATCCCCCAATTCTCCGGGCCTTTCAATCCCCTGCCCGCACTTACCACCAACTCGGCATCAGGTAAAGATACTTTGTCAGTCGCTCTTACAATCTCCTTAATGATGGTTTTAAAATCAGTATCTTTAATTTCAGAAGTGAACTCTTCCACTTTTGTGTCAGCACCATCTTTCATTACTTTATAGGAGTTTGGCGTCAGGGAGATGACCTTGTTTTCAGAACTCATCTCCACAAAAGCAAAAGCTTTATTAGAAAAAGCAGTCTTCTTCACTATGAATTTCCCGCCATCAGTTTGTGGCAATTCTATGGCCCCATCAGCTACGGCCGCTTCCAGTTTAACGCCGATTCGCGGAGCCAATCCTTTACCCGAAAAAGAGTTAGAGAGCACCACCACATTTGCGTCTTCTTTTTTTGCAGCCTCTGCAATTACTGATGCATAAGCCTGATTCACAAATGATTTTAATTTATCATTGTTCACATTCAGCACTTTTTCAGCTCCATATGTTCCTAAAGCCTCTAAATCTGAGATGGCTACATCTCCAATAGAGATGGCTACAAGATGGGTGTTCAATTGGTTTGCAATGGCCTTTGCGTAAGAGACAACTTCGAATATTGATTTTTTGAATTTGCCTTCGGCATTTTCAACATATACTAAAACAGACATATTTTTTTGGTTTATTGATTAACCTATGGTCATTCACTATTTAATAATTGTTTTTACAGGTGTTGGGGATGGCAGTGAGTACTCCCACAGGATGGCCTATGCCAGCCCAGTGACGTATGCACGTGAAGTTTGCCCGAACATCCAAAATCCTTATCTTTAAAGGACTTTTGCTTCACTATGCAGTAAGTCCACCAATTTTTCTGGCTCTGAGGCATCCACCAATTTAACGGTGCCTCTTGGTGCGGGTGTTTCAAACTTCACAATTTCTGAGAATTTCTTCACTTCCACAGGTTCCACCACGGTTAGCGGTTTGGTACGGGCCGACATGATCCCTCTCATGTTAGGGATTCTCCATTCGGCAACCCCTTCTGCAGTGCCGGCGACAAATGGAAAAGGAATGGTGAGTATTTCTTTGCCGCCTTCGATCTCTCTCTCCGCGGTTGCACTGTTGCCATCAACATCTAATTTTTTAATGATGGACACTGAGGGGATATCCAATAATTCTCCTAACATGGCTGCAACTTTCGCCCCATTATAATCAATGGATTCTCGTCCTGTTAAGATCAAATCAAATCCCTTGTCTTTGGCATAAACAGCTATCTGATTGGCTACAAAATAGGCATCCTGCGGAGCTGCGTTAATTCTCACCGCATCTGTGGCACCAATGGCCAACGCTTTTCTGATGGTGGGTTCAGTACCCACTTCTCCCACGTTGATCACGGTCACTGTCCCATTTCCATTATCAGTGAGTTCAATAGCTCTTGAAAGGGCTATCTCATCATAAGGATTCAAAACAAACTGAACCCCAGCCTGATTGAACTGGGTGTCCCCATTTGTGAAAGTTATTTTTGTGGTGGTGTCTGGTACATTACTAATACAAACTAAAATTTTCATTATCATTGTGATTTCTGCAAATTTAATTAATTATTCGATTATAAAATGGCGGTTAACAGATTAGAACGATTACTGGAGTTTTTTGAGCACGAACCCAATGATCCATTTTTGAAATATGCACTGGCAACCGAATACCTGAGATTAGATAACCCTGAAAAGGCATTATGGTTTTATTTAGATTTAGTAGATCAGCATCCTGACTATATTGGCACCTATTATCATTTGGGAAAGTTGTATGAGCAGATGCAAAAACAGAAAGAAGCGTTAAATATCTATGAACAAGGGATTTCAGTGGCCAAAAAAATAAAAGACCAGCACGCTTTGAATGAACTATTAGGAGTTTTTAACAGCTTGCAGGATGAGCTTTATGACTAAAGAAAGCGAATTCAAACGGGTAGTTTTTTTGGGGGATGTGCTGGCTTTCATGCTTACTTCTTTTGGAGGACCACAGGCCCATTTGGCTATTTTATTGAATGATTTCGTGAAAAAAAGAAATTACCTCAGTGAAGAGGAACTGATGGAGCTTTATGCGCTCACCCAGATTCTGCCGGGACCTTCTTCCACACAGACGCTGATAGGTATCGCCTATAAGATAGGAGGCCTTTCCCTGGCGCTCATCACTTTTTTGATTTGGGCATTGCCCTCAGCAGCAGCAATGTGTTTCATCGCTATCGGTTTTGATTCTTTTTCAGTGCATCCCGAATTTCTTAAAGTGCTGTCTTTTATCCAGCCAATTGCTTTAGGTATTGTGGCTTATGCAGCTTATAGTTTTGGAAAAACCGTTTTAAAATCTGAAGTGAGCATCCTTCTAGCCGTATCCGCTATTGCCGCAAGTTTAATATTAAGGAGTGCTTACGCATTCCCAATTTTGATCTTGTTAGGCGGAATCATCAGCTCGGCTATTGAAACCAGGCCCGAGGAGAATGAATTGCGGGTGAGGCTTTTCGCGAATATCAATACCCGAAAGGTCGGCTATTTTCTGGGAATCCTTCTGATCTTTGGCCTATTGGGAGCGGTGATCAACAGAACTTCGCCATTCAGCTTACCCATCAGGCTTTTTGAAAATTTCTATCGTAATGGAATCCTGATATTTGGCGGCGGACAGGTGTTGGTGCCCTTAATGTACACCGAATTTGTAGATGTCAAACACTATTTGACAGGTCAGGAGTTTTTATCTGGTTTTGCCTTACAGCAGATGATTCCGGGGCCCACTTTCTCTTTCACTTCTTATTTGGGAGCCATGTCTTTAGGTAACAGGGGTTACGGTGTGAGTGGCCAGATTTTAGGCAGTCTCATCGCTGTGATAGGAATTAATGCACCAGGGATCATTCTTATTTTATTCATCGTTCCTTTTTGGAATGATTTGAAAAGAATTACCCGTATCAAACGTTCTTTAAGTGGTATAAATGCTGTGGCGGTTGGTTTCATGATCGCGGCTTTTTTTCTTTTGATCGCTCCTGTGGGCTTCAATTATTTAAGTATATCGATCATCATCATCACATTTCTCATCTTAAGATACACCAGAATTAAAACTCCTTATGTTATTTTGGGTGGAATAATTGCAGGAATGCTGTTGGCCTGACCCGAAAGCGTTCTTTTAGTAATGAATAATGAATTTTTAAAACTTCTCTTCAGCCCGACACGTTAAAACAGGTAAAAATATTTTATGAGGATACCCATCAATAGAAAGGACGTCACTGTCACACCGGATTCTAGAAGAGTGATCGCCAGATTTTTTTACAACGGAGAGGAAAGGGCCAAAGAGATTCTGGATCATGTTTCTGCACTTTCAGAAATGGAGGTTTACCAGATCATCTCTCCAATTTTACAGGAATTCTCCAAAAGGCATCGCAATATCACCAGAATTTTAAACAAACATGCTGATAAACTGGTGGAGACTGCTCCTGCTTTAAAAACTGATGTGGTGGAGACTTCTTCTTTTCGTAAGTTGCTCATTGGCTCTTATTTTACCCACGAATATTCCATAGAATCCGCTGCATTTTTTAATCCTTCCATGGTGGAAGATCCCGATCAGTCAGATCTGGAGGAAGGGGAACGTAGGGTCATCATCAGTTTCAGGGCGGTGGGCGAGGGTCATATCTCGTCTATGGTATTCAGAAAAGCCACCATTGGTAGAAATAATGATATTGAGGTCATGCCTGCTGGAAGATATGTGGATGAGGCAGAGATCATCAAAAACAATGTCTACAAAAAGGAATTTTTTCTGGAGAAAGCGGTTGATTCCCATATTTCAGAAAAGACTTTACAATTGGCGAGACAACATCTTGACGAAAAATTCGATTACCGGACTTTAAAAGACACCATAGACCGATTAATAGTGGATAATGAGATAGACAGTGTGGATACAGAACTGGAGAAGCTGTTATGGTTGGCTGATTCTTACCATGAAATTCTGTTCTCTTTAGACACTGATATCTCTGACCGTATCATTTATCCCATCTCCGAGTTTGAAAGGAAAGGGATAGAGGATGCCCGTTTCGTGAAATTCTTTAGCGAGGAAGGAACCTTTAAATATTATGCCACCTATACCGCTTATGATGGCAGTCTCATTATGCCGAAACTGCTCGAGACTACAGATTTTTATCATTTTAAAATGAGACCGATGTACGGCGAGGGAGCCAAGAATAAAAACCTCGCTTTGTTTCCAAGGAAGATAAATGGAAAATATGTGATGATGTCCAGAATTGATGGATGGAATAATTACATCATGTATTCGGATAAAGTGAACATATGGACAAATCCCGTGAAACTGCAATCCCCTAAATTTCCTTGGGAGTTTGTCCAGATTGGAAATTGTGGTTCTCCGATTGAAACAAAAGCAGGATGGTTAGTCGTTACCCATGGCGTGGGGGCGATGAGGAGATACTGTTTGGGAGTGAGCTTATTGGACTTAAATGATCCCAGCATAGAGATCGGCCGTTTGAGAGAGCCACTTTTAATTGCCAATAAGGATGAACGAGAGGGCTATGTACCTAATGTGGTGTATTCCTGTGGTTCCATGATCAATAATGGCGAACTCATCATCCCTTATGGGCTATCAGATTATTCTTCTTCTTTCATGACTGTTAACTTAAATCATCTGTTGAACAAGCTGAAGAATGAACATTGATTAATTTAATATGTTTAATATGTTGCACGATGTTTAATATGTTGCACGCGATGGTATTGAGGTTGCTAACCTTGTCCTCACAGAACGCATTGTTAATCATCCGGAAACCAGTATTCTTTGATAAAGAGCGAGGTATTCTTTCGCCATCCGCTCTGCCGAGAAATTGGTTTTTGCATATTCCACACAATGCGATCTGCTGATTTCATGGATTTTATTCACCGCTTTAACCGCTTCGGTAACGTTGTTTACTAAATAGCCATTTTCTGCATCTTTGATCAGTTCTGGCATGGAACCTCTGTTAAAGGCAATCACGGGAGTTCCGCAAAGCATGGATTCCACCACACTCAGGCCAAATGGTTCTTCAAAAGAAATGGGATGTAACAGGGCCATTGCTTTTCCCAGGAGTTCATTACGTGCTTCAGGTCCGGCATGACCTAAAAATTCTATATGTTCATCCAGATGCGGCTTTACGCGCTCCTCAAAATAATTCACATCTTGAATAATGCCTGCGATTTTTAATCGCTTACCTGCTTTCTTGGCAATCTCAATCGCTGCAGCAGTGCCTTTATCGGGGTGGATCCTTCCGAAAAAGAGCAAATAATCATCTGGCTGATCATGATAAGTGAATTCATCCACGTTCAAACCATTGTATACGGTGGAAAGGTATTTTAAAGTGGGGTCTCGGTTTGCGTCACTTATGGATACGTAGTGACAATGATCATTATACTTCTGATAAACAGGAATGATTTTTTGGGAGGAGAAACCGTGGATGGTGGTGATGATTGGCGTTTGAATAAGCTTGGAATAGGAGAGGGGAAGAAAGTCGAAATGGTTGTGAATGAGGTCAAATTCATCAGCATGTTCCATCAGGTTGCTGATGTGCAGGCACTCCAGCACCTTTGCATCCTGATTGCCATCGCACTCATATCCTTTTGCGATCACTGCATTCAGCGTTCCTTTGGTTAGGGAATCCGCTGTGGCGAAAAGCGTCACTTCCACACCTAACTCAATTAATTTCTCCGCTAAATTAGAGGCCATTTGCTCCCATGGGCCGTAATGTTCCGGAGGTGTCCGCCAGGCAACTGGCGAAAGAACAGCAACTTTCATCAAACTGACTTTTCGTCAACTAAAGGGATATGGTCAAACTGATATTCTTTCTCCTGAGCTTTTAATATGGTTAGATGGGCGATGAAATAGGCGAGTGTGCTCTCCGCTCCCTGATTTCTATTTAGTCCTACATCCGTGAGGCCATCGCAGCAGCCATTGGTCTCGTGATCATAAATTGGGATGCGTAAACTGTTCTCTCCCAAAAACCAAAGGTAAGTTTGGAACATTTTTTTGATGTAAATCACATCTTCTGTCACACTATAAGCCTGGAAATACATCATCACTGCTGCCATGGTCTCAATGGCCTGCTGATCAAACACGGCTTTATCCGCTCCTCCTTTATAGAACCAGCCATCGTTCCCTATAGGGTTGTAATAACCTTTGTCCAGGGTCTCCTTATCCAGGAAGATGAGGCTTTCCAATCCAATCTCTTTATAGATGTAATTACCTGTGACTTCATAAGCTTTCAATAGAGCCATGGGTAAAATGGCATTGTCATAGGTCAGTTTCTCTTCAAACCAATGCCATCCGGTTGATTGATGCTGATGGTAAGCCGCCACGATCTTGTCTGCCAGGGTCTCCATTTTAAACTTGAGCTCGTCATCAGGATAGGACATCAGATAATGGGCAATGCCGATGATGCTGTTGGCGAAACCTCTTAAATGCTGCAACTGGTCCAAATGCTTGAGGGAGTTGAAGAACAGCTCGCTCGCAAACTCTCTGTAGGAGTTATTTGGTGAATTGCACACCATATAGCCTAAGGCCCACAGGGTTCTTCCAAAAGAATCGTCAGTGCCAATCTCGTCCAGGTACTCCCTTTTAAAGCTCAGGAAGTTCCTGAAATCGCCATCCTCACCCTGCATATACTGGATAAAACTGAGGTAGATGGGCAACAGGTCCAAAGCCTCCTTGCTCTTGAACTGATTATATGCCATCAATACCATGATGAGTGCCCGGGCATTATCATCCATGCAATAACCTTCCTTTAAATTTGGAATTCCGTACCGGGCATGCTGAACGATCCCGGTATCGTCTGTCAACCTTTTCACATAATCCAAAGTAAAATTTGGAAGGATCTCCGCATCCAACGTGAAATTAACGGCAGTACTATTGTTTTTCTTCTTCTCCAGGATGACGTCGGCCAACAAATTTCTGTATAAACCACCTATTTTAGGATAGCGTAAAGATAAGCCATACTCATAGGCGTTATCTCTGATGGTTTTTAAAGCATCTTTGTTATCCAATAAATGGTTTACGATTTTAGCCAATTGCTCATGATCACCAAAATTAAAAAGCTTACCGCGGTTATTGGCCAATAACTCCTTGGCATGCCAGTAAGGCGTGGAAACCACTGCTGCACCGGCACCAATGGCATAAGAAAGCGTTCCGCTGGTAATTTGAGCTTCATTCAAATAGGGAGTGACATAAATTTCAGCTGCTCTGAGATAGTTCATGAGCTCTTCTTCCGGGATGAAACTGTTGATGAAGTTCACCTGCTGGCTCACTCCAAGTTTCTTAGCCAAAAGCTTGAGATAATCCCTGTATTCCTCTCCCTGGTTCTTTTTCACATGCGGATGCGTGCTGCCGATGATGGTGTACATCACGTCTGGGTGATTTTTGACGATTTCGGGCAATGCTTTGATCATGGTCTCCAGACCTTTGTTCCTCGAAATGAGGCCGAAAGTCAATAACACTCTTTTGTCCTGATATAAAGAGGTGCTCTTCAGGATGTTCTCCAAAGATTCATCATAATCTGGCACTCCATGTTCTATCAACGAGATTTTATCCTGAGAAATGCCATAAATCTCCTCCAGAAACATCACCGCTTTTTGGGCCATGACCACGATCTTCGAGGATTGCTTGGCAATCTCCTGGATGATGAGCTTTTGCAGGTAATTGGGTTCCTTTAAAACGGTATGGAGAATAGTGATCAGGGGTTTTTCTATCCTGTTCAGCAGCGGCAAAACATAAATGCCGCTGTCACCACCGTATATCCCGAATTCATGTTCCATGATGCAGGCATCGAGATTGCTGTTGTTGATGAAGTTGGCCGCCCTGATGTAATCTTTCTGGTTTTGCTGCCTGATGACGAACTTCACGTCTCTCTGATAAGCATACTGATCCAGATTTTCTGAATCATTCAAAGCAATAACATAACTGCCCTCCGCGTGTCTTCCCACGTTCTTCTCAATGGCAGTTTTCAGGTTAGCATTAAACGTGGCTAAACCACAGGGCCTTGGCATGCAGGTGGAGATGTATCCTATTTTCATTAGCATATATTTTTTAATGGTTATGAAGCAATATGAGCATCTTCACTTCGGTTTGTGAGGGCATGCTCATGATGGTTTCATCTGTTTATTTTTATTTTTTTTAATGGACGGATGGAACCTTTGATGTTTAAAATAATCATGTCGGTTTCAGATGATCAAAAATGATGACTTGAAAGAATCGTATTTGATTATTTTATTTCTAAAAGTTGTGCCAAAAACGCTTAAAAAACTGAATAGCGTTAAAAAATCATTTAACTGTATTCATTTGTGATATGGATGTTTAAACCTTTAAATTTCTGTAGAGATTATTCACTAAGATCGCAGAAAGAGGGGAGACTCATCTGCCTAAAGGTAGGCAAATCATTGCTGATAAACGAGCGATTGAATTAAACAGACATTCTGCCCACAAAAAACGTACGGGAAGGGCTGAAATTAAAAAAAACAGCGGGTCATTGCAGGCTTCCGGTAAATTTCATGCGGATGCCAGCCTGAAAATTCTGGATTGTCTTGAAAATCTCCCGCAAGGTCACCTGCTCGATCTTCGTGAGCGAGTCGAGTTCGATATAATTCTCCGGTGCTTTGCGGTCATTGATGATGTGTTGTGCCTGTCTCTTTAAGCGTAAACCCATCAAATAATAGTAAGATTGCATGAGTTCATTTAACTGGACCTCTGTAAAAACCCCTTTCTCTTTCAATGCCTTCAATCTTTCACCTGTGTTCTCTTTTCGGAATATCCTGTTTTGCAAAGCATACACTCTTACCAGATCCACAATGGGGGTCATGGCTTTTTTGATGTCGAATACCTCTTTGCTCTCCAGCTTATAGGTTCTGATATTCTTAAAGAAAGTCAGTGGTGGTTCGTATTGCAAGGCGTTCTTCGCCAGGTAAACAAAGAATTTCTCTACAGGAGCTTGTAGTTCTTCATCCAAAAATGCTCTTAATTCATCCATGATGGTGATAGTTCCATAAATCGTTCTGCAATCAAAAAAGGTGGAAAATTTAATGGCTGATTCTGGTAAAGCATCTTCAATCCAGCTTTTGTAATTGCGTTTCCAGTGGGAGAGGGAATGGGTCCATTTGGGGTTGGAGGCCATGAACGCTCCGCTGCAGTACACGAAGCCTATTTCATTCAGCTTGCCAGAGACTCTGGTGGCGAAATCAAGGAAATAGGCCCGCACCTCCTCACGGTGCTCATTCGCCTTATCTTCATAGATGATGGCGTTGTCCTGATCCGTTTTAAGGGTCTGTTCTTTACGTCCTTCACTGCCTAAAACTATATAAACGAATTTGGCAGGAGCAGGTCCGATCTCCCCAAAAACCTCTTCTATCACTTTTAGGGAGATGGTGTCGGCAATGGTGGTGATCACCTGATTCACAATCTCTGCATGCACGCCCCTGCCTAGCAATTGGGCAACAATTTGAGGCACCTTCTCCCATTTTTCCTTCAGCTCTTTGGAGTTAAGCGCTAATTTAACGGATTGGATGAACACCAAAGGTGATTGAGCCTGCTCGCTCAGTAACCGGTTACGGCTTAAAAAGCCTACAAACTCTCCCTTATCCTCCACCAAAAGATAACGGCTTTTGGTACGGAACATCAACAGGATGGCTTCATATACGTAGGCCTCTTTAGAGATGGATAGGATCTGTTCATCCATCACCATATGAATGGGTTGGCTGGCATCTTGTTTTAAGGCGATGACCCGGTCTCTCAGGGTAATGTCGGTCACAAAGCCGATCACTTTACCCCCCTCGTCTCTTACAAAGAGGCAGCTGACTTTATGTTCCCCCATTTTTCTGGCAATCAGGTAAATAGGTGTGGAGGTGCCACAACTGATGATCTCTTTGTAATTCACGCCTTCAATCTTCCGGGAATAGAGTTGTTCTGAAGCGATATAGCTCTCCTCAAAAGAGGCCGGCTTCTTATAGAAATGCAAGAATTCCTCATCCAGCATCTTCAAGCCAAAGTTGTTGGTGAAATAATGAAAGAAGTCATCATAAGCCAAGCACAGGTTCCTGAAGTCCTTTCTCGGCAGGAAGTACACCCTGGTCCCCTTTTTGGCGATGACCGTTTTAAGTGACCGCTTACGGTTCAATAAAACGGATATCCCGCCATAGCAATAACCTGAATGATGTACTTCCACGGCTCTTTTATGTTCATCGCTATCATAAAAAAAAGATTCATACGCTCCTTCGATGATGATGTCCACACCTTTCATCTTGGTCACTTCCTGACGGTAAAGCAGGATGTCTTTGGTATGTTCCACTTCCTGCAGCATCTCGGTCAAACCTTTTAGCACATCTTCGGGCAAGGTATTGAATGGAATGATTCCTTTTAAAAATGCCAACCTAGTATTCATCATACAATAATATTAAAAGTAAGGCGGCGATGATCAGTAACACCGGCACCATCCACACCTCGATGTTCTTACCCGCAGTTCTTTTATTTTGGGCATCCTTCGCCTGTGCTTGGATGATCTCATCCGTCACCTCCCCCTTATGATACAGATGAAAGAATATTTCAGACATCAGGGTGGCGTCTGAGAGGGCGTTGTGCAATACCTCGGGTTTTTTATTGAACAGGGTTTTGTAAAACCTGTTCAGTTTTAAATATTTGAAGTTTGGGTTGATGACGTAGGGGACACTCGCTTTCATGGTGCAGAATCTTGGAAGCTCAGCGATCGCACTTTTAATTCCCGTCCTGTGAAACTCCACATTCAGCATGTGATAATCCAGTTCTATGAAATGAGCGACGAGCATCGGCTGGTATCGTTCCAGATCTTGGGAGAGTTTCATCATCACCTCTTTTTTGTCTTCTCCATTTTTATGAAGGTATTCCGTGGTGATGTGATGGATCTTGATTGCCGATGGTTTGATACGAAAACCGGTGCCTTTCAAATAGTGGTTCTCTCTTTTAATTTCAGTTCCATCCGCTTTATAAATGATCCAGGCGATCTGTAAGATATAAGGCCAATTGGTATTATTCGAATAGGGCAATTCCCAGTTTTTGGGTAAGCCCGAGGTCTCTGTGTCTACGAAAAGAAAGTAATCTCTCACAGTGGCAATTTAAAGGTTTGAATTGATTTATGGGAAGACGAAAAATTAAAATTTACCGGATGAAATTAAAAGGCCGAATTTTTTGCTTTCAAGAGGGGATGGCAGCTTCAAAGTTATCCTTTGCTTTACGATCATAAACCTCTGATTGGCCTGTTTCTCCAATGTTGCAGGAAGCTGTACCCATGTCTTAAAATACTGATTATTAGATTTATATCTTGATAAAAACCAAATAAGGGAACCGAATTGGACTTAATCACCGCATTCAAAAATATCCATATCAGTATTTGCGGTGAATAACCTGATTAATCACCGCAAATATACGGCTTATAAAAGCTATTAAATCATTGATTTTAATAGCTTTTACTACAAATTAGTTGCTGAAGTCGGGGTGTGGCTTCCTTAAGTTCTTTCGGGGGTGTTCTGCCCAGAAGACGGCCTCTAGTTTACTGGAATTCATGGATGCTCCGCAGTTTTATGCAAGTTAACCAAAACCCGAGCGGAGCTGACACCTAAAAGCCTATCAAAAGCAATATACAAATTGAATAAACTTCCGGCTGCCTGACTGATAGGCAGCCCGTGCATTAAACGCAAGAAGATGAACAAGAGCCGATTTATCATGAAGGTAAAGGCCGAAACAACGTAAACTGCTGATTTTGCTTTGGATCGATCTCATTAAAAGCTGAAGTGTGATTTAAATGCATCCCAATAAAATTAATTAGAATTATTAGCTTTAAACTTTAATAGTTATGCTTTATTTTATTTTTTACCATCTTCTTAAGTTAACAGGGAAATTTTATTTCAAAGGGATGGAGATTCACAATCCCGCGAAACTCAACTCCCAAAACCCACTCATCATTGTGGCCAATCATGGAAATTCTTTTATGGATGCCATTCTCATGGCCATTATTTTTAAAAGGAAGTTGCATTTTTTAGCCCGGGCTGATGCCTTTGACACACCTTTTAAAAGATGGTTTTTGTCTAAAATCAATATGATGCCTGTTTACAGGATTAGGGACGGGAGAGCGGTTTTGAAGAATAATGATGTTATTTTTGGAAAATGCCAGCAAATTTTAAATAAAAACGGAGCCATTCTCATCTTTCCTGAAGGGAATTGTGTGGTGGAGAAACGTTTAAGAACATTTAAAACAGGTTTCATTCAATTGGCATTTTATGCTGAAAGCAAAAATCTGGAGGTTCTGCCTGTCACTATAAATTATACTGATCCTCAGCAATTTTATAGCGAGGTGAGTTTTTATATAGGCAGCCCTATACTGGTTGATGAAATAAAGGAAAAGAAAAGAGGTGATTATATCGCTTTTTCAAAAGAAATGTTGGAAAAGGTGAAGGAGCAGATTTTAGATAAAATGGTCGTCATTCCTGATCCTGCAGATGATCTTTTTTATGAAAGGGTGTTGACTTTAGGGAGAAGCGAGGAAAGAAAAGCAATGGATTCAGTGAATCTCCTGCATCATTTAAAGAAGAATGATGCCAGGCGATACCAGGAATTAAAACATAAAGTGGATGAATATTTTAAAACGATAGCAAGTCATGGAATCAGCGATGAAGTGGTCAAGCAAACGATGGTGTTTAAAAAACTTAAGTTCAATTTTTTAGTCTGGCCAATTTACGAATTGGGTCTCCTTATGAATTATCCTCCCCTAGGGTTCATTAATGGTAAAACAAGGAAATTGGTTAAAGAAAAGCAATTTTTAGGTGCGGTAAAGTTGGTGCTTTCTCTTTTCACTTACCTCATTTACTTGCCTATGCTTGTGGTTTTATTTGGATTCCTCATTGATAATTATGTTTTGGCCTTTCTGATCATCATCTTGTCGGTGTTGACACCTTACTTTTACTTTCATCAGTTCTCCTTATATCAACAACAAAAAACGTTGATGTCATTAAAAAGAAAAGATGAAGAACGATATGATGATATCATGAAGCTTAGAGCCTGTTTGAAATTCATCCAATAAATTGCTCACGATAGTCTTTTACCATTTAAATCTGAACAGGCTCCTAGAGCTGTGCGATTTTAATCTGTAATTTTAGTCAATCCTAATAATTTAATCATCCAATCCGGAAGATTTTGGTTAGGGTCCCTTTTCCTCATGTTCAAGAATATGCCCAGCTTCTTTATTATAGGAACTTTATGGGTTTCCACAAACTCTATTAAAGTGCCATCCGGGTCTTCGATATAGGAGAAATGACCTGCGGCTTCGCCCATATCAAAGCTGTCTTCGCTATCTACAGTGAAATTAAAACCAGCTGTTGCACATTCCTGCTTTAGCGCTTTCATGCCCATCACATCAAAACAAACATGAATAAACCCTTCATCTCCCCAAAACCTGTCCCTATAGATCTTCACACCGTCTTCATCCAACCGCTGTATCAGTTCAATTTCTGTGGATCCCAACAATTTGCTGAAACCACCCGTTCTTTTTATTGATTGTTTTAACAAAATCCTTCTTAAGATTCCACCACCTCCATTTAAAGTTTTTAAATCGGGGAATATTTTAGTTTCATCATAAATAACGTCATCATAACCTAAAATATCTTTATAAAGCTTTAATGATCTCTCGATGTCTGAAACGCCGATCACCAATCCACTCACTCCGCCAGTTAAATTTTTATTTTTGGCAAACCAATCCTGGCTTTCCACAATCTCAAACAGATTATCAAAAGGATCTTTCAGGTAAAAGTGTGAATCTCCGGTTGGCGCTGTCATGACTCCACTTTGAAGGTCTAAATTCTCCTTGAGAAAATGGGCATAGGTTTTATGGATGTCTTTTGTTTTGATTTTGAGGATTTGGATTCCAAAATCTCCGGTTTTGATAGGTAAGACCGGAGCCTGAGGCTTACGGTCTTTGAACTGCCAGAGTTCAAAACCACCACCGCCCTGCATATTCATGGCCAAAACGGCGTACCGTTTATGGATTTCATTCCCAGTATACTGAGTCATTAAAGCTGCTTCAGCGGTGTCTTCAAAAACTGGAACGTTCATTCCAAAATATCTCCTATACCATCTCCAGGATTCTTTTATGTCTTTATAGCCGATGCCGATTTGTTGAATTCCACCTATTTTCTTATTCATACATCAATACTTCAACTCGCTTTTTTCGTGGTTCAACATTCGTTTATAAAACCTGATGATTTTCTCCTGGTCAACTTTTGCATAAAACAGGATGAATGCAGCTAAATTCGCCACATTCACTCTCAGGTAACTATTATGATCGTACTTTCTGGCAGAGACGATCACATCTTTCGGAATGATTTTGAATTGATTTTTCTTTCTTGCCCTGATGATGATGTCGTAATCCTCCATCACTTTGTGTTTTTCGCAATAGCCGTTCAATTCTTTAAACAAGGATTTGGTGAGGTACAACGACTGGTCACCACCGCGGCACATCAGTCGGTCAAATCTGGTGAAATACGAATTTACCTTAAGCATTTTTTTATCAGAATTAAATCTGAACCGATAACAACCAATGGAATAATTCTCTTCAATGGCGTTTTGAATATCTTCATAAAAAGAAAGGGGTGGGAGCGTGTCGGCGTGTACAAAATAAAGGACATCCCCTTTGCTCTGTCTAGCTGCATAATTCATTTGTTGAGCTCTGCCTTTTGTTGGAGACAGCAGAAGCGGGATATTTAAATCTTCAACCAGCTTTTGTGTTCCATCTGTACTTCCTCCATCACAGACCAATATCTCTGAGTTCCCATGGCTTACTTTTTGCAAATGCAGGAGGAGATCAGAGATATGGTTACTTTCGTTGTAGGTTGGAATGATGATACTTAAAAACATAATGATAGTTAGGTATTACTTATGATCTTCAGCCGATCAAAAAACTCAAATTATATAAAAAAACCGAATTAACTAAAAATACGTCTTTAAAGTAAAATAAGATTTAAATAAATAATCATGAAAATCATCAAAATGAAAATCATCATCCTCTCTTCATTCATAATTGCCGGTATCACCAGTTGTGGCGTACAGCGAGTCAACAAAATAAATGAAAATGTGAAGAGCACCCTGTACAACGATTTATCAGAAACAATGCTGAAGGATTTAAAAGCAGGCAAAAGTGTTTCAGCTGTCCAGGAGAAATTAAAGAGTGTTAGTGAAGATGAATTGGAAAATGCATTGACTTTAGACGAACAGCGTAAATCATTCTGGATAAATGTTTATAACGGTTACATCATTGCGATTTTAAAGAAGGATAAATCACAGTTTAAAGACCGTACTGCCTTTTTTACAAAGAAACAGATTAATATTGCAGGTCACGTTTTAAGTTTTGATGATATTGAAAATGGCATGATCAGGAAATCTCAGTATAAATTTGGACTAGGTTATGTTGGGAAAATATTTCCTCCTGCGTTTGAAAGACATTTAAGAGTTAAGCAGAGAGATTTCAGGATTCATTTTGCTATAAATTGCGGAGCAAAAAGTTGCCCCCCGGTAAGGATTTACACCCCAGAGACAGTGAATGACCAATTACAAAATTCAGCAAAAAGCTACCTAAGCTCGCACACTGAATATGACAAAGCTAAAGGCGTGGTGACTACCAGTGTTTTAACCAGCTATTTCAGGGGAGATTTTGGAGGTAAGTCCGGAACGAAAAAAGTCTTAAAAGAATTCAACTTGATTCCTGACGACAGTAACCCTAAACTAGCGTACGGAGATTATGACTGGAGTCTGGATATAGATAATTTCGCTAATTAATTTGATTATTAAACAAATAGCTGTATTTTTGCAGCCTTATTAATCAAATATTTACAGCTTTAATATTATTTACGTAATGTATTTAAGTACCGAAAAAAAGAAGGAAATCTTCAAACAACACGGAGAAGCAGACACCAACACCGGTTCTGCTGAAAGCCAAGTGGCATTGTTCACTTACAGAATTGCTCATTTAACAGGTCACTTAAAGACCAACAAAAAGGATTTTTCTACTCAACTTTCCCTTCAAAAATTGGTGGGTAAAAGAAGAGGTTTGTTAGCATATCTTTACAAAAAAGATATCAACAGATACAGAGCTATCATTAAATCTTTAGGATTAAGAGATATCATCAAATCCATATAACTCGTTCTCTCGAAAGATTAAAAGCCATTCAACTCAAATTGAATGGCTTTTTTAATTCACCTGATTTTTCTAATCATCTCCTATTTGATTGTTCAAATATTAATCGTAATATTGCAATATAGTGATTGATATATGGGAGCAACCAAGACAGAGCATTTTAGCGAACAGCAAAATAGCATCGCTTTAATAATGAAGGCATTAGGTCATCCGGCAAGGGTGGCTATCATGGAATATTTGTTAAAAGCGAATGATTGCATCTGCGGCGATATCGTGAAAGAATTGCCTTTGGCACAGCCCACCGTTTCTCAACATCTTAAAGAATTGAAGAACGCGGGTTTGATTAAGGGAAGCATTGAAGGCACATCCATTTGTTATTGTATTGATGAAAACGCAATTGCAGAGCTTGAAAACTATTTTTCGCTCATGCTTAATGGCCTAAAGACTAAAAATAATAATTGCTGCTAAAAACAAATACGACATGAAATTATCAGAAATAAAAAGACATCTAAATGGTTTAGAAGGTGTGAATTTTAAACTCGTGAATGGTTCTTATGTGCCGGATCATTTTCATATCACAGAAGTTGGGTTGGTGACCAGACATTTTATTGATTGTGGTGGAGTGGAGCGTTTAGAAAAAGTGGTGAACTTTCAACTTTGGAACGCAAATGATAATGAGCATCGCCTAAAACCACAGAAATTATTAAATATCATCTCACTTTCTGAAAGAAAGTTGAACATTGAAGAAACCTTACAAATTGAAGTGGAGTATCAATCTGAAACTATCGGCAGATATGGGTTACATTTTAATGGAGTTGACTTTTTACTCGTTCCAAAACAAACTGCATGTTTGGCTCAGGATGCCTGTGGATTGAAAGATAAAGCATTTAAACCCATCATTGTTCAAAACAGTTGCGCCCCGGGAGATGGTTGCTGCTAAAATGAAGACGAAGCTAAAATTTCTTGATCGGTTTCTCACGCTTTGGATTTTCCTGGCCATGTTTCTTGGTGTTGGTTTGGGGTATATGCTTCCTAACATCGAAACCTCAGTGAACAAGCTCTCTTTTGGGAGCACCAATATACCGCTTGCCGCTGGTTTAATACTCATGATGTATCCGCCCTTGGTGAAGGTTGATTATTCTCTTTTAAAAAATGCTTTCAAAGACCTAAGGATACTTTCGCTTTCCCTAATATTAAATTGGTTGATTGGCCCAATCTTGATGTTTGCATTGGCCATTGTTTTCTTGCATGATGAACCTGAGTATATGTCGGGATTGATATTGATTGGTTTGGCAAGATGTATTGCCATGGTTATCGTTTGGAATGATTTAGCTTCAGGAGATAGGGAATATGCTGCACTTTTAATAGCTTTAAACAGTATTTTTCAGGTGTTAACCTATAGTTTGTTCGCCTGGCTTTTCATCAGTGTATTGCCAAAGTATTTCGGCCTGGATGTTATTCAGGTAAATGTCCCAATGTTTGAGGTGGCAAAAAGCGTGGCGATTTATTTGGGTATCCCCTTTTTGCTTGGTTTCACAAGCAGGGTTTTAATATTGAATTTCAAAGGAGAGCAATGGTTTAAATATAAATTCATTCCATTCATTGCTCCGCTAACCCTTTATGCACTCCTGTTTACCATCGTATTCATGTTTAGCCTTAAAGGCGGACAAATCATCCAATTACCATTTCAGATTATTAAAATAGCCATTCCGTTGGTCATCTATTTTGTGGTGATGTTTTTCCTGAGCTTCTTCACAGGAAAAGCCATAGGTATCGATTATGCCAAAAATATAGCTGTGGCTTTCACCGCAACTGGCAATAATTTCGAATTGGCCATCGCTGTAGCTATAGCAGTGTTTGGAATCAATTCTGCCCAAGCATTCACAGGTGTCATTGGTCCACTGGTAGAGGTTCCGGTTTTAATTCTCTTAGTTAAAGTATCCTTATTTCTTAAAAGAAATTATATCATCAAAATGAAACCATCATGAGCATGCCACTCACAAACAGCAATGAACATTGCTCATGATTGCCTGCCTTGTCGGCAGACAGGCTTCATAGCCACTAAAAAACAACCTGCGAAGCATGCATGAGTGCCATAAAAAAAAATAAAATAATAACGAATAATTATATACGGATGAAACCATCATGAGCATACTGCTCACAAACAAGGATGAATATGCTCATGATAGCTTCATAGCCGCTAAAAAACAAATATATACGGATGAAAAAAGTACTAGTGCTGTGCACAGGCAACAGTTGCAGAAGTCAAATCGCAGAAGGCTATTTACGCTATTTTGCAAAGGAAAAAGCAGAGATTTACAGTGCCGGGGTGGAGACGCATGGCGTAAACCCAAGAGCCATTAAAACCATGTTAGAAGATGGGATTGATATAGCTCATCACACCTCTAATCATATTGATGAATATTTAAACATTGATTTTGATTTCGTGATCACCGTTTGTGATCATGCCAAAGAACGCTGTCCTTATTTCTCAACTAAAGCTCAAAGGTTTCACTATAATTTTCCTGATCCTGCCAAAACAACGGGGACAGAAGAGAAGATTGCCGCAAAGTTCAAAGAGGTAAGCGCAATGATCAAAGATTATTCAGAAAAATTTGTTGCAACAAATCTTTGATACGTTTTAAAATGGTTCTCTCCATATTTATTATCTTGTTTTTCAAATTGATGAAATGATAAGATATAAACATTACAAGCTTTATTGTTTAACTGGAGCTTTAATAGGATGGTTTGCCGTAGGTTTACAGTTATATGTCACCATTACCACCAGAGTTTTACCCTTGGTGGATGCACTGATTAAATTTTTCAGCTATTTCACTATTCTCACTAATATTTTGATTGCTGCTTGTTTCACGGCTTTATGCTTAAAAGAAAATTCCAAGCTAAATAAATGGTTTTCAAAAAACACGGTATTGACTCCGTTAACGGTTGATATATTAGTGGTGGGACTGGTTTATAATCTGGTTTTGCGCTCCACTTCTCATCCCGTTGGATTAGGGATTTTGGCCGATGAATTATTGCATTCTTTTCTGCCAGCTTGGGTTCTTTTATGCTGGTTCTTATTTGTTGATAAGAACGGTCTGGAATGGAGATCCGCTTTCAGCTGGTTGATCTATCCTTTGGTCTACCTGGTTTACATATTGATAAGAGGTGCCTTCAGCGAACAGTATCCCTATTTCTTTTTGAATGTGATTAAATTTGGATATATGAGCGTCATAGGGAATTGCGTAGCCCTTTTCTTTATATTTCTGCTGTTGTTTTGGTTGTTTATCTGGATTTCAAAAAAGATAAGTGCTAGACAAGCTGCTTAAAAAGGTGGGTCATCATCTTCACTATCCCAATTCTTTGGTTTCAAAGTGATGCTTTCAAATTGCGAGGAGGGGCTTAAACTTGAGAAGGGGTCCGCTCCTGATTCTTGTGAACCCGAACCATTGAATCCGTCTTCCAGATCTGTGAATTTCACATATTTGCCAATGAATCTTAATGGAACCGATCCGGTTTCGCCATTTCTGTGTTTTGCAATGATGACTTCTCCAATTCCAGCCGTTGGATTTCCATTCTCGTCCTGATCCAAGCCATAATACTCCGGACGATATAAGAATAACACCATATCTGCATCCTGCTCAATCGCCCCGGATTCACGTAAATCTGATAGCATTGGTTTTTTGGACCCTCCCGGCCTGTTCTCCACCGCCCGGCTCAATTGTGAAAGTGCAATTACCGGAACATTCAATTCTTTCGCCACTTGTTTAAGTGCTCTTGAAATACTGCTGATTTCCTGTTCACGGTTTCCTCCGCCTTTTCCATCTGCTTTTCCCTGCATCAATTGAAGATAATCGATGATGATCATTTGAATATCATACTGAGATTTCAACCTTCTGCATTTCGCTCTGAATTCAAACACATTCAATGCGGGTGTGTCATCAATGATTAACGGTGCCTCACTTAAATTTCCGATTTTTGAAGTGAGCTGATGCCATTCCCAATCCAGTAGTTGTCCTTTTCTTATCTTCTCTTGTTCAATTTCGGCTTCTCCGGAGATTAAACGATTGGTGAGCTGAATGGAGGACATCTCTAAAGAGAAAACCACCACAGGTTTATTGAACTGAACAGCCGCATTCCTGGCGCAGCTTAAAACGAAAGCAGTTTTCCCCATTGCCGGACGGGCGGCGATAATGATCAAATCTGATTTCTGCCAGCCATTGGTCATTCTGTCTAAAGCAGTGAAACCAGAAGGCACCCCCGTTAAAGTGTCATCTTTCCCTCTCAATGATTCCAGGACTTTCAATGATTCTTTAACGATATCATCCATCTTCCTGGAGTCTCTTCTCAAATTATTTTGAGCGATGTCAAATAAATTCTTTTCTGCATAATCCAGCAATTCAAAGACATCACTGGTGTCCTCATAAGATTGATTGATGATATCTGTGGAAATCCTTATCAATTCACGTTGGATGAATTTTTGAGATATGATGCGGGCGTGAAATTCGATATTTGCGGCAGAGGCCACACGATTGGTGAGTTCTGTGATGTAAAATGCACCACCAACCATCTCCAAATCGCCCTGCTGTCTGAGTTGAGCACTCACTGTTAAAATATCAACGGGGGAGGAGGCAGTGAACAATGTTTGGATGGACTGAAAAATCTTTTGATGAGCATCTTTATAGAAAACCTCAGGTTTCAGGATATCGATGACTGCAGAAAGCGCATCTTTCTCTAACATTAAAGCACCTAAAACAGCTTCTTCCAGGTCTAATGCCTGTGGTGGCAGTTTACCTAAACCTGAAGCTGAATTACCAAGCCTGCTTCGTTTGTCTTTTGACAAAGGTGTTCTTTGGGAATCAGTCTCTAAACTCATGCCTACAAAATTATATAAAAAATCTGCTTAATATTTTAGAGTTATAAACACCTTTAATAGTGTCTCGAATACACAAATTAAAAATCAGACTGTTTTCAAGTTCAATTATAAACACTTGCTGTTTAAAACATGTTGATAAAGTTGAAAAGGTGTGTTGGGCGTAAATTAAACCAATTGTTAATAAAAACAAGGAATGTTAAATGCAATTTGAGGGTTGTGAAAACCAAAGGGTTTTCTTAACTAAGAGAACCCTTTTTTGCCTAAATTGCGCCCGCTATGGAGAGAAGATTTAAAGGAGAACCTAAAGAAGTGAATCAAATGGTTTTTGGTATCAGAGCTGTGATTGAGGCGATTAAATCTGGTAAGGATATTGAATCGTTATTTTTGCAAAGAGGGTTGAACGGAGGCTTATTTTCAGAATTGAAGACCTTACTAAGAGAATTTGATATTCCGTCACAGCAGGTGCCTATCGAAAAATTGAGCAGAATCACAACCAAAAATCACCAGGGTGTGGTGGCTTTCATCTCCCCAATCACCTACCAGAGAGTGGAAGATATCATTCCTGTGATTTTCGAAAGGGGCGAAACGCCCATGGTTCTGATTTTGGATGGCATCACGGATGTCAGGAATTTTGGGGCGATCGTGAGAACTGCCGAATGTTGTGGTGTGCATGCCATTGTGGTTCCAAAAAAGGGTTCGGCACAAGTTAATCCTGATGCAGTTAAAACTTCGGCAGGTGCGCTATATAAAGTTCCGATATGCCGGCATGACAATTTGTTGCCTATTTTAAGATTCCTGAAAGACTCGGGACTGCAAATTGTCTCCTGCACAGAGAAAACAGACGATTTTATTTATAAGCCTGATTATACCGTACCAACAGCGATCATCATGGGTGCAGAGGATGAAGGTATTTCTTTTGATTTGATAAGAAACTCGGACTATCTCACCAAAATTCCAATGGCGGGAGAGATGGAGTCATTGAACGTTTCCGTTTCGGCAGGCGTGATTTTATATGAAGCTGTGAGACAGCGTTTAGCTATAAATTAAGTGTCTTTTTTAGCCAACGGTGGCTAAAAAAGATAACTTAAAATCATTCCTGCAAAAAATCAGATATATTTATTACCGAATTTTTGCTTCACATCTCCCACTACCTGTTTCACATGTTGCTCTTTATCCTTAGGACAAATCATTAAAGTGTTGTTAGCTTCAACCACGATGAAATCGTGTAAGCCCTGCAGGATCACCAACTTATCTTTAGGCACATTTACCATACAGTTCGATGAATTGTACATCATCACTTTTTCAGGGTGGATCACGGCATTTCCCACGTAATCCTTCTCCGCTAAATCATAAACGGAGGACCAGGTTCCCAAATCAGACCATCCGAAATCAGCCGGCATCACAAAAACATTATCCGCTTTCTCCATCACGCCATAATCAATGGAAATGTTGGTGCACCGCTGAAAAGCAATCTGAATAAAGGTTTTCTCCGCATCTGAATTGAAGGATTTTTTTCCCTCTCTGAATATTTCACTCATTTCAGGGAGGTATTTATCAAAGGCAGAGATGATGGCATCAGCCGACCAAATGAAAATACCTGAATTCCAGAGGAAATCCCCGCTGGCCAGAAAAGTTTGAGCGATCTCTAAAGTGGGCTTTTCGGTAAAAGTCTTTACCTTGTGCAGGTTGTCAGAAAGGGTGTTGTCTGAATATTGGATATAACCGTAACCTGTGTCAGGTCTGGATGGTTTTATGCCTAAAGTGATGAGGCAATCGTTCTGTTTTGCAGCGTATAATGCCTTTGTGATGATCTCTATAAAATTATCAGTCTCTAATATCAAGTGATCCGAAGGAGCCACCACCACCAAGGCCTCTGGGTTTAATTGTTTTATTTTATAGCAGCCATAAGCAATACAAGGTGCGGTGTTTCGCATGATGGGCTCTCCAATGATTTGCCCATCTTTCAATTCAGGCAGTTGCTCTTTCACTAAGTCGAAATAGTTTTCGTTAGTGAGGATGTAAATGTTCTCTACGGGAAGTATCTTTTTAAATCTTTCAAAGGTATTTTGGATGAGGCTTTTGCCGGTTCCCAGCACGTCTAAAAATTGTTTAGGGTAGGTGGTTCTGCTCACAGGCCAAAATCTGCTGCCTATTCCGCCAGCCATGATTAAAGCATAGTTATTTTCATTCATTAGGTTAAATTAAATTATTCCTTCTTTTAATAAATCATGTAAATGTACAACTCCTTCATAAGAATTGTTTTTTAAAACTAGGAGCTGGGTAATATTATGTTTTTTCATCAATTGTAGAGCATTTACAGCTAATTCATCACTGTCAATCGTTTTCGGATCGGTATTCATCACATCAAATGCGCACAGGTTTTCAAAAGTCGGGAATCTCTCCATCATCCTTCTTAAATCTCCATCTGTGACCACGCCTTTTAATTCACCCTGATCCAAAACCGCCACCACACCTAATCGTTTCCTGGTGATCTCCAAAATCACTGCCCTGATATTGGAATTTGAGCCGATCTGCGGTTTCTCATTCAATGAACTTAAATCAGAGACTTTCAAATACAATTTTTTCCCCAGTGCGCCACCAGGATGGAATTTGGCAAAGTCGTCTTTGGAGAATTCCCGACATTCCAACAAGCAAACCGCCAGCGCATCGCCCATTACCAATTGCGCTGTGGTGCTGGTGGTGGGCGCCAGGTTATTGGGGCAGGCTTCAATTTCTATGGAGGCATTTAACACAAAATCTGATTGTTTAGCCAGATAAGATGTTTGGTCTCCCACGATGCTGGCCAATGAATTAGCTCCCTGTTTTAACAATGGGATAAGCACTTTTATCTCTGCTGTATTTCCGCTTTTTGATAAACACAGCACCAAATCATCTTTTTGAATGATGCCCAAATCTCCATGCACCGCATCAGCAGCATGCATGAAAATTGCAGGAGTACCTGTGGAGTTGAAAGTGGCCACTATTTTTTGAGCAATGATGGCACTTTTACCCACACCTGTCACAATTACCCTCCCTTTGAGATGAAGAATTTTTTGAACTAAACGACCAAAATCTTCGTTTAACTGCTGAGAAAGTTGATGGATCGCTTCTGATTCTGTATGGATTGTTTTACGAGCGATGGTTAAGATCTCCTGAAATGATTTCAAATTGTAAAAGTTTATAATTAAAATATCATTATTTCACAAAAATATGTTATTTTGATATTTAAAATCAGCATGAGCTGTTTTTTTTGACCATAAAAATGCAGATTAAAAAATCTTTAATAGATAATTTACAGACTTTTTTTGGCTTCGATAATTTCAAAGGAGATCAGGAAGCCATCATTAACAGCATATTAGAAAAGAATGACACCTTTGTCATTATGCCAACCGGAGGTGGAAAATCGATATGCTACCAATTGCCCGCTTTAATGAGTTCAGGAACCGCTTTGGTGATCTCCCCACTCATCGCATTGATGAAAAATCAGGTGGATCAGCTGAGAGCCTTTGGAGGAAAGGATAGCATAGCGCACTTTCTCAATTCCTCATTAAACAAATCAGAGATCATGAAGGTGAAAGAAGATGTTTTGGCAGGAGAGACAAAATTGTTATATGTTGCTCCGGAATCTTTAACCAAACAGGATAATATTGATTTTTTAAAATTGATAAAAGTCTCCTTCGTCGCAGTGGATGAAGCCCACTGCATTTCTGAATGGGGGCATGATTTCAGACCTGAGTACAGGAAGATAAGACAAGTCATCAATAACATCAGAGAGGATATCTCCATTATCGCTTTAACAGCAACCGCAACTCCAAAGGTCCAATATGACATTCAGAAGAACTTGCAGATGACCAGTGCCAATCTTTTTAAATCTTCTTTCAACAGGCCAAATTTATTTTATGATGTAAGGCCTAAGCGGGATGTGATCAAGGAGATTGTGAAGTACGTGAAGAATAATGCCGGGAAATCCGGAATTGTATACTGCTTAAGCAGGAAAAAAGTGGAGGAAGTTTCCAATGCCCTGGAGATCAATGGTATCAAATCATTGCCTTACCATGCGGGCTTGGATGCCAAAGTGCGAGCTGACACTCAGGATAAATTTCTCATGGAGGATGTGGATGTGATTGTGGCCACTATCGCATTTGGTATGGGTATTGACAAACCGGATGTTCGTTATGTCATCCACCATGACATTCCAAAAAGTATGGAAGGCTATTACCAGGAAACAGGAAGAGCCGGAAGAGACGGGGGGGAAGGGATTTGCATTGCTTTTTATTCTGAAAAGGATATTGATAAGCTGGCTAAGTTTATGAAGGACAAGCCTGTGTCTGAACGGGAGATTGGAACTCAAATTCTAAAAGAGGTCATAGATTATTCTGAATCTGCAGTTTGCAGAAGGAAACAAATTCTTCATTATTTCGGCGAAAACTTCAATGAAGTGGGGTGCAATAACATGTGTGACAATTGCAGGGCACAGAAGCAGTATTTCAGTGCTGAAGAACCTTTGTTAAAGGTTTTGAATTTGATTAATGAATTCGGTGAGAAGTTTGACGACCATTATATCATCAATGTTTTGCTGGGGTTGGAGACCGCTCAGATTCAATCCTATAAACACCATCAGACCAAGTATTTTGGGGCTGGCAAAGAAGACGGATTGACGCTATGGAAATCTTTATTGCGTCAGGCATTGCTGGATAATTTCATTATAAAAGACGTGGATAATTTCGGTCTGTTGAGGTTGTCCAAATCCGGTCAGAAATATATAGACAATCCTTACGCGTTAAAGTTCATTATGAACCGGGAGATGGATGCAGTGACGGAGGAGGAGGAGGAAGGAATGCAACATGGCTCCGGAGCTGTGGATAACCAGCTTTTACAAATGCTGAAAGATTTGCGCAAGAAGATTGCTAAACAAAAAAATCTTCCCCCATTTGTGATATTTCAGGATCCGTCTTTAGAGGAGATGTGCACGCATTACCCTATATCCATAGATGAATTGAAGAACATCTCAGGTGTTGGGAATGGTAAAGCCTTGAAATTTGGTGCTGCATTCATTGAACTGATCAAGAAATACGTGGAGGATAATGACATAGATCGCCCGATAGATTTTGTAGTGAAGACCACTGCAAATAAATCAGCACTGAAAGTCTCCATCATTCAAAACATAGACCGTCAGATCTCATTGGAGGATATCGCTTCTTCAAAAGGAATCTCCTATGAGGAGATTTTAAAGGAAGTGGAATCGATCGTAGGTTCAGGAACCAAGCTTAATCTTAGTTATTTTGTGGATGAAATGATAGATGACGAAAGGCAGGATGAAGTTTTTGATTATTTCAGAACAGCAGATGTGGATTCTATAGAAAAGGCTTTGGAAGAATTGGGTGCAGACGATTATAATCGCGAAGAGATTCAGCTGATGCGCATCAAGTTCATGTCTGAGCTTGGAAATTAAACCCTTCTTAAATATAAAAGCTCACTTCATGGATCTTCAAATCCCAAAATTAAAACACGTTAATTCCAATAATTTCTTCCTGATGGCTGGGCCATGTGCGATTGAAGGTGAAGATACCGCATGGAGAATCGCTGAAAGAATTGTCAAACTATCAGATCAGTTAAAGGTACCTTATATTTTTAAAGGCTCTTATAAAAAGGCGAACCGCTCGAGGTTAGATTCTTTTACAGGAATTGGGGATGAAAAAGCCCTTAAAATTCTCCAGAAAATCGGAAAAGAGTTTGGTGTGCCAACGGTGACTGATATTCATGAGCGTGGGGAGGCAGCTATGGCTGCTGAATATGTAGATGTGTTGCAAATCCCAGCTTTTCTTTGTCGTCAAACTGATTTGCTTGTGGCTGCAGCACAAACAGGCAAAGTGGTAAACGTGAAAAAAGGTCAGTTTTTATCTGCAGCCTCTATGAAATTCGCAGTGGATAAAATAGTGGAATCCGGAAACAGAAATGTGATCTTAACGGATAGAGGGAATACTTTTGGCTATCAGGATTTGGTGGTGGATTTTAGGGGAATCCCCGAAATGCGGGCTTTTAAAGTGCCCGTAGTGATGGACTGTACGCATTCTCTTCAACAACCTAATCAAGTTTCGGGGGTGACGGGGGGCAAACCTGCTTTAATTGAGACCATTGCCAAAGCAGCTATCGCTGTTGGAGCTGATGGTCTTTTCATTGAAACGCACCCTGATCCAAAAAACGCCAAATCAGACGGTGCCAATATGCTTCATCTGGATTTGCTGGAAGATTTGTTGATTAAATTAATAAGAATCCGAGAGGCTGTCAGTTAACAGCTGTGATCGAAAATTCAGTTCTCCTGTTGTTAGCCCTTCCTTCTGATGTTTTATTGTCGGCTACGGGCATGGTTTCTCCATAACCTTTGTAAGTGAGTCTATCAGCATCAACTTGGTGCGCTACAAGATATTGATACACAGCCTTTGATCTGTTTTGAGACAAAACCATATTGGATTGGTCGTCTCCAACATCATCGGTAAAACCGCTGATCTGAATTTTAGCGGTTGGATTATCTTTGAGAAATTCAATGAGTTTTTGAAGTTCTGCTTTTGATTCTGTTTTTAAATCGTATTTGTTGGTGTCAAAGAAAATGTTTCTTAAAACCACCTTTTTCCCAATAGCTATCTTTTGCAGAGGCACCTCTAGAATAATAGGCTCACCCGGCTTAAACTTCTCGAGGGAAAAATTCTCGGAATAGAATAAATAACCAGTTTTAGAAACATTTAAACTATATTCCACTCCAGGGGGAAGGGCAGCAAGGAACGCTCCGTCTAGCTCATCAGAATAAGAGGCATGTATCGAATTTCCAGTTTTAAGATCAATGATATCCACTAAAGCCTGAAGTTTGTTTTTTGTCGCTGCATCATAAACCACTCCTTTAACATAATTCACAGCATTGGGCCTTAACCCTTGTGGAAGATTAAAGGAATAGATATCAAAACCACCATAGCCATTAAAATTATTGGAAGAGAAAAAGGCTTTAGTTCCACTTGCATTTATGGTTAAGCCACTTTCCTCTCCATAAGTGTTGATAGGATAACCCAAGTTTTTTGGTTTTGACCAAACACCTCCCGTATCTAATCTGGAAATGAAAAGATCTTTATTCCCCATGCCCGCCCAGCCATTGGATGAAAAATACAAAGTTTTATTATCGGGATGAATGAATGGGGATTGCTCATCATAGGGTGTGTTTATATTTGCACCCATGTTTACAGGCATTTCCCATTTCCCACCATCTCCTAAATGACTTTTCCAAATGTCATAACTGCCATAGCCACCTGATCTGTCACTGACAAAATATAGCGTTCTTGCATCAGCTGAGATAGAGGGTTGAGATTCCCATCCTTTTGTATTGATGGGAAAACCTAAGTTCACAGGTTTGCTCCATCCCTTTCCTTCTTTTTGAGATATATAGATGTCACATCGGCCCAAGCCATCAGGTCTGTTACACCCTGTGAAGAACAAGAATTGCCCATCCGGAGAAAGACACTGGGCACCTTCGTTATAAGTAGGAGTATTAATATTTGCACTTAGATACGCTGCTTTAGTCCATGATTCTCCTTCTTTATAACTTCTATAAAAATCTTCATTGCTATTGATTTGTCGGGTAAAAATCAGTGTACTTTCATCAGTGGTGAGTGCCGCCAAATACTCTTGGTCTTTAGTGTTTATATTGGGCCCCAAATTCTCGGGCTTGAAGGGGACAGGATTTTTGATGGCCTCCAGTGCGAACATACAATCTCGTATATATTTATCTGTCTGATTGATTTTATCTAAAGAAGGGTTGCCTTTATTTTTATAAATTTGATAATGATCTAAGGCTTTTTCGTAATCGCCTGTTTTTAATTCAGTCTCTGCATAAAAATAATATCGGTCCGGAGCAAAATTAGGGGCTATTTTAAAAGCCGCTTCATAAGTCTCTTTCGCTTTCACATAATCATAAGTGACCCTGTAAACATCAGCTAACAATAAATAGGCTTCCACGAATTGCTCATCCTGTTTGATGGCATCATTTAGCTCTTTGGTAGCTTCTTTGAAATCATTGAGATCTAAAAGGTAGCGGGCTCTTTCGTAATTTTTTATGGCTGATCTATTGTTTGAGGTGTATTTATCTTGAGCAAACCCCAAATGGAAAGAGAAGAAAAGCATGAACAAGCAACAGAGAGATTTCATTAATAAAGGTTTAGAGCTAAACTATAAATTTTTATGGAATATTTAAGAATTTATGAGTTTGTAAAGAGATCTCCCATTTTGGATTATTCATCACATAATCAATAATTAAAGGGGTCATCTCCGCTGATTTTGACCATTCTGGTTGTAAATATAATTTACAATGAGGGGAGACTGATTCCGCATATTCTTCAGCCCATTTAAAGTCACTTTTATTGAATATGATCACTTTTAGTTCGTTTGCAAATGGAGTGATATCAGGCCGGGGGGCTTTAAACTTTTTTGGCGAAAGACAAATCCAATCCCATTCTCCTGATAAAGGATAGGCTCCGGAGGTTTCAATGAAAGTTGACATCCCTGCGTTCTTCAATTCTCTGGTAAGATAATCCAGGTTATAAAGTAAAGGCTCACCACCTGTAACCACCACTGCTTTTCCGGGGAATTGGTTTGCGTTCACCACAATATCATCAGATTTGGTTAACGGATGCAAGTCGGCATCCCAGCTTTCTTTCACATCGCACCAATGGCAACCCACGTCACATCCTCCTAAACGTATAAAATAAGCAGCTTTGCCAGAGTTAAAGCCTTCGCCTTGTATGGTATAGAATTCTTCCATTAAAGGAAGCAATGAACCGTCTTCTGGTATTGTATTTTTCATTTTCAAGATTGCAAAGGTAAAGTTATTTTACGAGGATCAACACCACTTATCAGCTATATTTGACGATGAAATGGTTTAAAATTGAAGTGCCCATCAACGAACTTCAAATTCAAAAAATAAAAGTCAACCATAAGGAGATTTGTTTGGTTAAAAAAGAGGACGATATCTTCGCCTGTAACGTCAAATGTCCTCATGCAGGAGCCGACCTTTCCCAAGGTTGGATACAGGACGGTAAAATCGTTTGCCCGTTCCACCGACATGAGTACAATTTAAGCAATGGGAAAGGAGCAGCAGGGCAGGGTGATTACCTTCCTGTTTATCAAGTGGAGAGAAGAGAAGATGGCTTATATATAAAATTGCCGGAAAACTGGTTAAAGAAAATCTTTAATAGGATTATTTCATCTTAGAACAAGACCAACAGAATCCATTTTTTTATTTTCCATTCATTTTTCTTATTTTCTGCAAAATCAATAGCAAATCGAATGGAAAATATAAAACTAGGTCTTCAAAAATCCTTCGGTTTAAAAATGGCCGTCATTTTGGTGATGAGTTCAATAATTGGTTCGGGTGTATTTAAAAAAGTTGCACCCATGTCGGAGGAGTTATTGTCTCCAACGCTGGTAATGCTGGCCTGGATATTAGCCGGTGTCGTTATTTTGTTTGGCATTTTAAGTATTGGGGAGTTAGGTGCAATGTTTCCCGAATCTGGCGGAGCTTTTTATTGGTTGGAGAAAGCATATGGCAAAGTGGTGGCTTTTCTTTATGGCTGGTCATCTTTCACCGTGATTCAAACCGCGGCGATTTCATCGGTAGCCTATGTATTTGCCGGAGCTTTAGGTGCTTTTATTGATCTTCCTCATCTTTCAACAGATTTAGAATCCATCACCATTTTTGGTATGATTCAGCCTCTTGATAATATAGGAGCTAAAATCATCACCAGTTTACTCATCATCCTTTTAACCGCAGTGAATGTTAAAGGAGCAAAGAAAGGAGGGAACTTAAGCCAGGTGTTCACTTATATCATCGTATTATGTATTTTGATGGTAGTGGCCCTTTCTTTGAATAGTAGCGTAGGGAGCATGGCAAATCTCTCCACAGCATCCATAACCTATCCTCCCAAATCCTTTTCCACCACTTTTGGATTCATAGGAGTGATGGTAATTGCCATGAGAAGCGCTTTTTGGGGTTATGAAGGTTGGGTGGCTTTGGGTTTTATTGGTGAGGAAATTGAGAATCCAAGAAAGAATTTACCTAGGGCCATGCTGGGAGGTATATTAATCATCATACTGATTTATTTATTGGCAAATTTCGCCTATTTATATGTGATGCCAATTGACGAGTTGATCACCAGTTTAAAAGCAGATAAAAACCTCATCGCTGCGGTAGTAGTCATCGACAAGATTTTTGGAAAAGGAGGAGCAATGATTGTTAGCGGAATGATATTGATTTCCACTTTCGGTTGCACCAATGCCACGATTCTACTTTCCTCAAGGATTTATTATGCAATGGCCAAAGATGGTATTTTCTTTAAGGGAGCAGCAAAAACGCATCCTGAAAACCACACGCCGTCAAATGCTTTGATTTATCAGTGTATTTGGGCTTGTGTTTTAGTGTTCACAGGTTCTTTTGATTTGTTGACCGATTTGGTCGTGATCGTTGCTTTTGTGTTTTACGGATTAATTGTAAGCTCGGTGATCATATTGAGATTTAAGCAAAAGGAAACTTTCAGACCTTATAAATCTATAGGCTATCCGTTTATCCAGGTGATCTTTGTTGTCTTTTGTATGATCTTGATTGGCGTCTCCATAGAAGAATCTCCTGCTAAGTCCGTTATTGGAATGTTATTGATTTTTACAGGATTGCCTTTTTATTATTACTGGAGTTTTAAAAATAGGAAAACTACTGTTAGGTTAAAAGTAGAAAGTCAAAAGACTCATATCATTGATAATAAGTAATTTAAAAAGATGATTTTTCGTCGTTTTATGATTAACATTACACTCTGCATTACCAAAACTAAGTGAAGCAGAAGGGGAATAGCTGATCCCAAATTATTTTTTGAAATATTTTGTCGCGAAGTTTTTGCAATCTATGACTTCAATTTCCGAAAAATGGAAGTCTTTTATATTTTCTGTCACTATACAATTACAATTATTTTCAATGGCGGCGTAATATTCCAGTCCATCTTCAAAGTCAGTGATTTTTTTATTCTCCAAGGTTTTTATTATACCATCTCTCGAATTTTCTGCAACCTGTATGTGTTCCATCAAAATCCGGATTTTATTTTTAGCCATTTCGGCCGAGGTTTTTTTCTCGGCAAAATAGTAAGCAATTGCCAAGCAAACAGGAGAGGTGCACAATATATATTTAGGATGATCTGCTAAACTTACAATTCTGGCTGCATAAGAAAAAACTGGATATTCCTTATTTAAAACAGCTACCAAGACATTTGCATCTAAAAAAATATTCATTTTTTTGATGCGAAGAATTCATTTTCTAAAGATTTCTTTGATTTTTTGGTTTTGTATTCAGACTGCCCTTCCGCAACCATGGCAACCCAATCAGAAATAGGAAAATCTTCTAATGATTGATAGGGTGTATCAACCAATTTAGTTAATAGATGCTCTATCAAACGAGATAAACTGATGTTATTTTTATCTGCAAATTGTTTGGCTTTATTGATGATCTCTTCGTTAAAGCTTAAAGTTAATTTTGCGTCCATGGCATTTTTGATTTGATTTCAGCCAAAAATACTAATTAATACGTGGATTAAAAATTTTTTGCACGTATTAATTATAAAATTCTTTCTTAGCGGCCGAAAGCGTGTTTTTCAATAAACCAACGATAGTCATTAAGCCAACTCCACCTGGCACAGGAGTGATGTAAGCACATTTTGGAGCTACATTTTCAAAATCAACATCTCCGTAAAGTTTATAACCTGATTTGGTTTTATCGGAAGCTTCACGGTTCATACCCACATCAATCACCACAGCACCATTTTTTACCATATCTGCAGTTACAAAATTCTTTTTGCCTATGGCAGCGATGATGATATCTGCTTTAAGCGTGAATTCCTTTAAATTTTGAGTTTGGCTATGGGTTAAGCTGACAGTACAATTTCCTGGATTCGCTTTGCGAGCCATTAGAATACTCATTGGGCTACCTACGATATTGCTTCTTCCAATCACCACACAATTTTTACCTGATGTTTCAATTCCATAATATTCCAGCATCAGCAGGATGCCGAAAGGAGTGGCTGGTAAAAAGCATGGCAGGTTTCTCTGCATCCTGCCTAAATTGATGGGATGAAATCCATCTACATCTTTTTTGTAATCAATAGCTGCTGTGACTTTTTCAGGATCAATATGTTTTGGCAGTGGCAGTTGAACAATGAATCCATCAATGGATTTATCCTGATTTAATTCTTCAATTTTATTCAGTAATTCGGCTTCAGTGACGGTTTCATCATAGCGGATAAGAGAAGATCTAAAGCCTACTTTCTCGCAGTTTCTCATTTTACTGGCGACATAGGTTTCGCTACCACCATCATTCCCTACTAAAACAGCCACCAAATGAGGTTTTCTTCCCGTCTCCTCCAGCATCTCAGCTGCCTCAATAGCGATTTGTCTTTTTAATTCTTCCGATACAAGTTTCCCGTCGAGTAATTTCATCTTTTAAGTATCAAGTAGTTGGTATCAAGTATCAAGTACCTTGCACCGTTTTTATCCTGATACTCGATACTTGGATCTTGATTCTAATTTAATCCAGCTTCAAAACCGCCATAAATGCCGATTGTGGAATCTCTACGTTACCCACCTGGCGCATACGTTTCTTACCTTTTTTCTGTTTCTCCAATAGTTTACGTTTACGGGATATGTCACCACCGTAACATTTTGCAGTGACATCTTTACGTAAAGCCCTCACATTTTCACGAGCTATTATTTTTGCACCGATAGAAGCTTGAATAGCGATTTCAAATTGTTGCCTCGGTATTAATTCCCTTAGTTTTTCACATATTTTCTTGCCAAAATCGTATGCATTGCTTCTGTGAATTAATGAGGAAAGTGCATCCACGTGTTCTCCATTCAGCATGATGTCCAATTTTACCAAGTCCGATTGCTTGTATCCAATTTGATGGTAGTCAAAAGACGCATAACCTTTGGAGATTGTTTTTAATTTATCATAAAAATCGAATACAATCTCACCCATAGGCATTTCAAAGATCAATTCCACCCTATCAGCAGTTAGATAATGTTGATTCACGATGATACCTCTTTTCTGAATGCAAAGCGACATCACCGGACCTACAAATTCTGCTTTCGTGATGATGTTTGCTTTAATATAAGGTTCTTCTACGAATTCCAATTTTGAAGGATCTGGGAGTTCAGATGGATTATTTACCGTGATGGGATCACCTTTGGAGGTGTGAGCAACATAAGAAACGTTAGGGACAGTGGTGATCACTGTCATGTCAAATTCACGTTCTAAACGTTCTTGAATGATCTCCATATGCAGCATCCCTAAGAAGCCACATCGGAAACCGAAGCCTAAAGCAGCAGATGATTCCGGTTCGAAAACCAAAGAAGCATCATTTAGCTGTAATTTATGCATGGCTTCCCGCAATTCCTCAAATTCATCGGTGTCCACAGGATAGATCCCGGCAAAAACCATAGGTTTCACCTCTTCAAAGCCTTGAATTCCAGAAACCTGACGATCTTTCAAAACAATGGTGTCACCTACTTTAACTTCTCTGGCCTCCTTAATTCCCGAGATGATATATCCCACATCTCCTGTCTTCACCACATCTTTCGGAGAGGGGGTTAATTTCAAAATCCCAACCTCATCAGCGATATACTCTTTGCCAGTGGCCACAAACTTCACTTTGTCATTTTTCCTGATTTGTCCGTTCACTACTTTAAAATAGGCAATGATGCCTCTAAAAGAGTTAAAAACAGAATCAAAAATCAATGCCTGTAAAGGTGCATCAGGATCTCCAACCGGAGCCGGCACCCTTTCTATTACGGCAGTTAGAATATCCTGTATCCCCAATCCGGTTTTTCCGGAAGCGGGAATAATGTCTGATCTTTCTCCTCCGATTAAATCTATGATCTGATCTTTCACCTCCTCCGGCATCGCCCCTGGCAAATCCATTTTATTTAAAACCGGGATGATTTGAAGATCCTGTTCTAAAGCAAGGTATAAATTGGAGATGGTTTGTGCCTGTATACCTTGAGAAGCATCCACAATTAACAAAGCACCTTCACAGGCAGCTATGGAGCGGGAAACTTCGTAAGAAAAATCCACGTGCCCGGGAGTGTCGATCAGGTTTAAGATATATTCCTCACCTTCGTGAATATAATTCATTTGTATGGCGTGACTCTTGATGGTAATTCCACGCTCGCGCTCCAAGTCCATGTTATCCAATAGCTGAGCTTGTGACTCTCTCTTGGTTACAGTTTGTGTATACTCCAATAAACGATCGGCAAGAGTACTCTTCCCATGATCTATATGTGCAATTATGCAAAAATTACGTATATGCTTCATTTGAACCGCAAAGATAGATTTTTTAAGAAGAATTATCTTTACCTTTTTCCGAGAACCGATATCTTTAATTTATGCTTTGGACAAAAGATTTCAGAAACCATATTGAGCTAGTCATCAGCAATATCATTGGAGGAGATTTCAATCTGAAATCTTATCAACCAGTGAGTGGGGGGGATATTAATCAGGCTTATTTATTAACGGGTGAACGGGACAGGTTTTTCATGAAGATGAATTCGGGTTTAAAATATCCTGGGCTGTTTAAGAAAGAAGTTTCAGGACTGGAATTAATAGCGGGAACCCATAAAATTAAAACGCCCGTCATCATAGCTGATGGAGAGATCGGTGATCATGCTTTTTTAATTTTAGAATGGATAGAAACAGGCTATCATGAAGTTCCTGCAATGGTCGATTTTGGTATTCACCTAGCTAAAATGCATCAATCCAAGACAGAGAGATATGGTTTACAGGCATATAACTATATAGGTTCCTTGATACAGCACAATGATTTTTCTGAGGATTGGACTAAATTCTTCGTCTTTCAAAGATTAAAACCTCAAATTCAACGGGCATTTTCCCATCGGCTTTTAAAATCCAATCATCTTCAGCAATTTGATTTGCTCTATAAAAAACTGGAACTACTATATGAAAATGAAAAACCTTGTGTAGTGCATGGAGATTTATGGGGAGGCAATTTTATGATTGATAAGTTGCAGCAGCCTGTTTTAATAGACCCGGCGGCATACTATGGGAACCGGGAGGTTGATATCGCCATGAGCATGTTGTTCGGAGATTTTGGAGATGATTTTTATAGAGCCTATCAGGAAGTTTATCCCTTGAAAAAAGGATGGAGAGAAAGGTGCGAAATCTGGAATTTGTACCCACTATTGGTTCATCTGAATCTTTTTGGTAAAAGTTATTTGTCTAAGATCGAGTATGTGTTAAAGAAATATGCTAATTAGTACCAATTTAAAACATCTTCTATGTTTTTCCTTTTAATATCTGGAACCAACACATCATCAGCCGGAAGGCCAACCGGAAGCAATAGAAAAGGTTTTTCATTTGCTGGCCTATTCAAGACTTTGCTCAAAAAATTCATCGGACTGGGCGTGTGGGTAAGTGTAACCAATCCAGCATTTTGGATGGCGGTGATCAACAATCCTGCAGCTATCCCAACTGACTCCTGCACATAATAATTAGTGTGTTTGGTTCCATCTTCATCTACATCGTAAATCTTTTTGAAAACGATGATGAGATAAGGTGCGGTCTCCAAAAATGGTTTATGCCAGTTGGTGGCAAATTTTTCTAAATCTTTCAACCATTCCTCATTCATTCTGTGTGCATAGCTTTCTTTCTCTTCAGCTTCGGCCGCGATTCTGATTTGTTTTTTTATCACAGGGTCAGCTATCACGCAAAACATCCAAGGTTGTTTATGTGCCCCGGAAGGAGCTGTGGACGCAGTTTTTATGATGTTTTCAATAACTTCTTTCTCAACGGGCTTCTCAGAAAACGCTCTGATTGATCTTCTTCCGTTCATGAAAGTAAAAAAGCTCCTGCTCTTTTCAAGAATCTCTTCTTCTGTAAAGGCAGGAGCTGTAAATTTTTTAAAAGGATGGGTCATTCTCCTCTTTTTAATCCAAATTTTTCGATTTTACTATATAAATGGCTACGTTGAATATCAATGTCTTCTGCGGTCTTTGATACATTCCAGTTATTTTTCTCCAATTTATATTTAATGAATTCCATTTCCGCATGATCTTTAAAATCCTGGAATTTACTGAAATTGTCATAATCAAAGCCTTCAGAACCACCAGCAGCGGTAGGTTCGGGATTATAAATACTTCCGCTCGGGTTTGAAAAAGATTTCACATCCTCTTCAGTGATGGTTTTATCGCTAAGTATGATCAGTCTTTCTATCACATTTCTTAATTCCCGAATGTTTCCTGTCCATGGCAGTGCTTTTAAAGCGTCGTAAGCACCCGTACTGATATTTTTGACAGGCATGCCATAATCGTTGCAAATCTCTTCACAAAAGGTTTGAGATAACATGGCAATATCATCTTTTCTTTCCGCTAATGGAGCCACATGAATATGTATCACATTTAGCCTGTGGTACAAGTCCATACGGAAATTCCCGGCATCAATCTCTTTTAAAAGGTCTTTATTTGTTGCAGCAACCACCCTTACGTTCACCTCAATCTCTTTCTCGCCACCTACACGGGTAATTTTGTTCTCCTGTAAAGCTCTTAAAACTTTGGCCTGAGCAGATTGACTCATGTCACCTATTTCATCCAGGAAGATGGTGCCTCCATTTGCCTGTTCAAATTTTCCGATTCTCTGTTTGATCGCCGAGGTAAAAGAACCTTTTTCATGGCCAAATAACTCTGATTCTATCAGTTCAGAAGGGATGGCAGCACAATTTACTTCTATTAAAGGTGCAGCTGCCCGATTTGATTTTTCATGTAACCATCTAGCCACCAATTCTTTACCACTTCCATTCGCACCAGTGATCAACACTCTTGCATCAGTGGGAGCCACTCTTTCAATAGTCTCCTTAACTTTTGCAATGGCAGGTGAATCTCCTAATATCTCCCGGGTCTTGGATTTGCTTACCTTTTGCTTTAATACCTTAGCTTCAGTAACTAAGTTCCCGCGGTCTAATGCATTTCTAACGGTAATGAGTAATCGGTTTAAATCAGGCGGTTTGGAGATGAAGTCAAAGGCTCCTTTTTTGGAGGCTTCCACTGCTGTTTCAACAGTTCCGTGTCCTGATATCATAATGAAAGGCAGGTCTGGCCGTATTTGTAATCCGGAAGTTAAAACTTCCATCCCGTCCATTCTATTCATTTTAATGTCGCAAAGAACCAGATCATAGTCAATATTTTTGATCATCTCTAATCCGTCAGGACCATTGTCAATATCATCTATCTTAAAATCTTCGTATTCCAGTATTTCTCTAAGGGTGTTCCTGATTGCTCTTTCGTCATCAATGATTAAAATTTTCGCCATAATTCAATTAAAGTGTTGGATAAGGTTGTATGCAAATATAGACAGTTTTGGAAACAAAAAGTCCTGCGAATAGTTTGCAGGACTTTTAAAATGCTTAAAAATGCAAATTTGTAAGCCGGGTTCTGTCAACCTGATGCTATTCAGGATGTCTCTATCATTTATCTTGCCATAATATTGCTATTATGGTCTATCGGCCTACCCATCCTGATAGTGATTGAACACCGCGAAACGAGCAGCTTCGACGTTCAGGACTTATTTGGCCTTTCAACTCCTGAGGTTTGCCACGATGCATGTCGCCACACAAAGTCGTGAGCTCTTACCTCACGTTTTCACCTTTTCCCCCGAAAGTTTTCGGAGGTAGTTTATTTTCTGTAGCACTTTCTGTTCCCGATTAAGCATCGGGACCTTCCCGTTAGGAAGCAGGATGCTCTGTGTTGCCCGGACTTTCCTCCATCCCGTTTGGCAGGACAGCGATAGAGCAATTTGCATTGCAAAGCTAATCATTATTTCAATTGCAATTATTCAGGTTCTTCTGCACATCGGTCACCTCATAAATACCTTGTTGATTTCCAAATGAATTGGTCACGTAAGTGAGCACTTTTGCAATATCAATTGGGGCTAAATGTTTTTCTGCCGGCATTACCCCCTGGAAATCTTTACCATTAATTTGAATGGAATCATTTAAACCATTGGCCACAAAACACGGGAGTCTTTGCCGATTCTTTCTCAAAAAAGTGGAATCAGTGAGTCCGGGTATCAGTGCAGCCAAACCATTTCCATCATTCATATGGCAACTTTGGCAATGGTCTTTATAAATCTGCGATCCATCTGAAAAATAGCGCTGATACTTAACACCGTTCTCGTTCACACAAGAATAGATCATGCAGATCACCACCATTAAAAAAGTGAGGGTTAAAACAGCCTTTCTCATTTAGCAGGATCTTTATCCTCATTCAACAGGATATCCATATCTGATAATAATTTTTTAACCTGTGTTTCGTCAGTACCATCATAAGCACCTCTGATGTGTTGTTGTTTATCCACTAAAATAAAATAACCTGAGTGGGTGATTCCTCCGGAAACTGTGGAATCCTCTGCTGCAAAGGACAGGTAGCCATCTTTGGCAAGCTGATAAACGGTGTCCTGAGCTCCTAAAAGGAAATGCCATTGATTATCATTCACCCCGAGTTTTTCAGCATATTTTTTCAAAACAGGAATAGTGTCATGCTTTGGATCTATGGTATGGGAAACTATAGCGACTTCAGGATTTCCTTTATATTTCTGATAAACAGTCAGTAAATTCTTGCTCATAATAGGGCATATGGAAGGGCAGGAGGTGAAGAAGAAATCAGCCACATAGATTTTTCCTTTAAGGGAATCATTATTGATGATGACGCTATCCTGATCTACAAAGCTGAAATTTGGAATGGTTTGATAAACGGTGTCGATGATGGTTTTGCCATCCACCACCTTCTCCACGGGCTCACGGCTCCCTAAAATTGGGAGCTTCTCTGGTTTATTACCGCTACAAGCTGATATGGTTAAAACACAAATGATGATGATGCCTGAAATTCTCATGAAATTGATTTTATTCGGTTAAACTTATTTAAATTTTGAGATGAACGAAGTGCTTTCTTTTAAGGATGAACTTATTTTAGTTGCCACAGAATCTATCTTCATTTTCTGTTCTTGGAGATAAATGATGATTTCTTCATGACTTTTTCCGGTGTAATCCGGGTTGAAATTGTTCATCCAAACCATCATCCCATCATCAGCAGTGGTCAGGTTGTTTTTTAAGGATTCAATTTTGTTTTTGATGACAATGGTGTCTAAAGATGGATCAGCTTTTTTCAAACTATCCAGGTGAGATTGAACTTTTGCGAGACTCATTTTATTCGTCATGATGGCATCCATCTTCATCATCAAGTCATCGTGAACTTTCATCACAGAATCCTGTAATTGCTTTTGATCTTGTTTATCATGATTACATGCAGAGAAAATGATGATGAACAAGGCTCCAAAAATGTATTTTTTCATATGAATATTAATTGATTGCATAGTACAATTGTTTTAAATTATAAGTTATTCCAATGTTCAATCGGCCACTGCTGCGAGGATGATCTGTTTGTGCCGACCAAGCATTGGTTTGGAAACTGGTGTTGATCCCTATATTTTTCACAAATATATCTAATCCTAGCCCGGTCATTAAATTATTTGTCTCATGTTCTCCGGTCAGCTGCCCTTTATATTTTTCTCCTTTAGAGTATTCATAACTGGTTTGAGCCGAAGGAATGATTTGGATTTTATCATTCAGCTTAAATTTTCTAAATACACTCAGGAAATTCGTGGTGCTGTTTGCGATAGATTCCTGCTCTGGATTTTGACCGTTGAATTTGTAGGTGCTGTTCAAATTCATCCCCCAGTTTTTGTAACCGAGCACATAACTAGCATATACAAAACCATCTGTACTGCCAGTTCCTGGCTGAAAAGGAGTAGCGTAAGTTAAACCATCATCACTCTTTATTTTATGGTCTGCAGTTGGAATTTTAATACCTGCACCTGTGATTAAACGCTGGTTGATTTTATCTTGATCTAATTTTCTGATCAGGTGATATCCCGCATAAACGGTAATATCTCCAAAACCTGAGATAGTACTTTTCTCGCCATTATAGCTTTCGGAATTATTGAGATAAGGAATTACCGCATCCAATTCTATCCTTTTCTGCAAGAAATACCTACCTCTTATTTCTGTGGTGCGGTAAACTTCATAATCTCCTTCTACACCATTATGTTCGCCGGGAGGGAAGTTGGTTTGGTCACTCTCTGGAAAGAAAGAAGCACCTGAAGGGAAGAAATGCTGATCCTGACCAAAGTAGCCATTATAAGATCTAAAGCGATAAAAAATCCCGAAACTGCTTTGGTTGTCATAAGGAGTAATCCCCATAAAACAGCCGCAAATATCGCAAGCAAAAGATTTTGCACTGAGAAATAATAAAAATATAAGGAGTTTAGTTTTCACTGAATTTTTGGTTTTTTAAAAATGTATGATCTGTCAATGTTTTTAAAAAGGCGATGATATCCGCTTTGTCTTGATCTGTCAAAGAAAGTTCTTTCAGCAATGGATCTAAATTTTTATTTGTTTTAATCCCATTTTGATAATGATCTAGCACCTCTTCCAAATTTTTAAACCTTCCATCATGCATGTACGGGCGGCTTACTTCCACATTTCTCAATGTAGGGACTTTGAATTTGCCTTCATCAGCCGGCAGTTCGGTAATAGTTGCTCTTCCCAAATCATAGCTCGTTAAATCCAACCCGTTGTTTCTAAAACTGTTGTCGCTGAAAAGAGGTTCTTTATGGCAGTTTTCACATTTTTGCCGGAACAATTGCAAACCACTGTTTTCTTGAGTAGTGAACGCTAATTTGCCTTTTTTCATTTGATCATAGCGGCTATCAGCTGAAACCATTGTTCCGGTGAATTGTGCCAATGCCTTCAATATTTTTTGGGAGGTAATCTCATCACTGTCAAAAGCTCTTGCGAATTTTTGCTGATATTCCGGCTTGTTTTTTAGATAGTTGAGAATGTTGTTAAGCTCATTTCTCATCTCACAACTATCTGTCAATGCGTTTAAGGGGGCTACTTCCAGGTTTTTTACACCGCCATCCAAAAACAGGTTGTCTTTCCAAATCAAGTTGAAAATGACCGGAGCATTTCTTTTGCCAAAGCAATTGTTAACCCCATGACTGGTGGAATGGTCTAAATTGGCAAAGCCCGCAAATTGTTGATGACAAGTGCCACAAGAAACAGTGCCATCCACAGATAAACCTGGATCATAAAAAAGCATTTTTCCCAGTTCAAAGCCTCGCTCGGTGGGCTGATTATTTTGAAAAGTATAAACAGGCTCAGGAAAACCATCAGGAATCTCCACCTTTAAATCATGGTTTGTTTGCCCATCCTTGGAACAGGAAATTGCAAAGACAACCAAAGCAAGGAGCATAAATACGATTAGTTTTTTCATATCCTTTAAATAATGAGGCTGTCTCGAATGGCCTTGTCATTCCATACTTCACATCAAATTCCTTCGCAATTACATGCTGAAACAATTTCAAATGACAATGATCTTTTAAGACAGTCTCAATAAATTTTAGTTATGGATATGGTCTAAACTGAACATTCCCTGTGCATAATTATTGGCGATGAGTAATGCAGGGCTTCCGCCATGCATAGAATTGTATTGCGCAAAAGAAATGTCTGTAGCACCAGAGAACATTTTAGCAACATCTACTTTAAAATGCATTTGCGGGGCTTTATCAGTCCTTATCCTTAAAACATTTGGATCAATACTGAAAGTTACTTTTCTTATTGCGTTTACCGTTGCAGAAGCTCCTCCGATATGGAATACCAACTGATGATTAGCTTGTGTGGAAGCGGGAGAGGTGCCTTCCATTTTCACAAATACATATCCCGAATTCCAAGTCCAAAACATGCCCATTTCAGGAGCTAAAGTACCTGTTTGCGCACCTGCAAAATTCCTTGTAGAATCCACCCCGATGGTAAAACTGATTTTGGCATAATCTCCGGCAGGCACCTTGCTCAATTCTGGAGCGAAACTTGCGCTTTGCGATTGATCTACCAAGAAATAATTTTCAGGTGCTTTGTAAACAGAACCATCTTCCCTTGTCAATTCTACATTGGAAACATAATATTTAAAGGTGCTCACATTAAATGCTTCGCCCTTTGCATTGGTGTAATTTTGAGTATTGAGCACTAAATCTGTATTTCCAACTACATTTTCAAATTCAAATTTAAGCGTACCCGATCCAGCGATTTCTGGGGCAGTATCTTTTTTACATGCACCCAAAAATAGCGCAGCTATAGCCACAAGGCCTAATAATTTTTTCATTTTTTTTTGTTTGATGTCAATAATAAAGTCGAACCCCGCTAAACGAGGTTTTTTTTATAGATCAAACCATTGGAGGGGGATGGAAAATAGAGGAATAATTGTTGGCTTGGTAATGATTATGATAATCAAAATGATGTTCTAATGGCACATTATTGAAAAAGATGATATTTAAAGAAGCGGTCAGCATGATTTGTTGGAACAGATCTTTTTGAGTTTTTTTCTCTTGAGATTGTTGTTTTTGTTCAGCCTCAGCTATCTTTCTGCTTAAAAAGCATTTTCCATTACAATGTAATTCTGGTTTATTTTTATTGACACAAAGGTTTTGAGCGATGTAATCTTTATTCAATTCGTATCCCGCAAAGTAAAAAAGCCTGGTAAAAGTTGAGCAGACTATTAAGAGAATCAGAAATATGCTGGATAAGCGTTTCAACATGCTGCCACAAAGATACTGTTCATTTCAACAAGAAACAAATCATCTTCTCCAAAAAATATAGTCGGTCATGGGCACCTTTGCTCTTTCCGCTTTTAATAATTGGACAATTTGCCCTCGGTGATAAGTGCCATGATTGACAAGGTGAGTTAAAATATCTTTCAAACAGTTTTCGAACGAAACTCCTTTAGAGTTTTTGTAAGTGACGGTTTGTTCAAAATCCCCATCATTCAATTTTTGAAAGTAATTCTTCATTCCTTCCACATTTTCGATCATCAAACCTTTAAGGTCTTTGTTTAATACCCAAGTATCGATTTGCTGGCCAGTATCTAAACACCTGGCTAACCATATTTTTTGGGCATTTAGTATATGGGAGAACAGCAATTCAATTTTAGGATTCTCAAGAGGAGCCAATTCCATACATTCCAACACTTGGGCATTAGCCCAGGCATCGTATTCAAACAATTGCATAAAATGATCTCTCATTCTTTATAAATTAAGGATTAGTTCTTCCCGGATAAACTTTCAAAGCTTCTGCCAAACAGCTCATCGCTTTTTTTAAATCATTGATATTTAACACATAAGCCATTCTCACTTCATTTTTACCAGCACCTTTGGAAGCATAAAATCCAGTGGCTGGAGCCATCATCACAGTTTGATTCTTATAAGAGAAATCAGAAAGCATCCATTGGCAAAATTTATCTGAATCATCTATGGGCAACCGGGCTACCACATAAAAAGCACCGCCGGGATTTGGGCAGAAAACGCCCTCCATTGCATTTAAAGCACTCACTAATATAGTTCTCCTGGCGGTATATTCTTCATTTACTTTTTCAAAATACTCATCAGGTGTGTCAACCGCCGCGGTGCCTGCAATCTGTTCCACCATTCCCGGACTTAGGCGGGCTTGTGCAAATTTTAAAGCCGTAGCTATCACTGCTTTGTTTTTAGTGATTAAACAACCTAACCTAGCTCCGCAGGCACTGTACCTTTTGGATACCGTATCCATCACGATCACGTTATCTTCCAGGCCATCCAAGTGCATGGGAGAGATGAATTCTTTTCCATCGTAACAAAATTCGCGGTAAGCCTCATCAGAAAATAGATAAAGGTCATGTTTTAAAGCTAAAAGTTTTAATGCCTTCAATTCCTCTCTACTGTATAGGTATCCTGTCGGATTGTTAGGGTTGCAGATAATGATGGCCTTAGTCTTTTTGGTAATCAATTTTTCAAATTCTTCGATAGGAGGTAGTGCAAAACCATTTTCAATATAAGATAAAATAGGTTTTACCACAATGTCACTTTGGCAAGCAAAACCATTGTAATTTGCATAAAATGGCTCAGGAATGATGACTTCATCGCCAGGGTTTAAGCAAGACATCATGGCAATGGTAATGGCTTCAGAGCCACCTGTGGTCACCAAAATATCTGAAGGGGTGATGTTATAATTGAGTTTGTTGTAATAAGATGCCAGTTTAGTTCGGTAGCTTAAAGTGCCTTCGGATGCGGTATAAGCCCAAACCTTGAAATCAATGTTTTTAATGGCATTCAACATCACTTCCGGAGTTTCGATATCCGGTTGTCCAATATTGAGATGATATACTTTTTTGCCTGCCAATTTTGCCTGATCAGCAAACGGAGTGAGCTTCCTGATTGGGGAAGCAGGCATGTGTACTCCTTTATTTGAAATTTTGGGCATGTTGCAAACTTAATGCTTATGATGTTAATTATAGGGTTATAACGTATTTGTATCTAAATTATATAGAGTCTATTAGCAAATTTCACATAAAACCAGTACAACTATCTAATTATTTAGCATTTTAACTTTATGCATTTTGATTTTAGCTTTTATATAAGAATATCAATGGTAAGAAAACTGGCCAAATTCGGCAGTGATGGTCACTTGTTTTTTATCAGATGCTTCCACTCTCCCAACAATTTGGGCATCAATACCAAATGATTTTGAGATGGAGATGATTTCATCTGCGTAAGCTTCATTGATGTAAATTTCCATGCGGTGCCCCATATTAAAAACTTTGTACATCTCTTCCCAATCGGTTCCGGATTGTTCCTGAATCAGTTTAAAAAGTGGAGGGACAGGAAAAAGATGGTCTTTTATGACATGAAGACCTTTGATGAAATGTAAAACTTTAGTTTGAGCTCCGCCACTGCAATGCACCATTCCGTGGATTTTAGAACGATATTTGTCCAGCATTGCTTTGATCACCGGTGCATAAGTTCGGGTGGGAGAGAGCACCAATTTTCCGGCTGTGATTTCTAAATCATCATTGATTTTCACCCAGTCTGTCAAGGATTTTTTACCAGAGAAGATTAACTCATAAGGAACTGCTGGATCAAAACTTTCGGGAAATTTCTCTGCTATGGATTTATTGAAAACGTCATGACGGGCAGAAGTCAATCCATTGGAACCCATTCCTCCGTTGTATCCGTTTTCATAAGTTGCCTGTCCTGAAGAAGAAAGGCCAACAACCACATCGCCGGCTTGAATGGTACGATTGGAGATGATATCCGCTCTTCTCATTCGGCAAGTGACGGTGGAATCCACAATGATGGTGCGAACGATATCACCCACATCGGCTGTCTCACCGCCCGTGGAGTAAATGTTAATTCCCATTGTTCTTAGTTCTGTCAAAATCTCTTCCGTTCCGTTGATGATTTCTGCAATCACTTCACCCGGAATCAGATTTTTGTTCCTTCCTATGGTCGATGACAAGAGAATACGATCAGTTGCTCCAACACAAAGCAAATCGTCTAAGTTCATGATGATGGCATCCTGAGCGATTCCTTTCCAAACAGATAAATCACCTGTCTCTTTCCAATAAATATAAGCTAACGAAGATTTCGTTCCGGCACCATCGGCATGCATGATGTTACAATAGTCTGGGTCGTCACCTAAGATATCAGGGATGATTTTACAAAAAGCCTGAGGAAAAATTCCCTTATCTATATTCCTGATCGCGTTGTGTACATCTTCTTTCCCGGCAGAAACGCCACGCTGGTTATAACGATTATCACTCATGGTTTGCAAAGATATTAAAAAGGTTGCAGGTAGAAAGCAAAGGGTTTAAGGTTGTTGAATTTTTAAGATTTTGTGTTAGACGGAGACGTAGCTTATTGTAATAAAGCTTGGAAAGTTGGATTGAAACCAAAAAAAAACCGTTTCTTTTTGCAGAAACGGTTTCAATTTTAAATGTGCTTTAAGCTTTATTTAATGAATAGCAACTCTCTGAATTTTGGTAAAGGCCAGATATCATCGTCAACCAATAATTCTAATTTATCCACGTGGTAACGAATTGGCTCAAAATAAGATTTGACTTTCTCGTCATAAGCGATGGATTTTTCGCGTGTATCTTCAATAACGTTGGCTAATTTACGTTCCTCAACCATTGCTTCCACATTATCTTTAATGAAGCTCACATGCTCTGATATTTGTTTGATGATCATCATTTGAGCTGCATAAGCGTCGTCTTTAAGGCCTATATCTTTTAAGCCTTTAACATTTGTCACCAAAGCAGTTTGATATTTGATTGCACTAGGGATGACTACATTTGTAACCAATTCACCAATCACTCTGGCTTCAATCTGCAATTTTTTATAATATTCCTCTAAAAGGATTTCATGGCGGGCATGAGCTTCTCTCACTGAGAAAACACCAGTCTCCTGGAATAATTTAGCTGACTTGTCGCTTATTAAAGCGTCTAAAGCTTTAGGAGTGGTTTTAATGTTAGATAATCCACGATTTTCAGCTTCAACGGCCCACTCATCACTATAACCATTTCCTTCAAAACGGATTGCCTTAGATTCTTTGATGTATTTCTTGACCACAGTTAAGATGGCCACATCTTTTTTATCTCCTTTTTTAATCAGTTTATCTACATCGGCCTTGAATTTGATCAATTGGTCAGCCATGATCATGTTCAAAGTGGTCATTGGGTTAGATGAGTTTGAAGAAGAACCAACGGCTCTTAACTCAAATTTATTTCCAGTGAACGCAAATGGAGAAGTACGATTTCTATCGGTGTTATCTAATAGTATGGTAGGAATTTTAGGAATACTATGCCACATGGTGCTTTCTTCCTTAGCTTTTTTGCTGATTCTTGATGTTTCAATCTCATCCAGCACATCATTTAATTGGCTACCCAAAAAGATAGAGATGATTGCCGGAGGTGCTTCATTGGCTCCCAAACGATGGTCATTATTAACTGAGGCAATTGAGGCTCTTAATAGATCCGAATGTTCATAAACCGCTTTGATGGTGTTCACAAAGAAGGTAAGGAACATCAAATTGTTTTTAGGGGTTTTTCCTGGGGAAAGTAGATTTTTACCTGTATCAGTGATTAGTGACCAGTTATTGTGCTTGCCAGAACCGTTGATGCCTGCGTAAGGTTTTTCATGTAATAAAACCTTAAAATGGTGCCTTTTAGCAACTTTGTCCATTAAATCCATCAATAACTGATTGTGATCTATAGCCAAGTTGATCTCCTCATAAATAGGGGCACACTCAAATTGAGAAGGAGCAACCTCATTATGACGGGTTTTTAAAGGAATACCTAATTTTAGGGCTTCAGTTTCCATGTCTTGCATGAAGGCCACCACTCTTTCTGGAATTGATCCGAAATAGTGATCTTCTAACTGCTGGTTTTTTGCAGAGGAATGTCCAAACAGCGTTCTACCCGTTAAAAGCATATCTGGCCTTGCATTGAATAAGGCAAGATCCACCAAGAAATATTCCTGTTCAATTCCTAAAGAGGAATTCACCTTGTTGATGCCTTTATCGAAATAATGGCAAACATCCACGGCAGCTTTATCTAAAGCAGACAATGCTTTTAATAGAGGTGCTTTATAATCCAATGCCTCACCGGTATAAGAAACGAACACTGTTGGAATGCATAATGTCTTTCCAAAGATGAATGCCGGGGACGAAGGATCCCAGGCGGTATAGCCTCTGGCTTCAAAAGTGCTTCTGATTCCGCCGTTGGGAAAACTTGAAGCATCTGGTTCCTGTTGTGTTAATGCGTCTCCAGAGAATTTTTCAACAGCTGTCCCGTCAGGGGCAGGTTCGAAAAAAGAATCGTGCTTCTCTGCTGTTGTACCCGTTAAAGGTTGAAACCAGTGCGTATAGTGAGTCACGCCTTTGCTCATTGCCCATGATTTCATGGCGGATGCTATGTGCTCGGCTATGTCTCTTTCAATAGGCGTTCCCTTTTCTCCTGCATTTACAATTGCTTGAAAAGCCTCCTTAGACATATAGGCCTTCATTTTTGTTTTATCAAAAACATTGGAGCCAAAATAATCTGAGATTTTTGCAGATGGTACTTTCACTTCGGGAATTGTTCTTCCCAATACTGATTGAAGTGCTTGAAATCTAATTGTTGACATTGTTTAGGTGTTTAATTCGGTTGTTAATACTCATTAATTAAAGAATGGTTAAAAATAATATGATTTAATGGAATTACCATAAATTATTTCAAATAAAAGCAGATTTATTCCTATTTTTTTTTCAAATCAATCAATTTTTAGGAGTTTTTTTGAAAATAATTGTAATTAAAGAGGGATTTATTTATAAATCATAGGAACTTCCTGGTATTTCTCCAAGGATGGCTCCTGGTTTCTTTTAAAGATAATTCAAATTTTATCATAAAATATTAAAAATATTAGAATTTTTTAAGTTTATTTACTTGATTTTTTTGTTTTTTATTAAAAATAATATGATTTATTTAATTTATTTTGTTGTTTTTCATAAAATATAGACTTTAGTGAGGTAAAAAATGCATCTATTTGTCGTTAATCGTCATTATAAATTATAAACTTTAAAACAACAATAATCAAAACCCTTAATTCAAACTAAACTAAACAAATTAACAAATGGAAAATTTACTTCTAATCACTTCAAATGTTACGGAGGTTCTGAATTGCAAGCTCTCCATGATTGCAATGTTAACACCCGTCCAAGATGCAGCTGCCACTGCTCCGGAGCCATCACTTTCTCAAGGAGTGGCGGATATTATGTGGCTTTGCTTAACCGCTTTTTTGGTGTTCTTTATGCAAGCTGGTTTTGCAATGGTTGAATCTGGCATGACCAGAGCAAAGAACTCCGCCAATATTATGATGAAAAACTTAATGGATTTTTGCTTTGGCGCACTGTTATTTTGGGCAGTGGGTTATGCAATCATGTATTCGAGCGGAGATTCCAATTTCTTTGGTTTTGATAAAGCTTTAGCATTTCTTGGTTCTTCCAATGCGCCTACGGATACGGCAGGCTATGCTTTGAGTGCTTCATGGCTTTTTCAGGTAGTTTTTGCTGCCACTGCCGCAACCATTGTTTCTGGAGCTATGGCTGAAAGAACGAAGATCAGTTCTTATTTGATTTATTCCATCGTCATATCAGCCATCATCTATCCTATCAGTGGTCACTGGATATGGGGCGGAGGCTGGTTAGGCGATATGGGAATGCGCGATTTTGCTGGTTCCACTGTGGTGCACTCTGTTGGTGGATGGGCTGCTTTAGCGGGTGCTATAATGGTTGGGCCTCGTTTGGGTAAATATTCTAAATCTGGTAAAGTGAATGAAATTAAACCTCATAATTTACCAATGGCTGCATTAGGTGTATTCATTTTGTGGTTTGGCTGGTATGGTTTCAACCCGGGTTCAACTTTAGTTGCCGTGGCCGGAATCTCTCATATAGCTGTCACTACTACCTTGGGTGCTTCGGCAGGAGCGGTGGGCGCTTTATGTATATCCTGGATCGTATTCAAAAAGCCAGACTTGCCCATGACACTGAATGGTACGCTTGCAGGTTTAGTGGCTATTACTGCCCCTTGTGCTTCAGTAAGTACAGGAAGCGCAGCTATAATTGGATTTATCGCTGGTATATTGGTCTTTTACTCTTGCCTGTTTTTTGAAAGGACTCTTAAAATTGATGATCCTGTTGGAGCGATCAGTGTTCACGGAGTTTGCGGTGCTTTCGGAACTTTAGCAGTGGGCCTGTTTGGTCAAAGAACCATTGATATTCAATATTGGGGAGAGGATACTGCGATTTCTGACGGTCTTTTCTTTGGCGGTGGTTTTCATCAATTGGGTGTGCAGGCTATTGGAGTGTTTTCAGTCCTGGCTTATGTATTAATCGCAATGTTCATTGTTTTCTTCATCATTAAGAAAGTATTTGGTTTACGGGTAAGCGACGCAGAGCAAATTGAAGGCCTTGATATTGGTGAGCATGGAAACATAGCCTACGGCGGTTTCGCTTTTGAACCAGAAGTGATCGAAGAATAAAATCAAACCCAACAGCAGGATTAAATTAAAAAGCCTGCTGTTTTTTAAATAAATAACATCAACACTAAACCCCTAAAACAATGAAAAAACCATTATTAACCCTTGCTGCTGCATGGGCAGTTGCATTTTCAGTACAGGCGCAATCAGATAGCACCTCAACTCCTTTAGCAATATCCGGATCAGTTGATACTTATTGGAAATATGATTTTGCGAAAACCCCTAACATAGGGACAAGTTTCGCGTCAGATCAAAATTCTGTTTCCCTGGGTATGATAGACGTGGCGTTATCAAAAACTACTGGTAAAGCTTCATTTGTTGGAGAATTGTCTTTCGGACCGAGAGGTCAATATCAATCTATTCTACCTTCTGATGGAAGTCCCGATAATTCCGGAAACAGCTTTCACATTCAGAATCTGTACGCTACCTATGCGTTCTCAGACAAATTCAGCATGACCGCTGGCTTTATGGGTACTTTTGTCGGTTATGAAGTCATCTCTCCGGTTCCAAACTTCAATTATTCGACCTCCTATTTATTTACCAACGGCCCTTTTCAAAATGCTGGGATCAAAGCAAATTATGCTTTCTCAGATAAAGTGGGATTGATGGTTGGATTATTCAATGATTGGAACACCTATACGGATTTTAACGGAGTTTCTGACTTTGGCGCTCAGTTAAGTTTATCTCCGGTTGAAGGTTGGTCTGCTTACATCAACTTCATCACCGGAGTTCCTTCCGGAACTGAAATTGATCTGACAACCTCTTATCAGATCACTGATAAATTTTTCTTGGGTTTAAATGCTGCTGATTATTCTATGCCCAACGATGCCGGCGGTTTCACTGGAATCGCTCTTTATCCACAAGTGAGTGTCACCAATGGATTTGCATTAGGGTTGAGAGGAGAGTATTTTAAAGCAAAAACCGGAGCTGACCTGTTTGGAGTTAATGCAGATGAATCTGTGACGGCATTGACGATATCAGCTAACTTGAAAGCAGGCGGGTTGAAATTCATTCCTGAATTCAGGTTTGATAATAAAGATGCTGCAACATTTTTGAAAGAAAATGGTTCATCAACAAAATCAGCATCCCAATTCTCTTTAGCTGCTGTTTACGCTTTCTAACAAGCGATCACCATTTCATCATTAAAGGTCTGTTTAAAATTAAGCAGACCTTTTCCTCTTTTAAGTCATCCGTTAAATCAATGGTTTACCACAGATGGACTAAAATTTTTAGATTAATTATAATAATTAACCCTATAAATTTTTTTACTATGGTATTCTCAAAATTCAATGTCAATCGCATCGAGTGGCTCGATGTTGTTTTCGAACACAGAAATCAGTCTTACGGAGCTTATGTTTTAAGAAGAGATTCCGGAGATTATTTAAGGAGAGCTTTGCTTATTGCCAGCTTGCTATTCACTGGTATAATTGTACTTTCTTCCATAAATTGGATGAGTCATCAGCAATCCATTGAACCAACAAAAGATCTGCCCAAACAACCTGTTCTGAAAGTGACACAGTTGAAACTTCCCCCAAAAGCCAGGCTACAACAAAAGCTACCCAAGGCAGCTCCCGCTCAAAAAATCAAACAAATTAAAAGCTTGCCACCCAGAGTGGTAGATGATCATAAGGTCACTGTGGAACCCCCAACAACGGCAGATATCATGAACAGCCTGATTGGCCCTCAAACCATCGATGGTACCGAAGGAACTGAATGGAACGCCATGCCCGCAACAGATGGAAAAGGGACAGGAGGAAAAGGAGAAGATATCGACGGCAGCGAAAAAACTTTCATTTCTGTGGAGAGAATGCCGGAGTTTCCGGGTGGTATGGATGCTTGGGCGAGATTTTTAAATAAAAACCTGAGGTACCCGGCGATAGCCCGTGATGCGGGAATTTCAGGAAGGGTGACGCTTTCATTTGTTGTGGAGCGAAATGGGGAGATCACTAATTTAAAAGTTTTGAAAGGAATTGGAGGCGGGTGTGACGAAGAAGCGATGAGGGTAATCAAAAAATCTCCGCTTTGGAGCCCGGGGATTCAAAATGGTAAACCTGTGAGGGTATCCTATGTGATGCCCATTGCTTTCAGATTGGCTCAATGAACCGTACCAAATGGGAAAGCCCGTTTTCAAACTTTGAAAACGGGCTTTTTATCTAATTATGAAATTCTCTCTTAGAACAATAAGCAACTCATCTGATTAAATTGCTCATGCTCTTTTTTGGCTGAAAATAAGCTGTGATCATTTTTACAATTTAAACAGGCGCCCAAGGTAAATAAATCTCTTTCGCTAACTGGATTGAATTTTTAACTTTGACCCAAATTCAAATATACTCAGCTAAATTGGAAAATTCAGAATTAACCACCGTAGAAACTGCAAAGGAATTAGGCTTAAGATTGGAAGAATATGATAGCATCAGAAAGATTTTAGGCAGAAGCCCAAACTTCACTGAACTTTCTATTTTCTCTGTGATGTGGAGTGAACATTGTTCTTATAAGAACTCCATTACCTGGTTGAAGACCCTTCCCAAAGACGGACCGAGGATGTTGGCCAAGGCAGGAGAGGAGAATGCGGGTATGGTTGATTTAGGCGATGGGATAGCCTGTGTCTTTAAAATCGAATCTCACAATCACCCATCCGCTTTAGAACCCTACCAGGGAGCTGCTACAGGTGTTGGTGGAATCAACAGGGATATTTTTACCATGGGAGCGAGACCGATAGCCCAATTGAATTCTTTAAGATTCGGCGACCCGAATCATCCAAAAACAAAATGGCTGATAAAAGGAGTGGTTAAGGGGATTGGAGATTATGGAAATGCTTTTGGTATTCCAACAGTTGGGGGAGAGGTGTTTTTTGATGAATGCTATCATGTGAATCCATTGGTGAACGCCATGTCTGCCGGTATTGTGAAAGTGGGCGAAACGGCTTCTGCAACCTCCTACGGTGTGGGAAATCCAGTTTACATTGTAGGTTCAGCCACCGGAAAGGACGGAATTAACGGTGCTGCTTTCGCATCAAAAGATATATCAGAGGATTCTGTGAATGATTTGCCAGCCGTGCAGGTTGGAGATCCTTTCCAGGAGAAATTATTATTGGAGGCATCTTTAGAGGTGATCCAAACCGGCGCAGTGATTGGCATGCAGGATATGGGAGCAGCTGGAATCATCTGCTCAAATTCAGAGATGTCTGCCAAAGGAGAGCATGGAATGCGGATCGATCTGGATAAAGTACCAACCCGTCAGCAGCATATGCTGCCATTCGAGATTTTATTGTCCGAATCGCAGGAACGTATGCTCATCGTGGTGGAGAAGGGTAAAGAGGCTTTAGTGGAAGCTGTTTTCGATAAATGGGATCTGAATTGCGCCATTATAGGTGAAGTGACAGACACTAAACGGTTAGAATATTACATGCATGGTGAGTTGGTAGCTGATGTCCCGGCAGATGACCTGGTTTTGGGAGGAGGGGCACCGGTGTATCAGCGTGAATATAGGGAACCGGCATACTATCAGGAATACCAAAAATTCAATATCGGTGACATCGAGGAACCTGAAGATCTTAAAGAAGTGGCCAAACATTTAACTTCGCATCCAAATATAGCATCCAAAAGATGGGTGACCAATCAATATGACTCTATGGTGGGTACAGCCAACATGGTGACCAATAAGCCAAGTGATGCAGCTGTAGTTTCTGTTAAAGACACTGAAAAAGCCATTGTCTTAACAGTGGATTGCAACTCCAGATATGTGAATGCAGATCCGGAGAAAGGCTGTGCCATTGCGGTTGCCGAAGCTGCCCGGAACATTGCCTGTGCTGGCGGAGAGCCGGTAGCCATCACTAATTGTTTGAATTTCGGAAATCCTTATGTTCCGGAAGTGTATTGGCAGTTTGTTGGAGCTATCAAAGGGATGAGCACAGCTTGTACCAAGTTTGAAACTCCGGTTACGGGTGGGAATGTTTCTTTTTATAATCAATCTTCTGACGAAGGTCCTGTTTTCCCAACGCCGACAATTGGAATGTTAGGCGTGATGGATCATATTAAAAACATGATGACCCTGGATTTTAAAAATGAAGGAGATCTTATTTACCTCATTGGGGAAAGTCAAAATGACATCTCTTCTTCTCAATATTTGACATCATTTCTTAAAGTCAGCAAATCACCCGCTCCTTATTTTGATTTGGAGAAAGAATATGAAATGCATCAGGTGATCAAAGCATTAATCCAAAATAAACTGATTCAATCTGCACATGATGTGGCCGATGGAGGTTTGTATATTGCCTTATTGGAGGCCGCAATGCCGAATGATTTGGGATTCAAAATTGAAACGGATAGTGATTTCCGTAAAGATGCTTTTCTTTTTGGGGAAGCTCAAGGCAGGGTAGTGGTTTCAGTTTTACCTGGCGAACAGGAAGCTTTCGTGGAGATGATGGCAACTGTTGACACTGATTTCAGCTTGTTGGGAATGGTGACTGCCGGAGAACTGTTGATTGATGAAGAATCTTTTGGTAAAATTGAAGTTGCTAAACATGCGAATGAGCAGGTACTTCACGATATTTTAGGAGAATAATATTTTCTGAAAAGCGGTGGTCATATCTTTCCGATGCTATTCCTGCTTCTCTTTTTTATATTTTATATCTCTGAGTATTCAAACTTTGTTTAAATCTGACAATATTCCTATAAACATCTCCAAAGAATTTTCTGTTCCCTCTATAACTAAGAAGCTGTTTAAAATTTATCTAATAATTTTTTTATGCATTGTTTTTGGCTGCAACTTCGTTTTGTTTCTTTGAGGTAGAAACCCCGCTATCTCTTCAAAAACAAGCCTTGTTTCGCTCAAAAAAACACTATAAAAATTTTTACAAAATAAATTTAAACAGCTTCTAAAATAAATTTATCACAACTAAAAATGGCATTATTAGAAGATTTAAGGTGGCGGTATGCCACTAAAAAATTCGACCCCACTAAGAAAGTTGATCAGGAAACAGTAGATAAAATTGTTGAGGCAGCATGGCTCGCGCCAACTTCATCTGGTTTACAACCTTATGTAGTTTTAGAGATCACCAATCAGGAATTAAAAGAGAAGATGGTGGCTGTCGCTGCTGGACAACAACAATTGGCAGATTGTTCGCATGTTTTGGTTTTTGCTGCATGGGATAATTATACGGAGGAGCGGATTGATAATATCTATGCTCACACTACAATTAAAAGGAATCAGCCGGTTAACAGGTATAAAAACTATACCGATACCCTAAAAAATAGTTACATTCCTCGAAATGAAGAGTTGAATTTCAACCATGTGGCCCGTCAATCTTATATCGCTTTGGCTTTCGCCATGGCTGTTGCCGCAGAATTAAAAGTTGATACCACACCAATGGAAGGTTTCAATAACCAAGCTTTGGATGAGCTACTGGATTTAAAACAGAAAGGTTTAAAAAGCGTGACTATTCTGCCCTTAGGTTATAGAGACGAAGAGAATGATTGGATGGCGAACTTGGCTAAAGTTCGTCATCCTTTAGACGAATTCTTAATTAAAATCCAGTAAGAATGAGGCATTGATTAAAAGGGCAGCTTAAATGATTAAGCTGCTTTTTTTTGTAATCTGGAGTGTATGAAAGCATAAATCGCCGGAACAACCGTGAATGCAATGATGCCCAGAATGATAAATGAAAAATTCTTTTTGAAGAACGGGAAATTGCCTAAAAAATAACCTGCGAAAAGGAAGCTGATGATCCATACAGTTCCACCAATGAAATTGTAAGAATTATAACGTATCCGTTCCAGTTTTCCAATTCCTGCCACAAAAGGAACAATTGTTCTTAAAATGGGTAAGAATCTTCCGATGATGATGGCTCTTGCACCATGTTTATCGAAGAAAAGCTGAGTTTTGGTATAGTATTCCAGTTTTAAAACCTTGTTTTCAGGTTTAAAAACTTTAGCTCCCAAGATTCTTCCGATCTCATAATTGAGAATATTGCCGGTGACAGCGGCGATGATCAACAATAAGGCCAATACATAAACGCTCAAGCCTGTATCACCTGCTGCAATTAAAGCACCTGCTGCAATTAATAAAGAATCTCCTGGTAAGAAAGGGGTAACCACAAACCCCGTTTCAGCAAAAATGATGAGGAATAGGATAAGATAAGTCCAAACCTGATAATCCTTTATGATTTCACTTAAATGCACATCTATATGAAGAATGAAATCTATGATCGCTTTTATAATTTCCACGTTGGTTGGGGTTTTGCGCAAAAATAGGAATAAGCTTTAAATATAAAGCCTAATCATCTCGATATTTTAAAATCCTCCAATTTCATTATTAAGAAATTCCAATCGGATAAAACTTGGGACAATTCTGGTAAGGATAGGTGAGATTCAGTTATCCCTTAACAAAGCAGTTTTCAAAGAAAATCCTCCGGTTTGATTAAAAAGACCTTTAGCCCAAATGGTGTAAGCTTTTCCTTTTATGATAGTTATTCCTGTTGTATCCACTAAATTGATTTTCTTACCAGCTGTTCTGAACTTTAAATGGTAGCCACCAGGTTTAAAATACTTATAATTAGTGCCAGATTTAAAATTGATGTTGGTAAATGTCACCACACTGTCCGCAGGTTTGGTGGAGAAGATGACATCCAGATAAGTGGAATTTGGGCTGAGGTTAATGAATCTGACTTTGGCTAGCGTGTCTGGATTGACGGCCAGATCATCCTCAGTGGTTACATAAACCAATGAATCCTGACTGATTTTTCCGGCAATGAAAAAAGTGTAATTCTTATCAGGACTGAAGAAAAAATCGATATTGGAACGGTTGATAGGATTGCGGGAGATGCTACTGGACACACTCAACGTTCCTGCAGGAATAGAACTATAGGGTATGGTGTCGCCAAAATTTAAAGGTTGAGGAGTGATTAATGAATCATTTATAGAAAAACTCACACTGCTATTGTCAGGCGAAGCATTGATCACTCTGATTTTTGCATTTCCGCGAATCAGATTCAAATCTTCACTGGTGTTACAGGCTGTCAACAACAGGAATGAAATTATTGAAAGACAAAAAACTTTAAGGAGAGAACGAATGATATTAGCGTAAATGAATTTCATAGTTATTGACAGATACTGGTGTAATATTAATCATAAAACAACGAAAAATCATCTTTTTAAATTACTTATCATCAATGATATAAGTCTTTTGACTTTTTAATTTTTACTTTTTAATTTCTACTTTCTACCTTCTACTTTTAACTTAACACTAGCTTAAACGAAAATGGCCCAGTTTTAATACCAAGCCATCTTCTTATTTTATTTCAGCTTAATTTATGCATTATTGTTTAACATCACAGGCATCACCAGCATTAGAATATCTTCATGCTCGTCTTTGATACTCGGAAATAATAAACCAGCTCTGTTAGGAGTGCTCATTTCGATGGTGATCTCTTCACCTGAAAGATTGTTCAGCATTTCAATTAAGAACTTGGCGTTAAAGCCAATCTCCATATCCTCTCCATCAAACTGGCAACCAATTCTTTCATGTGCTTCATTAGCGAAATCAATATCCTCCGAAGAGATATTCAACTCACTTCCCGTGATTTTCAACCTTACCTGATGAGTGGTTTTATTTGCGAAGATCACCACCCTCTTTAAACAGTTCAAAAACAAGCCTCTGTCTAAAGTGAGCTTATTAGGATTGTTTTGGGGAATAACTGCCTCATAATCCGGATAACGCTCATCTATCAAGCGGCAAATTAAATTGATGTTCGCAAACTTGAAAAAAGCACTGGTATTGTTGTATTCTATAGATACATTGATATCTTCGGATGGCAAAGATGACTTCAGCAAGTTCAAAGCCTTTTTAGGAAGGATGAAAGATGTTGCTGTCTCTGCCTTCGCATCATTCCTTCTGTACCTTACTAATTTATGAGCATCTGTTGCAACAAAGGTTACATTTTGGGGAGATAACTGGCAGAAAACACCTGTCATGGCCGGGCGTAATTCATCGTTGCTGACTGCAAAGATGGTTTTATTGATCGCCTCTGCTAAAACAGTTGCCGGTAAATTAACAGAGGATGCATTATCAACCACAGGGATTTTCGGAAAGTCTTCACCGTTCTCTCCGCTTAAACGATATTTACCATCTCCTGCACTGATCTCTATCGCAAAAGTTTTATCATCAACAGAGAATGCAATGGGCTGTTCCGGCAGCGTTTTCAAAGTGTCTAATAGAATCTTTGACGGGACCGCGATTTTGCCACCTTCTTTAGATTCCACCGCAACTGACGTGGTCATGCTGGTTTGTAAATCTGTCGCAGAGATGGTTAAGCTGGAATCTTTGATTTCGAAAAGGAAATTCTCTAAAATAGGCAATACTGCACTATTGCTTAAAGCCCCGCTTACTGCCTGTAAATGTTTTAATAATGTTGACGTGGAAACAATGAATCTCATTTGTTCGTTTAGTGTTTTAGCTTGTTAAAGATCAAAAATATAAATTTTAAGCTGCATACTTTCTCTTGCGGTAAATATGTTGAAAAATACCGAAAAGAACTAACATTATCAAAGGAATTAAGGTGTTGATGAGCTGCCATTTTGTTTTTTCAGCCACTAGCTTGCCTTTGTCCAGCAGTCTTAATTTTATTTCTTTAGAACGAAGAGCGATCAAACCTGAGTCATCTGTCAAAAAATCAACTGCATTCAATAAAAAGGTTTTATTGCCATAAGTTTGTTGATTATAGCGGTCGAAACCTAAAGGAAATACAGAGCCATCTTTCTCACTCACCTCGTTCTTAAATACATCTCCGTCACTAAAAACGATCATCTTCGTCATTTTACTCTTGTTCAATGTCTCAGGAAAACCAGAAACCCCTTCCGGGACAGCTCTGTTTAAGAAATTTGATTTAAAACGCCCTTCCAACAAAACACAAACAGGCTTTGGCACGCTTTGAAAACGTTTGGGATCCGGAGTGTCTTCAATCATGTCTAAAGAAATGATGGTTGGTGCTTCCAGCTCCCGGTTAAATGGTGAAGTGGTCAGTAATATTGTTTTCTTACTTCCCTTTGTAGCAATAGTATCTATTGTATTCACAAATTCTGTTTTGATGCCATCGAGATTTTTAATCAGGGGATGTGCACTCGTCGGCATAATGATAGGGTAGAAAAGCCACGGTACCATTTGAATTTGTGGTTGGCCACCCACTTGCCCCACCCTAACCGGAATTTGAGCGCAATTCATATCTCCAATCAAATCATAATTGACCCTAACCCCATAAGTGAATAATTGATCATCCAAATTGAGTTTCTTTTGAAAAGCAAGTTCTTCACCACCGGAGGTTCTTCTCATGCTATCCAAATCTGCGTTTACCTGGTCAATCGTCCAGATGATTTTACCGCCACGCATCAAAAACTGATCAATTTTATATTTTTCCAGCTCTGAGAATTCGGATGCGGGTTTTGCGATCACCATTACCTTCAATTTATCCAACCCGGCGAAGGTCATTTGAGAAAGGTTGATCCTGCCGGCTTCATAGCCATCAGCAAGAGATTTGATCGCATCCTGTAGCTCCAAATCACTCAACTCTCCGTGGCCCTCGGTGAATCCAACTCTTGGCTTGCCTCCCGAAGTCACTTTTTTAATGGCCGACGAAAAAGCGTATTCCAAATTTTGGATCGAATTATTCAATACCTCTTCCGGATCTGTTCCCTGCCGGGTTTGCAGCAATTTTACCGGGATTTCGCGTCCATTGAATGAAAGCATTGCGGCAGGATAGATCACTTTTTGAGTCAATCCACTTTCTGTTTTCACACTCAGGTTGGTGGGCTCTATCCCTTTTTGACTGAGTTCGTCGTAAATCTCTTCCTGTTCCTGCTGAGTTTTCCCTGCTGTTGGATCAATGAATTCATAGCTTAGATCACTCCCTGCATAAGCCTTATAATCAGCTAATAAATCTTTGGTGGCATTTCTCAATCTTTTAAACCCGGAAGGGAATTCACCCTGTAAATAAACCGTCACTTTAACAGGTGCTTTTAGGTTCTGCAGTATATTCACGCTGATATCAGATATGGTGTATCGTTTCTCCTTAGTGAAATCAAAACGGGTAAAAGCGAAGTTGGAGAGCACGTTAACAAGGATAAGTCCTGCCAGCAGCAAAAAAAGTTGGCTAAGGTCCTTCTTTTTTTGATGGTTCACCATTTTCTTCCCCCCAAAAAAGTTTTAGTGAGCAATAAAAACAAAGCGATGAAGCTAAGGAAGTAAATTAAATCTCTGGTGTCTAAAACGCCACGACTGATGGATTGATAATGTTCATTGATGCCAATATGGATGAGGATTTCATCGAACTTTTGCAGTGACAGCATTTGACTGGCGGAATCAAATCCGCTGAAAGCGAAGAAGCTTATAAACACTGCAATGGCAAAAGCGATGATCTGGTTTTTTGTGATGGAGGAGGAGAAGGTTCCTATGGCTGCAAAAGCTCCACCCAGTAAAAATAAACCGATATAAGAGCCAACCACTGCCCCGGTGTCAATGTTTCCTTTTACCACACCCAATTCGTAAACAGAGATGTAGTACACCAAAGTTGGGATCAAGGAGCATAAAACTATAGTGAGTGATGCTAAATATTTTCCCCATACAATTTGCCAATCAGTTAATGGACGGGTCGCTAATAACTCAAATGTTCCTTCCTTTCTCTCTTCTGCGAGAGAACGCATGGTGATGGCCGGGATCAGAAACATGAACAGGTAAGGCACGATGTTGAACATACTGTCTAAACCTGCATAGCCATATTCCAGGATACTGGTATCTGGGAAAACCCACAGAAACAAACCCAGCACCACCAAAAATATACCGATGGTGATGTAAGCCACCAGCGAACTGAGATAGGAGTAGAGCTCTTTTTGGTATATCGTGAACATTTAAACTTTCTTTAATTTTAGATGGTCGTTGAATGTAATCAATCCAATGGTTAATAGGAGGATTCCCAAAATTGCCGGTACCGGATTTCCATTATCATCCACGCCGATTTTCAAAACATCAAAAACAGTGGAGAATAATGGAACGCTTAAAACGATAATGATGATATTCTGTGACAAGAGTTGCATGAACCGCTTTTTCTGCGTCCAAAAAATGCATAGAAATATAACTGATACGCAAAATGCAATGACCATGAATTCAAATGAGATGATGGGGTTTTTAATTGGAGCATAAACCTCGCCCAACAAAAAAAGGAATGATATCCATGCGTAAGTTGTGAAATATGCGAACAGGATGAGCAGACTTATGGATTTTAATAATATGATGTTTTTGGTGCTCAATGTCTTAAATTTCTTAATCCCTCGTCAATTTCACGAAGATAGGTTCTAAAGTTGTCTCCTGATGTTCTGCCAGCAAACCTTTTAAAGAATTGTTGGCTACAATTTTTCCTTTGTTGATGATGATGACCTCATCGCAAATGGCTTCCACCTCTTGCATGATGTGTGTGGAGAGAATAACCGTTTTAGTATTTCCCAAAATTTTAATCAGTTTCCTGATCTCTATCAATTGATTGGGATCCAAGCCTGATGTGGGCTCATCTAAAATCAAAACTTTCGGATCGTGGATAATTGCTTGTGCCAAACCCACTCTTTGTTTATATCCCTTAGATAACTGACCTATTTTTTTATGTTGTTCCTTTGTTAATCCAGTGACCTGGATCACTTCCTCCACACGTGATTTCAGTTGCTGAATATGGTGGATGTTCCCCACGAAATATAAAAACTCTCTCACGTACATCTCCTGATAGAGTGGATTGCTTTCTGGCAAATAACCTATATTTTTTCTCACTTGTAAAGATTCCAGAGAGATATCATATCCGCAAACGGAAGCACTCCCGGAACTTTGCGGCAGATAACAAGTGAGCATTTTCATGGTGGTGGATTTGCCGGCCCCATTAGGACCCAGAAAACCCAGTATTTTTCCAGGAGCAGCTTCAAAAGAAATCTCATCGACCGCTTTTTGTGTTCCATAGCTTTTACTTAATGCTTTAACGCTGATACTCAATTTGATATGCTTAAGGCTTAAAGCGAAATGCTGTAAGCTTTTTTGAAACTAATATCAAAGCTAAAAAAATGAATTGAAATTTGATTTGTTAGCTATTATTTTATTGGACACAAAATAGCTTCAAAATAGGCACTTTCCGTGCAGCTCGCTTTAGCTTCTAAAAATGTTTTACCACCAATCCACGAATAATCAATCATTATTCATGAAAATTTTCGCCTAGAGCCTGTTATTTTTTTAATGATGATGGCTCACCTACCTGACGGCAGACAGGTTTTTGAGCAAGAGAAGGCGAATTTTGAGGATATGGCCGGGAAAATCCAGAAAAATTCAATGATGGCGCAGCCAAAAAGAAGCATAAGCAACTTATTAGATGAATTTTAGACAGGCACTAAAATTATCCACAAAAAATTAATTTGAAGATGCAAAAGAATAAGAGCCTGTTTAAATTTATATCGTGAGCTTGTTTATAGCCTATTTTTGAGCGAAACGAGGCAAATTTTGTAGAGATAGCCGGGCATCTATCTCGAAAAATTTAACGAAGTTGCAGCCAAAAAGAAGCATAAACAAATAATTAGATAAATTTTAAACAGGCTCTAAGCTATTTCTGCTAATTTGCCGATTAAGTTTTGTTGCAGGCATCCATCTGAAAAAATAGAAAAACATATATGAAATTTGAAGTGCACACCGAGTTGAAATATCAAGTTATTTCTGATTGTACGTTGATATTGAATATTCATGCTTTTAAAAATGACCGGCAGAAAGTTTTAAACGAGAGTTTTAAAACCGAACCTTTCATTAAATCCAAAGAGCTGAAATACGGGTTGAGTGAGAACCGGTTTATTTGTTTGGAGGTGCCAAAACCCTGTGATTTGAGCATCACCTATGAGGCCACTGTAGAAAATGCTTTTGAATTTAGGGAGCATGTGTATGTTCCTGAACTGCAGATTGCTAAGCTGGAGCCTGAAGTCTTGACTTATCTTTTGCCGAGCAGGTATTGTCAGTCGGACAGGTTATACCGTTTTGCAAACAATAAATTTGGACATCTTAGAAATGATTATGCAAAAGTGACCGCTCTCACCGAATGGATACATGCAAATGTGGAGTATTTGAGCGGTTCTACCAATTCGCAAACTTCTGCTTTTGACACCGTGACAGAACAGGCCGGTGTTTGCCGTGATTTTGCCCATCTGGGCATTGCGCTTTGCCGGGCTTTAACCATCCCCGGGAGATATTTCACCGGTTATGCCTTTAAATTATCTCCGCCAGATTTTCACGCCTGTTTTGAAGCTTATATAAACGGGGGGTGGGTTTTGTTTGACGCCACCAAATTGGTCCCGTTGAATGGGATGGTTAAGATAGCCACTGGCAGCGATGCGGCGGAGGTGGCTGTGGCCAGTATATTCGGTCATGTTAATTTTGTTTCCAGCAAGGTGTCTTGTGAGTGTTTAGCAGGAGATTTCGAAGACTATTATCATGATCCGTCGGATTTGAGGGGAATAAGCTATTTATGATCGTATGATATAAAGAATTGAAAATTGATTGATCTCACTTATATGAAAAATGCTTTTTATTGATAGCTAGCAATTTAAGTTTCCGTATTTAAAAAAATCAAGAAATGATTTGCAAGCTAAGGCATAAACTCTATCTTTGCACAACTTTATAAAAACGATATGTTTTGCTGAAGTATGATTCCGTAGCTCAGCTGGTAGAGCATTACACTTTTAATGTAGTGGTCCTGGGTTCGAATCCCAGCGGGATCACCAGATTCAGTATCAAAATGCCTCAAAACCCTGCAAATCAGATGATTGTAGGGTTTTTGTTTTTGAAAAGTTTCCAAAAATATTCAAATAATCGCATAAAAAAGGTGAGTGATTCAGTGAGTAATTTGGAGCTTTAGAGTGACTCACTGAATAATACATAACCTACTGTTTAACAGAGTTTTATATCAATAAACATCTTGACGTTGTAAGACTGCATGGCTAAATTTGCACCAACATTATGATACTAATCGTGGTGCACCGTCCGTCCCGAAGATCGGATCGCGGGCAGTTAACTAAAGCAGTTGATCATGAAGACCAATTTCAGCCTCCTCTTCTATATGAAGAGACCAAAAAACTATCAGGGGGGTAGTATTCCCATTTACATGCGGATAACAGTTTCGGGCAACGTATAGAAAAACTACGGGCGTTTGCTGCGATCCTGAGCGTTGGAACGCCAGGGCCGGGCGGGCAAACGGATCAAAAGAAGAAACGAAAAGTGTAAACGCATACCTCGATAGCATTCGCGTAGCGGTACATCGGGCACACAGGCTTCTTGTTGAATCCGGAGAAGGCCTATCTGCGGAAAATCTTATCAGCAGGGTTCTGGGGAAGAAGGAAGAAAAGCACACTTTGCTAGAGGCGGTCCGGCTCCATAATCAGAAAATGGAAGCGCTTATAGGAAAAGAATATGCACTTGGTACACTCAAAAGATTTGAAGTACTGGAGCGTCATCTTATAGTATTCCTAAGTTATAGGTACAGGATGGCCGACATAGACATCAAAAAAATCGACCAGTCTTTCATCAGCGACTTCGAATTCCATCTGCGGACAGAAAATAACTGTGCAAACAATACAGCTGTCAAACACCTTAAAAACCTGGGGAAAATCATCCGTATCAGTATCGGCAGAAACTGGATCGACAGAGACCCGATGTTCGGATATAAGCTGCGGACAAAGCAGGTTGAAAGGCCATTTCTTTCCGAAGAAGAGCTGCTGCGGATGGCAGCTAAAGAGTTCTATACGGAAAGGCTAGATCAGGTCAGAGATGTTTTTTTGTTCTGCTGTTTTACAGGCCTGGCATATTGTGATGTGGAAAAACTGAAACTATCCAATATTAAAATCGGTATAGATGGCAATACCTGGATATACACCAACAGAAAAAAAACAGGTAATAAATCTGCTGTTCCGCTGTTGCCCTCGGCAAATAAAATTCTCAGCAAATATAAATAAAGTGCCTATTGCATTGCAAGAGACAGGGCTATGCCGATTTCCAGCAACCAGAAGATGAACGAATACCTTAAGGAAATCGCGGTTCTATGTGGGATCGATAAGCCCTTGAGTTCGCATGTCGCCCGTCATACCTTCGCAACTCGGTGACGCTGTTGAACAGGGTGCTATCGAGAGTGTTTCAAAGATGCTTGGTCACAACAGTATACGCACCACCCAGATTTACGCAAAGGTTCTTGACATAAAAGTAAGCGCAGATATGGAAATGTTAAAAAATAAATTTTGAAGTACAAGTTTCAACAACTATATTTTAGAATCACTTACGAGAAGATAAAAACCGAATGAAGATTGAGGTATAGTAGAATCCGTGAAAGAAAACTGCTTTTAACACCCTAGATAATCCAAATGTGAAAGCGGGTTTTGACGGCGATCTTAGATTAGTAATTTTTGAAAATGTTTTATATAGAAAATTAGCTGAATCCTTTATTTTTTTCTGAATTGATAGATACTTTATAGAGAAGTTGTCAGTGAAAATTAAATAAGAATTATTCTTCAAAAGTTTTTCTAATGACCTAAATAATCAGTGGAAAGACTTTTGCTCAAAGAAAGGAAACCATTTTTTCCAAAGCATGAAGAATATCCACTTCAAACTCCGCCACCCCTTCAATTTTTCCCCAAACCGATTTGAACTAGGTAGACCTTTCATCTTCAATAAATCATACGTAGACAACTTCTTTTTTCTAAAACTCTATGAGCTGAAAGAAGAGGAATATCCGGCATTTTATCAGTATCATTTAGCTTATTTTTGAAGGAGAATAAGGGTGGAGAAAAGGAGTTTTTTAGCTATGTTTATGAGCTCACTACCACAAGAATTGAGTATTATAAACAACAGAATCCATTCGGTTCAAAGCACGTGGTAAATAAGAATTCCCTTCATAAAGCCAATCATTTCTTAAAATTTCTCCACTCTATCGATAGGTGGAACCATCATAAATCTTTGGAAATATTAATGGCAGAAAAGGAAGCACAGATTCAAAATCTAAAGGCACAAATCGCAGAACTGGAAGCCCAAATCAAGGCATTCAATCAATTTGAATCCGCAGAAAAGATCAGTATTGCAGAAGGTAAGTCAGAAAGCTGATGGGCACTACGCCTAAAGTTATAAACGTGAAAAATCATCATCATTTCGGGGCATGGTCAAAAAGCCTGATTATTGGGGTGCTTACCTGCTTTTGTTTGACGGCCACAGCTGTAGGAACGGCGTTGTACCTGAACCACAGAATGATCAGCTGAACAGTGAAGCTTTTAACTTTTGGTTGGTTCGGGCACTTTATCCTGAGGTGTCTAAAACCATTGAAAAGAAATTACAGGAAAACCCGGATGCTTTCATCAAACAAGCGGAGAAGGCAATGGCAAAACAACAGGCTGTTTCAGAGGCACAGGCCAAGGTTGATGATACGAATAAACAGCAAAAGGAGGCGAATGTACTTGTTAATTGAATTAATAAAAGAAAATGCTTTGATACATTTTTATTTAACAGACCTTATTCACTTCCATATTTAGCAACAAACCCAGTTTTTCTATTTTTGAACTGATGTGTCCTACACCAACAGCACAATGATGAGCAGGGCCAAAGCTGTTCCAGTTGTTTACAAAATTGCGGGCGCCTAACGGAAATTTATATCGAGAATTAGTATTCCCAATCTCTAAAACTGGACCTGCAACAGATTCAGCTTCTGCTACTAAAAGCATCAGTTTTCCGTCGGCTTTTTCAGCTACCGATAACAACGTAACTGGCCCATTTTTTACCTGCATTTCAACGGATAGTCCGTTACCAACCTTTCCATGATACACGCCTAGTGGACGAACTTTTGTTTTACCTTCTGCAATGGCAATATGTCCAGGACCATCGTGTCCCATCAATACCACGTCTTCATTAAAATCCATCGCATAATATTCGGTAAAAGAACCTCCTGCGCCAAAACTGTCCATAATTTTCATGGCTTGGGCATTTTTAACTTCATACTCGCCAGCAACTGGGATATGGTTAGCAGTTAATAAACTGTTACCGATAATAATGGAGCTAATAGTATCCTCGTTATCAAAATTCCCCGCTCCTTTATAATAATACGCCATAGAACCCAACTGATATTTATCTACCAATTTATCTAAAGCTACCGATGTTTTAGCTGCCCGTTTAAGTTCTGAATCTGAACAATCTGCTTGTACATCAAATGTTTTTTGAATCAATATAACGCGTTCGCTGATTTCTGCATCAGAAACCTCTTTTCTCAAACTCGCCAGTTCATCTACCTCAATCAATTCAATATGACCTCCAAAATGGGCGTATTGTTGTGTTAAATCACTGTAGATATCAAGCATTCCGCTGTAGTAATGTCCCATACAACCTAAACGGTTATAAGCCATGATATTTGCAACTTTAGCCGCTTCTACCCATTCGGTAATCTCTGTCCAAGCTTCTTCGTCATTGCGCAACATCCCGGTAATCTGATGGAATTTCACGCCGGTTCTGTTAAAAACATTGGCAATTTCTGGTACCGGACAAGCCGAACAATAAGACAACCATTCGCCAGTCATCTTGGTTCTATCGGTCATTTTGTTGAACGATTTATAATCGATGCTAGCTTCTGGAGCTAAGTTTAAAATAATTACAGGCACTTTAGCTCTTTGCACTACAGGTAAAACTGTAGAAGAAAGCGCATAAGTGGAAACGTACAAGAAAATAATATCTACATCTTCTTTACGAAAAGTTCTACCAGCCTCAAAAGCACTTTCCGGATTATCTATCAGCCCTAAATTAACAACGCCGTCATGTATTTTAGCAATGTTATCTTCCACTACTTTTAAATAACCTTCCAGGCGTTCTTTTAAGCCTTCAAATTGCGGCCAGTAGGTGTCCAGGCCTATTCCAAACAGGCCAATTTTTAAGTTAGATTTCATCTTCTAAATATTTTAATTTTTCGATTACGCAAGGTGGAACATTCTAGGTAATTCTATGGCAATTGGCGACTGGTCGGCGTTTGTTTCCATGATATCCGACATGTAAGCCCACCACTTTTTCATGATTGCCTCTTCCGTTAAGTCTGGTGTAAGGCCGTTTAAATGCTGAATTGCAAATAAGGTGTTTGTTTCTTCATCCAAAAAGATACTATAATTAAACACTCCCGCCTGGTGTAGGAGCTCTTCTAATTCCGGCCAAATCTCGTCATGTCTTTTTTTGTATTCGTCCTTAAAGCCCGGCTTTAATTTCATTTTAAAAGCAATTTGTTTAGTCATTTCTAAAGTTTGCAAATAGCATAACCCGGTTAAAAATTATGATATTTAGGTTTAATTTAATTGGATATACCAAAGTTAAGCTCAAAAAGGAATGAAAAAATAACTGAATTGATATATTTAATATACTTTCTGATTTAACAACGAAGGTGAATCATCAAAAATTGATAAATCAAATACTGATCTTAACTATCGGTGTTTTTGAAGCTAAACCAATCCAATTTTAACGAGCCTGGATTTCCCTTAAATTGTATAATGATATTGTAGTCTCCCGAGGAGTTATTTAGGTCGAAGGAAATTGTCTTGTCTTCAGCATCCTTGAAAGTAAGCTTGTGCTTTCCAAGTAATTTACCGCTCACATTATCTTTGCGGATATTTATCGTACAGTTTACTTTGGCATTGGAAGAAATACGGAGCGAAATTTTTGAATTTTTACCTAAATTCCTGACTTTAGGGTAGTATGCATGTGCATCGTTTTTAACAGCCGTGATTGAAAACCCGCCAGTCTCATTTTCTTGCTGAACCACCTTATCAGCCGAGAAATAATCTTCTGCTTGTATTAGTGAGGCGTTATATTGTCCAACACCCGTTTTGCTAATGTAAATGGGTTCAATTTCTCCGTTTTTTTTATAATGTACATAACTGATCACGCTGTTTCTGAAATGGTTGTCGCTCCCAGCAACACTTTGGTCGTTACAGGCAAAATACCATTGGTCATGTAGTTTAAAAAATGACCCATGACGGTCATAAGTAAGCTTCTTTTGGAACAAAGTATCCGTTCTTTCTTTGGTGATGATTGAGCCTTTATAATTGTACGGACCGTAAAGATCATCGGCCATGGCATAATAGCAACCCCATGATAAATAAAATTTGTTGCCCCTTTGATGTAAAAATGGTTTGTCATCGGTTTTTCCAGGACCATAAGGACCATCCTTTTTATCTAATACAATTTTTCGTGGAACTTCTGCCAACGATACCATGTTTGGATTCAGGCGGGCAATATAAAAATCCCAAACACCAAAAACGATGTAAGAAGTGCCATCTTCCAATTGCAATATTCCCGGATCACGAGCTTCTGTTGGTGTGGAATTTAGGGCAATTAAAGGTTTTTGAATAGGATCTTTCCAGGGACCCGTCGGAGAATCGCTTTCCACCACACCAATTTCTTTAGGTCCTCTGGAGAAGTATAAATAGTATTTACCGTTCCTACTGATGGCATCAGTGGCCCAACATTGGTTGGTCGGTTTCTTAAAATAAGTATCTTCTGGTTTTAGGGAAGCTTCATAATTCCAATTCACCAGATCAGATGAAGACCATATCCACCAATCGTTCATGATAAATGTTTTGCTTTTTGCTGCAGAATCATGTGTGGCATATAAATAAGCCTTATTATTGTATATTCTTATTTGAGGATCGCAAACACCTTTGCCCTGTAAAATAGGATTTTGCGCAAATAAAGTTAATTGCAAAAAGCATAATGTGATTAGGATAAAACAGGTTTTTGAGATAGTCATTAGGTAAATTTTTAGCTTAGAAATTTTTTGTTTTGTTTGATGAGCAGATTTGATGGGGCTTAAAAGTTGTTAAAGTTATTTTACATATTAGGTTTTTTATTGGGTTATCTTTTCAAAATTAAAATTTCGGAACAACATCAAAAGCAATTGATGATATATTTCATATAGTTTTTGATTTTTAACTTAGGTAGTTAAGCGAGATTTTAAACAGAAAGTTTAGTAAGAATGCTTTAATTTAACATAGTTGTGTTTAGCTTTCAGCTTTTAAAAAGGAATGAATAATTTTTTCAAATATTTTCCGTCCAGTGATAAAAGTGCTCCGTGGGGGTTAAATGTTTTGAGTGTAGGTTGTACCCGAATTTTGCCAAATGCTATTTATCCAGAACCCAACCATCCGGCACACCATCATTTTACCTGGGAAACCGGCAGGGTTTTGCAGGAATATACTTTAGTATATATCGTCAACGGAAACGGTGCGCTAGAAACTGAATCTCTAAAAGAACGCATCTTAGACGGTACCGTTTTTATGATTTATCCCAAAGAAAGGCATCGGTATAAACCAGATCAGGAAACCGGTTGGGATGAATATTGGGTGAGCTTCAGTGGCAATTATGTAGATAAGCTCATTAAAAATAATTCGTTTTCTAAAAGAAACCCCTTATTTCATTTAGGTTTAAATGAAAAAATCCTTCAATTGTTTGATGATATTTTGAGTGCTTCAAAGGAAGAAAACAACGGGTTTGAAGCCATAACTGCCAGTGCAACCATCCATGTTTTGGGGATGCTGTATGCTTTTAACCAGCAAGGTCTTAATGAGGATGAGAGTTTGATTGAGCAAACCGTTAAGAAAGCTAAGATACTTTTTAGGGCCAAATTATTAGAAGTGGTAGATGCTAAATCTATTGCGGATGAATTAAAAGTTGGCTATTCCTGGTTCCGTAAAATCTTCAAAGAAAATACGGGTATTTCGCCAGGACAATATTTTATCCAGCTAAAAATCCAAAAAGCAAAAGAGTTGTTAGGTAATCAGCAATATGCGATAAAAGAAGTCGCGTACTTGCTAAAATTTGAGTCCCCATTTTATTTCTCCAAACTGTTTAAGCAGAAAACAGGTTTTACTCCATTGCAGTTCAGAAACATGCTATTGAAGACATATAAGTCTTAAAAATAACCATAGGGGACTTGGGTTAATATAAATTCTAATATCAAAATGATAAGCTGAAATATCATAATGTATATTTATTAAGCAATGCCAATGTAATAGCTTAGCATTCAATTATAAATCATAAAGCTGGAACCAATAGGCTTAATAATATTAGGATATGAATCATGAACTTTCACAAGAGCAAATTAGCTCGTTTCGGGAAAACGGTTTTGTTACCGTAGAAAATTTTTTGAATAAGGATGAGCTTGACTATTGGAGAGCAAGCATTACCCAAGCGTTAGAAGAACGTAAAGGTTTAAAAATCCCCGGTAAGGAAGGAAATATCGATGAAGGTGATGGTATAAACGAAGATTCTGATTACTACACTAAAGTATTTGACCAGTCGATTAACCTGTGGCAAACCAGCGAAACCATGAGAAAAATCATGTTTGATGAGCGCATTGGTAAAATGATTAGTGATTTATCTGGTGCAGATGGGGTAAGAATATGGCATGACCAAGCTTTAATTAAACGCCCTTGGGCAAACCCAACTTCGTGGCATTTAGATACGCCGTATTGGTCTTTTTCTGACCGGAGAGCAATGTCCATTTGGGTAGCTTTAGATGATGTAACTTTAGAAAACGGTTGCCTGTTTTTTCTGCCCGGCACACAGAAATTGACAAGTTTTGAAAATCCATCTATCGGTAAAAATATGGATGCTATTTTTGATTTTTATCCTGAGTTTAGAGAGCGGGAATCGGTTCCAGCAGTAATTAAAGCGGGAAGCTGTTCTTTCCATAACGGATTAACGGTACACGGTGCCCATGCCAATATGACTCCGGGTTTTAGGAGGGCAATGACCTGTGCTTTTATGCCTGATGGAGCAACTTTTAACGGAATTCCGAATGTGTTACCAGATAGCTATTTAAAAACTTTGAAAGTTGGCGATGTGCTGAACAACGATGAGCAAAACCCATTGATTTATGAAAAATAAATGCCAAAAGTAAAATTTTACTGTCCGCGTTGGGGTTCCGAGGATTTAGTCTGGGATGACTTTTTGAATAAAGTCATTTCCTACGGTTTCGATGGGGTAGAAGTTTACCCTTTGCTTAACCTAGACGAAAAACCTGCAATGTTAAGAGCATTAGAGCAGACTGGTTTGGATTATAGCTTATTGCACACCGTACAAAACGAAGGAAAAAATTTCGATAACTATTGTAAAGCATTAGAGCGAAACTTATATGAGTTAATTGGCTACCAAACTGATAACATCAAACCAAAATTTATTACCTCGCAAACCGGACGAGAGTACTATACCAAAGACCAAATGGAGATTTGTTTTTCCATTTGCGACAGGATAGGTGCAGAAAGTGGCATCCCAATTTATCATGAAACACACCGCAACAAGTGGTCTTATGCGGCACACGTGGTGGAAAGCTATTTAAAGGAAGAGAGGTTTAAGAATGTAAAATTAGCTTTGGATTTTTCGCACTGGGTTTGCGTTTCTGAAAGTTATTTGGAAGACCAGGAACAAGTAATTGATTTGGCTATTGAGCGGGCGGTACATATTCATGCGAGGGTTGGGCATCCGGAAGGGCCACAAGTTACCGACCCAAGAGCTTCGGAGAACAAAGAAGCGCTAGATTTTCATTTGCTTTGGTGGGATAAATGGATGACGTACCTGGAGAAAAATGGGATCGGGGAATGTACCATTACGCCCGAATTTGGGTCTTACCCCTATATGCCTCACCAAATTGGAACAACCACGCCAATTGCCAGTCAATGGGATATTAATTGTTGGATGAAAGATTTGTTGAAAGAAAGATATTCTTAACTTTTTGGGTGATGAAGAAAAAGATTCTAGTTTTTATATGGGTGTTTATAGGTTTATCCGTGATGGCACAAGAACATCAGGTCATACATTTATGGCCTGGTGCAGTGCCAAATGAGCTAAAGCCAAAACATCCAGCAGAAGTTACTGCCGATAAAAGATTTGATATCAAGAGACTCACCAACATTACCGATCCTTTGATTACCATTTACCAGCCTGCGCCAGAAAAGAATAACGGGGTGAGTGTAGTGGTTTGCCCGGGTGGTGGTTACGCTATTTTAGCCGTTGACGCACAAGGCGAAGAAGTTGCGGAATGGCTGAACAGTTTGGGCTATACTGCTTTTGTATTGGAATACCGTGTACCTAACAAGCAAGCGGGAGCATTACAGGACATTCAACGAGCTATACGGATTGTAAAATCAAAAGCAAAGGCTTTGCAGATTGATAGTACCAAGGTTGGGGTTTTAGGTTTTTCTGCCGGAGCAAGTCTTTGCGCCAGATTAAGCACTGAGTTTGATAAAATAACCTATCCTATGGTAGATAAAATGGATAAATTATCATGTCGTCCCGCTTTTGCTATGTTGATTTGGCCGGCTTTTTTGGATTTAGGTCCAAATCATACCTTAACCCCAGAACTTACGATCACCAAAAATACGCCGCCCATGTTTCTTTTTCAGACCGCTGATGATCCTTACGGAAACAATTCATTGGTGATGACAAGTGCATTGCGAGAAGCAAAAATTCCGGTAGAGTTAAACTATTATCCTTTTGGTGGGCATGGCAACGGTTTAAGAAAAGGCGACGAAGCCAGAGAAGCCTGGCCTAAACTTGCCGATAGTTGGTTGCAAAGAATGGTTTTAAGCAATCGGATTTTTAATGGTAATTGAGGTAGAGCCATTTCAAGACCAATTTTTACTCGCTTTTGCATAAAAATTCCTACTCAAAACAGAGCGGTTTTTAGAACTTTGGGATATAAAACCAACATTATGTTTTGCAAAGCTCAATTGTAAAACAAAACCTAAACAATTATGAAGATTAATAAGATAAAGCCTTTATTGTTGCTAGTATTAGCCACTCATCAGCTTCATGCGCAAAGCCTATCGGTGCTCACCGTTGATGTTGCTAAAAAACCTGTTCAGGAAGTTTCTTTAAACGGGACATGGGATTTTATGCCGGCGGTCGGCAACAATAAACCATCTGGAACGGAGGCAAATTTTGTAGATGATAAGGCAAAGGAGATTTTTAAAAATGTAAATAATGATTTTTTGCCCTTTCAAATTAAAGTTCCTCAATTTCTAAATAGAGTTTCGTGGTGGTTGCCTCATGTTTCTGACGAGTTTGAAGAGCAAGAAACTGCAAGAATTAAGGCGCTACCTTTTAAAACAGATAGTTTGCAGTCGGGTTGGTACGTAAAAACCATTGATATAGTTGGTAAAACTAACAACAGTGAAATTTACGCAGATTTCGAAGGCGTAGCAACAGTTTCGCTGGTTTACTGCAACGGACAATATGTGGGCGGTCATTTGGGTATGTTTGGCTCTTTTAGTTGCAGGCTTACGCCATACATTAAAGCCGGGAAAAAGAATCAACTTTTAGTTTATGTAGAACGAGGTACCAAGGCGGATAAAGGAGATGAAGTGGTTTCAGTTGCGGTTACCATGCCTATTACTAAAGATTTGCTTACTTCTTTAAACTCTGGGATGTTTGGTGGTTTTGGCAACGGACCTCGGGCAAAATTTATGGGTATTTGGCAACCCGTAAAACTGGTGGTTTCAAAAGTTGGCGGCAAAATAGATGATGTATTTTTTAATCCTTCATTAACGGGGCATCAGTTAGAGTTTACCTTAAAAAATCCTAATCAAGCTATTGCTGAAACAAAATTGAGCTACGTTTTAAAAGATGCTAAAACCGGTGACGTACTTTTTAGTGATGAATTTGAAGCTTCTTTAAAACCGGGCGACAACGTATTTAACAAAATGAAATCTGGGCTAAACCCAAAATTATGGACGCCAGATCATCCAAACTTGTATAATTTAGAGGTTACCTTAATGAATAAAAATGGCAATAAGCTCGATTTTTGGCAAACACCAGTTGGCTACCGTACCGTTTCTACAAAAGGCGAACAGTTGTACTTAAATGGGCACCCATATTGGGTACGTGGCGCAGGACAGCCGATTTACGGCTATAAACCTACAGATTCTACCGCTGCCCGTGGTTTTTTGCAATTTATGCATGACGGGAATGAAGTATATACGCGTACCGGTTGTAACACTTGGAATAGCTTATGGTACGGTTTGGCAGATAAAATTGGCGTTGGGGTTACGGATGAAGGAATACGCCCCTGGGCGCTCATGAGTAAGGCACCGGCGCCTCCGGCTGCTATTTTAGAACAATGGAAAAGCGAGCAATTAGAAGTGATCAAAAAGTATCGCAACCATCCTAGCATCATGGTTTATTCCATATCTAATGAGGGATTGCAAGGAGATTATGAGAACCCAAAAAAGCTAGCGATTTTTAAAGATATTATTGATGCGGTAAGAAGAATGGACCCTAGTCGTCCCATTATTCAAACTTCGGGCGACCCTGATGTTGCAAAAAATGCAGACATAGAAGATGTACATGCTTATTGGGGTTGGTACGAATCCTCATCGTTTGTAAATGATTACACCAAGCCACAGAGAGGTTTGACTTTAAGTGATGGACGACCATTTATAAACCACGAAAGTGCAGTCCCTTATTCTATGATTGATAATGGCGCAGTGCATCCGGCTTATATTAAAAGGTTTTCTGCACAATCATGGGTAGGTGATATTGGTACTTATGCTAAAGGAAAGGACGTTTCTTATTTTCAGGATCATATTTTAGCAGAAGCTAAATTAAAGGCAGAAAAATTAAGATACAGCAGAAAAGCGTTACCCACAGCGGGTGTTTTGCTTTTTGCTAATTGTACCTGGATACAAAATGCTTTGTCAAAACCGGTAACACAATGGAAGCCATTTCCAGTTTATTACGGTGTAAAAGAAGCTTTTGAACCGGTGTTAGCCTCTTTAGCTACTACGCAGAGATTTTTTTATGAAGGGGATTTGGTGAAGACTAAGCTCTATTTAGTAAATGATAACGCAGACTTTAAAGATTTAAAAGATGTAACAGTAAAGCTCAATGTTTTAATTGCAAATCAAGAAGTCAGTTCTACCGGTATTTCTATTGGAGACGTTAATTATTTTGATGTGAAAGATGTTGATGCGTCGTTTTACATTCCGAAAATTAACATCGGGAAACAAAAAGCTACCATTCGTTTAACAGTTCAAGATGCAAGTGAAAAAACACTTTCAGTAAATACTTATCCAATAGAGATTGCAACGAAACAATGGTTTTCAGTAAAAGAAGACAAATCGCCGTCTATTGTTGTATTAGGAGTTAATGATGAGGTTAAAAATGCTATTTCTGAGGCAGGAAATATCATCAATAAACCTTTGAAAAAAATAAAAGCAAAAGCTGACGTGATTATTTTAGGGCCAACAGCCACCAGTTTTACTGAAAAAGATATACAAAAGGCCTTAAAGCCAGGAGGTAGGTTGGTGATTTTAGAGCAAGGTAAGGCTGCACATCGTTTTTGTGCGGATGTTATAAAGGTCTTGGATACAAAATCAGCTACCGAAAAACATCATTTTGAGGATTTTATGTTCGATTCCAGCGCTGGAGGTAGTGAGACTGTTGACAGCATTAAAGGTGAGTTTGTAGAAATGTTAAATTGGAAGCAAAACCTTCCGTTGTTTGATGGTTTAGATGCGATGGATTGGAAGTGGTGGGCGAGTGGTGAAGGAAAACCCGCTTTTGCTGCCAGTGCAAGTCATAAAATTGATGTACAAAATAAAAAGGTTATTCCAATCGGTCGTTACCTGGAACCTCATTTTTATTGGAGTGGTGACTTGCAAAAAATCTACGATGGTAAAATCGGTTACCCGGTATTTGCCGTAAAAGAAGGTTGGGGAAATGTAGTGGTTTGTGATTTGACCATTTCTGATGCCATCAAATACGATCCGAGAGCTGCAAAAACTTTAATTAATTTAATTACCGAGCCTTTTACTAAATAAAAGATAGGTAAGAGGTGAAGCTTTTAAATAAGATTAAATAGAAATATTTAGAAAAAATACTTCTATCCTGTTAATTTACTATTGTGATTGAGTTATAAGCTTATTATTTTATTTCTTAGCGATCGATTAATTAAATAAAAAAATCAGCATTAAATTGTTTTAAATGAATAGAGTACAAATTTTATTAGCTGGATTGCTTTTTACGTCCGCACCCTTACTGGCACAAAAAAAATCGAATATTTACCATAAAGATTGGATAGATTTTAATAAAAACGGGGTGATGGATGCTTTTGAAAATCCAAAAGCAACTATCAGCGATAGGGTAGATAATCTTTTATCGCTGATGACGGTAGATGAAAAAACCAATCAGCTGGCCACACTTTATGGTTATCCAAGAGTGCTGAAAGATTCGCTGCCAACCCTACAATGGAAAAATGAAATTTGGAAAGATGGCATTGCTAATATTGATGAGGATTTAAATGGTAGAGGAAATGGTGGTAATTACTTTAGCCCCTTAAGTTATCCTTTTAGCAACCATGCAAAAGCCATTAATCAAATTCAGAAATGGTTTGTAGAGGAAACCCGTATGGGTATTCCGGTTGATTTTACCAACGAAGGAATTCACGGTTTAACACATACCAAAGCTACGCCATTGCCTGCGCCAATAGGTATTGGAAGTACATGGAACAAAAATTTGGTATTACAGGCAGGTGAAATTGTAGGTAAAGAGGGCAAAGCTTTGGGTTATACCAATGTTTATGCGCCTATTTTGGATGTGAGCAGAGACCCAAGATGGGGGCGTGTGTTGGAGACCTACGGCGAAGATCCATTTTTAATTGCCGAATTGGGAAAACAAATGGTCAATGGTATACAAAGCCAGGGAATAGCGGCAACTTTAAAACATTATGCGGTTTACAGTGTGCCAAAAGGTGGTAGAGACGGGAATGCCAGGACAGATCCTCATGTGGCGCCACGTGAACTTCACGAAATGTTCCTATATCCTTTTAAAAGGGTAGTTCAGGAAGCACATCCAATGGGGGTAATGAGTAGTTATAACGATTATGATGGCGTACCTATTACGGCCAGCCATTATTTTTTAACCGATTTACTGCGTCAGAAATATGGCTTTAAAGGTTATGTGGTATCTGATAGTAGGGCTATAGAATACGTTTATTCTAAACATCACGTAGCCGATTCTGATAAAGAAGCAGTTCGTCAGGTTATTGAAGCAGGTTTAAATGTACGTACGGATTTTACAGATCCTGGAGATTATATTCTTCCACTACGCGAGTTGGTTAAAGATGGAAAAGTAGCGATGCAAACTTTAGATAATAGGGTTGCTGATGTGCTAAACGTAAAAATGGAATTAGGCTTGTTTGATAGTCCTTATGTGAAAGATACAAAGCTGGCTGACAAAATTGTCGGTGCTGATAAGCACATGGATTTTATGTTAGATATCCAGAAACAATCGTTGGTACTTCTAAAAAACCAGGACAAGTTACTTCCTCTTGATCAAACTAAAATTAAAAATATCTTAATAACCGGGCCCTTGGCCAAAGAATCAAATTATCAGGAAAGCCGGTACGGACCATCTTATGTTTCTTTAATTAACGTTTACGATGGGATAAAAACAGAGGTTGGAAACACGGTGAATATAAATTATGCTAAAGGATGTGATATAGTAGACGCAACATGGCCAGAGAGTGAAATTATTTATACGCCTTTAACTGCAAAAGAACAGGGTGATATTGATAAAGCGGTAGAAGAAGCAAAGAAAAACGATCTCATCATCGCTGTTTTGGGTGAGGGCGATAAGCAAACAGGAGAAGGTAAATCGAGAACGTCTTTAAATTTACCAGGTCGTCAGCAGCAATTATTACGAGCACTTTATGCAACTGGTAAACCTGTGGTATTGGTGCTAATAAACGGGCAGCCATTAACCATTAATTGGGCAAATAAATATATTCCCGCAATTTTAGAGGCATGGTTCCCTGCCGCTTCCGGTGGAAAAGCTATTGCAGAAACATTGTTCGGAGATTATAATCCGGGCGGGAAATTATCCATCACCTTTCCTAAAACAACCGGACAAATAGAGATGAACTTTCCCTTTAAGCCAGGTTCACAAGCTGATCAATCTACCGGTGGAGATAAAAATAATGGTTACGGAAACAGCCGGGTTAACGGTTTTCTTTATCCATTTGGCTTTGGGTTAAGCTATACTACTTTCAATTATAGCAATTTAAAACTCAGCAAAGATCATATTAATAATCAGGGTCAATTAGAGGTGAAGGTAGATGTTAAAAATACTGGCGACCGTAAAGGTGATGAGGTAGTACAGCTATATATTAAGGATATGGTAAGCAGCGTTACCACTTATGATAGTCAACTACGCGGTTTTGAGCGGGTAAGTTTAAATCCCGGAGAAACTAAGACTGTTTCATTCACCATAAAGCCACAGGATTTAGAATTATTGGATAAAAATATGAACTGGACAGTAGAACCGGGCGAGTTTGAAGTGAAAATTGGTGCTTCGTCAGAAGATATTAAACTGACTAAAAAGTTTGTAGTGGATTAAGATATCCAATAAGTTATTATACCTTTTTATTCGCATTAACAAAATCAATTCGAAAAATATTTCTAAAATCTCACTTTTTATCATTCAGTACTTTTAATTGTACTATTAAATTCTGAAGGAGTAACGCCAAATTGTTTTTTAAAACACCTTGTAAAATAAGCAGGATCGATAAACCCTGTCTCGTAAGATATTTCTGAAATCGTACCTCCCTGATTTTTTAAAAGATGGGCAGCTCTTTTTAATCTTACCGTTCTGATGAATTCATTGGGAGATTGGTTGGTAAGCTGTTTTAATTTTCTATAAAGTGCTGAACGGCCTAACTTCATGTCTTTTACAAAATCCTCAATTGAATAATCGCAATTACTCATATTCTTTTCTATTATTTCCATGGCTTTAGTCAGAAACTTTTCATCCATAGAGTTTACGGTGATCTCTGAAGGATCTGTAACAGCACTATTTATAAACTTTGCTTTTAGCGTGTTTCTGGATTCTAAAAGGTTTTTGACGTTTAATGCTAGAATTTCCTGATGAAAAGGTTTGGTTAAATAAATATCTGCTCCTGTCTCTAAACCTTCTATTAAATGAAGCTTACTTGCTAAAGCAGTTAAAAGAATAACCGGGATGTGGCAAGTATTAAAGTTAGATTTTATTTTCGAACAAAATTCGTTTCCATCCATTATAGGCATCATCACATCGCTGATAATTAAATCAGGCAAATACAAATCTGCCTTTTCAAAACCTTCTGTTCCATTTGGGGCAGTGATAATTTTATAATCATTTTTAAAACAACTGATCAGATAATTTAGCACCTCAACATTATCATCAACGAGGAGTAATAAAGACTGACTACTGTTTGTTATAGTATTTTTTTTGGCAGGTGCTAAACAAGTTTGTATAGGAAATGTGAAAGGATTTTTATCTCTAAATTTGTTTCTGAAACTGTAGACAGTTCAGCATCTCTATAATCTTTTCTATTTACCGGAAGTGTAACTGTAAAGGTTGTTCCCTCAATACCGTCACTGCTTACTTCTATCTTTCCCTTATGAATTTTTACCAATTCGTGTGTTAATGATAAGCCTATTCCGTATCCTTTTGAAAAAGATCTGTCTTGATCACTTGCCTGATAAAAGTAGTCGAAAATATGCTTGATCTCATCAGTTGGAATCCCCTTGCCACTGTCAATGATAGAAATTGAGAGGGTGCTATTACAATCATTTTCATTTAAAGAAGTTCTTATTATCACTTCACCATTGAATGGAGTAAATGAAAGCGCATTGTGAATCAGATTATTTAAAATCTTTTCTAACTTATCCCAATCACACCATATTAATGATGAAGGATCTCCCTGATATTCCAGAATAAGATCAATTGATTTTTTACTGGCCAGAAGATCAAAATTTTCTCCAATATTTCTTATAAAATCTGATAGGTAATTTTCAGAAACAGAGAGTTTTAAATTTCCTTCTTCTAATTTCCTGAAATCCATCAATTGGTTAATGAGTCTTAATAGATGATTCACATTGTGTTGAATGTGACCCAAATTCTCTTTTATAGTATCATTAAAAGAAGGAAACCATTTGTATAGCAGTTCTAAAGGCCCTAAAATTAAGGTGAGCGGTGTTCTAAATTCATGAGATATATTGGTGAAATATCTAAACTTTAATTCATCTACTTCTTTCACCCTTTGCTTTTCCAATCGTTCTATCACGAGGTTGTTTTTCAAACGTTCTTTCTCTAAAACGTATTTCACAATGGCATATACAAATATGCCTGCAAGTAGAACATAAACGGAATAGGCCCACCAACTCAACCACCAGGGCGTTAAAACTTTAATTGTCAATAATTTTTGAGGTGCAGACCAAATGCCATATTCATTGGTTGCTTTAACTTTTAACGTGTATCTCCCCGGATTTAAGTTAGAATAGGTTGCAAAGTGCTGATCTGATTTTATGTTTATCCACGTTTTATCAATTCCTTCCAGCATGTATGCGTAATTGATTTCGCTGGAGATATTGTAATTCAAAGAACTAAAAGAAAAAGAAAAAGCATATTCTTTTGGAGATAAGCTTACCTGTTTAGTGAAAGACGTAACACGGTTGTATATATCCAATGTATCCTGGTTGCGCTTAAAAATTCTAAAATCTGTAAGGACTATTGGGTATTTCCTGGTATCAGGTTTTATACTGTCAGGATGAAAACTCACTAATCCGTTTATTCCACCAAAATATAAGTAGCCTTCGGCGTCCTTTGTCATCCCCAATTTGTAATTTTCTTTAGTCAAATCTCCCTGTGAGATTTCATAATTAAAAACTTCCCCTGTTTCAATATTATATTTTACGATACTATTTAAGGTAGCAAGCCATAGATTATGGTGTTTGTCAGCTAATATTCCCGCGATATGTTTTTTTGAAGAAGGGTTTAAAAGATTTATGACTTTAAACTTTGATGAGATAGTTGAATTTCCCGGTTTTTCTAATAAACTTAATCCGTTTGCAGTACCTATCCACAGTTTCTTGTCATTGTAAAGCAGCGAGACCACATAATTACTATTGATATTACTCTTTCCTTTTTGATATAGGAGAGGCTTTTCTATTTCACCGGGTTTAAATTTAAGTAATCCGCCTCCCCATGTTCCTACCCATACATTATTTTGTTCATCCTCGGTGATGGCAAATATATTATTGAGATTGCTTGTTTCTATAAATCCTCTATAATCATTATCGAGAATGTTTGAGTTATCTAATTTGATTTTAACCAAGCTTTGCCGCTTCACATTCCAAATAAACAGTCCTTTGTTTGTGCCGATCCAGATTTTTCCAGACCTGTCTTTGTGAAGTTTTCTTACCACGCATTTTGGAAAATTGATGAGTTCCTTTGGGATTGCTAAGAATTTTTTTCCCCGCATGCTGTATAATCGCAGTCCTCCCTTGGTTCCTATCCATAAAGAATCGTTATTGCTTATCAGAAAACTTTGATATTTACGATTATTTAATTCAGGATCTTTATCCCGCAGCCTTATAAATCTTTCCCTACCATAATGAACATCAGCACTGCTAATAATATCCATTCCACTACCTCCTGTAGCACCACAAATGATGAACTCTTTCCCGTTTATCATCATGTTTTCAATTGCAGCTAGGTTGTTGTTTTCCAGGCTGTTCGGCTTAGATGGATTGCTTTGAAAATGAATGAATTGTTTTTTTACCTTTTTTATTTTATTAATTCCATTGTTTGTGCCCACCCATATTATACCCGAAACATCCTGAGTGATGGAGAATACTTGATTTTGTCTTAAGCTATTGCTATTGTCAGGTATATTCTGATAATCTAAAAATTCCAATTCAGGAGAATTTTGCTCCACTTTTGTTCTATTCAGTCCTCCTCCATCCGTTCCTATCCATAGTTGTCCATCTTTGTCTTCAAAAATGGCAGTTACATCATTATGAGAAATACTTTTGCGAAGGCGTAGATCTTTCTTATAAATAATGAATTTCGGGTTTTTCAGATTGGATATTTCACTTTTGGGTAGTTTAAAAAGTCCATTGGTAGTACCCACCCAAAGATTTTCTTCCTTATCCTGATAAATAACATTTACGGAAACATTTAATAACTTTTCGCGTTTAATGATGGTTTTGTTTTTCTGCTTTATTTTAAATAAGCCATTCTGCGTACCCACCCAAATATCTTGATGGTTATCTTCAAGGATCGAAGTAATTATATTTGGTGCGCTATTGGTGTCGAGATTTATATGTTCATAGCTATTTGTAAGATTGTCATATCTAAAAAGTCCTGAAAATCTGGTTCCTAGCCAAATAACGCCACTTTTGCTTATTTCCAGACTGAAAACAAAATCAGTGTTGAATACTTTATGCTGGTCTGGATTATTATTAAAATTCTGAAATGTACCTGTTGAGGGATCATATTTGTTTATCCCCTTTGCGGTTCCAATCCATAAATTTTGTGTAGCATCTTGTTTTAAGCAGTTGATATAATCATTGCTAATTGAACTTTTGTTCGACTGATGGTTATTAAACACAACCATTTCTTTGCCGTCAAACCTGTTTAATCCGTTGATACTTCCGAACCACATGAAACCTGTTTTATCCTGAATCATAGTTTTTATAGCATTATTAGAAAGGCCATTCTTTTGTGAAATACTTTCGAACGTCACCATCAATTTCTGGGCAAAACTGCTTTCGTTTAAAAGAATTAAACAGGGAATAAAAAGTAATATTAACCTATTAATATTCTTCATCACGTTCGTCCTTTAACATCATTAAATTTTCCGCAATTGTAATCTATAAAACTCATTAAGGCGAATTTAGTAATTGTATTGTTTTTTAAATAGAAAAACGCATATAAACTGTTTTTGAACAATTAATCAGCTTTTTTGCTCAAAAAATCCTACAGTTTGGTAAACGTAAACTTGAATTTTGAAGTCTATAATAACCAATTTAAATTTATTACTACATCCTTTTTATAAAAAGAAAATCGGGTTACTCATTTCTAAAGGAGCTTGTTAAAGAAGCATTAATTATGGGATCATTTCTAAGCATATATGAAATAGATGGAACCATAGCAGACGGGATATCTTTAGACAACAAGGGTCGAAATTTTAAAAAATCACTAAAAACCAAAAACTAACTTAAAAATTATGAAAAAAAAATTGTACAAAATCATTCCTTTTTGGAGTCTGATAATTCTGTTAGTACTCTGTTTTAATTTTACAGCCTTTGCACAGCAAACCATTACCGGAAAAGTGACCGACAAAAATGACGGAGCCCCATTGCCGGGAGTGTCGGTCCAGATTATGGGAACTACAAATGGTACGGTTACGGATGTTAATGGAAATTATCAGATACAGGCAGCTGATAATATCACCCTTGTTTTTTCTTTCCTGGGATATGAAAAAACGCAGATTAGAATACAAGGAGGAAAATCTGCCTATAACGTTCAACTCAGTGCGGCAAGTAAAGGCCTAAATGAGGTTGTAGTAGTTGGATATGGTACTGCCACTAAAAGAGATTTAACAGGTGCGGTTGCTAAAATTGATAATACTAAATTAGAAACATTGCCCAATACAAATGTAACACAGGCTTTACGCGGTGGTACTGCGGGTGTAAGCATTGTTAGTAGTGGTAGGGCCGGGGCTAGCGGTGCAGTGCAAATACGTGGAGGTAGCCGATCAATTGCGGCAAATAATAATGCGCTAATTGTAGTAGATGGAATTATTTATCGTGGAAGTTTAGCTGATCTTAACCCTGATGATATTGCCTCGTTCGAAATTTTAAAAGATGCCAGTGCTGCTGCTATTTTTGGTTCTCAGGCGGCCAATGGCGTAGTTTTAATCACCACTAAAAAAGGAACAACCGAAAAGCCCACCATTAAGTTTAACTCGTATGCCGGAACACAGGATTTTTTGAAAAACCAAAAGCTGGAAAATGCAGAAGAATATAGAATGAAAATGTTTAATTCTGCAAAGACTACCTATTATAGAACAGTTTCAGGACAAATACCCGGAGTAGCCCGGGAACCGGTTTTTGATGATGTGTCCACGTATTTTTTAAATCCTGTAGAGATAAGTCAGTTTAATAAAGGGATTACTCAGGAAGCATTTGACGTAATATCCCAATCGGCACCTGTTCAAAGTTATAATCTAAGTATATCTGCTGCAAACGATAAAACCAATTATTTTATTTCTGGCGACTACACTAATCAAAAGGGAATTATAAAAGGAGACCAATTTAAACGGGCTTCAGGAAGAGTAAACCTGGAAACTCATGTAACAGACTGGCTTAAACTCGGAACCAATTCTTTCTTTGCATTTAATGATAACTCTGGTAATCCCGCAGACTTACTGCAGGCATCAAGATTAAGTCCATATGCCAAATACTATCTTGATGGTTATGACCATGTATTAAAACCCAACCCTATGGATGATGGATTTATCAGTAATCCATTATTTCCATTATTAAACAGGAGCACTATTAACAGAAGTAATTTGTTTGCCATTGCTTATGTAGATGTGGATATTCCCTTTATAAAAGGCTTAAATTATCGATTTAACTACTCAAACAATATTCGGTGGGACAAGAATTTTGGCTTCACTCCTTCCTATAAAATTCCTGACTCAGGTTTATTCAGGGAAGCATCTGCAAGTCAGAATAATTCAACCGCAACGGATTCCTATTTAGAGAATCTATTGAAATATAACCGCACATTTGGTGATCATAGTGTTGATCTTACATTACTGTACAATTATAATTTTGCCAAGGATAATGCGACAAATGCGAGTGCCAATACCTTTCCAAATGACGCATTGACTTACTATAGCTTGTCGCTTGGTGCTACTCAGACAACCTCGGCGAGTTATAGCGATTATCGATCAATATCAAGTATGGCCAGGTTAACCTATAAATTTAAAAATCGGTACATCGTTACAGGAACTTTTAGAAGAGACGGAGCTTCTGTTTTTGGTGCAAACAACAAATTCGCGAATTTCCCTTCTGTAGGCCTCTCCTGGATTGCATCTGATGAAGCTTTTTTAAAGGGCGCTAAATTCATTGATTTCCTGAAGGTTAGAGCATCTTATGGAGCTAACGGTAATCAAATAGGAAGATACTCAACTCTAAGCCCAATTTCACCTGGTGGTGGCTTTAATTATATTTTTGGAGATGCTACAGCAGCGGCCATAGGAATTGGAAGAACATCTTTAGGTAATCCTGATCTGAAATGGGAACTGACCTATGCAACTAACCTGGGTATAGATTTTGAATTGTTAAAAAGCAAAATTTCAGGATCTATTGATGTTTATAACTCAAATTCGAGCGACTTGCTGTTACCAAGGACCATCCCAACCCTAAACGGATTTTCCTCACAATTGCAAAACATCGGAAAAGTGAATAACAAGGGATTTGAATTTACTTTGAATACCGTAAATATTCAAACGGATAATGTAAAGTGGACCACGGGTATCAATTTTTCCTCTAACAAGAATAAGATTGTAGCATTGCAGGGCATTGATAATAACAATGATGGCATCGAAGACGATGATATTGCCAGTTCAAGGTTTATAGGAAAACCTCTTAACGCAATTTATAACTATAAGGTTATTGGTGTTTGGCAAAAAGATGAGGTAGATGCAGCGAAGGTGTTTAATGCCAGGCCAGGGGACCTCAAATTAGCGGATTTAAATGGCGACAATAAAATTACTCCAGCAGGAGATCGCGAAATCATAGGGTATGACCGTCCCGATTTTGTTTATGGACTCAATACAACTGTGAACTATAAAGTATTTTCACTTTATGCCTTAATAACAGGTTCTGCTGGTGGTGATAGGAATAACAATGCAATATTAAATCCCTCATCTAATCTTATCTATAAATCCCGGGGTGCAGACGTTGCCTGGTGGACTCCAGATAATCCCAGTAATATTCATCCTTCAATAGATTATGGAAATTCGTTAGGAGTCACTTTAACTGAGAAAACTTCATTCATAAGAGTTCAGGACATTTCTCTTTCCTATAATTTTAATAAGAAGGTAACAGATCGATTGAAATTAGGGTCATTAAAACTATATGTAAGTGCGAAGAATCCTTTTTTAATTACCAATTGGAGTGGTTGGGATCCTGAAATTGCAAGTGGTCTTAATCAGTTCCCATTAACCAGGTCAATTACTGGTGGTCTTAGTGTATCATTATAATCAATAGTATTTTTTAAGCCAACATCATGAAACTAATCAATAAATTAAAAATAGGGATTTTTATCCTCTTAGGAATTATAGTAATTTCTTCCTGTAAGAAAAGCATTTTAAATGAAGTTCCTGAAGATTTTTATAGTCCCGAAAATTTAAAAGATGCAGCCACTTTTCAAACTGCAACAAATGCGCTTTATTCAGATCTAAGAAATTTCACCATGGGCGAGATTGCTAATTCAGGCATGTATATGAGAGATTATCTCCGCATAGGAACTGATGTTGCAACATCCGGACAAAAATCCCGGCCTTATCAAATGGTAGATTTTACGCAGTTTAATCCTCAACATGAAGCGGTTAACTATTATTGGAATGCTTCTTATACAGGAATTTTGCCAAGGGCGAATTTGATCATAAATCGGGCACAATATCCAGACGTAAAATGGGCGAGTGAGGCAGAAAAAAATGGAATTATTGCACAGGCAAAATTTTTTAGAGCGTATGCTTATAATACTTTAATAGGTGTTTATGGAGATGTTCCATTAATTACAGAAGAAATTCAAACTCCAAAGTATGATTTTACCAGGGCGCCAATAAAAACCGTTTTAGATACGATTAGAAAAGATCTGGAGTTTGCTTCCAAATGGCTGCCTAAAGATCCAGCTGCATTGGTGAGTGCAGGTTTAGATGGAAGGCTTACCAGTGCAGCGGCAGATGAATTACTTACGGATGTGTATTTACATTTAGACATGCCAGACAGTGCTATCAGCAGCTCTTCCAGAATTATTTCTTCGGGCAAATATAACTTGATGACAACTCTGTTTGGAGATGCAGATCCGCAGGGGCGGGATGTATATTCTAACCTGTTTTGGGAAGACAATCCAAACCGGCGTAAAGGTAATAGGGAAAGTATATTGGTGATACAGTTCAAGAACAACATACCGGGTGGAGCACCCAAAGCAGGCCATAATGGTCTCTCCAGAGCATGGGGTCCGGCATATTTTAATATGATTGCACCCAATGGAAAATCAGGGATGAAATTAGTTGATTCTCTTTATCGTCCGGTGGCATTCTGTAGACCAACCAATTATTTCTTTTACGATATATGGGCTGGACAGAATGTAAACGATATGAGAAATTCGAAGTATAATATCAGAAGAGACTGGTATTATAATAATCCAAGTAACACAGAATATTTTGGAAAAAAAGTTGATTATAAGGCTCCTGGCTTAATAGATACGATAGAGTTTATTTGTCCTAAAGTAAGAAAGGTTGAAGGTATTGTTACAAATTTAGGTGCAAGCTTAACACCTGATAAAGATTGGGCATTGTTTAGATTGGCGGAGACTTATCTTTACAGGGCAGAGGCCTATTTGAAAAAAGGCGATCTTGTAAGCGCTGCAGCCGATATAAATGTGGTGAGAGCCAGGGCTAACGCCCCATTAGTTGATCCTTCGGAAGTAAACATAGATTATATTCTTGATGAAAGAGCAAGAGAATTGATGATTGAAGAGCCCAGACGATTAACATTAAACCGATTAGGGTTATGGTATGAACGAACTTTAGAATATTCGCTTTTTGATATTACTAAACAGACCATTAAGCCCTATAACAAATACTTTCCAATACCACAATCTGCAATAGATGCTAATTCAGGGTCTACTTTGAAACAAAATGAAGGGTATTAATTAGGTAAATTATTATCGATAATTCCATTAGCAGGTAAAATCTGCTAATGGAATAATTGCCTTATTTACATGATCGAATATTTTAAATCGAGGACAACACTATCCTTAAATTAAACAAACCTGCATAGCTGTCTAAAACCTTAAATATCTCAGAATTGAAACCTTAACTTAATGATTTTAAAAAAAATAAGTATTCTTATCGCTCTTTTTGTTGGTTTTTCTTTTGCAGTTGTTGCCCAAAAACTACCAGCAGATAAGCAAATCAAAGATCAGATGAGGTCTGTTGCAGATTATCAGCTATCGCAAAAATGGTCGCAGGCTAGGCAAGCAAATGGCAAATTGGTTATGAGTCCAAAAACCTGGGAGGCCGGAGCTTTTTACCCTGGTATTTTAGAAATTTATCGGGTTACCAAAGACAAAAAGTATTTAAAGGCCGTTCAGGATGTTGCAAAATTAAACGACTATCAGCGAGGGCCAGCGTTAAGAAATGCCGATGATCAAGCCATTCTGCAAACTTATTTGGAGCTTTATAAATTCGATAAGAATCCAGACGACCTAAAAGCAGCTAAGCTTACATTAGATTCTATCATGGCAGCGCCGAAGGATGGTGCATTAGAATATTCGTGGTCTGATTTACTTTTTATGGGACCGCCAATATGGAGCCACTATGCTAAAATTACAAAAGAGATTAAGTACCTCAATTTTCAGGATAAGATTTATTGGGAAGCGGTAAATAATCTATTGAATACAGAGTATCATTTATTCTATCGTGATAATAGGTTTAAAACGATGAAGGGAGAAACAGGCAAGCCAATTTTTTGGAGTAGAGGAAATGGTTGGGTAATGGCCGGTTTGGTAAGGGTATTGGATGATATGCCTAAAAACTATCCAGATAGAGCAAAATATGAGAAACTATTATTAGATATGGCCACCACATTAAAAGGTTTACAACAACCGGATGGCTTTTGGAAATCTGATTTGCTAAACCCTGAGAAATATCCAATGGGCGAGACCAGTGGAACAGCTTTTTTTTGTTATGGAATAGCTTGGGGAATAAACCACGGCGTATTGGATAGAAAAACTTTTTTGCCTGTAGTAGAGAAAGCCTGGGGTGCATTAACATCGGCCATAAAACCAGATGGAAAATTAGGTTATGTGCAACCTGGTGGAGACAGACCGTATCTTTCTACTCCCGAGTTGTCTAATTGGTATTCCGCAGGAGGCTTTTTAATGGCAGGCAAACAAACGTTGCAATTGAATTAATTGGGAAAACTTTCTTCTCAAATTACACTATTTCGCTATGTATATTTATCATCAAAGCACTTTTAAGAAACATGATTAAGGTATTTAAAAACTATATTTTCATTTCATTTTTATTGATAGGAGGAAATATCTATGCCCAGAAGGTATCTCCGCAAAAGATATCCATCAATGAGGATTGGCAATTCTCCAAGACACAAAATGCTGAAAAATGGGAAAGCATTAATCTCCCACACACCTGGAATGCCAAAGATGTAATCGATGAAGATCCAGGATATTATAGGGGCAAAGGCTATTATCGCAAAGTGATTAAAACGCCTGCAGATTTAAGCGGCAAAAAAATATACCTGCAATTTGAAGGCGCCAATACCAATACCCAGGTTTTTCTAAATAAAAAATTTGTTGGCAAACATCTGGGAGGATATACAGCCTTCTGTTTCGATATTACATCTTTTTTAAATCAGACCGGTAAAAATGAATTGGTGGTAGAAGTGGATAACAGTGTTGACTTGAACAACCTACCTATTTCTGCCGATTTTACTTTTTATGGTGGTATCTATCGCGATGTTTATTTGATCACAAAAAACGAGGTCCACTTTGATCTTTCCAATTATGGTTCTTCGGGCGTTTTTATAAAAACTCCATCCGTTTCTGCAAAACAAGGAAATGTAGAAATTACAGGGAAGATAAAAAACGATGGAAATAGTGTGGCAAAAGTGAAGTTGCTTGCGGAAATAGTTGATGCAGATGGTAAAGTTATTTATGCCAAATCAACAACTCAAAAAATGGGAAAAAATGATTTGGTAGATTTCAGCCTAAAAGACATAAGTATTTCAAATCCTAAATTATGGTCGCCAGATGAGCCGAATCTCTATTCGATTAACGTTAAGTTATTAGATGCTAAAAGCGATAAAATAATAGATGATTCTACACAACCATTAGGATTCAGATGGTTTAGTTTTGATGCCAATAAAGGTTTTTTCTTAAATGGCAAATCACTCAAATTAATGGGTACAAACCGCCATCAAGACCGGGAGAGTTATGGGAACGCCTTGCCAGATGAATTTCATGAGGAAGACATTCGATTGATCAAAGAAATGGGCGCTAATTTTCTCAGAATAGCCCATTATCCTCAAGACCCACGGGTGCTGGAAATGTGCGATAAGTACGGCTTGTTGGTATGGGAAGAAATCCCCGTCGTAAATGAAATTAATACCACAAAACAATTTGCAGACCATGCAAAACTGATGTTGAGGGAAATGATCAAGCAAAATTTTAATCATCCTTCTATAATTATTTGGGGATTTATGAATGAAGTTTTTGCGACCAACAAAATGCGAAAATTGGTGGAACGAAAAGTACTATTAGCAAAAACTACCGAACTGGCAAAAGAACTGGCAGCGATTGTAAAACAGGAAGACTCCTCCCGAAAAACGGCCATGGCCCTGGAATACACCTATGCTGATGAATATTTGTCAACAGGAATTGGCAATATTTGTGATGTTGTTGGCTGGAACCTGTACATTGGTTGGTACCAACCAGATATGACTAATTTTGGGCCTTTTTTGGATGAATGGCACAAGAAATATCCAACTAAAAGCTTTATCATTTCTGAGTATGGTGCTGGCAGCGATACCAGAATCCACTCTTTAACACCTACCCGATACGATTACAGTATAGAATATCAAGAGCTTAATGTAGAAAGTTATTATAAGCAAATAGCAGAACGACCTTTTGTAGCTGGCGCAACAGTTTGGAATTCTTTTGATTTTAACTCAGAAGGTAGGATGGATGTGGTGCCAAACATCAATAACAAAGGCGTAATGACGGTAGATAGGAAACCTAAAGATTCTTATTTTTTCTTTCAGGCTGCCCTTTCTTCCAAACCGATACTTAAAATTGCTTCTACCGATTGGGTAAACCGAGCCGGCCGAGCTGAAAGTGAACAAGATTCTTTCTGCAAGCAACCTGTTATTGTGTATAGCAATTTATCTGAAGCTGAACTTTTTAACAACGGAAAATCTTTAGGGGTTAAGAAAATTGTAGACCATAAAGCAACTTGGGAGGTAAAGTTTGTAACAGGTAACAATCAACTTTTTTTACAAAGTAAAGCCAACGAAAATATTAAAGATGAGTTGAACGTAGACTTTCATTTGCAACCCTACTTGCTTGATAGTCCTGATTTCAAATCTATCGCAGTTAATTTGGGTAGCCAGGAGTATTTTATCGAAAAACCTACTGGCCTTGTTTGGGAGCCGGAACGTAAATATACCGCTGGCTATTGGGGTTATTTCTCTAAAGATTATACCTATAAGCAACCCGCTCGTTTTGATGTAAAGAAAACAACCAGTGATCCGCTTTTTTACGCTTTCATAAAAGATGCAGATAGCCTGAAATTTGATGTGGCCAATGGAAATTACGAAGTGGAACTGCTGTTTGCCGACAACATAAAGGGCAATGAGTTTAAGGTTTTTGTAAACAATCAGCTTGCTTATAATTATCCCAATGTCACTGGTGAGAAATCTGCCGTAAGGGTAAAAAGTATGGTTGATGTTGTTAATAATGAGGGGATAAAAATATCATTCGAAAAAATAAAAGGTGCTACTATGCTTAGTGGCATTAAAATTAGAAAGCATTATTAAACAAATTAACATGAAAACGTTGTTAAATATGATGATGGCGGCTGCGTACCTGCTATCTTCTTTCTTCGGCAAAAAGAAACATATGTTTCCAACTCCGCCACCAGCTCATACTGTAAAACTTTAACTGATATCATGAAATTTAAAAACTACTTTCTGCTAAATCTGATTTTACTTTTAGTTGTATCTATCAATGCTCATGCTCAATTAAAAGCTGAAAATGGGGCCAAAATTATTCCGGCTGGATATGCCTGGGCAAAAAATTCTATTAACACCGTCATCTTCAGAAGAAACTCTTTGGTTACTGATGGAAACACCCAGTACATCGCTTATTATGATGAATCTAAACGCGTGGTGATTGGGAAGAGAAGTATCCATTCAAAAAAATGGGAGCTAAAAGTTACGCCATATAAAGCCGATGCGACAGATGCACACAGATCAATAAGTATTATGGTGGATGGAGATGGATATTTACACATGTCATGGGGGATGCATGGTGGTGCTTTCAACTATTGTAAAAGTGTAAGTCCTGGTTCTTTAGAACTTACCCCCAAATTAAGCATGACGGGGTATAAGGAAAATAGGGTTACCTATCCGGAGTTCTATCGTTTATCAAATGGAAATCTCCTGTTTTTATATCGGGATGGAGGTTCTGGCAATGGCAATTTGATGATGAACAGGTACGATACCGGAACAAAAAAATGGACGAACATCCAGGACGGCTGGATAGACGGGCAGGGGCAGCGCAATCCTTACTGGCAGATGATTGTAGACGATAAAGGCACTATTCATATATCCTGGGTTTGGCGGGAGACACCAAATGTAGCTTCTAACCATGATATGTGCTATGCAAAATCAGAGGATGGAGGAATCACCTGGCTAAAAAGTACAGGAGAAAAATATAAGCTACCCATCACAGTAGCATCCGCAGAATATGCGTTAAAAATCCCTCAAAAATCAGAACTCATTAATTCTACTTCTATGGCTACAGATGCTAAAGGTAATCCATACATTGTTAATTACTGGAAGACAAAAGGAGACAGCATTCCCCAGTATAGATTAATTTACAAAGCAAACGATGTGTGGAAGACTCAGCAAATCTCTCATCGAAAAACACCTTTTAGCCTATCGGGAGGTGGCACCAAGCGTATTCCAATTTCCAGGCCTTTATTGATTGCAAAAGAGAAAGCAGGGACAGTTGAGCTTTATATGTTTTTTAGAGATGCTGAAAGAGGAGATAAGGTGAGTGTAGCTGTAAACTCTAATTTAGAAGAGGGCAAATGGAAAATTAAAGACTTAACAACTTCATCGGTAGGATTATGGGAACCGACTTTCGATTCTGAGTTATGGAAAAATAAGAAAATATTAAACCTTTTTGTAGAACACGTAGAGCAGGGCGACGGAGAAACTACCAAAGAATTAACCGGGCAGAAAGCTTCAGTTTTAATGTGGAAAACTAAATAAATCAATCATGTTACAACGTAAGTTTTTATTTTTCATCCCAGCAGCAGCATTATTGCTATTAATTCTTCCACATATTCTTTTCGCCCAACAGAAAAAAATAATTTATCCCGGAGAAATTTGGAAAGATAATAGAGGTAAACATATACAAGCTCATGGTGGTGGAATTATCAAAGTAAAAGACACGTTTTACTGGTTCGGCGAAGACCGCTCTAAAGATAATGATGAGAAGTTAAGATATGTGGGCTGCTATTCTTCCAAAGATTTGGTAAACTGGAAGTTTTTAAAGCAACTTAAATTTACACCTCCTGAAGGTTTTGCTGAAGACTGGGTGTTGGAGAGGCCAAAAGTATTTTATAATCATAAAACCCATAAATATGTAATGTATTTTCACTTAGATGTGAATTACAGTTTAGCAAAAGTGGGCATTGCTATTAGCGACAAAGTAGATGGCGATTACAAATTCGTAAAAGCATTTCAGCCTTTAGGGCATGAGAGTAGAGATATTGGTCAGTTTATAGATGACGATGGAAGCGCATACCTCATTTTTGAAGATAGGCCTTACAAAGGCTTCAGAATTGTTAAGCTTTCTGATGATTATTTAAACTTGACGGAGATTTGCTTGATACAAGCTCCGTTAGAGGGAGGGGCGATGGTGCATTACAAAGGTTTGTATTATGCGATAGGATCAGGATTGACTGCCTGGGATCCTAACCCCAACAAATATGCAACTGCAAAGAACCTGGCCGGGCCATGGTCTGATTTTAAAGATATTGCCCCGCCAGAAACAAATACTTACCATTCGCAATCTACCATGATGATTAAGATTTTAGGAACTAAAACTACCTCTGTTATTTTTATGGCAGATGTTTGGAAACCAAATGAACAATGGGATTCCCGTTATTTATGGATGCCTTTGGAGATAGGTAATGGGAAATTACGCTTGCCCAAACCGGGACCATTTTACCTAAATGTAAAAACCGGAGAGACAAAGATTTTAAAAAAGTAAACCATTTACTCTAAAAAGGCCGCTATCTAAAGAAGCAGACATGCGGCTTTTTCAATAAACTTTCTGGTAGATATGGTTGATCACGATCCACCAATTTGGATAGCTGCTGGTTTTATTTTCTAGCTGCTGTACAATTTTTAAATAATGGGGCTCAAAAAAGGTAGCCATCGAAAAGAGCTCAAGCCCGTGAGATGGTTGGTACAATGCACCTGTAATAAAATTTGATTCTTTGTTTTCTGCCCTCTTTTTATCAAAAGCGGTTTTACTATTTACAAATTCTTTATGCACTTTTTCGCCTGTAGTATACGGAATCAGAAACTCCATTGATTTTTGTAAAGAGGAACCTATGGGACTTATATAATGATAAAAATCTTTTCCCGTTGCTCTATCTACTACAATTGCAAGCCTTACCAAAGGTTCCAAAGTATAGACTTGATAATGCAAGGCATCACGTTCTTTAAAATCAATACCTGAGCCGTCGGCATATAGATTTGTGGCAATTTGAGCAGGCAGGGCTGTGTTAATAAATTTTTTTAGGCTGTCATCATTAATCGCATAGGCAATCATTCCAATTACTTTTATACGGTGCGAATTCCAGTTATTAGTTGGTTGCCGCGGTTTAAGCTTCGAAAAGAACGGATGATTTAACTCTTTGGTAGCCATTACCTTCAGCCATTTTTTAATTATTTCATTCTCCTTCTTTGGGAGATAATTTTTAACCAAATCATAAGCCTCAAAAGCGGCCTCAAATTTTGTGTCATTAATGGGGTTTTCAATAGGTTTATTTAGCGATGACCAAGTGCTTAAATATTCGTCCACCTTGGTTAAATATTGATTTTTTCCCTCAATACGATATGTCAAAGCTAATGCGTACATCCTATTTACATCAAGTAAAGCTTTCAACGATTTTATCTTTTTAGGATCGGTTGCCAAATGACCCTCAGAAAAAACAGTATCTAAAGGGGAGGGGAGGCTATTCAGAGATGAATCAGCTAAGTTTTTCAGTTCAAGGTATTGCGCTTTTATATGTTGATTTGTTTTGATAAGATTTTTCAAAGATTCAATTTCCCCATTATTCATGCTTACATATTGTGCATGAGTGCCCAGGCTGAAAAACATTAAAAGAAGAATTCCTAAATATTTCATGCTTTATTTTATTAAATGTTTAATCATTTGAGTATTGACAATAGTTTTTTTACTGTAGTAATAACAAAGAAGGCGTAAATTACTTTAGCAATTATTCTAAGAATTTTGTCCCAAAAATTAATAAGGTTTCATATTAAGTAGTTACACCGTTTATTAAAATTAGGTGCTTTCAAATTTATTTAACCCAATAATCAATCTTCCCAGCATTCTGAAAATCATTAATATCGAAATAAAATGTCAGATAGTTTTAAATCAATGGCCATATTAAGATTAGTTTTTTCTTATGCAGGAAAGTACAGGATGCCATTTAGAATATAAACCTCTACATTTCAATCTTATTATCAATTACTAACCAAATAATAATATTGGTTTAGAAATGAACAGTTCAGCTGTTTGTTCTTTTCCATTAGGAACTATAAGATATTATGCTGAAAGTCTTCGTTTCATTAAAAGCAGTAATTTTGTGGTGTGGGATATTTTTTTTCTACACGAATTTAAGTGCGCAGCAAAAGCCTGCCTCACCCAATCAACTGGTATCATCTTCAAAAGCTGATACCTGGATAGCGACCGATGATTTAGGAAGAACCTTATCTGTTGATAATAGGGGAGGGGAAATCCAAAAAGATAAGTTTGTGGGTATATTTTATTTTACCTGGCAGGGCTCCCATGGTTATGATACTCCCAGAACCAGACCTGATCAGGGAGTGCTTGATAAATTGTCAACCGATACCTTAAGCCCTTATGATCTTTCTAAGCTATTGAAACAGAATCCTGAAAACCCTAAATATGGGCCAATCGGAACGTTTCATTACTGGGCCGAACCATATTTTGGCTATTACCTTCCCGATGATGAATGGATCATCAGAAAGCATGCACAAATGCTTTCTGATGCCGGGGTAGATGTGATTATTCTGGATGTTACCAATAGCTTTACTTATTTTCCCATCGTAAAGGAAATTGGAGATACTTACCGGAAATTAAGAGCCGAAGGTATTTCTACTCCTTCTATTGCGTTTATTGTAAACAGTGCTCCCGAAAAAACTGTTAACAAACTGTACACAGAATTTTATCAAAAAGGGCTATATAAAGATCTTTGGTTTTACTGGAAAGGGAAACCACTTTTGCTTGCTCCTTCGGATGAGCTTCCCGAAGAACAAAAAGCATTTTTCACTTTAAGACAATCATGGGCATGGACAAAAGACCAAAAATGGTTTGGCAATGGAAAAGACAAGTGGCCCTGGTTAGACCATACTCCACAATCTTATGGTTGGCATGAATCTCCGGATGTACCGGAAGAAGTAAGTGTGGCCACGGCAGAACACCCGGTTTCCAATATAGGTAGGAGCTTTCATGACGGGAAAGAACCGGAAGTGAAAACACCTGCTGTAGGACTATACTTTACGGAACAATGGAAGCTGGCTTTGGCGGTAGATCCGGAGCTGGTGTTTATTACCGGCTGGAATGAATGGGTAGCCCAGCGTTTTAACAATGGAAATGCTAAAAATATGGCAGGTAAACCTATCAAAAAGGGAGAAACTTATTTTGTAGATCAGTATAGTGCAGAATATAGCAGGGATATTGAACCTATGAAAGGAAGTTTTAAGGATAACTATTATTATCAGATGGTAGATTTTATCCGCCAATATAAAGGGAGCAGAACCATCCCTGAATTTTCAACCATACATCCCATAAAGATAGACGGGAATTTTAAGGATTGGGAAAATGTAAAATCAATTTTTTATGATGATAAGGGAGATACTTTTCATCGTGATCATCCAGGCTTTGGTCGGATTAAAAGTTACACCAACCTGAGTGGCAGAAATGACATCATTTTATCCAAAGTAGCTACCGATGGTGAAAATCTATTTTTTTACGTAGAAACCAGCAGTGCTATTCCTTCCTGGACGGATACTACCTGGATGAATTTGCTGATCGGTCTGCCTTTAAAGAATGACGAAAACTGGCAGGGCTATAACTTTGTGCTTAACCGTAAGCAGCAGGAAGGAAAAACCAGTATGGAAAAGTTGAGCTGGAAGGCAAAACCATCAACTTTTAAATATATAAAATTTAAGACCAAAGGAAACCAGATGGAAGTGGCTATCCCCCTGAAAGATTTAAATTTAAAACCGGATGGCTTTACAGTTGATTTTAAATGGACAGATCATATCCCGCTGGGAGACCCATTAAAATGGATGGATATAGGGGATGCAGCTCCTAATGCCCGGTTTAAATACAGATTTATTTACAAAAAGAAATAACACTCATTCAGAACCATGAATTGTTACAACCATCGTAAAGTTTATCTCCTGATTTTAGGAACGTTTTTGTTTGCTTATCAGGAGATGAAAAGTTAAGGGATTTTCTTCACAACAATTAGGCGATTATAAAGAAATGGTGGGCTTAATATGGCAGATATTATGGAAACCTATGAAGATCACTCGCCGCTTACGTTTTCTTTAACAAATGTATTTTTATCTGGAATAAGCACTTATTGAGCAGGGATTAAACAGCGGGATGGTACAGGATGATGATAGATTTAAAGTGATTTATCTTTAAAGAACCAACTTTTTAACCTTATAACTCTGTATTAGTATGAAAAAGATCTACTTCATTACCATTTTTATTTTTGCAATTTCCTGTGTGGGCAGGGCACAAACTATTGCACTTCAACTAAATTTGGCTGCAAGAAACCAGATGAACATTCAGGTATTGCCGAATGGTACTTATCAAATTCTTACCACGGGAACAGACCCCTATATTTATACGTATGACTTAGGTACCGAAAGCTATGATTTCGAAAAAAATTATATTATTGCTTTTGAATATCAGGCGGTTAATGGCAACGGAGCTTATGGAATAGATGATTTGCAGATTTTTTACGGACCTCCAATCACAGGTTCTAACCGTGTGTTACTTGGGAAGCAGGATAGCAGCTCTGTCTGGAAATCTGTAGCCGTGAATATGAAGGTAAGTGCTTTGAACTGGAATCAGGCATATAGCCAGTTTAGATTTGATCCCGGAATAAGTCCTGATCAGACTATTAAAGTTAGGAATATTGTTTTAAGAGCACCAACTCCATCAGAGTTAGCTGCAGAAAATTTTGCTACAGACATTCCGGTTACACTTAATCTGTCAGCTAAAAATCAGATGAATGCTACTTTGAATGTAGATAGCAGCTATACCATTCAGACATTAGGTACAGATCCCTACGTTTATGCCAATAATGTGAATACACTTTATGATTTTAATTCCACCTACTACCTGAGTTTTGATTATAAAGCAGCCACAGGCTTAGACGATATGGAGGTATTCTTTGGACCGCCGATTACGCAATCTCAGTTGATCAAGGTGGGCCCACTTGCCTCAACCTCGACCTATAAAACAATTACCATCAATCTTAAAACCAATAGCAGCTGGAAGCAGCGTTTCAACCAGTTCCGCTTTGACTTTGGAAGAGCCTCAGGGCAAAACATCCAGGTAAAAAATATCAGATTGAGAAATCCTACCACAGCAGAATTGGAAAAAGATCCCTTTGTTAAAAATGCTAGTCTGCTAAATTATTTGAATGGCAACTATTCAAACAAGATACAGCGGGTAAAAGTAGATAGTTCTAAAATTCAGATTACAGGAAGTATAAAACAAAATTCAGGAAATCTTTACCTGTGCGAACTTAGAATGTATGATGACATTGCTACTAAAAAAACTTTTGAAAACTCAGTTGCCATAGGAGGAAGTGATTCTATGATTAACATCCTGCAGGATCGTTTTGTACATATTTCTGATACCACTTATGATCGGCTATATTCCAGATGGGTGATCGCAGAAAAAACAGGTTCAACATTCACTTTTAAATCTTATGCCCATTATGCAAATGAGATCAGTGAAATAGCTAAGTGGGACTTACCGGAAGAAAAACCTTTATCCAAAAAAGGCGTGGGCGGGTTTGGAGTGGCAGGCGGGGGGGCAGCAGACCTTACCGATCTAGATTTGCATAATGTGACCGTCAATGTAGTACTCACCTCTTTAATTAGCTTAACGCCTACCAGCTTAAACTATACTTTTAATGGGCAAATCTACTATTTTAACCCTGCAGTGGTGGCTAATTTTGACAATACTTTTAAAACCTGTGCCGATAAAAAAGCGATGGTTTCCCTGATACTTTTGATTCCAAGAGCCTTATCCCCTGCTTTAAAAGCTATTTTTGTCCATCCGGATGCGGATAACGGCCCTTACAGTATGGCCAATATGACTTCTCTATCAGGAACTAACTATTATGCTGCATGTATTGGTTTTCTCTCGGAAAGATATTACCGGCCAGATCAGCAATATGGAAAAATAAACCACTGGATTATCCACAATGAGGTAGATGCAGGTTACTATTGGACCAATGCAGGAAAAAAACCTATGGAGCTGTATACTGAATTGTATGATCGTTCCATGAGGACAGTATACTACACTGCAAGAAGATATAACCCAACTGCAAAAGTTTTCATTTCATTAACACATTTTTGGACTATAAATGGGGAGGCCAATTATTTTGCACCCCAGGATATGCTAAATACCCTGACTTCTTTATCGGCAAAACAGGGAGATTATGAATGGGGGGTAGCTTACCACCCTTATCCGGCAGATTTAAGGGAGCCAAAAACATGGGCAGACGCACCAGTGAATAATAATTTAAACACCACCTCCTTAATCACTCCCAAAAATATTGAATTGATAGATACTTGGATGAGACAAAAATCAAGTCTTTACCAGGGATTAAAAGTAAGAACTTTACTGTTTTCTGAGCAGGGAATTAACAGCAAATCTTACTCATCCGCTGATCTTCAAAACCAGGCAGCAGGAATAGCTTATATGTGGAAAAAGTTTAATAGACTGCCCTCACTGGAAGGTTTTCAATACCATAGAAGAGTAGATAATAGTGGAGAAGGAGGTTTACTTTTAGGTTTATGGACTACCAAACCAGGTACCGTAGAATCCCAGGATTATCGTAAACCTTCATGGACAGTTTTACAAGCAGCCAACACCTCTGTAGAAGATTCTGTTTTTGCTTTTGCACTACCACTTATTGGAATCAGTAACTGGCCTGAAATTTATAATCCTCTTGTTGGAGAAGTGAATCTACAACAAGTGAACTTTACACTTCAAAATTCCGGAAGTGCTGCTAAGGGTATAAAAATTGAATTTAATGGTGAATTCCATGATACAGATATAGAAGGTAAGGTTATCTTTTATAACGTTGCTTCGATAGATAAAGCCAGAAAATACCGATTTTCAATTCATCAGCAGTTACTGTGGCCTGAAAAATCTATTACCGTTCAACAAGATATTCATATTAATCAGAATCTTGCCCCGGTAGATAGTTTAAGTGCAAAAGGAATTATGCCAACACAGATTGCTATAAGCTGGAAAGACAGGATTGATTTTGAAAAAGGTTTTGTGCTGGAAAGAAAGCAAGAAGAATCATCAGATTTTACCACCATTGATACCTTACAGAAAGGTACCACTTATTTTATCGACAAAGCCGTCACTCCAGGTAAATTTTATAGTTACAGAATTTACGCCTATAATGATTCTGTTAAAACGCTCTACTCTGATGAAGTAGAAGTTCTGGCTCCTAACTTAACGGTTTTGTACCTGGATGGAGACAAGGGTAAAGTGGACAACAATTCAATAAAGCCCTTTTTAAAATTGAAAAACGAGGGAACTACTACCGTAGACTTAAGTCGTTATACATTAAAGTACTGGTTTGTAGCAGAAAATTATGCGCTATTACAGGCAAATATAGACTATGCACAGATTGGCAGGCAGCATATTCATACCAGTTTTACTTTATTGGATACTTTAAGAAAAGGAGCAAATGCCTGTTTGGAATTAAGTTTTGACACAATTGCTTTTCAGTTGAATGGCTTGAGTGATTCTGGACCTGTCCAGCTGAGAATTAACAAAACAGACTGGAGTGATTTTGATGAAACAAATGATTATTCTTACCAGCCTTTTACGGAATACAGCTTAACTTCTCAAATCACTCTTTATAAGGATGGCCAATTAATTTGGGGCGATGAACCTCAGAAATTAACGGAGCAGCCACTTTCATTAAAGGTATTATACAACAATTTAGATAGAAAGTTGAACAATAATCAAATTAAACCTGGCTTTAAAATAGTGAACGAAGGCGCACAAAAAATAGATTATAAAGATTTAAAGATTAAATACTGGTTTACTGCTGAAGGAAATTCAAGCTTAAAGTTTTATAGCGATTACGCCGAGAAATTGGCAGGAAAACTAAACGCCGATTTTCAAGATGCCGACCTGTTAAATGCAGATCATGATCTCGAAATAGGATTCACAGAAAATGCCGGATCATTATATGGCTTTAGTAACAGTGGACGCATAGAAACCCGTTTTAATAAAGCCGATTGGAGCAACTTTAATGAAGCCAATGATTATTCTTATGCTGATGTGAATCAGTATTCTGAAAATCCAAAAATCACCCTTTATTATAAAGGAAATCTTGTTTATGGTACAGAACCTTCTTCAACTTTTACGCTTCAAACGTTTTCTGTGGATAACACCTCTAAGACCAATTCCGCTGAATTGGATAATTTAACCAATCAGTTGTATCCTAATCCCGCAAAAGACAAATTGTATTTTAAATATGCTGATGAAAACGCAAAAGTAATAAGCCTACAGGTTTCAGACCTGCAAGGGATAAAATTAAATGTGCCTTTTACCAGCAAGGGCAATTTAATAGAAATGAATACGGCTCAACTAACCACAGGCACTTACACCATGCAGTTACGCCTGGAAGGAAAAACTTATCAAAAGAAATTTTTGATCAATAAATAGGGAGAAAAAGCATCGAATGAAATTATTTTTAACTACTCTCGTATTCATAAGTCTAACATTTTGCCTTAAAGCGCAAACTGGTACTGAGGTACAAATTCAAAAAAACACCAAGTCTGTTTCTTTGGATGGATTATGGTATTTTATTCCGGCAGCAGCCAATTTTAAACCTGTTGATGCCAGTCCCAATGCCGTAGATGAAAAAGCTAAACAGTTAAGAGCGCTAAAACCTAATTGGTTTTCTATAAAAACTCCTCAATTTTTAAATCGGATTTCCTGGTGGCTACCCAATGTTTCTCTGGAGTATGAACAGCAGGAAACAGATCGGGTAAACGCATTTCCGTTTGATGCCACCAAAACACAGTCAGGCTGGTATCTCAAAACAATAGATCTTCCCAAAAATTTCTCGCCGAAACACACCGAGATTTATGCTGATTTTGAAGGAGTAGCTACCATATCCAGGGTATATTGTAACGGGAACTATGTTGGCGAGCATTTAGGAATGTTTGGTGCTTTTAACTGCCGCCTCACTGCGTTTTTAAAATCCGGCAAAAACCAGTTGCTGGTTTACGTGGAACGTGGCGTAGTCGCAGAAAAAGGCAATGAAGTGGTTTCTGTTGCCGTAACAGTTCCTGTTACCAGAGACATGCTGGCCTCTTTAAATTCTGGTTTATTTGGGGGGTTCGGCAATGGTCCTCGGGCAAAGTTTATGGGCATTTGGCAGCCGGTTACTTTAAAGGTTTCTAATCATGGAGGAAAAATTAAGGATGTGTTTTTTAACCCCTCCTTAACCGGGCACCATTTAAAAATTGAAATTAAAAATCCTGAAAAGGGAAAAGAGACTGGAGAGATATATTATACTATTAAAAGTAATAGAACGAATAAAATACTGGTAAAGGAAACCTCCAAAACGCTAACCTTGAATGGAGGCGGAGAGAAGACTATTCAAATTGAAAAGACAGATTTGTCCCCCGTTTTATGGACACCTGATCACCCCTATCTTTATGATCTTATTGTACAATGGAAAAATAAAAAGGGCTATGTGATAGATGAATACCAGTGCGAAATAGGTTATCGCACAGTAGCTACCCGGGGAAATGAAATTTTACTGAATGGCAAACCCTATTGGTTAAGAGGGGCAGATATGCCACCTTATGGTTATAAACCTAATGATGAAAGAACAGCAAGAGCCTTTTTACAACTGATGCATGATGGCAATACGGTAATTACTCGAACCCACGGCAACCCCTGGAATGATATGTGGTACAAAGCGACCGATGAAATTGGTATTGGGGTAAGTAGCGAAGGTGTGAGGCCTTGGGCATTGATGACCACAGCGCCACCACCAGCGACAGCTATTTTAGCCCATTGGAAACAAGAGCAGTTAGAGTCTATCAAAAAATATAGAAACCATCCGAGTATTCTTTTCTACGAATTATCTAACGAGGGTTTGCAAGGCGATCACGAAAATCCTGAAAAGCTTGATATTTTTAAAGATCTGATTGATGCGGTAAGAAAAGAAGATCCAAGCCGGCCAATTTTCCAGACGTCAGGTGATCCTGATGTGCGCCACCAGGCAGATATAGAAGATGTACATTCTTATTGGGGTTGGTATGAATCTTCGTCTTTTATTAACGATTACACCAAATCTCATCGGGGATTAACTTTGGGAGACGGAAGGCCGTTTGTAAACGAAGAATGTGCTGTGCCTTACTCCATGATCGACAATGGAGCAGTACATTCGGCGTACGTTGGCCGTTATTCCGCTCAAAGCTGGGTGGGAGACATTGGCGTCTACGGAAAAAATACCGACTTTTATCAACAGCATATCTACTTGGAAGGCAAGATGAAGGCAGAGAAACTGCGTTACAGCAGAAAGGTGATCCCTACTGCAGGTTTTTTGTTATTTAGCAATGTAACATGGATACAGCATGCTTTATCCAGGCCGCCCGAAGAATGGAATCCTTTTCCAGTTTACGAGGGGGTAAAAGAAGGCTTTCAGCCTATTCTGGTTGCCATGGAAAGTCCACAAAGAAACTTTTTTGAGCGAGACACACTGCGTACTAAAATATATTTGGTAAATGATGATACTCAGTTTAAGGATTTAAAGAATACTGCTCTAACCATACAGTTAATAAATTCAGAAGATGAAATTATTAAGGAACAGAAGATTAAAACCGGAGACGTTAATTATTACGGAGTAAAAAGTAATCTTATTTCTATCATTTTTCCAAAAGCAAGAAAAGCTGAAGAAGCCTACACGCTGATTTTTAAATTATTTGAGGAGAACGGCAAACAAGTTTCGTTAAATAAATATGAAATCAAGCTTTATAAACAGCAGGAGAAGTTGGCGAAAAAGTCATTAAATATACTTTCTCTAGGAAATACTCCTGCAGTAAATACTGATCTCCAAAGCCTTGGTAATTTAAACACCTCTTTTAAAAAGCAAAAGGCTGATGTCATTATTTTAGGACCAACGGCAACAGAAATTGCTAAAGCGGTAATTTTACAATATCTGAAAAAAGGTGGCAGGTTAATCGTGTTGCAGCAGCAGCAAGCCGCCCACCGTTTCTGCCTAGATGTTTTAGTGCCGGATCATGGAGACATAGGAGAAAAGTCGAAGGATAACGATTCCTACATGTATAGCAATTCTAAGATTTTCAAAAATTCATTGGAACGCTCAAAAGGCGAATTTGTGGAAATGCTCGGTTGGGATAAGCATCCGGCAATTTTTAAAGGATTAAAAGCGATGGATTGGAAATGGTGGGCCATGAAAGACAGTACAGCAGCTTATGTAAGTATGGCCAGTCATAAAATAGCCATCAACAACCCTAACGTGATTCCTTTGGGAAGATACCTCAACTCCCATTTTTACTGGCAGGGGGATCTAAAGAAAATTTATGAAGGGACTATATCTTATCCGGTTTTTGCAGTAAATGAAAATTACGGGAAGCTTGTAGTATGCGAATTAAATATTACACAAAGTATTGGTACTGACCCCCGGGCTGCAATTACATTAAACAACCTAATTACTGCACCAATTACCAATTAAAACAATAAATGACAAAGCTGATAATAAATATTTTGTTTGTAGTGGTTAGAGGCAGTTCGGATTTTTGGAGCTCTCTTTTTAGTTTTTGTTAGACGATGTTTAATAGAACAGTACAGTGCAGGTTGCCGCTTAAATTTACTTAGGATATCTTAGCAATAGCAAACAAGAATTTGTTTGTGATAACCAATTATTTAATCAAAAGACATTTACAAGAATTACAAGTTCGCGACTAAATTCATGTAAAGAGTTTAAATTATTTTTTTTTAAAACCTAATTTAAAAACAATGAAAAAAAAACTACTAAACACCATTTCTGTATGGTGCATGGTAATGTTGTTTATGCTTTGCATGAGTAGCGTAGCGTTTGCACAGGAAACCATTACCGGAAAGGTAACAGACAAAAATGATGGAGGCTCTTTGCCAGGAGTAACCGTAAGGGTAAAGAATACTACCATAGGTGTAGTAACTGATATTAACGGTAACTACAAAATTAACCCCGGAAAAGGGAATGCATTGGTTTTTACCTACTTGGGTTATGAAGAACTGGAAAAACCAATTGAAGATGGCATAAGAGTGATTGATGCGCAAATGTCGTCTTCAAGTTTGAGTTTAAACCAGGTAGAAGTAGTAGCTTATGGTACGCAAAAGAAAGCTTCTGTAACTGGGGCAATTTCATCTATCCAAACTAAAGAGATTAAACAAAGTCCGGCGGCAAATTTAGCGGTAACTTTAGCAGGCAGACTTCCTGGATTAACCGCATTACAAAGAAGCGGGGAGCCGGGTAGAGATTTAACCCAGATTTTTATCAGGGGCCAGGGTACCGTAAATGCACAATCTCCTATCATTTTAGTAGATGGAGTAGAAAGAGAGTTAACCTATATAGATCCTAATGAAGTGGAATCGGTTACTATTTTGAAAGATGCTTCCTCTACTGCCATCTTTGGGGTGCGAGGGGCTAACGGGGTTATTTTGGTAACAACAAAAAGAGGAACTTCTGAAGTGCCGGAGATTAACTTTACTGCTGAGGCTGGCGGTCAGGATTTTACCAGAGTAGCACAACCCGTGGATGCGTACAATTTTGCCAGGCTAAGAAATTTAGCGCAGGTTAATGACGGAAAGGATCCGGCTTATTCAGATGCAGCATTAGAAGCTTATAAAACAGGGTCTGATCCAATCAGGTATCCTAATACAGACTGGGAAAAGGTTTTAATTAAAAATTATGCGCCTCAACAACGTTATAATTTAAATATTTCTGGTGCAGGCAAAGCTGTACACTATTTTGTAAATGCAGGTGTATTCAATCAGGGCGGGCAGTTCAAAACTGAAGATAACCTGGATTACGATCCAAGTTTTAAACTGAACCGGTATAATTTCAGATCGAATATAGATTTGCAGATTAATAAAAATTTGAAAGCCTATTTAAATATTGCTGGCTATCTCGAGAAACAAAATTCACCTTACGGGGTAACTATAGCTTCCACTGGACAGGGCGGGCAGTCTCCCTCGTATTTCATATTGGCAAATATTTTCGATTTGCCATCCAACGTACCCGGCCCACTTTCGCCTGACGGTTCGGTGTCAACAACTTCGACCATAGTAAATGCACCTTATGGACTTTTAAACAGAAGCGGTTACAGGCAACAAACCAGGAGTAATGTAACAGCAACCTATGGCATGGAACAGCAACTTGATTTTATTACCAAAGGTTTATCTGCAAAGGCTGTAATTTCTTTCGACTCTAAGTCTATTAATAATTTAAATGCTTCAAAAAGCTTTGCAAAGGAAGTACAAACCATTAATCCAAATCTTCAGGGAGCTGATGGAAAAGACAGTGTTTATTATGTGCCTTTTAATGCAGATATAGATGGAACATTATCTATTGGTGGTGATCGGAATTTTTCTAGCTTATCCAATTTCCAAGGTTTTTTAAATTATAACAGAACATTTGGGAAACATAGTGTAGGGGCCTTATTGCTTTTTCAGCAACAAAAGAACATCATTGATGCCCAGCTTCCATTTAACTTAAGAGGGATATCCAATAGATTAACTTACGGTTATGATAACAAGTATTTTGCTGAATTTGATGCGGGTTATAACGGTTCAGAACAATTTGCAAAAGGACGAAGATTTGGATTCTTCCCGGCAGTCTCAGGAGCATGGGTCATTTCTAATGAGAAGTTTTGGGAAAATATCAAAGCTATCAATTCTTTAAAAATAAGAGGTTCGTATGGTGAAGTAGGTAACGATAGAATTGGTAACGACAGATTTTTATACCTGGATGATATTGCTGTTAATGGCGGAGGATATTCTGCTAGTTTAGGTTTAGGTCAGCGAATACAGATCAACCAGCTAAAAAACGCGGCCTTACAGTGGGAGGTTGCAAAGAAGGCCGATATTGGTTTAGAAGTCGGTTTTCTAAACTCATTTAGTTTGATTGTGGATGTCTTTAAAGAAAAAAGAGACAATATTTTAAGGAACAGGGGAACTATCCCTGTTTTAAATGGCTTGCCTCTTAGTGCCCTTCCTCCTGTGAATATTGGAGTTATTGATAATAAAGGCTATGAAGCTGAATTAAATTATAAAAAGTTCTATAATAAAGATTTTTCTATACTGTCCAGGATCAACGTCAGTTATGCTAAAAACAAGCAGCTCTTCGCGGATGAACCTCAGCTTCCCGACAGCTATGCTTACAGCTATAGACAACAAGGTTACCGGATTGGTCAGAATTTTGGATATATCGTAGATAAATACTTCGAAAACCAGCAAGAAATAGACAATTCACCGGTTCAAAGCGTAGGTGGTCATGCATCAAGACCTGGAGACTTTAAATATAAAGATCTCAATAATGATGGATTGATTAATGAACAGGACGTGGCACCCATTGGCTATTCAAACGTTCCTGAATATTCTTTTGGAGGAGCCCTGAGTGTAACTTATAAGAATTTTGATGTGAGCGTTCTATTCCAGGGAGTTTCAAATGTTACTAATTTCTACCAAAGCAGGGGTACATTTCCCGGCAGTAACTATTATACCAATCATTTGAATAGCTGGACTGCTGAAAGAGCAGCTAATGGAGAATCAATCACTTACCCAAGGTTAACCACAGAGCCATCACCAAACGAAATTAGAAATTCATTCTTTATAATTGATGCCAGCTACATGAGGTTAAAGAATGCGGAAATTGGTTATACGCTGCCTACCAGTTTAACAAATAAGATAGGCTCCAAAAGAGTTAGAATTTATGCGAATGGCCTTAATTTAATTACCTGGGACAATTTGCCATCAAAACAGTTTGATCCGGAATTAACAAGTGAACTGGCATACCCTGTAACCCGAGTAATTAACTTTGGTTTAAACGTAGCTTTTTAATAAACATACTAAGACATAAGACAATGAAAAAGATAATAATTTGTGTAGTGGCTTTATTTACGCTGAGTATCGGATGTAAGAAAGATCCATTAGATATTACCCCGGATGGAAGAATAACGTTAGACGCTGTTTTTAAAAATGAAAAACAGACAGAAGCATTTTTAAATACAGTTTATAGCAATATTCCCAGTTACTTTTATAAATATCAGTTTTTTGCCTATTTAGAGGGATGTACAGATAATGCTGCAGATGCAGATGTAGGTAACGAGGGATCCAATATTGCAAATAATTGGATTTCTGGATCGCTAACCCCATCAAATAACCCCTTAGAGTTAGCTGGTCAAGGGAATGGAATAATTCATTACAATACTTTCTGGTCAGGTATTTATGATGCCAATGTGTTTCTAGAGAACGTTGCTACCGCAAACATCCCTATTGAAGTGAACAGGGAAAGATTTAAAGGAGAAGCACAACTATTAAGAGCATTCTATTATTTGGAATTAATTAAACAGTATGGGGCCTTACCTATTATTGATAAGCCGTTTGATGCAACTTTTGATTATACTAGTTTAAAAAGACCTACTTTCCAGGAGTGTGTAGATTTTATTGTTAAAGATTGCGATGATGCAATTGCTAATCAGCAATTACCCATGCGCATAACTGAGGAAGGTGAGCGGGGACGCTTTACTAAAGCCGTAGCCTATGCCATAAAATCAGAAGCTTTATTATACAATGCCAGTCCTTTATGGAATCCATCAAATGATCAATCAAAATGGCAGGCTGCATCTATCGGTTCACAACAGGCATTAACCGCATTAACTGCTGGAGGGGAGTATAAGCTTTATCCCGATTATGAAGAATATTTTTACAGTACATCAGATATGTCTCCTAATCCCAGAGATCGCGAAACTATATTTGAAATAAAGGATGGTTCTCCCGGTACATTTACTATTATTAATTCAATGCCAGGCCAAACTGGGCAGTTTAAAACAGGTTCAACGCCTACTCAAGAGCTGGTAGATAGCTATGATATGCAGGCAAGTGGCTTACCGGCCATTACCGGTTATAGTGATGAAGATCATTTAAATCCAGTTATCAATACGGCTTCCGGTTATGACCCTAATAATCCTTATGTAGGCAGAGACCCAAGATTCTATGCTTCAGTGTGGTATAATGGTGCAATTGATCCTAAATTTAATGGAGCTCCTTACGCTTTACAAATATATAAAGGTGGAGCTCAGCAGGTGTTAAGAACTCCTCCTGACAGAAAGAATACTCACACTGGTTATTATTTGAGAAAATATTTAAACCCTACTATTCCTACTGGTTCGGGTTCTGCAGCAAGATGGAAAAAATACCATTTGGCAGAGATCTATTTAAATTTAGCTGAAGCTGAAAATGAGGTTAATGGGCCAACCAATATTGCCTATACAGCTGTAAACGCCATTAGAGCCAGAGCAGGTATGCCTAATATAACTCCTGGCTTATCGAAAGGAGAGTTTAGAACACGTATCCACAATGAAAGAAGAGTTGAGCTATTTATGGAGGAACATCGCTTCTGGGATGTGAGAAGGTGGGAAATCTTAGATAAAACAGATAAATTAGTTACCGGTATGGAAATTACAAAAACTGGGAATAACCTGGAGTATAACCGTTTTGTAGTGGAAACAAGAAATGCTTGGCAGAATAAATACCGGATCTTCCCAATCCCAATTACTGATGCTTCCATTATTCCAGATTTTAGCGCAAACCAAAATCCAGGATGGTAAATTATTTCAGGAGTTTACTTTGTTAAGCTCCTGACTTTTGATGAATCATTTTAATCATTTTTAGGGTTTAATTCCCCGATGCTTGCATCGAAAGAAAAAAGGAATTCCTAATTAACTACCTCGTACCCTTGGGTCGAGGTAGTTAATTAAAACGCTGCTATACGCTCCGGATGTGCAATATAAAAAAGGATTGTATTACATGTATTTCTGCATGTCTGGCGGGAAAAATAATGAAGGTGTAGCCACTTCAAAAAATCCAACCGGACCTTTTAGCAATGCTCAACCACTGGACCAGCATGGCTTTAACCAGATAGACCCATGTGTGTTTATGGATGATGACTGACAGGCTTATACTATATATGGGGACAGTTTAGCGCCAAGGTTGCTAAGCTAAAACCTAATATGAAAGAGATTGATGAACCTCTATTCATGATTCAGTAGTAACCGAAAAGCAGCATTATTTTCATGAAGGTGGCTACATGATTAAGCGTAACGGAATTTATTATTTTATTTATGCCGATATGAGTCGTGGAGATAAACCTACCTGCATTGGATATTCTACAACTAAATCTCCTTTTGGGCCTTTTAAATATGGCGGAGTAATAGTAGATAATGATCATTGCGATCCGGGTAACTGGAACAACCATGGCGCTTTGGTTGAATTCAAAAATCAATGGTATGTGTTTTATCACAGAGCCACGCAGGGTAGCAATACCATGCGAAAAGCCTGCGTAGAGCCAATTTCTTTCAATCCGGATGGGAGTATTGATAAAGTGGAAATGACTTCACAGGGAGCCGGTCCTGCATTAAATGCATATCAACAAATTGATGCTGAACGGGCATGCATCATGTATGGAAATGTAAGAATACAACCTTTTACATCTGATAATGAAGAACTGGCCAAAATACAACAGGGAGACGTGGCCGGTTATAAGTACATCGATTTTAAAGATGGGGTGGATAGCATGGAATTCCGGGTGGCTCCAGGAACAAAAGCCTGTAAAATTGATGTTGGCTTGGATAACATTTGGGGGCCGTCCATAGGAATAGTGGAGGTTCCCGCAAATACGGGCAAAGAATGGATTACTATTTCGTGTAAGGCTAACCATGATGTAAATGGCATTCACGCAGTTTGGCTAAGATTTTCAGGGGAAGGGGAAAATATTTGTGGTGTTGATTGGTTCAGATTTTTAAAATAAAAATTATGATCTTCAAAAAATTATTTTTTATAGGGATACTATTATCGGCTTTGTCGGTTACTGCCCAAATAACTCCGGCTAATCTAACATGCGAATACCTAAAAAATCCGGAAGGTGTTGATATACCCGATCCGCGATTTTTTTGGCAATTAACTTCTGCGGAAAAGGGCCAGTCGCAAACCGCTTATCACATTATCGTTGCTTCATCGCGTAAAAACATCGACAAGAATCTGGGCGACATGTTTGATTCAAAAAAGATAAACTCTTCCATTAATACACAAGTTATTTACCGGGGAAAATCATTGCAGCCTGCCGCAGATTATTTTTGGAAAGTAATGGTATGGGATAAAAATAAAAAGGCTTCGGGGTGGAGCGAAACTGCACACTTTACAACAGGCCTCCTGTCTAAAAAAGATTGGAAAGGGGCGCAATGGATTGCCTGGAAACCCCAGGCACAATGGGAAAAAGCCTGGTGGGAACGAAAAGATATTGAATTACAATGTACCGAATTAGCACTCCCAGCTTACTTTGGTGCCAGAATGAACATGTGGGAACGCTATCACTTCAACCCTGGCAATCCCTATGATCCTGCCCCTTTATATCGCAAAGAATTTAAAATATCAAAACAGATAAAAAGTGCCAAAGTCTTTATCAGTGGAATAGGATATAATGAACTATTTATAAATGGCAAACGCATAGGCGACCATGTGCTCGATCCGGGTTGGACCAATTATAAAAAGACAATTCTTTATACCACTTATGATGTTACAAAAAATTTTAAGGAAGGAGAAAATGCAATAGGCGTTATGTTGGGCCGTGGCAACTATGGGATGCTGGCTATTGACCATTGGGGCTTTTACAAAAAGGATGGTTATATCGGTCAACCTAAATTATTATGTCGTTTCAAAATAACTTACGATGACGGTTCCGAAGATAATATTGTGAGCGACCTGAGTTGGAAAATTACCGGCGGCCCCATTGTTTATGATGGCCCGCACATGGGAGAAATTTATAACGCCAACAAAGAGGTGAAAGGATGGAACGACGTTGGAATAAATGATAGCAGTTGGGATAAGGTGCAGCCGGCACCATCACCCGGCGGAGAATTAAAAGCGCAATTGATACAACCCATTCGTGTGGTAAAAACGTGGAAGCCCATAAAAGTAGAACCAAGAGGCTGGGTGCAATGGGCGGATGCCGGTACTGAAATGGCAGGTTGGATTCGCCTGAAGGTAAATGCGCCAAAAGGAACCAGAATTGATATTTATTACGGAGAAAATGAAAATCCGCAAGACTATGGCCAACCAGGCGGATACCAGCAAATGGCCTACATTGCCAAAGGAGAAAAGAATGAAATTGCCGAATGTCATTTTTCGTATAAGGGTTTTCGTTATGTAAATATTGTTGGCTATCCCGGCACCTTAACAAAAGACGAGATAGAAATATGCCAGGTAAATTCTGATGTAGATCAGGTGGGTAATTTTTCAAGTTCAGACACCACGCTAAATGCCATCCATCGCATTTGCATGAGATCTGTTATTTCTAATTTATACAGCATCCCAACCGATTGTCCGCATCGTGAAAAAAACGGATGGATGGGCGATGCCGTTACCGGGATGGAATATGCCATGGCCAATTATGATCTTGCGGCATTGCTTACCAAATACACCCGGGATATTTTTGATACGCAGGATAGTGTCGGCCGCATGTCAACCATTGCACCGGACAATGATTATACAGTTGGCCTGTCGCCGTTATGGTCATCTGCCGCCATCCACATTCCCTGGTATATGTATAATTATTATGGCGATACGCGATTGTTTCAAGCTAATTGGGATAAGATGAAATTGTTTGTGCAAAGCGTTTGGAAATACAATAGCGTTGAAGGCAAGAAAGGTATTTTTACTGATGTACTGGCAGACTGGTCTTCACCTCATGGAAATATCTCCGATGAAGGCCCGGAAGTATATACCACGATGAATTTTTTTCTGGTATTGAAACGGTTGGCTTACATGGCAAATGTTTTAGGAAAAAAGCAAGATGCGGTAGCATTTCAACAGCAGGCAGATGTTGTACAGGATGCTATTTACAAATATTGTTTCGATAAAAATAAGGGGATTTTTGGTGGCATCAAACCTTCCGGATACCGGCAAGGGCCGAATGCGATGGCGCTGGAATATGGTATTGTAAAAGGTGCAGATAGACTAGCAGTGATGAATAATTTACTAAATGATATTCGGGAAAACAGGGATTATCATTTTTATGGGGGCATCTTTACAGGGTTGGCTTTATGGAAATTAATGCCGGAAAATAATGAATCGGAACTGGCTTATAAAGTGGCAGTAAATGATACCTATCCGGGATATGGATACATGCTTAAAAATGGCGCTACGGCTGTCTGGGAACATTGGACAAATAGTGATTCTCATATTCATTATTTCATGGGATTTGTAGATAATTTTCTTACGCGGCAGGTTGCGGGCATTAATGTCAATAAGAATAAACCCGGCTTTTCTGATATTTTATTTACCCCCACATTTATTAAAGAACTGGACCATGCGGAAGCATCCTATCAATCTATACAGGGTTATACTTCCATTGCGTGGAAGCGACAGAATGCAAAAGAAATTGCTGTTAAAATAGCAGTCCCCTGCAATGCAACGGGGAAATTAGTGTTGCCTGAGCATGACTTGATGGCAAAAGATGTTAACGGAAAGATTTTGAAGATAGAAAATGATGGAACAAACAACTATATACTGTTGCCTTCGGGCAAGGAAGAAATTAGTATTGTTTGGAGATAGTTGTTTGTTTTATCTGCAATGTTTTTATTACCCCTTGGCTAATTAAAAGTATCCGCAGGTAAGTACGGGACAGTTAAACCAACCATCCGAATTATATTGGAAAAATAGCTTTTCGTGATAACAGTAAAACAACAAAAAATATAAAATATAATCAGAAGCACCTCTTAAAAAGTTCAGTCATTAATCTTATAAACTTTTAAAATGAACCCATCTTTTATTATTTGGATCACGCTCCTGCTACTAATTCCACTGTTTATTTATATTCCAGATGCAAAAGCGGGTATCCCATGCGCCCACATTCTTATTTGTTGCCGTAGCAATAACAGAGGCATGACGTTTTTAGTGAACGGAAAATGGATCCTGCACATGATTATAACGACATCAACCAGGTAGAAGATGTACTACAGAAAATTAAAAATGCAGACATTAATATCGTAATCATAGATATGACTAACGATAGCCAATGGAACAAATACTGGGAAATTTATAAACCCATGGTGGATAACATGCAACAGGTTTGCAAAAAGAAAAAAATGCAGTTCATTGTTTTCATCGGTGTCACAGGTTCGTTTTCCGATTGGAACGCAAAAGCAAAAAGAATATGGAACACCTGGGCGAAGGATTCATCGTACTGGCGATATGGATTTGGAGATAACGTCCCATGCTTGTTGCCTTTCAGGCATCTGACATGTATTGGGAAAGGTATAACAGTGCACCTGACAGTATGAAAACTTATCTATCAAAATTTCATATTGGTACTACGCAGGTGAATGACCCAATACTTCCTGGTAAAAGTGATGGTTGGGGATACCGAAATTATTCTCAAAGCGTGGATGGCAAAGTGCGTTTTGCTTGTCCTAACGGAGGTGTTGCGCCAGATACCTGGCATCATATCAATGGTACCGAATGGAAGCGAAGAGTGGAATGGGCAAAGCAATCAGCAGAATATAGTGTATATGGATCTTATGATGATTCCTGCGATGGCATCTGGGGCATAGCCGATACCAAGGGAACGGAAGTGAACTACAACAATACCCCGGCGATGATCCCTACATTTATTACAACACTCTAAAGAAAGAATTGACGGGATTATAGGCTAAAGGTTAGCCATCAAGCGGGTAAGTACAGGATAGCTCTTTGTTTTCTTTGTCGTATTTTGGCATTTACCAATTAACCAGATCAAAGCTAATCATTCAACGATAATGAAATCCCTTCATCTCAAAACGAAATTTATTTTATTCTGCTCTTTAGTAGTTCTTCTGGCAGCATGTAGTGCCAAAAAAAATACAGAAAAATCAAAATCCAGCAACATTGTTCCGTTGGCAAATATAGAAGAGGGCTTTAAAAACATCCCAGATTCTATACAAACCAGCGTTTATTGGTATTGGATATCTGATAACATTTCTAAAGAAGGCGTAATCAACGACCTTCATGCAATGAAAAAAGTGGGAATCAACAGGGCCTTTATTGGAAATATAGGGCTTAGTGATGTGCCTTACGGAAAAGTTAAAATACTTTCTGATGAATGGTGGGGCATTATACATGTGGCTTTAAAAACGGCTACTGAATTAAATATTGAAATAGGAATTTTTAATAGTCCGGGCTGGAGCCAATCGGGTGGTCCCTGGATAAAACCAAGTGAGGCCATGCGCTATCTAACCTCTTCAAGAATAGCAGCAGCAGGGCCCAAACAATTAGATGTAAAATTAAATCAGCCAGCAAAAGAATTTCAGGATGTTCGAGTGATTGCTTTTCCTGCCCCAAAGGATTTCGGAAAAACAATCAGGGATTTTAATCCAACCATCACTTCCTCACCGGCTATTAATGATATTAAAAATTGTATGGATGGCGATACTTCCACAGAAACGATCATTCCTTCAAAGTCTGATTTTGACTTAAATTTCGAAACTGCCGAACCATTTACTGCAAGGAGTATCACATTTTATCCGGTACACAAAAAAATGAAATTGGAAGGTGAAATACAGGCGGATGAAAATGGGAATTTCAAAACGATAAGGCCGTTCACGGTTGACCGCAGTAACGACGCATTGAATGTTGGGTTTGATCCTTATGCACCTGCTGTTATCTCCGTTCCGGCAACTTCTTCAAAGAGATTTCGTATTGTTTTTAAAAATGTGGCTCCCGCAAACAGCGCATTACAGGAAATTAAAATATCTTCTTCACCGCGTATAGAAGATTATGCAGAAAAAACGTTGGCTAAAATGTTTCCTACACCCTTTCCTTATTGGGGATCTTACGAATGGGCCAGGCAGCCTGAATTTGAAGAAAAAGACCTTGTGATCGATCCCTCAAAAGTGATTGATATTTCTAAATACATGACCGCTGATGGACAATTGAAGTGGAGTGTGCCGAGTGGTAAATGGATCATTATGCGCACAGGAATGACACCTACCGGAGTGCATAACGGTCCCGCTTCGCCGGAAGGAACTGGCTTGGAAGTAGATAAGATGAGCAAGAAGCATGTGGCTACGCATTTCGATGCGTTCCTTGGGAAAATCATGGAAAGAATTCCGGCAGAAGACCGTAAAACCTGGAAGGTAACGGTAGAAGATAGTTATGAAACCGGCGGCCAAAACTGGACGGACGGGATGATCGAGAAATTTAGAGAGCAATTTGGATACGACCCGCTTCCATACATTCCGGTGATGAGTGGTTTAGTAATTGGAAGCGAAGAGAAATCAGATCGTTTTTTGTGGGATTTGAGAAGGTTTGTTGCCAACGAGGTGGCCTACCAATATGTAGCAGGTCTAAGAGAAGTAAGTCATCAACATGGTTTACATACCTGGCTTGAAAACTACGGGCATTGGGGATTTCCGAGTACTTTCTTAATGTATGGCGGCCAGTCTGACGAAATTGGCGGAGAATTTTGGAGCGAGGGAGATTTAGGAAATATCGAGAATAGAGCCGCATCATCAGCTGCGCATATTTACGGAAAGACAAAAGTTTCTGCCGAATCTTTTACTGCCGGAGGAAAAACTTTTGCCCGTTATCCGGAAATGATGAAACAACGTGGAGATCGTTTTTTTACCGAAGGGATTAATAATACATTATTGCATTTATTTATAGAGCAGCCTTACGAGGATAAATTTCCGGGTGTGAATGCTCCTTTTGGAAATGAGTTTAATCGTAAAAACACCTGGTTTTATGATATGGACATGTTTCTTCAATACATCAAAAGAACCAATTTGATGTTGCAACAAGGAAAGTATGTAGCAGACGTGGCTTACTTTATTGGAGAAGATGCGCCTAAAATGACAGGCACACAAGATCCCGCACTTCCAAAAGGATATTCTTTTGATTACATGAATGCAGAAGTGATTGAAAATAGGATGCAGGTAAAAAATGGAAGATTAACACTTCCTGATGGAATGAATTATGGCATTCTGGTTTTGCCCAAAATGAAAACAATGCGTCCGGAGGTGCTGAAAAAAATAGAGCAACTGGTAAACGAGGGTGCCGTGGTTTTAGGGCCAAAGCCAGATCGCTCACCCAGTTTGGAAAACTTCCCTCAGGCTGATAGCGAAATAAAGGATTTGGCTGCAGAACTTTGGGGAAATATAAATGGAACAACCATAAAGGTTAACCATTATGGAAAGGGAATGGTGATAGATGGAATGGATATGCAGGAAGCTTTGAACCTGATTAAGGTTGCCCCAGATTATAACGCAGGGAAAGCCGATTCTACATTGTTTATTCATAGAACTTTGCCGCAGGGCGATATTTATTTCGTCTCCAACCAAAGTGACAAAACAATCAGTTTCAATCCTCAGTTTCGGGTGACAGGTAAAATTCCTGAGTTATGGAATGCCATAAACGGCACCATAAGAGATTTGCCCGCTTACCATATCAGTGATATGGTAACTACGGTTCCGCTAAAATTAGCATCTTTGGAAAGCGCATTTATCATCTTCAGAAAATCTGCAAACGGTAATCCGGAAACAGAAAACATATTGGCTAATTTCCCTGATCCTTCAAGTATCCAACCCATATCTGGTCCATGGCAAGTTAATTTCGACCCAAAATGGGGGCCTCAGAAACCGGTAACTTTCGATAAACTTACCGATTGGACAAAACGCCCGGAAGAGAATATCAAATATTATTCTGGAACGGCAACCTATCATAACAGTTTTAGAGTTTCCAGCATACAGAATCATCAGAAAGTATTTTTAGATCTCGGCAAAATCATAGCAGTCGCTAAGGTGAAAGTAAATGGTGTTGAAGTGGGCGGTGTTTGGACCTATCCTTATCGTGTAGACATTACCAAAGCCCTAAAAGGTGGAGAAAACACGCTCGAAATTAGCGTAACCAATAACTGGATGAACAGGATTATTGGAGACCTTAATCTGCCGGAGGCAAAAAGAAAAACCTGGTTAACTTTTAACCCTTATAAAAAAGGAGATCCCTTACAAACTTCGGGTTTAATGGGGCCGGTGGTTCTAGAAACAGTTAATTATAATCCTTAACATAAGAATAAATGAGTAGGGTGTAGCGGATAAAAAAGTTTTTGATAAGCTATTGTATCTTAAATTTTTCTATGCCTAAGGCAGAATGAGAAGAACAACACTCTTAAATTATCATGTTACAGCACTTATGGTAAATTTAAAATATATAGTTACAGCTATTTTTCTGATCAGCTTTCAGGGGGTATTGGCTCAAAATATTGAAGGGAGTTTTTCAGAAATCCCATTAACCATTTCGGGTAAAAATTTGCATGATATCTCTCTTAATCAACAGAAACCAGGCGAATATCAGATAGAGACTACAGGGAGTGATCCTTATCTTTTTACAGCAAAGTTAAAGCAACAAATCCCTGAAGATCATTTTATGCTTTCTTTCGAATATTTTTGTCCAACCTGGTTAGATCATCTTCAAATATTTTTTTCACCTCCGGTGGATGAAGATAGAAGTATTCATACAGAATTGGGAGTAGCCGAAGGATGGAAAACCTTTTCAATTGATGTAAAGGATTATTTGTCTGTTTGGGGAAAAAAGGGAGATTTTCTCCGATTGGATTTTGGAAGCGCTCCAAATTATAAAATGCAGATTCGCAATATCCGCTTTCGCAAGCCTACTGTTAGAGAAATGCAGGTGGCTGCTAACCGTAATAAAAACAAAGTTAGAGACCTCGCACTTACTCAGCATTTAAATAACTATTTAAATACTAAATATCCCTGTTCTATTACTCATGTGAGTGTAGATACCGATCAGATTGAAATTCGGGGGAATTCTGTAGCTGCAAAGGAAAAAACCTGGTTAGCAGAAATTCCTTTATATGAAGATATTACTGAATTAGACTCTTTTGATAACCTTTATCAACTTCCTGCTAATGGTGAAAATTTCAATTTGAAAACAGACCGTTTTGTGATTCGGGATAATCAACAATACGATCGTTTATTGTCTAAGTGGGCTGTTGTACAAAAAAAAGGTGATCATTTTATATTGCTTTCTCATGCCCGTTATCCGGATGACATCAAACCTCTTTATCATTTACCTGATGAAAAACCCTGGAATAAAAAGGGATTAGGCGGCTTTCATGTTGGAGGAAAAGCGCCGGTTACTGATCTGGATTCTTTAAATATTTCGAGTGTTACGGTAAACATCTGGGTTACCAAATTTATCCACTCTAAACCCTCGGAGAATACCATGCCTTTTAAATATAATGGCAAAACTTTTTATGCAGACGCAAAGGCGGTAGAAGATTTAGATAAAACACTTCAGCTTACCGCCAAAAAGAAAATAATTGTATCAGCAATTATCCTGATTAATAAAGCATCTGATCTGAAAGATAAAGAAATAGGCAAAATTTTCGAACACCCGGATTGCGACCCGGCCGGCATTTACAGCATGGCCAATGTTACTTCTTTTCAGGGATTACAATATTATGCCGCTATTATGGATTTTCTGGCGCAACGCTACAGCAGGCCTGATGAAAAGTATGGCCGCATCCATCACTGGATTATTCACAACGAAGTAGATGCAGGTTGGGTTTGGACAAATATGGGTGAAAAACCTCCATTATTATTTATGGATGATTACGTGAAATCTATGCGTACTGTTTACAATATCGCCAGAAAATATAATGAGCATACCAAGGTTTTTATCTCTTTAACTCACTATTGGACCTGGACTGCCGATCGCCATTATTATCATCCAAAAGAATTATTAGAAATTTTATTACGTTACTGCAAAGCCGAAGGTGATTTTGAATGGGCTATTGCACAACACCCTTATCCCGAATCTTTGTTTGAGCCGAAGAGCTGGTTAGATCAACGCGTGGATTTTACTTTCAATACGCCATTAATAACCTATAAAAATATAGAGGTACTGAATGCCTGGGTAAACCAGCCGGAAACTTTTTATCTGGGAAAAACCAAACGGACGATTTGGCTTTCTGAGCAGGGCACCAACTCGATGGATTATACTGAGAAAAGTTTAAAAGAACAGGCCGCTGGAATGGCTTATGCCTGGAAAAAAATAAAGAATTTAGAGAATATTGAAGGCTTTCAATACCATAATTGGATGGATAACAGGGGTGAAGGTGGTTTGCGTATTGGCTTACGCCGATTTCCTGATGACGAACAATCTCCGGGAGGGAAAAAACCTATATGGTATGTATTTCGGGATATGGGTACTAACCGGGAAGATACTGCTTTTAAATTTGCGAAGAAAATCATAGGAATAGACAATTGGTCGGAGGTGAATTTTGAGGGTGAAATAGATTCAGCCAACAGAGAGAAATCTTATCGAAATTTAAAAAGTGATACCTGGCAGGCTACTGATGCATTGGGGAGAAAATTGCCTGATTTTAATGAAGTTGGCCCTTTAAAAAAGGATCGCCATGTAGGGATATTTTATTTTCTCACACATAACAATGCTGGCAAACCCGGCCCTTCTGATGTTAGTAAAATTGTAGCGAAAAATCCAGAAAACCCTCAATGGGGAAGCGGAACTCATTATTGGGGAGAACCAGCGTTTGGCTACTATTTATCTACAGATAAATGGGTGATTAGAAAACATGCACAAATGCTGGCGGATGCTGGCGTGGATGTGATTATTTTTGATTGTACCAATAATGTAACCTATCCGGAAGTCACTAAAACTATTTTCGAAGTTTTCAGGCAAATGCGATCAGAAGGGGAGCGCACACCAGCAATCGCTTTTCTGGCAAGTGAAAAATCTGTTTATCAAATTTGGGATCAGATATACGCTAAAGGATTATATGCCGATTTATGGTTTAGATGGAAAGGGAAACCTTTATTGCTTTTTGGACAATGGGCAGGTATAAAACCTATGAATGAAGTGGTTTTTCCATCAAAAATCAAAAACTTTTTTAGTATTCGTAACAGCTGGGCATGGACCACATTACCCTGGTATAAAAACGATGGAAAAGATATGTGGCCCTGGATAGACCATTATCCGCAACATATTGGCTGGCATACCTCTAAAGCCCAGGCAGAGTATGTGCCAGTTGCAGTAGCGGAACATCCGCTTTCAAATATCGGTCGCAGTTATCATAACGGAAAACAGCCAGAAACTGATAAATATGACTTAACCCCGCTTACCGGAAAAGGATTATTTTTTGAAGAACAATGGAAAAGAGCATTAGCAGTTGATCCGGAATTTGTTTTTGTAACTGGTTGGAATGAGTGGACAGCTGGAAAGCAAATCATGAAAAAAGACGTAGAAAAAGAGTTAAAAGTTTGGGATTTCTATCCTGGTGCCAAATTGGGTAAGGTTGGCAAAACTTTAAAAGAAGGAGATACTTATTTTATTGATCAATATAACCAGGAATATAGTAGAGATATAGAACCCATGAATGGTGGACATAACGATAATTACTATTATCAATTGATGGCCAACATCCGGAAGTATAAAGGAGTACAGCGGCCGGAAAAGGCTATAGCAAAAACAATAAAAATTGAAGGTGATTTTAAGCAATGGGATGATTCGCTGGCAACCTATTTAGATCATACTGGAGACATCGCTCCAAGAAATGCTGAAGGAAATTTTCAAGCTGGTCCATACATTAACGCCAGCGGCAGAAACGATATTGCTAAAGTGGAGGTAACTAACGATGAGCAGAACATCTATTTTTATGTAGTTACACAAAATAAGCTTAGCTCTTTTAAGAATGAGAATTGGATGCAGATTTTCGTGGATGCAGACAGAAATAAAAGCACAGGCTGGCAAGGATACGATTTCATAATCAACGGTCGGGTTAAAAACACTTCTACCACCACCATTGCAACTCTCAATAAGCAAGGAAAGATGATCCATTTTAAAAAAGTAGCTATGCAGATTAAGAATAATCAGCTGATGTTGAGCGTTCCAAGGAGTATTTTGCAGCCTAAACATCTGGTTGATTTTGAATTTCATATTGCAGATAATGCAACAGCAACAAATAAATTAAGTACTTTCTTTTCTGATGGAGATCATGCTCCTTCGCGAAGAGAGAATTATTTATATAGTACCAGGTAATAATCAATATTTAAACAAACCATTTTTATAATTAAAATAAGGCTTTACGATGAAAAAACATGTCACAAGTATTATCATAGTACTTTTAATCATCATTAAAGGGGCTTCAGCACAGCTTCCGCCTGTTTTCTCTGCCGAAAGGGCAAAAGAGGCAGCCACAACCCAAACTACCCGGAGGTATCTTTCTCCTGAAAAAATACTATGGAAAACGGTTGATGCCGATACCAATATTGTAAATGAAAAGCGACTCATGCTTGTGGGAAACGGCCAGGCCGATTTATCCAATAGTAATATGTGTATTCTCAAGAGCACTAAAGATCTTCATCCGGCTTTGTTATTAGATTTTGGAAAGGAATTGCAGGGCGGTTTGCAAATCATCACGGGCATGTATCCAAGTCACAAACCAGTAAGGTTGCGTTTGCGTTTTGGAGAATCCGCATCAGAAGCGATGAGTGATGTAGAGCCGGTACACAATGCTACGAATGACCATGCCATGCGTGATATGATTGTGGAGGTTCCATGGCTGGGGAAACTAGAAGTAGGAAACACCGGTTTCAGGTTTGTGCGGGTAGATTTGGTGGATGATAATACCGAATTGCAATTGAAAGAAGTAAGGGCGATTTTTAATTTCAGAGATATTCCTTATCTCGGTTCTTTTCATTCCAGCGATAGTTTATTGAATAAAATCTGGTTAACTGGTGCTTATACCGTTCATTTAAATATGCAGGATTATTTGTGGGACGGTATAAAACGGGATCGTTTGGTGTGGCTGGGAGACATGCATCCTGAAACCTCTACTATAGCCGCTGTTTTTGGTGATAATCCGGTAGTTCCTAAAAGTTTGGATCTTGCCCGAGACATCACTCCTTTACCTAATTATATGAATGGAATGGTTTCCTATTCTATGTGGTGGGTAATCATTCAGCGTGATTGGTATATGCACAACGGAGACCTGGCTTACCTTGAAGAGCAGAAAAGTTACCTCAAGGGATTGCTTAATCTTTTGATGTCCAAAATCGATAAAAATAATAGCGAAAAATTAAATGGAGGCAGATTTTTAGATTGGCCCTCATCAGAAGATCCCAAAGCCATTCATGCTGGCTTACAGGCATTATTGGTGATGACTTTAGATGCCGGAAAAGAATTAAGTTTGATTTTGAAAGATCAGGAAACAGCAAAAAAATGCGATGAGGCAATAAATCGATTGAAAAAGAATGTTCCCGCAGCAGGCCAGTCTAAACAGGCTGCTGCGCTGTTAGCCATTTCTGGATTAATGCCTGCCCAACAAGCAGATAAAGAAGTAATTGCTGTGGGAGGAGTGAAAGATTTCTCTACATTTTATGGCTATTACATGTTGCAGGCAAAAGCAAAAGCCGGCGATTATCAGGGCTCTTTAGATGCCATTCGCAAATATTGGGGAGCCATGATTAACCTGGGAGCTACCACGTTTTGGGAAGATTTTAATATGGATTGGTTGAAAGATGCCGGTCGGATTGATCAGCTTGTACCTGAAGGAAAAAAAGACATCCATTCTTCATACGGTGCCTATTGTTATGTAGGCTTTCGCCTGAGTTTATGTCATGGCTGGGCAGCGGGTCCCACGCCCTGGTTAACGGAGCATGTTCTAGGAATAAAGGTAATGGTTCCCGGTTGTGAAGAAATTAAAATTGAACCCCATTTAGGTGATCTGAAATATGCGGAAGGCACTTTCCCAACTCCTTATGGCATTTTGAAAGTGAAACATACCAAGTTGGCGAATGGCAAAATTGAATCGGAAATTGATGCTCCAAAGGGGGTTAAAATAATTAGATAACGGGATCGATAATTGAAAAGAAAGAAAACTAATCTTATAGGACATTTTTCAGAAAAATTTTGTTATTAATACCGGATCAAGAGTTCAAGGTATTGTCATTTGAGGTTAGATTTAATTTAATACTGTTGTGAAGAAATAAACGGTAGAGTAGAATATAGAAAATATAGAATAAAAATACTTATAGCTAAAGGCCTAATTAAAAACATGAATTGTTTAGACATTGTTCAGAATCAAACCACAACAAGATTTATTCAGGTTGTCAATCCTATTGTTATGGAAATAGAGAAAGGCAATTTTAAAAAAGACGATCAATTGCCATCTATTACTTCTTTCAGTAAGCAGTATAAATGTGTATCATTTTCTGACTTAGAATAGCCATTTGCAGAAACGGCATTTTTTTTAAAAAATATTATCTTATCAACTATTCTTTGACTTGTGAATATCATTTCTTATTTCAGACAAATTCAAATCCATAATATAAAATTTAAAAAGGATAAGTTTTAGCTTCTTACTTAATTTATTGAATGAAAAAATCAGTCTTTCTTTGCGTTACTTTAATTGCAATAATATTTTTATTAGCAGACAATGTATCGGCAACTTCCAGTTTGTCTGTAACAAACCTTAATTGTAACCATTTCGATAACCCAGCAGGTGTTTTGTCTAATCCTGTTTTTGGATGGAAGATGACTGCCAATGAAAATGGGCAGTACCAGACAGCGTATCAGATTTTAGTTTCTTCCAGTTTAAAAAGTAGCTCAGCTTCAACAGGCGATGTGTGGGACAGCAAAAAAACAAACTCAGATCAACAAATTAATATCGCTTATCACGGGAAAAAATTAAGCTCCTCTACTAAATACTTTTGGAAAGTAAGGGTATGGGATAAGTCTGGTAAAGTTACTGAGTGGAGTAAGCCCTCTAATTTTATCACTGGAATTATTGATGAAGCTGAAATGAAAGCACAGTGGATTACTAGCAACAAAGTTAAAGGACAGGCAGCTCCGTTGTTCAGAAAATCATTCAGTTTATCTGCTAAACCAGAAAAGGCCATTATAAATATAGCCGGATTGGGTTACTACGAGCTTTACGTAAACGGTAAAAAAGTAGGTGATCATGTACTCGATCCCGGACAAACCAATTATGAAGATTATGCTTTTTATGTCACCTATGATATAGATACTTTATTGAAAAAGGGAGAAAACGTGATTGGGGTAATGTTGGGAGACGGCTGGTATAATCAGGATCAGGTTTTTTTACCCTTAGGTACTTATGGTCCACCGTTATTATGGTCACAATTAGATATGCAGATTGGCCAAAACAAACAGCAGATTATTAGCGATAAAACCTGGAGATATACAGATGGTCCAATCCAGAGTAATAATGTGTACGCCGGAGAAACTTACGATGCAACTAAAGAAATAAAAGGCTGGAGTAAGTCCGGCTTGAAAATGATGAACTGGAAGCCAGTTTTTAACCCTAAGAAATTCCCTCCACAGTTGAAGCCTCAGGATCTGGAACCTATCAAACGTATGGGAGAGATTAAGCCTAAGAGGTTTTATAAAACCAGCCGTGGCACTTATATTTTTGATATGGGGCAAAATTTTGCCGGTTGGAACCGATTAAAAGTTACTGCGCCAAAAGGAACGGAAATAAAAATGGTAATGGCAGAAGATCTTTTAAAAGATGGAACTTTGAACTTTTTTTCTACCGGTATCAATGCAACTAATGTAGAACAGACAGAAATATATATTGCAAAAGGTACAGGATTGGAGGTTTGGGAGCCACGTTTTACCTACCATGGGTTTAGATATGTGGAGGTAAGCGGGCTAACTGCGGCACCAACGGAAGATCTACTGACCGGTATTATTGTTTACTCGTCTGTTGCTGAAGCTGGAGATTTTAGTTGTTCTGACGAGCAAATCAACAAACTTCATCGGTTAAGCAAATGGACAATAACCAGTAATTTACACAGTATTCCTACAGACTGTCCTCATCGCGAAAAATGCGGTTGGTTAGGGGATGCCCATGCAATAGCACCTACTACCATGTATAATTTCAGTAGTCAAAACTTCTGGTTAAAGTACGTTGATGATATCCGTTCGTCAGCTCGTTTAGGGATGAATACACAGTTCCATGTTGAAAAAAATAAAATTTATAGAAAAGGATTTAAAGAGCCGGGTATCCCTATGATGGTTTCGCCGGGTAAAAGAGCAATTGCAGTAGCTTCTCCAGATTGGGGGTCTGCATTGGTACAGATTCCGTGGGATTTATACATTTTTTATGGAAATAAGACGGTGCTTGAAAAAGAATATACCGAAATGAAACAATGGGTAAATTACGTCGCTACTTTGGCTAAAGACCGGGTAATTTACGGAGGTTTAGGAGACTGGTGTCCGCCGGGGACAAATAATAAGATGGATTGTGATCCAAAAATCAGTTCAACTGCACTTTACTATAACGATTTAACCACTATGAAAAACGTTGCAGGTATTCTAAACTTTAAAAGTGATAGCGTAGTATTTAGCGATTCTGCTGCTTTGATTAAGCAGTCTTTTATTGATAAATTTTATAATCCAAATACAAATTCTTTTGGCAGTAACACAGCTGATGCGCTTGCTTTAACTTATCAATTATTCCCTGATGATTCGGGAGATAAAGTTGCCGATGCACTGACAAAATCGAGTAAAGAAAATTTCGATGGATTTATGGATTCTGGATTCTTGGGTTTGAAATATTTATTTAATGGATTAAGTGATTATGGTAATGAACAAACTGCTTTCAATATCTTAACAAAAAAAGGAGAATTTAGCTTTGAGATGATGTGGAAGCATTATGATGCAACTACACTTTGGGAAATATTGCCAGTTTATACCGATCCGGAAATGGAAAAAACGCTGGAAGGACGCTCGCATAATCATCCATTTCAATCTGGTTTCGATGCGTACTTTTTTGACGGAATAGGAGGTATAAAACCAGATATGCAAGCATCAGGATTTAAAAAAATAATTCTACAACCTAAATTAACCGACCAATTGCTTTGGGCAAATGCTAACTATGATTCTGTTTATGGTAACATCGTATCTGATTGGAAAAAAGAAGGGGAAAAACTAATTTGGAATGTGAGTATTCCTGTTAATACTTCTGCAGCGCTTAATTTGCCTCGTCAATACACAAAAATTACCATTAAAGATGCTTTGGATAAAGTTGTCGCTCAAAATTCAGATAAGTCAAACAGGATATTATCATCAGGGAAATATCAATTAATTTTGAGTAAATGATAAAGGAAAATTTAAAGATGACATTTCTCAAATTGAAAGCAATTTAGTTCCCTAAGCTTAATTATACACCAAAAAATTTAATGAACGCTATGTTAAACATCGCTCAAAAGAAACAATTAGTGATTCTGATTTTTTCCTTTTTTTCTATTAATACTTATGCTCAAAACAGCATTAAAGTAGCTTTAGATACAGCTAAAAGTTATCATAATCTGGAGATAAAAAAGATAAGGATGACAGTTACATGCTAACAGCAACAGGTAAGAAAGTGTCTGTTTCTTTAGCTAATATCAATGCAGATAATGATTATCGCAAATTATATTACTTGAGTTTTGACTATGAAACCACGGCTCGGGTTAGTGATTTAAGTCTTTCTTTTAATGAGTTTAATGCAAACCAGGTAGTTAAAAGTCATGCTTTATTACCCGCTGATACTTTCAACACGGTAACTTTTGATTTAAAGTCGAGTTTAGAATGGAAAAAATTCTCAAAGAAATTCCAATTAGCTTTTCAGATCGCGAAAGGTCAATCTATTATCATCAAAAACATCAGATTAAGAGCCCCTACTGCTAAAGAAAAAGCTGAAGAGCCACTTTATTTAGACAATGGTGTAGTAAGAATTGGGGTTGACCTTACTGGTGGCGGAAGTGTTTTCTATTTTGCTGAATCAAAAACCAGAAGGAATCTACTAAATCATGCGGATAAGGGACGTTTTGTGCAACAATCCTACTACGGGGCAAAAGACGGCAGTTTGTGGGGCACAAAGCCCTGGAATTGGAATCCGGTGCAAGGTGGAGGTTCCAGTGAATCAGGAAGTAATCCTGCAAAAGTGTTAGAAAAAAAGGTAACTAAAAACTCGCTGTATATAAAATCATTACCCAAACATTGGGCAACCGGTGAAGATATCAAAGATGCCATAATGGAGGAGAATATTACCTTAAATGGTAAAATGGCACACATTAATTACACCTTCAGCTACAAAGGAACTATGGTTCACCCTGTAAGAGATCAGGAATTACCTGCTGTGTTTGTAGATTACGCTTTACCTAATTTGGTTTTTTACAAAGGCAACCATCCGTTTACAAAAGACACTTTAACCAGTGTAGTGCCGGGTTGGCCAAATCAGCGTCAAAAAATGACGGAGAGTTGGGCTGCTTACGTTGATGATCAAAAATGGGGGATAGGCGTTTTTGTTCCCGGTACCACAGCAATGACTACTTATAGGTATTCGGGAGATTTAACATCTGGAGAATGGGGCAGTGCTTGCTCTTACTTTGCTCCGGTGCGTAGGTTTAGCATTACGTCGGGAATGGTTTTTACCTATGATGTTTATTTAATGATAGACAAAGTTGATAAAATGAGAAAAGCTTTTTATAACCTCAATCATTAAATATTAATAATCAGGATAAATAAGATTTAGAAATCATCTGTGATCACTCTGGGTTTTGATAATCAAAAAAAGTGCTTAATAAATTTTAGCAGTTATACTGAAATCTAAACAGCGGTTTAGGCTATTTCTGACATTAATTACTAAAGGAACAAAACAATATATATGAAATTAGTAGCTATTATCACTTTATGCATGCTTTCTGCTTATGCCTCAAATGCACAAAATATAAAAGACAGTGTAGTAAATAAGCCTGTATATAATGCCACACCAAAGTATGATGAATTTTTTACCCCTGCTATGGAAGTTGCCGTGGATAAAGTACTTAAACAAATGACCCTGGAGGAAAAGATAACCATGCTACAAGGTGATATTGACGGGCAAGCACCGCCCAGCAGAGGTTCGGCGGCAGTAAAGCGTTTAGGAGTTGGAGCTATGGTTTTTTACAACGGTCCAAGGGGCTTTCAGATGAGTAAGAAAAGTACGCTTTTTCCTACCGGGATTGCCCAGGCAGCAAGTTTTAAACCAGCACTGGTCGAAAAGATTGGTGCGGCGATTTCTACAGAATTATTGGCCGCCGGTTGGGATGTTTTAGAAGGCCCTTCAATCAATATCATCAGAGATCCGTTGAACGGGAGAAATTTCGAATATTATACAGAGGACCCATTTTTAAATGCCAAAGTAACTAGTGCATTTATTACCGGCGGACAACGAACTGGAGCTTTAAATACCGCTAAACACTTTTTGGCCAACAATAAAGAGCAGAATAGAAATGAGGTGAACGCGGTGGTAAGTGAAAGAGCGATGCATGAAATATATTTACCCGCATTTAAAGCGGCTTGTGATGCTGGTGTATTAAGTATCATGACTGGAGCCAATCGGGTAAATGGCCCTCACGCTTCTGATAACGCTCAATTAATAAACATATTAAAAAATGAATGGGGATGGCCAGGTTTTTTGTACACTGATTGGAACGGCGTACAAACTTCTAAGAGAGCGTTTGAAGCGGGCTTGGATTTATCCATGCCAGGGAAAGTTGTTTCTCCATTTTCGCTTGCTACCATCAAACCAATTGCGGAAGCTAACGCAGAAAATTTATTGGCTTTAGATGATAAAGTAAGACGTGTTTTAAGAGGTGCGTATTTTGCCGGCAAACTACCTGGGGCACCCGTAAAGCCAAAAGTAATTGTTGATTACGATAAACACCACCAGCTAGCGTATGAAGCTGCATTAGCCAGTATGGTGTTAGTTAAAAACAACCATAGATTGTTACCCATCACTAACAAGATAAACAGCATAGCAGTATTAGGGCCTATGGCCGATAAAAAATTCTCCGACGAATCTGGAGGGAGTTCAGGTGTGTTAGGTGTACCCTATGATATAACTGCGCTAAAAGGTCTTGAAAAAAGATTTGGCAATAAGATTACCAATGTGCCATTTTCTATTAATGAAGTATATCAAAATATTGCAGCGCCTTATGTGTTTCATGTTGATAAAAACGGGAAAAAAGCCGACGGGTTTTTAGCTACGTATACAGGCAAAAATCCGATAACAAATGAACGGAATACCGTAACCAACATTACCTCCAATATTAATTTTAATTGGGAAATGGCATCTCCAGATCGCAACCAATTAAGTTCAGAGAATTTTACCGCCGAATGGACCGGCACCCTTGTTCCGCCAGCATCTGGCGATTATACTTTTAGAATAAAGGGGACGCAAATAGTAACGCTTGAATTAGATGGTAAGTTGGTTTCTAATAAACATTTTATTCAAAGATCTCGTGAATCCTCAATGGTTTTAGAAGGCGGTAAAGCTTACCAAATAAAGCTTAAGCTAACAAAAATCAGTGGTGATGGATCGGTGCAGCTAGCCTGGATTACTCCAGATTCTGAGAAGCAGTTGAATAACATTCTCGATAAATCTGTAGAAGCGGCTCGTAAAGCTGAAATAGTTGTTTTGGCGGTTGGTTTAGATCATAATACAGAGTCTGAGGGGATGGACAGGTTAACCATGGGTTTGCAAGAATATCAAGATAAACTGGTGGAACGTGTAATAGCTGCCAATCCAAACACAGTGGTGGTACTATATGGTGGAACACCTATTGCGATGCCATGGTTTGATAAAGCACCCGCCCTTGTTTTGCCATGGTATGCAGGTATAGAAAACGGAAATGCACTGGCCTCATTATTAGCTGGAGATAGTGATTTTGGTGGAAGAATGCCGGTAACTTTCCCCAAAAAATATGAAGACTCTCCAGCGGCACCCTTTCGTCAAAAGGCCGATAAAAACATCACTATAGAACATAATGAAGGTATTTTTGTTGGGTATCGTTGGTACGAAAATAAGAAAATTAAACCTCTGATTCCGTTTGGGGAAGGTTTGAGTTATTCTACTTACAGTTACGGAAAGCCAACTATAAAAAGAGATGGCAAAAATGTCACTATAAATCTGACGATAAAAAATACAGGAAAGCTAACCGGTATAGAGGTAGTTCAGTTATATATTCACGATCGGCAATCTTCTTTTCAAAGACCACCAAAAGAATTGAAAGGATTTCAGAGTATCCAGTTAGCAGCAGGTAAATCAAAAAATGTGTCTTTTAAGCTTGATGAAAGCTCGTTTTCTTACTTTAATCCTGATACCCATCAATGGTGGTTAGAGCCTGGTACATTTGATATTTTAATAGGTCAATCGTCCGAGAAAACTTTGCAGAAGATATCAGGCTATAATCCGGTAGATTAAACCATTAAAAGGATAGAGGAACTGAAGAAGAAAGGGTTGTAAAAATTATTTTTTCTAGTGACTACATATATTTTAGACGGTCACGGCTTAGAAGGCAAATGGTTGGGACAAATGGTCTCTATGAAATTTTTAACCATTGTTAATATATGCGTTACCGTTGCTGACCAGGCTCCTTTAAAACCTCCCTAAGTGGTCCAAATAATTTTGATCAAAGAAATTAAAAGTCGTTTTCTTCGATTTATTAAATCTTCCTATAATATTATTATAGTTTCAAAATATCTCTTATATTTAGATATAGCATTTGCAGCTATAAGGTGACAAATAAAAGGTGAGCGATTCGGGTGAGTCGAATTTAATCACTATGTCAGATACTATTTAAACGTTGATTTTCACACTAAATGTGAATCCCAGCGGGATCACCTCTTGGGACAAGTCAGAAAACATCTGATTTGTCCCATTTTTTTGCCTTGTAAAGTCTTGTTAAACAGCAACAACAGGTAATTCTAGGAATTAAAATTCAATAATAGCGTAGCTATCTAAACCATTACCATAGATTGATTTTTCGCATTATTAAAATGAAAAATAATTTGTTAACCAGCTATCAGCTATCCGTCACTTGAAGACTAATATAAAACCATTCTTTTTGTTGATTATTACGAATTATAGAACTCTTAAAAACAATAAGCCTGTGCGGCCTCATATACAGAGAGAAAAATAAATCCTTCCATCTGTAGGAGTAGCGAATAGCAAGATGTGAGCAGCGAATAGCAAGACAGGAGTAGCACAGGTATCAAGAAAGAAGGACTTCATTACAAGGTCTTGCTTACTCGATACTTAATGCTCCTTTACAGCCACCGCTTCTTCTTAAAATATAGCAATGTTCCTAAGGAAGATAATATCATCAGAAAGATTGCAGCTCCATAACCCAGTTCCCAATCCAGCTCGGGCATACTCCTGAAATTCATACCGTAAATGCTGGCAATCAAAGTTGGAGGCATAAAAGCTACCGTAGCCACGGTAAAAATCTTAATGATTCTATTTTGCTCAATGTTGATCAAACCCATGAAAGTATCTTGAAGATATTCCAATCGCTCAAAAGCGAATTTATTATGTTCCAACAGCGAGCTGATATCCTTGATCATGATGCGTAAAACACCCATGAATTCCTGTGGAAAGGTGGAGGATTTCATGAGGGCGGAGATCATTCTTTGCTTGTCAATGATGTTCTCCCGCAGCATCATATTGTCATTTTGCAGCGACGAGATTTTTAAAAGGTCCTCTTCATCCACTTTTTCGTTGGTGGCTGTGAGGTTTCTGTTCAGGTCGGCAACCTCCCTGGCAATGTGCTCTATCAAATCTGCATCCTGGTCAATACAGGTCTCCAAAATGGTGGAAAGGATCTGGTAGCCGTTGATGTACAGGGTTGGATTGGCCTTGATCTTCTTCACGGACTCTCCAAAAGTTTTGATGTCATCATCCCGGTAGGTGAACAGGATGCCTTTCTCTAAAATGATGGATACGGGGTTATACTCAAATCCATTTTGGCTCACCGACAAGAAATTAGAGTTGATGATGATCTCCTTATCCATCTCGCTGAAACGGGAGGAACTCTCTATCTCCTGAGATTCCTCCTCCGATGAATATTTGATGTCGAAATAAGTCTCCACCGTCACCTTCTCCTCCACCGTTGGATTTTGCAAATCCACCCAAACCAAACTCTCCATCGGAATCTCTCTTAAAGCATCCACTTCTGATTCTTTGGCTAAGCGTGTGTTTTTTTTATAATAGATCCTCAGCATATCCCCAATTTAAGATTGATTTTCAATTCGTACCTTTGCAAAAATATCATTTGAGTTTGGAAAAGACGTTAGCCTTTGGAGAAAAGAATTATAATTATTACAGCGCACACCTTAAAAATAAATACAAGGTAAAGCGGGTTTATAAAGTGATCGTGGATGGCGGCTTTACCTGCCCAAACCGGGATGGATCTAAAGGTTATGGCGGTTGCACCTATTGCAATGTGGATTCTTTCACACCCACTTCCCGTACCATGGAATCCATGAGGGAGCAGATTGAATTTGGGATGGAACGGGCCAGGAAGCATTATAAAGCGGAGAAGTTCATCATCTATTTTCAGCCCAACACCAACACCTATGCACCAGCGCATTATTTAAAGATGATGTATGACGAGGCTTTGAGTGTGGATATGACGGATGTGGTTGGTCTTTCCGTAGGCACACGGCCAGATTGTATCGATGCCGAGAAGATCGCCTTATTGGAAAGCTACACGGATAGGGTGGATGTGGATTTAGAGATGGGCATGGAGTCTATTTATAACTCCACACTGTCACAAATCAACCGCGGTTGTTCGCATGATGAATTCATACATGCGATGGGTTTGCTGGAGCACTCCAAATTGGATGTCTGTGTGCACACCATTTTCGGTCTGCCGGGAGAAACCAAAGAGATGATGCTGGCTTACGCTGATGAAATCAACCGGTTTAAAAAAATAAACTTTGTGAAGTTCCATCATTTACACATTGTGGAGGGGTCCATCATGGGTGTGAAATACAAAAAAGAACCTTTTAAGCTTTTTTCTTTACAGGAATATGCCGATTTCTTATGCGAGCTTTTGCCCCAATTAAGGCCAGATGTAGTCATCCAACGCTTATTTGGTATTTCCGATCTGGATATGCTCATCGCTCCAAAATGGGGACTGAGGAAATCAGAAATCCAAACGTTCATTGATGATGAGATTGAAAGGAGGGGAGTGGTGCAGGGGGGTAAAGTTGTAAGTTGTAAGTTCTAAGTTTAAAGTTGAACTTTTTATACCTATCACTTAAAAATGCGAATCAAGAGTTAAATATTAGATAAAAGAAAGCAGCGGCCATTCTGCCAAATACATGCACAAGCAATCCTTTAGCAGACCTTACCCTTGATGCTCTTTGAATATCTGTTTTCTCAATAAGCCAATTGAAAAGCGATTCAATAGGTTGCCTGACCTTAGAAACTGCTGTAGAGTATAAATCATCAGCGGCCTTGTTCTGCATTTGGCTTATCTCTGGCATGCCTTTAACCCCTTTAACCGGAGTAAACATGGATGATCTGTTGTTTAAGGCCAGTTCTTCAAAATAGTCGGTATGATGATATACCTTATCGCCGTAGAAATCACGGTCTGTTATTTCACCCCAGTTGTGTTTAAATACAGTCAGATCATTTTCAGAAGCTGTTGAGAGTACAATATGTTCAGGAAAAGGTACCTGTTTGGGGCGCTGAAAAGCAAGCACATGCAATTTCAACCCGTAGTAATACAAGGATTTCGTAGAGCAGTAGCCCTTGTCAGTAATTTCCAGGGCTACTTTTCCGGCACGTTTGCCCGAACAGGTAATAATGGGCATAGAATCCAACAGGCTGGTGTTTTGTGAACAGTCCTGTGGTTTTAAATCTGTAATGAGATGGACAGTTAGTGCCTTTAAAGGTTCACTTAATCGGTTTAAGCGATTGTTGAAGGCCTGGTATGAAGGCAGGGCAGGAAACCAGGAACGCAGGTAACCATTGGCAAAGGCATGGATTTGTGAAATACGGAACCGTTGTTCCTGTTGCATTGCATAAATGTAAATGGCCATAATTTCCTGGTCAGTAAACTCGGGTTGATCATTATTGCTGTATCTTTGAGATAAGTGTTTAAGTTCATTGTCATGTAACTGGCATATATACAGGTGTATAGCGATTAATTTGAGGGCTTTTGCCTTGGGGATCATTCTTAAAGTTCGATGTGGTAATCTTCTTTAAGATACTGATTTTCAGTGCTTTATTCAAATTTATATTGTTGTTTTTACTAACAATCAGCTGTTATTTTGAATGTTTAACCCTGTGTTTTCAACTCTTGATTCGCATTAAAACCTATCACTTAAAACTTAAAACCTATCACTTAAGACTTAAAACCCATCACTTAAAACTTAAAACCCATCACTTAAAACATACTACTTATAAACTCCAAACATTTCCTCCACTACTTTCTCCCTATAATCGAAAATTTCTTTAGTCTGCTTTCCAACCACCAATGCATTCGCTATGGTGCCAATGAATCCATAAGGAATACCATACATCAATTTATCGGTCATCAGCACTCCACCTTCAAGTTTTTCGAAATGATGTTCGTGGTGCCAGAATTTAAAAGGACCGAAACGTTGCTCATCAATGAAATACTCCCCCTCCTTCACGGCAGTGATCTCGGTCATCCAATCCATTCTGATTCCTAACAAAGGAGAGACCTTATAATTGATGATCATGCCTTCATACATTTTGGTTTTTGAAGAATAATCAGAAGTGATGATGAAGTTCATGGTTTTCGGAGTGAGTCTGGATAAATTCAATGGTGAGGAGAAGAAATCCCAGGCTTCCTCCAAACTGATAGGGAGCTTTTGAGAGAAATGCAGGGTATAAGTTTTCATTGATGTTTAAACATTTTTTTTGAAATAAAGTTTTTAGCTGGATTATTATACATCTTTAGCTTCTTATTTAAATGTTTTTGTAGTTTTAAGGCAAAAAACATTATATAAGTCATAATTTTTTGAGTAAAAATCTGAATTTTATAAAAAAAATGCAGATAATTGTGTCAACCTAAACTGTAGAATGATAAAAATGAAAATATCATTATTTAAAAGACTTTTACCTTTCGGTATTTTAGTCGTCATTGCACTTTCCACTTTAGTAGTGCAAGTCCATCCTAATTTTGTAGACGAAAGCAAGTACAACCAGGCTGACATCACGTGGATCCTGGTGGCAACTGCTTTGGTTTTCATCATGACACCCGGACTGGCTTTTTTTTACGGCGGAATGGTACACCGCAAAAATGTGCTTTCCACCATGATTAAAAGTGTGGTGGCCGCCGGAGTGGTGGGGGTGTTATGGATCATTGTGGGTTATAGCCTTTGCTTCGGAGAATCCATTCATGGTTTCATCGGCAACCCGTTCACGCATTTATTCTTTAAGGATGTCGCTTCCGCCGAACCATGGCCTTTGGCGCCCACTATCCCGAGGTCTTTATTCGCTTTCTTTCAGCTCATGTTTGCGGTTATCACCCCAGGGTTGGTGGTGGGTGCAGTGGCCGAACGCATTCGTTTCACCTCTTATATCTTATTCACGTTGCTGTTCAGCATATTTGTTTATGCGCCCTTAGCTCACTGGACCTGGCATCCTGATGGATTCTTATTCCAGATGGGTGCGCTGGATTTCGCCGGGGGCACGGTGGTCCATATCTCTGCTGGATGTGCCGCTTTAGCCGGAGCACTTGTTCTAAAAAGAAGGAGGGTGCATCTGGAGCAAAAAGAAATCCCACCGGCAAATATTCCCTATGTGTTGATAGGTACAGGTTTGTTGTGGTTTGGATGGTTTGGTTTCAATGCCGGATCTGCCCTGGCAGCTAACGGTTTAGCCGTGTCTGCTTTTGCGACTACCAACACTGCCGCAGCTGCAGCCGGATTGTCCTGGATGTTCTTTGATGTGGTGCGAGGTAAAAAACCTTCTGTTTTGGGGTTTTGTATCGGTGCGGTGGTTGGCCTGGTGTCCATCACACCTGCAGCTGGTTTTGTGAGCATTCCACACAGCATCTTCATTGGAGTGTTTGCAGCGCTCATCTCTAATATCGCGGTTTATTTTAAATCCAGATCAAGTTTGGATGATACCTTAGATGTTTTTCCTTGTCATGGTATAGGTGGAATGGTGGGCGTGGTGATGACTGGGATATTCGCCTCCAAAATGATCAATCCTGCGGGAAATGATGGCTTGTTCTTTGGAAACGTGGCCTTCTTTTTGGTGCAGATGAAAACGCTGGTGATCACAGTGGTTTATAGTTTCACCGTTTCCTTCATCATCTTTAAGCTGGTGAACCTGATAGAGCCTATCCGTGTGAGTTCTGAAGATGAGGAAATGGGACTGGACGAATCTCAGCATGCAGAGAAATACACTCAAGGCACTTTACTCAGCCCACAGCAATTTGTAGAGATTTAATCATCCTTTAGAGGTCATTAAAAAAGCCTGGATCTTAATGGATACAGGCTTTTTTATTGAACCATCTTGTTCGCACAATAGGAACTGGCGAAGGCTTCGGGTTTGGCTTTAAACACAAAGCCCATGCTTAGGATATAACCCATCGCTTCATGCAGGGCAGCATTGGATTTGAAGTTAGGATTGGTGTTGATGTCTGCATGCACCTCCAGGTCAACTTCGTACAAATCCAGCAAGTCACACAAAGAATAGGCGCATTCGATGGATTTTTGAACTTCGGACAGCATTCTCTCCTTGATGCTCATCTTTTGCGAAGTACGTTCCTGATGGATGAACATGAAGCCTCCTTTTTGTTCTCTAAGGAAAACAATCACTGTGGCGAAATCAGTGATGGCACCTTTCACCTGAGAATCTGTACCGATACAAACTTTCAGCTTGTTGCCCAATTTGTACTCTCTTTCAATAGCTTGTTCCACTTCTTCGATGATGGACGATTGGAGATGTTCGCCGCTGAATTTTTTCCAGGTCATAAATTTGATTTAAGTTTTATTGACCCTGTTTCATTGAGGTCTATAAAAATAAGTGATTGTAATCCATTGTTTTATGAAATTCTGATTATTTAATTGTTAACATTTTAACGGTTTTCCACAGGTGATTTTGATTCGCCCTACACCGTTCAAGGTAAGTTATTCATAAATCTTCATTTTTTTTCATAAAAAACAGCGGAACGAAAAAAACAATCCTATGTGATTTCTCCAATAAAAGCACATTAAATATTGAAAAATATTGAAAAATCGGCAGCTGATGAGTTTCGTAGTTTGAATGGGCAGCTAGTGTAATGTTAATCATAAAACAACGAAAAATAATCTTTTTAAATTACTTATTATCAATGATATAAGTCTTTTTAATTTTTAATTTTTAATTTTCACTTTTAACTTTCTACTTTTAACTTAACACTAGCATGGATGTGGAACGAAGGTTGGAAAGATCCCAAACGACTGAAGGATAAACGGGCGAATGAAGAACAGGCTTAAGACATATTTATGAACCGGAATAGGTTTGTCATCACTATTTAATTAATGGATTAATATTTGCTTTCTAAATAAAACACTACTAATTTGGTAGGATAAATTTAAAACCGTTTAATTATGTTAAGATTAGGAGATATTGCTCCCAATTTTCAGGCAAAGACGTCTGTAGGGGAGATTGATTTTTATGAATATTTAGGAGATAGCTGGGGTGTTTTATTTTCCCACCCGGCAGATTATACACCGGTTTGCACCACCGAACTGGGAAGAACGGCATCCCTTAAAGATGAGTTTGATAAACGCAATGTGAAAGTGATGGCTTTGAGTGTGGATTCTGTGGAGTCACATCAAGGCTGGATCAACGACATCAATGAAACCCAGGGTGTGGAGGTGAATTTCCCCATCATCGCTGATGAAGACAAAAGCATTGCTGAATCTTATGGCATGTTGCATCCGAACGCATCGGCGACACTGACCGTTCGTTCCCTGTTCGTCATCGCTCCGGATAAAACTGTGAAATTGATCATTACTTATCCGGCTTCCACCGGAAGAAACTTTCAAGAGATCCTTCGTGTGATCGATTCCTTACAACTGACCGCTTATTATAGCGTGGCCACTCCGGCAGACTGGAAGGACGGAGAGGATGTAGTGGTTTCTCCAGCGATCAAAACAGCGGATATTCCCGCTAAATTCCCAAAAGGGCACAAGGTGATCAAACCCTATTTGAGAACAACGCCACAACCGAATAAATAAGGTAATCTACGGTAGAAGTGGAATTCTTTTTATATTTGATGTAATAATGAAATAAGATTCAAATGCCTGGCTTTACAGTGATTGGTTTTATTTTTTAATTTTATACTATAATAATCAATGATTTTATGAAAACTGGTAAAGTAAAATGGTTTAATGCACAAAAAGGTTTTGGATTCATCATTTATGAAGGGAAAGATATTTTTGTTCACTTTAAAGATGTTAAAGGCGGCGTGAGCGCCATTAAAGACAATGACGATGTTGAGTTTGAAGTGGAAGAAGGGAAGAAGGGTCCGCAGGCAGTGAACGTGGTAAAAGTCTGAAAAATCAAAAACCTGTTTTTTATGGCAGGTTTTTTTCACACTCTTAATGCTTTAATGACTGTTTTTTCCCCGGTGCTGTCTGTACTGAAGAAAAGAAAATGCATTCCACCGTCCTTTATTTCAAATTTCTTTTTGATCTCCTCTGGCTTTAGGTGGAAATTCCTGGTCACCACATTGGCTTTTGGAAGTATTTTCGATTTGCTGAAATCGTTAAAAGGAATCACTTCAATGATTTCAAAGCTTTTGCCCGGGAAATTCTTTACCAGTGTTGCAGAAGTGTACAAATGGCTGTGCTGATGAATTTTTTCCACTCCAAATTTTTGAGTGATGGATTTGAAGAATCCCCCTTTCAGAATGGCAGCATCCGGCTCATACAAATAGTTTTGCAAGGAGGAGCAGCCAATTTTCAAGTTTCGCTCTTCTTCATAGCTGAAAATGATGACGTTGCTGGTTTCTTGTTTTAATAACACACAGAAAATCTCGGGTTCTTTGCTGACATTCTTTTCCAGCACGAACAGCAGTTCTTTACATTCATTATTTAAACTGACGATATGAACTTCCGAGACCTGCCTCAAATCATTTAGGGCAGCACTGATATCGAGCATTGGGGCAGCCTTAATGAAAACGGTATCTGCTTTCTCCAGATAAAAAGATTGATTGGAAACCACGTCAGGCTCACTATCCTGCAGTAAAAAAACTCTGCCGCTATCCGCTCTCCTTGATGGATCCACGTAAATGGCATCCACTTTATCTGTCTGATGTAAAAAGTCATGGCTGTCACCAATGATGAATTGCATGTTCTTCAAGCCCAAAATCTCCGCATTGTGTTTTACCAATGCAGAGAGCGGGGCATTCTGCTCGCAATGAAAAACCTGATTCGCTTTTTGCGAGAAGTAAAAATCATCCACCCCGAACCCCCCGGTAAGGTCAATCAGCTCTCCTCTGACCATTAAGCTGGCTTTGTATCTGGCCGTGATTTCCGAAGAGGATTGTTCCAGATTGAGTTGAGCAGGAAAGAGGATACCTTTTTTTTGCCAGCTGGGAAGTTTCTTTGCCGTTTTGTTTCTGCCCTCAATTTGCGTGGCCAACTCTTGAACGCTCACACCAGGGAATGGGGAGCCTTTCAACACCAGCTTTTGTACATCTGTTTTTGAGTTGTTTTGAATGAAATCCTGGATTTCCTCCCTTAAAATCAATGGATTGATGAAATTATTCATCTTTCAAAACGAATTGAGCAGTTTGACGGCTGCGTTGCTCGAGATAAACCTCGCCATCAATGTATTTTTTAATGCTCTCCTCATTGGCGTGGCGAATGGTAAGTAGCTTTAAACTGCTGTTGAACCTCATTTTGAAATCGGTTTTCATGTACTTCAAAAATCCTTCAAATTTTTCCGGGTTAAAATCAAAACAAGCAGAGAAACTTAAAGCAGAGATTTGCATGGTGTTTACCTTGATGTTCACGTCGGCGAAAGCCTTAAAAATATCCCTAAGATGATTCTCGGCGATGAAAGATAAATCCCTGGTGGATAGCGTCACCAACACTTGGTTTTTCTTTACAATGATGATGGGTGTATCAATTTCCACCAAAGCTTCTTTGATGACAGTCCCTTTTTCTTTTGGATTTGAGAAAGGCTTCACATATAATGGAATATGCTTATTCTGTAAGGGTTTGATGGTTTTTGGATGAATGACCGTTGCGCCGTAATAGGCCATCTCGATGGCTTCTGCGTAGGAGAGCTCATCAAATTTGGTGTAATCTGAAAATAGCTTTGGATCGGCATTCAGAATGCCCGGAACATCTTTCCAAACAGTCACCGACTCTGCATTTAAACAGGAGGCGAAGATAGCGGCTGTAAAATCGGAACCCTCACGACCCAAAGTGGTGGTAAAATTCTCTGAAGTATTGCCGATGAATCCCTGAGTAATGCCCACCTGACTTTCTAATAATTGTGGCAAACTCTTCTGCACCAGATGTTCTGTTTTCAACCAGTCGATTTTAGCTTCCCGATAAGTATTATTGGTTTGAATGTAGGAACGTGCGTCCAGCCAGATATTTTTAATTCCGACATGGTTTAAATAATGACTCACTATCCGAGTGGAAACGATTTCTCCCATGGACACAATTTGGTCATAAATAAAATCATATCCATCAACAGGTTCATCTTCAATGATCCAGTCTATCTCCACGAAAGTATTGCTGATTTCATTGAAAATAGCATGATTTTCGTCTTCAAATAGTTCGCTGATGATCTGGAAATGATAGCTTTTCACTTCATCAAATAGCTCATGCACATCATCCTGCTGGTTGACATAACTTTTGGTGAGCTTTTCCAGTGCGTTGGTGGTTTTACCCATTGCAGAGATCACCAGCAGCAATTTTTCATGCCCTTGGTTTTTCACAATCTCCGCCAAATTCTTTATTCCCTCAGCAACCTTGACTGATGCACCGCCAAATTTATGTACCTGCATTATTTTAAAGCTTTGTATTTGTATGGAGATAAATAGCTATCCGTACCAATTAAATCTTCAATGCGATCATAAGGGACCACCAAAATGGTTTTACCTGCAGCATAAGCTTTAATTTCGTATGGATTATACAGAAATTGCAAGCCTTTGGAGGTGATGAGGAAGTTGTCATTCAGGGAGAACTCCGCATCTTTGAAGAAATAAGAGGTCAACGGTTCATTTGGAGTGACCCCCTCCTGCTGCCTGAAGATTTGTTCGGCAATGGCAGTCAGGGGTTTCTCATAGCCATTGTTTAAAAGATCTTTTAATTTAAGGATCTCCTTCTTGTGAAGATCCCAGTTATAGTACAGCACATTCTCCAGGCCGTGCGCACCTGCGGTATAAATATAATTTCTGTGCGCAAAGCTGATGATATTGGTGTCCTGACGGGCAATTTTTAATTCCTGATCCCATTCATAACCAGCTGGGACATCGGGATACCCTTTCTTAAAATCCGAATATTCCTTCAGGAAATTTGCAGCCATGGTTTTCAAGTCAGATTTAAGCGTATCCACGCTGAGTGGGTGTCCTGCAACCAACGTATCAACCCATTGGTTCAGCTTAGTGGCCGAGGAATCAAAAACCGGATAAATCGCTTTCACGTAAGCCTTGCAAAGACTATCCGGAAGTTTTTTACAGTCCTTTGATCTGAGTTCGAAAGTTTTCATCTCATAGGAAAGCGTGTCTCTTTTATACACTTTCTGCTGATTTGAATCTGATTTTTCGGTGTGGTTTTGACAAGCTGCAATTCCCAAAACCATTAGGAATAAAAGAATGTTCTTCATATCAATCAATACAACTGTATTTGTTCATGAGAAAGTGAGGCGTTCAACCAGCCCCCCTCTAAATTTGCCACATATTTATTGTAAAAGTTGATAGCAGGCTTGTTCCAGTCCAGCACCTGCCACACCACCCCCTTATAATTGTTGTCTTTGGCTTCTTTCAGGATTTTTTCAAAAAGCAGTTTGCCAACTCCCTCTCCACGCATCTGCTCTGTGACGATGAAATCCTCCAGGTATAACCGACAGCCTTTCCAGGTGGAGTAGCGGATGTAGTACAATGCAAAACCCACAATGATTCCATCCTTCTCTGCAACGAAAGCTTTCCAAACCGGTCGATCTCCAAAACCCGCATCAACAAACTCCTCTAAAGTAACCGTCACCTCTTCAGGTGCCCGCTCATAAAAGGCCAGTTCATGTATCAGCTCCAGCATTCTTTCGCAATCCATTTTTACCGCATAGCGTATATTCACATTCATAGTTGATCCTCCTGATTTTTAAGATGTTTGGTTACCCGCTCTCCAAATAGGTCGCTTCCAATCCGCACTAAAGTGGAGCCTTGTTCGATTGCCACTTTATAATCTGAGGACATGCCCATGGAAAGTTCTTTGAATGAGGATTCGCTTTTAAAGTAGCTTAATTTAATCCCTTCAAAAAGTGTTTTCAGCTCATAAAACTCCTCTTTTACCACTTTCATATTCTCGGTATAGGTGGCGATTCCCATCAAACCAACAATTCGCACGTTTTTAAACGCCCTGAATTCCTGTGACTCCAATAATTCAACGGCTTCATCAAAACCTAAACCAAATTTAGTGTCTTCATCTGCGATGTAGATTTGCAGTAAACAGTCGATTACCCTATCGTGTTTCTCCGCCTGTTTATTGATTTCGGCTAATAACTTCAGGCTGTCCACCGAGTGGATCAAAGCGATGAAGGGAGCGATGTATTTTACCTTATTGCTTTGTAAATGACCAATAAAATGCCATGCTATGTCTTTTGGCAATTCTTCGTATTTTTCAGTGAGCTCCTGCACCTGGTTCTCTCCAAATATCCTTTGGCCGGCTTCGTAGGCCTCCATCACATCAGCAGCGGATTTGGTTTTGGATACAGCCACCAACTTTACCGCTAACAATTCAATCTCTGTTTTTAGTGCTTTTATATTATCTGAAATGCTCATTTATACTTAATTTTACAGAATTTTGGTCAAAAATACAAATGATAGGCTTACTCAAAGAACCTATCCATAAATAATGATATCCAGATGCTTCAGGTATCTGAAATTAGCTTATGATAAAGAAAAACCTTTTAACCCTCATTTGTTTGTCTTCTTTTTTATTTTCCTGTGGCGAGGAGAACGTTCCTGATGGCATCATTGCCAAAAAGAGAATGGTGCAGATTTTGATGGATATGAATATTACAGATGCCTACCTGGATCAGGTGCCGGTTGGAGATACTTTGTTAATGCAAGCGCACAGCAGATACAATTATATTTTTAGAAAATATGCCATTGATTCCGTGAAATTCAGTAAGAGTTTAACCTATTATAGCAAACGACCTGATGAATTACAAGCCATGTACCAAACGGTAATGGATAGCATCACTGCCAAACAAGATGCATTGAAGCCTGATACTACAAAAAGGGTAAAAAAGAAACCAATTAAAAAAGTGAAAAAAATTAATGATATATCCACAAAATAGTCTTCAAAAACTAGGGTTTGAAGATATCAAAAGCCTTATCAAAGGTTTTTGCATCAGTGAGATGGGAAAGGGGATGGTGGATAAAATCCAGTTCATGAGCAATTATGAACAGGTCAATAAGTTTCTGAGGCAAACCGCCGAATTCAAAAATATATTACAGAATGACCAGCCATTACCTATCCAAAGTTTTTTCGACATCAAGAAATTAGCAGAAAAGGCCAAGATTGAAGGAACTTTTTTAAGTGAGGAGGAGGTTTTTCAAATTCAATCTTCCCTGCAAACTGTGTTTGCCGTGATCAGGTATTTTGAAGAGCGAAACGGCTTATATCTTAATTTGGAGGCACTTTTTGAACATCTTCCAATAGAGAAGAACATCCTGAGGTATATAGAGGCTGTTTTGGATGTGAAGGGAAAGATAAAACCCAATGCATCCAGGTTATTGGCTGAAATCATCTCCGCCATTGCCAAAGCCGAACAGGAAGCGAGAAAGAAGATCGATCAGATCTATAAAAATGCACAGCAGAATAATTGGGTGGCCGATGGAAGTTTGACCGTGAGGGATGGCAGAGTTTGCATCCCTATATTGGCGGAGAATAAAAGGAAGATCAAAGGTTTTGTGCATGATGAATCCTCCTCCGGGCAAACCGTGTTCCTAGAACCGGAGGAGGTATTCAGCCTCAACAACCGGATCAGGGATCTGGAGTTCGACAAACGCCGGGAGATCATCCGGATTTTGACCGAACTTACCAGCCAGCTTCGTCCTTATGTACCAATTCTACTTTCCTATCATGGTTTTTTAACCAAGCTGGATTATGTAAGAGCTAAAGCTTTGTTTGCAATACAGATTGATGCGGAGATGCCTGTGCTTTTAAAAGAGGCCAGGTTGAAGCTGATCAATGCCAAACATCCGCTATTGATTCTGAATCATAAGGAAAGTGGCAAACCAGTGGTGCCATTGAATATGCATTTGGATGAAAGCGTGAGGATTTTGCTCGTCTCCGGTCCTAATGCCGGTGGGAAATCTGTCGCGATGAAAACAGTGGGGCTTTTGCAAATCATGGTTCAGGCAGGCTTGCTGATCCCTGCTTCTTCAGCATCGGAAGTAGGGATTTTCAAACAACTTTTCGCTGATATTGGGGATGATCAATCCATAGAGAGTGATTTAAGCACCTACAGTGCGCACCTTTCCAAGATGAAATATTTCACGGAGCATGCCACAGCCAAAACCCTGATTCTGATTGATGAATTCGGAACCGGGACCGATCCTCTTTTTGGAGGACCCATTGCGGAGGCGGTGCTGGAGCAGATCAACCAAAAGAAATCATTTGGCATCATTACCACGCACTATTCTAATTTGAAGCTTTATGCCAACAGTGCTCCGGGTTTGGAAAACGGCTCCATGATTTTTGATAATGTGCACCTGCAGCCCATGTATATGCTGGAGATGGGAAAGCCGGGAAGCTCCTATGCTTTTGAAATCGCTCAAAAAATTGGTTTATCCGCTCATTTGATTGATTTGGCAAAAAGTAAGATCAGCGTGCAGCAAAGAAAGGTGGATACGCTTTTGGTAGATCTGGAACGGGATAAAAAGGAGGTTTTAGATCGTAAAATAGAACTTGATAAGCAGCAAAGGAAATATCAATCGCTCTTAGCCGACAATGAAAAGCTAAAGGTTTATTACGAGGAAAACAAAAGAAACCTCATCCGGGAGGCCAAGCAGGAGGCCCAGCAGATCATTAAAAGTGCCAACAGATTAGTGGAGAACACCATATCAGAGATTAAAGAAGCTAAGGCGGATAAGGCTAAAACACAGGAATTGAGAGCTAGGCTTCAAAATGAATTAAAGAAAAATGAGATCAAGCCTATGACTCCTGTCAACCCAAAGATGGAGGTTGAAGAGATAGAGGTTGGCAACTGGGTGAAGATGATCGATTCTGATAATTTGGCCCAGGTGCTGGAGATCTCCAAAGACAACCTGATTGTCGCTTTTGGGGAATTAAGATCGGTGGTAAAAAGAAAGAGAGTAGAAAAGGTGACTGATAAACAGGTTCCCAAGGAAGTGAAACGGTTTGGTACCTCCATATACACCGATTCTGCAGCTTCTTTCTATCCGGAGATTGATTTGAGAGGGAAGCGAGGGGAGGATGCGGTGGCTGAGCTGGAAAGATACTTTGACCGGGCGGTGATGTTTGGTTTCTCCGAATTTAAAGTGATCCATGGTAAAGGCGATGGAATCTTAAGGAAACTCATACGTAACTACCTTAAAAAATATTCCCAGGTGGATAAGCTGGAGGATGAACATGCCGACAGGGGGGGAGATGGCATTACCTACGTTCATTTAAAATAGGACATTTCCTTTTGATCCTCTTCAGGGGAATGGATGTAGCGGAAAGAAATAGCATGTCGCTGCACTTCATCTGTGACTAAAAATCCTTAAATTAGCTACAAAACAATGGTAATATGAATAAAGTGATTGCTGATGCTGATGAAGCGGTGCGGGATGTTCAGGATGGAATGACCCTGATGCTTGGCGGTTTCGGCTTATGTGGAATCCCGGAGAACTGTATCACCGCTCTCGTTAAAAAAGGAGTCAAAAATTTAACCTGCATATCCAATAATGCCGGAGTGGATGATTTTGGAATCGGGTTGATGCTTCAAAATAAGCTGGTTAAAAAGATGATCTCCTCTTATGTGGGTGAGAATGCAGAGTTTGAAAGGCAATTGCTAAGTGGAGAGCTGGAAGTGGAGCTGGTTCCGCAAGGCACATTAGCCACACGCTGTATGGCAACGGGTTATGGGATGCCAGCCATCTTCACGCCGGCAGGGGTAGGCACAGAAGTCGCTGAAGGGAAGGAGATCAGGAATTTCAATGGCAAGGATTACCTGATGGAGCTGGCTTTTGAAGCTGATTTTGCCATGGTGAAAGCTTGGAAAGGAGACTCTATGGGCAATCTCATCTATAAGTCCACAGCGAGGAATTTCAACCCGGTGATGGCGATGGGAGGAAAAATAACCATTGCAGAAGTGGAGGAGCTGGTGCCGGTGGGAGAACTGGATCCAAACCAGATTCACACCCCAGGGATCTATGTACATCGTATTTTCAAGGGAGAGAATTATGAGAAAAGGATAGAACAAAAGACAGTTAGATTTGATGATTTGAAAAATGTTAGATAAAAACGGAATTGCAAAAAGAATTGCACAGGAGGTGAAAGATGGGATGTACGTCAATTTAGGCATCGGTATTCCCACTTTGGTGGCGAATTATATCCCTGAGGGATTAAATGTGGTTTTACAATCTGAAAACGGCTTGTTGGGAATGGGCCCCTTTCCCTTGGCAGGAGAGGAGGATGCGGATTTGATCAATGCCGGCAAACAAACCATCACCACTTTGCCTGGCTCAGCATTTTTTGATTCGGCAATGAGCTTTGGAATGATCAGAGCCGGAAAGGTAGACCTGACGATCCTGGGAGCGATGGAGGTTTCAGAGAACGGGGACATCGCCAACTGGAAAATCCCCGGCAAAATGGTGAAGGGGATGGGTGGTGCAATGGATTTAGTGGCTTCTGCTCGAAACATCATCGTCGCAATGCAACAGGTGAACAAACATGGAGAGTCCAAATTATTGAAGCAATGCACTTTACCTTTGACCGGAGTGAACTGCGTGAAAAAGATTGTGACGGAGCTGGGAGTTTATGAAGTGGCGAACGGTGCTTTCCGTTTATTGGAGCGGGCACCGGGTGTCTCTGTGGAGGAGATCAAAAAAGCCACTTCAGGAAATCTGCTTATAGTGGGTGAAACCCCGGAAATGGCGATCTGATACCAATTCATTTTAGGTCTGTTCCAGTCCGAAATTTTGGTCATCATAGGAAAGAAATCTTCATTGCTCATGCTCTTCCATGCCTCATACATCCGCTCTGCGTCTTTCCCGGTTAAATGCCTCAGCTGTGCTTCTCCGTCAGTGGCAGCGGTGTAGATGATTTTTGCGATGAATTCCGGAGTGGAACGATCAAAAGTGTTCTTTCCAAACCTATCCATCACTTTACTGATCATATCATCATCTTCTCTTCTGCTGCTTTGGTGATGAATTTTTAATTGTTGAGTCATACCTTAATTAACTGTAATTTTATTTTAATTTTGCTTTCACAAAACACCTATTTGTATGGGTGTCACTTTAATTTTTTTACAACCTATAAATCATATTGTAGATGATTAAGATTACTCTTCCCGATGGTTCTAACCGGGAATACGAAAAGGGAACCAATGCGCACCAGATTGCGCTCTCTATCTCCGAAGGTTTAGCGAGAAATGTTTTAGCCGCAGAAGTGGACGGAAAAGTGGTGGATTCTTCACAACCCATTGACCACGATGCCAAGGTGAAACTATTAACCTGGAATGATGCTGAAGGTAAATCAACATTCTGGCATTCATCCGCTCATTTATTGGCCGAGGCTTTGGAGGCTTTATATCCCGGTACAAAATTCGGGATTGGACCTGCAATTGAGACTGGATTTTATTATGATGTTGATTTCGGGGATAGAGAATTCTCTTCAGATGATTTCAAAAAGGTGGAGGATAAAGTTCTGGAGCTGGCCCGCACCAAATCAGCATATTTGAAAGCAGCGGTGTCAAAAGCCGATGCGATCAAATATTTTGAGGAAAAAGGTGATGAGTACAAGTTGGATTTAATCAAAGATCTGGAGGATGGAAAAATCACTTTCTATACCCAGGGGAATTTCACTGATTTATGTCGTGGTCCGCACATCCCAAACACAGGTTTCATCAAAGCGGTGAAGCTGATGAATGTGGCCGGTGCGTATTGGAGGGGAGATGAAAGCAGAAAACAGTTAACCCGTATTTACGGAGTCACTTTTCCTAAACAAAGTGAGCTGGCAGAGTATCTTCATATCATTGAAGAGGCTAAAAAACGTGACCATCGTAAATTGGGCAAGGAGTTGGAATTGTTCACTTTCTCTGAGAAAGTAGGAATGGGTTTGCCGCTTTGGTTGCCCAAAGGAACCGCATTAAGAGAAAAATTGGTTAATTTTCTGGCTAAAGCCCAGCAAAAATCGGGTTATGAGCAGGTGATCACTCCGCATATTGGTCACAAGAATTTATATGTCACTTCTGGTCATTATGATAAATATGGTGCTGATTCTTTTCAACCGATAAAAACTCCGCAGGAAGGAGAGGAGTTCTTTTTGAAGCCGATGAACTGTCCTCACCATTGCGAAATCTATAAGTTTAAACCACGCTCTTATAAAGATCTACCCGTTCGTCTAGCGGAGTTTGGAACAGTATATCGTTACGAACAAAGCGGTGAATTGCATGGTTTGACCCGTGTGAGAGGTTTCACTCAGGATGATGCGCATTTATTCTGCCGTCCGGATCAGGTGAAGGAGGAGTTTAAAAAGGTGATTGATTTGGTGCTGTATGTTTTTAAAGCCCTGGGTTTTGAAAGTTATACTGCCCAGGTTTCTTTGCGTGATCCAAATAATAAAGCCAAGTATATTGGTTCTGATGAAAATTGGATGCTGGCTGAAGCTGCAATCATTGAAGCTGCGGAGGAGAAAGGTTTGCCTACAGTGGTGGAGCTGGGTGAAGCGGCCTTTTATGGGCCAAAGTTAGATTTCATGGTGCGTGATGCCTTAGGCAGAAAATGGCAATTGGGCACCATTCAGGTGGATTATAATTTACCAGAGCGGTTCGAGTTGGAATATACAGGAAGCGATAACCAGAAACATCGTCCCGTGATGATTCACAGGGCACCTTTTGGTTCTTTGGAACGATTTGTAGCGGTGTTGATAGAGCATTGTGCGGGTAATTTTCCGTTGTGGTTAACGCCGGAGCAGTTCATCGTGTTACCTATCTCTGAAAAGTTTGAAGAATATGGAAAAAAAGTTTTAGAATCATTAAATAATTCCGATATTTGCGGTTTGATTGACCTGCGTGACGAGAAGATTGGTCGAAAAATTAGAGACGCAGAGATCAAAAAAATTCCTTTTATGCTGATCATAGGCGAGAAAGAGATGCAGGATGGTACGGTTTCTGTGAGAAAGCATGGAGAAGGTGATGCAGGGAGCATGAGTATTGAAGAGTTTGGCAATCATCTTCAAAAAGAAATTTTAATTAAATAATAAAGGATGGAGGACAATCATTAGACCAAAATTGAACCCAAATAGAAGCAGAAGAGTAACAGAACCGGCTCATAATATCAACAGACGTATTAGAGCTAAAGAAGTTAGGGTAGTGGGGGACGATGTAGAGCAGGGAGTTTACCCAATAGAAAAAGCCTTGGAAATGGCACAAGAGGCTGATCTTGATTTAGTGGAGATCTCCCCGAACGCGAATCCGCCGGTTTGTAGAATCATTGATTATAACAAATTTGTTTACGAGCAGAAGAAAAAGCTGAAGGAGATCAAATCCAATGCTAAGCAAACTGTAATTAAAGAGATCCGTTTTGGTCCAAACACCAGCGATCATGATTTTCAATTTAAATTAAAACATGCAATCGCTTTTTTAGAGAGTGGCGAAAAAGTGAGAGCTTACGTTCACTTCAAAGGAAGAGCGATTGTGTATAAAGAACAGGGTGAAATTTTATTGTTGAAATTCGCCCAGGCTCTGGAAGAAGTAGGTAAAGTTGAACTTTTACCTAAGTTGGAAGGAAAGAGAATGTTCTTGACAGTAGCGCCTAAATCAGGAAAGAATTAATATAACAGGTTAAATTAAAAAGAAGCATTATTATGCCAAAAATGAAAACCAATTCTAGTGCAAAAAAGCGATTTAAGCTTACTGGAACAGGTAAAATCTCAAGAAAGAATGCGTACAAAAGTCACATTCTAACTAAAAAGACCACCAAGCAAAAACGTAATTTAACTCAAACCAGCCTTGTTTCAGATGCTGATATGGGTAATGTCAAACGTATGCTTTGCATCGGTAAATAACTAAATCATTAACCAGGGATTGGGTTTAAGTATCCTGAAAATAGGATCACCTCTTACCAAAAACAATTAAATTATGCCACGTTCGGTTAACACAGTAGCGTCAAGAAGAAGAAGAAAAAAGATCTTAAATTTAGCCAAAGGCTATTGGGGATCAAGAAGCAAGGTTTACACCGTTGCCAAAAACACTGTTGAGAAAGGTTTACAATACGCTTTCAGAGATAGAAAAGTCAAGAAAAGAGAATTCAGGGCGTTGTGGATTCAACGTATCAATGCCGGAACACGCGAGCATGGGATCTCTTATTCTCAATTCATCGGTAAATTGGCTGCCAAAAATATCGGTTTAAACAGAAAAGTTTTAGCTGACTTAGCAATGAATGATCCGGAAGCATTCAAAGCCATCGTTGATGCAGTGAAATAAATCATTATCTGTTTTCAGAAAGAAAAGGAGTTCGGATCGAGCTCCTTTTTTTGTGGAGAAAATATTTTTGAGAATTGTTGTTTGATGTTTTAGTAAGGTGCATTTCTAACTAAAAACAAAAAAGGATTTTTACATCTGTCGTTATATATTTAGTAAACTCCAAATTATCCTTAGCGTTTCAGTGAGGCAGGTCCAAGAAAATTAAAGAAAAACAAATAGGACTGAATTTTAAAATTCTCAAGGCTCAATTCTATTTTTTGATTCATGTTACGAGTAAAAAACTCTTTTTTATTAAGAACCAGCATTTGAGACACTGTCATCAATCCCCGTTCCGCTTTAGTATCGAGAGTTGATTTTTCAATGTGTTGAATGATTTCTTCATTATCTTTTTTAGTGAAAACACCTGACAGTATTTGTAAACAAAAATCCCAGCTACTCACGCAACTGGGACTATCGTAAATCTGTAAACCTATTTTAGGACGGTTCAAATATTGGAAATCCAATCAGGCTGGTTCTTTTTCTGCATTCATGAACACAAAATTATGATCGAACATATCCAGTTTTATTTTGCTGTCTTTGTCCACTGTTCCAGCTAAAATCTGTTTGGAAAGCTCGTTCAAAATACGTTTCTGAATCACTCTTTTTAATGGGCGAGCTCCAAATTGAGGGTCGTAACCCAATTCTGCCAGCCAGTCTAAAGCTTCATCAGAAGCTGCTATGCTAATGCCCATTTCTTCCAGAGATTTTTGTACGCCTGCAAACTGCAGCTTCACGATATCTCTGATTTCGTCTCTGTTTAAAGGAGTGAACATGATGATCTCGTCAATGCGGTTCAAAAATTCCGGACGAATGGATTTTTTCAGCAATTCAAAAACTTCATTTTTGGTTTTAGCGATCACTTCCTCCCTGTTATCGTCCACCAAAAGGCTAAAATTCTCCTGAATCAAATGTGAACCAATATTGGAAGTCATGATGATGATGGTGTTTTTGAAATTCACCATCCGCCCTTTATTGTCTGTTAAACGTCCATCATCCAAAACTTGTAAAAGAATATTGAACACATCAGGATGGGCTTTTTCAATCTCATCCAAAAGAATGACAGAATAAGGTTTTCTTCTCACGGCTTCCGTTAATTGTCCGCCTTCATCATAACCCACATATCCCGGAGGGGCTCCAATCAACCTGCTCACTGCATGACGTTCCTGGTATTCACTCATGTCAATACGCACCATGGAATGTTCGTCGTTGAACAGGAATTCGGCTAAAGCTTTTGCTAATTCCGTTTTTCCCACACCTGTGGTTCCAAGGAATATAAAAGAACCAATTGGTTTCCTTTGGTCGCTTAAGCCAGCTCTGGAACGTCTGATCGCATCGGATAAAGCTTCAATAGCTTCATGCTGACCAGCCACACGTTTGTGCAATTCAGTTTCCAGGTGTAATAATTTTTCGCGTTCACTGGCGACCAGTTTATTTACTGGTATCCCTGTCCAGCGGGCAACCACACCAGCGATGTCTTCTGAAGTGACTTCCTCCTTCAGCATTCTGGTGTCGGATGTCTTACTTTCCAGCTCCGCTTTCAGTTTATCCACCTCAACTTGCGTATCTTTTATTCTTCCATACCTGATTTCGGCCACCTTGCCATAATCGCCTGCTCTTTCAGCTTGTTCGGCCTCTAGTTTCAAATCTTCGATTTGCTCCACTTTGGTGTTTACAGCGTCCACTAAATCTTTTTCGCCCTGCCATTTTGCTTTCAATTCGTCTCTTTCTGAACTTAGATCGGCGATCTCTTTAGAAAGGTCACTGACTTTTCTTTCGTCTTTCTCCCGTTTGATCGCTTCGCGTTCAATCTCCAACTGCATTATTTTTCTGTCAAGCTCATCCACGGCTTCAGGAACAGAATCCATCTCCATCCGAAGTTTAGAAGCGGCTTCGTCCATGAGGTCGATAGCTTTATCAGGTAAGAAACGGTCTGAGATATAACGTTGTGAAAGTTCCACAGCGGAGATGATGGCCTCATCTTTAATGGTCACTTTATGATGCGTTTCATAACGTTCTTTCAATCCACGCAAAATAGAAATGGCATCCTGGGTATCAGGTTCGTTCACCATCACTTTTTGGAAACGGCGTTCCAAGGCTTTATCCTTCTCTAAATACTTCTGATATTCGTTCAAAGTGGTGGCACCAATGGCTCTCAGTTCACCACGGGCTAAAGCTGGTTTCAGGATATTTGCGGCATCCATGGCACCCTCACCACCTCCGGCGCCCACCAAGGTGTGTATCTCATCGATAAACAAAATGGTCTCTCCATCGCTATCTGCAACCTCTTTTATCACCGCTTTCAGGCGTTCTTCAAACTCTCCTTTGTATTTTGCGCCGGCAATTAAAGCCCCCATATCCAAAGAATAAACCACTTTAGACTTTAAGTTCTCAGGGACGTCACCTTTGATGATTCTAAAGGCTATCCCTTCTGCAATGGCAGTTTTGCCCACCCCGGGCTCCCCGATTAAAATCGGGTTGTTTTTGGTCCTCCTGGATAGGATCTGAATCACACGACGAATCTCCTCGTCACGACCAATCACCGGATCCAGCTTTCCTGATTCTGCATATTCATTTAAATTACGGGCATATTTGTTCAAGGCCTGATAAGTGGCCTCCGCATTTTGATCGGTCACCTTTGCATCTCCACGTAAATCAGAGATGGCTTTTTTCAAATCCTTCTCATTCACACCCTGATCTTTTAATAACCCGGCAGTTTTATCCCCGGAAGCTAAAATTCCTAAAAGGATATGCTCCACGGATACAAACTCATCTTTAAATTCTTTCAGATACGACTGGGCTTTTTGAAGAGCGCTATTTGCTGAATTAGATAAGTAGACATTGCTTCCGCTCACTTTAGGGAAACTGTTGATCTGTTCATCCAGAGATTCATTCAATCGGTTGATGTTGACATTCAGCTTCTTTAAAATGTAGCCGACTACGTTTTCATCCACTGATAACAAGCCTTTTAAAATGTGTGCATTCTCTATGGCTTGTTGTTGAAATCCTTGTGTGATTTCTGAAGCCTTTTGTACGGCTTCCTGTGCTTTTATGGTGAAATTGTTAAAGTTCATAGTTTTTTTCCTCGATGTATACCATCAAAAACAAATCCATTGCTGATTTTGATTTATCAAACTGAAAAAATGTCTTAAATGGTTGATTTAAAGCGACTTTTTGTCTTTTCAATTGAATTGACCTGAAATAATTTCAGCTTTCTAAGCTTTAGAGATTTGCTGAAAAGCGTAAAATGAGTAGACATATCTCGACACTTCCATAACAATGAGCAAGTAGAACCATCCATCCTGAAAAGATGCGTTAGCAACCAGTAAATCAAAACCCAGATGATAAGCCAGATAGCTCAAAAAATCAAAACTGAAATAAAGAAAAGTAAACCTGAAGAGGATGGAGATGAAACTTAGGATGAAACCTGATTTCTTTTGCTGGAATAATAAGATCCCTGTAAAGAGGAAAAAGAAAAGCACTAACACTTGCCAAATTGCTCCGACTTTTTGTTCAGCCGAAAAAGGCAAGCTAAAAGTATCTATAAGAAAAGCTGCTTTGGATGGAATGAAGAGGAGGAAAATGAGGATGTCAAGAAGTCCAAATATTCTTAGCATCCATTTCAGGTTCATTTATGCGAACGCTGTTTGTAAAGCCGAAGTTTGGTGATCCACCAGTTTTTGCAATGGACCGCTGGCCAACATTTTCATCATCATGTTCAACGCTGCTGAAACATTTAGTGTGGCAATGGTTAGGTGTGCATTTTCAACTAAAGTCCATTTCATTTCTATAGCAAAAGGGGCTTCTTCAGCGGAAGTGATGACGATCTCCTGATCCTCCACCCTCGAAGAAACTTTTAGTGCCAATTTGGCCATGTTTTGTATGGTGAAACGGGCTTCGTCTGTGGTGCTGCTCCAATTGTAGATCTGCTCTGGCATCAATTGCTGATGATTGTTTAAGTCGCTTAAAAATTGGTAAACCTCAGAAACGGGTTGATTTAAAGTGGTGGTGCTCTCGAAATCAGTCATAGGTCATTTGGTCTTCTCTTCAAATTTTTGTCCCCATTCAGAAGGATTTCTCCTCCAGTCATTCAGCAATTCGATGTCATTTTTCAGAATGAAATGATGCTCCACTGCATAAGCTATCAGTGCGTTATAATTCGATAGGCTGGAGAAACGACATTTTGCCTCAGCAAAATTCTCCGTTGTGCCATCAAAGCCATAATTAAAGATGGACACTAATCCTGCCACTTCATATCCGGCATCACGTAAAGCATGAACCGCCTGCAAACTGCTTTTTCCTGTCGAGATCAAATCCTCCACCACCACCACTCTTTGCCCGGGATTGATTTCGCCTTCAATCAGGCTTTGCGTGCCATGTTCTTTGGCTTTGGCTCTTACATAAATGAAGGGCAAACCCAATTCCTGAGCAACTAAAGCTCCTTGGGGGATTCCAGCTGTGGCCACACCAGCTATCACACTGGCTGATCCGAATTCCTCCTGCACCAATTCTGTTAATTTTTGTCTGATATAGGTTCTGATGGCTGGATGAGAGAGCGTGATACGGTTGTCACAATAAATTGGGGATATCCAGCCAGATGCCCAAGTAAAAGGATTAGTAGGTTGCAATTTAATTGCTTTTATTTGCAACAGGAATTCAGCAACTTTCTGTTCAATCTCACTTTTATTGTACATGGCTCAAAAATACAATATTTATATCAACGAAAAATCCCTAATTATAGTTAATTCTATTCCTGATGATGCCGTAAACTACCAACAGATTGAGGTACAGGACTTTGATTTTGAAAAATTTTACAAGGATTTACATAACAATCCGCTCTCTTTATTCTACCTCGTCACCGGTGAAGTGAAGGAGGTTTTCAAACGCATTAAAAGGGGAATCAGGGTGATAGAGGCTGCCGGAGGATTGGTGCTCAGTGAAAATGATAAGTACCTTTTCATCAAGCGGAATGGACGTTGGGATTTGCCAAAAGGAAAATTAGAGGAGAAGGAGAAAAAGAGAGATGCCGCTGTCAGAGAAGTGGAGGAGGAGTGCGGCATCAAAGTGAAGAAGCTGGGTGAAAAACTGATCAAGACTTACCACGTTTATGAGAGCAGAGGTAAATTGGTGTTAAAGATCTCTCATTGGTATGAGATGCAGGCAAAAGGAAATCAAAGATTGGTGCCGCAACTGGAGGAAGGCATCACGGAAGTGAAATGGTTTACCAAATCTGATTGGAGTATCGTCAGATCCAATACGTACGGTAATATCCTGGATGTGCTGGATAGGGTGAAATGACGAATTCTAATTTCTTTGAACTAATTTAGGTCAAAATTGGGTTTAATTCCCGATGTGCTGCGTAAAGAAAATTAAATTCCGTTTTGATTCGGCGAAGGTTCTGCCCCGAGGTAATTCACTGATGCTAGGAAAGGAAGGGCAAAGCTGCTGGCGGAACAAACTGGGCCACATCTCCGCCGTAGCGCAAAATATCACGAACAATGGTGGAGCTAATGGAGGAATAACCCGGTTTGCTTACGATGAAAATGGATTCGATCTCCGGAATTAAGGCATGGTTCATTTGTGCAATGGCTTTTTCGTATTCAAAATCAGAGACTGTTCTGATGCCTCTGATCATGTGAGATGCTCCAATTTTCTGACAGAAATTTACCGTTAATCCTTCATAAGTCACCATTTCTAATTTAGGTTCCTCTTTAAATACAGCGGTGATCATTTCTAATCTTTTCTCCGGACTCAGTAAAGATTGTTTACTGCTGTTCACTCCAATCCCTACGTAGATTTTATCAAAAAGCGGAAGGGAACGTTTGAGAATATCAACATGTGCTTTGGTAATGGGATCAAATGAACCTGGAAAAAGTGCTGTCTTCATGTGTGTTTATAAAATTACAATTTAATTGATAAAGAAGCTGAAAGAGGAATAACCGTATTTTCTTTTTTCCTTAAAATTAGGATGGTTAGAAAGGTTTTGCATGCTCTGATGTTCAATGATCAACATGCCCTTCTCCTTCAATAAGTCTTTTTCAAAGACAATGGATGCAATGTCAGGAATTCGGTTTAAATCATAAGGAGGATCTGCAAAGATGAGATCATACTGATCATCATCCTGATTTAAGAATTTAAAAACATCAGACTTTATGGGTTTAATATTAGCAAGTTGAAGCTCCTGACTTTGATTTTTTAAATGATTGTAGCACCCAAAAGCTTTATCCACTGAAGTGATGGCTATCGCTCCCCGTGAGGCGAATTCTAAACTGATGTTCCCTGTCCCGCTGAAAAGATCAAGTACTTGAAGGCCTTCGAAATCCATCTGATTTTGGAGGATATTGAACAGGGCTTCTTTAGCCATATCTGTAGTGGGCCTTACCGGAAGGTTTTTTGGAGGATTTAAACGAATTCCTTTCAATTTCCCGCCTATTATCCGCATAAATGCAAACTTAGTAAGGAGAAAAAACGAGGCATCGCACCGTATAATCCGTCATAGGTTAAAGGCAGGCTTTCCTGGTCCACCAACTCCGTTTTTTGAAAATGGTTCTTTATTTTTTGATACGTGTTTTCTGTATGGGTAGCCCCGCTCAATTTAACCATTGATTTGGAAGCTTCCAGCTGATGTTGCTGGATCGCCAATAACATGAAATATAGAATTTCATCGTCATTGGCATATTCAAACTGATTGTAAAAAAGAAATCTGCCTTCATTAAATATGACGATCTCCAAATCACCTGGTTTGATGTTCACAAATAATTGGGCATCATTGATGTGACTGAAGGAGAATTCAACACCGGTGAAATAAGGAGTTATTTGAGGAAGGACAATAACCTTGTCGAAGTATTTGTTGACTTTGCTTAGCAGGCTGTTCTTCAGTGCGTAAACAACAACGAAATCGGCTTCTTCCGGAGAGCTTGTGAAAACAGCTTCATCATCAGCAACTTTCAAATAATTGCTGTAAACAGGCAAATCGCTCTCCTGATAGAGAGCTTTAGGAATAAAAGTGAATTTCTGAGTGTTTAAACTGATTTTTGTACGGGCAAAATTTGATTGCAGCAGTGTCCCCTCTATTTGATTAAAGATAACAGCAGGAATATAAGAAACCACCTTCACTGCTTTTTGTAAAGGATCAATCACAGCGTAATTGTGATCATCATCACCTATCTCTATTAAAAGCTCATAAGCGGAGGCATTTGCAGGTTCAAAATCGGGTACAGCCAGGTGTATATTGTCATTCATGCTCAACAAAAGTAAAAATTTATCCGTTAGCCTATAGAATTATCACGAAATTTGAAAACAATGGATATCGCCAATGAGCTCGCCAAGCATTTTCCGCACCAACCTAATTCACAGCAGCTTGATTTATTTCGGAAATTACAACAATTCATTCAGATGAGCGATGAGGACTCCTGCTTCATTTTAAGAGGTTATGCCGGCACCGGCAAAACTACCGTGATGAGCGCTTTGATCAAGTCACTGCCAAAATATAAGATCAAAAGTGTGCTACTGGCACCAACCGGGAGAGCTGCCAAGGTGTTGAGTTTGTTTGCTCAAAAAGAAGCTTCCACCATTCATCGTAAAATTTACCGAAAGAAATCTACCTTCTCTTTGGATATGCATTTTAATCTGGCTCCAAACATGCATCAGGATACCATATTCATCATTGATGAAGCTTCCATGATTGCTGATGAATTAACCGATTACAGCGGGAGCGGTCTTTTGCAGGATGTGATCTCTTTTGTTTACAACCACCAGAACAACCGTGCTATTTTCATTGGTGACACCGCACAGCTGCCGCCGGTTGGTTCTCAGGAGAGCCCGGCTTTGGTGCCCAGCCACCTCAAAAAATTTGGTTTGAGGGTAAAGGGGGTTGAATTGACGGAAGTGGTGCGCCAGGAACGGGCCTCAGGCATTTTGTTCAATGCCACGGCCATTCGGGAATTGATCAGAACGGAAGAGGAATCTTTCCCATCGCTTAAAACTCAAACTTTTAAAGATGTATACCGGATGATGGGGGATAAAATCATAGCGGGTTTGAATTATGCCTATGATAAGTACAGTGAGGAGAATACCTTAGTGATTTGCAGATCCAATAAAGGAGCAAATAGGTATAACCAGCACATCAGGAATCAGATTCTTTGGCGTGAGGATGAATTGACGGGTGGAGATTTGGTGATGGTGGTAAAGAATAATTACTTTTGGTTAGGAGAGGAGAAAGGAGGTTTCATTGCCAATGGAGATATTGGAAAAATCACAAGATTGAAGAACATTCATGAAAGGTATGGTTTCAGGTTCGCTGATGTGCAAATCCTAATTGAAGATATAGATCAGGAACCTTTAAGCTGTAAGGTGATGCTGGATACGCTGTACGTAGAATCTCCCAATTTGCCTTATGAAAGGCAGAAAGTACTTTTTGATGAGGTGATGAAAGATTACGAAGACTTGCCCAGCAGAAAAGCGAAGCTGGAAGAGCTCCGTGCCAATCCCTATTTCAACGCCTTACAAATCAAATTCGCTTATGCAGTGACTTGTCATAAAGCTCAGGGCGGACAATGGGATGCTGTATTCATAGATCAGGGATACCTGACGGAAGAGATGCTGAATATAGATTTATTAAGGTGGCTTTACACCGCCACCACCAGAGCGTCAAAAGAATTATTCTATGTCAATTTCAATGAGAAATTCTTTCCTGTTTAGGTTAGACAGTGGAAACATACTCATTGCTCTCCCTATCAGACGAAGCCAAGGGCTGAATACCCTTGGGATTTTTTAAGGCTCCGCTTTTCCCGGAAACTGACGAATGAATGTAAAGGCCACAAATGATGAACACCATTAAACAGAATGAGCTCATGAGCAGATTAAAGTACCTCAGCTTGATACGTGAAGCATAAATTGCCTGCTTTGCCTGTGTTTCTGAATATTTTTGTTCCATATTCAGTTTCTGAAAGATATCAATGATTTTTGTCATCAGCCGCATGCCTACATCACTCTTAATCACATTGATGGCACCAGAAATGTCTCCTGTCTTTTGAAGAGCAACTGTATGCTGCATCTCAGCTATTTTTTCATCGATCAACACATCCAGTTCCTTTAATTCTTCTGAATTTATTTTTTCCAAATCATAGCTGTTTATCATTTGAGCAAACCGTCTCCGCTCTAAGTCTAACCGGTAATTTGCTTTTTCAAAGGGTTCGAGATATTGTGAATCTCCGGTGATCAAATAGCCCCGTTGACTGGATTCTAAATCTTTTAAATTATCGATCAATGATTTTGAGCTCTCTAAAAAATCGTATTTTTTTTCACTGATTTTAAAACTATCACTGATATAATTATAGGTGGTCAAATAAAACCACAGGTAACCAAACAGCATTAAACCGGCTAATGCAAGAAGCATGTAAATGAATGTCAGTTTTTTCATGTAAAGCGTTTAGTTTAACCTTTGGGGTTGGCTAACGTAAAGATAACCTAAAAAGATTAACAAATATAACTTATATGAATATCACCGATATTTTTTAAACCTTTATACCTCACTCGGCACCTTTGAGTGTCAATGCCCGTTGTCAATGGTGCCGAAAACGATTCTAGTAAAAGTGGAAAGACTCCTTGTTTTAAAAACAAAAGTTTGATGGATAAGGCAAATTTATGAATTGTAAAAAGGCAATTTACTTAGGATAGCTTTCGTTTCTCAACTTAATTTTACCATCACCTCAGTTTCTGTCTGTGTGTACACATACCGAGGAAGTTCATTGTAACAGAAAGGATATGTGCTGTGCCTGCCTTGCTGGTGTGACCTCTTTTTCCCCGAGGTGAGGCCGCTATCTGCGTCATGGCGACGGCAGGAGGCCTCTCATCATCACACTTAGTGGATCTCTTTTTTTATTTTTAAATCCTTAGAAGCCGTCTAAAAATGGTTGAATTGTTTTTTGTATAAGCCAATTTCTCCCGCAGATACGCAGATTTTTCACTTTGATGAACGATTAAAATAATAATTGATCTAAATTTAGACAGACGCTCAGCACCTGTCTAAAATTTATCTATTGCGCTCAAAAATAAGCTAGTGTAATTTAATCATAAAACAACGAAAAATCATCTTTTTAAATTACTTATTATCAATGATATCAATCTTTTTACTTTCTACTTTTAACTTTCTACTTAACACTAGAAGATTCTTACAATATAAATTTAAACAAGCTTAACCCACTTCGCTTAAGACTACCGACAGCCAGGGACATCGTCTTTAAGTACAATGCCGTTTTTAATGAAAGGATTATAGGATTTATTATTTTATCCTAAAAGAATCTCTTCCGTAAAAGTTTTCTTCCGAAGCATATTCCTCATCATCAGGAACATACGTTCTGTAAACACCCAGTTCATAATCTCTATCAATGTTGTTTCCTTTACTATACCTGCTGGTTTTAACAAAAGTCGAATAGTTGATTTGATGAGCATGAACAATTTCATGTTTCTCATCTAATTTCACCAATCCGATTGGAATAATCAGGTGATCCTCTCCATCTTTATTTAAAAATTCATGAACCCCTTCTGTGGTGGGTTTTCCGTAAGCTTCATGGCCTTCTTCAATCACATGCTCGTCCACCTCAACATCCAGGTAAACCACACGCTCTGCTGATTTACTCACTAAAAGTGCATCAACAGTTCCAACTTTACGATAGTCAACATCCTGAACTTCCCAATTTCTCACATCAGGATAATCTTCGGCCACCTTGTAACCAGATAAATCATGCAGGTAGTACAAGTCTTTATTTTCATCTTTCATCATATATATTTTTAGGAAATTAATAGTTATTGTTCATTTTCTGTAGCAAATCAGCCGCAGTATCATAAAAAGCCTTTACCGTACTTTTCTGATCCAAAGTTAAATCATTTTCATCTACAGCTTTAGCATCGTTCATCAGGTTTTCACTTTCAGCACCTAAATCCGGGAATTTTGCTTGTTGAATGGTGCTTAATGCCCTTGCTATAATGGTATTTGCCTTTCTGATGTCGTCCGCATGTGTGGTAGCTGCAGGGTTTTCTGTAATCTGTTGAGAAAGTTGTTTCGCTTCATTTAAATCAGCGCTAACATCCACCCCGGTTTTACTCGCCATGGCCTCTGTTGCATTGGCTAATTTGGTTAATGCTTCATGACTGTATTCATGGTCTAAAGACATGCTATCAGTATCCCCTTTAACAAAATTGATGTATGCCGTAACTGCATCGTTTGTTGTTTGATGATCCATTGCCATAGCAGTAGTATCTGCGCTGTCATTAACCAATTGGCTGTTCATTTTATCTTTAAACACAAAGAAGTAAAGAATAAGGGCAAGGATCACAAGCCCGATTAATACCCAGGGCCAAATTGGTTTTTTCTTTTCAATTTTAATTTCTGCCATAATGTTGTTTTTAGTGAATAATGGTTGTTGATTAATGATTTAATCGACATAAATAGCATAAGAACCATGCCGAAGTCATAAAATCATCGCAAAGTTGGTTTTACAGGGGTACATCTGAATATAGCCAATCAATTCGAGGGTTGGCATTTTCATTTGTTGGGTAACAATTCGCATTTGCAGAGTTACAAATGTTTTTTGTTGGGTTACAATTTCCATTTGTTGGGTTACAAATGCTTTTTGTTGAGTAACAAATTACTTTTGTTGGATTACAATTTCTATTTGTTGGGTTACAAATGCTTTTTGTTGGGTTACAATTTCCATTTGTTGGGTTACAAATTACTTTTGCTGGGTAACAAATGCTTTTTGTTGGGTTACAAATCACTTTTGCAGGCTTGCATTTTCCTTTTATTAGGTGACATTTGGCGTTTGCTGGGTAAATATTATTAGATTTAATAATTGAAGATTAAAATTTAGAACGGGTAAATTTGAAAAGCTAATTTTGAAAGTTATCATCAGGTAATTCGGATAGTAATTTCAGTTTTGAAGAGCTTAAGAAGGTTTTATTGAATTTGGGTTTTGAGGAAAGAAATGCTGGAGGCAGTCATATCATTTATACAAAGCCGAATATTGAGGAAATAATAAACATCCAACCTAATGGAGCAAAGGCAAAAGCTTATCAAGTTAAACAGGTAAGAGGAATGATTTTAAAATATAAACTATTTAAGGATGGCGACTAAATATGAACTAATTATCTATTGGAGCGAAGAAGACCAATCTTTTATTGCTGAGGTACCAGAATTGCCTGGGTGTATGGCTGATGGCGAAAGTTATTTAGACGCAGTAAGAAATGTTGAAGTTATAATTGATCAATGGATGGCGACCGCAAAAGATTTGGGTAGAGATATTCCTGAGCCGAAAGGAAAGCTAATGTTTGCTTGATGTTAACGCTATTTTATAAATCGAATTTTTTTATGAATGTTTTTACGCATCGTTATGCTGACGGCAGGAAGCATCTTACCAATAAGTTTAGGAGGATTGCAAATCCTTAATTATTATTTAATTCGACATGCGCTTCGCTAACATGTTGAACAGCTGGGGATCGGAAAGGAGTATTAGGATATTAAATTACTTAAAACAGTAAAATCCAACTGTCCTTAGAGTTAAGCGAAGCGCTCTCTAAGGATTTGTCAATGAAATAGAGTCTTCAGACTCGATTCAAATAAATTGCAAAAGCCAATGTTCAACAAACTGGATTGCAATGGAAAGCCCGCAGGATTGGAGCGAGCGGACTTGTAATGTAAAGCCAGACTATCGGAAGTGATTGGCACTTCAGTACATTTTCAAAACTAAAAACCACCAGATGCTTCATTCATTCATTCTTTGCTTTAACTAACACTAAAGCTAGGTTAACTATAGGATAAACGAAGGATGAAGCTTCTTTAATGCCTCTTTAAAGCTTCCTTAACCTAACAAAGAACATATCCAAACTCTAGGTCTGTGTCTTCACAGACCACTAGACTTGAATTCAGTTTCGGTCTGTGAGGACACAGACCGAGGTCCAAAAATATAACAACACAGGTTCCTCTACGAGAGAACCTGTTGGGACGAAGGGCTACTCAGTCTGACAATTAACCTAAAAACCCAAAAATTCCCCTATTGTAATAAACAGATTTAAAACCGTATTTTTGCCCTCGATAAAAAATAATATATGAGTTTAAATGTGTTTAAACAGTCGATTGATTTAGGCGATGGCCGTATCATTGAGATCGAAACAGGGAAGTTGGCCAAGCAGGCTGATGGTGCTGTCGTCGTGAAAATGGGTGATACCATGCTATTGGCCACTGTTGTTAGTAATAAAGATGCAAAAGAAGGTGTCGACTTCCTTCCTTTATCCGTTGATTACCAGGAGAAATATGCGTCAGCTGGCCGTATCCCTGGAGGTTTCTTAAGAAGAGAAGCCAGGTTATCTGATTACGAAGTTTTAATTTCGAGAATTGTTGACCGGGCTTTACGTCCTTTATTCCCGGAAGATTATCATGCTGATACACAGGTGATGATTTCCCTTATTTCATCAGACAAGGATACCATGCCTGATGCATTGGCAGGTTTAGCCGCTTCGGCTGCTCTAGCTGTTTCAGACATTCCGTTTAACGGACCTATCTCTGAAGTGCGTGTAGCTAAGATTGACGGCAAATTAGTCATTAACCCAGGCCGTACAGATCTGGAAAGAGCTACTTTAGAATTCATCGTTGCTGGTTCTGCAAAAGACATCAACATGGTGGAAGGTGAAGCGAATGAGATCGCTGAAGAAGAATTGGTGGAAGCTATGCAGTTTGCACACGCAGCCATTAAAAAACAAGTTGCTGCTCAGGAAGAGTTGACCCGTTTGGTGGGTAAAACCGAAAAGAGAACTTACAGTCATGAGAACAGTGACCTGGAATTGAAAGCGAAAATCTCTAAAGATACTTACGATAAAGTATATGCGGTGGCTAAATCCAATTCAGGTAAAGACGAGCGTTCTGCTGCTTTTAAAGCCATCCAGACAGCAGTTTTGGAAGCTTTGGGCGAAGAGGCTACAGATGCGGATAAATTTTTGGCCAAGAAATATTTTCACGATGTGCAGTATGATGCGGTTCGTAACTTATTATTAGACGAAGGAATTCGTTTAGATGGTCGTACAACAACTCAAATTCGTCCAATTTGGAGCGAAGTGGGTTATTTACCATCTGCTCACGGTTCTGCCATCTTCACTCGTGGAGAAACCCAATCTTTAACTACGGTGACTTTAGGAGCCAAAGACGATGAGCAGCTGATTGATGGTGCTTTCATTAATGGTTACAATAAGTTCTTATTGCACTATAATTTCCCGGCATTCTCCACTGGCGAGGCTCGCCCGAACAGGGGAGTAGGTCGTCGTGAGATTGGACATGGAAATTTAGCCATGAGAGCGATCAAGAAAGTTTTACCAGGTGACGCTGAGAATCCTTATACCATCCGTGTGGTTTCTGATATTTTGGAATCCAATGGTTCATCCTCCATGGCCACCGTTTGTGCAGGTACACTGGCTCTGATGGATGCGGGTATCAAATTAAAAGCGCCGGTTTCTGGTATTGCCATGGGATTGATCTCTGATGAGAAAACCGGTAAATACGCCATTTTATCTGATATCCTGGGTGATGAAGATCATTTGGGAGATATGGATTTTAAAGTGACGGGTACCAGAAAAGGAATCACTGCCTGCCAGATGGATTTGAAAGTGAACGGTTTATCTTACGAGGTTTTGTCTAAAGCTTTAGATCAGGCTAAAGCGGGTCGTTTACACATCCTGGGTGAAATTGAAAAAACCATGAGTGCGCCAAGAGAAGATTACAAGCCACATGCGCCAAGAATCATCTCTATGACGATTGATAAAGAATTCATCGGTGCGATCATTGGCCCGGGTGGTAAGATCATCCAGGAGATGCAACGCGAAACCGGTGCCACCATCTCTATTGAAGAGAAAGATAACAAGGGAATCATCCAGGTATTTGCAGATAGTAAAGATGCCATTGATCAGGCGGTTACAAGAATCAAGAACATTGTAGCGAAGCCGGAAGTGGGCGAGACTTATGAAGGCAAAGTGAAATCGATCATGCCTTTTGGTGCATTTGTGGAGATCATGCCGGGTAAAGATGGTTTATTGCACATCTCTGAGATTGACTGGAAACGTTTTGAAACAATGGACGGGATTTTCCAGGTGGGTGACGAAGTAAGGGTGAAATTACTGGATGTGGATAAGCAGGGTAAACTGAAGTTATCCAGGAAAGCGTTATTACCACGTCCTCCGAAGGAAGAAGCTCCTAAAAAAGAGGAAGCTCCAAATTCTTAATAATATTAAGCTCTAATACAAAAGCGATGAGGTTTAAAGCCCATCGCTTTTTTTTCATCCGCCTCCCATTTTTTATTTCTTTTTTGCAAATGGATTCACTGCCTCGGTAGATGATTTTGTTTTGCCAGACTGATAATCTGATTTTGATTTCTTGCCCTCCGTACTCGGGGCTTTTTTATCGTTTTTACTTCCTTTGTCTTTACTCATGATTAAATGTTTTAAATGAAATTTTTAGAACGCTAAATGATTTTGTTAAAGCTGATTTGTGTTTTTTATCAGCAGGATTCAATGGTAATTTGTCTGATGTGATGTTGCTTTAAAAATCACCTGATCAGAAAATGGGTGACACTTAAATGTAAAGGGGCTCTTTTGATAAAGGTAAGGTAAGTATAATTGGCTGTCTATTTCTTTATTTGGAGATATTAATTTTATTGCCAGCTTTATTGGTCGCCAAGTAGCACTAAGGTAACGCACTTTCAGTGCACCCCGCTTTGGCTTCTAAAAATGTTTTGCCCTCAATTCACAAATAATCACTGATTATTCATGAATTGGTGTATTGGTGGTAAATTGAAAGGTATATAATCACAGACTCTTTTCTGAGAACTAAACTAGTGTTAAGTTAAAAGTAGAAAGTCAAAAGTAAAAAGACTTATATCATTGATAATAAGTAATTTAAAAAGATGATTTTTCATCGTTTTATGATTAACATACACTATGATACTTTCAGTCTATAGTGGTTTATTGCTGTCGGTAAATACGAATGAATGTGGGCATAAAACAAAAAAGGACGATTCAAAACCATCCTTTTTGGCATGCTACAATAAAATAAATCATTGCATGATACAATGACAGGATGGGTTAAGAACCGATCTTCATTAATTCAATATCAAAGATCAAAGTGCTGTAAGGAGGGATGTCCTGTCCGGCGCCACGTTCCCCATAACCTAACTGATAAGGAATATAAAAACGATACTTGGAACCCACAGGCATCAGCTGAACACCTTCCGTCCATCCGGGGATCACATTATTTAAAGGCAGGGTGATGGGTTCACCTCGGTCGTAAGAGCTGTCGAACTGTTTACCGTTCGTCAAACTTCCTTTATAATTTACCGTCACCGTGTCGGTTGCTTGAGGTTTCGCCCCGGTTCCTTGTGTGAGCACTTCATATTGAAGGCCACTGGGCAAAGTGGTGACCTTGGGATTCTTTTTATTCTCCTCTAAAAATTTATTTCCTTCAGCTTCCACTGCAGAGAATTTCACTTTGCTGGCACGCTCCAGGAAAGAGGAGATGGCCGCTCCTGATTCGGCATCAGTTATTGTAAGTGGCCGGTCATTGAAAACATCTTCCATCGCTTTGGATAACAGAGAATAATTCAGCTTACTCACGCCGTCGGATTTTAGACCCATGGCAACCTTTAAACCGAAAGAATAACTTGCGGAGTCTAAAGCGGTCATCGGTTTAGGGCTTGTCGCCTGTGTCGTTGCAGCTGGTTTCTTGGCGGCAGGTTTGGTGGTTTGTGCATTTGATGCGAAAGCTAAAGTCGCTATGCTTAAAGTTAAAATGGTCTTTTTAGTCATAAAAAATAATAAATCGGTTGAAGATAAAAATTACAAACGTAATTCTTGAATAAAGATTGTAAATCTATTTGCTGTCTTACTAAGAATATTAGCAGATATTTTTTAGCTTTGATCAATGAATGAACTTTATGCGATTGTAGATATTGAGACCACCGGAGGTCATGCCAATGCGCATGGCATCACAGAGATCGCCATCTATATCCATAACGGTACAGAGGTGGTGGAAAAGTATGAGACGCTGATCAATCCCTTCCAGGAGATTCCCATTTTCATTCAAAGTTTAACAGGAATCAGTGAGGAGATGGTGGAAAACGCCCCTTCTTTTAAAGAGGTGGCACCAAGGATCTTCTCCCTGTTAGATCAGAAAATCTTCGTAGCGCACAATGTGAATTTCGATTATTCATTCGTTAATCATCATTTAAAGCAGGAAGGCTATCATTTAAGTAGCAGGAAATTATGCACGGTGAGGCTGGCCAGGAAGATTTTCCCCGGATTACCTTCCTACAGTCTGGGGAAGCTGAGCCGAAATTTCAATATAGAAAATCCTGGCAGGCACCGGGCGGGCGGGGATGCGCTTGCCACTGCTACTTTATTTAAAATGATGTTGGATGCTGATGAACATCAATACATTAGGGAAGCGCTATCTGTGAAAGAACATGCCTTACCGCCCTTCATCAGCCGCAAGGAGATTGACGATATTCCAAGGCAACCGGGCGTGTATTATTTCAAGGATAAAAAAGATAAGATCATTTATGTGGGGAAGGCTAAGAATCTTTACAAAAGAATATTAAGCCATTTCTCCAATAACAGTCCGTATAAAAATAAACAGGAATTTTTAAGAGAGATCAGAAAGATCTCCCACCAGGTGTGCGGAACGGAGTTGCAAGCCCTGATTTTAGAAACAGCAGAGATTAAGCGCCTTTGGCCAATTCACAATAAAGCCTCCAAATCACCGGAGAGGCGATATGGCCTGTATGTTTATGAGGATCAAAAGGGTTACATCAGGTTAGGTTTGGGCAAAAAAACTAAATACGCTAAGCCTTATCATCAATTTAGCTCGCTTACAGAAAGCTATCTCTTGTTCAGGGGTTTATGCACCGAGCATCAGCTTTGTCCGAAACTATGTGGTCTGCAAAAAAGTAATCATGCCTGTGCTTCATTAGCGAATGAGCAATGCAGGGGAGCTTGCGAAGGTGTGGAGAATAGGATAGATTATAATGAACGTGTACAGCATTTATTGGAAGATATTTCTAAAGATGCCCCTTCCTACATTTTAATTGATAACGGAAGAAATAAACTGGAGAGAAGCTGTATCCTGGTGGATAAAGGAGGTTTCTACGGAATGGGTTATATTACGGAACAGCACATTCCGAGGAATATAGCGGCAGCCAAATCTTTATTGACACCTTATCCCTCTTTTCATTTGATTGATAAACTGGTAACTGAATTCGCCTGTCTTCACCCTGAAAAACAAATCATTTTAGAACAATGATGTCCATTTAAGTAGACGATTCAACTAAAACAGCATTTTAGTTACATAAAAATAAGTCTGTTTTTTAACGTAAAGAGAAGTTGGAACTTGGTTTTAACTTTGGCTTCATTTTTAATAGAGACACAGTAAATAAAAACTCATTTAAACTTTAATCACATGAAAAAATTAATCTACATCGCATTTTCGATATTCTTACTTGCTGGTACTGTGAACGTAGCTCAGGCTTCAGAAGGAAAAGAAAAAGAATTGACTGCACAACAACAACAACTGAGGATTGAACAGATCACTCAAAGGGTGGGGGAGATTAAAGAGATGGATAGATCGTCATTGACACGTGAAGAGAAGAAAGAATTAAGAAGTGAATTGACTTCCATGAAAAAAGAAGCGAAAGCAATCTCCAACGGTGGAATTTATCTTTCTGTAACTGCATTATTGGTGATCATCATCTTATTATTGATTCTATAAAGCCTACGATAATTTTAAATCAAAAACCAAAAAGAGGCTGTCTCAAAAGTCAAAAACGCCTTTTTTCAATTAGAAAATCCTCAATATTTAACCTTTATTATGGTTAAATATTGAGGATTTGTGTTTTTAGAGACCTAATTATTAAGAAAATACTAAACAGAAGTGCTTGAAATTTCTTTTTGAGACAGCCTCTTTTTTATCTCCGTTTCATCACTTGGTTTTTCCCATAGGCCGCTTTTAAAAACCTTTTGAAAATTAATTTATCTTTATATGGTATTAGCGTCAAGTTCTTTTTATGGTTTAAATGGGGGAATTAGAGAATTTATATAAAAAGCTCGCTCGATATGAGAAGAGGAACAGCGAACTGGAGAAACGTTTGGAACAGCTAAACTTAAGTAGAGAAAAAGTTTATACTGTGCCTAAGGAACAGTCAGGTGTAAGCTCCACGAAAAAACACAAACCTGCAGAAGAGTTGTTGGCTGAACATCACAAAAAAGAGGAACAATTGAAAATGATCCTGGAAACCGGTGAGATTGGACTCTGGGATTTTGATCCGTTGACTGGTAAATTGAATTTCTCTGAGGAGTGCAAAAGAATTCATGGTTTAGCCAGTGATGTTCCATTTCAATATGAATCGTTTCTAAACCTGATCCCCACAGAAAAAAGAGATGAGGTAAACGAAAAGATAAAAAAAGCCATCGCCACTAAGGACGGGACTTCTGATCAGCTCTCTTATAAAATCATAAGGGCTGATGATGGCCGTGAAAGATGGCTGAGCTCCAGATTCAGATTTCAGGATAATATTTTAACTGGTATCTTGAAAGATATCACAGCGGACAGGCAAAATTACGATAATCTGCTGAAGAGCGAGAACATCTTTAAATCCATAGCACTAAATATTCCAAACTCCCTGATCATTGTCGTAGATAAAGCACACCGATTTCTAGCTGTAGAAGGAGACCTGATGCATAAAATGGGTTATGACAGCAAGAATTACGAAGGCAAACATCCCACAGAGGTTGCACCACCTGAAAGGTATGAAGCCACCAAACATTTGTATGAGAAGGTTTTGGCCGGCGAGAAATTCTCGACAGAGAGAAAGTCGGATACGGGGGAGTTTTTCATGGTTCATTTTGTTCCGTTGAAGAATGAGGATGTGGGAGTTTATGCAGGGTTGATCATCGCACTGGATATCAATGACGTGAAACAATCTCAGCAACACCATGCCAGGCTGGCCTCCATCGTGGAGTCTTCCGAGGATGCCATCATCAGCAAAACACTGGCTGGCATCATCACCAGTTGGAACTCGTCAGCTGAAAGAATTTTCGGTTACACTGCGGCTGAAATCATCGGTAAATCCATTCTAACCATTATTCCGGAAGACAGGATTGATGAAGAGGAACACATACTTGAAAAGCTGAGGAGGGGTGAGCGGGTGGAGAATTTTGAGACCATCAGGGTAAGAAAGGATCAGAAAAACATCGACATCTCCTTAACCATCTCTCCCGTGAGAGATGAACAAAATAACATCATAGGCTTATCGAAAATATCGAGAGACATCACCGAGAGGAAACAAGTGCTTAAAATGATGAATGAGCGGGAGGAAAAATTAACCCTGGCTTTGAAAGCCGCAGATCTGGGAACTTTTGATATCGATTTGGTTAAGCAGACCATGATTTGGGATGCAAGGTGCAGAGAGCTTTTTGGTATTTTCAATGAAGATGTTGTGAATTATGAATTCTCTTTTTTAGAGGGAATGCACGAGGACGATAGAGAGAGAGTGGATGCTGTGATTCAAAATTTGTATAAAGGAGAAAACGGTGGCGATTATGATGAAGAATACCGGACTATTGGGATGGAGGATAAAAAATTACGTTGGGTGCGTGCCATCGGAAAAGTGCTGTTCGATTCCTCCAACCATCCTGTAAGATTCATTGGAGTGGTGCTGGACATCACGAATCATAAACTTCAGGAATTGAAGAAAGGTGATTTTGTGGCTATAGTGAGCCATGAACTAAAAACACCTCTTACATCGATTAAATCTTATGTGCAATTGTTGCTGGCCAAAGCAAAAAAGGAAGAGGAGAGTTTCACGGTAAATGCACTTACAAAAACCGAGGTTCAGATTAATAAAATGGCTTTCATGATCAATGATTTTTTAAGCCTGGCCCGTATGGAGGAAGGAAAGATCAACCTGATCAAGGAGCATTTTGAATTACATCCTTTCATGGAAGAAATTGTGAATGACACTGAATTCATTAATTCGAGCCATCAATTCAAGCTCATTGGCTGCGAGCACATCCTGATTGATGCAGATAAAGACAAGATCGCTCAGGTGCTGATCAATTTGATCAGCAATGCAATTAAATATTCCCCAAAGGGAGCTCTTATTACGATTGGTTGTGAGCAAATAGGGGAGGAGGTCAAAATTTATGTGAAAGATGAAGGAGTGGGCATCAGTGCCAAAGACCTTAAAAATCTTTTTAACCGATTTTATCGGGTGGAGAATGAAAAAGTTAAAAACATCTCCGGATTTGGCATTGGCTTATACCTCGTGGCAGAGATATTGAGATATCATGGCAGTAAAATAGAAGTGGAGAGTCAGGAAGGCGTAGGTTCAACTTTTTATTTCTACCTAGCTTGTGAAAAGGTCACTCGTTAAAAAAGCTCCCTCTCTAAAATTACTTCTGAGGCGACCTCTTTTCTACAAGGTTTTATCGAAATTATTGCTTTTAGCCACCTTTTTGCCTTTCAGCATAACCGAAAACTTTTTGTAATAAAGAAGTGCTTCGTGCAGAGATATGCTGGCGGATCTTCAGCTCTTCCTGTGCAATTTCCACAAATAAGCCGTCTATCGCTTTGTCTGTCACATAAGAAGCGAGGTCAGTATTGATGGGTTTCACCAGTGGTAGACGATTATAGCTATTGGTGACATCCGACCAGTATCGTGTGGCACCCACCTTATTTAAGCTATTGGTGATCACTGGCCGAAATTTGCCAGCCAGAGCGACACTTGTTGTTCTTTTAAAATAGAGTGTTGCTGCATCATCCTGCCCTAAAAGGATGTTTGTGACATCCTGAAAGCTCATCTGCTTTATGGCATCCACAAAAATGGGTTTCGCCTGGATGGCGGCATCTTCCGCGGCCCGGTTTAAACTGGTGATCACCTGATCACATAGAGTATTTAAACCCACAGCCCTTAAAGCATTCTCCGCCTTTCTGGCTTCTTCAGGGAAAAATATTTTAACAGCCAGGTTACCCAAAAAACCATCCTTTGCCGAAAGCCTCTCTGTACTGTAATTTGTGCCGACTTCTAAGGCTTGTTTCAATCCGAGACTCATCTCTGCCTGTGAAGGTGCTCCAACAGACTGGTTGATGACACCGGCATATTGATTAAGCGTATCACAGCTTGAAATAATGAAAGTGCATGATAGTAATATCATAATGGTAATTTTTTTCATGTATTGTTTTTTATTATATGTGCAATAATGTTGCCATAAGAAAAATATATTTAATGTAAACAGAAACCCGTCTGATTTGAAGGTTATGTAATCAGGACTTTGCCTGAAGGGTTTCAAATTTATTATTTGGGACATTAAAAAACTGGCATTAAGCAAGGAGTAAAGTACTGTTCCCCCTCCCTGCTCATGACAGAATGAAGTGCAAATAAACCTTATAAAAAGGGACCTTGGTCCCTTTTTAAGAATTAGTTGAATAACTAACCTATGACGGTACCTTCATCTATCACCGCATATTTTTTGATCACGACTATACCATCTTTAATGACATACTTATCAGTTTCTTCGTCCTGAAGATGCGAGCCGCCATTAATCGTTACATTATTGCCTATAAAACAGTTTTTGTCTAAAATAGCATTATTGATAGTGCAGTTCTCACCAATGCCTGTGAGCGGTTTATGTGAATGTTTCAAGTCTTCGATCTCTTCTATGGTTTGGTAATAATCGCTTCCCATCACATAGCAATTTGAGATTTTCGTTCCGATGCCAATACGTGTTCTAACCCCTATTACCGAACGTTTGATTTCGTCTGCACTAATGATACAGCCATCTGCCACTACGGTTTTCTCCAGCCTGCTGGAGGCAATTTTAGAAGGCGGCAACATTCTTGCCCGGCTGTAAATCTGGCATTTGGCAAATAAATTGAATTTAGGCACATCATCTGTCAAACCTAAATTGGCGTCAAAGAAAGAATCAATGTTCCCTATATCAGTCCAGTAACCTTCATATTGGTAGCTGATGATTTTATTTACACCAATGGCATCAGGGATGATCTCTTTTCCAAAATCATGACGCTCATTGCCTTCCAGCATATTGATCAAAACATCTTTATTGAAAAGATAGATACCCATGGAAGCCAGATACAGACGGCCTTCTGCTTCCATCGCTTCTCCAACTTCTGACTCCCAGCCTATGATTTTTTCGGAGTTGGGTTTTTCTGTGAAAGAGGTGATCTCTAAATCTGCATTGGCTTTTAAAATGCCAAAACTCGTTCCGTCTTTGGCATTCACAGGTATGGTGGCCAGCGTGATTTCAGCACCTTTATCAATATGATTATGGATCATCTCTCTGAAATCCATTTGATAGAGCTGATCGCCGGAAAGAATGAGGACATATTCAAAATCATGCTGCTTTAGGTGATGCAGGCATTGCCGTACCGCATCTGCTGTTCCCTGGTACCATCCTTTATTCTCCGGAGTTTGCTCTGCAGCCAGTATATCCACAAAAGCATTACTGAAAACATTGAAGTGATACGTGTTTTTGATATGTTTGTTCAAAGAGGCCGAATTGAACTGCGTGAGTACAAACATTCTGTCCAAATTAGAATTGATGCAATTCGAGATGGGGATATCCACAAGCCTGTATTTGCCAGCTATAGGCACTGCAGGTTTGGATCTTGTTGCGGTTAACGGGTGTAGGCGAGAGCCTTGCCCTCCACCAAGTATGATGGAGATGACTTTAGATTCTATCATGTTATTGAGGTTAAGCTGTTATATAAATCGATATATTCTTCTGCAGATTTATTCCATGAAAAGTCTAAGTCCATCATGTTTCTGCGTATTTCGTTCATTTTTTTCTGATCTCTAAACAAGGATAGGGCTCTTTCAACGGCTTCCACCATCTCCATGATCTCCAGATTTTCAAATCTGATTCCGTAACCATTCTCTTCGTTGATGTCTACAACAGAATCTTTTAAACCACCCGTGGATCTCACGATGGGTATCGTTCCATATCTTAAGGCATATAATTGGTTCAATCCACAAGGTTCCACCCTCGATGGCATCAAGATGAAATCTGCAGAAGCATAAATCTCATGGGATAGCTGCTCATCAAACCCGATATAACAATTGTAGTTCTTTAAATAGGCTTGCAATTCTTTTAAATCGGCTTCGATGTTTTTCTCACCCGATCCTAAAATCATGAAATTCACCTCTCCTTGATTCCTCACCATTACTTCTCTGATCAAGGCAACTAATGTATCAGCACCTTTTTCTAAAACCAATCGGCCGATGAAGGCGATCAATGGTTTTTTAGGGTCTAAGGAATAAGCCTTGCAAATAATCTCCTTATTCTTAGCTTTACCTGCTTTAACGCTGGAATTATCGTAATGCGCATCAACCATCACATCGGTTAAAGGGTTCCAAACTTCTGTGTCAATGCCATTGAGAATACCCAAGCCTTTTTGCGGTTCCAATTCGAATAGGAACTCCAGTCCGTTGGAATGAATTTTCAATTCTTCCAGGTAACTTGGAGACACCGTGGTGTAAGCCCAGCAACATTTCACTGCCGATGCCAGGGGATTGATACAGTCGTTCCATTCCAGCATCCCTCCGGCACCTTGTTCCACCTCAGGTAAATAATAGAATTTCTCCCAACTCATCCAGCCCTGATATTGCCCGTTATGAATGGTGAATACGGAAGGCGTCTTTTTCAGGGACCGGTACCTTGATGAGTATTTCATCAGAAAAGGAATCAGGCCAGTGTGGTGATCGTGACAATGGAAAAGATCCACCTTTTTAGCTGTGGCCAGGATCCATTCCAGTACAGAAAGTTGAAACGCCACGAATTGTTCCGTTTCATCAGCATAGGAGTAAATCTCAGGCCGGTCTAACAAGCCAGGTATTTTTACCATATAGAGCTCAAAACCCAGGCTATCGGCCTCTTCCTTCAAAATTTCAAAGTCGAAACTTCGATAACCCAAAACATAAGAACCGCTATAGATTTTAATTAAAGGATGATCGATTAAAAATTTTCTGTTATAAAAAGGCATTGCCACCATGGCATGGACACCTGACTCAACCTGATATTTTGGAAGTGCTCCTACCACATCACCAAGCCCGCCTGCTTTTGCAACCGGATAACACTCAGCGCTTAAATGCAATACATTCATAAATAAATTTGAGCTTTAAATTACTAATTTAAAACTCAAATTTCGAGCCTATTAATAAATTAAGGTTTACAAAACAAAAAATTATGAAATTTTTAAAAAATAGCCACAACACCATCAAAAACACAATAATTCTTTAAACAACTTACCGTATTGTCACTTTCCTTTTTCTCTTCTCATAAGAGGATAATTAAAAACGATTGCTCCTTCTTCGTTTCTGGACATGGAGAAAGAGATATGTATGGTATCTCCTATGGTATGCCCGTTTTTATAGGAGGGAATCCAATAGGGGACATCTGTTAATGCTTTTTTCAGCAATAATGTGAGCTCATCTTGAAGCTCACCACCGGAAAGGCTGATCTCTTTGCTTCTCCCATGCTCATCCACCATTACCTCCACCTCCGGGTTTTGCAGTGAATCCCTGGTGTTTAAAGCCATCAGCAATACGGGTGAAGTGTTTAGCAGGTTTTGTAAATAATAGTTAAAACCCTGATCATCATCAATCGTGCAATTTTTATAAGTGAGGGCGTGTGCATTGTCGGAATTAAAAAAGGGCGTGAGTTTGACCATGGAAGTGCCGGGAGCTAAATTCTTTGGAAATGAGTAATCAGCATAAACAAATCTTCCCTTAGAAAAATATTCGTTCCCGATGAGCTCATCTGCTCCTTTCGGATAAGTGAGATAAGCATCCCAAGCCCCATTGGGTCTGCCATCTTTAACACGGCCTTTAAATTTCACGCTTTTAAAGCCAAATTCATTGAAATCGTGGACAGTTTGGTCAAATTCAAACAAGCCTTTTCCATCATCCACTTTCTTTTTGCCCTTTTCATTCCAATAATCCAGTAAATAGGGAGTACCGTCTTTATAGTTTAAATTCACCCAGGGCTCTCCGCTGGGATAGAAATAGTGGCATGAGCCTTCGGGAATGTCATTCTTGAAATTGATGATGAATTTTCTTTTTCCTGTATCATAAAATCCCTTAAATATGCCATTTTTTCTCCCTTGTTCGTATTCACCTGTAAGGGCCGGGATGTCATTGTTGTAATAATCTGTGAAGAAACCATTGAACCCGCCTCTATCTTTATCGTATTTGGTCACCCTGGTGTACATCCTGAACTCACAATTCTGATCAACCAAAAAATATTGTTCATCGAAATATAAATGAATATAGCCATCTATAGATTTATTCATATAGTTTTCAGCGATCTGTGGAAATGCCAATCCTGCATACGAGCATATCAAACCAAAAAGGAAAAAGGATTTTTTAATCATCAGTGCGCCTCCAGCCAGTTTAAACCTTCACCAATCTCCACCACTATTGGAACAGTGGTTTTGATGGCATTTTGCATTCTGTTCTGAATAAGGGTTTTCATTTGTTCCTTTTCAGATTTGACCACATCAAACACCAGCTCATCATGAACCTGCATGGTCATTTTCGATTGTAGTTTCTGGTCTCTGATATCCTGATGAATGTGGATCATGGCTATCTTGATCATGTCTGCTGCTGAACCCTGTATCGGTGCGTTGATGGCATTTCGTTCTGCAAAACCTCTCACTGTTTGGTTAGCCGAAGTAATGTCTCTCAGGTACCTTCTTCGGCCCATGATGGTCTCCACGTAGCCATTCTCCCTGGCGAAGTTCATGGTGTCGGCCATATACCTTTTAATGCCGGCATATTGTTCGAAGTAATTCTGGATGATCTCCCCGGCCTCCTTTCTTGGAATGCCCAGACTTTGTGACAAACCAAAGGCCGACTGGCCATAGATGATCCCGAAATTCACTGCTTTCGCATTTCTTCTTTGTTCTGAAGACACCTCCTCTAAAGCGACACCATAAACTTTTGCGGCTGTGGCAGTGTGAATGTCAAGTCCTTGGAGGAATGCTTCCATCATCTGCTCATCCTTACTGATCTCGGCGATGATGCGCAATTCTATTTGTGAATAATCTGCTGAAAGCAGGATGTGGTTTTCATCTCTTGGAATGAATGCTTTTCTGACCTCGCGACCACGTTCCGTCCGGATTGGAATGTTTTGCAGGTTGGGGTTATTGGAACTCAATCTTCCGGTGGAGGCTACAGCCTGGTTATAGGAAGTATGCACTCTTCCCGTTTTAGGATTGATCAGTAAGGGCAAGGCATCCACATAGGTGGATTTAAGTTTGCACAATTGCCTGAAATCTAAAATCTCTTTCACGATATCCGACTTGGAGGCGAGGGCTAACAACACATCTTCACCGGTTTGGTACTGGCCAGTTTTTGTTTTTTTTGCCTTATCATCCAGTTTGAGCTTGTCAAACAGCACTTCTCCCAGTTGTTTTGGTGAGGCCAGATTGAATTTAACACCTGCCTTTTCATAAACCAGCTGCTCTAATCTGTTGATCTCTACCTCCAATTCTTTAGAATAAGTTTGAAGTTGGCCCATGTCTATCCTAACGCCTTCAATCTCCATGTCGGCTAGTACGTAAATCAATGGATTCTCCATCTCCATCGCCAGTTTATCAGCTTTCACTTCTATGAGCATGGGTTCAAACACTTCCTTCAGCTGCAAAGTAATGTCGGCATCCTCGGCAGCGTATTCTTTCACGGTCTCCACCTCCACATCACGCATGTTTCCCTGGTTTTTGCCTTTTTTTCCGATGAGCTCGGTAATGGATACCGGTGTGTAACCTAAATAATTCTCAGACAAAACATCCATGCCATGACGGGTGTCGGGATCTAAAAGATAATGAGCCAGCATCGTATCAAATAATTCACCTTTGATCTCCACACCATACCATTTCAGTATCAGAATATCATATTTTAAATTTTGCCCTATCTTTTTGATGGAGGTGCGCTCCAACACTTCTTTAAATTCAAAAACAATGGTTTTAGCAACCACCTGGTCTTCAGGAACAGGGACATAATAACCTTCTCCTGTTTTAAAACTGAAAGATAAACCCACCAGTTCCGCATTATTGGCGTCGGTTCCTGTGGTCTCTGTATCAAAGCAGATGGCTTCCTGTTTCAACAGCAGCTCCACCAATTCAATTCTCTTCTCTCCGTTGTCAATCAGATGATATTCGTGCGGAGTGTTGCCGATGTTTTTGCCACCCTCCACCAGCGTTGCAGCTTGCATGGGCGTGATGGTGATATTGCTAATTTCACCACCCACGGGAGTACCAAAAAGATCCATCTGGCCACTGCTTTGGGCTTTTGTTTCGCTGACACTGAAATCTTCTCCGAATACTCTTCTTCCTAAAGTCCTGAATTCCAATTCTGCAAAAAGAGGCTCTAAGCGTTCTCTATCCGGTGGTCCGCATCTGAAACTCTCCTCATGAAATTCTACCGGAGCATTTAATAAAATGGTCGCCAGTTTTTTTGATAAGATGCCCTGTTCTGCAAAATTCTCCACATTCTCCTTTTGTTTTCCCTTCAGCTCATGGCTATTCGCAATGAGATTCTCCATAGAACCATAGGTTTTTATCAGTGCTTTGGCAGTCTTCTCCCCAATTCCGGGGATTCCGGGAATGTTATCCACGGCATCACCCCACAGGCCTAAAATATCTATCACCTGATGGATATGTTCTATCTCCCATTTGGCCAGCACCTCCTTTACGCCGAGAATCTCCATATCATTTCCCATCCTGGCTGGTTTATAGACATAGATATGCTCTGAAACCAGCTGGGCGAAATCTTTATCAGGTGTCATGCAATAAACCGTGTAGCCTTCTTTTTCGGCTTGTTTGGCCAGCGTGCCAATCACGTCATCAGCTTCAAAACCATCAGAGGTGATCACCGGGATGTTAAACCCTTCTATCAGTTTCACCACATAAGGCAAAGCGGCAGACAGATCCTCGGGCATCGCCTGGCGATGTCCTTTGTAGGCTTCAAAATCAGTGTGACGTTCGGTTGGGGCATCAGTGTCGAAAACCACAGCGATGTGCGAGGGTCGCTCTTTCTTTAAAACCTCCAATAAAGTGTTGGTGAAGCCCATCACTGCGGAAGTGTTGATGCCAGTGGAGGTAAATCTCGGGTTTTTGCTTAATGCGAAATGAGCCCGGTAAATGAGTGCCATTCCGTCTAAAAGAAAGAGTTTTTTCGACATTTTTATTTATTTTACTGAATACCTGTTTAGGTTCCTCAAATTTAGTATTCTAGTTGGAAGATGCAGAGGCTTTTCTCAAAATCAGTAAGCCGCCAGAAGACTTAAGGCAGGGATGAAGTTATAAGCAGCATGTAAAATCATGGATTGATAGAGCCCATAACGCATCCGGGTGTATCCTAAAACCAATCCTAAAAATAATTGAGGCAGCACCAAAAGAATAACCGAGAAACCATTATGCAACGGTTCTTTATAATTGGTGAGGTGCAGCAGACCGAAACAGAGGGCTGTGAAATAAAAGTGATAAGGGAACACTTTTTGAATGAGCCCGGTTCTTTTTGATTTAGAGCCAGACATTTTTTTATCAATGAAAGCCAGTAGCAGCAGCAGCAGGAGGGAGGCGATGAGCCAAATGGTTTTAGAGCAAAATGCATGGAGCAAGAATGAACTTCCGAAGAGGTAAAGCAACAGCGCTAGCCTATAATGTTTCAACTGGTACCTGAATAATGACTCCTCTAGCAGTGGAGCCAGTATGGTCACGACCAGAAACAGGTATATTTTTTTTTGTCTGATCTCGAACAGGGTGAATTTAGGTAAGGGATTGATGAGCTTTGTGAATTCCAGAACATGGGTGAAAATAACCGAGAAGAAGGAGAATGCCAGGCAAATGATCACCAGTTTGAAAAGCTGGTTAAAAAACAGGGTGTCACTTTTTTTCTGAGGAAAAGCATCGGGTTTTTTCAGGTAAACGAGCATATCCTGTAAAGTATGGATCATACCACTTCAAAATAGGAAATCCTATATCATCATCGATATAGGATTTCATTCGATTTATTTGCTGATCAGTCCCCTGTTTACCAACATCGGGGTAATATCCGGGGCATGTCCGCGGAAATCCTTGAATAGTTTATTGTAATCCTCGGTGTTGCCACGGGAGAGGATCATGTCTCTGAATCTTTGGCCGTTGGCCCTCGACATCCCGCCATTCTCTTCGAACCAGGTATAGGCATCATCATCCAGCATCTCTGTCCACAGATAGGCATAATAACCAGCAGCATAACCATTCGCCCAAATGTGTAAGAAATAGCTGGAACGATATCTTGGAGGTACTGCTGTTAAGGCTAAACCTGTTTTCTTGAGTGCAGCCGCTTCAAACTCATCCACCTTCTTCAAACTATCTTTGGCTGAAAGGGTATGCCATTGCATGTCCAGGGATGCTGCAGCCAGAAGCTCAGTCAAAGCATAGCCCTGGTTGAAAGTCCTGGATTTTTTGATTTTATCCACCAGCGTTTGTGGCATCAGTTCACCAGATTTGTAATGCACGGCATAATTTTTAAACACGGAAGGTTCCAATGCCCAGTGCTCATTGAATTGGGAAGGAAACTCCACGAAATCCCTGGCTACGCTGGTACCCGAGATACTGGGGTATTTCTGACTGGCGAAGAAGCCATGCAGGGCGTGCCCAAACTCATGGAACATGGTGGTGACATCGTCAAAGCTGATCAAAGCAGGTTCTCCTGCCGCAGGTTTGGTAAAGTTGCAGACATTATAGATCACGGGTTTGGTGCCCAAAAGCGTGGATTGGTTCACGATGTTTGACATCCATGCCCCGCCAGATTTATTGTCTCTTTTAAAGTAATCACAATAGAATAAGCCAATGCTGGAGCTGTCTGCATTGAACACCTCAAACACCCTTACATCCTGCTGATAGACCGGAATATCTTTTCTTTCTTTAAAGGTGATGCCGTATAATTTGGTGGCAGCATAAAAAACGCCATTCTCCAAAACCTTATTCAGTTCAAAATAAGGTTTTACCTGGTTCTCATCCAAATCGTATTTGGCTTTTCTCACCTGTTCCGCATAGCAATTCCAATCCCAGGGTGCTAACTTAAATCCACCTTTTTGCTGGTCGATTACCAACTGTATCTCCGTTGCTTCATGCTCCGCTTTGGTGGTGGCAGCAGGCACCAACCTTCTCAAGAAATTTTGAACAGCATCAGGTGTTTTAGCCATCTGATCCTGTAAATTCCATGCAGCATAATTGTCGAAACCTAGTATCTTCGCCCTTTTTGCTCTTAGCTGAGCGATCCTGGCAATGATGGCCCTGGTGTCATTGGCATCGCCTTGCTCAGCTCTGTTGTAGGAGGCTTCAAATAATTTTTGGCGGGTTGAACGGTTGGACAACGATTGCAATGCAGGTTGCTGGGTGGTGTTTTGTAAGGAGATCAGCCATTTTCCTTTCTGATGGGCATCTTCAGCCTTAGCGGATGCAGCTTTTAGCTCGGCATCAGAGAAACCTGCTAAGTCTTCCTTTTTATCCAGCACTAAAGCCCCTGCTTTTGTGGCGGCCAATAGTTTATTAGTGAACTGGGCGCTGAGCGAAGCGATCTCCCCATTTATCTTCTTTAAACTATCTTTCGCGGATTCCGAGAGGTCAGCTCCCGCCATCACGAATTTTTGACGGTAATATTCCACCAGTCTTTTAGATTCAGGGTCTAGTTTCTCCTGACCTAAATCGCCATAAACAGTTTTTACCCTGTTGAATAATTTCTGATTCAGGTAGATGGCATCCTGATGGGCAGCCAATTGAGGTGCCATCTCCTCCTGTACTTTTTGTAAGGTGGGATTGGTGTTGGCGCCCGTGAGCAGATCGAATACATTACTTACCCGGTATAAGAGCGTTCCGCTTTGCTCCATGGGGATGAAGGTGTTCTCAAAAGTTGGGGCAGTGGTGTCATTTGCGATTTTCTCCATCTCCGCCAATTGCTGTTTCATCCCTTCTTTCATGGCGGGTTTAAAGTCTTCGTCTTTGATTTTCGTGAAATCAGGTGCCTGGTAGGCTAATTCACTTTTCACGAAGAAAGGGTTTGAACTGCTGTCTGCCTGTTCTGCAGATTTTTCAGTATTGTTACAGGAAGCCATTGCTATCGCAGCCATCGTTAATCCAAAAAATATTCTCATGGTTTATTTTTTCTTTTTATTGATCACAAAAGATCATTAAAACTACACATTTCAGTGTATCTCTCTTTAGCTTTTAAAAATGTTTTGTCATGAAATCCATAAATAATCACTGATTATTCGTGAAAATTAATTTATCATGGCAAATTAAAATTTATAATTACAGACTTACATTTATTTATCCAGATGAGTGTTTCCATTATCCGAAAGGAACAAATTACAAATAATATTGCTTTCGAAACCTGTTCTACAACGAAGAAACCGCAATGTTACCATGTGCTGATCATCCATGATAGAAACTACAGTCCATCATATGGTCGTTTACCATACCTGTCGCCTGCATATGGGCATAGCAAATGGTGGAGCCAAAAAATTTAAAGCCTCTTTTCTTCATGTCTTTAGAAATGGCATCAGAGATGGCGGTGCGGGCAGGAATATCTTTCATGCCGGTGACTTTGTTTCGCAGCGGTTTTCCATCGGGCATGAAGGTGTACAGGTAAGCATCGAATGAGCCGAATTCTTTCTGAACCTCCAGAAATAATTTGGCATTGCTCACTGCTGAGGTGACTTTTAACCGGTTGCGGATGATCCCCGGATCCAGCAAAATTCTTTCTATGTCCTCTGGTGTGAAGGCAGCTACTTGCGCCGCATCGAAATTTGCGAACAAACGGCGGTAATGCGCTCTTTTTCTCAGGATCGTGATCCAGCTTAAGCCAGCCTGAGCAGCCTCTAAAACTAAAAATTCAAACAGTATCTTATCGTCATGCACTTCTTTTCCCCATTCCTCATCGTGGTATTTCATGTAAAGCGGATCAGTACCGCACCAATGGCATCTTTTGGTCTCTTTCATTTTCATTTGTTTATTTTTTATCGTTTTGTCTGTTTGTAAGCAGACGGAGAACCTTTGAAGAGTACGCATCTAAAGTAGACTTTTTCATATTAATTCCCATCAGTTATTAAAGCATCATTGACTTCATCAAAAAGATAAGTATCCCACATTCTCTCTATCGGTTTTGCTGAACCACTCTATCACCATGTCCTTCTTTCTTAAATTGATGTTAGGTGACATACGCATCATAATAATTCAGGAGCTAATAAATACAGGCAGCAGGTGCTTCATAATGGTCATCATAAAAAAGGAACGTGGATAAAAATAACATTTCATGTGGAAAATGTTCACTAAAAATTCATCTCCTTGGCATTGTAATTGTTTCCAAACTTGGAATTACGCTCTAAACTTGGAAAATTTGAATTCATCTACCGCCAATAATGGTCATTCATACGCAGATATGGATCATCATAAAATCAAGATTTTATTGATTGACGATGTGCAAACCAACAGAATGTTGTTGGGAAAGCTGTTAGATAAATGGAACTTGCCTTACGCCGAAGCTTCTAATGCATTAGATGCTTTTGAAATGATCTCTGATAGATCATACACTCACGTGCTAATGGATGTGGAGATGCCGGATGTGGATGGCCTGGAGGCCACCCGCTTCATCCGAAAATTACATCATCCTTATTTTCAGCGCATCCCGATCATTGCAGTCACTTCCTACAGGTTGGAAGAGATCAGGAGAAAAGCTTTGTTGGCAGGAATGACGGATTGTATTTCAAAGCCGATTGACCCGGAACCCTTGAAAGCATCCATCTACAGAACTTATCTGGAAAATTTGGATCATAGAATGGCCGGCTAGCTTGATGGTCTACTCTTCCGGACGGAAGCTTAGCTTAATTCAAATCAACACCTAGTGTCATGTTAATCATAAAACAAGAGAGTGTAAAATAAACTGTGTCAAGAGTTGAAATTAGTAACTTTAGATACAGTTTATTATGAATAGAGAAGAACAGCTCGATTATGAGCTAATGAAACGAAAAGCTTTAGAACAACTTCGTTCGGGCAAATCCTTGTATGGCAAGGACGGTGCATTCGCACCTCTTTTAAAAAGTTTTCTTGACTCCGCTCTTGAAGCGGAACTGACCGGTCACCTAGATGAGGATGAACGTCTTTCTGGCAATCGAAGGAACGGCAAAACAAGCAAAGACATCAAAACATCTTCCGGGATTATTTCAGTTCAGACACCTCGAGACCGCAACGCCACTTTTGAGCCTGATATTATTCGCAAGCGTGAAACCATATTAGCTGAAAGCTTAGAGAGCAAAATAATTGGCATGTACGGTCTTGGCATGAGTTTGCGAGATATTTCGAAACATATCAAAGATATGTACGATACAGAGATCAGCCATACGACTCTGTCCATCATCACAGACAAGATTATTCCCGAGGTCAAAGAATGGCAGTCCAGGCCGTTGGAATCGCTTTACACGATTGTTTGGCTGGATGCAATGCACTACAAGGTAAAAGAGGATCACCGAATGGTATCCCATGCTGTATACAATATCCTGGGTATTAATCGAGATGGTCGAAAGGAGCTTCTAGGGATGTACGTTTCGCAGAGTGAAGGCGCAAACTTTTGGCTGGGTGTTCTTACAGACCTTCAGAACCGCGGCGTGAAAGACATCTTGATTGCCTGTATCGATAACCTCAACGGTTTTCCAGAAGCAGTCAGTACTGTTTTCCCAAAAGTTGAGATACAGACTTGTATTGTTCACCAGATCCGTAACAGCTTAAAATATGTTGCCTCAAAAGACCAAAAGGCATTTATAAAAGATCTAAAGCCAGTTTATCAGGCTGATACGCTCGAGCTAGCAGAGCTGAGGCTAGAGGAACTAGATGAAAAATGGGGTAATAAGTATGTGAAAGTCATAGAATCTTGGCGAAGAAACTGGTCGAAACTCACCACATATTTTCGTTATGATGCTTCAATAAGAAAGCTGATTTACACCACCAATACTATTGAAGGGTTTCATAGGCAAGTAAGAAAAGTGACTAAAACCAAAGGAGCCTTTACTTCGGATATGGCATTAATAAAGCTCATTTACCTAGCTCAAAAGAACATTAGTGAAAAATGGACAATGCCTCTGAGCAATTGGGCGACAACTGCTCAAAAACTTGCCATTTGGTTTCCTGATAGAATGATATTAGATTTGAATTAGATATTATTTAGGGATAAATAAGATAATGACACAGTTTATTTTACACACCCTAAAACAACGAAAAATCATCTTTTTAAATTACTTATTGTCAATGATATAAGTCTTTTGACTTTCTACTTTTAACTTAACACTAACTGTTAGGGTTATTGTGGTAGACCAAGTAGAGCCATTAATCCCTTCGCTCACTCTTTTGCTCTGCCAAATCTTTTACCTGCACTAGGATAGGATTCCACCCTTCCCCATTGTTATACACGTCTTTGTACCTTTTGTCTCCATCTGCCGCACCCTCGAAACCATCCTGCGAAACCGTTAAAATGGTTCCGCCATCCTTCTCCTCTAAAATATATGTGACATACAGGTGGTTTTCAGGGAAGTCAGGGTAAGCAGCGTTCGGATCAATCACGCTGTACTTTAGCAAATGCGGTGCATCAATCTCTAAAATCTCTCCTTTCACGGGGATGAACTCTTTCTCTTCATGGATCATTCTCCAGATCAACGGACTTCCCTGTCTCCATTCTGAAACCGTTTCACAACCGAACATATAAATTTTGGTGTAGTTGGATTGTGTGAGCACCTCCCAAACTTGCTCCCTGGGAGCATCAATGGTGATGGTGTTATTAACGAGGAGTTTTTTCATGTCAGTTGAAATCTGAATATTTGAATGTTTATCCTAATGTAATGTTAATCATAAAACGATGAAAAATCATCTTTTTAAATTACTTATTATCAATGATATAAGTCTTTCTACTTTTAGCTTAACACTAGTAAATATATCTATTTTAAGCGGAATTTGAAATGAAGACACATTAAATTAAACAGATCAACATTTATAAGCGTTTTGGTGTATTTCTTGTTGAAATTGATGAGTGAATCATCTTATTCCTTAACTTTGAATGATGTGGTACAATAATATTTTAGAGACCATTGGCAACACGCCCCTGGTAAAGCTCAATAAATTGACTAAAGATATAGCGGCTACGGTGCTGGCGAAGGTGGAGACTACTAACCCCGGCAATTCCATCAAGGACCGTATGGCCATTAAGATGATAGAGGATGCCGAGAGAAGCGGAAAGCTGAAACCGGGCGGAACCATCATTGAAGGTACCTCGGGTAACACCGGAATGGGGCTAGCCATTGCTGCGGTGATAAGAGGCTATAAATGCATCTTCACCACCACCGATAAACAATCTAAAGAGAAGGTGGATGCTTTGAAGGCTTTTGGTGCGGAGGTGATTGTTTGTCCCACGGATGTGGAGCCTGAGGATCCCCGTTCCTATTATTCGGTGTCCACCAGGTTAGAGCGGGAGGTGCCCAACTCCTGGAAACCTAATCAATACGATAATTTAGCGAATTCTGCTGCACATTACGAACAGACAGGCCCGGAGATATGGGAACAGACAGCAGGGCAAATTACCCATTTGGTGGTGGGCGTGGGTACCGGCGGAACCATTTCAGGTGCCGGGAAATATTTGAAAGAACAGAACCCAAACATCAAAATCTGGGGCATAGACACTTACGGATCAGTGTTTAAGAAATATAAGGAGACCGGGATTTTTGATGAACAAGAGATTTATCCATATATCACCGAAGGCATCGGGGAGGATTTCCTGCCGAAGAATGTCGATTTTGATGTGATCGATCATTTCGAGAAGGTGACGGATAAGGATGCCGCTTTGATGACCCGTGAGATCGCCCGTAAAGAGGGCATCTTTGTGGGCAACTCCGCAGGGGCCGCTATAGCCGGATTGTTGCAGATGAAGGATAAATTGAAACAAGGGGACCTGGTGGTGGTGATCTTTCATGATCATGGCTCCCGTTACATGGGTAAAATGTTCAATGACGACTGGCTGAGGGAACGTGGGTTTCTGCAGGATGAAAAGCTGACCGCTAAATCCATACTCGCCAAACGGGAGCCTCAGGAGATGGTGACCATTGACAGCGATAAGACAGTCTTGGAAGCCATCAACACCATGCATTCCCTAAACATCTCTCAAATTCCGGTGGTGCAGCAGGGAATGGTGGTAGGCAGGATCACGGAGAGCGAGGTGCTGAACGCCTTGCTGGAGAATCCTGGGATTAAATCCTCAAAAGTTTCTGCCATACAATCGGTTTCTTTCCCTTTTGTTGATTTAAACACCTCCATAGACAGGATATCTGGCTTGATCAACAAGGAGAATTCTGCGGTGCTGGTGGAGGATGGACAAGGCAAGATCGAAATCATCACGCAATACGATATCATTGATGCGATTTCTGGATAATGTTTATTTTCACAAACATCGATAGTTTGTCTGCGCTAACCATTCATGCATCAGAGCCTAAAAAAGATGATAAACCAGATAAAGGAATTACAGAATGCCCCGCTCATGGGCACCGGAAAGCCTTTGCATTTTGCCAATAGCTAATCCCTTTAAACAAGAATTTTCTATTTCAATGTCGCATTCAGCGTGATGCTCACTGCAGATAATGCTTTGGAGACCGGACAATTCTCTTTGGCCGCTTTCGCCACCTCCTGAAATTTCTCTTCGGTGATCTCCGGCACCTCTCCGGTTAAATTCAACTCAATGGTTGTGATTTCAAAACCTCCGGGAACTTGGTCAACGGCAACACTTGCTTCGGTGTTCAAAGCAGTAGGAGTGAACCCGGCGTCTCCCAAAGCAAAGCTCAAGGCCATGGTAAAACAACCTGCATGTGCTGCGGCAATCAATTCTTCAGGATTGGTACCTGCTTTGCCGTCTTCGCTTTCAAAACGCGTTTTAAAAGAGTAGGGGGTTTTATCCAATACTCCGCTGGTTGCGGATAATGTTCCGCTGCCTTCTTTTCCGCTGCCTTTCCAAACAGCAGATGATTTTCTTTTTATTGCCATGATTATAGATTCTTTGAAAGATAAACCGTAAAAAAAGAATAATGTTTAGTGAAGAGGTTACTTCTTTAGCTAGCAAGTGATGCAGCCGAAAAATTTAATGGGATAAAAATGGCTCAGGCATGATATAAATGCTGTTTAATGGAATAGAAAGTTAAGGTGCAAAATCCTGTGAACAACATCAAATGGAAGGGAAATAAAGCGAAATCCTTCAATTGAAAAGCGAAGATCAATCCTGCGAGAAAATAAAAACAAAGGGCTAACTCCACATAAAAAGCTTTGGACAGGCTTCTCTTTACGTAAATGTTGCTTTTAAACCCTTCTTTCATTTCAGTAATATTAAATTTCGGAGTTCTGATGAAATCTGATTTAAAACCGACTACGCCTTCCAGTACTGCAATGGAATTATGAAAACTCAAGGCCATGGACACCGAGAGAAAGAGCGGGAAGAAAGTGGCAAAAGCTTTTAAACTCTTATTTTTAGAAAGAGAGGACACTAGGTAGAAAAGTGCGACTATGAAGAAGCCCAAAAGGAAGACGGACATTAACTGAAAATAAACCGGACTGATGAGGAGCGCACTTTTGATGAGGAGAACCGGAACGCTTAGCACGCTGGTTAAAAATACAAAAAGGAAAACAAATGAATTCATCAGATGCAGGGTGCCAAAGATCTTTTTTCTTAAACCCACCTGTGAATGCCAGATTTTGTAAAGCATTTTTTGTGACGTTTCCACCGCACCTTTGGTCCAGCGGTGTTGTTGAGAACGCAAAGCATTCAGTTCCACAGGAAGTTCCGCAGGTGTCACCACGTCCTCCACATATTTGAAACGCCAGCCCTTGATCTGTGCCCGGTAACTTAAATCTAGATCTTCAGTGAGGGTGTCATGCTGCCAGCCTCCGGCATCCTGTATGCAGGATTTGCGCCATATGCCGGCAGTGCCATTGAAATTCATGAATAATCCGGCCTCATTTCTTCCGGTTTGCTCTATCGTGAAATGCCCATCCAAACCAAAGCCCTGCACTTTGGTAAGTAAAGAATAATCTTTGTTGATATGCCCCCACCGGCTTTGCACCATACCCACTTCCTGGTCATTGAAATAAGGAATGAGCTGCATCAAGAAATCTTTCTCAGGTAAAAAATCGGCATCAAAAATAGCCAGGAAATCTCCTTTGGCAATTGCCAACCCATGTTGTAAAGCGCCGGCTTTAAAGCCGATGTTCTCCTCACGGGTGACATGTTTGATATCAAAGCCTTCTGTTCTTTTCCGTGCGATGATTCTTTTGGTAAGCTCTATGGAATCATCATTGGAATCATCCAAAACCTGAATGTCCAATTTAGATTTTGGATAATCAAGGCTACAAATGGCATTGATCAAACGTTCTACCACATACAGTTCATTGAATAGGGGAAGCTGAATGGTTACTTTGGGAATCTCTGCCTGTAAAAGAGGGAGGATAGCTTTTCTTCTTTTGGATTTAATATAGAAAAACAGGAGATAAGCCTGTCCCACACTAAATATAAAGATGATACTTAATGATAAAGTGTACAAGACCAGAATGAGCATCTGCCAAATCATATAGGTTTCAAATTTACAAGTTTTTAAAGATCATCCATATTATTTTATAGCCTGCTAAGATCACCCCTTTAAGGGTTCCTGACACTTTACTGACACCAATTCTTTTACGATAGCTCACAGGGACTTCTGTACACCTTAAGTTCAGTTTCGCCGCCTTTATCTGCATCTCCACCGTCCAGCCGTAAGTGGTGTCCTGCATGTTGATCTTCTGGAGGTTCCCCCAGCTGATCGCTCTGAAAGGGCCCAGATCTGTGAAAGCAACTCCATAAAAAAGTTTGATCAGATGAGTGGCCAGCCAGTTTCCAAATTCCTGTGGCAGCGTCATAGCTCCTTGCTCCTTCACCCCGAGTGCTCTGGAACCGATCACCAGATCTGCCTCATCTTCCTGAATCGGGGCGATGATTTTTGGCATCTCCTCGGGATAATCAGAGTAGTCACCATCCATGAAAACAACAATATCCTCCGCTTTAGCGGTGCCATTTAAATAAGCCATTGCCTGGAGGCAGGCATTTCCATAGCCAGCCTTCAATGCTTCTACAACAATGGCACCGGCATTCTTTGCCACAGCTGCAGTGCCGTCGCTACTGTTATTATCACCTACGATGATTGCTGACACCAGGTTTTCTGGAACAGCGTTAATGACTTTCGCAATAGATTTCTCTTCGTTATAGGCAGGAATGAGGACATAAATATTCCTGTTGGATTTAATAGCCGACATTAATGTGATTGCTCCTCAGGTCTTAAGTAGGCATCAAATCTTCCTTCTTCTGCCAGGTTTTCTAATTTTAAAACACCACGTGGGCAAACAGCGGCACAAACTCCGCATCCAACGCATGAAGCCCTGATGATGTTCTCCCCTTTTTGTGCATAGGCCCTAACATCAATGCCCATTTCGCAATAGGTGGAGCAGTTTCCGCAGGAGATGCATTGGCCGCCATTGGTGGTGATCCTGAACCTTGATTTAAAACGTTGCACAATTCCTAAATAGGCTGCCAGCGGACAACCAAAACGACACCAGACCCTGCTGCCCATCACCGGGTAAAATCCTGTTCCGATCGCTCCGGCGAAAATGAAACCAATGAAGAATCCATAAGTCTCCCTTACACTATAGGTATCTACGAATCCTAATATTTGAGATGTCCCGGTAAAATAGGTGTATAGCACCCCGGCGGTCATTACTATGGCGAAAACCAAAACGCTGTGAACAATCACTCTTTCGTATTTCCAGGCTTTCAAAGATTTGTCTGAGAGCTGGCGGAAAGGATCACCCAGGGTCTCGGCCAAACCACCGCAACCGCAAACCCAGCTGCAATACCATCGTTTGCCAAAGAAATAAACCATTACCGGGACACCTACCACGATCAAAAAGATGCCCCATCCCAACATCCAATAACCAATTGTTCCGTGTGCGATGAGTTCATTGATATGGTAATCAAAAAAGAAGGTGTAATCCAACGGCCATATGTTCTTGAGATCCATGGACGGCTGGTTCAAAAGGATCAGTATATTCGGGATCAGGAAGGCAAAAGCGATCTGAAAAAAAAGCACCGATGTGGTTCTTACCAGCTCATAATTGTTGTGACGGTACTTGATATACATTCTTGCACTCATCACCAGCATCACTAAACAATACAAAAACCCATACAAAAACCATTGGCTGGCTCCTGAACCAGTTAAAGTCTGGCTTAATCCCTCCACCAATAAAACCCAGCTGGTCAGATAAACAGGTGCTTTATAAATGATGATGTAAAAAGTGATGAGTGATGCTGCAAAGATAAAAGCAATGATTCCTCTGCTGGTGATTGCTGTTCGATAGATCCCATTGTGTTTAATACCTGGAACAGGTGCTATGAATAATTCAGGTATCATGAACAGCAGCCCTCCTAGAGCACTTCCCATAAAACAAATGAAGAACAAGAGGGTGCTATGATCTTTCACAAAACCGATGCTGCTGCTTTTCACCACATCAAAAGTGTAATCTGTGTTGATGACTTCCTTGTCCTTTTTCTCTTTCTTTAAATCATCATTCACACCGTTCACTCCCTTTTTGAAATCATTGAGGAAATTTGTTTTACTGTCATATTCCTTATTCATCATAGCAGCTAAAGCAGGTTTCAACAATTCCTGGTGTGCAGTATCAGTGATGGTTTCTTTAAAAACTTTGTCGGTCAGTTTATATTTTCCTAATCCCAATAAAGATATAAGGACTCCAAGGCATAAAAGAAAAATACCCAATCCTATTTTCCGGGTAACTTTCCACCCGGTTTGATTTTCTTTTTTACTCACCATACCAAAAATTTTTTCTTAGCAGGAACCTTAGCCTGATGTTTAGGGAATTGTTTATTAAAGCTCTCCACAATCTCTTGATGATGATTTTTATATAATTCCGGATCGAAGAAACCTTTGTTCAAGTTAGCGATACAATTGGTGATTGGCTGGCAATTTCTTATCCAATCGTCGGCAATGATTTGTTTAAAGCGTATCCCCAGGAAATTGAATCCTCTTAATGCACCATCTGCTTTGGAGAAATTCGCTCTTACGCAAATCTTCCCATCGGGATGCTCCCAGTAAAAAGTATCTTCATCCTCAAAAGGTTTGCTGAACATCAGCCCGTAAGTTTGATATTCTATGTCTAAAAATTTCGCAGAGTTAAACCACACGCCTCTTTTATATTTTGTACGCTCGCCACAAATGGTTCTCGCCAGGGTTTTACCCTGCATACGTCCAGTGTACCATAATTGTTCTACTGGGGGATGATGCTCCTTTGGGTTTTTGAATTGGGCACAATCTCCTAATGAATAAACATCTTTGATATTGGTCTCCAAATATTCATTCACTAAAACTCCCTTGTCCACCTCCAAATCGGTCCCTCTTAAAAAATCTATGCTAGGTGTCACACCTGCGGTTAAGCCAACAAACTGGCATTTGATCTCCGTTCCGTCTTTGGTGATAACGGCTTTTACCCTCCCTTTTTGATCAGGGAGAATCTCTTCCAATTCGGTGGAGGTGACTAAATTGATATGATGTTCTGCAAGGTGCCTGCCCACCATCTCCGACTCCTCTTTTGCCAACACGCTACTCCAGTAGGTTTTCTCCCTAACCAGGAAATTCACGTTGATATCACGGCTATTCAGCATCTCAGCCATTTCAATTCCTATCAATCCCCCGCCTACGATCACTGCATCTGTCACCTCTCTGGTGTTCTCCTCCATCAGCTCCACATCTTGTTTGCTGTAAAGTCCCTGCACACCTTTTAAATCCTGGCCTTTCCATCCAAATTTATTGTATCTGGAACCTGTTGCTATCACCAGCTTATCATAAGTGATCTGTTCCTGGTCAGCAGTGTTAAGCACCTTGTTTTTGAAATCAATGTAGTCAACGTAAGCATTTTTTAACCCTATCCTGTTCTTTTTCCAAAACCAATCTTCATAAGGTTTAGTATGTTCATATTTCATGTGCCCCATGTAAATGTACATGAGTGCTGTCCTGGAAAAGAAATGATCTGATTCTGATGAGATGACCAATAGCTCATGGTCACTCATTTTTCTGATATACCTGGCTGTGGTAACACCCGACACACCGTTACCAATGATGACAATTTTCATTTAAGGTTTTAACATTTGGATGATTAGTCTCTTCATATCCGGATACCTTACAGATCATTGGCTGTTTAAATTCCAGTTATAATCGAGATAAGCAATTTTTGTTTTGCTGTTGATTTTTGTTTCCGAATATTTATTGATGAAGTTCACTACATTGCCTTCAGCTTTTTCAAAATCTGCTTTATACCAGTTGAAAAGCATGGAGATGGAAGCCTTGTCCGGGCTGATCTTATTATAAGCAGGATCACTTAAAGCTGCTTTGGTGTTTGCAGTGAGCATATTTTGCACATTGTCGGCTGTGAATGCCTTATTTGCCAGTGGCGGACAAGACATGGCAGCACAATTCACTGCGAAATGAATTCTTGCATCGAACAGATCGCCACCTAATAAAATCTTTTTTTCAATATCATTCAATGTCAGAGCTTTTCCCTCCAGTTTGTAGGGGAGGGTTTGATCCCAGACTTTTCCTCCAGCTATTTTTAGGATGGAGGAAGTTGGATAATTTCTTAAAATTTGATCGATGGTAAGTGCATTGTAAGCATTGATCCAAAAGGCAAGTTTTTCATTTTTAGACAAGGTGGAAGTGTTCACTTTTGTCAAAGAGCTGATATAATGCGCTAGTAGTGCTTTATCTTTTACAAAAGCAGCATAATCCACCATTCCTTTGGCAGAGACATGTGCTTTCAATAATTTGTCAAAGCCGCTATGATCCACTTTTGGGGCGGTTTCGTCTTTAGCCTGCGTTTTTGTTTCTTTTGAATCGGTGGTTTTGTCCTCTTTGGAAGTTGATCCGGAGCTACAACCTGCAGTGGTGGCGATCAAAAGCAGTACTGTTAAAATATGATGGACTTTTTTCATGACGAGCTTTTTCATCTTTATATAATTATTCGTTATTATTTTATTTTTTTTAATGGCACTCATGCATGCTTCGCAGGTTGTTTTTTAGTGGCTATGAAGCCTGTCTGCCGACAAGGCAGGCAGTCATGAGCATAATCATTCGTGTTTGCGAGCAGCATGCTCATGATGGTTTCTATTAAGTTTTATATTAGCTATCTACGTTTAAGTGGGGCTAAAGGTTTTTAAAAGCATTCGAAATCGGCCTGATTAATCAAAGCAACAGCAAAAAAGACCAAGACATGAAGGTGTTTTGGAAAAAAAATATTTTAGAAAAAGAAAATTGACTTTATATTCGTCTGATATCTGCACCAAGTGCTTTTAACCTCGTGTCTATATCCTGGTAACCTCTTTCTATTTGTTCAATGTTGTGGATGATGCTTCTGCCGGAGGAAGACAAGGCGGCGATCAGGAGCGAAACCCCAGCTCTGATATCCGGAGAGGTCATTTCTATCCCTTTAAGTTGGTATTTCTTGTCTAACCCAATCACAGTTGCACGGTGTGGGTCACAGAGGATGATTTGTGCGCCCATATCAATCAGTTTGTCCACGAAGAACAAACGGCTCTCAAACATCTTTTGATGGATCAGAACAGATCCCTTTGCTTGTGTGGCCACCACCAAAACGATGGAGAGCAGATCAGGGGTGAAGCCAGGCCAGGGGGCATCTGCCACTGTCAAAATGGAACCGTCAATGAAAGTCTCTATCTCGTAGCTTTTTTGAGAAGGAATGTAAATATCGTCTCCACGCAATTCGAAGTTAATCCCTAACTTTCTGAAAACATCGGGGATGATTCCTAACTCGTTATAGCAAACATCCTTAATGGTGATCTCAGATGCTGTCATCGCCGCAAGGCCAATGAAAGACCCAATCTCAATCATGTCAGGCAATAGACGATGTTCTGTACCGCCTAGTTCATCCACCCCTTCAATCGTCAATAAATTAGAACCGATCCCCGAGATCTTAGCACCCATCCTGTTCAGCATCTTACAAAGTTGTTGTAAGTAGGGTTCGCAGGCGGCGTTGTAAATGGTAGTGGTCCCTTTAGCCAAAACCGCGGCCATCACGATATTCGCTGTTCCGGTCACAGAGGCTTCATCCAATAAAATGAAAGTTCCTTTTAATTGGGTGGCGTCAATGTTAAAAAAACCTGTCTCTGAGTTATAGATGAATTTCGCACCCAATTTCTCGAAGCCCAAAAAATGGGTGTCCAAACGTCGTCTCCCAATCTTATCACCCCCCGGTTTGGGAATGGCAGCTTTGCCAAACCTAGCCAGAAGTGGCCCAACAATCATGATTGATCCTCTTAAACTGCCGCCTTTTGCTTTAAAGGTTTGGGAGTGAAAGAAATCAAGATTGATGTTGGCGGCTTTGAATTCATACGTGTCTTTAGAGATTCGTTTAACTTCCACACCCAGGTCTACCAATAATTCAATCAGTTTATTCACATCCTTAATATCAGGGATGTTACTGATGGTGATTTTCTCTTTTGTCAGTAAAACTGCAGAAAGCACCTGTAAAGCTTCATTTTTTGCTCCCTGAGGGATGATCTCGCCTTTCAATGGCTTTCCTCCACGAATCTCAAATGCGTTCATTGTATCATAAGGTTTTGGTTAGAACTGAATTTCAAAAATAGCTGATGCTGGAGACCTATAATTAATTCGATCTCCTGCTGCTGCCTCCATTGTTGGAATAATTTCTCTGACGACCTTTGTTATTGTTTTGACGACCGCCTCCGCCGCCACTGCGGTTGCTGGTTTTTTGAGATCTTCCGCCGCTGTTGGTGTTAGCAACCGGAGGTTTGATCTCCACTTTATTTAAGGTCACTTCTGAAAGATCCAGCTCACCGTTGGATAATTCTTTTAAATCGCTAAGAATTTGCTCATCAGCTACATGGTCTTTATTCCAGATCACATAAGCCATCTTCATAAAATTAGCAATGGAACTCACCATGTGCTGCTTCTTTTCAGGTTCAGTGATCTCTTTAGCTTTTTTGATCATGAGTTCCACGGTATGTCCGTAATGCTTAAATCTTATTCTTTTCTGCGGATACTTCAAAGCCTCCGGCTGAATGTTCGGCTCCTCGGTTAAAGTGGTGGGATAAGGGGAGTCCACATCTATTTTGAACCTGGAGATGATTTGCAGATGGTCCCACAATTTATGTTTAAAATCAGGAACATCCCTTAAATGAGGATTTAAAAATCCCATCATATCTATCACCACCTGCGCATAACGGTTGCGTTCTTCTTTAGTGGGCAGTGCTACAATATATTCCACCATGTTCTGCACATTTCGGCCATATTCTGCTAATATCAGCTTTTCCCTGGAGGTATTGTAATCAAAAGTTTCTGTTGTTTTTTCAGTCATCATCGAAATTTTTAGGCTTTTTTGGTAAGCCTTGTCACCAGTTTTAAAAACGGAATTCGGGCAAAAATAAACAAACCCTTTTGTTTTAGATGGATATCAAAATTTATTTTTCAGAAAGACATCAATCATGAGTCCTTATGCTAGTGTTAAGTTAAAAGTAGAAAGTCAAAAGTCAAAAGTTAAAAGTAGAAAGTCAAAAAGACTTATATCATTGATAATAAGTATATTAAAAAGATGATTTTTCGTCGTTTTATGATTAACATTATACTAGTTGTACCCTGCGATCCGTTCTTGCTGCCAAAGCCTTAATGGACAGTATGATCATTACCATCAGTTTACAAAACTTTAGCTTTTGCCCATCATAAAGGTAATATTTCTAGTTAGAAAAGCAAATGTTAAGCCAATCATTCCTTCAAAAAAGGAAACGGACGCGTACCCGCTTCCTTAATTTTAGTTAAACGGAGTCTTCATTCTCGTCATCACCGTGTAATACATCTTTGTGCTCTTCCGGATCATACTGTTCTTCTAAACGGGCCAGCTCTTTTTTACCGTAAGCTAATTTGGTGATGCTTAAGAATAAAACCGGTACGATGAAGATAGCGAGGAAAGTTGCTGCGAGCATACCTCCAACTACCGACCAACCGATGGTTTGGCGGGAAATCGCTCCTGCTCCGGATGAAAATGCTAAGGGGAGAATACCAAAGATGAAAGCCAAAGAGGTCATGATGATAGGTCTCAATCTTAGTTTCACGGCTTCTAACACTGCTTTCGTGATATTCATTCCCCAATCCACCCGTTCTTTTGCAAACTCCACAATCAAAATGGCATTCTTTGCAGAAAGACCTATGAGCGTGATCAATCCAATTTGTGCATAGATATTATTGGTGAGTTTGGGGAAGAAAGTCAGAAACAGAATCGCCCCGAAAGCCGCCAAAGGCACAATCAATAAAATAGAAAACGGAACCGACCAGCTTTCGTATAATGCTGCCAGTAACAGGAACACGAACATCAGCGAAAGCCCAAAAATCAAATAGGTGCTGTTGCCCGATTTTATCTCCTGCAAACTCAGTCCTGAGAAATCGTAGCCATAATCTGCCGGGAGTGTTTGTGCTGCGACTTCTTTTAGAGCTTTGATGGCGTCGCCACTGCTGTAACCATCAGCCGCATTTCCATTGATCTCTGCTGAACGGAATAGATTATAATGCGAAATCAAAGCCGCATTCTCCACCACTTTATAATCAATCAAAGAGATTAAGGGAATGGATTCTCCCTGCTGATTCTTCACATAAAATCCCTTCAGAACATCAATATTATTACGATAGGAAGTGTCAGCCTGTATCACCACCCTGAAATTCCTCCCGAATTTGGTGATATCATTCACATAGGAACTTCCCATGAAACTTGATATCGTGCTGTAAATGCTGGTCAATGGAACGCCCAACCTTTTGGCTTTCTCCCTGTTCACCTGGACTTTATAACTTGGTGTTTTGGCGTTGAAGAAAGTGTATGCCCTGCTGATTTCTGGCCTTTGGTTAATCGCACCCACAAATTTGTTCACGTTGGCTTCAAAAGATTTGATGTCTCCACTGCTGCGTTGTTCCAGCATAAAACTGAAACCTCCTGTATTGCCCAATCCAGGTATTGCCGGAGGTGGAACCACCACGATATTGGCACCTTTGATGACCGAGAAGGCTGCCTGTAATTGAGGGACGAGTGCAAAAAGCTGCTCCTCTTTTTTCTTGCGGTCATCCCATGGTCTTAACTGACAGAAAAAGGTGCCACTGTTACTTTTAAAAGAGAAATTCAACGCGTTTAATCCGGCAATAGAAGTGTGATTGGCGATCACTGGGAATTTTTCTTTCATGATATCACTCATCTGGTCTAAAACATCCTGTGAACGGTTGATGGATGAGCCTTCTGGTAAAGTGACCGAGATGAATAAACGACCTTCATCTTCTGTTGGGATGAATCCCTGCGGCTTATTGGAATATAAAAGTCCTGTAGCTACGTAAATACAGACCAGCGCCACCAAAACCAATGGGGTGGCTTTTAAGCATTTCTTTACCCAATGGGCGTAATGATGAGTCACCCTTGCAAACCAGTTGTTGAACTTGAAGAATAATCTATTGATACCTTTTGAATGCTCATCCAGTTTCATTGGTTTCAACAATAGGGAGCATAGGGCAGGAGTGAGGGTCAGGGCCACAAAAGCCGAAATCATAACAGAGATGGCGATGGTGATGGCGAATTGTTGATATAATCTTCCCACCAATCCCGGTAAGAAACTCACCGGCACAAACACGGCTCCCAAAATCAGAGCTATGGCGATAACCGGCGCAGTGATGTCTTTCATCGCTTTTCGTGTGGCCTCTTTGGCTGAAATCCCTTCCTGATCTATATAATGCTGAACTGCTTCCACCACCACAATCGCATCATCCACCACAATACCTATGGCTAATACGAAACCAAAAAGCGTGAGCGTGTTGATGGTAAAACCCAATGGGATGAATAAAATGAACGTCCCGATGATGGAAACTGGTATTGCCAATATGGGAATCAGTGTGGCCCTCCAGCTTTGTAAGAAAAGAAATACCACCAGCACCACCAAAATCAAAGCTTCCACCAAGGTACGTATCACCTCATTGATAGACACTTTCACCACCGTTACCGATTCAAAAGGAACAGAATAATCCAAATCGGCAGGGAAAGTCTTTTTTAAATCTTTCAAGGCAGCATAAACGCCATCAGCAGTTGCTACGGCATTACTTCCGGGAGATTGATAAATTAAAAGCAGGGATGACGGATTTCCATTGATTTTCGAGGAGTTTCCATAGCTGAACTGACCCAACTCCACCCTGGCGATATCTTTTAAATAAACCAGTGAGCCATCTGGTTTGGTTTTGACGATGATGTTATCAAACTCTTCTTCTGTGTTTAGTCTTCCGTTCAATAAAATGGAGTATTCAAAAGCTTGAGAAGAATATTGAGGGGCGCCACCTACACTACCTCCTGCAACTTGTACATTTTGGTCACTGATTGCCGATACGACCTCTGCAGAGGTTAACCCTAATTGAGACATTTTATCTGGCTTCAGCCAAACCCTCATACTGAAATCCTGACCAATATTCCTCACATCACCAACTCCGGGAACTCTTAGCAGGGAGTTCTTTAAAAAGATGTTGGCATAATTATCCAGAAATTTTCTGTCGTGAGTTTGCTTTGGAGAATTGATTCCCACCACCATTAAAATGGTTGGATTTCTTTTGGCAACCGTGATCCCCAAACGTTTAACCGCCTCAGGTAAGGAGGGTTCGGCCACGCTCACGCGATTTTGAACATCCAGGGCTGCAATATCAATGTTAGTTCCAATGTCAAAAGTCACCGTGGTGGAGGTACGTCCATCACTGGTGCTGTTTGATGATAAATAGGTCATCCCCGGTGTTCCGTTGATTTGGTTTTCAATAGGAGTGGTCACCGTCTCCTCCACGGTTTGTGCATCCGCCCCGGTATAAGTTCCTGAAACCTGTACGGTTGGAGGGGAGATGTCTGGATATTGGCTGACTGGTAAAATGTATATCGCGATACAACCGATCACCACTATAATCAAGGAGATGACAATAGCGGTGATGGGTCTTTTTATAAATACTTCTGAAATCATGATAAGCTGAATTAGATGGTGAACTATTGTTTGGCTCCTGCCGGAGGTGTTGCAGCTGTGGTAACCACAGCTCCTTCTCTCAGGTTTTGCAATCCATCCGTCACGATGGTCTCTCCGCCTTTCAATCCCTCTCTCACCACCACATCTCCTTTTATTTGGCTGCCCAGTTCGACTTTTTGCTGATGCACTTTGCTGCTATCACCAAGCACATAAACAAAATATTCCCCTAACTGCTCTGTGGCAGCTTTGTAGGGAATGGTTATTTGATCTCCACTATCCGCGGCATTCCTGACTTTCAAATTCAGGTTCATTCCTGCAGTCAGTTCTCCTTTTGGATTAGGGAAACTCACACGAATTTTTATGGTCCCGGTTTGTGGGTCAATGGCTCTATCAATGGTTTCAATTTTTCCACCATAAGTATATGCTGAAGCGTCTGGCAGCACCAAAGTGAAAGTGCTATCAGCGGAAGAGTTGTTTTTGGAGTCGATTTTAGTGAAGCGTTCCAGCTCGTCCTGATTAATGGCCACTTCTGCAGCGATAGGACTGATGGTTGAAACCTTGTTCAATAAAGTGGAGCCCGCACTCACAAAAGTTCCTTTTCTCACCGCTGAAATTCCAATGGTTCCATCAAAAGGTGCAGTGATGACCGCATTGGTCAAATCATTGGAAGCAGCAGATAATCCGGCTTGAGCCGATTCCAAATCTGCCTGAGCAGTTTGCACATCCGCAGCAGCGTAATCCACCCTTTGTTTAGCGATAGCGTCTTTGGCGGCCAGTGACTGATAGCGCTCATAATCTTTGCTCACCCGGTTCAAATTAGCCTGTGCAGCTTTCACTTTTGATTTTGCCGTATGGTAAGATGCCAGGTATTTGGTACGATCTATCTCGTATAGTTTCTGCCCTTTTTTAACACGACTGCCTTCCTCAAAATAAATTCCGGTGAGGTAACCGCTCACCTGCGCTCTCAATTCCACCTCCTGCAAAGGAACAATGGTTGCAGGATAGCTGTCTGCGGTGGTCACCTGTTTTTTAGAGACCGTTTCGGTGGAGACGGGAATGGCATTTGGTGCCTGAGCTGCTTGTTGCTTGTCTGACGATCCGCAGGCTGCCACGAAAAATGCCAGGCAGAAAATTGGCGTATATAACTTATTCATCTTGTTCATTTTCTGGTTGTTAAGGATTAACGTTTATGGTTCCCAATGCTTTTTGTACGTCGTATTTACTGGACAGCAGATTATACAATGCATTTAAATAATTGAGTTGAGCTGTTCTAAGATCTGTTTCTGAAGTGATCAGCTCCAGATAGGATTTAATGCCTTCATCGTATTGGAGTTTCACGGTTTCATAAACATCTTTGGCCAATTCTTCATTCTCCTGCTGTGTTCTCCAATCGTTGAGATTGCTTTTATAACTCCCCATTGCCAATTGGTACTCGGTGTTGATTTGACTTCGGACATCCTGAATATCCAAATCAATTCTTCTTTCCTGGAGTTTCGCCTTTCTTAAATTCTGAATACGCTTAAAACCAGTGAAAACGGGCAAAGTGAGTTTTAATCCAACTTGAGAGCTGGGAAAGGATTGTTTGTACAGTTCACTGAACTGGTCATCAAAATAGTTCCAATTGTAATTGATAAAGCCCGATAATTTGGGCAAAAAACCATATTGGTAGTAGCTGGTGTTCAGTCCCAACAATTGTTTGCGGGTTTGTAATTGTTGGAATTCAATCCTGCTCTCATAATTGACCACCTGGTTGGTGTCTAAAAGAATGTCACTCTCCAAATTTTCATCGTTAAAAGTTAAACCGATGTCTCTGCCGGGTGCTAATCCCATCAACTCTTTGAGGCGGGCATATTTATATTTTAGATTCTCTGCAATCGTTTTTCTTTGTGCTTTAGAGCTGTTTAAAGAAATGGTGGCTCTCTTATAATCAATTTTATCCACCAGGCCACTTTCATACTGCGCATAAGCATCATGAAATTGCTTTTCCAATCTCAGGATATCCTCATCTAAAATATTTAACTGCTCTTTAGAAAGCAAAATATCATAAAACGCTTTGCTCACGCTAGTAACAGTATTGATGAGTACGCCCTTGGTTTGCTCACCGATTTGCTTACGCTGATATTTGGCAGCTTTGGAAGCCAAGAACAAATCATTACTGTAAATATTTTGGTCAGCCTGTACAGAGACGCCGGAAGCATTGTTCAGCCCTTGTTTGATGGTGGTTTGCTGACCATTGAAATTGGCCACACTTGTTGGGATTTTAAGGTTGTAATTATAAGTGGCGTTTGCATTGATTTGAGGAAACCAATCTGCTAACTGGACCTGTATATCTTTTTCTGTGATCTCCTGGTCAATTAGAGCTTGTTGAACAGCGGGTTGATGCTGTAAAGCATAATCAATGCAATTTTGCAGCCCAAAGAAGGTGCTGTCAGGACTTTGCTGAGCTGATAATCTTTCGTTTCCATAAAGCAGGAAGAGCAAACTCAGCAGCAAAGTGGCGTGTTTTTTTATCGTCATATATTTCATATTAAGCCTGGTTTGTTTTTAATCCATCCCAAATGATGTAAGCCGTTTTTTCCAGATCTTTCTCATCAAAATGATGTTTTCCGGATAGATGAACTTTTGAGATGGAGATGATACTTCCCCATAAAACAGGGCCTATGAAGAAGGAGGGGAGTTCTTTGATGATGCCCTGTTGGATTCCCGATGAAAAGAACTCGGCGAATCGCAACTTTAGTTTGTCTGATTGCTTATCAGGGTCTTTCTGACTGTATGGAGAACAGATGTATTGCTCCATGAAGAACAATGCATCTGGATTCTTGATCATAAAATCAAAATAACGGTTCCAAACTCCAAAAAATCGCTGTTTAAAAGGAAGCGAATCCTCATCTAAATCGAAGACTGCTTTTGAAACCTCCTCTTTCACCTGGTTAAAAAGTTCAAAAATGAGATGCTCTTTGGATTCGAAATAATGATAAATGGTTCCTGCGGCAACACCGGCATCATCGGCAATCTGGCTCATTGGGCAACCATGAAAACCGTATTCCCTCACCAGCTTCAAGGTACTATTTAAAATTGCTGTTTTTTTCTCCGGGAAAATGTTAGATTGAACGTTCATTCAGTTTTAGCGAATTGTTTGACATCAGCAAAAGAACAAATTATTTGACATGATTTTTTTGCTTAAGTTTTAAGTGACTTTAAAAAAACAATCCGTTTTCGAAATTTAAATTAATAGCACCATTAATTGAAAAAATGACAATAATCACTATTTCAAGGAGAAGTGATCAGAAGAAATTTGTAGTTTGTCACCTATAGGCTGACTGATATAAGATGAGTTCTAACGCCGGCAATGGTTTTAACTTTCCAAAACTCTCAACTTGGCAAATTTCAATAGCAATTGCTTTTGCCCAATCTCTTTGAAAAAAACAGTGGCTTTGATATCAGGCTTGTTTCCTTCCAGATTGATCACTTTTCCAAAACCAAAACGTTCGTGTTCCACTTCTTGACCGACTTGTAATTTCGAAGTGTCACTTGGTGCAAAACCTGCTGAAGGAACGTGAGCTTTTGCGAGCAATGATGTGGTTTTTATAGGTTTTGTAGCTGGTTTCGGTTTAGAGAATGTATCGCCCCGGGTTTCTCCTCCTGAAGTTTTACTTTGCCACTGACTGCGCTCATCTCCAAAGAATGGATTGCTTGCGGTTGGCTTTTTGGCGAAATCCAATTCCAGGTATTTTGGTTCTATCTCATCTAAAAAGCGGGAAGGTTCACAATTCACCAAAGTTCCAAACCTGAAACGGGAGGTTGCATAAGACAGGTGTAGCCTTTTCTCTGCCCTGGTGACCGCTACATAGAATAAACGACGTTCCTCTTCCAAATCAGCTCTGGAATTGAGTGCCATTTGAGAAGGAAAAAGATTCTCTTCCAGCCCCACGATGTAAACCTGCGGAAATTCCAAGCCTTTAGAGGAGTGTATGGTCATTAAAGAAACAGTATCTTTATTTTGGTCTTTATCATTATCATCATTGGTTAGCAAGGCCACATCCTGCATGAAAACATCCAAACTACGTTCTTCAATATCTTCTCTTTCAGAAAATTCTTTGATTCCATTCAGCAGCTCCTGGATATTCTCATATCGGTTCAAGCCTTCCACAGATTTATCATCATATAAATCTTTTAATAGTCCAGATTGTTGGGCGATGTGCAAAGCAGTGTCATAAGCGGAATGGTTCTTGGCGACCACTGCAAAACTTTGCACCGCGGCAGCAAAATTCCCAACAGCAGTAGCAGCTCTGTTATCCAGGTATTTAGAGGCTTCCATGATGATTTCAAATAATGTTTTATTCTCCCGGTCAGCCGCTAAAATGATTTTATCAATGGTTGTTTTTCCGATCCCCCTTGCCGGATAATTGATCACTCTTTTAAAAGCTTCTTCATCGCTTGGGTTAAAAGTCAATCGGAAGTAGGCGATTAAATCTTTGATCTCCTTTCTCTGATAAAAAGATAATCCACCATAGATTTTATAAGGAACATTGAGCTTTCTCAATGCTTCCTCCATGGATCTTGATTGTGCGTTTGTCCGATATAGAATAGCGAAATCGACCCAGCTCAGGTTTTTATTTGCTCTTTCCTCAGTAATGGATTCTGCAACAATTTTGCCTTCCTCATTATCAGAAAAAGAGCGGACAACTTTTATTTTATCTCCGATTTCATTGGCCGAGAAGATATTTTTATCCAGCTGGTTCTTGTTATTGGCAATGATGCTGTTGGCAACATGAACGATGTTTTGAGTGGAGCGGTAATTTTGTTCCAATTTAAACACCTTCACATCAGGATAATCTTTTTGAAAGTTTAAGATGTTTTGAATATTGGCCCCCCTGAAAGCGTAAATACTTTGTGCATCGTCACCCACCACACATAAATTCTCGCGTATTGCAGCCAGTTTTTTAACGATCAGGTACTGGGAAAAGTTAGTGTCCTGGTACTCGTCCACCATCAGGTATTTGAATTTATTCTGATATTTATATAAAACCTCAGGATGTTCTTTCAGCAACACATTGGTTTTGAACAGTAAATCGTCAAAGTCCATCGCTCCGGCTTTGAAACAACGGTTCACGTAAGTTTCATATATCTTTCCCAAGAATGCTCTTCCGGTTGAAAAATCATCCGCCTGGATTTGTTCGTTTTCTTGATACTCAGTCACCGAGATGAGGTTGTTTTTGGCCATGGAGATTCTACCATACACATAATTGTGATGGTATAATTTATCATCCAGGCTCATCTCTTTTAGAATGGTCTTGATCAGACTTTTACTGTCATCGGTGTCATAGATGGTGAAATTATTTGGATAGCCGATCTTATTGGCCTCCACTCTAAGAATCTTCGCAAAAACCGAATGAAAGGTTCCCATCCAGATATTTTTCGCTTCGGTGCCTACAGTGCTCACGATACGGTTGCGCATCTCTTTTGCTGCCTTGTTGGTGAATGTCAATACCAAGACGTTAAAAGGGTCAACCCCCTTTTGAATAAGATGCGCCACTCTAAAGGTGATCACTCTGGTTTTTCCCGAACCTGCACCTGCCACAATCATCACTGGACCTTCAGTTTGTTCAACTGCGGCCTTTTGCGATGAATTCAATCCTTTTAAATAATCCAAATCTTCATGTTTTTGAGACGGTGAAAATAAAAAAATGGGATGGAGAATCGGGTCCACCTCATCGAAAAGATTTCCACTATTTTTTACTGACGTTGAGATGAGACCTGGAAGGATCGTGCAAGGCCTGGTTGATATCCATGATCTGTTCATCGATGTCCTCCACACATTGCTTCATCTGTGGGATGATGTCTTTGCTTTCCACCAGTTTGTCATGAACCAGCATCACTAAACCTTTGAGCGTGGCCACAGGACCCCTGATCTGGTGAGAAAGATGAGAAGAGTACTCTGATAGCTTTTGATTTTTGTGGATCAGGTCCTTGGTCCTTTCCGTGATGATCTCCTCCAATTGATGGTTAATCCTGTCCACATTCTCTTTTTGCCTTTTCACTTCATTATTTAAGGCAGAGAGTTGTTTGTTGTTCTCTTTTGATTTTTTATTGTTTTTCATCAAAAGTAAGATCACCGCAAAACAGAGGATAGCGACTATGGCACTACCTATGAATAAATATTTGGTTTTTCTTTGGTTTTGAATGGTTAGTTCATTCTCTTTTTGAGTTTGCTGTTGCTTCAAGGTCTCCGTGATGAGATTGATGTTTGTTGATGTGTTTTTTTTATAATTGATGCTGTCCTGATCATGAACCTCTTTTAGATAAAAAAGTGCCTTTTCAAAATTTTTACGTTTAGCTTCCAATTCATAATACGTGAAAGTATAATCGTAGATTCTTTTTTCATCATTCACCAATTTTGAGAAAGCTATTCCCTCAGTTAAAAATTGATCAGCCTTATCATAGTTTTTTTCGGCAATGTATATGGATGTGAGCGTTAAATTAATGGAGGATACTGTACTATTCAGCTCGAACTCTTTAGCTTTTTTATTAGCCTCTAACAATAGTTTTTTAGCCTTATCAAACTGATTCAGGCTAAAATAGATTACCCCTCTATTGTGTAAGCTTTGGGTAATCCCGGTTGGGTTATTTATTTCATTAAAAATTTCGCTACTTATTTCATAATTTTTTAGGGCAACGTTATAATTCTTTTTCCTCAGGAAAATATTTCCAATATTTAAATACATACCCGCAATAAGATCCTTGATCTTGTATTTTTTAGCTATGGATAAAGTTTTATAATAATATTCAAGGGCCTTATCATAATCTAAGTCCAGCCATAAATTTCCTATATTGTTGGAGACTTTCGCCTCCCCCAATTCATTGTTTAATTTTTTAAATAAATTGAGGGAAATGAGATAATAATTTAATGCTGAATCTCTTTCGTTTAAATAATAATTGCCTATCCCTTTCACCCGGTTAGCCTCAGCAATCCCATTTTCAAAGTGTAATTCCTGAGCTATTTTTTCGGCCCTGCCTGCATAAACGATGGTTTGATCTGGATCAATGAGTCTATTTTTATATCCAAGCTTGTTCAGCTGATTTACCGTATTGGTGTCCTCCTTGCTTATTAATAGGGAGCTAGCTGTTTGAAAAGCAAATGAATGACCAATATTTAAGAAGAAGAATAGAGTAAAAAAAAATCTCATTTAAAAAATAATAGAGTGGCTTTATGAGTAAAGGTATTTATAAATCTTAGAATTTTTAATTCGTTGAGAGAAATTGTTCGAATTAATATTTATCATCGAAGTTATTTAATTGTAATAATAGTATGATTTTTTAATTATGCAGTTGACATTAAGAAAAAGATTAACCATATTTGTACGAAAGAATCAAATATTAGTTTCATTTATTTAAAAAAATTATATTGACATGAAAAAACTACTTCTATTATTATTTGCGGTATCGGCCATGGCGGCGACCTCCTGCAAGAAAGATGCGGAGACCGCACCTGTGAACAAGGTAAAAGTGAGCGACAAGAAAGACCTGAGCACCTGGGACTGACATTTAACATTTAAAAACCAAAGACATGAAAAAACTACTTCTATTATTATTCGCGGTATCGGTCATGGCGGCGACCTCCTGCAAGAAAGACGCGGAGACCGCACCTGTGAACAAGGTGAAAGTGAGCGACAAGAAAGACCTGAGCACCTGGGACTGACATTTAACATTTAAAAACCAAAGACATGAAAAAACTACTTCTATTATTATTCGCGGTATCGGCAATGTCGGCGACCTCCTGCAAGAAAGACGCGGAGACCGCACCTGTGAACAAGGTGAAAGTGAGCGACAAGAAAGACCTGAGCACCTGGGACTGACATTTAACATTTAAAAACCAAAGACATGAAAAAACTACTTCTATTATTATTTGCGGTATCAGCAATGTCGGCGACCTCCTGCAAGAAAGACGCGGAGACCGCACCTGTGAACAAGGTGAAAGTGAGCGACAAGAAAGATTTGAGCACTTGGGACTGACATTTAACATTTAAAAACCAAAGACATGAAAAAACTACTTCTATTATTATTTGCGGTATCGGCCATGGCGGCGACCTCCTGCAAGAAAGACGCGGAGACCGCACCTGTGAACACGGTCAAAGTGAGCGACAAGAAAGATTTGAGCACTTGGGACTAATGATACAATGATTCAAGCTTAAGGATTGATTTAAATTGACTGAAATTTAAATGATATATTTGCATAAATCCTTATTTATGCAATCCATTAAAAATTATGTTGAAGATCATCGTCAGAGATTTTTAGACGAATTATTTGAACTGTTAAGATTTCCATCTGTCAGTGCAGATCCCAAATATAAAGTAGATGTACTTAAAACGGCAGATTTTGTCGCTGAAAAGCTAAAAGAAGCCGGAGCTGAGAACGTCGAGATCTGTTCCACAGCAGGTTATCCCATAGTTTATGGGGAGAAAATCATTGACTCCTCTTTACCCACCGTTTTGGTTTACGGTCATTATGATGTACAACCACCTGACCCTTTAGAACTTTGGCATACGCCGCCTTTTGAACCCACGCTTCGTGAGGGTAAAATCTATGCCCGTGGAGCCTGCGATGATAAAGGTCAATTCTATATGCATGTTAAGGCTTTTGAGCTGATGATGAAAACCAACACGCTTCCATGTAATATCAAATTCATGATTGAAGGAGAGGAGGAAGTGGGTTCAGACAATCTTGGGAAATTCGTTGCAGCCAATACAGAAAGATTAAATGCGGATATAGTATTGATATCCGACACGTCTATGCTGAGTATGGAGAATCCGTCTTTGGAGACCGGTTTAAGAGGTTTGGCTTATATGGAAGTTGAAGTACAAGGGCCAAGCAGAGATTTACATTCAGGAGTTTACGGAGGCGCGGTTGGAAATCCGGCCACCATTCTTTGTCAGATGATAGCTTCGCTTCATGATGAGAATAATCATATCACCATCCCAGGTTTTTACGATAACGTGGTTGCGCTTTCTGAAGAGGAAAGAAAAGCTTTGAATGATGCTCCTTTTGATTTGGAAGAATATAAAAAGGATCTGGATGTGGAGGATGTTTGGGGTGAGACGGGTTATTCCACCATTGAGAGAACGGGCATCAGACCAACTTTGGAAGTGAACGGCATTTGGGGAGGTTACACTGGTCCTGGAGCTAAAACCGTTTTGCCTGCCAAAGCAAATGCTAAAATCTCGATGCGTTTGGTGCCCGGACAGGATTGGAGAAAAATCTCTGAACTGTTTAAAAAACATTTTGAAAGCATTGCGCCTCAATCAGTGAAAGTGAAGGTCATCGCTCACCACGGAGGCGCACCTTATGTCACTCCAACTGATTCGGTAGCTTTTCAGGCAGCCTACAAAGCTATTGAAGAAGCATTTGGAAAACAGCCAGTTCCAACAAGAGGTGGAGGAAGTATTCCAATCGTTGCCTTATTTGAGCAGGAATTGGGAATCAAAACAGTATTGATGGGTTTTGGATTAGACAGTGATAATTTGCACTCACCCAACGAAAAGTACAATGTATTCAATTATTATAAAGGAATAGAGACCATTCCTTTATTCCATAAATATTTTGCGGAATTAAGCAAGGGTTGATCAGGAAGCTTTAGAGTCTGTTTAAATTTATATCATGAGATTGTTTATAACTTATTTTTGAGCGAAACGAGGCAAATTTTGTAGAGATAGCCGGGCATCTATCTCGAAAAATTTAACGAAGTTGCAGCCAAAAAGAAGCATAAACAAATTATTAGATAAATTTTAAACAGGCTCTTATATTCCTTCAATCAATCTATAGAAACAGGTAAAGAGAAACCCGGCTGATGTCTGGGTTTGTTTCATAATTCATCCGTATTGGGTGCATCTTCATCCATATCAGATTGATCATCGTCCAATTCCTCGAAATCATCCAGCAAGGGATGTGTTTCTTTTCTGTTTAACGGAGGGGTATCCACATCATCCTCACTATTGAAGTCATCATCATCAGAATCTGTTTTAGCATGATCAGTCAATGATTCCTTTTTCATCTCCTGGCTCTTCCACCCCAGGTGTTGGTCTTGTTTTTTTGGTAAACTCATCAGATTTTTATGATTTACCATCAAATTTCGTTCCCCGAAGTTGCAATTGAATAGTAATTTTGAAAAAACAATTTACATGCCGGTCCGAAAAAGTGAAATCTCCAATCCAGTAAAAAAAAGGCCTTATAAAAAAAGAGGGGGTTCCACCGTTAAAAAGAAACCAAACAAAAAAAAGTCAAACAGTCGTAAATGGAAGCCAAGAATAGTTCTTACTATCATTATTTTGCTGGTATGTGCTCCATTTTATTATGGAAGAGTACTAAAAACGGCAGTCTCCACCTCCCGTTGGTTTCGTGATCTGTTTATTTTTGATGAGTATCCACATGATGAGAAGTTTGGCATCCGGATTCCGAGGAGGTATGAGGTACATGGAATAGATGTATCCGCTTATCAACAAAAAATAAACTGGCAAAAAGTAAATGCAATGGAATATAATGGGATTCATATTTCATTCGCTTTCATCAAAGCCACGGAGGGCGTAACCTTAGTGGATCCTTATTTTCAAAGAAACTGGCGGGAGAGTAAGAATGCCGGGGTTATTAGGGGTGCCTACCACTATTTCAAACCCAAAAAGCCGGGAATTTGGCAGGCCCGTTTTTTCTTGCAAACCATGAGTATGTCATCTGGAGATCTGCCTTTGGTGGTGGATATAGAAGAATCTGCTGGCTTATCGGAAGAGGAGCTAACCCCTAACTTACAAGATTTTTTAAACGAGGTGGAGCTAAAGACCAGATATAAACCTATTATTTATACCGGATATCAATTTTATAAGGACCATTTACAAGGAAAATTTGATGATTATCCGCTATGGATTGCCCACTATTACCGACCTAAGCTAAAACTCTCTGAGAAAACGCATTGGGATTTCTGGCAACATGCCGACAATGCTCATGTAGATGGCATTAAAGGAAAAGTGGACATGAATGTTTTTAATGGGGAACAAGAGGATTTAAGTAAAATGCTGATTCAAAGAGTGGAGTGAAGAATCGGCATATTAAATGATAGACAATTAGAAAAGTGTTATGAAGATATTTCAACAAAGCTTAACATTAAAAGAGAAACGCAGAGGATTTCATCTCATCACTGAGGAGGTTTTAAATGCGATCCCTGAAATTACCGAGTTGAAAACTGGTTTATTGCAGGTTTTCATTCAGCATACTTCTGCTTCTCTTTGTGTCAATGAGAATGCAGACCCCACCGTGAGGAAAGATTTTGAAATGTATTTTAACAAAGCTGTACCAGAGGAAGATCCTGATTACGAACACAATGATGAAGGCGCTGATGATATGCCAGCACACTTAAAAGCAGCTTTATTGGGTTCTTCTGTCATTTTACCCATCAAAAACGGAACATTGTTGGTAGGCACGTGGCAGGGAATTTATCTGTGCGAACATAGGAACCATGGTGGAAGGAGAAATCTTGTTCTGACAGCGTGGGGAGAAATAACGCTGGACTGAAAGTATCTTAGTTTGGCTATCAAAACATTTTTAGAAACCGAAACCAAATGTCCTGAAAGTGCATAGTTAACACTTTGGGGGAGAAATGAATTAGATTTTCCTAATCACTTTCGCAGGATTTCCAGCAGCCATAGAATCATCAGGAATGTCTTTGGTCACTACGCTCCCGGCACCAATTACGCAATTATTTCCAATGGTAATGCCGGGTAGAATAAAGGCTCCACCACCAATCCAGCAATCATTTCCGATCACAACAGGTTTAGAGAACTCCAGTGTTCTCCTCACTACTTTATCCAAGGGATGCGAGGCTGCATAAATCTGAACTCCAGGCCCAAATAACACATTTGAACCAATTGTGATTTTCATAGTGTCTAAAACCACGCAATTCACATTGAAATACACATGGTCACCACAATAAATATTATAACCATAATCACAGTGAAATGGAGGTTCTATATAAAAATGCTGACCGGCGTTCGGAATCAATGCTTTGATAAGATCTTTGGACGGTTTAGTGACCAGATATTCGGTGACATTGAGTTGCCTCAATAGCCGTTTGGCGTGTCTTCTTTCTTTTAATAGCTCAGGATCTGAAGCGAGGTAGAGTTCCCCGTTCAACATTTTCTCTTTTTCACTTTTCATCCAAATTCAATTGTTTTTTAACGGCTATGAAACCTGCCTGCCGGGCAGACAGGAAATCCTTGACTTTTAAATTAACCAAGTCGGTTTCATTAAATCAAATATAAAAGGTAATCTGAAACTTAGTGCATTCCATTTTTTCTTTTTCGAAAAATTATTAGCTTAAAATGACAAGCCTTTGCTGCATAAAACTAAATTTGCGGTTTAAGATTTAAGAATGGTAAAATTCGAACGCTTCACTTTAAATAACGGTTTACGGGTTCTGGTGCATGAAGATGACACCACACCAATGGCTGTGCTAAATATTTTATACGATGTTGGAGCAAGAGATGAGTGCCCGGACCAAACAGGATTCGCACATCTTTTTGAACATTTAATGTTTGGTGGTTCATTGAACATCCCTTCTTATGACGAGCCCTTGCAACGTGTGGGAGGTGAGAATAATGCATTCACCAACAATGATATGACCAACTATTACATTACACTGCCGGCAGTGAATTTGGAAACTGCTTTCTGGTTGGAATCTGATAGAATGTTAAGCCTTGCTTTCTCAGAAAGAAGCCTGGAAGTGCAAAGGAATGTGGTTTGTGAAGAGTTTAAACAGCGTTATTTAAATCAGCCGTACGGCGATGTTTGGTTGAGATTGCGTCCTATGGTTTATCAGCAACATCCTTATCAGTGGGCAACCATTGGTAAAGAATTATCCCACATTGAAGACGCCAAAATAGAGGATGTGAAAGCTTTCTTTAAAAAACATTACAATCCTCAAAATGCCATCATGGTGGTGGGTGGGGCTGTGAAATTTGAAGAGGTGAAACAACTTGCAGAAAAATGGTTCGGTCCAATTGAAGCAGGAGAGCGGTATGTGAGGCAATTACCAAAAGAACCTGAACAAAAGGAGGCGGTGAAAGCAACAGTGACTGCAGATGTACCTTTGAGTTCCATCTATAAAGTATTTAAAATGCCCGGAAGAATGGAGAAGGGATATCCCGCCGTGGACCTGATCGCTGATATATTATCCCAAGGGAAGTCCTCCCGTTTATACCAGAACCTGGTAAAAAGGAATCCGGTTTTCAGTGACATTAAAGCTTATAATTACGGAAGTCTAGACACCGGGATGTTCGTGGTGGAAGGTAAACCCTTGCCGGGGGTGGATATGGAAGAAGCTGACGAAATGCTTTGGAAAGAATTAGAGCAACTTAAAGCTGAGCCTGTTTTTGAGGAAGAGCTTACGAAAGTGAAGAATAAATACGAGTCTACCAAAGAATTTGGAGAGATGAGTTTGCTGGATAAAGCCATGAATTTAGCTTTTTATGAACTTTATGGTGATGCCAATTTAATCAATACCGATGTGGATAATTATCTTTCAGTGAGTTCTAAAGATATCCAAGATCAAGCAAGAGCATTGTTCAAAAAAGAAGGAGCCACCACTTTATATTATTTAGCCAATTAAGATGTTGAACAGAACTATAGAGCCAGATTTTAAGCAGATACAAGAAATCGTTTTCGTTAAGGCCCGGAAGCATGTGTTACCTAACCGGATTCCTGTATTTGTAGTGAATGCGGGAGAACAGGATCTTTTGAGGGTGGAATTTATTTTTCAAAATAGCGGATGGCAAAAGGATAAGCCATTGATGCCAAGCGTGACCAATGGTATGCTTACCGAAGGGACTCATTCTCTTTCTGCCGCTCAGATCGCAGATAAAATTGATTATTATGGAGCATTTTTTCAACCAGATTATGCCTACGATCAATCCACATTATCCTTATATTCTTTAAATAAGCATCTTGCCGATACTTTACCGGTGATCAGGGAGATGCTTACCGGATCCGTTTTCCCGGAAAAAGAATTAGAGACACTTCTTCGGAATCAACAACAAAAATTAAAAGTTGGCCTGGAGAAAAATGCTTTGGTGGCAAGAAGGGAATTCAATAAAGCGCTTTTTGGTGATAGCTTATATGGATACCCGGTGGAGGTGGAGGATTTTGATCAGGTCAAAAGAGAAGATCTTTTGGCCTATTATCAAAAAGTTTATCATCCGGAAAATTGTACCATCATTTTATCAGGTAAGATTGAACACAGTGCCATTCAGCTCATAGCGGATCTGTTTGGGAACTGGAAAGGAGAAGTGCCTGCAGAGTCTTTTGAAGTTGACATGGTAGGTGAGGAACAAAAACTTCATTATATTGAGAAGCCAAACGCTTTGCAATCGGCCATACGAATTGGAATCCCAACTGTTAATAGAACACATCCTGATTTCATCGGACTACAAATCCTGAACACCGTTTTAGGTGGTTATTTTGGGAGCCGGTTGATGGCTAATATTCGTGAAGATAAAGGCTACACCTATGGCATTGGCTCTGGAAATGCCACTTTACAACATGCGGGTTATTTCTTCATCGCCTCTGAAGTGGGTGCGGATGTTTGTGCTGCAACTTTAGTGGAGATTGAAAAGGAGATCAGCATTTTAAAAACAGAAATCATCCCGGATGAGGAATTGAACCTGGTAAGAAATTACCTGATGGGCAGTTTATTGGGAAGTCTGGAGAATGCTTTTAGCCATGCTGATAAGTTCAAAAACCTTTATTTCTATGGTCTAGGCTATGATTATTATGATAGATACATTCAAACTGTGAAGACTATCAGTCCGGAAAAATTGATGGCTTTAGCCAATAAATACTGGAATTATGAAGACTTTTATAAGGTAATTGTGGGCAAGATGTGAAATTTATAAGTTTCATTACAGGAAAAAGTAATTTTAGGTCCGTAATGATTTTATTTATCATCAATCCAAAACTATGTCTATCTTTATGCGGCAAATAGAGCACCCTAATTTATTTGCTATGCAACTTGATCCCAACAAATTTTTAGCTGAAGGTTTAACTTATGATGATGTACTGCTGGTACCCGCATACTCAGAGGTATTACCACGTGACGTGGACACTTCCAGCTATTTTACCAAAAAAATAAAATTAAATGTCCCGATCGTCTCCGCGGCGATGGACACGGTGACCGATTCTAACCTTGCTATTGCTATTGCGCAGGCCGGCGGAATTGGAGTGCTGCATAAAAACATGACCATTGAAGCTCAGGCCGATGAAGTCCGCAGGGTAAAACGTTCTGAAAGCGGAATGATTCAAGACCCGGTTACCTTGCATAAGGACGCTTTAGTGGGAGACGCCTTCAAAATCATGCGTGAATATAGAATTGGTGGTATTCCAGTCATCTCAGAGGATCAGGTTTTGGTGGGGATCATTACCAATCGTGATTTGAGGTTTCAAAAGAACATGAATCAGAAAATAAGCGAGGTGATGACCAAAGAGAATTTGATCACAGCCCCTGAAGGTACCACGCTTATCCAGGCTGAATTAATTCTTCAGGATTACAAAATCGAGAAACTTCCGGTGGTGAACGAAGAAGGCAAATTGAGTGGGTTGATCACTTTCAAGGACATTCAAAAATTCAAAAATTTTCCAAATGCCTGTAAAGATGAACACGGACGATTGCGAGTAGGTGCAGCCGTGGGAGTGACTCATGATACCATGCAAAGAGTGGAGGCCCTTGTAAAAGCCGGAGTGGACGTCATTGCCATTGACACCGCTCATGGACATTCAAAAGGAGTGATCAATCAGTTGAAAGAAGTGAAATTGGTTTATCCTGATTTACAGGTGATCGCCGGGAATGTTGCCACTGCTGATGGGGCCAAAGCTTTAGCTGACGCCGGTGCTGACGGTGTAAAAGTGGGAATTGGTCCGGGTTCCATTTGTACCACAAGAATCATAGCAGGCGTGGGTGTTCCGCAGTTGTATGCAGTTTTTGAAGCCGTTAAAGGCTTACAGGGAACGGGTGTCCCCGTGATTGCTGATGGCGGAATCAAACATACCGGAGATATTGCAAAAGCGATTGCAGCCGGAGCAAGTTCCATCATGGCGGGTTCTTTATTTGCAGGAGTGGAGGAGTCACCGGGTGAGACCATCATTTATGAAGGGAGAAAATTTAAATCATACCGTGGCATGGGATCAGTGGAAGCCATGGAATCTGGGTCTAAAGACCGCTATTTTCAGGATGTGGAAGATGATATCAAGAAATTAGTTCCGGAAGGAATTGTAGGTCGTGTACCCTACAAAGGAACTTTAGCGGAGGTGATGCATCAATACGTTGGGGGTTTAAAAGCGAGCATGGGTTATTGCGGAGCAAAAGACATCGAAGCTTTGCAAAAAGCTAAGTTTGTGAAAATCACCGCTTCAGGTATCAGGGAATCTCATCCTCATGATATCACCATCACTAAAGAAGCACCAAATTATTCAAGATGATGTTAAAAAGGAGTTTCGGCTTCTTTTTTTATTCCTCTGATCTTTTAGTTGCTTTTGCATAGGACAGCTTTTTTTTGATGTTGTTATCTACAATTATACTACCATGTTTTGTCATCATTCCCCATCCTAATTTAGTTGAAAAAAATACTTAATTTTAAATTCATGACACATCAGGAGAAGCATTTTTCGGGTTCTGAGTTTTTGCAGGATGTTGCCATTGGCATGGCGGACGGTTTGACTGTTCCTTTTGCACTGGCTGCCGGATTGAGTGGAGCGGTAAGTTCCACCAAAATCATCATCACAGCTGGTGTAGCTGAGATTATAGCCGGATCCATTGCCATGGGTTTGGGAGGTTATATCGCTGGTAAAACTGCTTACGATCATTATTTCGCCGAAAAGCAAAGAGAATATGATGAGGTTGAAAATGTTCCCCAAAAAGAGCGTGAAGAAGTGATGGAGATTTTAGGCGAGTATGGTTTATCTCCAAGCAGCCAGCTTTTGGTGGTGGATGAATTAGAGAGAGACAAAAATAAATGGGTGGAGTTTATGATGAAATTTGAATTGGGTTTGGAAGAACCCGAGTTGAATGCCGCCAAAAAAAGTGCCATCACCATTGCAGGAGCTTATGTGGTTGGCGGATTCATCCCTTTGTCGCCCTATTTTTTTGCTTCCGATAGCATCGACGGACTTTATGAATCAATTGTCATCACGCTCATTGCGCTTTTTGTTTTTGGATTCTTTAAAAGTAAAGTGGTGGGACAACCTGCCTGGGCAGGAGCGATGAAGACCATGTTCATTGGTGCACTGGCAGCGGGTGCGGCCTTCCTGATTGCAAAATGGATAAGTTAGTGATTAGCTCATTAGTCATTAGTTGAAATAGTTTAATTAGTCAATAAAGTATATCGTAAATCAAAAATCGTAAATCAATTTAAAATGATCAAATGCATTTGAGGCTAATCCTGATGAAGTCTGGTTCAGAGACCGTAATTTAACTTAAACAGCAGTAGGCTTTAATCGGTCTAAAACTTTAGCGACGTCTTCAGGCAAATCAATGGCCAAACTTTCTTTTTTCGTTACCGCCACCTTAATTTTATAACCGTTTTCGATCCACCTTAATTGTTCCAATAGTTCTGCTTTCTCCAAATTCCCCAAAGGTAATTTGGAGATGATGCCTAATGTGGTGGTTCTATAACCGTAAATCCCGATATGCTTATAAAAGGTGTGTTTTTTCAGCAAGTCATGAGGCTCAACATTCTTTAAATAAGGAATCACCTGCCGACTGAAATAGATGGCCTCAGATTTTTTATTGATGATGACTTTTGGACTATTGTAATTGAAAAGCTCTTCGATGGTATCAATCTTTTTTACCAGCGTGGCCAATTCTGTGGAGATGTCATTGAAACATGCTGCCAATAAATTGATTTGTTTCGGGTCAATTAACGGTTCATCACCCTGTATGTTGATGATGGCATCATAGCCAATCATTTTTTTAGAGACTTCTGCACAACGGTCGGTGCCGCTTTGGTGCTGATCAGAAGTCATGATGACGTTCCCTTTAAAAGCTTTTACCGCTTTAAAAATTTGTTCATCATCAGTAGCCACCACCACATCTGCCAGTGAAGAGGATTTGCTTGCCTGTTCGTAAACCCTTCTTATCATAGATTTACCGGCTAAATCTATCAAAGGTTTACCAGGAAACCTGGTTGACGCATATCTGGCAGGAATGATTCCCAAAATCTTCATAGGCTATCTAAAATAATCCGTTGATCTCTCTTTCTATACTTTCTATGATGAACGCCAGATCATCCGGATTGTTGGTGAAATCTAATTTGTCTTTATCCAAAATCAATAATTTTCCCTGATCATAACCTTTTATCCATTTATCATATTTTTCATTCAGCTTCTGCAGGTAATCTATCCGGATGCTGGCTTCATATTCCCGGCCCCTGCGCTGAATGTTCTCCACTAAAGTAGGGACAGAGGCCTTTAAATAAATCAGCAAATGTGGAGCATTGATGAAAGAGGTAATGTTGTCAAAAATAGAACGGTAATTATCATGATCTCTTGTGGTCATGAGCCCCATTTCATGCAAATTCTCCGCAAAAATGTAAGCATCTTCATAGATCGTTCTATCCTGAATGATGTTCTGATCAGATTTTTGAATTTCATTGATTTGTTGAAAGCGGCTGTTCAGGAAATAAACCTGAAGATTAAAGCTCCATCTTTTCATGTCACTGTAAAAATCCTCCAGATAGGGGTTATTATCAACGGCTTCATACATGGCTTCCCAGCCGTAATTTTTAGCTAACAGCCCGGTTAAGGTGGTTTTGCCAGCTCCAATATTTCCTACAATCGCTATATGCATATCATTTAATCCTGTTAAGGGCTTCCAACAATTTTAAATCTAGTATTAAAATGGTTTAAACCCAATAATTTCCCTTACTTCTTTAATCGTTTTCGAAGCACTTTCTCTGGCTTTGATGGCTCCGTGCTTCGCCACCTGTCTCAACAGCATGGTGTCTTTAGAGATGTCCTCTATCTGCTCACGGATGGGCTGTGTGGCGATGATCATATCCTCAGCCAAGGCTTTTTTGAGATCTCCATAACGAACCTTACGGGAATTATAAAGCTCTTCAAAATGAGCTAAAGTTTCAGCCGGAGACACCACTTTCATCAGGTCAAATAAATTCTGGATCTCCTGAGGTTTCTCCTGGTTATCCTGAGTTGGACCGGCATCTGTCACGGCTTTCATCACTTTTTTTCTGATGATTTCTGGCGTGTCAGACAAATAAACTGCATTCATCTCACCTTCAGATTTGCCCATCTTTCCTTTGCCATCCAAGCCAGGGATTTTTACCAAATCCTGGGTGTAGTTGAAGGCATAAGGCTCTTTAAAATAATCTGTTTGATAAAGATGGTTGAAACGATTTCCAAAAGTCCGGCTCATCTCCAAATGTTGCTCCTGATCTTTACCAACGGGTACTTTGGTGGCGTGATGAATCAGGATATCAGCGGCCATCAACACCGGGTAAGTTAACAATCCGGCATTCACATTCTCTGGATGAACACGTATCTTGTCTTTAAAGGATGTGCTTCTTTCCAATTCGCCTAAATAGGCGTTCATGTTCATGTAAAGGTACAATTCGGCGATTTCAGGGACATCAGACTGAACATACAAGGTGGTTTTTTCAGGATCGAGGCCTGCGGCCAAATACTCTACCAGCACCTGCCTGATACTTCCATGAAGATTCTCCGGCGTGGGATGAGTGGTTAAAGAATGGTAATCTGCAATGAAAAAAAAGCAATTATATTCATTTTGCATCTTTACAAAATTACTGACCGCCCCATAATAGTTGCCAAGATGTAATTTCCCGGTTGATCTAATTCCGCTTACAACAGTTTCCATAATGTGGCGAAAGTACAGAAATTTTCTATTTTTGAGGACTATGAAAAGAATATTGAAGCATTGCTTTCGATACTATTATTTATTTATGGTGGCCTTGGTGTTTGCTCTGCTTTATCCATTTTTATATTTTTTCTCTCGTAAAGAAAGTCGTTACCCGCAGTTGAATTTTTTTAGGAAGCTATGCGCATGGCTTCCTTCCACGTTAAGTGGGATATTCTATAGCTATGAATTCAGGAGGGAGATAGATTGGAGCAGAATTTATATTGTTTGCCCTAATCACTCCTCCAATCTAGATATTTTTGCGCTTAGCGTGATGATGAAGAATAACTTTTTCTTCTTGGGAAAAGATGAACTGGCTAAGAACCCCTTGACCGCCATTTTTTTTAATTCCATAGATGTCCCCATCAATAGGGAGAGTAAAATGGCCTCGTTCAGGGCTTTCAGAAAAACTGCGGAGAAGCTGGAGAAAGGTATGTCTGCTGTGATTTTTCCGGAGGGTAAAATAGGAGAGGAATATCCTCCAGTTCTCCATCCTTTTAAAAGTGGCCCTTTTAAACTGGCTATACAACATAAAATTCCTATTTTGCCTGTCAGCATTAAAAACAACTGGAGATTAATGTGGGATGATGGCGGAAGGTATGGCGGAAAGCCTGGTATTTCAAATATTTACATTCATGAACCCATTGAAACCTCTGAAATGGATATAGCGAATGAAGATGAATTGAAAGATTTAGTATATGAAAGAATCATTTCTGCATTGAATTACAATAAATAAAACCATCATGGAGGAAAGCACCAAGTTTGGCTATCAGACTAAAAAGTCTTTTTTTATAAATTCTAATTGGCCACAAATTCACTAATTTTCAAGAATAATTAGTGATTAAAGTGAATTTGAGGTAAAACATTTTTATAAGCTAAAGCGAGCTGCACGGAAAGCGCATAGCTTTAACGCTATTTTACTTTACGACCGATAAATTTTAACTTTGCCTCTGAACGGGTAAGAACACATTCACATATCATTTTAATAGTTAATAAAGTATCATGAAAATCGATAGAGAAACAGTTGATAAAATAGCACATCTTGCCCGGTTAGAACTCACAGAAGCAGAGAAAGAACGATCTATTGAGGAGCTTAGTGAGATTTTAAGTTTCATGGCGAAATTGAATGAGCTGGACACTGACGGAGTGGAGCCTTTGATTTATATGAATGACGCAGTGAATGTTTTAAGAGCTGATGTAGTGAAACAGGAGATGAGCAGAGAAGAAGCATTGCTAAATGCTCCCCTGAAAAATGAAGAATATTTCAAAGTCTCTAAAATGATTCAAAAGTAACGCTTTAAGATTTTTACGTTTATTTGTAACAAAATACACTTCAGAGCGTCAAACCTCCAAAAAAGCTAATGCAGCCATTAATCACTATAAATGATTTGGGAAGAAAGTATGTGATAGGAGCAGAAACCATCCACGCTTTAAAATCTGTTTCTTTAATCATAAATAAAGGAGAGTTTGTGGCCTTGATGGGACCTTCTGGTTCCGGTAAATCCACATTGATGAATCTTTTGGGATGTTTAGACACACCAACAAAAGGGGAATACATTTTAAATGGCATCCATGTGAGCCAGATGAGTGATAATGAATTAGCGACTGTCAGAAATAAAGAGATTGGATTTGTATTTCAAACCTTTAATCTGTTGCCTCGCTCCACCGCACAGGATAATGTAGCCTTGCCTTTAATTTATGCCGGAGTGAAGAAAAAAGAAAGAGATGTCCGATCTGAAAAAGCATTGGAGAATGTTGGTCTTGGCAATAGGATTCACCATAAACCCAATGAACTTTCAGGAGGACAAAGGCAAAGGGTCGCTGTTGCACGAGCTTTGATAAATAATCCCTCTATTATTTTGGCCGATGAACCTACTGGTAATTTGGACACTAAAACTTCTATTGAAATTATGGGTCTGATTGAGGATATTCATTCCAAAGGAAACACCATCATCATCGTTACCCACGAAGAAGATATCGCTCAACATGCACATCGGATCGTTAGAATGAGAGATGGTTTAATCGAAGAGGATTATCAGAATCAGGATATTAAGACAGTTTCATCAAAGATGGACGCTTTATAAAGAATGTTTTTAGTTTAATTTCGAAAGGTGGATTATAGCTGATTCACCTTTTTTCATTAAACAATCTCAACTGCGGATTGTCTTTGTTGTAGTTTAATCTAAAGATGAATTAAATGAAGATCTACACCAAAACTGGAGATAAAGGTTATACCTCATTGATAGGTGGAACAAGGGTGCCAAAGCATCATTTACGTATAGAATCTTATGGAACCATTGATGAGCTGAATTCTTATATCGGTCTAATCAGAGATCAGGAGATTCCTGAACCCGATAAAAACACCTTAAAAGAGATTCAGGATAGGTTATTTACCATTGGTTCCACTTTGGCCGCAGATCCGGAGAGATCAAGAATGAAAATCCCTGATCTGCATGAGGAGGACATTGAGCTGCTGGAAAAGCAAATGGATAAAATGAATGAGTTTTTGCCCGAGTTGAAGCATTTTATTCTTCCTGGTGGAAATCCAATTGCTTCCTATTGTCATATTGCGAGATGTGTTTGCCGGAGGGCAGAAAGGATCACCGTTCATCTTTCTGAAAAGGAGTGGGTGGAGGAGAAAGTGATCGTGTATCTAAATCGTCTCTCAGATTATCTTTTCACTTTGAGTAGAAAAGTGATTTCTGACCATGAAAATGAGGAGAATAATTGGCTTCCAAGGGTTTAGGAAATGTTGAAAACTTTTTTAGCAAGTACAAAATATTAATATAGTTTTGCAAATTATTAAAATCAAAATTCTAAGAATAAAAATATGTATTGGACATTAGAATTAGCATCACATCTGGAAGACGCTCCATGGCCTGCTACTAAAGATGAATTAATTGATTATGGGATACGCTCTGGTGCTCCTGTGGAAGTGATCGAAAATTTACAGGCATTAGAAGATGACGGCGAGCCGTATGAAAATATCGAAGAGATTTGGCCAGATTATCCCACCAAGGATGACTTCTTCTTTAATGAAGATGAATATTAAACAAAAAAGGCTCAATTTAAATTGGGCCTTTTTGTTTATTGCTATTTAAATTTGAGATTGTTTTTTTACTTATCCCTGAAGATACCAGTTCTGATTCGTGATGAAGAACTGATGGGAGCAATTTTGTATATAATAACATACACAAAAAATAAAAGTAATCTCTGATTTAGCTTTAAATTCCCTATATGGCATATCTCTTTCATTGGTCTGGTTTTAGATATTAGCTCATCAATATAAATTGTTAAATCTTAAAAATTATCAGTCATGGGAAATTTACTTTATTTAATTGCAGTGATCCTGATCATCGTATGGATCTTTGGAGCATTTATCTCTCCATTCGGTGGAGGATTAATTCATATCTTATTGGTCATTGCAATCATTGCAATACTCTTAAGAGTTATTAGGGGAGCCTAATTCATCAATTAAAAATTATAAGTAAGCATCTCATTTTTTTTGAGATGCTTTTTTTTATTATAAATTTGTATATTTATATTTTATAAATGTAAATAAGAAATGATCACTTTTACAAGCTCCCTCCCTGAAGATTTGATGGCATTGCTTTCTGAAAAGGCGAAAAATCTTTCGCTGCCCAAAAACAAGATCATTGAAAGAGCATTAAAGATTTATTTAGATCAGCTTAATAAAGCCGAATATATCAAGTCTTACAGAACTGCGGCGAATGATGACGATATATTAAGTATTGCAGAAGAAGGGATGGCCGATTATCTCACTCAATTAAAGTAGTGAAACAAGGTGAGATTTGGTTCGCACATTTAGATCCAGCTAAAGGAAGTGAACAGGCGGGATACAGACCTGTGGTTATTCTAAGTGGAAATGTGCTGAATGAATATCTGCAAGTAGTTATTACAGCCCCGCTGACCACTAAGATAAAAAATTATAGGGGGAATCCTATATTGAAACCTAAAATTAAAAACGGTTTAAAGGAAGTTTCGGAGATGTTGATATTTCACATCAGATCTGTGTCTAAAAACAGGTTGATAGAGAAGATTGGTGATGTAGAATCTGATGAGTTGGATTTGGCGGTTAAAACGCTCAACGAAATTTTAAGATATTAATCGGAATTTATTTTTTATCAGCGTCTCTGCGATAAGTAAGTCCTCTTTAAAAGTGATTTTAAAATTGAATTCATCACTTTTCTCGATAAAAACAGGAAATCCGGCCTTTTCGACCACTGATGCGTCATCAGTGAAAACAGGATCGAATTCTTGTTGATAGGCTACCTCTAATTGATGGATCACAAAGGTCTGCGGAGTCTGCACCAGATATATCTCTGTCCGTTTTATGCTTTCTGACTGATCACCCATCTTTCTTCTGACGGAATCTTTAGATGGAATTGCGGCTATTGCATTTCCATTCTCCGCTGCTTTTTTAAAGCAATTGGAGATGGTTTGCTGAGAAACTAAGGGTCTCACCGCATCATGTACCGCCACCACTCCGTTTGCATCATTAATCTTAGTTAATGCACTTTTTACGGAGTGGAATCTTTCTGTTCCACCAAAAACTATTTGGTGAGGCGTCTCGAACCGATGTTCCTGAAGGAGTTCATTCCAAAGAGCGAGATCCTTTTCAGCCAAAACAAGGATGATTTGTGGATGATATTCGTTAAGGTAAAAAGCATCAATGGTATGCATTAAAATTGGCTTCCCATTTAAACTCAGAAATTGCTTAGGCCATTCGCTATTCATCCTGCTGCCATTCCCTCCGGCAACTATAATGCTATAAAAAGAATGAACTTTATCCATCAAAAGCAATTAAACAAAAAGACCGAGATCATCGGCCTTTATTTTTAGATGATGAGCATGGCATCACCATAGCTATAAAATCTATATTTTTCTTTAACGGCCTCTTCGTAGGCTTTCATCACATAATCATATCCCCCAAATGCGGAGACCATCATCAATAACGTTGATTCAGGAGTATGGAAATTAGTTACCATGCTGTTGGCAATGCTGAAATCATAGGGAGGGAAGATGAACTTGGAAGTCCAGTCATCCACCGGTTTCAATAAATGGTTGGCAGATACAGCAGATTCAATGGCTCTCATGGCAGTGGTGCCGATAGCACATACCCTTCTTTTCTCTTCTATACCTTTATTCACTATGTCAACCGCTTTTTGCTGAATGATGATTTGTTCTGAATCCATTTTGTGTTTGGTGAGATCCTCCACCTCCACCTGGCGAAAAGTGCCAAGGCCGACATGTAAGGTCACTTCTGCAAAATCAATGCCTTTCAGTTCCAGGCGCTTCATCAGCTCCCTGCTAAAGTGCAAACCAGCGGTTGGCGCAGCCACTGCACCCTCATTTTTGGCGAAGATGGTTTGGTACCTTTCTTTATCCTCTGCTGTAGGCCTGCGTTTAATGTACTTTGGAAGCGGAGTTTCCCCTAAAACTTCAATGTTTTGCCTGAATTCTTCATCAGTGCCATCAAAAAGGAAGCGGATGGTCCTTCCTCTTGAAGTGGTATTATCCACCACTTCGGCCACCAAAAGGTCATCATCACCGAAATAAAGCTTGTTTCCCACTCTGATTTTACGTGCAGGATCAACCAAAACATCCCAAAGACGCAGTTCTTTGTTTAATTCTCTGAGCAAAAAAACTTCAATGGTGGCACCAGTTTTTTCTTTGTTGCCATATAAACGGGCAGGAAAAACCTTGGTGTTATTTAAAATCATCACGTCCCTCTCTTCAAAATATCCAAGAATATCTTTAAATATCTTGTGCTCAATCTTCCCGGTTTTCTTGTCTAAAACCATTAAACGGGACTCATCGCGATGTTCGGCAGGATGGTGAGCAATAAGAGAATCAGGCAGATGGAATTTAAATTGTGATAACTTCATATATCTTTTTAAACAAATAATTTGGAGCGCAAATTTAGGAAAAATATATTCAAATATTTAATGGGCATTTTCAGTGTTCACATGTGAATTTATTTAATTCAAAAAGTGCTGTAACTTATGTTTAGAAATAGTGTCTTAATACTGTTATGCTATTTTTAAAACTCTTTCGCGAAAGCTTCATCTTTGCTTTTGACGCCTTAAGGCAAAATAAAATGCGCACCTTGTTGTCTTTGCTGGGGATCACTATAGGTATTTTCACCATCATCAGTGTTTTTGCCGGTGTGGATACATTTAGAGGAAACTTACAAAAGAGTGTTGATAAGCTGGGTAGCAAAACAATTTTTGTTCAGAAGCGGCCTTGGGTTTTTGGCGAAAATCCGTGGTGGAAGTATTTCCAGTGGCCAAACATCAGCTTGAGAGATTATACCGCTTTAAAGGAGCGCGTAAGCAGTGCCGAAGGTATGTCTTTTGAAGTGGGTTTATCCAACAGAACATTGAAATACAAAAGTAATAGCGTGGAAGGGGCGCAAGTGTCTGCTGCCTCTCATGATTATTATAAAACCTGGAATTTCGATTTATCAGAGGGACGTTATTTCACTGATAATGAATCACAAAGTGGGAGTCCTGTTTGCATCATCGGTTCTGACATCGCTGATGGTCTGTTCCCAAACCAAACAGCGGCGGGAAAAGATATAAAGGTTTTAGGAAGAAGTGTGCAGGTAATAGGTGTTTTCGCACATGAAGGAGAGGACATTTTAGGCGTCACTGCTGATTACCGGGTTTTGCTGCCTTTAAATTTCGCCAGAAATTTAGTGGATATTGAAAGTGACAGGTATGGTCCTCAAATCACTGTGAGAGGAAAACCAAACTATTCTTTAGCTGAGGTGGAGAGTGAACTGAGAGGAGCGATGAGATCCATCAGAAGAATTAGGCCCGTGGATGAAGACAATTTTGCATTGAATAAAACCACCATCATCTCCGCACAATTAGATCAGCTTTTTGGAATTGTAGATATTGCAGGCTGGATCATTGGGGGTTTCTCCATTTTGGTTGGAGGTTTCGGAATTGCAAACATCATGTTTGTTTCTGTGAAGGAGCGGACTAACATCATTGGCATCCAGAAATCACTGGGTGCTAAAAACTATTTCATTTTGATGCAGTTTTTATTTGAAGCGATCATATTATGTTTAATTGGCGGTCTGATGGGGCTGACCGTGGTATATATTGGTACACTGGTGGCCACCTATGGTTTTGATCTTACCATCATTCTCGATAAAAGAAATATCATTTTGGGAATCACGATTTCGGTCCTCATTGGAGTGATATCCGGGTTTTGGCCCGCTTTCTCTGCTTCAAGGTTAGATCCTGTGGAAGCAATCAGGTCTAAATGATTTTTTGGAGGGTTAGTTTATTTCAATATCGTATTTGTTCAAAAGGCCAACCACGGAAGGGATGGAGAATTTTGCTTTTTTCAATTGATTCATCTCGGGGTCGATGGAGTAGTTGTAAGCTGAACTGAAGTCTGCCCTTTCTAAATTGGTTTTTTCAAAAATCGCCCCGTCTAAATCGCAATTTTCGAAATTGGAGTTACTCAAATCTGATGCTGTGAAATCAGCTTCTTTAAGTTTGCAGTTTTTGAAAGTGGTGCTTTTTAATTTGAGTTTATAGAAAGAGGCGATGTTCAACAGGCAATCGTGAAAAGCGAGGGATAACAAAAATGGTTTACAATCACTGAAATTCACGCCTAATAAATTGCAGTTTTTAAATTTCACGGTTTTTAAGGCTGACTGATTGATCTTCATCAAACTTAAATTGCAATTGATGAAGTCACACTCGGTAAAATCTGAGCCTGATAAAATTTGATTGGAAAACTCGCAATCTGAAAAAGTGCAATTCTCATAATCTGCCTTTGCGAATTCTTTTTTTGTGAAATCCTTCCCTTTAAAATTTTGGTCTTCTATTATTTTTTTCATTCCATGTAAGGTTAAAAACCAAAAATAATATTCTTTGCAGAAATGGGAGGATGATTGATGAGGTAAAGTTAGTAGAAGAAGTCGTAGTTTTTTATAGGTAAAAGGGACCAAGGCAAGGGGCTGATTACGACGGGGGTGCTGTCACCTCAATTTTGACATAATGAATGTACTCAGGGAGATTTTTTTAAAGGATGATGATTTTTTAAATGAGTTCTTAAAGTCACCTGAACCACATGGTTGAAAGTGTAATTTGTTTTATTTTCAGAAATTTGATTTAAATAACCTGTTTCCAAATCCAATTTGGGGCTGAATTTATATCCCAGAGCGGCATAAGCCCTGTTTTGATCAAAAGTGTGGTTGTTTAACTGATCCTTATTTTGAAGGTGAAGGAACACTTCATTTTGGAAATATAAGAAGAAGCCTTTATCTGTTTCTTCTCCTTTGGGCTGATAAAGTGGGATTTGAAGTTGTAAAGCATACCTTAGCCTTTCAGAAAAAACAGCATGATTTGCCCGCTCTATAAAGCGCTGCTCCAACCTGAACCTGTTTGTTAATGTGATGAAGTGAATTTTTGAATTGATAGCGAATTGTTCCCAAACCATCTCCTCCTGAGATTTGGAATTTACATGGCCATTGATTTTCTGATTATTGATGAAATGCCCGAAACCAGCAGTAGCACTAAGCTCTTCATTAATAAAATAGTTGATAGAAGGCCTGAATACAAAAGCTTTCACATAATCGAATTTATCTGCTGAACGTAATTGAAAATCAAAACCTAAACCAAATTTATGAGATAGTTTTTGAGTGTGGACATAAATTAACCAGCCAGAATTTTGGATGGTGTTTTGAGCTTTTATCTGATACCCAATGGAGACAAATAAAAGAATTGCAATGATCTTCTTCAAATTTTTAAAGCTTCAGCCAACAGGGATTCTTTGTCAACAGGTACCACACCCACTTTTTCACAAACCAAACCGCCGGCCAGATTACCCAGTTTGGCAGCAGTCAAAATATCTGAACCCGCAGCTATGCAGGTTGCCACCACGCTGATCACTGTGTCTCCAGCTCCCGAAACATCAGCAATAGAACGGATGTGGGCAGGAGTGAGGCAATCCATTTCATCATTCATCACGTAAACGCCCAATTCAGAAAGGGTGAGCAGCATGTTTTTTGCACCTATTTTAGTTTTTAAAAGCTGCACCGTGTTTTTTAATTGTTGAGGGTTTTTAGGATCGAAGTCCAATTGCAAACCTTCCTTCAACTCTTTAAGATTTGGTTTAAAAACTTCCACGTTTTTATAAGAAAGAAAATTTCGCTTTTTAGGATCCACGATGACAGGTATGTCTTTCTTTTTAGCAGTTTCGATGACCTCTTCGATTAAGTACCTGGTGATCAGACCTTTGTCATAATCCTGAAAGATGATGGCGTGGATTGGCTGCTTTTCAAGGATTAAATGGAATTTGTGGAGAACAAGATTTGTCTCTGCCGAATTAATTTCTCCATCAGTTTCTGCATCCAGTCTTAAAATTTGCTGATTTTGAGCAATCACCCTGGTCTTTACCGTGGTTTTTCTGTCGGCTATCCTAACCATGCTATCTGAGCAGATATGCTCCTTTTCAAAAAGGTTTAATAATTCGTCGCCTTCTGCATCGTCACCAATGATCGCACAAATAATGGGAGTGGCCTCCAAAGCTTTAATGTTTAAAGCTACGTTGGCGGCTCCTCCCAATCTAGATTCCTTTTTATTCACGGAAACCACCGGAACGGGTGCTTCAGGCGAGATCCGATCCACCTTTCCCCATAAGTAAGCATCTAGCATCACGTCTCCAATGATGAGGATGTTCAGGCTTTTGAAACTGTGGAAAAGGCCGGTTATCAATTGTTTAAATGGTTGAAGGGGTGAATGGATTGAAGGACTGCATCAACAGCCCTTCAATAAAATTTATTTCAAATCAGACAATGCGGTTGCAATACGTTTACAAGCTTCTCTCAACTCATCTTCAGAAGCGGCATAAGAGATCCTGATACATTTTTCATTGCCAAAGGCTTCGCCAGTCACTGTGGACACGTGAGCCGTGTTCAATAAATATAAGGAGATATCTTCAGCATTGCTCAAAGTTACGCCATTGACTGATTTACCGAAGAAAGAGGATACATCAGGGAAGAAATAAAAAGCACCATCCGGTAAATTGACTTTCAAACCTTCAATCCGGCTCAATAAATCATAAACAATTCCTCTTCTTTTTAGGAAAGCGTCACGCATTTCATGAACTTCCTTTAATCCGCCATTTAAAGCAGCAACACCCGCTTTCTGGGTGATGGAGCAAGTACCGGAGGTAATTTGACCCTGCAGCTTATCAGCAGCGTCAGAAATTTCCTTTGGGGCGGCCAAATAGCCAATTCTCCAGCCAGTCATGGAATAGGCTTTAGAAAAACCATTCACTAAAATCACTCTTTTTTTCACAGATGGAAATTCGGCAATGGAAACGTGACCTCCAACGAAATTGATGTGCTCATAAATCTCATCAGAAAGGATATAAACGTCAGGATGTTTTTCAAAAACTTCAACTAACGCTGCCAATTCTTCTCTGCTATAAACACTCCCTGTTGGGTTGCATGGGGAGGAGAACATGAACATTTTAGTCTTCGGAGTGATGGCGGCCTCCAACTCATCAGCGGTGATTTTGAAATCATGCGCTGCTGTGGCATTGATGTAAACAGATGTTCCTTCGGCTAATTTCACCATTTCTGAATACGAAACCCAATAAGGAGTTGGGATGATCACTTCATCACCCGGATTGATCATCACCATCAAAGCATTCGCTAATGCTTGTTTAGCACCAGTGGAGACCACAATCTGGTCGAAGTTATAATCTAAATTATTTTCTCTTTTCAGCTTTTCAGCGATGGCTTTTCTTAAATCAGGATAACCGGACACGGGAGTGTAGTAAGTGAAATTATTCTCCATAGCCTCCACAGCAGCATCCTTAATGAATTGCGGCGTGTGAAAATCGGGCTCCCCGAAACTCAAATTGATGACATTAACACCTTTGGCCGAAAGTTCTCTTCCTAATTTGGCCATTTTAATGGTCTGGGACTCTGCCAGATTATTGATTCTGTTTGATAAAATATTCATGATTTGCATTGTTGGCGCAAATATATAAAAATACTCTTTTCTATGAGCAGCTGCCTGTAAATTCCTAAGTTTGCATAAAAAAAAGGATTTGCAGCCTAAAATTAAAATCATCCTGGTTTCACTTTTGTTGAGCATTGCATTCATGCTGATGAAGTTCGCTGCCTATTTCATCACGCATTCTAATGCCATTTTAACCGATGCTGCAGAGAGTATTGTGAATGTTTTAGCCAGCGGATTTGCCTTTTACAGCATTTATCTGGCTGCTTTGCCTAAAGATCAGAATCATCCATACGGACATGGAAAGGTGGAGTTCTTCTCTGCCTTCGTGGAAGGGACTTTGATTATGCTGGCTGGTGTCATCATTATATTTAAATCAACGTTTAACTTATTTTATCCTCAGCAATTATCAGAGATTTTAGAGGGTTCCTATATCATCGGTTTCACAGGTGTGGCCAATGGTCTGTTGGGCTGGTTCCTCATCCGAAAAAGTAAAATTTATGATTCCATCACTTTACAAGCTGATGGAAAACATCTCCTTACTGATGCAGTGAGCAGTTTCGGATTGGTTTTAGGATTGTTGATCATTTATTTTACCCAATTATCCTGGCTGGATAGTGTGATCTCCATTCTGATAGGCTTCTTCATTATTTACAACGGTTATCGTTTAACACGAAAATCGGTTGGCGGTTTAATGGATGAATCTGATTTGGGTGTGATTAAGGAGATCATCAGTTTTTTGAACAAGAACAGGAGACAGGAATGGATTGACGTTCACAATTTAAGGGCACAGCGTTACGGATCGCAAATCCATATTGATTGTCATGTGACTTTGCCTTATTATTTTGATTTAAACAGCGTACACCAGGAAGTTTCAGAAATTGATCACATCATCAACGAAAATGTGAATGCGGAAACTGAATTTTTCATTCATGCAGATCCCTGTGTTCCTCAATGTTGTCATTATTGCAATATGCAGGATTGTCCGGTAAGAAGTGAACCTAAAACAAAGAATATAGAATGGAGTTTAGCAAATGTGACCACTAATCATAAACATTTTGAACAAGTATGACGATAAGAAATTTTAATGTGAGAGTTTATGGCTTATTGATCAATGAGCAGAATGAAATCCTTCTGAGCGATGAAGAAGAATTTGGCAAAAGATTCATCAAATTCCCGGGAGGGGGATTAGAATATGGGGAAGGTTTGATAGCTGGATTAAAGAGAGAATTTTTAGAAGAATGCGAATTGGGAGTAGAGATTACCCAACATTTTTACACCACAGATTTTTTTGTAGAATCAGCTTTTGGCGGAGGGCAATTACTTTCAATTTATTATCTGGTGAAGCCTTTACAGGAATTTGGTTTCACTTTGGGTAAATGTGAATACGATTTTGAAAATCAGACAGGTGAGCATAAACAATGTTTCAGGTTTGTGCCTTTATCAAATCTGGATGAAGATACCGTGACCTTTCCTGTTGACAAATACGTGGTGAAAACATTAAAGGAAAGATTTTTATAGCAAACATTCATGTATTTACACGCCCCAATTAAAAATATCGAGTCATTTATGCCATTCATCGCTCTCCCGTGTGATTGCAAAACCTTTGTTTTAAAATTTCAACTAAAACTAGTGTTAAGTTAAAAGTAGAAAGTCAAAAGTAGAAAGTAGAAATTAAAAAGACTTATAGCATTGATAATAAGTAATTTAAAAAGATGATTTTTCGTCGTTTTATGATTAACATTACACTAAGAGTGTGTCCAGCTTTAAGATTAAATCAAAATTTCTAACATGAGCAATTTAGTGAGCAGAGATTTGGATGTGATTTGGCATCCATACACACAAATGAAAACGGCTTCCATACCTATCGGAATAGTGAGGGGAGAAGGAGCTTATCTATTTAAAGAGAACGGGGAGAGATTGATTGATGCGGTCTCCTCCTGGTGGGTAAATATTCATGGGCACAGCCATCCTTACATTGCTGAAAAAGTTTTTGAACAACTCAAGCAGTTGGAACATGTGATTTTTGCAGGCTTCACTCATCCGCAGGCGGTTCAATTGGCGGAGAACTTAATCAGTATCGTTCCCGAAAATCAGTCCAAGATATTTTATTCTGACAATGGTTCCACTGCAGTGGAGGTGGCCATAAAAATGTGCCTACAATATTGGAATAACAAAGGAGAGGACAGAACAAAGATTTTGGCTTTCAAAAATGCCTATCACGGCGATACCTTCGGTGCCATGTCAGTAAGTGGTAGAAGTGCATTCACAGCGGCCTTTGATCCCCTTTTATTTGATGTGGAGTTCATTGATTTGCCAAATAAAGAAAATATAGAGAATCTAAAATCTAAAATCTTAAATCTTAAATCTGAGTTAGCTTGTTTCATCTTTGAGCCATTGGTGCAAGGTGCAGGCGGTATGTTCATGTATGATGCAGCATATTTAGACCAGTTGATCCTGCATTGCAAAAATGAAAAAGTATTGACCATCGCTGATGAAGTGATGACCGGCTTTGGGAGAACAGGAAAACTTTTTGCCTCAGATCATCTTCAAAATAAAGCGGATTTGATGTGTTTCTCAAAAGGTTTAACCGGAGGAACCATGCCGTTGGGAATCACTTCCTGCACACAAGAGCTTTACGATGCTTTTTTATCTGACGATAGGTATAAAACATTCTTTCACGGGCATTCCTTCACTGCCAATCCTGTGGCTTGTGCTGCAGCCAATGCAAGTTTTGATTTGTTGATGCATGAACATACCCAACAAAATATGGAAAGGATTGTCAATAAGCACCGGGTTTTCGGAGAGCAGGTTAAACATCATCCCAAACTAAAGGAGGTGAGGCAATGCGGGACCATCATCGCCTTTGAATGGAAAACTGACATTACCTCTTATTTCAGTGACATCAGGGATGAATTGTATCAGTTTTTTCTAAGCAAAGGGATCATCTTAAGGCCATTGGGGAATATTTTTTACATTATGCCCCCATATTGTATCAGCGACGGTGATTTAGATTATATTTATAGTAATATTGAAGCAGCATTAGCGAGATTTTAATGAGAGACAGATAGGATTCCTATATGGCCATCAAAAAAACCAAAAAAACAGATGATACTGAAAGAGACATTAGCGAAGATCGTGAAAGATGATGCCTTGCATGCAAACTGGTTGAACACCTTATCTTTTATGGAGAATGCCGGAGCGAGAAAAATATCAGCTTCTGAAGATAAAGAGAAAGCCACACTCATCATCTTAAAGCATGCGGCGGAAGAGCATCGTCATGCTTACTATTTAAAGAAACAGATCTCAAAAGTTGGCGAACAATTTTGTCCAAATTACGTGGATGAATATTTAATGGCCCCTAAAGCCAGTAAGTATTATCTCCATAGTTTAGATGTGAAAGTTTGTAAATACCTAAAGGCAGAATTAGGGTTAAAGGGAGCGGCGTTGAAGTTCGCAGCTTATTTGCTGGTGACCTATGCCATAGAAGTTCGGGCAGATGAGCTATATCCTGTTTATCAGGACGTTTTAACAGCAACCGGGAGTAAAGTGACGGTAAAATCCATCATACTCGAAGAGGAGGGACATTTAGAGGAGATGTTGCATCAACTGAAAATATTCTCTCCGGATTGGGAGAGACATGCAGAAACTGCAGTGAAGATGGAGAAGGCTTTATTCAATGATTGGATCCAGGCACTTGAATTTCAAATTTCTGGAGAGCTTGCTCAATAGTTTAAAAAGTCGGTATAAACACTTTGCATCAAAGCCTTGGCATCTGCCAAAGCTTTTTTCTTTTTAGCTTCCTCTAGTTTTTCTGGAACCGTGAAAAGGATTTTTTTGCTTGTCGGATCATAACTCACAGATTTGTCCTGATCTATATAACCAAAACCATTATCCCAGCTGTAGAATGCAAAACCTTTGGTGTGGGGATTCAATAAATTTTTACTGTAATGAAAAGCAGTGTCAGAAACATCCATTTGATTCAATAAGGTCGAAGCAATATCTACCTGGCTGCCATATTTATCAATCCTTTGGCCCTTATATTCCTCTTTTAAAGCCCCTCCAAAAAACAATAAGGGGATATGATACCTGGCCGGATTATAGATTTCATTCACACTTTTTGGCAGCCTATGACCATGATCCGCCACAATGATGAAAAGGGTGTTGGCATACCAGGATTGTTTTTTCGCCTCCTCTACATAATGGTAAAGGGCACCATCGGTATAAAAACTGGTACTCCTGAATTTATTCTCCACACTTGCATCTCCGTACTTGCCTTTGGTTGGCAGCTCAAATGGCTCATGATTGGAAAGCGTAAGCAAAGTGGAGAAGAAGGGTTGTTTAGCACTATTTAAGTAATTGATTTGCTTTTGAAATGTCACCTCATCATAAGCACCCCATTTAGAGGTCACTTCTGCTGGTTTAAAATATTTCACATCAATGATCTGATGATAAGCATGGCTCAACAGATAAGATTTGAAGTTGGAGAAATCCGTGTCTCCTCCATAAAAGAAAGAAGTATGATATTTCTGTTGAACCAGCGCCTGAGAGATGGATGGCAGGTTTCCCTGTTTGTCATTCTCTTTAATGATACTTCTGATGGCTTGCGAAGGGAAACCACTGATCGCAGCCACAATCCCTTTATCTGTACGGTCAGAGGCCGAGTATACGTGATTAAACAGCAATCCTTGTTGGATGAGTTCACTAAATTTAGGAGTTACCCCGGTCTCTCCGCCGAGCTCTTTTACCAGGTCGGCGGTAAAGCTCTCCATAATAATTAAAATGACGTTGGGTCTTGGGTTTTTAAGGATGTTGATCTGATTTTCAGTGGATGAAACCAGCAGGCTATCCTTCATATTTTTCATTTCCTGCTCACTGAAATAATGATACGGATTACCTTTTGTTTTTTGATTGGCCAAAACATTAGCTAACAAAAACCAATCTGTGTTGATCGCTGCATAGTTCAGGATTTGCTTTTCACTGAAATAAGCCTTGCTTGTATTCATCGGGGCGATTGACCATCCCCCTCTGACGGCCAAGAAAGTGAGTCCTAAAACTAAAAGTGACATAGGGATCTTATAGATTAAACTCCTATTGGAATGGTCAATATGAAATCGTTTCAATAACACTTTATAGAGCAAGATTCCTATTAGGGTAAGAACAGCTATGGAACTAAAACTTGCAATGACAGGAGAGGAGGAACTTGAAGCAATGGCATCTCCTGTTGAATCCAGAAAATAGACTATGGCCCTGTAGTTAAATTTTGTTCCCCATTCCCTTACAATATTGATATCTATCAGGGTAAATAAAGAAGTTAAAAAAATCAGGACATAGGTGTAAACGTCAATGAAAGTTTTTCTGAAACCAACGGAAGGGATATTCCATGAAATCACAAAAAGCAGAAAAGGGATGACGCAAATATATCCTGCCATGGAAGCATCCATATGTATTCCGTACAGAAAGGTTTTAAAGATTTCGGTTAAAGAATTGTTGAAAATTTGAGCATGGTTCCAAATCTCAAAGAACAACCTGTTTATAAAAAATAACACCAGCCAGAAAAGGAAATATTTTATACAGAAGAAAAGATCTTTAAGCATGGTGCAAATTATTAAAAACTTAACAATAGCTTAATTTAAATTAAACCTTTTCTTTCTGAATAAGGGCAGGGATAGTCTTTATGATAATTTTTATATCCATAAAGATAGAATAGTGTTTAGCATAAAAATTGTCTAATTCCTTTCTTTTACTTTCAGACATCACTTTCTTCCCTCTTTTGCTGATTTGCCACAGCCCGGTTAGACCAGCAGGGCCTAAAAATCGCATGGACCATTGATTCGTTGTCAGTTGTTCGGCTTCATACAAAGGAAGGGGCCTGTTCCCCACTATAGACATATCTCCTTTAACCACGTTCAGCAATTGTGGAAGTTCATCTATGCTGGTGCCTCTTAAAAAGGCTCCAAGTTTAGTGATGCGGGGGTCATTATGGACTTTAAAGAAAGTGGCATCGCCATATTGGTTCTGACTGGCCAGGGCTGCAACTTCGGCATCCGCACCTTGTCTCATGGATCTAAACTTATAGAAGTCGAAAATTTTATAACCAGTTCCCACTCTTTTGCTGGTATAAAAAACTGAACCTGGAGAATCCAACTTCACCAATATCGCAACGATTACAAAAATCGGCAACAATAAAATCAAAGCAGTTAGAGAGATGATAAGATCCAATGTTCTCTTGAGCACTGGAATTTGATACTCTATCTGAGGAATCTGATACAATTGATTGACTTGGGAACGCAGAATTTTATAAAAGGTGAGAAACTTTAATCTTTCCTTTAAGTCGTCTATCGGAACTGGGGCAACGTAACAATCACTTACTCCAAGTTCTAGCGCTTTGCTTATAATAGTGAGATCGTTAGTTGGAAGTAAGAATACGGTTATTAAATTCTTAGTGATGAAATTTTTCTTTAAGCTTTTGACATAGTCCTGAACTTCTTGAAATTTTGACGAATCAATCTCTAAAATGATGATGGTGCTTAAATCATTGATAGATAATTTTTGGGTAAACTGTTTTAACTGTGCGATATTATCTGCTTTGTTCAGAAGAAACTCCGTGTTGGTAAAACCATGAAGTAATTCTTGTTCGAGTAAATCAGAAATATAAAGAACATTAACCTTAGCTTCCGTAGTGCTGTTGTCGGAAAAGTTAACTTTTGAGAATTGCATTCGCTAATTTAGTATAATTTTGATCTTATCTTTTAATATGGAAGGATTAAACGGTTTGGCCATCAAGCCGCTGATTGGATATGGAATTCTTGTTCTTATGTTTTCCAAAGATTCTGAACCGGAAAGAACGATTACAGGAACGTCTCTGTAATAGCCGCTTACTTTTAAAGATCTAACGAAGTCGGCACCATCGAAATAGGGCATCTCCATGTCCGAGATGATTAAATCAGGGATATTTCCATTATCTAACCAGGTAAGGGCGTCAAAACCATTGTTTTTAATCACTAATTCATAGTCTTTTTTTAAGATGAACTCTAATAGTTTCAATATAGCTATTTCATCATCTACTAAAAGGATCCTTTTCTTAACGGGCACTAAATTTTTATCTATTGTTGCCATAAATCAATCATTAATTGTTCATCATAAAGACAGAAAAGATGCCGGAAATCCACATTCGTTTAAAGTGTGGATTTGAAAACTAGTGCAACTCACTAAATTTTAAATTTTAAAAAGGCAGAAAGAAAGCTCTTAAGTTGTTGAAATTAAGTATTTTAATGGTTTAGCTTTAAAACTAAGCTCTTTCTTTGAACTATTCTAGATTTTAAATAGGCTTACATATTTTTCCTGTCATGATGTAATACGATATAGCGAGGATTGAAGTTTCGTTTATTTGAGGAATTTATTCCCGTTTTGAGCAAATGATTTCCTTGTCGCACCGTTAAAGGGGATCTAAATTAAATGAAAAAATCCCTGAGATCATCTCAGGGATTTTTAAGCTAGCCTCATTTTTTCTTCTGCTGATTGGCTTGCTGCTGCTGTCGCATCATATCCTCCATCTTTTTTTGGAAACCTCCTTTTTTCTTCTTGGTCTCGGGTTTTTTCTTGTTTTCTTGTATTTGAGCATGAATTTTATCATCATCCACAAATTTCCTGATCAGGAATTGCTGAGAGAAGGTCAAAATATTTGCACAAAAATAATAATAATTCAATCCTGCGGGATAGCTGTTCAACACTCCGAAAAAGATGATAGGCGTGATGTAACCAATGTATTTCATCTGACCTTGCGCACCCGACACCTGGTTATTGAAATAAGTGTAGATCAGGGTGGAGATGGTCATTAAGATACACATCAAACTGATATGACTGCCCAGAAAAGGTAAAGAGAAGGGCAACTTAAAGAAATCATCATAAGTGGAAAGATCATGCATCCATAAGAAACGCTCATGCCTTAGCTCAAAAAGGTTTGGAAAGAAGTAAAAGAAAGCCAGGATGAAAGGCATTTGAAACACCATGGGCAAACACCCACCCAAGGGGTTCACGCCCGCCTGTTTGTACAACTTCAAATATTCTTGCTGAACCAAAGCCTGATTTCCTTCGCCAACTTTCTTCTTAATTTCATCCATCTCTGGTTTTAACACCCTCATCTTAGCCATAGACAGGTAAGATTTATAGGTGAAAGGAAATAAAACTGATTTTAAGATGATGGTCAGCAGCAGAATGATCAATCCATACCCCAGGTTAAGGCTTTCGAAAAAGTTGAAAATAGGAAGAACTAAAAACCTATTGATCCATTTTAACGGGCCCCAACCCATTTTAACTTGTTTCTCCAACTCATAACCCTGATCTTTTAACTGGCTGAATTTATTGGAACCAAAATAAAAGGTCATGTCATAACTGTTCACCGCCTGGTTTTTATAAGGAAGCGTCAACTTAGCGGCATAGGCTTTAATGGCCGAGCTGTCTCCTTCAGGGAGTGTGGTGATTTTAATTTCTGCTTGTTTGAAACCGTCTTTGGAGATCAGTGCTCCTGAAAAAAAATGCTCTTTGAAAGAAACCCATTTTGTTTTCCCTTCGTTTAAAACCTTCTCATCGTCTTTGTGCTCGCTCAGGTAATCAACATCTCCATCAACAATTTTATAATAAGCCGTGGAGTACATTCTTTCGTTTTTGATATCCCGTTCCTGTTGAAGCAATTTGGTGCTCCAATTTAGAATGAGCTCATCATTGGCTATTTTATTTTGAAATCCGTTTAGGGTTACATTAAATCCAACCTGGTAAGAACCAGGCTTTAAAGTGTAAGTATAGTTGATTGTTGAACCGTCGATGTTCCTCATTTGCATCACCACCTGACCATCGGCAGCACTTACCTTTTTAAATGGTGCAGAGGTGGTGTTCGTTTTAGTGCCGTTCGCCGAATAATCTATACCAAACTGAGTGTCTTCGTCATTAAATAAAATAACCGGCTTACCCTGATAGGTGGTTTGCTTTTTGAGTTCCACACTTGCTATCCTTCCGCCACGGTTGGAGATGCTCAGCTTCATCAGCTTATTCTCGAGCGTGGTGATCTCCTCTTTGAAATTGCTGGAATCTATTTTTGTGGTATCCAAAGCAGTAGTTTTGACGGGTGTTTGAACATTTTGCTGCTGTTGTGGATGATTCTTGTTAGCGATGGCTATAGAATCCTGTAATGCTTTTTGCTTTAGTTCTTCTGAGTTTGGTTTTAAAAGAAAGGTTGATCCTACTAAAATTATTAAAATCAGGAATAATCCTGTAAATGTGTTTTTATCCATTATTGTTATATAAATCCTCTTTTTTTAATTCTTCTTTTTCGCGTATTCTAAGGATGCGGCGACAAATTTAACAAAAAGTGGGTGAGGATTAGCTACAGTTGACTTTAATTCTGGATGAAATTGTGCCGCCACGAAATATGGATGATTTTTCAACTCGATCATCTCCACTAAATTATTCTCCGGATTGAAGCCTGAGGCCACCATTCCGCCTTTTTCATATTCGTTCAAGTATTCATTATTAAATTCATAACGATGCCTGTGACGTTCAGAAATTTTTGATTTCCCGTAAATACTATAAGCTTTTGTCCCCTTTTTAAGCTCACAGGCATAGGCCCCTAAACGCATGGTTCCTCCTTTTAAAGTGATCTTCTTTTGCTCCTCCATCATAGAGATCACGGCATCCTCCGTGTTTAGATCCATCTCTGTGCTATGTGCATGCTTCAATCCCAGCACATTTCTTCCGTATTCAATTACCGCACACTGCATTCCCAAGCAAATACCGAAGAAAGGGATGTGGTTCTCCCTGATGAATTGAATGGCGGTGATCTTACCCTCTATGCCTCGATTCCCGAAACCGGGAGCGACCAACACGCCATCTAAATGGCCTAACTTACTTTTTACATTTTCCGGCGTGATTCCTTCTGAATGAACACATTCCACCCGAACTTTACATTCATTTTGTGCTCCCGCATGGATGAATGACTCGGTTATGGATTTGTAAGCATCAGGTAGCTCTACATATTTTCCAACCAGGCCAATTCTCACTTCTGAAGTTGGGTTTTTTAATCTCCCCAAAAAATCTTTCCAGTGCTCTAAATCAGGTTCGTTCTTTAAAGGCAGCTTTAGTTTTGATAAAACGGTGCGATCCAGTTGTTCTTTGAGCATTAATAAGGGCACATCATAAATGGTTTTTGCATCCATTGATTCTATCACCGCATTTAAATTCACATTGCAGAAAAGAGCAATTTTCTTCCTGATGTCCTGGGAGATATGGTGTTCTGTGCGGCAAACTAAAATATCAGGCTGAATGCCATATTCTAAAAGCATCTTAACAGAATGCTGAGTAGGTTTGGTTTTCAATTCTCCGGCCGCAGCAAGAAAAGGAATCAAAGTGAGGTGGATGACGATGGCGTTGTTAGAACCAACCTCCCATTTAAACTGGCGGACAGCCTCTATGTAAGGAAGAGATTCAATGTCACCCACAGTTCCGCCAAGTTCAGTGATCACCACATCGTATTCACCTGTTTCACCCAATAACGACATGTTTCTTTTGATCTCGTCGGTGATATGTGGCACCACCTGTACTGTTTTGCCTAAATAAGCACCCTCTCTCTCCCTGTTGATCACATTTTGGTAAATTCTTCCGGTGGTGATGTTATTCGCCTGTGAAGTGGAGACGTTTAAAAAGCGTTCATAATGGCCCAAATCCAAATCCGTTTCGGCACCGTCCTCCGTAACATAACATTCGCCGTGCTCGTAAGGGTTTAAAGTACCGGGATCAATATTGATGTACGGATCAAATTTTTGGATGGTCACGCTGTAGCCCCTGGCTTGCAGAAGTTTAGCTAATGATGCGGAAATAATACCTTTTCCTAAAGACGAAGTAACGCCTCCCGTAACAAAAATATACTTAGTCATGATGTTTTTTTGTTTTTTAAAGTTTAAAAGAGAGGCTTTTCGCCGGTTTTTAAATCTTTATGTACGGGATTCAAAAGTAGATATTTTTTCCGGAAAGCAGGCACTTGTGGAGAAAATAGAATTTGTGGAAAGGGTTTTTAATGATGATGCGCATGAACTTCTGCTTTATTCATACAATCGCAATGGAGGTGGGCTGTATCCTTCTCTATTTGGATGGTGACATGATGGATGCCAAATTTTTTATTGATCGTTTGATTTAAATCCTCCAGCAGCGTTGCTGTTTTATCCTCATTGCTCACAACATGCGCTGATAAAGCATTTTGCGAAGTGCTTAAAGCCCATACATGCAGGTCATGAATATCTTCCACTTCAGGATGCGCTGACAATTCTTTTTCAATTTCCCGGACATCAAATTTCTCAGGTGCTGCGTCTAAAGAAAGAAAGACAGATTCTTTTAAAAGTGACCAGGTGCTCCAAATGATGAAGATCACGATCAATAAACTCAGTGCAGGGTCAATCCAGGTAAAGTGCGTATAATAAATGATCAATCCTGCCAAAGCTACACCTAAAGACACTCCGGCATCTGCAGCCATATGTAAAAAAGCACCTTTGATGTTTAAATCCTCATGCTGGCCTTTCATAAACAATAGAGCGGTAATGGTGTTGACGGCCACCCCAATCAATGCCACAATGATCACCGTCATACCCTGAACATCTGAGCCATGGAAGATTTTATAAATGGCTTCGTAACCAATGAATATGGCTGCAACGATTAAAAATATTCCATTGAGGAGGGAAGATAGGATGGTTGTTTTCCTGTAGCCATAAGTGAAGTTCCCCCCTGGTTTTTTTGTTGCCAAATGATTTGCAGACCATGCCAGGAGCAAACTCAGCACATCAATCAGATTATGTCCGGCATCAGCCAAGAGGGCAGTGGATTGCGCATTCAATCCAAATACAACTTCCACCACTACAAACAACACATTCAATGCAATTCCTATGTTTTTTTTTAAAAGCACTGTTGTAATTATTGGGATGTTGATGTTGATGAGCCATAATGTTTTTTCTGTATATTATAATGATGCAATTTATGCTAATTTTGTTTTTAATGAGTTCGATTTATAGAAGTTTATTGTTGCGTTATCAAAATTACCTGTTAGAGTTTTATCACCTGATAGAGGATAAAAACATCACACCTCCCAAAGAGCTGGCGCAAGCTGCCATGGTAAAAGATTTTTTAGAGAATTTGCCGGATCTTGCTGAAGATTTTGAAGTTGAACTGTCTGTCAAAACCATTATTGATGAGCTTCAAAGTATTTGGCTTGCCCAATTCTCATCAGATGGATTCAGTGTGCGATCTTACACCCTGAATGGTCTGGATGAACTGAATGAATGGTATTTTCATTACCATGATGATCTGAAGGAATATGAGGGGAATCTTTTTGCCGATGGTGATTGGGATTTGTTCTTAGAGGAAGTTGCCGAGATAGACACCTTTGGAGAAAGGAAAGTTAAAACGGCATTCAGTTACCACAGCTGATGACGAAATCGTCAATTTGAATTTGTGAAGGGTTTTAATTGACCAGTCTAAAATGATCCCCATCAAACAATCCCTTATCGCTCAATTTTAAATGAGGGATCACCAGCAAAGCCATAAAAGACAAAGTCATGAAAGGGGAGCTGAGTGTGCATCCCAATGCTTTCGATCTGGCATCTATAGCTGTATATTGTTGTGCAATCGCATAACCATCTTGTTCGCTCATTAAACCGGCGACAGGCAGGGCTAAGATCATCTCTCCTGCACTGCTGACACAGCTCACGCCTCCACCCATCTTGATGATCAAATTCACTGCCTTACAAAGGCTTTCATCATCTACACCCACCACCACGATATTGTGACTGTCATGCGCTACCGAAGAGGCGATAGCTCCTTCTTTCAAGCCAAAGTTTTTGATGAAAGCGGTAGCCACGGTGGCATCGTGGTAACGATTTATTACAGCGATCTTCAATAGATCTCTGTCTACATCTGGAAGAAGGAAACCCTTTTTAGGAATCATTTTTACCATCAATTTATGGGTAATCAATTGCCCATCAATGGCTTCAATTACGGGGATCAGTTCCTGACCTGGATTTTCAGGAATGGCGAAATCGATTGTTTCCTTCTCCTCACAGGAAAAATTATTGATGAGCCTTGCAGTTTTTGTTTGAATAAAGGAAACACCGTCCTTAGCGACCAGTTCACCATCCAGATAAGTGGCTAACACTTCGAATTGTTCCAGGTTTTTCAACAAAATGAAATCGGCCGGATCCCCGGTTTTTAATAAGCCCACATCCAACTTATAATGTTCCACCGGATTGACACAGGCTGCCTGTAAAACATGAAAGACATCCACACCTTGTTTTACCGCCCGTTCGCAAAGCTGGTTGATGTGCCCGGCGACCAAGCTATCGGGATGTTTATCATCACTGCAAAACATGATCTTATCGGGGTGTTCATTCAAGAGCTCAATAAGTGCTTCAAAGTTCTTGGCAGCACTTCCTTCACGGATCAGGATTTTCATCCCTTGCCTCAGTTTGTCAAAAGCTTCCTCATAAGTGAAGCATTCGTGATCGGTGCTGATACCGGCAGCAATGTACTTACCTGCATCTTTTCCGCGTAAGCCTGGGGCATGACCATCAATGGGTTTATTTACCGCTTTGGCAGCAGCGATTTTCGCCAGAACCACAGGATCACCAGATAAAACGCCGGGAAAATTCATCATCTCTGTCAGATATTTAATTTCTGGCCGCTGAAGTAAACCAGTGACGTCATCCACCGTTACCTCAGCTCCTGCAGTTTCAAAAATGGTGGCAGGAACACAACTTGGTGCGCCAAAATTGAATTTAAAAGGAACGGTGTTCCCGTTCTCAATCATAAATTCTACCCCGGCAAGGCCGCAAACATTGGCAATCTCATGGGGATCACTTACCGTGGCCACCGTTCCGTGCACCACGGCCAGTCTTGCAAATTCTGCAGGCACCAACATGGAGCTTTCTATGTGTACATGAGCGTCTACAAAGCCCGGCAGGATATAAGGCAAAGCCGATTCATCAGCAACAGCTATTTTCTCTATAGATTGGATGTACCCGTCTACAATGCTGATCTTTGCGGGAAATATATTTTTATGGATGATATCAACCAATCTGGCGGTAATTTCTTGGGACATTTTTTCTAACGTGAGGATTAGCCTAATTTTTCAAACTTATTAAAATCCAAAGCAATATCGTTGATCATGCTTTTTTTATTTTTTAGCAGCACCTACGGAAATATTTTAGGCTTCCCCCAACAGGCCAAGCTTGAATGCTTTATCTTTATCATCCTTTGTGCCGAGAGAGCTAACCACAGCGTTTTCGGCTGCAGGAAGTGTAAACGCCCTATAACTGTTCGCTCAGCCAATTATGGAAGTCGGTGAGCGTGTGAAACAGTTGATCTGGCTTTAATGCTATCAATTCCTCCGGCACCGCAGTTGGGGCCCATGCGGCAGCAACCACCGGAACGCCGGCGGCCCTGCTGGCCAGGATGTCACCGGGTGCATCGCCCACATAGATCACTTCCTCCTTTCGGATGTCAGCGAAAGAGTTGAGGATGGTTTGAATTCCTTCTGCTTTACGGGGTCCTGAAGGGACACCGGTCTCCACCAATTCAAAGAAATGCAGCAGATTGAAGCGCTTCAGGGAAATCTCTGTGCTATGCACTCCCTTGCCAGTGACCATTGCGATGTGCACTTTTTTGCTTTTCAGCATCTCCAGCAGTTCTCTGATCCCATCAAAAGGAGCAGGACACAGCTCGTGCAGGTTTTCATAATGCTGCAGGTAATCTGAAACTCCCTGATCATAATGATCTGGTGCCAGGGCCATGATGGTTCCTTCCTCAGAAGGTCCGAAAGTGGCAACGATCTCTTCGTCGGAGATGGAACGGTTCAGCAAAGGCTCCACCGACTGGCGAAACGCCTGTATGCATAAAGGCAAAGTATTGGCTAATGTGCCATCGAGATCGAAAATCACTGCTTTTATTTTCATCAGACAGCTAAGATAAGAATGATTGGATGCTTTTGACAAACTTGAGCAATGATTTTAGAAAATCTTGCCATCTTGTTTTGCAGGAATGATTCCCGTAAGAATTGTCTGCTTTCGGCTAATTTCTGTTCTACAAATATCCATAGCGTAACCTATTTATGTTTGTCCTGCTAAAATGTTTAGCGTTTTTGAGTCCTTGTTTCCGTCGAAAAATTTGTCGAGGACCGATTCAAATACCGGATGAGGATTTGGCAGTGAAGAGAACAAAGTCATGGATGATTTTAACTTCAAATCATCAGGACTTCCGAAGATACTCCCCGCATCATCATTCTTAAGAGAGAGCAGTTCATTGGAAATTTCCAGCAAACGCTTTCCCAAAACCGGGTGTGACAGATAGGCTTCCGCTTCCTTAAGATCTTTTATCGCATAAAATCTGGATATTTCACTTAAGCCCAAGCCATATATCTGCGGGAAAATGTACCACATCCAGTGACTTTTTTTCTGTCCGTGCTTCACTTCTTCCAGCGCCATGGAATAATCCTTTTGCTGAGCTTTGATAAAGCGATCTAAAATAATAGAGCTTGGCATATCTTTATGATTGAGATGTCTAAAAAGCTAACTATTTTGATGCCGAAAACCATCAAGGATCATTTGGAATAGATTCATTTTTTAAACATTATCATGCGCTCTGCGTACAACATTTGCCGGCAAAAGAGGGATTTGAAAATAGGAGCGATTTCCTTAGTGGCCTAGTCAGCTTAGTTAAGCTCTGATTTGACTGAAGATTAAAAATTTAGAAGAGGTACCATGTTTAAACCATTTAAGTCAACAATCAGTTTTTCAATCACCTGGTGTTTAATAATATTAATTGGAGGTTGCGGAGTAAAAACGAAATCACAGCTCTCCACTGCCAGAATATTTACCGATCATATGGTTTTACAGCGTAACCAAAAGGTAACTGTTTGGGGATGGACAAAACCAAATGCAACAGTAAAAGTAAAATTTAATGGGCAGGAACTGAGTACCAAAGCCGATGGCATTGGCAACTGGAAAGCTGTATTAAAACCAATGAAAGCAGGTGGGCCTTATGTGATGTATATTTCATCTGGTAAAGATCTTATTAAATATAAGGATGTGATGATGGGGGAGGTATGGCTTTGCGCAGGTCAGTCAAACATGCAATTCCCTCTAGGAAATACAAAAGACTATCAGCAAGAACTAAATGAGATCAAACTGCTTAATATCAGACAGTTTAAAGTTCCCCAAAGAATGAGCCTGGCACCCGATGAGCGTCTGTCAGGAGGTAAATGGATAAAGGCCAGTTCAAATACGATTGCAGATTTTTCGGCAGTAGGTTATTATTTCTCCAAACAAATAGCTCAACAACTCAATGTAACAGTGGGGATCATTAACAGCAGTTGGGAAACCTCACATGCGGAAAGCTGGATCAGTAAAGGTGCCTTACTGAAGTCTGGTGAATTTAAAGATGCTGCCGAGCAGCAGCCCGATAACTGGAAGGCGATAAGAAGAAACATTGATCAGGCACTGAAGGTATATACTTATAACGGAAAAGCTGTTAAATCGTACAAAGTAGATCAGCTGGCTCACAAACCCGCCCATTTTTTCGATTCCTGGACAAAGGGTAACTTAGGTGCCTGGAAATGGCAATACAAATTGACGAATTTCAGAGGTACGGGATTTATGCAAAGGAGTGTCACACTGGATTCTGCACATGTACGTATACCTTCCACACTAAGTTTAGGGAAAACGGATGCAAATATCAAGCTATTCATCAACGGAGAGGAAATATTTAATGGTGCATTAGCTAAGGGTAATCAGATAAGGTTACCTGCAGGTACGTGGAAGGTCGGTAAAAATAGCTTATTGCTGCAATTGTTGTCAGATCAAAGAGATCCCTGGTGGTTTGGGTTTGGAATTAATGGTGATGAAAAAAACACTTTCCTGAAATTTAGTGCTGACACCATCGGACTTGCTGATCATGAATGGAGAATCATGCCCGATTTCAGCAAACCTTATTATATCAAAACCTTGCCCACTAACACGGTATCCACGCTTTATAACGGAATGATCAATCCATTGAGGCAACTTTCTGTGGCTGGTGTGGTGTGGTATCAGGGAGAATCCAATCTGGAAAGGGCGTTTCAATATCGTAAAGCGTTCCCCATGCTCATCAACAGTTGGCGTCAGGAATGGAAAACAAACCTTCCATTTATCTTTGCCCAGTTGGCTTCATTCGGATCTAATCATAAAAATAGTCAGGGCAGTGTGGGTGCTGAATTGAGAGAAGCACAATCCATGGCACTGTGTTTAAAGAATACAGGTATGGCAGTCACTTATGACGTTGGCGATTCCACTAATATCCTCCCTGTTGATAAGTCAACTGTGGGATTTAGGTTGGCAAGTGTGGTACTAAACAGGTATTACCATTTTTCGGAATTTTTAATCAGTCCTCTTTTCAAATCAGTAGCATTCCAATCAGGTTACGCATCGGTCAAATTTATCACAATGGGACAAAAATTGAAGATTAAAAAAAATGAAAAGCATCTGATAGGTTTCCAGTTGGCCGGGGCTGATCATGTTTTTTTTAATGCCAAAGCAGAGATTGTGAACAACGAAGTGAAGGTTTGGTGCGATCAGGTACAGCAACCTGTGGCAGTAAGGTATGCATGGAGCAATTCCCCTGTGAATGCCAATCTTTTTGTTGAAGGTGAAATTCCGGTGGCTCCGTTCCGTTCTGATGATTTCCCTTACCTCACTGAAGGACGTCAATTAACTTTATACAGTTTGAATTGACTATGCCCGTCAAAAATGTAATTTAAAAGAAAGAGCCTGACTAGAACTTATAATGGGTCGATAACTGAAACATCTCAAATTTAAATTCCTGTATTTCAGATCGCTGTCCGATTCCTATATGGTTAAAACCCTTCATGTATTTTGCAGATATAGATAAGGAATTTACTACTTGGAATTCAATTCCGGAGGTGATGCCAACGCTACGCTCTTCAGTGTCATGCGTGATATCGGATGAACTGCCGTTCTCTTTTCTCTTGGAATTAATAAGCAGATCAAACTGGGGGCCGGTTAACAAAAATACCTTTTTAAGCAATTGATACCTCAGGAAGAGAGGGAGCGAAATATAATCAAACTGATAGGCCGTATCTGAATCCTTTTCCCGGCTATTCATTTGGGAATACATATATTCTTGTTGAAGAGAGAATTTTCCTGCTACAGGCACCACCATTACCAATCCCAGATTTAGTCCAGTCCCCCACGATGTTTTTATATCAGAAGGAGGGGAGCCTTTTGAAAAATCCATGTGGGAAGAATTGATTCCGGCCTTTAAACCAAATTTTAACTGGTGGTTGCTGTTTTGTTGTGCTTTTGTTGTGCGGATCATGAAGATCGAAAAAAAAATCAACAGTATATTTTTTGTCATGATTTATGAGGGCTTTATATATGAGCTCACCAAATTAATGAAAGTAATGATATTTTTGAAAAAACAACAATTTATAAATTCATTCCCGATAGTGAAAAAGGTGTTTTTTTAAATCCAAATATTTAAACAAAAAGTGTTTGGTATGCTAAACAGGTTCAGCTATGGAATGAGTTTGCATAGCCCCGGTCTCCTGATAACAAATTAGATCCGAACCTTTTACAAATACTAACGCTGACCTAACCCTTCCGGATCCCACACCAATGCTATTAAGTTAAGAGGTTCCATTTTGAACGCAGTGAAAAATCACACAAATAGGTGCAAGTTCTATGAGCAGACCTTGCTCGTGAGACGTTTCGTACCTACCTTGAAGTAATCTAGTTTCGGTCTGTGAGGACACAGACCGAGGTGAAATCCTATTATTATTCCATAGTCTGTGTCCTCACAGACCTTATTTTTGTTGCCGCTGATATTTTTTTATTTGCAATGATCTAATTTTCAGATTATTATATCCAATAGAAAAACGTCATTTCATATTGATTTATATGAAATATATTAGACCTCAACGTGATGCGAGATTTTCTTAGCTTAATAGCACTAGGGGTCCCATACGAACAGTCATATACTTTTCACAATAACGATATAGTGATATCTTTGTGAATTCTCAGCAAAAGTAAAAGCCCTTCAGGATGACTGAAGGGCTTGAATATTTAAAGTTTAAATGCCAATTACTTAGCTTCTTCTTTCTTTTTCGCAGCTTTCTTGGCATCACCCTCCATCTTATCCTTCAACTGCGCCAATACGTCTAAATCTCCAAGTGTTGATTTCTCCACTGAATCTTTGACTTTCTTCACTGCGGTGTTAGCTGCTTTCGCATCTTTCTTCTTGGTGGCTCTTTCTTCGGCAGCAACTTCTGCTTTCTCCTCTTCCCAGATACGGGCATGGGAAACCACTATCCGCTTAGAATCCTTGTTGAATTCTATGATCTTGAATTCTGATACTTCGTCAACTTTTAACATGTTGCCATCCTCTTTCACAGAGTGCTTGGCAGGAACGAATCCTTCCACACCATAAGGAAGTGCCACCAATGCACCTTTATCAGTTACCTTGGTCACTGTTCCATCATGGATGGAATCTAAAGTGAAGATGGTTTCAAAAGTCTCCCAAGGATTTTCTTCCAATTGTTTGTGACCTAAGCTCAGCTTACGATTATCCACATCCAACTCCAGCACAACCACATCCAACTCTTCACCAATTTTAGTGAATTCATTAGGATGGTTCACTTTCTTCGACCAGGAAAGGTCGGAGATATGAATTAAACCGTCGATACCTTCTTCAATTTCCACGAAAACACCAAAGTTAGTCATGTTTTTGACCGTTGCTTTGTGCTTGCTTCCGATAGGATATCTTTCAGCTGCTTTCTCCCAAGGATCAGGGGTCAGTTGTTTAATTCCTAAAGACATTTTGCGTTCGTCTCTGTCCAAAGTCAATACCACAGCTTCCACTTCGTCTCCAGTTTTCATGAATTCTTGTGGGTTGCGCAGGTTTTGAGACCAAGACATTTCAGATACGTGGATCAATCCTTCCACTCCAGGGATGATTTCTAAGAAAGCACCATAGTCAGCTACGGTCACGATCCTACCTTTTACTTTAGAACCGATAGCCAGCTCGGTGTCCAAAGATTCCCAAGGATGTGCAGAAAGTTGTTTCAAACCTAAAGCAATACGTTTTTTCTCATCATCAAAGTCAAGAACAACCACATTCACTTTTTCATCCAATGACAATACTTCTCTTGGATGCTCAATACGTCCCCAAGAAATATCAGTGATGTGCAATAAACCGTCAACACCGCCCAAATCGATGAACACACCGAAATCCGTGATGTTTTTAACCGTTCCTTCCAACACCTGGCCTTTCTCCAGTTTAGAAACAATCTCTACTTTTTGGCTTTCCAAATCATCCTCAATCAGGACTTTGTGGGAAACCACCACATTTTTGAATTCGTGATTGATTTTAACCACTTTGAACTCCATTGTTTTGCCTACATAGATATCGTAATCCCTGATCGGCTTGATGTCAATTTGAGAACCCGGTAAAAAGGCCTCAACACCCATAATATCAACGATCAATCCACCTTTGGTTCTGCTTTTCACAAAACCATTGATGATGGTGTCGTTTTCAAGGGCTTCATTGATCATCTCCCAAGAACGTTGTGTTTTAGCTCTTTTACGGGAAAGAACCAATTGGCCGTTCTCATCTTCTCTTTGTTCTACAAAAACATCCACGCTATCGCCCTTCTTTAAATCAGGCATATCGCGGAATTCATTTAAAGGCACTAAACCATCAGATTTGAATCCGATGTTTAAAACCACATCCTTATTGTTGATGGTTACCACCACACCAGAGATGATTTCACCTTTAGTCACGGAATTGAATGTACCAGAGTACATGTCTTCCATTTTTTCTCGTTCTGCTTTGCTGTAGTTACCAAACATTTTGTCGTCGGCATCCCAGTCAAAGTCATCAGGGTCTGCAACCCTGGATGATGACTTGATGTCATCAATGGATAATGAATCGGCTTCTGATTCATACACTTCCTTCACTTTTTTCTCAGTGTCCTGAAGTTCTGCTTCTTTCGCTTTTAACTCCTTTTCTGCTACTTGTTTTTTTGCCATTAATTAATATATCTCCTTTTTCCCGCTTTGCGGACTGCAAAGGTAGAAATATAAATTTCAATATAAAAATGTTTTTGAAGCATTTTAAATTGAAAATGAATGGGTTGAGATTTAATCGTGTGCTTAAATAGCGTTCATATCGAACAGAAGTGAAACCTCTCACACGTAGGGTTTCCAAGTTTCCATTCCATGTAAAAGGTTCATTTTCGTCTCTCCAGCTGATGCCCCCAGGAGTGGTTTTCTAAAAGCGGGTAGACAACTTACCTGCAAATTGCTGAGAAAATCCCTATATTCACATATGGCTTACAGTGAAACCTTAGCAAACCGAATCAGGGAGCGGTTATGCGATCTTCCCAATATAGAAGAAAAAGCGATGATGGGCGGTTTAACCTTTATGTACAACGGTAAAATGTGTGTGGGCATCTTCAAAGAGGCACTCCTGTGCCGTATTGACCCGGAGATTCAGGATGAGACGTTGGAGAGACACGGTTGCCGAATCATGGATTTCACCAATCGGCCCATGAAAGGTTATCTATTGGTTGATGAAACGGGTATCAGCACCCAAAAAGAATTCGATTTTTATATCGATCTTTGTTTGGATTTCAATAAGAAGGCTAAAGCCAGTAAAAAGAGGAAATCGGCAAAAGCTAAAAAAATCTAGGACGAACATAGGATGAAGCCTAGCAGTGCCTTAAGAACATAGATCAGACACCCTAATCGCATTCATTGGAAATCACAAAACCTTTTCATAATCTGTTGTTTTTCAATTTTATAATTAATACTTTTGCAGTCCCATAAAAAAGTGGGGATTAAAAACAATATTGTAAGTAATGAATCAATACGAAACCACTATCATTCTTACCCCGTTGTTATCAGAAGAGGTTGCAAAAGAAGTGATTGCAAAATTCACTAAAATCCTGACTGATAACGGAGCCGAAATTGTCATGGAAGACAATTGGGGTTTGAAAAAACTGGCGTACCTGATTGAGAAAAAATCAACAGCGTACTATCACCTGACTGAATACAAATGCTCAGGAGAGGTTATCGGCAAATTAGAGATCGAATTAAAGCGTGATGAGCGTGTGATGCGGTTTTTAACAATCAGTTTAAACAAGCATGCTGTTGCGTACAACGAGAAAAAACGTGGCGGTGCTTTTAACAAGAAAAAAGACAAAGCAGTGGAGGCAGCAAACTAATGGCACAAGACAAAATCCAGTATGTGACTGCTCCCAAGGTGGAGGATAACAGAAAAAAGTATTGCCGTTTTAAAAAGAACGGAATCAAATACATTGATTACAAAGACGCTAATTTCTTATTGAAGTTCATTAACGACCAAGGTAAGATTTTACCAAGAAGATTGACAGGCACTTCTTTGAAATATCAGCGTAAAGTAGCTCAGGCAGTGAAAAGAGCTCGCCACATAGGTATATTGCCGTTTGTAACTGATGGTTTAAAATAAAGGAGGCTAACATGGAAGTGATATTAAAACAAGATGTGAAGAACCTGGGTGAGAAAGACGACATCGTTTCAGTGAAACCAGGCTTCGGCCGTAATTATTTGATTCCTCAGGGTCAGGCTATCTTAGCCACTGAGTCGGCAAGAAAAGTTTTGGCTGAGAATATTAAACAAGCTCAGTTTAAACAAGAGAAAATCAAAAAAGATGCAGAGGCCATCGCTGCCAAATTAGAGGGAGTGACGCTCAATATTGGTGCTAAAGCAGGTGAGAGCGGAAAAATATTTGGTGCTGTGAACACGATACAAGTGGCTGATGCATTGAAAAAAGAAGGTTTTGATGTAGATAGAAGAAGAATAACTTTTGAATCTGATGTGAAGTTTGTTGGTGATTACATTGCTAACTTAAACTTACACAAAGAGGTTAAAGTTAAGGTTCCTTTCACAGTGGTGGCTGAATAAGCTCCATATCAAATGAATGAGAATGCTTCCTGTTTCAGGGAGCATTTTTTATTTTAGCGCTGTATGCCTGTAAAGAAATCAAACAAAATAAAGTCTAAGTTCGGTTTTAAAAACATAGCACGATGGATTGGAAAAGCCATGTTATGGTTTTTTGCCATCAGCGTGGTTTGGGTGTTGTTGTATAAATTCATCAATCCACCGGTGACCTATCTGATGGTGGAACGTGGTTTTGAAGGTAAAGATTGGAAATTGGAAAAGAAATGGAAGGATTTTGATGAGCTTTCCATGAACTTGAAGAAAGCTGCCATTGCAGGTGAGGATTCCAGGTTTATGAGTCATCATGGTTTTGATTTTGAGGCGATGGAGAAGGCTTATCAGAAAAACCAGAAAGGCCAAAAGATTAGAGGAGGGAGCACCATTAGTCAACAGACCGCAAAAAATGTTTTTCTTTGGCCAGGCAGGTCTTATATCCGGAAAGGCTTTGAAGCTTATTTTACTTTCTTAATAGAGCTGCTCTGGAGCAAAAAACGTATCCTGGAGGTTTATTTGAATGTGGTTGAAATGGGGGACGGGATTTATGGTGCCGAGATGGCCAGCCAAACCTATTTCAATAAGCCAGCTGCAAAGCTCAGCAAAAGCCAGGCTGCCTTAATTGTTGCGGTTTTGCCAAACCCGAGAAGATGGTCACCGGCAAAGCCAACTTCATACATTTATCACAAGCAATATCTGATTTTAAGAAATATTAAAAATTTAGAACGTTTGGGCGTTTTAAAAAATGGTTTCTGATTTGAAAACTTTGGAATGCCAGCTGTCTTTAAAAGGAATCTCCCAGTTAACTTGATAGGCGGCATAATCGGGAACCAGGTTGTTAAAGACAACGGTCTGTGCATTTATCATCCCCTCTTTAATTTTTTGTTCAAAAACTTCCCGCGAGGCTGATTCCACCACTTCGCCTTCTTTCCATGCGATATGGAAACGGTCAAATAGATTGACATGGAACCGCTGTTCCACTTCCTTCATTAAATGAACAGATTTATCAATTGAACAACCGCTGGCGCCGGCCTGGGTTTCATCAACAATCAATACAATAAACCTGTCATATCTCCATTCGAAAGCAGCTTGTAATTGCTGATTGTGGGCTGTCCAGCTTTGGGTAAAGGCTGATAGAATTACCTTCAAGTCCGCTAACTCATCGGTGTTAAAAGTTCTGTCGGACTGGTAAATCCAAACTCTTGCCTGTTGATTCATCATAAGGTGAAAATAGGAGATTTTTATTTCAAAGTCATCTGTTATTTGTCAGAATTGATAAGCTTTTGGTTGATAAGTTGATAACTAATTTGGATCCTGTGTTTTTTACCATTTAATTTTAAGGGATGATTTTCCTGTTTTACAGCCGTTTATTGATTTATGCTTCCTTTTTGCTTTTACCAAAAGGAGATCCTGAGAAGTTTAAAGCCTGCAGGAGAAACATCATGAATGATTATCTGCATTATCAGGCAGAAAAGGATCTAGGCGTTAAGGATTTTAGTTTTGAAATCACAGAAAACGGATTCATCAGGTATAGAAGGATTTTCCCCAACAAAAAGGTTGAATTTTTCAGTCTGAAGATTGATAAGCTTAGAGATATCGACTATTTGGGAGATGAGCAGAATGGCTGGTTACTGCTGAAATCTGATGAGGAATCTGTTATTTTCCAAACTTATAATGACCCAGATGGGGATGTTGATGAAATGAAAAATGAAATCCTGATCCCTTTAAAAGGTATTGAACTCAGTGAAATCAACAATTTGGTCTCGTATTTTGAGGGGCTTAAAATCAATAGTTAAGCGTTTGATTCTGTTGAACAATGTCTTGTTCCTGTTCCACTGTGGTATTCTTCTGTTGAACAATGCCTTGTTCCTGTTCCACTGTGGTATTCTTCTGTTGAACAATGCCTTGTTCCTGTTCCACTGTGGTATTCTTCTGTTGAACAATGTCTTGTTCCTGTTCCACTGCGATATTCTTCTGTTGAACAATGTTTTGTTCCACCGCGATCTTCGCTAATTCCGCTGTCTTGTTTATCCCCAGCTTATGTAAAATGTTTTTTCTGTGGGTGTCCACAGTGTAAGGGGCCAGAAATAATTTTTTTGCTATTTTTATATTGGTTAATCCCTCCAGGATCAAGTGGACCACTTCAATCTCCCTTTTTGATAATTTGTATTTATTGATGAAATCATCTTTGAAAAGTTTGTTTTTTTTTGGCTTGATGAACGGTTTTTGATGGAAATGATAGGAGCCTTCATGAACTTCCTTGATGGCGTTGATCAAAACCTCAGGTTCAGTATCCTTCATGAGGTAAGCCTCGATTCCAATCTCCATACATTCCTTTAAAAGACTTTCCTCTGCATACATGGAAAGCACGATCCTTTTACTTTCGATTTCCATTTCTTTTAAAAGAAGCAGGGTGCTTTTACCGTCAAAATGAGGCATATTCAGATCAACCAAAGCGATATCTGCATCCTGACCCGTCAGGTAATCAACCATTGATTTACCATCATTAAATATGGCTTTCACCAGGAGATCCTTATCCTCAGACAGGATATTCGCTAGTCCTTGTGCGAAAAGTTTATGATCATCAGCAATAACGATAGTCACCATGACAGTATGATTTATAAAATTTAATAACCCTAAGTTAGGAATTAAATCATAAGCCATTCACTTTTGCTGAGATTTCAGCGATATCGAGCACTTCAATTTCTTGTTCTTTATTGAAATGTTTAACCCCATCTCTCATCATCGTCATGCAAAAAGGACATCCCACTGCTATCACGTCCGCTTTAACATCCATCACGTCTCCCATTCGTTCTATATTGATATCTTTTTTTCCTTTTTCAGGTTCCTTGAACATTTGTGCGCCCCCGGCTCCGCAGCAAAGCCCGTTAGCTTTACATCTCTTCATCTCCACTAAATCTGCATCCAGTATCTCCAGAGCCTTTCTGGGTGCTTCATAAACTCCGTTGCCCCTGCCAAGATAACATGGATCATGGAAAGTGATCCTCTTTCCTTTAAAATCACCACCTTCGGCTTTTAACTGACCGGTATCAATAAGCTCCTGAATCAATTGTGTGTGATGGATTACCTGGTACATTCCACCTAATCCCGGATATTCATTTTTTAAGGTGTTGAAACAATGCGGACAAGCAGTGACTATCTTTTTCACTTGATAGCCATTCAGTATTTCAATATTCATCATCGCCTGCATTTGGAAGAGAAATTCATTTCCTGCTCTTTTAGCCGGGTCTCCGGTACAGTTCTCCTCGGTTCCTAAAACGGCGAACTTCATGCCTACATGAGTGAGTATTTTTGCGAAAGCCCTGGTGATACGTTGGGCTCTTTCATCATAACTTCCTGCACAGCCCACCCAAAAAAGTATTTCGGGTTGTTCTCCTATGGCCATCATCTCCGCCATGGTGGGTATTTTTAGTTCTGTCATTTTCAATTCTTTTATTCAATTAAGATTCATTAGCGGCCCAGTTCAACCTGTCAGCAGGAGCATATTTCCAGGGGGCACCGTTATTTTCGATATTGGAGAACATGGTGTTTAAGCTCCCGGCAACATTAGCTTCCTCCATCACTGCATACCTTCTTAAATCAACTATGATGGATAAGGGATCAATGTTTACCGGGCAGGCTTCTGTGCAGGCATTACAGGTTGTGCAAGCCCAAATCTCCTCCCTGCTGATGTAATCGTCCAATAAGGATTTCCCGTCATCATGCCCACTTCCATATTGATCGATGTTTTTCCCCACCTCCTCCAGCCTGTCTCTGGTGTCCATCATTATTTTTCTGGGTGACAACAATTTGCCTGTTTGGTTAGCAGGACAAACGGAAGTGCATCTTCCACATTCAGTACAGGTATAGGCATTCATCAGTTGCACCCAATTTAAATCCTGCACATCTTTAGACCCAAATCTGGAGACAGCGTCAGCAGGTGGAGGGGCGAAGGAGGGGTCTAACATCGCTTTTACCTCATTGGTCACGCTATCCATGTTTCTGAATGCTCCTTTAGGAGTCAGTTTACTGTACCAGGTGTTGGGAAAGGATAAAATAATGTGAAAGTGTTTTGAAAAAGGCAGATAATTCAAAAACGCAAGTATCCCAATAATATGAAACCACCAGCAGCCTCTCTCCAATAGTTCCAGGCTTTTCGCCGAATCGGGTAACAGGGGCATCATCAAATGAGAAATTGGAAAACTCCCGGCTTGCATATCATGTGTATATCCTAGTGCTTGCAATTTATGATCAGCAGCATTCATGGTTAAAAAAGCAGTCATCAATAAAACTTCGATGATGAGGATATAAATGGCATCTGATTTTGGCCAAGTGGTCATCTCCACCCCTGAAAATCTTTTTAATCTTAAAATGAGCCTCCTGGCTAGAAACACCAGCACCCCCACTAACACCAGTATAGCCAGAATCTCGAAAGAGCCAATGAGAAAATCATAAAACCCGCCGAGGAAGGAAAATATGCGGTGTGTGCCAAAAATCCCGTCAATGATGATCTCCAGCACTTCCAGGTTGATGATGACAAAACCTAGATAGACAAAGAAGTGCATGATACCTGCGATTGGCCGCACCACCATTTTTGTTTGACCTAAGGCCACTTTGGTCATCACCACCCACCTTTCGGACGGGTGATCTGAACGATTTATGCTCTTTCCTAAATTGATGTTACGAATGATTTTTTTCACCTGAATGGTAAAAAGGATGATGGCTACCGAAAAGACTATTCCGAAAATTAGTTGTGCGATCATTTAAACAGCATTGGTTAAGGTGAAGTTAACTAATCCAGACAAATAAATTTACTATGCAAGCATAATATTTTTAACGGTCGGTGTCTTTCAGGCTTAAGCTGTTGATTATAAATTAAATAGGTTTTTATGGCAATAATGGAGTTTGTTTTTTTTAATTTTATTTGCGTTTTAACAAAAAGAGCCTACATTTGCAGTCCCTAACAAATCCAGAAAGGGATTGGAAGGGTGCCTTAGCTCAGTTGGTAGAGCAAAGGACTGAAAATCCTTGTGTCGCTGGTTCGATCCCAGCAGGCACCACCTGACTGGACAACACGCTTAATTGCTTTGTTGTCCAGTTTTTTTTTGCTCCTAACTCTTTGTTAATCAGTAAAATATTATGAGCAATTTCATTCATTCGAGCGATCGCTGTCCGCTAAAGTTTTTAGATTTGTTCATACTTGAAAGTGTGGTAACTTAAAAGTATGAATTAACGGGGTGGTTTAGGCTACTCCGTTTATCTTTTTTTTTTCGGACACTACTGAAAAAGAATGTGATTAGAACCTTAGAAAAGATGATCGATTTTATTAAAGGGATATTAAACAATGATCAAATGAAAATAGATGCTATAATCCTCCTGACTCTTGGATTAACTATGAGGTATTTTGTAAATAGAAGAAGGTTTAATTGAAGAACGTTAACAGGAATGGAATTATTTAATTCTTATGAGAAGGCCTGGGTAACCAAGCTTTTTGAAAAGTTCGCTTTTTGGTTGGGTACAGTTCTGATTTTGATTGCCGTCCTGATGCTGATTGTGAATCGGTAAATGATGCCCGCTGTTTAAAAATACAGCGCGGTTTATTAATTTTTGGTTTGCTGCAGCTGGACTAAACGCTCATTCAAAGCAGAAGAGATGCTTTGTCTAAGCAGTGCTGTACCATTTCTTACAGTTCTTATATACTTGGTTTTTCCATCACTTCGAATAAATCGCTCTGGCAAAGCATTAAAAGCAATTTTTTCTAAACGGTCGGCAATACTCACATCACCCAGGATACTCACTGCAGCTTCGTCAGACAACATTTCTTCCACCACACCACAAAGTTCTATGGATTGTCTTGATAAATTGCCGGAAAGTGGCTCGGTACCCGAAAACATACCATCATTCGGCCGTGTTCGTGGTCTAAATTTTCCACGCATTCTGATAAGCTACCCTGTCACTATCTGCTTTAGAATAAAGATACCAAAGCGGGGAAAACTTTCTGCCTTGGGCCACATTTACATTATGCGAATCGCCGGTGGTTACAAAAGTGTTGTTGTTGGCAATACTTGTCCATTGAAAAGATTGGTTTTTTAATTTGGATGCCAAATCCAATACCAACTTTGTTGGTTTTTTCTGTAAAGCCAAAAAATGATTTCTATATTGTCGCCTGCCCTGGCTTTAGCCCAATAAAGTAATGGTTGACCTAATGCCCGTTGGATCAAGCTTAGATGCCAAGGGAAATGGTTTATTGATAGAAGGTTTACAACCGCTAAGCTTTAGCGCCATGCCTTATGTTGATGAAGATTTTGATGCCGGAAATACTAAAAAGAATCAACATATTAATGATATTGTGAAACGAGATCAGGTAACTTTACAGGTTGATTTATTGCAAAGAGGCTTAGGGGGCGATAATAGTTGGGGCAGGCCTCCGCATGACCAATATCGGTTAACAAAGAATAATTATTCGTATAGTTATATCATTAAGCCTTTATAAATTAAGAATTGAAAAACAAAATAACAATGAAAAAGAATAGTTTTCTAAGTGCGTTCATAATAATTGCTATCTCCTTTAGTCAATTTAATCTATTTGCACAAAGCAGCGTGAAAAAGTCTGAGGAAAAAAAACCAAATGTCATATTTATCCTGATGGATGATTTGGGTGTGGGTGATGTTGGTGTTTTCTTTCAAGACCAAAGAAGATTGGCAAACCAGAGAAACAAACCTTTTACCATCACTCCATATCTTGATGAAATGGCTAAAAGTGGAGCCATACTCGATCAATATTGTGCCGCTCCTGTATGTGCCCCTTCCCGCTCTTCAATTCTTTTAGGGCAAAGTCAAGGGCATGCCAATGTTAGGGATAACCAATTTGATAAGGCTTTGGAGAACAATTATACTTTGGGAACGGTAATGCAGATGGCGGGTTATACCAGTGCTGCCATAGGAAAATGGGGTTTACAAGGCAACAACGCAAAAAAAACCGGAGAAAAATGGCCTGCTCACCCTTTGAAGAGAGGTTTCGGTTATTATTTCGGATACATAAGACATAGCGATGGTCATGAGCATTTCCCTAAAGAAGGATTATATACCGGAAAAAAGGAAGTTTATGATGGCTATAAAGAAATCAGCAATGAATTGGATAAATGCTATACCGGCGATTTGTGGACTGCAAATGCCAAAAAATACATCATTGACCATGAATCTGGTAAGGATAAAGATAAACCTTTTTTTATGTATCTGGCCTATGATACGCCACATGCCGTTTTAGAATTGCCAACTCAAGCTTATCCGGCAGGTTTTGGCCTAAACGGGGGTTTGCAATGGACAGGTAAAGCAGGCGCAATGATCAATACCGCATCAGGTAAGCCAGATTCTTGGATAGACCCAGAATATGTGAACAAAACTTACGATGATGATAACAGTGCTGCCACACCAGAAGTAGCTTGGCCAGATGTTTATAAAAGATACGCCACCATAACCAAAAGAATTGATAACCAAATCCACGATATTTTGGTTTTGCTCAAGGATTTAAAAATTGACGATAATACCTTGGTAATATTCACATCAGACAACGGGCCATCAATTGAATCTTATATTAAAGACGAACCCTATAAAGCCAATTTTTTTGAAAGCTTTGGCCAATTTGATGGCATAAAAAGAGATGTATTGGAAGGTGGTGTAAGAATGCCAACCATAGCTTGGTGGCCTAAACACATTGCACCAAACACACAAATCACCTCTCCTAGTATTTCTTATGACTGGATGCCTACATTCTTGGATGCGGCCGGTAATGCCAAACCAGTTAGGGCTGATGGGGTGTCTCTATTACCTCAATTACTAGGCAAACCAATTCAAGAAAAAAGTCAGATTTATATAGAATATTTCCACAACGGAAAAGTACCAGATTACGAGGAATTTGATGCAAGCCATAGAAATTTAAAAAGAAACCAAATGCAGATGATTAGATTAGGTGATACCGTTGCGCTAAGATATAATATCAAATCTGTGGATGATGATTTCGGAATATATAAAATTAACCAGGATCCAAAACAGGTTAAAGATTTGACTAAAACAGAAGATTTAGCTTCCCTGCAAAAATATTTAAAAGGTAGGGTGTTGCAAATGCGTATGGCAGATACATCGGCACCACGCCCGTATGATGAGGGCTTAATTCCTGCGGATGAGGTAAAAAACGTTTCTAAAGGTTGGGTTAGCTACAATTACCAAGCAACAAACAAATGGGTGGCAACACCTAATCTAAAAACAGCCTCAAAAACCGTTCTATCAAGCCTCAAACTTAACTCTTTAAAAAACAATTCTGTTTTATTTGAAGGATATATTTTGGTGCCAGCGGATGGTACTTATCAATTTAATATGCAAACTTCTGGTAAAGCATTTTTGCGTATTCATGATATTGCTGTAATAGATGAAGATTTTGGCTATCAAGGAAAGCTGAAATCTCAACAACTGCACTTAGCAAAAGGTTACCATCAAATCAGACTGTATTACAAAAAGAAAGATGATAAAGAAGTGCCATCCATTAAATTAACTTGTAACCAAATGGGTAAAAATGCAGAAGATGTGGCTAACGCAGTATTTTGCGTAAAATAAATTATAAGATGAGATACCTCAAAAGTTTAGGATTTCTGCTGGCGTTCTTTTCGGCAAACACCATAATTGCCCAGGTTAAGCCCAAACCCAATGTTTTATGGATTACCATAGAAGATACTTCGCCGCAGTTTATCGGTGCTTATGGCAATCCCGATGCCCGAACCCCAAATATCGACAAATTAGCGAAGAATGGTATCCGTTTTACCAATGCTTTTTCTACGGGTACAGTTTGCTCGCCAAGCCGTTCTTGTATTATTACTGGTGTAAAAACCTATGAATTGGGTGCCGGGCATCATCGTAGTAGCGTCCCTATCCCGGATTATATCAAAGGTTTTCCCTATTATCTAAAACAAGCAGGTTATTACACCAGCAATAACCAAAAAACAGATTATAACATAGCCAATGGCAAAAACTTCATCAAAGAAGCTTGGGACGAAAGCTCTGGAAAGGCCGGCTGGTGGAACAGAAAGCCGGGGCAGCCCTTTTTCTCTGTTTTCAATTTGATGGAATCTCATCAATCCCGCACCATGACCTGGTCTTACGCCCAATATAAAAAAGAGATTTTTGATGGCTTAAAACCCGAGGAAAGAATCGGCGATAATGCTTTTAAGATGCCACCTATCTATCACGATTCGCCCGAGATGCGCAAGCAGTTTGCAAGGGTTTATAATTCCTTAAAATTTACCGATAACGAGATTGGGGATATTATTGCGAAATTAGAAAAAGACCATTTAAGGGACAGCACCATTATTTTTTTCTACGCCGGTCACGGCGAGGGAATGCCCAGGGGTAAAACCAATGGCATAAATTACGGTTACCGTATCCCATTTGTGATTTGGTTCCCGCCCATGTACAGCTATTTATCGCCATGGGGAAAGGCGGGAATGGTTACCGATGAACTGATAGATTTTGAGGATTTGGCTCCAACATTGATCAGTTTGGCCGGAGGCAAAATGCCCGATTATTTAAAGGGAAGGGTTTTGATAGGTGCAAACCGAGATAAAAAGGCAAAAGAACTGTTTTTATCTAACGATAGGGCAGATAATGGCCCCGATTTAACCCGTACCGTTACCGATGGCAGGTTTGTTTATTCCAGAAATTTTATGGATTATCAACCAGAGCTTCGGTACATCCGATATATGGAGATTGGCGATATCAAACAAGAAATCCGTAAAGATTATAAAAACAACAAGTTGGATAGCTTGCAAGAATCTCTGATGAAACCCCGTGAACCAGAAATGCTTTTTGATATTGAAACCGACCCTTGGGAATTGCACAATTTGGCCAATGAACCTGCCTATAAAGCAAAGCTGAAAAAATTCAGGAAAGAACTGGATAAAAACATCGTTAAGCAAAAAGATATTTTGTTTTTGCCAGAATATCAAACCTCCATGATTTCTGATAGCACAACATTATATGAGTTTAGAAAAAACTCAAAAAATTATCCAATAAAGTCTATTTATAAATCGGCTTCCCTATCAGGTTTTAGGGGGAGTGAAATCGCCGAAAGACAGGTTAAACTCTTAAAATCTGATAACGAGATGGTAAGATATTGGACAGCAATGGGTTTACGTTCTCAAAATGCAGAAGTTATAAAGAATTTGAAACCAGCAGTTTTAGCAGCGGTAGAAGATAATTATCCGCCTGTGGCCATCACGGCCGCCGCAATTGCATACGATGTTTTTAATGATCAACGGGCAGAAAGCTTTTTGAAAGAGTCCATCAAAAACAAAAACATGGATTTGGCATTAATGGCCGTAAATTACCTTCTTTATATCAAAAATGTTGATCTATTTACAGCAACGATCAAAGAAGTGAAAGGCCAAAAAGCAATTTCTTATAACGTAAAGGCTGCTTGCAACGATTTTTTGGGCAAATTAGGCTTGGTAGCAAATGATGCCGAGCATGAAGATATTGATTGAAAAATCACATCATAAGTACATGATAAGTTGAAGGTTTTAGCTATGTCATTAACCAAATGATAAGATTATTTTAATCCAAAAAATAAAATAAACATGAAAAAGGTAATTGTAGGTTGTTTAACTTTAATGTGTTTAATTTTTGCTTATGCCTTTAAGGTTGAGGCACAACAATCTAAAAAACCTAATATTCTGTTCATTGTAGCTGATGATGCCGGTAGGGATTTTAGCGCTTACGGCAGCACTTTTGTAAATACCCCAGGTTTTGATAGGGTTGCAAAAGAAGGTCTGCTTGGCCTATACACCCAACGCCAAATGCGCCCCATCTCGTAGTTGTATCATTACAGGCAGAAACAGTTGGCAGTTAGAAGCCGCCGCAAACCACGTGATCTATTTCCCAGTAGAGTAAAAACTTATATGGAAACCTTAAAGATAAAGGTTACCACATTGGTTATACAGGCAAGGGTTACGCTCCGGGCAAAGCTTTAGATGAAGACGGAAACCCGAGGTTGTTGTTAGGTAAGGAATATGCCACACATTTTATAAAACCACCAACAACAGGAATTTCTAATAAGGACTATGCAGCAAATTTCAATGATTTTTTGCAGGAGAACAAAAATAGACCTTGGCCTTTTTGGTTTCGTTTTCACGAACCACCGATATATCTATGTGGGCTGTGCCATTGTCCTCTGATTGCCAAGATTTTCTCGGAGGGCAATCTCATCCTGGAGGACTTGGGAAGGTACTGCAGAACATTGAAAGCATACGTCTATTAAAAAACTAGTGTAATGTTAATTATAAAACGACGAAAAATCATCTTTTTAAATTTCTTATTATCAATGATGTAAGTCTTTTTACTTTTGACTTTCTACTTTTAACTTAACACTAGTAGCCAAGTATTAGGTCCATCTTACTTCACACACCTGAACCCCAAATTACTCAAACCCGAATCGTAAGAGCTTTTCATTCTTCTGGCTACCCTGTAGCCTGAGCAATAGCTGTCGTTACACATATAAGATCCTCCTCGGGCTACTTTTTTAGGTGCATAAGGTTCATCCGGATCATAACTATCTGACGGTCCTTGTGGGTTCTTCACTCCTTCCGGTTTGTTTACTGCTTGGTAATAATCATTCCTGTACCAGTCTGAACACCATTCCCAAACGTTACCTGCCATATCGTATAATTGATATCCATTTGGAGAAAACTGCTTCACCGGAGCTAAATCCTTAAAGCCGTCTCTTCCCGAATTGGCATTTGGGAATGCGCCATCCCAGGAATTTGCTTTTGCTTTTCCAACCGCAATGCCCTCATCTCCCCATGGATAAATCTTATCCTTCATTCCTCCTCTTGCGGCATATTCCCATTCGGCCTCGGTTGGTAATCTTTTACCTGCCCATTTACAATAAGCATTGGCATCATCCCAACTGATATGGACTACTGGATAGTTTTCTTTTCCTTTAATGTCACTTTTTGGACCTTCGGGATGTCTCCAGTTTGCACCAGGTACCCAGCTCCACCATTGTGAGTAATCGTTCAAATCCACAGGGTGGCTGGGCGGGGTGAACACCAGTGACGCTGCAACCAACTGGCTGTCCTCTGGTTTGGGAGTTCCCGGAGGCAACTGCTTTTTCAGTTGTTCCCAATCTGGTTTTTCTTCTGCAGTGGTCACATATCCAGTAGCATCCACAAATTTTTGGAACTGAGCGTTGGTCACTTCATGCTCATCCATATAAAAACCGTCAACGGTCACTTTATGCTTCGGATATTCATCCTTGTCCGCCTGCGAATTATCTCCGCCCATCATAAACGTTCCTCCAGGAATGTGGACCATTCCAGTGGTTGAAGTATCTCCGTTGAACTTAATAGCTGCCTGTTGTTCCCCCGGTTGGTTTGCTGTGCTATCAACAGCAGCAACAGTTTTTTTATTCTGATTACAGGATACCATTCCAACAACGGAAACAAATAGTAAACTCCTTAAAAAAAATATGCTCATTTATACATTGGTTTATTGATAAATATTCAACGGTAATGAATCCCCTTTTGGTTCAATCATAGTTAAAAAATTAAATTCTTTCTCCCCAAACTCACTTCCCGGCAATTTAAGTTTTCTGGTCAGTTTATTAAGGTTTAATCTTAAATTCAACATTAAAACATCGGTTTCATAGATGTAACTTGTTGTTGGGTAAAAATCTGCTCCGGAAGTGGTAATTCTTTGCCGGTTAATCTCCTTCATTCCCAGATCAATGTTCTGCCATTGCAACAATGCGGTTAGCCTTCCATTCATAAATGTCTTTTTAAATTAATCCGTTTAAAGGATTTTCATAAGTGCTTAAAGTGTTTTGAGCCGTGTCCGCCCCTTCGATATTTCTGTTTTTTGTAGAATCCTAAAGTTTATCATATTCATATAAAGTGGAGAAGCTTAGGATTGATTTATTGCTGAAAGTGTGCGCATAATCAACATTTCCCAGAACAAAATCTCCCTACTTATTCTGCAGATTGGAGTTGAAATATTGCTTACGCCCCACCACCTTGCCGCTGGTATTTGTTTTGGTATTGTTATAATAAATATCAGCCAATCTGTCTTGAAACTTATAGCCAGCAAAAAAACTACAGAAAATGCATCATTTTTATTGGGGTTAAACCCGGTATTGAATCGGCCACCGTAATTGTATTTATCAAACTACGCTCGCCATTGGATGGAAAAGTTGTTTTCAGACCTTTATATATGGTGAACGCGTCTCCTTCCCCGAAACCTGCATTGTCATTTCTGAGGTAGTTTGCACTTGCGGCTATATCCCATTCATTTTCCGGTAATTTAAAGTGATGTCTCCACCATAATGTTGCTGGTTTTCTTTGTTGCCATAATCAGTAGTGCTGGGTAAACCAGCCTGTATATTGGCAATCAAGGAAACGCCTTCGTTTGCTCCTTTTTTGGTAGTAATGTTCAGGATTCCTCCTTTTCCATCTGCATCATATTTTGCAGAAGGCGCAGTGATGAATTCAATATTCTCGAGGGTGTTAGCCGATAGCTGACTTAAAATAGTTTGTGCATCTCCCTGAACAGGTTTACCGTCTATCAACACCAAAAAACCGGTTGAACCGCGGACAGAGATCTCTCCTGCTCCGACCTTTTTATAATTTAATTGTAGAAAAAAAAACGTTAGTAATCTCTAAGCGAAATTTTAGTAATTATTAATGTTGACTGATTAAATTCTATATAAAGATAGGAATCGGTAACTATTCCATTTGCTACTATTGGAGCGGTGAAAGTCCCGTTTACTTTGTTTGAATTATAATTTGGCAACAATGATGCAAGGGAGTTAAGGTTCGCTCCAATTTTTATATATGGCCCCTCCTGCGCACCTACACTCCAACTGGAACTTGTTATTTCATAGCCATACATTTTACCGTCGAAGTATTCAACTTTTGCTCCTGAATAATTATAAATGGTTGCTGTACCGTCTAACATGTCCCAATCCTCAGTATTTATTGATGTTGGTGTTCCTAAAGTATTTTGGGCTAATGGCTGACCTATATAGTTGTAGGTGCTATTGGTACCTGAACGCAAAGAAAGTTTAGTGACATCAATATGATCAAGGGTGGAAATAGTTAACACCTGTGGAAATCCAAACCATTGTGCCAGCGGATTGGAATATACGATAATAGTAAAGAATGCAAACAAAACCGTAAAGAACACTTTGTGATTGAGATTTTTCATTTTTTTAGGATTAAATAACTTCATAATACTAATTACATGGATTTGTAGGAGTCCCGGCTGAGCTAAATTTTGTTCTAATATATAGTTCAGGATTCATGCCCTGCCATTGACCATTAACAAGCTTTCTAGCTTGGATGTGAACATGTGGCACAACACCTTTAGCGTTCCCGGTTGTGCCAGATATTCCAATAACGGTTCCTGCAAATACATTATTTCCTACCGCTGCATTTACATCATTTAGATGATTATATTTTAATTTGATTACAGTACTATCTGGAAGTGTTGATTGTACCGTAATATAATTACCATAAGAAGCTTTAGCATATTGACCCGGACTAAATGAATTCCTTATTTCAGTCACAGTCCCGTTATACATTGAAACGATAGGCGTATTTTCTGGGGATTTTATATCCGTGCCATCATGAAATTTCACTGCGCCCGTCCCATAGTGTCGTGTGTTACCGTAGCGACCACCGCCTATTCCCTGAGGTGTCGGAGCAATCGTAGGTCGATAAATAGGATCACCGGCGCAAGGTACTGGCTGTGCACCTCCTCCGCCATAGGGAGGCGGATCTTCTGGGGTTGAACTACCACTGCCGGAACCACTACCTGAACCACTTCCGCTTCCACTTCCAGGGCATTCAGTATACATGTAATTTCTCGTGATGGAAATCACACATCCATTATTAGACTCAGTGTGTTCTGAATAATACACCGTTCCCCCCTCGCAATAAGTAAGTGGAAACCCAATGTTAGTTACAATGGGATCCTCACATGAGCTTAGGGTTTGCATTGAACTTTGGTTTTTTAGATCAAAAATTTTCTTTTGAAGACTGATTGATTTCGAAGCGAATTTCGTTGATTTTGAAGTAAGTAACCCATTTTCAAAGGTCCTGCTTTTCAAAAGTGTATAGTTAATATTATACAGTAAAATAGCACCATGATAATTCGATATGACATCCTGATCATAGTTTTTCAAAAGAAAATCAACGTGTTTTTCAATATCGTATTTTTCCCCTTCCATTTCAATTATTCGACCATCTGTAACTGAATTTCCTTTCATAGTAAATAGAAAAAACCGATTGATGTGGATATCCTTATTTTCTATGTAGTGTTCGTTGGTAGGAACGACAAATAAAATCTCTTTGCCAACAGTTTATACGGTCCATGCATATTTCCAATGTGGGGTTAAGATTTTTCTATTCGAATTGCCTTCAAGGTGCTGCAATCTCCAGATTTTTGCAGCTTCCAACTGCATGGATGCAGGTGCTTCCCTGCCTTTTACAAAATTGTCGATGTCTTTTCTACAAGCAAAGAGTACCAGACACAGACTAAAGAAAAGTGTAAGCCCAACAAGTACATTTTTTTTCACAAGTTTAATAATTATTAGATTGTTAAAACAAATGTAATAAAAATTAATTTAAATTTTAGATATTATTTTATTGTCTCTTACTGGGAGAAAAACCCTCGCCTTTAGGCGAAGACTTTAGTATTTTTGGTGGATGCAGAATCATGGCAAGACATCCCACAGTTTGTATGACTGTAAGTATCATATAGTTTGGATAACAAAACACAGAAAGCCGATTTTACAAGGATTGTTAGGGGAACGTTTACGAGAGCTTTTACGTCAGATATGTAAAGAACATGATGTAGAGATCATCAAAGGTCATATATCAAAAGATCATGTGCACATGTTTTTGTCAGTACCACCCCAGTTATCGATAAGTAAATTGGTTCGACATCTAAAAGGGAAGAGCTCGTATAAGATAATGCAAGAGAACAAGTTGGTTTCTAAGCAGTATTGGGGTCGCCATATGTGGGCAAGAGGATATTTCGTGGCCACATCGGGCAATATCACTGATGAAGTCATCATGGAATATATCAAAAACCAAGAGATTGAAAATGAGGGTGGAGATTTCACGGTTGCAGGTTCGTGACTTTGGAGGGCTTTAAGCCCGTAATCAAATCCTTCGGCTTTTAGCCGAGGGTAGTTTAATTTTTATTTTTTATAGCCTTGTCATGAGTAGGAAATGACGCAATAATTACGGAAACTATTTCATGATATTTACAGGTGTTAAAGTTATGAGGAAAATAATTCTTCATGTGAAGAAACGTTATGAAAGGAGGAGTCCTGTCTTTTGAGACACACTTTTTATAATATTTTTATAACCTGGTTATTATTCCCAGTAGCTTGCGGTAAGCAATGAGCAATAAAAATAAACTTTTTTAAAACTTATTCTGGTTTCAGGGATTAATAAAATATAATTCAGCATATTTATTTCAGGTGATGATTTCAAGAAAGAACATAATACTGTCACTCCTTTTAACGGGGAGCCTAAATTACTGCAGGTCTCAGGATTCTGCAGGTTTAACTTTGCCCAATGGGTTCAAAGCTCAGATTGTAGCCAATGACCTTGGCCGGGCCAGACATATTGCTGTGACACCGGAAGGCGATATGTATGTGAAACTGGATAGATTGGTTGATGGGAAGGGGATTATTTTCCTTAAACGGGGGGAGAACGGGCAACTGAACAAACCTGTTTATTTTGGTGATTATAGAGGCACCGGGATGTATTTAAAAGACGATTACCTATATGCTTCTTCAAATGAAGATGTTTACAGGTATAAATTGAATGCAAAACATGAGGTGATTCACCCGGATTCGCCTGAAAAAATTGTTAGCGGACTGATCAATCGCCGGCAACATGAATCCAAATCCGTGGTGTTGGATGATGCCGGAAATATTTATGTGAATATTGGGGCATATTCTAATTCCTGCCAGGAAAAGGACCGACAAAATGGTTCTATGGGCATTCCGGGTTGTCCATTGTTAGACAGTGCGGGAGGCATTTGGCAATTCAAAGCTGACCAGATGAATCAAACTTACAAAGATGGGATTCGCTATGGTACGGGTTTTAGAAACGTGGTGGGTTTAGACTGGAATAAACAGGATAATTCTTTGTATGTGATGCAACATGGAAGAGATCAGCTTACCATGTTTCCGCAATATTATGATGCCAAGGCTTCTGCCAATTTACCTGCTGAAACTTTTTATAAAGTGCCCAAAGGTGGTAACGGAGGTTGGCCATACAGTTATTATGACCAAAACGTGAAGAAAAAGATACTGTCCCCCGAATACGGAGGCGATGGTAAAAAAGTTTACACTGGTAATGCTTTGGATCCCTTAGTCGCTTTCCCGGCACACCTGGCACCTGATGGTTTATTGTTCTACACCGGTTCGCAATTCCCTGATCGGTATAAAAATGGAGCTTTCATCGCTTTTCACGGTTCCTGGAATCGTTCGCCGGAGCCTCAGGAAGGTTATGAAGTCGTTTTTGTTCCTTTTAAAGAGGGTAAGCCGAGTGGTGACTGGGAGATTTTCGCCAAAGGATTCGCCGGTGTGGGAGAAATTAAAACGCCTGGTCAGGCCAAACATCGCCCATGTGGACTGGCACAGGGACCTGATGGTTCTTTATACGTATCTGACGATGCGAAAGGAACTGTTTATAAAATATCTTATGCTAAATAGCAGTAGGAAACCGATAGGATTATCCCCTCGGTCTGTGTCCACACAGAACGAAACAAAAACAACAAAAATAATGAACAAAAACAACGAGAAAGGTCTGTGGGGGACACAGACCATGGAATTGATCTGACAAATAAAAAATAATAAAACTAATAGATGAAAATAAAGATCACTTCGTTTTTGGCAATAGGCTCCGTGTTCCTATTGATGTCTTTTTCTGAAATCAATACTAAGAACGAGACCATCATCGCTAAGTTTGCTGAAACACAGCCTTCCACATCCATCAGCAGGGGAAAGGCCATTTACACGCAGTATTGTCTTCCGTGCCACCAGGTGGACGGGAGCGGGGTTTATAAATTAAATCCACCTTTGATCAAGACTGCCTATGTATTAGGAGATAAAGCACGATTGGTTAAAATCATTTTAAAAGGTTTTAATGAGGGGGTGGAGATAGATGGTGACGAATATACCAACCCCATGCCGGCTCAAAGTCTTTTAACTGACCAGCAAGTTGCAGATGTGGCAAGCTATGTAAGAAATAGCTTTGGCAACAAGGCTGCTATGCTAACCGTTGCAGAAGTGAAGGCCATAAAAATGAAGTGGAAATAAAGAATGAAATGAGCAAGTTCGAAGGGTGGGATCACCAGTCAGCTCACTTTCACTGATGAATTCTTAAAAGCGTCAAATCTTTTCCAGCACGGTCTTTATCATGTTCTCCACTATTTTTTGTGGATTTTGTGCAAATTGAGACTTTAAACGATGAGCCAGTACGGCATTGATGGATAGCGCTTCATGACCCAACGCATTAGCTAATGCATATATCCCAGCCGTCTCCATCTCCAGGTTAGTGATGCGATATGTTTTCAGATTGAAAGTCGATAATTTTTCAATCAATCCCTTTACCTTATTTTTCGCTCTTACCTCACGGCCCTGTGGAGCATAAAAGCCAGGGGCAGTTGCTGTGATGCCCTGAGGAAGATTGGAAGCGAATTGATTTAAAAGGGAAGAGGAGGCTGCAATGAGATAGGGAGCCGAATTTAAAACGGGTAAATGCTCGGTAATTCGCTGCAAAAGATATTGTTCTTCTATAGAAATATCTGACTCATAATAAGACATTAAAGCATCTAAACCCAAACCATGGGAAGAAGCCAATATAGTTCCCACATCGATATCTTCCCTGATGCTTCCGGAAGTGCCCACCCTGATGATCTGAAGACGCTTCAATACCTTCTTCACTGTTCTGCTATCGAAGTCTACATTCACTAAAGCATCCAGTTCATTAAGAACAATATCAATATTATCAGTGCCTATACCTGTTGATATCACAGTGATCCTTTTCCCTCCTATATGTCCGGTATGAGTGACGAACTCCCTTTTGCCCTTTTTTAATTCTATGGAATCAAAATATTTGCTCACCTCCGGGACTCTGTCCTGATCACCTACTGTGATGATGATATCGGCCACATCTTCAGGTTTGATGTTGAGATGGTAAATACTTCCATCCGGATTGATGATCAAGTCAGCTTCAGCTATTTTTTTCATATCGTTTTGAGGTATTTTATTTTCAGATGATGAATGTTTTGCAGTTGGTCTATGATTTTATTCCCATTTGCCTGATTGATTGCGATCTTCAATTTACAGTTTAAATCGAAATCCTGATCAAAATTCTCCAGGCGTTCTTCTTTGATCAGTTTCATCACTTCATTCATCTTTGCATATTCAAATTTGATTTCATAGACATCCTGAACAGTTCTGTGCACAATTTCAGCATTGTCCAAAGCATCTTCCGCAGCTGATTTATAGGCATTGGTCAGGCCTGGGATTCCTAATAAAGTTCCACCAAAATACCTGACCACCACCACCAGAATATTGGTCAGTTCATAGGATAAAAGCATATTAAGAATAGGCCTGCCTGCAGTTCCTGATGGTTCTCCGTCATCATTTATTCTGAAAATGGAACGATCTGGTGTTAAACGATAAGCATAACAGTGATGCCTGGCCTTGTGATGTTCATTTTTAAGATTTGCGATGATTGTTTTAAGCTCAACCTCCTCTTTGAAAGGATAAGCATAAGCTAAAAATTTACTGCCTTTATCCCGGTAAACTCCTTCATAGTTCCCCTTGATGGTTTTATATAGATCATTAAAAAGCATCCGGCAAATTAAGAATCACAATAGAGATCACAGCTAAAACCAAACCTATAAAGTTCAGTTTCGTCAATTTCTCTCTGAAAAGAAGGATACCTACCAGAGAGCCAAGGGCAATCACGCCAATGTCCATAGAGGAGAACACCACTGAAGGCCTATGGCTTTCCAGCTGTAAAGCTTTGATGTAAAAGTAGATGGACCCGAAATTAAAAAAGCCCAACACCACACCTGCTAAGGCGGCTTTCAGTTGAAAATCCAGCTTGCCGGTAATTTTCTGATAAAACAGACTAAGAAAGCCAAATACAGTCGCCAGGCAAAAAATGTACACTAGAGAGGCGGTAAAAGATATTTGGTCAAGTTTAGTGAGCAGGTTAAATAAGATGTCTATCACTCCTGTACCTACAAAAACAATGAAAGGATACCAGTTGATGATGTTTTTGAAGTTGGTTTTTCCGGAAGGTTTAGAGGCAAAGATTGCCAAAAATCCTACGCCAAGCCCTATGATTTTTAAAGTGGTGGAGGCTTCTGCAAAAATCAGGAAAGCGGCTGACACAGGAATCACTAAAGATAATCTTTGTGCTATGGCCGTTAATACGATACCCGAGGTTTCGATGCTTTTACCGATAAAATAAAAGATAGAGATCAATAAAGCCGCAATCAGGACAAATAATGACCATTCGTATTTGGAAGGGGCCAAACTCATATCAGGCTTGAAAAACAGGTAGCAAAAAACCGCTGCTGTTGGGTAGTTAAATACTATTGCCTGATAAGTATTGGTATAGTATCTTTTGAACAATTTAAAATTGATGCTCACTACAACACTGCAAAAAATGGCAATGGCTACATATATCATTGTTCTATTGGTTTTAATAGCGTTAACAGGTCCGGTCCTACCTTTGTCTTGGATTCCACTTTGCCTTTGATGGCAGGACTTTTCATACCCGCTCCCCAGCGTACATCAGCCGTGAATATACGTGCTTCGTCCCAAAGACCAGCATCAATGAACGTTTGAAGTGTTTTAACCCCTCCTTCAATGATCAAAGATTGCACATCCTGTAAATATAATTGATAGAGGATATATTGGGGCATAAAATACTCAAAGTCATCTATCCCTGTATAGGTGGTTCTTCCGGCTAAATCCGTTTTGAACTGATTAAATACAAAAGTGGGTTCCCTGTCATCAAATAAATGGAGATGCTCCGGGAGCTGCAAATATCGGTCAATCACTGCTCTTTTAGGGTTTCTGCCTTTAACAAGCCTGACATTTAATTTGGGGTCATCTGCTAGAGCGGTATTTTTCCCAACCAGGATGCAATCTTCCTGTGACCGCCATAAATGAACTAGAGTTTTGGCTTCGTTGCCAGTGACCCATTTTTGAGATCCATCCAAAGGAGAGAAAAAGCCGTCGGCTGTCTCCGCCCACTTTAAAATCACATAAGGTCTTTGCTTTTTTACCCGTGTGAAAAATCTTTTGTTCAGTTCCTGGCATTCTTTCTCTAAAATGCCCGTCACTACGTTCACACCTGCCGCTCTCAATCGTTGTACTCCTCTGCCGTTCACACTTTCAAAAGGATCCAGACATCCAATCACCACATTTGGGATCTGGTGTTTAATGATAAGATCTGCGCAGGGAGGTGTTTTTCCGAAATGGGAGCAGGGTTCTAAAGTGACATAAATGGTGGAATTTCTTAACAATTGCTCCGCATCAGGATGAGCTTTCAACACCTGGTGTATGGCATTGACTTCTGCATGTGCTTCGCCATATTTGCGGTGATAGCCTTCTCCTATTATTTTGTCATCATGGATGATCACTGCTCCAACCATTGGGTTTGGACTCACATTTCCCAAACCCAATGTGGATAATTCGATGGCTCTAGCTATAACTATTTCCGGTATGGTCACGTAACAAAGGTAACTAAATAGCCTGATCAGAAGCTATTCAAAATCTTATTTGGATTGTGAAATGATAGAAAAACATTTGTTATTATTTATAGGTCTTTTCCTGTTCAATAATTGTTCTGTAAACTTTGCGAACCGGGGAATTATAAATAACGATTCTTTTATCGGAGTTTACGAGAAGGGGTATGTATTTGTCCGCAACTTTAAAAAAACAAATGAAACGGCCAAATCCATTTACTCCATAGCTCCTAAAAGTTTAATGGAGTTTGTTCAGAATACGCCCTATCCTAAAGAGGAATCTAAAATTCTAATCCGCTTAAATGTGTTTTTGAATTCAAAGCAATCGCATGTCAAAGGTTCTAGCGTGGCTAATGATCAATCTCAGCCGGAAAATACCGTCACTCCTAAAACTGGTGCATCAGCTGATAAAAAGCAGCAGAATAAGACGTATTTGATCCTTGCGATTTTTATCCTGCTGATTCTAAATCTTTACTTGATTTGGCTTATTTATCAAAACAGTAAAAGGATTGATAGGAGTAACCATGCCTTAATTATACAAAATGATGAAATAAATACGCAGAAAGAGGAGCTTGAAAACTTAAATGAATTAAAAAACAGGTTCTTTTCTATTGTTTCCCATGATCTGAGAAGCCCGTTGGCATCATTGAATGGAATGTTGAAGTTATTTGAGGAGGCTAAATTTGGTGAAAATGAACTCAAGATATTTATGAATGAGCTGGAGCATAATTTTAAAAACACCTCTGGTTTATTGGAGAATCTTTTGATGTGGGGAAAAAGCCAGATGTATGGGCAAACCATGCAAATGAAAATGATTGATCTTTGTGCAATCGCTGATGAAAGCATCGGACTTCTTAAAATTCAAAATCAATCTAAAAATTTAAAAACCAACAATGAATTGGCGTCTTGCTTTGCTTATGCTGATGAGGAGAGCGTGAGGGTGGTCATGAGAAACTTATTGAGTAATGCTTCAAAATTCACTCCGGTAGGGGGGGAGGTCAGTATCAAATCCAAAAAAGACCGTGAAAATTTAGTGATTTCTGTAAACGATAGCGGAATTGGCATGTCGCCAGAACAGATAGCTGAAGTTTTTAGTCATCAGTTTTACAGCACTTTTGGCACCAATGAAGAAAAGGGGAGCGGACTTGGATTAATGCTTTCCGAAGAATTGATCAGAAAGAATAGGGGTAAATTTTGGGTGGAGAGTGAGAAAGGAAAAGGAAGTTCTTTTTATTTCACCTTACCTTTGGTGAAATCATCCGACCATTGCTGAAATTAAGAAAAGAATTCAACAAAGCGCTTTCTCACCTATACCAGGAGAATGAATTACCTATCCTGTTCAGGATGCTGTCAGAATCCATGATGGGATCAGCTCTTGCTTCTTCAAATCTTCAGGAAATCCCTGAGGCTCAGTTGCTGCAATTCAGAGCTGCCATACAAAAACTTCAGAATCATGAACCAGTTCAATATATCATTGGAGAAGCACACTTTTATGGTCTGATTTTTAAAGTTGATAGCAATGTATTGATTCCCAGACCAGAGACAGAGGAATTGGTTCATCTGATCATTAAAAACCATCAAAATAAACCCATGAAGATTTTAGACATTGGAACGGGTAGCGGTTGTATACCAGTGAGCTTAAAAAAGCATTTGCCACTGGCAGTGCTATCTGCATTGGATATCAGTGGGGGTGCTTTGGAAGTGGCGAAAGCGAATGCCGGAATTAATGAGGTGGATGTGACTTTTTTTCAGGATGATGCTTTGAATCTTGATACGGATAAACATCAGCTTTACGACGTCATTGTCTCCAATCCGCCTTATGTTGCTTTAAGTGGCAAGGCGCAGATGGGGGAAAATGTGATCAATCATGAACCTCACCTGGCACTTTTTGTCCCCGATGAGCACCCTTTGCTCTTTTATGATAAAATCTCTGATTTCGCTTTAACAAATCTGAAAAAAACAGGAAGTCTATATTTGGAGATCAATCAAACTTTGGGAGAAGACACTGCCTCCTTGCTGGAGAATAAGGGATTCAGAGCAGAGATCATTAAAGATATCAACAATAACGAGCGCATCATCTCAGCTCAGTTTCTTGGGTGAAACTGCTGAATGGTCTGCTTTAGAAAATCCCGGTCGAGGTGTGTGTAAATTTCGGTGGTGGTGATACTTTCGTGTCCCAGCATCTCCTGTACAGCTCTCAAATCTGCCCCGCCTTCAATCAGATGAGTGGCGAAAGAATGCCGGAAAGTATGGGGACTGATATTCTTCTTAAGCCCGATTTTTTTGGCAAGATCTTTTATCAGCATGAAAACCATGATCCTGCTTAATTTACTTCCCCTGCGGTTTAAGAAAATAAAATCCTCGTTCCCTTTTTCAACCTCGATATGATTTCGGATGGTGCTCAAATAAATACCGACATGTTTTATAGCAGCACTTCCCAGGGGCACCAATCGTTCTTTATTCCCTTTGCCGGTTATTTTCATGAACTCCACTTCCGGAAAGTAGTTGGAGATCTTTAAATCTGTCAATTCACTCACCCTTAATCCCGAACCGTATAAAACCTCCAGCATGGCTTTATTCCTCACCTGCTCTGGTTTGCTTAGATCCAGGGCATTGATGAGTGATTCCACTTCATGGATCGTAAGCACATCAGGTAATTTTCTTCGGGTCTTTGGGGTTTCTATCAATGCTGAGGGATCACTTTTCATTAAATCCTCTAAAACCAGGAATTTATAAAAAGCTTTAATTCCGCTGATCAACCTTGCCTGGCTGGTGGCCAGCATGCCCAATCCGTTCACCCATTCAATCAGATCCTTTAGATCCTGTGCTTTTACATTCAAAGGATCCACTTTTCTATCATTGGCTTCCAAAAACTGGGTTATTTTATCGATATCCCTGAGATAGGCGGCAATGGAGTTGGCGGATAGTGAACGTTCTAATTTCAAATAGTTTTTAAATCCTTTTTTTGCTGATGCCCAATCCACTTTATCTTTTGAAATTTTAAGGTTATGTTTGAGTGCATGAAGATACAAATAATCAACGGTCCGAATCTCAATTTACTTGGAAAACGTGAGCCAGGCATTTATGGGAGTGAAGGTTTCGAAACATTTTTTGAAGAGCTGAAAGCTAAATATAAGGATGTGGAACTTTATTATCATCAAAGTAACGTGGAGGGGGAGATCATCAATAAACTTCATGAGGTGGGTTTCAGTTTTGACGGAATCCTGTTGAATGCCGGTGCTTATACCCATACTTCTGTGGCTATCGCTGATGCGATTGCAGCTATTAAAACAGCTGTGGTGGAAGTTCATATCTCCAACGTGCATGCCCGGGAGGAATTTCGGCACCAGAGCATGTTGGCTAAAAACTGCAAGGGTGTTTTAACAGGTTTTGGACTGAAATCTTATGAGTTGGCACTGCTGAGCTTCTTGATTTGATTTTCAATGATGCTATTGACCTGGTAGCTTAAGGTGATTTTCACAGGTTATTGAATATCTGCAACTGGATACAATTTATTGTCAAATGTTCCCACTTCAATTCAAGCAGCGATCGAGGCTAAAGTGGACAATTTATAATTTTACAAAAGCAGACCATGGTATGGATGGTCTGCTTTTAGCTGATCAATCATCAACTATTCTTAATATAAACGAAGAATATATTAAGCGAATAAACAAAGTCTTGAAATATATTGACGATAATTTAAACAGTGATTTATCATTGGAAAAATTATCAATCATTGCATATTATTCACCATTTCACTTGCATAAACTTTTTAAAGCATAAATGTCCCAAGCCAAATGTCCCAAGCCAAATGTCCCAGCAGGGTCAGGGTCTCGCAGAGGACCCTGCGTCTTTAAAGGTTAGCCCTAAATCCGTAGAGCTGAACCGGTGGTCACCATGCTTCGCTGCTGAGGTTCGGCCCCTTTAGTGGGAAAATTGCCTAAATATGGTTATTAAATCGTATTTCCACAGCATAAATGCGTATTTCTCCTTTCTTAGTTCAAAGTGAATATTGATAGCTTTGCTTAACCACCGATTGAAAAGGGTACGATCGTTTACCTCGTGACCCGAGTTTGGTTTAAAAAACGTGATGCTGAATAAACAATATGAAAACATAATCCGGTTAAAACAGGAAGTTGGAGGAATACCTAAGCTTCCCCCCCTCTCCGGAGGGTGAGCGCAATGTCATTAAGTCAAGGATTTCGTCGTTTCGAATGATCGGGAAAGGTAAGTTCATCGAAGATAAATCTCGCAAACAGGTGAGAAACCCTAAAAGCAGAACTTAGCTAAGGAGACCTCGTTCCTCCATGTGACGTGAAAAGTCTCTTCGCTTGATGACATTGGGAATGAGCGGTTTTTTGATGATGTAAAACACGGACGGGGGGCTATATGGTATAGGTGTTTAGCATCAAACTCAGTGATAAGAATTTTTTACTAGTTTAATGTTAATCATAAAACGATGAAAAATCATCTTTTTAAATTACTTATTACCAATGACATAAGTATTTTGACTTTCTACTTTTAACTTAACATTAGCATGTTGAAAAGCATATTGATTCTTGATGATGACCAGGGGGTGCTGGAAATGTTGACAGAACTGCTGACAGGAGAAGGATACATCGTGAATGGCTATGCATACACTCCTGATATTTTTCAGCTCATCAACCAGTATGAACCGGATATGATCATCGTGGATTATCTCATGAACGGAATCAATGGAGGCGAGATCTGTGCTCAGGTGAAAAAGAATGAATCTACAGCTGGCATCCCTGTGTTCCTGATCTCCGGCTACGAGAAAGTAGTCAGATCTTTGGGAGATTATCGCAGCGATTTCTTCTTTCCTAAACCTTTAAACATCCCTATGCTGTTGAAACAGCTAAAATTAACATCCTGCCCCTATGTTTAAAAATACCCTCTGGAATTACAACAGAATAGAGAGACGTTCCACCTGGACGAAATTTCTGCTGCCACTGCTCCTTACCCTGATCGCTGTATTCATTAAGCTGGAGTTTTATGAGGAGAACATTCAGAAAGTGCCCTATATGTTATTCATTGGGATCATTCTCATCAGTGCATCCTATGGTGGCAGCCGCTCAGCACTGTATGCCACCATCATCACCACAGTGGCTATGTTGCTGATCCTGGTCACCCCTCCCTATATCAATCTGGACAGTATACAGGTGAACATGTTGCAGGCGAGTGTTTTTGTTGCAGAAGCAATGATGATCACTGGTCTCATTCATTACGTTCAACGCACACAGCGGAGATTCAGACTCAGAGAGCGGAAGTTCAGGGGATTGGTGGAGAAGACAGAAGAAGGTTTTTTCATGATGAATGAAGATGGAATGATCACCTATTTTACGCCCTCCGTTAATAAATTATTGGGATACCAGGAGGAGGATTTAAGAAAAAGAGAATTTTATAGCCTGGTTCATCAGCATGATGTGGAGGAGTTTAAGCTGGGGATATATAAATTGACGGCGAACAGATGTGAATTGAAGAATTGGCAGTGCCGCTTGCTGACAAAAAGCGCTGATTACATCTGGGTGGAGATGAACATTTCCAACCTGCTGAAAGATCCCAGTATCAGGGCTTTGGTCATCCATTTTAACAACATCACGGAGAAGGTTCAAAAAGATAAACAAAAGGATGATTTCATACACATGGCCACACATGAATTGAAATCGCCGGTAACGGTGCTCAAAGGTTACCTTCAGCTATTGGCCCATCATTTCCATAAATCAGATCAACATGCGGACCAGCTGCGTATGCTGGAGAAGATGGATTTCCAGCTGGATAAGCTCCTGACCCTGATCTCAGACATGCTGGACTCTTCCAGGATCAATTCCGGTGAGCTGAATCATCATTTCGCCTCCTACAACCTCAATGATTGCATCACGCTATGTGTGGATGCCGTGAAAGCCAGTAATCCCGATTGTCAGATCAGTTATGACCTGGTAAAGCCGGATCCGATACTGGAGGGAGACAAAGAAAGGATCAGCCAGGTACTGACTAATTTTATCACCAACGCCATCAAATACTCACCCGAAGATAAAAACATCCGCATCACTTCCGAAAGGATAGACGGGTATATAAAAGTTAAAGTGAAAGATAAGGGTATCGGCATTGCAAGAGAGAAGCAGCCATATATTTTTGATAAATTTTACAGGGTGGACACTTTACCTATAGGAGTTTTTGATGGATTGGGACTGGGCTTGTTCATTTGTTCAGAGATCATCAAAAAACATGGTGGCAACATAGGCGTGAACAGTGTGGAGGGCGATGGTTCTGAATTTTGGTTCTGTTTGCCATGCTAAAAAAACCTCTCAGTATGGCCCATCGTTTAAATCATGATAGGAAACAGGAATTTTAATGGATTTATCCATTTCCCTTATACCTGTTGGTTTTGTGATACGGACATTCAATTTATCATTACAGATTTTTGGTCTGAGCCGAACTATGGCAATCCAGTCCATAGGGATTTGTTCCCTTAAAAAATCCGTATTTCCCGCTTGTTAAAACAGTGTTTTTCACTGCATGAACTGCATGATGTTTGCTCTTATCAAAGAGATATTCATAAAATTAAATGTATTACCAATGCCATATTCAAACCTTCAGTCAAACCAGATTTTGAACGCTGAAAAGCAAGGGGCAAGAGGTATGGGTATTTTTATTGAAAAATGATGAAGGATTTACCTGATTCATATATGGAATATCATCCACCTATGGATACATCTCCTACACCCATTGCAGCTAACACTGCAATGGATAGGCGATGTTTCATCATACATCTAACCTTTCATTATGGAAAAACGAATATTGATAACTGGTGGTGCCGGGTTCATTGGCTCCCACCTCAGTGATGAATTAATTAATTTGGGGCACCAGGTCACCGTACTGGATAACCTGATCTCACAAGTACACGGCTCCCATCAATCCGTTCCCTCTTATCTCCATCCTGCTGTGAAATTAGTGGTGGGAGACGTGAGAGACGCGGGGATCCTTACGCGGTTGGTCAAAGATGCTGATGTGGTGTTTCACCTTGCCGCCCGGGTGGGCGTGGGCCAAAGCATGTATGAGATTGAAGCGTATACGGATGTGAACAATAGAGGAACAGCCGTGCTGATGGAGGTGCTCTCCAAGTATCCGGTAAAAAAATTGATCACTGCCTCCAGCATGAGCATTTATGGAGAGGGGTTATATTATGGAGCGGATGGAACCCGCTACGATGAAGTCAGAAGAAGTCTTGGAGAGTTAAGAGCTTCCTTATGGGATCCAATTGATGCTTATCGTGAAGTGTTGAAACCAGCACCCACTACAGAAGATAAAGTTCCGGATCTTTCTTCAGTTTATGCACTTTCTAAATATGACCAGGAGCGATTGAGTCTGATTGCGGCTAAAGCTTACCATATTCCGGTAACGGCTTTAAGGTTCTTCAATGTATACGGGACACGTCAGTCTCTGTCTAATCCCTATACCGGGGTGCTGGCTATTTTCGCCTCCAGGTATTTAAACGGGAAGCCTCCTATGATCTTTGAAGATGGTCTTCAGATGAGGGATTTCGTCCATGTGAGCGATGTGGTTCAGGCTTGTGTGTTGGCCATGGATAGAGAAGAGGCTAACGGCGAAGTATTCAATGTGGGAAGTGGCCAAAGTTATACCATTCTGGAGATCGCAAGGCAAATGGCGAGATATATGAAGGTCACAGCAATAGAACCTGTGTTGACCGGTAAATATCGCATGGGGGATATCAGGCATTGTTTCGCTGATATCACAAAAGCCCGAAGAATATTAGGTTTTGAACCAAAGATAAGCCTGGAGAAAGGATTGACTGAATTGAGCTCCTGGTTGATCACACAAGAGGCGGCGGATGGCGTGGAGCAGGCAACGGTGGAACTGGAGAGTCGTGGTCTTACAGTTTAATATTCATCTATTTAATTCTTTTTTATGCATTTGAACGGAAAAATCAAGCCTCAGGTCGGCTTACTGGAATGGTTTCATGTAGGAGAATATGAAAGAGTGGAATCCACCCTTCAACATTTGAAAAAACTATCCATCACACAACTAAGGACAGGAATTTCCTGGGCGGATCATTATACAGAGGAAGGGGAGCGATGGTACCGTTGGCTCATCCCCAGACTGGCCAAAGAGGTGGAGATCCTGCCTTGCTTTTTGTATACGCCACCTTCCATCGGTCTTTCTCCAAAGACTTCCTCCCCACCTAATTACAGCCAGGCTTATGCAGATTTTTTGGATCAATGCATCACGCAATATGGTCAATATTTTGAATGGGTGGAGTTGTGGAACGAGCCCAATAACCAAAGTGAATATGATTACACCTTGGATCACCACTGGGAAATATTCTCAGAAATGATCGGGAAAGCCGCCTATTGGATGCAATACAGGGGAAAGAAAACCATTCTTGGTGGCATGAGCCCTGTGGACCCTAACTGGTTACAGATGATGTATGACAGAAAGCTGATGAACTATATAGATGCGGTTGGAATTCATCATTTCCCATTCGTATTTAATGATCACTGGTATGGATGGCAACATTTGATAGCCCAGGTTCAGGAAGTGGTGAGGAGAAATGCAGGTGAACAAAAAATCTGGATCACAGAGACAGGTTTCTCTACCTGGCAACATGATGAACGCAAGCAACTGGAGGTTTACCAGGAAGCGGTGACTGCCCATGTGGAACGTGTTTACTGGTATGGGTTACAGGATCTGGATCAGCGTTTCCCCACCGTGGATGGTTTTCACACCGATGAAAGGGAATATGCTTTTGGCTTACTTAAAGCCAATGGGACAGAAAAACTGCTGTATCGCCTATTGAAGGAAAAAACAAAGAGTTCACTCGATGCAGATTTGTGGATGACGGAGATCCCTGAACTGGAGGCAGAAAAATACGTGCTGGTGTTTGGCGGAGCCGGCTTTATCGGAACTAATTTAGTTAGCGAACTTTTGGCGTATGGTGAACAGGTATTGGTGGTGGATAACCTGTCACGCCCCGGCGTCGAGAAAAATATCCGTTGGCTAAGACAAACCTATCCGCAAAAGCTGAAGGTCATTGTTGCAGATATCAGAAATCAATTCGCGGTACAAAAAGTGGTGGCGGCTGCCTCTTTTGTTTTTCATTTCGCAGCCCAGGTGGCAGTTACCACGAGTTGTATGGAACCTGCGGAGGATTTTGACATCAATGCCCGTGGCACGCTGAACATTTTAGAAGCGATCAGGAACTCCAAACATCGTCCGCCTTTGCTGTTCACCTCCACCAATAAGGTTTATGGAGGTTTAGAGGATATTCAGATAGATTTGGTTAAGGACAGGTATGTACCTTTGGATGAAAAAATCAGGTCAGCCGGAATCAGCGAAAAGCGCCCCTTGGATTTTCACAGCCCCTATGGTTGCTCAAAAGGAATAGCGGACAGCTATATCCATGATTATGTGAGAACCTACGGGTTAAAAGCGGTGGTATTCAGGATGAGCTGTATCTATGGCCCTCATCAGTGCGGCAATGAAGACCAGGGTTGGGTGGCTCATTTTCTGCTACAGGCGCTGCAGAACAAACCAATTACCATCTATGGAGATGGCAAACAAGTGAGGGATATTTTGTATGCTGATGACTTGATCCGGGCGATGCTGATCGTTAAGGAGCACATCAACGACTTAAGCGGAGAAATTTTCAACATGGGTGGCGGTACGGAGAACACCATCAGTTTGCTGCAGTTGCTCCATGATATAGAAACGATACATGGAGAGCATATCAACCTGAAATATGGCGAATGGCGTCCCGGAGACCAGCGATACTATGTCTCCGACACTTCTTCTTTTCAACGGGCAACCAACTGGAAGCCACAGTATGATACCAAAGAAGGAATCCAGAAACTATATAGCTGGCTGCTCAGGACCGTAGATCCCGTATCAGAAAAACGGTTAGATCCTTTAGAGCTGATAGATAAATGAAACCATCAGCATACCGCTCAAAACACGAATGAACTTAGCGTTGAGCACCGATAAAAAATAAAAACAAGCGAAACCATCATGGGCGCCATTTACGAAATAAATAAGCCCATGATTGCTTCATAGCCATTAAAAAACAACCTGCGAAGCCTGTCTGCTGACAAGGCAGGCATGCCATTAAAAAAATAAAATAATAACGAATAATTAGATACGGATGAAAAATCATACATCAAGAGGTGATTATATTGCAGCCGTCATCACCAAGCCAGGTAAAGTGGCTTTACAGACATTTCCGATGCAAAATACTGGAAATCAGGAGGTTTTGGTTAAAGTGACGGGCTGTGGTCTATGCGCCTCCAGCTTACCGGTATGGGAAGGAAGAGACTGGTTCAGCTATCCGCTGGCTCCAGGAGCTCCCGGTCACGAAGGATGGGGAGTGGTGGAGGAAATAGGGGAAGAGGTGCATGGCTTGTTGAAAGGCGATCTGGTGGCTTTTTTGGGTAGTGCTTCCTTCGCTCAATTCGCCATCCTCCCGGCGGCGGAGGTAATTAAACTTCCGGAAGAACTGGTTGACGTTCCTTTCCCTGCAGAACCTTTGGGTTGTGCCGTGAATATCTTCAGAAGAAGTGATATTCAGCCCGGTCAAACTGTTGGTATCATTGGCTGTGGTTTCCTGGGATTGCTGTTGGTCCAGTTATGTAAAACAGCGGGGGCCAGGGTGATCGCCCTCTCCAGACGCCCGTCCTCATTGGAAAAAGCTAAAGCCAATGGTGCGGATGAGCTGATCGCACTTGAGGACCATCATCGCATCATTGAGGAGGTGAAGGAACTTACCCAGGGTTCCTTTTGCGACCGGGTGGTGGAGTGCACCGGCATGGAATGGCCTTTAAACCTTGCTGCTGAACTTTGCAAAATCAGGGGTGTGCTCGTCATCGCAGGATACCATCAGGATGGGATGCGCCAGCTAAATGTGCAGCTTTGGAACTGGCGGGGACTGAATGTGGTGAATGCCCACGAAAGAGATCCATGGCGATATGTAGAAGGGATAGGTTTAGCTGCTGAATATTACCTGAAGGGAGTGATGGATCATGAAGAACTGCTGAGTCATGCATTCCCTTATACGCATTTACAGGAGGCTTTGAATCTACAGCAAGCCGCTCCTGATGGTTTCACCAAAGCCTATATCTATTTTTAATATGGAAGAGCTCCTCCTAAAAGATCAGAAGAAAAGCCAGATCGGATTTCTGGGCGTGGGTTGGATAGGTTTTAACCGGATGGAATCTGCTCTGGCGTCCGGGAAAATCAGGGTTGCAGGCATTGCGGATAAACTGACGGATCAGGTGGACCGGGCTTGTGAAAAATGTGAGGCAGACGTGGCACGGTGTGAAGAACTGGATGAGTTGATCGCCCTAGAGCCGGACGGCGTGGTAATTGCCACACCCAGTGCAATGCATGCTGCACAATCATTGGCCGCACTGCGCAAGGGAATAGCTGTTTTTTGCCAGAAACCACTGGGTCGAAATGCCGCAGAGACCCGGAAGATAGTGGAAACAGCTAAGGCAAAGGATTTGTTGCTGGGCGTCGATTTCAGTTACAGGTATACCTGCTTCCGCTTGCTTCACCAGATCATTCAGCGTGGTGAGATAGGAAAAATTTATTCCATGGAGCTGTGTTTTCATAATGCTTATGGTCCTGATAAGGACTGGTTTTATCAGAAAGCATCTTCTGGTGGAGGTTGCATCATGGATTTAGGGGTCCATTTGATTGATCTGGCTATCTGGTGCTTAAATGATGAAATCATGGTAAGCGAAGCCTCACTTTATGCCAATGGCCAACACATCCATTCAGATTTTGACGGAGTGGAGGATCATGCAATGGTGACCTTAAACACTTCCTCGGGCTGTACCATTCAGTTGAATTGTTCATGGAATCTCCCGGCAGGCAAAGAAGCGGAGCTATTTTGTAATATCTACGGAACAGATGGAGGCCTCTCCTTCAGAAACATCAATGGCTCGTTCTATGATTTTGAAGCTTTGCGATTCCGGGGTATACAAACCGAAAGGTTATTTGGAGGAGCAGATGATTGGGGAGGAAGAGCTATTGCAGAATGGTGTACCAGGCTTTCTGCAGGTGAAGGATTCAATTCCGAAGTGGAGCGGGTAGTTCAGGTGGCAGAATTGATAGATGAAATTTATGAGAAAGCCTGAACATCAACATAGGATATTGATGACCACCGATGCAGTTGGCGGCGTTTGGTCTTATACGGTGGACTTGGCTTTCGGGCTTGCCAACCGTGGATGTGAAATTCATATCGCCACTATGGGGCCTCCACCCTCCGCAAAGCAAATGGCAAAGGTAAGCCATCCCGGGGTTTTCTTATATACCAGTGAACACCAATTGGAATGGATGGATGATCCCTGGGAGGATGTGGAGAAAGCGGGGGACTGGTTAATACAATTGCAGGAGGAGATCCAACCTCATCTCATCCATCTAAATAACTATTGTCATGGAGATCTTGCCTGGCAGGTTCCGGTGGTGATGGTGGCTCATTCCTGTGTATTGTCCTGGTGGCAGTCTGTAAAGGGTTGTACGGCTCCTGAGGGCTATCAGACTTATTTCTCTAAAGTTCGGAACGGATTGAATGCCGCCGATATCCTCATTGCTCCAACCCGTCACATGTTACAGGAAATCTACAGAATCTACGATGTGGAGGTGCCGGGTGTGGTAATTCCAAATTCCTCTGATTATGAAACGGCTAACGAGGCTTCTGAGGCTTATACCATCAGTATAGGCAGGCTTTGGGATGAGGCGAAGAACATCACTTTAGTGGATGAAGCTGCTGCTTACCTTAATTGGCCGGTGATTGCTGTAGGAGACGCAAGGCATTCGCATCAGTCATTCAAGCATCTTTATCCCATTGGATGGTGTGACCAGGAGAAGTTGAAAAATTTGCTAGCTGCTGCTGCCATTTACGTGTCCCCGGCCAAATACGAGCCTTTTGGACTATCTATACTGGAAGCAGCCCTATCCGGATGTGCACTGGTGCTGGGCGATATTCAAAGCCTGCGGGAGAACTGGGACGGAGCTGCTTTATTCACGGACACCGATGACAGCATGTTATTGGCGAGTATCATTACCATGTTAGAGGAGGATCGGGAACTGCTGCTACACTATCAGCAAAAAGCAAGAAGAAGAGCCAAGCGGTTCAATTCCCTGAAGACAGTGGAGGCTTACCTTAAAAATTATCAGTATTTGATTGATCAGCATGAACCTTTAAAATCAACTTTGGCATGAAGACCGTTTTATTCTATCACTCTTTACTTTCGGACTGGAACCACGGTAACGCTCATTTTTTACGTGGAGTGGTCAAAGCATTACAAATGGGAGGCCATGAAGTGGTGGTGATGGAACCTGAACACAACTGGAGCCTGGAGAACCTTTTGGCTGAAAGGGGAGAGCAGGCACTCCTGAATTTCAGCACACATTATCCAACCTTAAAATCAACTTTTTACGATACATCTCATCCAGAGTTGGAGCAGGTGTTGACCGATGCAGATCTGGTGATTGCTCATGAATGGAATGAACCTTTCCTGATTGAGTGGCTGGGAAAGAGAAAAAAACAATTCAAATATAAGCTGCTTTTTCATGACACGCATCACCGGGCGGTGAGCGAGGAGGAGCAGATGAAAAAATATGACTTGACCAATTATGATGGCGTACTGGCTTTTGGAGAAGTTTTAAAAGAGATCTATCTGAAAAAGGGATGGGCGAAGCATGTTTGGGTCTGGCATGAAGCTGCAGACACCACCCTATTTCATCCCATAGAGAAAGAGAAAGAAGGCGACCTGGTGTGGGTGGGTAACTGGGGTGATGAGGAAAGAACAGCTGAACTCCATGAATTTTTAATCAAGCCGGTAAAAGAACTTGGCTTAACAGCCAAAGTCTATGGGGTGAGGTATCCTGATGAAGCTTTGAAAAGCTTGAAAGAAGCCGGAATAAGTTATGGAGGCTATTTGCCATCTTATGAAGTGCCAGCGGTTTTCGCTGCCTACAAATTCACGGTTCATGTTCCCCGTAAATTCTATACCAAATCTCTGCCGGGCATTCCAACCATAAGACCGTTTGAGGCTCTGGCATGTGGGATCCCGCTGATCTCTGCACCCTGGAGTGATTCGGAAGGTTTATTCATGGATGGCGTGGATTACCTTAGCGTGGGGAACGGAGAGGAGATGAAGATGGCCATGAAACATCTTTTACATGATCCTGAAAGTGGCAAGGAATTGGCTGTTGCTGGTTTGAAAACCATTTGCAGCAGGCATACCTGCGAGCACCGCATCAATCAATTAATGGCTATCTACGAACAACTTTGTGGCATTCAAACTTATGAAACCATCATTTGAAATACCTCATGAGCATGGAAGGATAAGCCGGGAGATATGGAATAGTTAAAAAATATAGTACAAATGAAACCATCATGCGCAGGCAGGCAAACAATAATGAATATGCTCATGATTGCCTGCCTTGTCGGCAGACAGGCTTCATAACCATTAAAAAAACAATTATTTACGAATGAAAAATTTAAAAATTGCCTTTTTTGGTTCAAGTCTGGTTTCTGCTTACTGGAATGGAGCGGCCACTTATTACCGGGGGATCATTAAAGCCTTGAATGCACGGGGGCACCAGATCACTTTCTTTGAACCAGACGCCTATAATCGGCAGGAACATCGAGATCTGCCTGAAGTGGATTGGGCGGAATCAGTGGTTTATCAACCTACTCTGGAAGGGCTGAAAAAGGTGCTGGATAGAGCTGCTGAATTTGACATACTCATTAAAACCAGCGGGATTGGGGTTCAGGATGATATCCTGGAAGAATATCTGCCAGACCTAAAACGGGAACATCAGATCTGCATTTTTTGGGATGTGGATGCACCTGCCACACTGGAGTCAGCCAAAGCTGATCCTGAATCGAATTTCGTCAGGAGGATGCAGAATTTTGATCTGGTGCTGACGTATGGTGGAGGAGAGAAAGTGCAAAGAACTTATCGTTCTTTGGGAGCTAAAAACTGCTTTCCCATCTATAATGCTGTTGACCCGGAGACACACTATCGGGTGAGGGCTGATCCACGTTTTGAGGCAGATATGGCCTTTATGGGTAACCGCCTCCCGGACAGGGAAAAAAGAGTGGAGGATTTCTTTCTTATCCCTGCGGCACTTTTAACTGAAAACTATTTTTTAATAGGAGGGAACGGATGGGAGCAGGATGAATTTCCGGCGAACGTGACCAGCCTCGGACATGTTTACACCAAAGATCATAATGCATTGAATAGCACAGCAAAGGCGGTGCTGAACATCAGCAGGGCTGATATGGCAACATACGGTTTCTCGCCAGCCACACGCATATTTGAAGCTGCGGCCGCAGGTGCCTGCATCATCACAGATGACTGGGAAGGAATCGAGCTGTTTTTTGAACCCTTTAAAGAGATACTCGTCGCTAAAGATGGGATGGATGTGAGCAGGATTTTGACTCATTTGAAACCTGAAGAAGCCAGAAGAATAGGAGCAGCTGCAAAAGAAAGGGTATTAAAGGAACACACCTATAAACACAGGGCTTTAGAGACAGAGCGGTTGCTCAAAGATTATTTTCCAACCAAAGTTAAAGCGCCATGGACATGAACTCATTAAAAATAAGCTTCGTAGGTCTGTCTATCACTTCCTCATGGGGAAACGGACATGCCACCACTTTTCGTAGTTTAATCAAGGAATTGCACAAAATGGGACATCAGGTTTCTTTTTTAGAAAGAGACGTTCCATGGTATGCAGAGAACCGGGATATGCCCGATCCTGAATTTTGCGAACTTCATCTTTACGAAAATGTTGATGATTTGAAGGAGAATTTCAATGGGCTGATTTCAGACGCTGATGTGGTGATACAGGGTTCCTACGTGCCGGATGGTGTGGCTGTGGCTGAGTGGTTGTTAGCCAATGCCAAAGGAGTAAAGGCTTTTTACGATATAGACACCCCCATCACCTTGCAGCTTTTGGAAGAGGGGGAATGCGAGTACCTTAAACCTTATTTGATTCCCATGTTTGACATTTACCTTTCTTTTACCGGAGGGCCCATCTTAAAACATTTGGAGCAGTTTTATGGCGCTGCATTGGCTAAACCTTTATATTGCTCTGTTGACCCGGAATTATACCATCCGGTTTCCTCACCAAAATATTTCGATCTAGGCTATTTGGGAACTTACAGTCAGGATCGTCAGCCCGCACTGGAGGAACTGCTGTTAAAACCAGCAAGAGCCTTATCCGAGTATTTTTTTTCGGTCACCGGACCGCTTTATCCAAAGGATATCAAATGGCCCCTGAATGTTAGCCGCACCCCTCATCTCCCTCCGCAGGATCATGTTGAATTTTATAATATGCAAAGATTTACTTTGAACATCACGCGTGCTGCAATGGTGAAATGGGGTTACGCTCCCAGTGTCAGGCTGTTTGAAGCGATGGCTTGCGGAACAGTGGTCATATCAGACTGCTGGGAGGGTTTAAATTCCTTTTTTCAGTTTGGGGAAGATATCCTGGTGGCTAACAGTTGTGAAGAGGTGTTGGGACATTTTGCCAGGATTGATGAGAAGGAAAGAAGGAGAATTGGAGAGAATGGCCGTCGAAAGATATTACAAGAGCACACTTCAGCCATCAGGGCTTTGCAACTTATCGGTTATGCAAATGGTTTTTTAAATAAAAACTCCAATATATATGTCTGAAAAAAGAGAAAAGATCATTGGACTTGGCCCCTGGTTCCACAATATCCATCTTCCGGATGGGGAACAAACAGCACCTGATCATTTTCTAGGTGATTTCCCCCACTATAAATGGGAAAGTTTAAGCGCTCATATCCCATTGGATTTAACGGGTGTCAACGTGTTGGACATAGGTTGCAATGCTGGTTTTTATAGCATCGAACTCGCTAAAAGAGGTGCGCAGGTTATGGCAATAGATTTGGACGAACATTATTTGAAGCAGGCAGAATGGGTGGCTCAGGAGTTTGACCTGCAGCGTAAGATCACTTTTAAGCACCTGCAGGTTTATGATCTGGCCAGGGTAGAGGAAAAATTTGATCTAGTATGGTTTATGGGCGTGTTCTATCATTTGCGGTATCCTTTGTTGGCTTTAGACATCCTCAGCGAAAAATGCAAGGATATGATCGTATTTCAAACACTCACGATTCCAGGAGAAACTGCTCATCAGCAGGTACATGATCTCCCCATCCATGACAGAGATGAGTTTTCAAAGCCTTCCTGGCCAAAAATGGCTTTCATTGAACATCATTTCTCCGGCGATCCCACCAATTGGTGGCTTGCCAATGAAAGTGCGATGCAGGCGATGCTTAGAACGGCAGGTTTTGAAATCATCAGCCAGCCCCTGGAAGAAACCTTCATCGCTAAAAAGAGCAGGTCTGATTTCGCCGTTGCTGCATCCTGGAACCGAAGTGAATACCTCAGTGCCATCCAGCTAAACTGGAAAGACAAATCAGGGGATAAAACGAAAAGAAAATGAAGAATTTCCCGTGTTTTTTGCCTTAAAAAGCAGTATTTATGCGCTGGTTTGTTTATTAAAGTAATCGTTAATTGCATCATTCATATGACCCTCCTTCTCTAATCAGATCAAAGCCGGAACAAGCCTGTTTCGGCTTTATTTAATTGATAAGGGATTTATGGAGATGCCAATTTATCATTCATGGAAAAGAAACAAAGGAGAAGAATCATCAAAAGTGATTCAGTTGCCGATAAGGTTTGGGCAGCGGCAGGGAATGCATCCCCAGACAAGAAAAAGAAGAACCTGGAAGAGCGGCCAAAAGGAAAAAATGTTCCGTCATCCGGAAAGGAGCGATGACTTTGGAGATTTTTTAATCATCTTGCTTTCCCATCAGATGATGCCCTTGGTAATGGAGAATTTAATGAGAGATGCGGTGTTTTTTGATTTGGTCTTTTCAATCAATTGCTGACGATAACCTTCAACGGTTCTTTTGCTTACAAAAAGCTTATCAGCCATCTCCTGATTGGTAAAGCCTTCAGCCAAAAGCTTCAGCATCTCTAATTCTCTTTCTGAGATATGGATATCAGTGTGCTCTTTGTTGAAAACAGGTGTACCATCCACTAATCTCAAAAGCATTTTCATGCTCAGCTCTGAACAAAAATACATGCCTCCGGCAGCTACATGTTTGATAGCGAAAATCAGTTCATCAGCGCTCACATTTTTTAAAAGATAAGCTTTAGCCCCGGTTTTGAAAGCTTCAAATACATAATTCTCGTGATCCAGCATGGATAGAATGAGCACGTTTAAATCAGGATGAGATTTAGCCAATTCTTTGGTCAGCGTGATGCCATCCATTCCGGACATATTGATGTCCGCCAGTAATACATCCGCATCGTCCAGTGCTGCGGTCATACTCAGGACTTCATCACCCTCACTTCCTTCCGCAATGATCTCCATGGACGGATCATTCATCAACAGACTTTTAATGCCGTTCCTTACAATGTTATGATCTTCTGCCAGTATAATCTTTATCATGATCGCTTTTCAATGCATAATAATCAAAAAGGAATCCCCATTTGAATAAGCAGGACAATTTACGTACTAATTTCTGGTAGTTTGCGTAAAAACACCATCATCAATAAAACTGGGTGATCACTTAAAATGATCTGGAGTTCCTGGAATCCGGCTTGTTTTGGCCGCTGCTGGTTTTTTTAACTTTATCCATACAAAATCCTCTTTTGGGGAATCACAAACGGAGCAACGATGGGTGCCGAGTGTTTCGAATTTAACCCCAGGTTCAAGCCCATTCCATTCCTCACCAAACAGCTCATCGTAAACTGACTGACAATGAATGCATTGGTAAACTTCCGTTTCATCTACGATAACCTCTTTCACTTCATTTAAAGCAGGGAGGCTGAGACTGCTTTGCAATCGATAATAATGCTCACATAAAGCCATCAGGCTCTCCGCCAGTTCAGTGGCGGTGGCCCCTTCCTTGAAAAGTATAAAGTCTTTGCTGTTCGGGTTGAAATTTTTAGTGTGCAACACTTCATAAAGCATTTCATCTGCTTCATTTCTGGTGTTTCTTTTGCGGATGATGACCGAGCCGAAAAGGCCTGTGTTGGGCTTGGTTTTTATGGCGAAGCATAATCTGTAAGTTCTAAGATCTGCTTCTTCAAAACGCTTTACCAGGTGCAGTTTCAATGCGAGGGCTTCATCACAAACATCCTCTGTTTGCCAGTTGAGCTCATTAGCGGCATGCCTCACGTTGATCCGGAATTTATTGAGAAGCTGGCTCCAGTATTTTCTGTCGCTAATGGATATGTTTTTAATGATGACAGACTTCCAGGGAGTGGTGTATAACTGGCCGATCCTTGTTTTGGCACAGATCTCGCAAACTTCTTTTAAAAAATCCACGGAGAACTCCTCGTTTCGCCTGTAAATGCCTAACCACAATTTGTCACCTATTTTATTGAAACCTTCATAATAGGGCAATTGAAAATCGGTGTGCTGCAAAGGTATGGATGGATCATCCTTATATTTCACAAATTCATTTTCAGCATCCACTTCTTCAAATAGGGCATTGCCGTCAATTCCGTGTCCCGTTTGATCATACTCCGTAATAGCGATGATTTTATCTTCCAATATTTTAGCTATCGCCGGAATATCTTCTGAGTACACCAGAACAGGCCAGCGGTACATGACGTTGGTTTTTGGAAAGCGAAGGTGAAGGTGCCAGAAATTACTCAGCTCGGAATTGATGAAATTGAGATTGCCGGTAAAAAAAGGCACCAGGTTTTGAGTATGATCTATGATATTGATTTTAAGTTTTGGTTGATGATTGAAATTGTTCAGGATATCTTTGTAAACCCCTTCTCTCAGCCAATTGGATGGGCCAAACACCTCCTCTGTCACGTAGGAGCTGATGATGTTGGGGTATTGATCCTCGTTGACTTCATAGCTCACATCTGCCACTAAAAAAGCGTCCTTTAGGTCTTCCAACCGCTCTCCCTCTACCCAAAAAAGTAACTGCTGACGGTTTCCGAAACGGACATGCTTTACCTTCGCTTTATCGGCAAGGATCAAAATATCCAGCAGATCTCCCGGAGAAACGATTCCTCCGGAAAGATTGATCTTAATAAGGTGTTGCACAACTGTGTTCTCCATTTTTAAACACTTATCAAGGTTTTGGCGGCCATGCTGACGGCTAAAATTCTTTGGACTTCAGGCCTGCAGGAGCCGCATCCCGTTCCGGCACCGGTACGGCTGCACAAATCCTTCAGGTCTTCACATCCCTTTTCAATGGCCTGCTCTATGTTGCCGGCACCAACATGATTACAGCTGCAAACTAATCTGCCTATCGCAGGTTCCGGTGTTTTTCCACTTCTTAATAATTGCATACGCTTGTCGCTCAACTCTATTTGATCGGATATGAGCTCCCGGAATTCCTGAAGCTCATTTTTGTCGCCGATCAGGATGGCTCCCACCAGCCTGTCATGATGAATGATACACTTCTTGTAATATCTTTTGGCTTTATCTATGAAAACGATCTCTTCGTAATGCTGATTGTCAGGACATTCCGGCAAACCGATGCTGCACAAATCGAATCCGTGGATCTTAATGATGTTCATGAACACGCTGCCTTTATATAAGCTGGCGATGTCCCCGTTCAAATAGTTGGCCACCACCTCAGCCTGCTGCTCTGCCGCCGCTGTGATTCCATATAATGTCCCTTTAAACTCTGCGATCTCCCCTATGGCATAAATATGGGGATCGCTGGTTTGTAATCTTTCATCCACCACCACGCCTCTTTTACAATCCAATCCACAGTCTTTGGCCAACTCCATGTTTGGCGTGGTTCCGATAGCGATGATGAGCGCATCGCAATTGATTTTTCTCCCGCTCTTTAATCCCACACCCGTGAGTTTGGATCTCCCGTAGAATAGTTCCACCTCATCATCATAATAGATGTCGCAACCCTGGTCCACCATCTCTTCGTGCAAAATACGGCTGCCCAGCATATCCAATTGCCGGCCCAAAAACCTGGAGATGCGCTGAACGATGGTGATCTTCACGTCCAGTTCACGCAAGGAAGCTGCCATCTCCAATCCTAAAAGCCCGCCTCCGATAATGAGAACATGACTTTCTTTGGGCAGATGCTTCCTGAAATCATCGGCATCATTTCGGCTTCGCATGGTAAAAATGCCCGGCAACTTAGGGATGTTTTTCGGGATAGATGCCCTGCTGCCGGTGGCGATGATCAGCACATCATAAGCAGTCTTTTTGCCATAATCGTCCACAACAACCTGATGTTCCCTGTCAATCCTTTGAATTCCGATCCCTCTTTTTAAGGTGATCTGATAGTCAGGTTCCTCCTCATCGGTCATTTTCACCAGTTGCTCCCAGCTTTGTGCTCCACTGATGTAATCCGGTAGCATCACACGGTTATAAAAGGGCAGATTCTCTTTACTGAAGATGGTGATTTGATCGTCTCGGTTGATCTTCCGGTAGGATTTCACAAAACCGAAAGATCCTGCACCCGCACCAATGATCACGATATGCTGATTCGGTTTTTGATAGCGGCTGACCTTTACCGCACAAAATTTAAAATCTGGTTCTTTGGACACCGGATCTACCAATGGACTGGTAAGGTTGTTTACACGGTTAAGATCGCTTCCCAATATTTTTCCGAAATGCATGGGAAGAAAAACCACACCCTGTTTGATCGTCTTCGTTATTTTCGCCTTTACCCTCACTTCTCCTCGTCTGGATTGGATAAGCGTGAGCCCCTCTTCATCTATGCCCAATGCGCTGGCGTCCTCCGGATGGATCTCCAGGAAAGATTGCTTGACATGTTGGTTCAGTTTATTGACTTTCCCGGTTTTGGTCCTGGTGTGCCACTGGTCCCTGATCCTTCCGGTGGTGAGAATGAAGGGGAAATCCGCATCGGGCTGCTCACTTTCAAAAGTGTCAGGAACGGGGTGGATCACTGCTTTTTTAGAAGTGGTGTAAAATTGATGATCAGTGAAAAGCCTTGCTGTGCCCATTTTCGCTTTTTTAGGGAATGGCCATTGCACGGTTCTGTATGTTCTTAAAATGGTGTAATCAAGACCGCTGATGTCAATATTGGTTTGAGCTGTCAACGCTGCATGTTCCTTGAAAATCGATTCGGTGCTGGGGAAATCAAAGCCATGGTATTTCATTTTTTGAGCGAATTTGCAGATGATCTCTGCATCAGGCAAGGCTTCTCCGGGCGCATCAAGGATCTTGGGCAAGTAGCTGATCCTTCTTTCCGAATTGGTCATGGTGCCTTCCTTTTCCGCCCATCCAGCTGCCGGTAGGATCACATCCGCATAAGCCAGGCATTCAGATTGATCACTGATCTCCTGCACCACCACGTATTTTGCCTTCTTTAAAGCTGCTTCAGCCTGCCTGACATCAGGCAAACTCAAAAGAGGATTGGTGCACATGATCCAGATGGCTTTCAGGCTCCCCGATTCCAGCGCTTCAAACATCTCTGTAGCTGTTAAACCCGGTTTGGGATTGATCTCACCGCCTGACCAAAACTCCTGAACCTCCTTTCGGTGAACCGGATTTTCCAAATCACGATGGGCAGCAAGCATATTGGAAAGACCACCCACCTCTCTGCCACCCATGGCATTAGGCTGACCGGTCAGTGAAAATGGGCCGGAACCGGGTTTGCCGATTTTTCCGGTGATCAGGTTGAGATTGATCAAGCTCAGGTTTTTATTAACGCCCACTGCACTTTGATTCAATCCCATCGTCCACATGCTGATGAAGCCTTTGGATTCACCAATGTATGCTGCAGCCAACCTGATATCCGCTTCTGCCACCCCACATAATTTACTATATGCGGACAGCGATTTTGAAAATACGAGTTCCCGATAGGCTTCAAATCCTTCGGAGTGCTCCCTGATGAAGTCAAAATCGATGTCACCATGCGCTATCAAAACCCTTCCAATAGCATGATTAAGATAAATATCAGTGCCGGGTTTAAGCTGAAGGTGCAGATCAGCGATGGAACAGCTATCCGTGACCCTGGGATCCACCACGATGATTTTCACTGCTGGATTCGCAGCCTTGTGCGCCTCCACCCGTCGCCACAGGATAGGATGGCACCAGGCTGGATTAGCTCCGGTCACGTAGAAGCAATCCGCCAGCTCTATATCATCATAACAAACAGGCACACTATCTTCCCCCAGGGATTTTTTGTAAGCCACCACGGCACTGCTCATGCATAGGCGTGAATTGGTATCGATATTATTGCTGCCAATAAACCCTTTCATCAGCTTATTGACCACGTAATATTCCTCGGTTAAACATTGTCCGGAGATGTAAAATGCCACTGAATCGGGTCCATATTTATGGATGAAAGTCTTAAAAACAGCGGCAGTTCGATCCAGGGCTTCCTCCCAGCTTACTCTTTGCAGCGGACGGCTTTTGCTGTACCTCATCTGTGGATATAGCAACCTGTCAGAACGGTCGTTCACGGTATGATGAAGATGGAGCCCTTTGCTGCACAACATCCCTTTACTGGAGGGGTGCTGTTCATCCCCTTTTAGCGAAAGCGTGTTGTTTTTCTCTTCCACCAGTGTCACTCCACAACCCACTCCGCAATAGCAGCAGGTGGAAGCATGTTGGATGGAACGGGGATGGAGATTGCTCATTGTTTGTTATAGCTACTTGATTTATTCAGCGATTTCAAAAGCCAGTTCGGTGGTTTCATTGGATTCCTTCACCGTGAACCGGGTGATGAAAATGATGATGGACACCAGGATGACGGCCGCCCCGATATATTCAAATGCCTGTATGTAGGAGATGTGCTCTGATTTGAACAGAAACCCGAAAGCCATCCCGCCTACATTGCCCCCTGCGCCAACAATTCCACTGATCAATCCCACATTTTTCTCGTTCACGAAAGGAACGATACCGTAGGTGGCTCCGTTAGACATCTTGAGAAAGAGCGCAAAAGAAAGCATCGAGATGATGGCGATCACCAGTGAACCTGACTGGGCGAAAAGAATGATTCCTATCCCTTCCATCAGCAGCATGATGGCCAATAAGAATCCTTTTCCCCTCATCCCGAATTTCCCGCCAACTTTATCAGAGACGATACCGCCTAATGCCCTTGCGAACAGATTCATGAAACCAAATACACCGGCCCAAAAACCTGCACTGCTTTGAGAAAGGCCAAATGAATCCACAAAATGCAGGGAGGCTACATTATCGAAAGTGATCTCCATTCCAAAACACATGGCATAGGCTAAAGTCAGTGCCCAAACCCTCCAATCTGCCAATACGGACCAATCTGTTTTCTTTGCGGATGCTCTGGAGTGTCCAATCTCCTCAAAATTACCCATAGGTGTGTCTTTGGTGTATCTCCAGTAAAGGAATGCGGTCAGCAACATCATCGCTCCGGGAACAATCATGGCATATCTCCAAGCCTCAGCACTGGTGTAGCCAAAGCCAACGATTGCGGCAAAAATCAGCGGCATCACCATATTGGTCACTCCGCCGCCCAAATTGCCCCAGCCTCCGGTGATGGCATTGGCCGTTCCTTTTAAATTTGGGGCGAACATCATGGAAGTATGGTACTGCGTGATGACGAAGGAGGCCCCAATCACTCCTATGGATAACCTGAACAGGAGAAAGGTTTCATAGCTGTGTGCCATCCCCACCAGGAAAACAGGAATGGATCCAATGATCAACAGCCATACAGCAGATTTCCGGGGACCGTATATGTCACATAGTTTACCGATGATTAAACGGGCTATAATGGTGGAGGTGACTGAAGCGATGATGATGTTTCCCACTTCTGCTTTGCTTAAACCCAGTTCGGTTCTGATGGTTGGCATTAAGGGAGCCAGGCCGAACCAGCCAAAAAAGCACACAAAGAACATGAGCCAAGTGATGTGAAAGGTGCGCATCTGAACACCTTTGAAGGAAAGCACATTTAATTTATTGAGGGGTTTTTGTATTTCTTTGTTCATGACGATGAATTTAAAGTGGTAAATTATTTAGCGGAGAATAAAGTGGGTTTGATGGTGAACATGGCCCATGCCCATTGGTTGGTCCCTGATTTTTCGGCTCCTCCCTTTAAAACCTCTGTAGTTCGGGTAGAGCGAAACTGAGCATAGCCCAACTTAAAATTGACGGAGGGAGCGACATCGATGTTATACACCAGATCTGCCTCCTGACCCAAAGAAGAGGACAGGTTTTGACCTCCATCATTAATGTCCACAGGTGCATTGAACTGGTGCAGATTGATCAATAAAGCTGAAGTTTTATTCAAACTGAATTTTGTCTGAAGATAAATATCAATCAAACCGGCAGTCTTCCCGGCTTGTGCATGGCCATTTCCCACATAGAAATAATCCATATAGCCATAGAATTTATGATTGGTGCCATAGGCCGGATCAAAAGCTTTGTCTTTGGTGTCGGTCGTCTTTGTTCCGGAGAGGTAATCCGCCCCCATCTCTGGGCTTGCCCATACTTTAGGAAAAGCGACACTGAATGACACTAGAAAAGCATTGATATTCAAACCAGCAGGGTTTTTTCCGGTCTGGTAGTACAGCTCTCCATGTAATTTGGAACTGCCCAGTGCTTGTTCCGCATAAAAGCCAAATGTCTGTCTGAAGGCGGTGGTAGAATCTGTTTTTTGCCTTCCGTCATTAAAAGCCAGGAAAGACAATCCTCCCTTTTTCCAATCTTTATGCAGCCACAGGTATTGCATGGTTTTGTAGTTTGCAACACCTCCGTAATAGGTGCTGCTCAATTCTGTAGGTTCTGAAGGCACATTTTGATTGAATGCCACTCCGGCATGAAATGAAAACCCGGTGCTGTCTGTGTAGATATATCTCAGGGCATCATGTGAACGCCCCTGTTGCGCCCAGTCCAATCCCCCTAAAAATCTCTCATTATCATAGGATAAGCTTTGCCTGCCTGCTCTGATCAAAGAATGATGGTTGAAATGGTATGCTCCCCAGGCTTCGTAGACGTTGGTAAGGGCAGGGTCTGATTTATAGATCTGAGCAGCATTTCCCCAGATCCTCACATCTTGAAAAGAGACAAAAAAACCTAATTTTGGATTTTGAAAAGAGAAATTCAGCCTTGTGCGCTGCTCTATAAATGCAGCTGCGGAATTGGAGGAGGTGTTGATGGATTTAAATCCATTTCTAAATTCAAACCTCGGTCGGACCTCGCCCGAGAGTATAAACTGAGCGTAACTCATTTTACTGCATAATCCTAAAGCAATAAAAAAAATGAAGGTGAGTGGTGATCTGATTTTTTGATACATTTGAAAAGTTTTAAGTTTAGTGAATTTGAAACTGTAAGCCCCAATCCCGACTGCAATCTGATTGGGGTTTTTTGATGGATTGATTTTTATGAGTTGTTTACTAGGACAATGGTCAATGAATTAGGAGATGATCTCTATGAAGACTTTATCTTCTTTGATGATCACCGGATAAGTCACAATCTGATATTCTTCTCCGCTTAAGCACGATCCGCTTTTGAGCGAGAAGGTTTTTTTATGGAAGGGGCAGGCCACTTTAGGCTCACATTCCTCACCTGTGCTTCCTATCATTCCTCTGGATAGGGCCATTTGTTGTTTATGCGGACATAAATTTTGGGTGGCATACCATTCATTTCTTCTGGTGAAGTTGAAAATAGCGATCTGTTCGTCTTTATACTTCACACAAGCCCCACCATTATCGGGGACGTCTCTTGTTAAGCAAGCAAAAAACAAGTGTTCTGATTGCGGAGCGTTTCTTAGCTCCTGGTTTAATGTTATGATCTCATTCATCATGTTTATCTAAATTATTTAATACCTATGATACCTATGCGCTTACCAGGCTTCTGCTTTTACCTGATCTCTCATCTCCGTGAATTTAACGGTGGGATCTTTCTCCTCCGGAGCATTCACGAAATGGCTGAATCTTTTTCTCATCTCCGGGTTTTCAATGGCGGCTTTCCACTCGCACTCATAAGAGCCGACATGAGCAAGCATGTCAGCTTCCAGTTCAGCGCAGATGCCCAAGCTGTCATTTATGATCACATTCCTGAGGTAAGACATGCCGCCTTCCATTTTATTCATCCAGGTTGCGGTTCTGGTTAATAGATCAGCGGTTCTTACATAAAACATCAGGAACCGATCTAAATATTTCACGCAGGTTTCTTTATCAATATCGGCAGCCAGCAGCAGCGCATGCTGGGGTTTGGATCCTCCGTTGCCGCAAACGAACAAATTCCAGCCTTTCTCTGTGGCGATGATTCCAAAATCCTTGGATTTCGCTTCGGCACATTCACGAATACATCCCGAGACGCCACCTTTTAATTTATGGGGTGAGCGTAATCCTTTATAACGATCCTCCACCTCAATGGCAAAGCTCACGCTGTCATGCAAGCCAAACCTGCACCAGGTGCTGCCTACACAGCTTTTAACGGTACGTAAAGATTTCCCGTAAGCATGTCCGCTTTCAAAACCTGCATCAATGAGCTCCTCCCATATGGTGGGCAGATCACTGAGATGGGCACCAAACAAATCAATTCTTTGCCCTCCGGTGATTTTGGTGTAGAGATTATACCTTTTGCCCACTTTTCCAATCGCAATCAATTTATCTGGCGTGATCTCTCCCCCTGGGATTCTGGGCACCACCGAATAGGTGCCGCCTTTTTGGATGTTGGCCAGGAACCTGTCATTGCTGTCCTGTATGGTATCCTGTTTCAGGATCAGCTCATTCCAGACAGTTGCCAAGATGCTGGCCACGGCAGGTTTGCAAATTTCGCAGCCATCACCTGATCCGCACTCATCCAACACTTCATCGTAAGTTTTCAGTTGATGTAATTTGACCAGGTCAAAGATTTCCTGACGGGAATGGTCGAAGTGCTCACAAATCACATTTTTAATGTAAACTCCGTTCTCTTTCATGGTTCCCATGATTAAATCTTTCACCAATGGAATGCAGCCTCCACATCCAGTTCCTGCCGTGGTGCATTTCTTCATCCCATCCATAGAGCTGATCCCTAAATTGGTGACGGCATTGCAGATGTCGCCTTTACTCACGGCTTCACAGGAACAAATCAAAGCTTCATCCGGCAGGGTCATGACCCCGGAGTTCCCTTCTGTTGGGCCACCTCTGCTGCCCAGGATCAAATCTTCCGGGTTGGGTGGCAATACCATCTTATTGTTTACGGTTTGCAATAATAGGTTATAGGCATCCGCATCGCCAATCAGTATTCCGCCCAGCAAATATTTTCCATCATTGGTGATATTGACGCGTTTATAGATCCCTTTATGGGTATCTTCGAAAACGATGGTTCTTCCTTCCGGTTCCGTGACGAAGGCATCTCCGAAACTGGCTACATCCACACCGATCAGTTTAAGTTTCGTGCTCATGTCAAAACCATTGAAGGTTTTATCCATTCCGCAGAGGCCCGTGGCAACCACCTCGGCCATCTCATATCCGGGAGCCACCAGGCCATAGATCATTTCACGGTATAAAGCACACTCTCCAATGGCGTAGATGGATCCATCGCTGGTCTGTAGTTTTTCGTTCACCAGAATCCCGCCCCTCGAACCGACCTGCAATCCGGCCAGTTTAGCCAGCTCATCCCTGGGCCTGATCCCTGCAGAGATCACCAGCATATCCAGTTCCAGTTGGCTATCGTCATTAAAGGTCAAAGCGGTTATTTTCCCATCGCCTGTAATTTCACTGGTGCTTTTATTTAAATGAATTTGAAGTCCCAATTCCTTCAATTTGCCCTGGAGCAAAGCACTTCCTGCGCTATCAATTTGCCTTGGCATCAGTCTCGGAGCAAATTCCACCACGTGCGCCTCTTCCAGGCCCAGATCCAAAATTGCTTTAGCGGCTTCCAATCCTAATAAACCACCGCCCATCACCGCACCTTTTCTGGCATGTTTAGCATATTCTTTCATCAACTCCAGGTCTTCTATGGTTCGGTAAACAAATACCCCGTTTTTCTCCACTCCTGGAATGTTGGGCACAAATGGAGAGGAACCTGTGGCCAAAACCACATAATCATAATTTTGTACCACCCCTTTTTGTGAATGGACGGTTTTGGCGGTTCTGTTGATTTCGAGTATTGGATCACCCAAATAAAGCAAGATACCATGGTCGCTGTACCAGTTTGAGGAGGACATGCTTAAATCCTCTGCATCTTTTCCGTTAAAATATTCACTCAAATGAACCCTGTCATAAGCTCTTCTGGGCTCTTCTCCGAAAACAATGATGTTGTATTCATCTGTTTTAGCCACTAGTTTTTCACAAAATTTATAACCGACCATTCCATTGCCAATTACAACGATATTTTTCTTGTTCATTTTATGTTTTTTAATAAAACAGATGATTTAAATCCATTAAATCTTATATTTTCTGATCATTTTAATTTTAATATGATTTAAAACAGATTATATAGACTTTATTTTTTATAAATTTACATATAAACATTATTCAAGTAATATTTTTTGATCATTTTGTCTCATTTTTAATATTATTTCATTTTTTTACTTAAATAAATAGTGTTTTTTGATATAATTTTAATAGAAAACACAGAAAAGTATAAAAGTAAATCATGTAAGGGTCCATTTTTTTGGTAAAAAACATAAAAAATGCTGAATTCAGAACTCATTATTGTTGGTGCAGGACCGGGTGATCCCGAGCTGATCACTTTAAAAGCGTTAAAAGCCATACAGCGGGCAGATGTGATCCTGTATGATAATCTGGCGAATAAGGTCTTATTGGATCATGCAAAGACGGGTTGTGAATTGGTGTACGTAGGTAAAACCCCTTATCAAACGTACACTTCTCAGGAGAACATTCACGAATTGATCCGAACCTATGCGCAAAGGCATGCCTTGGTGGTGAGGCTTAAGGGAGGGGATCCCTTCATCTTCGGAAGAGGAATGGAAGAGATCCGGTTTGCAAGAGCACACGGAATAAAGGCGAGTTATGTGCCGGGCATTACCAGCATGCTGGCCATTGGTTTATGTGACATCCCACTCACACACCGGGGGGTGAGTGAAGGTTTATGGATCATCACCGGTACAAAAAAGGATGGAAGTTTATCCAGGGATATCCGGCTGGCCCTGCAAAGTAAAACCACCTTAGTTATTTACATGGGAATGAAGAATCTTCCATTCATCATTCAGGAGAGTGTGAATTGTGGGAAAGCGCATACGCCTGCAGCTTTGATACAGCATGCGTCTCTGCCGCATATGAAAATGGTGAAGGGTTCTTTGAAGGATTTACAGCAATTAGCACTTGAACATCAAATCTCCCATCCTGCCCTGATTGTAATAGGAGAGGTTACCCGGTTCTGATAATCCGACTTTTGGACTACTAAAAAACCAATACGCCAGTTACCGTTCTTTTACTACCCAAAGCTATAGCTATCATTGAAAAATACAGGGAATATCCAAGATGCCTTGCCGCTGAGAAGCTACTGCCAATCTATTCTAATCAGAAACTGAACAGTTATATTAAAAGAGATTGCCCTTGTATGCGAAATTACTAAGCCACTTACATTTCAGATCGCTAGGCACACTTTTGCTACTACCATTACGCTTACAGATGGCGTTCCGATTGAGTCTATCAGTAAAATGCTTGGACATACGAAAGTGAGTACCACTCAAATTTATGCGAAGGTGGTGGAGGGTTAAATTGGGAAATGATAGGGTTAGATGGAGGAAAATACTTTGAATTTTTATTAAAAAAATAGTGGATTCTCTTTCAAAATAATTAAATATCTGAATGTCCTTAATTTATCATAAAACCAACAAGAGATAGAGAAATGGATAAATCCATTAAAATTCCTGTTTCATATAGCCCATGTTTTAAACCATGGGCTATATTTGATTTGCAATTGAAACCGTTTTAACGGTTTAATCATCCTTATGAAGCTTTACGGATATTCAATTAAATGTAATTGGTGGCTGGTCTTTTGCAAATATCTGTCAATTAAATGATTGCCTAAATTCTATTGGCGAAAAATTTGTCTTACTCTTAAACAACTTGCTGAATGATTGAGGATGTTCAAAACCTAAGCTATACGCAATTTCGTTTACCGACAAATCTGTCGTTGATAGCTTTTCTTTTGCCAATTCAATCAGCTTGTCGTGAATGAATTGTTTGGTACTTTGTCCTGTCAATAGTTGAAGCAAGCGGCTTAGGTAATTAGCTGAAATATGCAAATTGTCGGCAATGAACTCCACTGTTGGAATTCCTTTATTTGTTAACTCATCGCTATTGAAATATTGGGAGAGCAAAATGTCCAGCTGATTTAAAATTCTATGGTTGGCAATTTTTCTGGTGATAAACTGTCGGTGATAAAATCTATCGGCATAAGTAAGCAGCAATTCGAGTTGTGCAATAATTACGTTTTGGCTGAAATTGTCAATATTCGAATGATATTCCTGCTCAATGTTCTGCATAATGGCTGTGATTTTGTCTTCTTCTTTTGCAGATAGAAACAAAGCCTCATTTACGGCATAACTAAAAAATTCGTATTGTTTTATTTTTTTTGCCAAGGCAGTTCCCCAAAGAAAATCTGGGTGAATCAATAAAAGCCAACCCGAATGTTTTAGTTCAACTCCTTTTTCAATTTCCACACTCAACACCTGTTTTGGCCCTATGAAAGAAAAAATGCCCTCATCAAAATCATAGGCTTGTTGCCCATAGCGAAGTTTGCCATTGAAATTTCTTTTGAGTGAGATGGAATAAAAATCGAGTGTGAGATTTATTTTTCCTTCGGGCGGTTGTTTTTTGATGGATTCAAAATCAATCAGACTGATTGACGGATGTTCTGGTTTGGGCAGTTCCATCAACTGATGATACTGGCTTATACTCTTTATATTTTGAGTAAACATGGTTTAGGAATTTATCAATTTATCCACAGGTTTACTTAACTGCTTCAATAAAAAATTTGGCGCTATTCTGCTCACTATTTTTATCGCTCTTGCAGCACCGGGATATATTTCAAGTTGGTTCTTTTCAAAGCCTTTTATTGCTGCTGCCACCAATTTATCAGCATCCATAAGCGTTTTGCTATCTACATCTTCGGCAAATTTATCGTTCAATGGCGTTTTTGCTCCTGGTGCTACCAACTCAAATACCTGGATACCGGTATTTTTCAACTGTATCCGTAAGGATTTTGTATAGGAACGAAGCCCGGATTTTGTAGCTCCATAAATGGGCGAAATGGGAAATGGAATAAGTGCAAGCCCCGATGTTACGTTGAGGATAGCGGCATTCTTTTGTTTTTTGAGATGTGGTAAAAATTGTTGTACCATTCTTATAGGGCCTGACAAATTAATATCAATTTCTTTGGTAATATCTTCTAAGCCAATGTGAGTATCGTGCAAGTTTATTTTCCGCATTTCTCCTGCATTATTGATGAGTATATTCAGGTTTGGAAATTGAACGATTATTTTTTCGTAAAGTTCAACTATCGCTTGGTGATTACTTACATCACTTTGAAAGGTATGAACCTTAGGAAATAGCTTTTTAGTTTCGTCCAATTTAGTTTGGTTTCTTCCAGTTATCATAACGGTGTTTCCCAACGCAAGCAATTGTTTGGTAAATTCAAGCCCAAAACCACTTGTTCCGCCAGTAATTAGAATTGTATTATTATTTAAGTTCATTTTTTTATTTGTTAGATTGAAAATTATTTTTTTCCGATTACGCCCAAATGGGTATTACTAAAACTGTCTTTATATTTCAAGCCATAACCTAATGCTCTATCAAATGAAATATGAGCAAACAAAATTATTGCTGCTAATTTCCAATATTCATTGCCACAACTTAAAGCATATATTGCAACTAATGATGCTATAAAACGATGGTGTAACAGGTTGTAAGTGAAAGCTCCAATTTTAGGGTTGATAATGTAACCTAGGATTCCAATATCTGGCAATAGTAAAAGTGCAGGAAACCACCACCAGGTAAAGTTTAATTTATTGAATAGAAATAAACAAAATAGGAATATAGCAATTTCTTCTAACTTTAATAATAGTTTCATTTTTTATAATTGAAATAATTGCTTTAGACCTTCCTTTAAACTCGTTGGCTTTCTTCCCAATTCAATTTCGAGGTCGTTAAAAATTTGTGCTTCCTGGTTGTGTTTGATGTCGGTAATGAAATCCACTATTTTTTGAATTACTGGCTCCAGTAAATTTCTTTGTTTCATCATTCCTGCAAACACATCAGCGTTAACATGGGTATATTTCACCTCTTTGCCTGAAAGCTCTGAAAGCTCAGTTGCGATGTCATAGAATGAATAAGCTTTATTACCCGTAAAATTGTAGATTTTATTTTCGCTTTCCGCTTTCAACAAAACATTTGCCATTGCCTCACCCATCTCGCTTCGCAATGCAAAGGACACTTTTCCGTCACCTGCGGGCAAAAATATTCCTTTCTCTAAAGCTATATTGCCACCAATAAATTGTGGAATAGCGTCCATATATAGAATGTTTCTGAAAAAAGTGTATTGCAGCCCGCTTGCTATGATGTAATCTTCTGTTTGAAAATGTTCAACCATTAATTTATTTGCCAACGTGCTTCTGTCTTTTAAACATCTGCTGGTATAGGCAATATTTTTTATACCCTTTTTCTTGGCTGTATCTATTACATTTTTATGTTCTTGCATTCTATCGCCTTGGTCGCCCGATGAGATGAGTAACACCGTATCCACTCCATCCATTGCATTTTCAAGAGAAGTAACATGATCATAACTACCCAAAAAGCCGTTAAATCCCTTAGCTTGAAATTCTGCCCGTTTTTCTTCGTTCCGGGTGAGAACAGAAATTTGATTTGAAGAGATTTTTTTCAACAATGTTTTAACTACTGAACTACCAAGGTGTCCTGTTGCCCCTGTTACTAATATTTTATTCATCTTTTCTTAATTTTGTCAATGCAAAGTTCGGAATGAATAAAAAGGTATAAGTGTCTAAATCTTGCTTTGTGGTAGTCAAATCTGATATTGTCAAAACTGGTTAGCTCGTAGGGTGTGTCGCCCCATTACCGCTAAAGGCAGTCTGCCTAAAACCTAAATCTAATCGCTGAGCATTGAATATACAAGAATTTTCTAAGACAGGTGTCCGTATATAAAATTTTACTTTTGAGGCTTTTAGATGATTTGATTTTTTGCAGGTTTAATTTGTGCCCACAAAATGGCACTGATTTCCTACTACACCGTGTTGGGCGTTCGTGGTTAACCTTTCGAACTCACTTTGAACGAAGAAAAATGCGGGAAAGTTTCAAGTCAGGTAGAACACTACTCGATTAATGGCTGGGCTTTGTCAATTTATAAGTCTGTATTAACACCTCTGTCGGAATTTTCAAATGGTCATGCAACAGTCGAACATATCCAATGTCAATTTTCGTTTTTTGCTTAGAATTTCGCTAGCTCGGCTTTTCAGACCAACCACATTAGCAAGGTCTGTCTGATTGTATCCAAGTTGTTCCATTCGGAATTTAATAGCTTCAATTGGGTCAGGAAATCCAACTTGGAAATGTTCGTCTTCGTACTTCTCAATCAAAATTCCTAACACCTCAAATTCGTCACCTTCTGGTGATCCTTTCCTTGCGTCAAATATTGTTTCAATTTCTCTGAACTAAGGGAAAAACACCAAGCCGCCAATAAAATAAACGGAATAGCGGGAACACCTGGCAATAAAACACCAATGTAAGCAAGAACCAGAAACACAAGCCCTAAGAAGAGAAATAAATATCTTTTCATCTTTATTCGGCTCTTACTTTTTTCAAAATACCTAACATTTCGAAACAGTTTTTCATTACACGGTCGGGAAATTTTAATTTCATCAAAATTTCTGAGACTTTATAAAACGCCAATCGGCAAACCAAAAATTCTTTTATGGCATGTTCGTAGGCGTATAGCCAATTGTTCTCGTTCAAATTTTTGTTCCACAATGCAGCATGATGGTTTAAATAGAACAATAGATTTTTTTCGTTTATTTCTGCTAATGTAAAAGCTAAAAATTCTACAATGTCACGGTGCGGAATATTTTTCACGGCAAGTTCCCAATCATAAATGCAGGGTTTTCCGTTAGCACGAATTGCCACATTTCGCGGGTTAAAATCACTATGGATAATAGTCAAGGGAAGAAAACTAAGTGCGTTGTTTTCAGCTATTTCCGAAAGAAAATTATTTAATTGGGAAAACTGCTTTTTTCGATTCACATCATCTTCTTCCCTGATCAAAATTGAAATCAGTTTTGTATATAATTCCTTTCCTTTTTTGGGTTCAAACATTGGGAAAAGTTGTTCCGATAAATTATGTTTTTCGTAGAACTGATGTACTTCCGTAATACTTTTTATTGCGTTCAAAATATCTTGCTGTGTCCATTTTTCAGGTGTATTCTCGCTGTTGAACAATTTCATTTCAGAGCTCTTTAAAAATTCGATGAGCAACAAAAAAATTTCTCTATTTATGTCTTCATATTTCCCGAAATAACGGGGCGTGCAATCAAAATTATTTTGGTGTAAATTTTCGTAAAGTAAGCTTTCTTTTAAATGACAATCGGCATATTCTGTGGCATTTCTGTAACGATACAAAACATCAGAAAGTTCAGTGTCAATAGAAGCTGCAAAGGTGTGCAAACCTTTAATAACATCGTTATCTGTAGCTTTTGATTTTAGCATCAAAAAGTAATTTTGTTTTTTTGTTTGCGCATGAAGCGGGAAAAATCCGAGCAGCTTATTGTTGGTTCGTGCTGCCAAATTGGTTAAAATACCATTATCTGTTTCTTCCTGCTGAAAATGAACTACAGCAGGAAACATTTCCGGATGGTATTTTTTTAAAATTTGATTAATTAAGGTTTCGTTTAATTCGTTACGAGTGAGCCAGGCAATGGGTTTGTTACGCCCTAACTTTTCATGTGCTTTAGCAAACTCACCACTGACAATTGCCGAATAAGTTGAAATTTCGAGTGCTAGAGCAAATGCAGCAATGTATTGTGCAAAGCGTTCTACTTTTCCTTTACCTGCACAATTCATCAGTTTCAAGACTTCGTTTTGTTTTGGTAAAGCAGTTCCACCGCCAACTGTACCTACTACCAAACAAGGCATTTTTAACGATAAGTATAAACCCTGTTCGTGTTTTTCCAAATGTAAAAACGCAACCGAGGATTCATGTATACACCCCAAATCTTGTCCTGTGGCTGCAAAGATTGAGGCTACAGCATTTGAAGCGTTGATGTTGTATGAAAACATTCCGTCTTGTGCAGCCAATGCTTGTGAGGGTGAAAAATAGCGTAATAAGTCCTCGGAACTTGTGCGTAATACTTTTTGGATGACTTCTTCGCGTAATAAACATGTTGCTGTTACATGAATGCCACGCCCAACCGTAGCCGAACGATTTGACACTTTTTTGTCGGATGAACCGTTGCCTTCAATAATGGAATGCTGTACTGAAATTTTTGTGTCTGCTTCAAATGTTTTTATTATCCACAACATAGCATGCCATGTACAAGTTGTGGTCATATTTTGTCCTGCCGCATCGCCAGTGTTGTAATAAAAACGAGTGTGAACAAGGTTTTCAGCAATTACAGGCTCAATTGAAATCAATTTTGCATGATTAGAATGTTGCTCGGCTACTTTTTTTATTTTATTAAACTTTTGATTAAGCCATTGCGAAAATTCTTCTGCGTGATTTTCTTTTTCAAAAATAAACGTCGGGCAACGGCTCATTTTTTGATGAACAAACTTTGTGGAAATTCCACCGCTTAAACTTGCTGCTTTTGCCCCGCGATTCATACTTGCAGCCAATGCCCCCTCCAAAGTGGCAACAGCGGTATAAACAAATTCTTTTTTGTTTTTAATATGAATCAATAACGGACCAACCAAACCTAACGGTAATTCAACCGAACCTATGTAAGATTCAATTTTATTGCGTACTTCGTAGTGTGATAAACCTGTTCGAATTATTTCTTCAATGTCGTAGCCGTGTTCTGTCAAAAAATGTAAACGTTGTTTTGTAGCTGCGGGCGTAACCAAGCCTCTTCCGGGAACAACAGGATATTCTTTCATAAACTTATTGTTTCGCTTAATAATTGTTTATAGAATAAATCTAATTGTTCGAACGATGAAGCATCAACCAACGAAACATTTACTTGTTTCGGTAATTCATTTAAAACGTTTCTGTATTCGTTTTGCATTAAATCTAAAGTTGACAGGGTTTCATGAGGTTCTAACTTTTTGCGTTGTGAAATGCGATCGTACAAAATTGTTGCGGATGCGTTTAAATAAAAAATTTGTTCAGGTAAGGAAACATGAAATAACTTAGCGGTTTCTGTAAAATCGGCTTGTGTTTTTCCGAAGTAATTTTCTATTACCCTAAAAATTTCTTTCACTACATTCCCTTTAAAATTGGGCAATAACGAACCTAAAAAAGAAAAGGTGCTTTTGTACTTTTCTTCTATACTTTTCATTTGGTTATCTGAAATTGACGCCGTACTTATTTTTTTAGCATAAAACGAAGCGTATACGCGAGCATCAATTAATGGGTGTCGTTCACAAAACAAAATTTTGGTTTCGGGTGTTGTAATCAAATTTTTTACGCGATGGAATAATAACATAGAGCCGAACAAAGACAAGGCTTTCATTACACTTTGTTCATTTTTGTCGGCGTCATAACTCATCTGATTTAATACCTGTGCGTGTTGTAATATTTTTTGGTCAGCAGCTAAAATGTCTAAATCAAATTGTGGGACACACAATAAAGCGATCTCTGATTTTATTTCGCTTTTTAATCGCTCAAAAATAGTGCTTTTACCACAACCGTCTACGCCTTTAATGAGAATCACTTTCATTTTTGTAAGATAAATTCTTTAGCTTTTTCACACAACACCTCGGGATTTTCTTCTGCGTTCAATAATAACCAATGAGGTTGAATAAATTTTTCCAATATCGGTGCACAACGATTTTGAAATGTAATAAATTCTGCTTGGGTTGCTTGTTTACAGCCACATTCATAGCGCGAATAATTTGTTTTTCGTAAGACAACTTCTTCGGGAGAGAGTTTCAGAAAAATAGTTTTATCTACCTTCGGAAAAAACGAAATTAAATTGGTGATCAATTTTTCATCCGCACCCAAACAGAGCTCCGAGCTGAAATATTTATAGAAATAGGCATTGATGAGAATGTGTTTTGCCTGTGTTTGTTTTGCTTTTTCAATCGAAAAACAAATTGCGTGAGCCAAAAATAGAGCACGTGAATTAGGCGTAAGTGCACATAAATAATCGTCAATGTCCAGCTTTGAAGTAAACAAATGAATGTCGGGATTGGAGAAGGCCGCCCAAATATTACATTCCACAGCATTTGGAAATTGATGTGTTAATTTTTCAATCAGTGTAGATTTTCCTGAGCCGTCGGCTCCGGTAACACAAATGAGTTGAGTTTGGCTATTGCACATTGCGTACTGCTTTTTTTATTTGTTCGGGATCAATATTTTTTTTGCGTAAATAATCAAAATACGATTCACGCGGTATAATGTAATTTACGGGCGAAATCAACACATCAAAAAATAATTTTATGAATAATAATGCTGTTACTTTTCTACCGATTTCTTGCGCAATCATACTGAACGTAAAATAAGGTCCTGCAATTCGGCCTTTTATTCGATTTAATAAAGTTGGCTCATGTGGCTTGTCAATAAATTTCAAACAATGTTCTTTGTCTGGGACAAAAATTAAGCGCAAAATTTTTGCGTAAAAGTAAATACGTTGATGAAACAGCGGAAAAATATTCAGGTACAAAACATTTTTTTCTATGTCCTGAAAATAATCGTTGTATGATAATTGAAAATCCTCTGTTTCTACATGCATTTTTTTTCGCTTCGTAACTCTTCTTCCAATAAAGCTTTTAGGATTTACATTTAGCCGTAGCCTAAATTTTTTCGAAATCCTATCGGAACATAAATTAGCCATTTCAAAGGCGAAGCTTGCTTTTTCAATGGCATTTGATTGTTCTAACAAAGAAAAAAGTTTGTTTTCATCTGGTTTGTTTACACTGAATAAATTGTAAATGTCCATGCAATCGCGTATGCCACATTTATAAATTCCGAGATGCAAAATCAAATGCAGGGCATTGTATTCGGGCGAAAGTTGTTTGCACGGAAGGCCTTGAAAAATGAATGGAAGCGATGTTTTCCACGCTTCGTCAATAATTATTTTATAAGGAGCTGTTGGCGATTTTAGTCCCCATTGTGTTCCGATAATACATTTGAAATCGGCACTGATAAATGGAATAGCGACATGACTAAATTTAGCTGGTTTTTGTTTTTCACCACCCCATCCAAAGCCCATTGGAATAAACCCCAAATCAAAGTAGATATTTTGCACCTTCAACCAATCTTCTTGTTTGATGAGCAAATCAAAATCATTCATTTTTTTGTAACCCACATCGTGATAAACCGTGTGAGCAAAAAGATTCCCTTTCAAAATAATAACATCAATATTTTCTTCGTGAAAAATCTTGAGAAACAGACGGGCCACATGATTTCGACCTTCATTTTCGTGGATGATTTTTTGATGAAACTCTTCAAATTGTTTGATTGTTTGCTGTAAAAGTAAAGGAGTCAAATGATGCTTTTTCAACTGTCCATTTACCCAAGCCGCCATTTTCCAAGTTTTGCAATAATCAAAAAAGCGGTCTTGAGTTTGCAAATCATTGTGTATTTTTTTCAGGGTTTCACGGCAAAAAGAAACTTCTTGTTCACTAATATCTACATGGCTTAGTAACGCTGTTAGCTTAAAAAAATTCATTCGTTTAGTTTTTTAATTTCCCCACTTGCTCCATCCATTCTTACTAGCTCGCCATCTTGTAATTGTTCTAAACTATTTTTTGCACCTACAATAGCTGGAATTTTCATTTCGCGACAAAGTATCGCTGTATGTGAAAGTAAACTTCCTTTCTCAGAAATTAATCCACAAGCTCTTACAAACAAACCTATCCAACCGGGTTCAAAATATTTTGCAACTAAAATCTTTCCGGTCGCGTCAATCGTTTGTGCATTATTTTCGTTTACCAACAACACTTCACCTTGTACAATACCGCTACTGCATCCTATTCCACGTAATTCGCCATTTTCAAAATTCGTTTGTTTCTGCATGGGAAAATAGTTTCCATTGGTTTCATAATAGCGATCTGCGCGTACTGTTGTACGATACGTTTCATACATTTTTTTTCTTTCACCAATAATTGAAATGTAGTTACTTTTTTGCGAAATGTCGCACAATTCTTCTAAGGTTAAGCATAAAGAGTCGTTGTAGTTTTCAATATTCCCTTCAGCCAATAAACGTTTATCTACCGCTCTGAAAATTTGTCGGGCCAAATGAAAAGATTTAGTTCTGATGAATCGGAAATTTTCTCTGTCACGCACTCTTTTAATAGTGTATTCGATTCCAAGACACAAAAACCATTTTTTCAGAAAATTGAACCGATATTGCTTACAGATAATTTCTTTGTAATTCGCTTGCGAAAATTGTTTTTGAGGTGGTACAAAGATTTTCAAATTGATGCGCAAAAAATCGATAAAACGACTTTCATCTTCGCGGTAATTTATCGTTTCCAATTTTAGTTCACCCTCTTCACAACGCTCTCCGTATAGTTCTATGTGTCGGGTAATTTGCATGTAGATTTCAGGAAAATCTTGCGGAAGAATTTGAAGTGCTGTTCCGGAATTACTTTCTAAGATCAATTTTTTGACTTCGCCGTTTTCATCAATTGCTACTAAAAGTTGTTGCAGGCTTCTAACAATTTCAACAGAAATAACCTTTTCTTTGCTTCCCGAAAGAGTATCATTTAATAGATTGGGATATTGGTTTTGCAAACGTGAACGTAACAAAACTTTTTTCATTCCGTTGTAGCTAAGCATCGTGTAAAAGCCGTTTAACATTGGTGGAAACCAATGATGTGTAAGTAAAATTTCCAGTCGTTTAAATTCTGAGATCAATTCATTATGCGTTTTATTTTGTAGTTTTTCAGCATCGAAAGTATGTAGTGCTTGATTAAAAAATTTTAGGTATTTGCTTTTGTAATACGGAAAAAGCAAAACACCCTTAATAAGAAAGAACAAAAATTTTACGTAAACAAAAAAGGAGGCTTTGTGTGTTGGTTTTTCAAATTTCGCTTCATCAGCACCGAGCGTTCTAGCGATTAGTTGGCTTGTTTTTTTCCCGAAAGGCATTTGATACAATAATTGTTGCCATACCGTAATATTATAGTACAATGCTCCGTTTATATTGCCTACCATATTTTCTAAACGCTGCTCGTTGTATTTAAAAAACGATTTTCCTGCACCTAAAAAGACAAACATTTGCTTGTACGCATTCCTGTACTCGTGTTGAACAAACGAACTTGTAGATGGCAAAACAATTCCAGGATAATTAACCGATAGGTTTGAATTATCCCATACTGCATAATTTTTATTTGGAAAAAACTGCGTAATTGGACGAACTTGTAGCCAATAAAGTTTATTTTCTGAAATCACAAATTCGGTATCCACTGGAAAATCGTTTGTTTTTTCCAAGTGCAGTAAAGCATTTCGCAATTCAGGTAAAAAAGGTTTTATGTTTTGAAACAATTCATTTTTCGAAATGGAAACTTCAGAAGATTTTCCGTTTAAGAATATTTTGCCGTGAAATAATTCTGTGTCGGATAAAATAATCGTTTCGCCATTTGGTAAAAGTTCAATCATCAAGGCATTTTCTTCGCCTGAAACCAAGTGTGTGCCAAGTCCGGGAAGAATATTGATTACAGGATTTCCACTTTCATAGTTTATAGGATTTACCGAAAAACCAACGCCCGAAATTGCAGGATTTATCATTTTTTGCAAAATGATATTTCCGTTTAGTTCATTTTCGATGTGGTAATTAGAATTTCTAATTTTTTCAAAACTTTGTGCTACTTCTGCAAAAGCTTGCGGCAATTCGCTAAGATTGCAATTGAGAACTGATGAAAATAAACCTGCATACGATTTTTCTTTTCCGTCTTCCACATTTGCACTTGAACGCACTGCCCATAATGCATTTTCGTTAGGGTTAATTTGTGCATTCCATTCGGTTAATGCTTCCAAAATGTTTTGCAAAGATTGATTAGGAAAAACATAGAACTCCGGAACACGAAATCTTTGCCGATACAAATTGCATAAGCCTTGAGCTTTCCCTCCTGCCAATTCAGGCATTAACTCGTTTTGCTTGTAAAAGAATTTGTTCATTGTGGTTACTTACAGTTTAGCACAGTCAGTCGTTAGCATTGCCACCAACGTTTTGGCGCTTGGCGAAGAAGCGGATTTCGAAGCACTTCACTGTCAACCAAGCACAAACTTTGATACGAAGCACAAAGCTTCATTTAACCATTGAGCCGCCACTTTTGGGTAGGTGCTGTGTGTGCCTTGCATGCACTCCCATTGCTACAGCTAAAGTAGTGATAAAATCTAGAGGGTGAAAGTCCCTCATCGGCAAGTCGGATATTAATGTACTGAGCCGATTAGCAAGCGGCAAGCTGGTTTTGCGTGAGCAATACAGTGAAGGAAGCCGAGCGGCAAAAGTCTGTGCCGAGGAGCACGAATTGCATAAGAGGCTGGTTGAACTGGGTAAGCATGCACAGCAATGCGCAGCCTGAAGCCCAATACAGTTTGACCAGTAGATGCGTCGGGAATAGACGGAAAGAGGGAGTGCTTACCGAGGGAGGTCCCCTTGGCCACGAGTCTAGCGAAAAGGAGAAGTCAGCAGAGGTCATGGTGCTTGGGGCAACGAGGTGCCAACAAACGGCACAGGCCTCACAAACAAGGAAGGACCGAACGTAAACTGGTTCTTAATCCACGGGGGGATTGCGCAAGCGATAGCCCCGTGGAAGCGGAACAGGAAGAACTGAAGTGTAGAACAAAAAGCAGAGAGAATTGATTGCACAAGTATTACGCCCCCAAAACCTGCAGAAGGCATTGCAACAGGTAATGGCCAATAAGGGAAGTGCGGGCATCGATGGTTTACAAACCACCGACCTGAAAGCCTATGTACAGAAACATAGGGAAGCACCACTGGAAACAATAAAAGGGAACAGGTGCCTGCCACAACCAATTCTGGGAGTGGAGATACCCAAAGGCGGAGGAAAACTTCGATTATTGGGTGTTCCCACGGTTGTAGACCGTGTGCTCCAACAAGCTGTCTCACAGGTTCTGATGCCGAAGTCCGAGTGTGAACTCCATGGGAACAGCTATGGTCTCAGGCCCTACAAAAATGCTAGGACAGCAGTGGGGAAAGCACTGGGCAACATTCATGGAGGTTATAGCCACATCGTGGCTATCGATTTAGAGACATTCTTTGACGGGGTAGACCATTGCCTGCTACTGAACCTGATCTACCGCAAGGTAAAATGCCCTGTTATGCTACGGTTAACCCGTAAATGGTTACGGGCCCCGACACAGATCAAAGGCAGATTGGTGAAACGAAGAAAAGGAGTGCCCCAAGGCAGTCCGTTAAGTCCACTACTTTCCAATATCCTGCTCAATGAGCTGGATAAAGAACTGGAAAGGAGAAAGCTAAGATCTGTGCGCTATGCCGATGATTTCAGTATCTATTGCAGAATCCCCTCTGATGCGAAACTGGCAGGCAAAGCCATTACCAGATACTTGGTAAACAAGCTAAAGCTGAAAGTGAACAAGTCAAAGAGCGGGATAGTAAGACCGGTGAAGTTTACGATACTGGGCTTTACGTTTGCACCCACGTACCAAAAAGGGGCAAAAGGGCAATGTCAGCCAACGGTAGGAGAAAAAGCATGGGCAAAGCTGAAAGAGAAGTTGAAGGCAGTGACGCGGAAAACGTTGCCCAAAAGTCTGGCAGAACGCATCGTTAAGATAAACGAGATCACCCGGGGCTGGCTCACCTATTTTAAGGGGGGCGGCATCTTAGGTAAACTGCGGGATGTGGGCGGCTGGCTGCGCAACCGCCTGCGCTATTGCACCTGGACGGATTGGAAGAAGCCCGAACGTAAACGGAAAAACCTGATACGTTTAGGGGTGGATGCCGACCATGCTTATGCATGGAGCAGGACAAGGAAAGGGGGATGGCGCATAGCGCAGAGCCCGATTCTTGATACGACCACCACTGTTAAACGGCTAAAGCAGAAAGGCTACATCCCAATGTTGGAGATCTACACAAAACTCAACCCGTCAGTCTACGAACCGCCGTATACGAGACCCGCACGTACGGTGGTGTGAGAGGCGCACTCTGTCAGGTTTCTGGCAGGGTCGTCTACTCGATTATAGGCAGTGTTGTTTGCCATTCTAGATATCTACGCTTAATTTAAGATGTCCGCCCAAACCTTCACGTACAATTCTCATTAATGTTGAAAGTCTGATGTCGCTTGCATTATTTTCAATCCTTGAAATATAGGTCTTGGTCGTACCACATTTTTCAGCTAATTGCTCTTGTGTCAGACCTTGGCCTTTACGAAGTTTTTGAATCATTACGCCAAGTCTAAAAGCTTCAAAGCCTTCTTCGTAAGCTTCTCGAGTTTCAGTTCCTATTTTCCCATATTGTTCGTTCAAATGGTCGGAAAATGAAGTAAGGTTATTATTAGTCTTTTTATTCATTGCTTTTTATTTAAAAGTTATGGAATTCATGAATCTCCAATTTCATCGAAATATTGTTTTTTAAGTTTTTCTGCAAGTTTTAGTTCGTTCTTAGGTGTCTTTTGAGATTTCTTTTGAAAACCGTTCAGTAGAATAATCAATTTTCCTTTGTCGAAGAATGAGAAAATTCTAAAAATATCTGAACCCAATTCAACCCGAATTTCAAAAATCCCAGAAGAACCAGTCACATGCTTAAAATATTTTTCAGGAACTCTGTCTATTGTAGACAATAATTGCAAAGTCCAGTTCAGTTTTTTCTTAACTTCTGGTTTAAGGCTATTAAAGAAGTCGAGATAATAGTTTTTGTAATAAAATATTTCTCTAATAAATTTTTGTTCCACAAGTCAAAGTTAGCTAACAAGGTAACAAAATGCAATAGTGGATTTCTTTATTTCTTGCAGTTCCGTTGTCAGAGCATTACCTACAACGCCAGTTTGTCTAAAAACCCAAATTAATTCTTAAACCTACGTGATCACAACGTAAATATAAACGATTTACAGGCATAAAAAAGCGATCCATTTTCTGAATGACCTTATCAAACACCAAATAAACGAAAGCGTATGAGCACTTAAAATAAGGCCCCACGACCGAGAAAAGACAGGCAAGCCCCATTAGGTACTTTCTAAGCAGATCATGGGCAATGGTATTGAATATTCGGCGCAAGTTGAAGACCGTGAAGATCAACCCTACATCAGCCGAGGCATGTTTGAGGGTCTTCTTGGCCATGATGTAATAGAAACCCCATTGCCTTTTGATGATGCCATAAGGATGTTCTACAATGGCCTGCCGCTTTCGGTAAAGCTCCTTGTTGAGTTCTATCCTGGTTTTGTTTGCTTCGATGACCTCCGCGTGTTCCGTCCGCTCGATCAGTCCGCCCGCTTTGTTTTTGGTGCAACGCTCAAAATAGGGGCATGAATGGCAAGCTTTGGTTTTATAGTGCTTCATCCGATTGGTGGTCTTGCCATGCTTTTTGAAATACCATCTGCCATTGGTGGTCAAAGTTTCTTTAGCAGGACAGATGCAACTGTCATCTAACTGGTCGTAAATAAAATTAGCGACATCAAAAGCCATATCCGGGGCATGAGAGGCGACTTCAGGAATAGCCACCATCACTTGCACACCTTGTTTATGGGCATAATCGAACTCATTACCGGTGTGGTAACCTTTGTCATACAGGATGGTAAAATCATTAGCCCCTAATATTGTTTTTGCCCTGCGCACCATGTTGCCCACCGCTTTGCTGTCATTCTGGTTGGTCACTCTATAATCTATCGCTAGGCAATGCTTGGCATCCACGGTACTTTGGATATTGTAAGCTACCTCGGTTATATTGTTACGGGTGATGAGTTGCCCGCTGTCAGGGTCGGAGGTAGATATTTGAGGTTCCCCGGTTTCATCCAAAGTTTTCTGGAAGCTTTGATATCTGTTTTTCTGGTTCTGGCGTTTAGCTATCTTTTGCTCGATCTGCACTTTTGTTGTTCGGTCTGTATCATTGTCCTGAGCAGCAAGAAGCTGGTTATGTTCATCCAGTTTAACATCAATATAGGCGATATGTCTTTCAATCTTGGCAGCATTGAAATTGTTCTTCTTGGAGTTCTGGGCCCTGAGCTTAGTGCTCAGGGGTTTGCCACCGATAAGATCGAAGTTCTTGGCCAGTGAAACGGTGGTATGGAATATCTTACGGATGGCTTTTGGATGTTCTTTCCTAAAGTTAGCGATGGTGTCATGGTCGGGGACCAATCCTTTCATCAGCCACATCAGCTCGATGTTGCGTCTGCATTCTTTTTCCAAAGCCCGTGAAGGACGGATGCGGTTGAGGTAGCCATAAATATAGAGTTTGAGCAGGTCTGAGGGATGATAGGCTGGTCTGCCGTTATCTATGTAGTTCATGTCAAAACCATGATCTGCTAATTTGATAGCATTCACAAAGAGGTCAATCAGACGGACCCCGTTGTCCTGGCTTATGGCCTGTTCCAAACAGAAGAACTCGGTCTGGTTCCTATCTTTTCCGGTGATGAATTTCATACTTGAAAACACCAAAACAACAGCTTAAAACTGCAAAAACTTATTCTTTTAGTGTGGAAAACTGGACAGAGGTTTTCAGACAGTTTGACGGTTTGAAAATTTGTGCAGAAATGGCATTGCTTGCAGAACCATTGTCGTACCGCACTAAATTAAATAATTAACGAATGAATTAACGTGAACCACCGTCGGCCATTTTTGTGCAAATTTGCTGTGTGTGCCTTGCATGCACTCCCATTGCTACAGCTAAAGTAGTGATAAAATCTAGAGGGTGAAAGTCCCTCATCGGCAAGTCGGATATTAATGTACTGAGCCGATTAGCAAGCGGCAAGCTGGTTTTGCGTGAGCAATACAGTGAAGGAAGCCGAGCGGCAAAAGTCTGTGCCGAGGAGCACGAATTGCATAAGAGGCTGGTTGAACTGGGTAAGCATGCACAGCAATGCGCAGCCTGAAGCCCAACAACAGGGCAATGTCAGCCAACGGTAGGAGAAAAAGCATGGGCAAAGCTGAAAGAGAAGTTGAAGGCAGTGACGCGGAAAACGTTGCCCAAAAGTCTGGCAGAACGCATCGTTAAGATAAACGAGATCACCCGGGGCTGGCTCACCTATTTTAAGGGGGGCGGCATCTTAGGTAAACTGCGGGATGTGGACGGCTGGCTGCGCAACCGCCTGCGCTATTGCATCTGGACGGATTGGAAGAAGCCCGAACGTAAACGGAAAAACCTGATACGTTTAGGGGTGGATGCCGACCACGCTTATGCATGGAGCAGAACAAGAAAAGGAGGCTGGCGCATAGCGCAGAGCCCAATTCTCAATACTACCATAACTGTTAAACGGCTAAAGCAGAAAGGCTACATCCCCATGCTGGAGATCTACACAAAACTCAACCCATCAATTTGCGAACCGCCGTATACGAGAACCGTACGTACGGTGGTGTGAGAGGCGCACTCTGTCAGGTTTCTGGCAGAGCCGTCTACTCGATTATGGCAGGTGAAAACAAAGTGATAGCAGCAGGAGACAAAAAATTGGAATCAGCAATTGCAACAAAATTAAAGCAGGTTGATTTGGATGATCGTAAATACCTGATGAGGGACAAGAGATTTTGATGCCGTAACGGGCGGGGAGAATTTTGTTAAAGCAATTCTCTGTTAGCCATTTTTTGATGCAACAACATTCATAAAAGCTTTGGTAGAAGTACCCGGCAAATTGCAGAAACAGTCGCTGGGTGCTGTCAGAACTTAGAGCAATTCGACCCCATATAAACAGATGAAACTGCCAAAAAAGGAAACAGAAGCAACTGACTGGGAGAACCGGAGATACCGGCAAAGGTTAAACCCACAAACACACTTTGTTTTTATACGCTATAACGGTTTCGGGCTTGGCGAAGGTGGCGATTTTCACCACAAATGTTGATGCGGAGAACTAATGTTTGATTAACCACAAATGTGTCTGCGGAGCTCTGAACCGCCACTTTTGCCAAACCCGTGTGTGTGCCCAGCATGGGCATCTTTTATTTACCGAAAGGTAAATAATTAATCTAGAGGGTGCAAGTCCCTTATGGGCGAGGGTAACGCTTCGAACCATTAGTAAGTCGCAAGCTGGTTTATCGTGAGGTATGCAGTGAAGGAAGCGAGACTACAAAACCCGGTACTGACGAACAGGAACCGTATACAGAGGCATATTTACTTGGGTAAGCAAGCACATCATTGTAACGCCCGACGATTACCAAAAGGGTAAGTATGTAGATACGGCAGGGATCGGGTAAAAGAAGATGCCATTACCTGGGGAGGTCTCCGTAATCACGAATTGGTAAAACGGAGAAGTCAGCAGAGGTCATAGTAGTTGCGGGAAACGAGCCGACAAACAAATCGGAGGACTCACAGGCAGCGAAGGACTGAACGTTAGTTTTCTTGAAATTAAAATAGGAAAGTCTCGGCTTAGTCTATTTATAAAGTAGAGGATAGCTATGGTCGGTGGAAAGAGCGACCGTATTGATTATTAACGAACCGCCGAGTACGAGACCCGTACGCTCGGTGGTGTGAGAGGCGCACCGTGGGCTTATGGCTCACGGCCGTCTACTCGATTATGCCCTGGCGTTTTGTCTCTCGTGCTTATTCAATGTGTTAAGTCTGACTGTCATTGTGTGTTGGCTTTGCAAGCTCTTTTAAAAACTTTGGTATGAGAGTTTGGTCGTGCGGTTTTTAAATGTGCTTGCAAATGTGTCAGTGTTTCATTTTATTTAAGATTTGCAATAACATACTCTGAATCAATGTCTGGAAAACCAATTCTGTTATAAAAACGAATAAAACTTGAAATCATTGATTGAGCATAGGGCAAGTCAAGTTTTGCTATTCTCTGGTAGGATTTCAAATCGTTGTAATCGACCATTGACTTTACTTGAAAATCTATAACAAGGTTGTCTATAAAGGGAGTTGAAGGAAGAAAAAAGTAGCGATCTTTTTCCCCAGCGTTATTAGCCATCCACTGTTTTAATCTGCCTACTAGATTGGGCAATTGCTCGTTTTCTTCTTTCGCTGTTTTATTAGGTTTAACTTTCAGTTCACTATATTTAATAAAGTCAGGTAATGAATTGAATTTTTTAGAGTTCGCCAATAAAATTTTATCTGCTTTTCTCGACCCGTCTTTTCTTAAAACAAAATCACAATCTGGCGTTAGAATAACATAATAAAGCCCCTCTTTCTCTAAAATTTCTCCGGCTTGATATTCTTCTTTAGTCGAGTCTGCATTTACTGGAAAAATGTAGAACTCCATTGGATGTGCCTTGTCTGTTTTTATTTTATCATCTCCTAAAAGTTGTTTTATGTTTTCTTTTGAAAGCGAATTAGAAAATCTTCTAAGTAGTAAATATCCAAGTGAAATGTCATTTTTAATTGGTTCAAATACCTTTTTTTCAGCATGAACCGTTTCCCAAAAATATTGCCTCAATGATTCTCTTAAATGATTATAGATTTGTCCTTTGAGTAATGCAATTTTTGAAGTTATGATTCTTTCAATTTCTGATTTAAGTTTTTCAACACCATCTCCCTTATTAACAACTCCAATAACTTCTGATGCAAAACCAACCAAATCCTTTGTCAATCCCGAATAAAAAATAACTGGGACGAAAGCTAACGATTGAACCTGTTTTAAAACATCAAAGCCAGGTTTCTCACTCGCTTCGCTTGGCTCTCCTTTACATAAATCCAAAATAATAATGTCATAATCTCTTTTCGAGATTTTATCTATGCCTATTTCAAATGTTTCAGCACTGTCAGCAATTAATGTGTGTCCACCAATAGTTTCATTGTTAAAAATCTTAACAAGGTTTGTTCGGATTTTTTCTTCATCTTCTATAAAAAGGATTCTCAAATTCATAGTTAAATTCTTCTTCTGAAAGTTATTTTAAAAGTAGCTCCGTCAAGAGGCCCGTTATCGATTAAAGTGAAATCACCATCATATTCTGTTACTAATTCACCAACGATTGTAAGCCCTAAACCAATTCCATCTTGTCTTGTGGTAAAATATGGTTCAAAAATTAGTTGAAGATGTTCTTCTTTTATTCCTGGACCGTTATCACTAAAAATTACCGACAATTCATCTTCCGTTCGGTCAACCAAAATTTCAATTTTTCTTTCTTCTTTTATCGTTTCCAACCAATACATTGAATTTTGAAGGAGATTTACAAAAATCATTTGCAGCTCTGCATCATCTATTCTCACTGTATTTTGCGATGTCGGCAATTTGCAGTTAATATTAAGTTTGGTTAGTTCGGTTTTATACAACGCGAAAACATTTGCAATCGCTTCTTCAATGATAATATCTTTTGGTCTTCCTCTTTTTCTGCCTCCAAACGGTTCAATTCTTTTAAATAATTGAGCCAACACTTTTCTTCCTTCATTGATGTTTTTGATATGCTCTTTTACTTCATTCATATCAAAATCCTTTTTCCCCATTTCCTTTGAAAGTAAATGTGCTTCTGTATCAATAGTCGCAAGAAAATTATTTCCGTCATGAAGAATTACATCAATGAGTAAACCAAGAGTAGAAAGTCGTCTATAACGCGACAATACTTCTTGAATTTTTTTTACTCCCTGTTGAATTGCGGTTTCAGTTTTCGCAAAAGTTCAATTACCTCTTTGTCATTATGCAGTTTAGTCCGAACTAATTCTGCAACGGGTGCAAGCGAAAAATTATTAAACAATCCTTGTTCGTTTGGTTCTTCGTCAGATTCCCTGGGTCTTTCTTCGTATCGTTTCTGTTCAACTTGATTCAGAATGTTTTTAATAATTTCTTTTAAGTCAGTAAATGCTTGGCTTTCTACAATTCCTTCTCTGTTACTTTGGTCTTTTAAATCTGGATTATTATCAAGACTAACCGAAACATAACCTACAATTTGATTATTGCTTAATCGCATTGTCGGGTTGTTTACTCTACGCAAATCCAAACGGAGCCAATCATTTTTTTTCTCTCCGTAAGGTAGCACACGAAAATCATCCCTGTAAATGCTTATTCCACCTAATTCATCAAGATCTCTCTTAATATTTTTTAAAGCAGATTTTGTTTCTGCTACATCTCTGTTCCATGTTCTAAATTCAAATGTAAATGCTCCAATAACTGGCTTACGAACTGGTTCTCTTAACGAAAAATCCGAGTCCTTGATATTCAAAACTTCTTCTTTGCCTACTTTTTTAGAGAAGTATTTAATATTGGGTTTCCCCTCTGCATCAACACTTCCTTTAATGTAATAGTCGGGTTTGTTTAATGATTCAGGTGAAGTTACCCATCCTGAAATATCATTCAACTCTTTGGGAAGTTGAATGTCCATTAAAAAATCAGTAATTGGTGAAACCGGATTTATAAGTCTTGATAAAGCGATTCGGAGTTCTCTTAACTTTTCTTCATCCCAATCACTGTTGAGTTCAGCAAGTTTTAAGGTTGTGCCACTTTTTTTTATTTCCTTAGCGGCTCTCACTTCCCAAGAACACTTTACTTCATCCAAATATTTTTTGTCGTCAGAGAAATCTGCCCAATTAAATTTAACCACAATTTCATTGTCTTCCGCAGTTCTTGTAATCATTTCAAGAGAGGTAGCAAGTTTTGCTGAAGCAAAACGACCTATTCCTTTTTCTCCTGTGTATCTTCTTTTATCTCCAGCACTCCTTTTTGTATTTTTCTTATTGATTGTTGCAGGTTCCATCCAAGCACTTTTCACCGTATCAAGGTTCATCCCTGTTCCGTCATCGGAAATAATAATTGAACTTCCTTGTTTTATCAAAACTCTTTTTGTTTTCCTTCCCTCAGCAACTTCAATAACCCGACCTTGAAAATTTATGGAAATGATGGAAGCATTTGCATCATAGCTGTTTTTTACCAATTCAATTATTGCCACAATATCATTGCTGATAAGTTCTTCGCCAATGGTTTTTATTAACCTTGCTCTTGGGCGTAATATCGAATTTCCGTTTTGGACTGGCGTTATAGACATTTCAATATTTTTTTCATTATTAGGGCAATCTCAAATGCCATCAAAGGCGGCACAGCATTACCAATTTGCTTAAATGAAGCCGTTCTATTTGCACTTTCCTTTACCCCTTCAAAATAATAATCATCAGGGAAGGATTGTAGCCTTGCGGCCTCACGTACAGTTATTGAACGGTTTTGTTCAATATCAGGGTGAATATAATAATGTCCGTCCTTTGCGATATGCGCAACAACGGTTTGTGAATGTAATTCGTCTGCGGCTACAACTTTAAAGCGGTCAAAAAATGAACTCCTGTTTTGATGTGTCTTTAATCGTTCGGGCAAATCATTATAATTCAAACGTTCTTTTTTAAAGTTCCATTTTTCCACAGCAATCCTATAAATTTCTTTATCCTGTTTTGTATGTGGTCGGGCAATGTGTTGCGTTAATATATAAATCCCGTTACGAATAAAACTTTGATCCAGGTAGTCGTTCGTTTTAGTTCTATAATTTAAAAACTTGTCCGTACCTTCCCCTGCTTGTATTTTCGGCAAATCAGCAAATAGTGATTTTACTTTACAGTCGGCATTCTTTCTGATAGATTCGAGGTTTGGAATTGTTACAGATAAGTTTTCTTTCCAACCAATGATTATAATTCGTTTTCGGTTTTGTAGTACTCCAAAGTTGTTTGCTTCAACAGTAAATAGTTTCATGTTGTAACCCTTCTTTAAAAAGAGTTTTTCCATGTTACGCAGATATAAACCGTCTTTAGCAGATTTCAACCCAAGCACATTTTCAAATACAAACATTTTGGGATTGTATTTTTCCAAATACTTTGCATACTGAACATATAGATAATTGCGAGGATCGCCTGACATTCCGTTTGCTGATCGTGCCCTGCCTACTAATGAATAAGCCTGACAAGGAGGTCCACCAATAATTAAATCAACTTCTTTTTCAAGAATTTGCTTTTCAATTGTTTTATGAATGGAAGGATTAAAGTCTGAACCAATTGGAAGATTAATAACTGCATCCAGTAAGGCAGAAGGAATAAGTGAATACAAAATCCTTTCTTGTAATTTCTCCCTTTAGATATGAAACATATGTGTCGTACTTCTTAACCGATTTGAGATAGTGGTAAGCAGTTCTTGTTTTCAAAGTATAGCAAGCGGCTTCATCAATCTCAACATGAGCAATAGGCTCAAAGCCTGCTCTGATAAATCCCTCAGAGAGTCCTCCTGCGCCTGCAAATAAGTCTATGTAGTTAAAATTGCTCATCAATTGCTTTTAAATTCTCGGATAATTGATTTTAGTTTTCTGTCTTTATTATTTGGTTTCAATTCACATTCCCATATTGTTAACACTTTCCAACCGTGCTTTTTCAATGCATGCACACTTTCTATGTCTTTCTTTTTGTTGCTGTTAATTTTATTCAACCACCATTCTGTTCTGGTTTTGGGGACAACAAAGTATTTGCAATTCTCATGTCCGTGCCAGAAGCAACCATGTATAAAAACTACTTTCTTGTACTTTGGAAAAACCATGTCGGGTTTTCCTGGTAGTTTTTTATCATGCAGTCTGTACCTGATTCCATTCGAGAAAAGAAATTTCCTGACCAACATCTCCGGCTTGGTGTCTTTGCCTTTGATTCTGCTCATGTTAAAACTTCTTATTTCTTTTGAATGAACATCAGTCATTATTTTTCATCGTCTTTTGTTGGCACTAAAAGTTCTCTTACATCTACATTCAGAACTTTTGCGATTTTTCGCAAGACCTCAATACTTGGCTGTGCATTGTTATTGCAGTAGTTTGTTACAACTACGTAGCTCTTTTCTATCTGTTCGGCAAGCCAAGTCTGTGTTCTTCCCTGTTCCTTTAAAACTTCTTTTATTCTGTTCATCCCTTGTTTATCAGGCATTAACGTGTTTTTATAAAGCATTTTAATATGAAAATCTATCGCCTATCAATAAGCTTCTTTTCAGTGTGTTAAATTATAATATAAAAATATATTGTGAAATATTATAAAATGATATATATTTGTATTGTATTTCAATATATAAATCCATGAGACAATACACAAAAGCTGATTTAGAAAGGATTGTAAACCGTTCAGTTAGAAAATCTGAATGCGATGCATGACCTGTTAAGCATCATGAAAGTTCAAAACGAATTGATCTTAAATGCTAATAAAAAAACTGAAAGAAGAGATTTCCGAATTCAAAGAACAGCATTATGCATTCCCGTCAAGAAAACGAAATTCAAAATCGTAAACTTATTGCGGGTGGGGGATTTAGCTCTTTTGGTTTTGCCGGAGGGTTGGCTTTGTGTGTCGGGGAAAAACCAAATGTGCTAAATGTGTATCGGCTGAAAAATTGAAATGTTCTTGGGTCAAGATGTCTGTCGGAGCCAAGTCGCAATATTTCTGTCAACCGTGTCAAAGAACTTTTTATGTCTGGCCGGCTGAATTTTATTTGTCAGTTTGTTTGTAGTACTGTCGTCCTACGCTTGGGCATCGGGCTCCGGCTTTGCGCTGGATGGGGTGCGAATGAAATTCGCCTCCACATCTTGCGCAAAGCCGGTGATGTGTGCAGTCCGCGTAGCGGCGCACACATCACCGGCGCAGCCGGAGCCCGATGGATGCAATCAAGCGAAGCGGATTGCATCCATCGGACGGGTGTTTGCGAAGTTGCGGAATTGCACCCACTTTCCATTCCGTTTACAGATTAAAGATATAGAAAAGACGCACATTCACAAAAGCACTTTCACAGCAATTTTGCAAACATTGTGTTATGGCAGGTGAAAACAAAGTGATAGCAGCAGGAGACAAAAAATTGGAATCGGCAATTGCAACAAAATTAAAGCAGGTTGATTCGGATGATCGTAAATACCTGATGAGGGACAAGAGATTTTGATGCCGTAACGGGCCGGGAGAATTTTGTTAAAGCAATTCTCTGTTAGCCATTTTTTGATGCAGCAACATTCATAGAAGCTTTGGAAGAAGTACCCCTGAAAATTGCAGGAACGGTCGCTGGGTGCTGTCGGAACCTAGAGCAATTCGACCCCATATAAACAGATGAAACTGCCAAAAAAGGAAACAGAAGCAACTGACTGGGAGAACCGGAGATACCGGCAAAGGTTAAACCCACAAACACACTTTGTTTTTATACGCTATAACGTTTTGCGGCTTTGCGTAGTGGCGGATTTTTAGCACAAATGTTGATACGAAGCACGAATTTCAAATTTAGTAAAAAGTTTCATACTAAGCACTAAACCCGCCATTACGCAAAACCGATGTTAGCGGCTGCTCTTTGTCTTTCCGTTGGGTCGGGTTAGTGTATGATTGTCCTGAATGTCAGGTTTACTCTCGGTGTCGTTACTTTTTTAGTTGGTGGAAGTCTGTGTAGCCAATGTGTCTGTGTAGTGTCTTTCATTATCAACAAACTGCCGTGTTCCAAAATCAATTCTACTTTGTGATTGGTCTGTTTGTGTTTAAACGCAAACTTCCGTTCTGCTCCGAAACTTAGCGAACCGATTGCTCCGTTTTTCTTTAAGTCTGTTTCTCCGTCACTGTGCCACGCCATTCCTTCTTCTCCACTGTGATACAAATTGAGCAAACAAGAATTAAACGTTTCGCCGGTTTCTTTTTCAATGATTGTTTTTAGTTCCAATAATTCTTCGGTCCACGGCAACGCATATTTGGTGGTGTTGGAATATGTGTATTCAAACGGCTTTTCGCCATACCAAGCCACTTTTCGTTTTGTGATGATTTTCTTTCCAAAAATTATCGCTTCGTCATTTCGCCATTCAATTGTTTCCAATAATCTGTTTAGGTAAAAATCTCCTTCCTCTTTGGCTAAAAGCCTACCGTAATAATTTACTGTTCCCTCGTAAGGCAACCAATTTTCATACTTATCTATGGTTTGGTTAAATAAATCCATTCTTCCATTTTTGATATTTTTCTTTCATACAATGTCCACAAGGACGGAACCCGTTTTCAATTGCTTCGCTCTCAGATGAGAAGAAAACTCGGTTTTCCCGTTTCATTTTCTTGCCCGAAGCACACGACAAAGTTCCGTAAATTTTCAGCTTACAATTTCCGCCAAAACAGATTTCTTTTTGTTTGAGTTTGCTGTGCAAATCACTGTCCGATATTTCGCTGTGCGTTATCATTACTAACTTATAGCATCGTGAAAGATGATGCCCAAAGTATAACGTTCTCCCGATTTTACTTCACTTACTCCGTGTTTCATATTTACTCTGTAATAACCTTTTGTGCCTTTTTCGGGTTTGAAGTTAGTTGTAAAAATCAGCATATCGCCTTTCTTTGGTTTTAAGACAATGGCTTTGGATTGTGCTCTCGGAATTTGCTGTGTCAATACAAATTCTCCGCCTGTAAAATCTTTGTCGGGTTCGTTCAAAAACAACACGGTTTGAATGGGGAAATAAACGTCTCCGTATAAATCCTGATGCAAAGTATTGAAACCACCTTTGCCATATTTCAAAATCAAAACAGTTGCTTTTTGCTGATTGTTAGCGTGGCATTGTTGCAATAATTCTGCGTGTTTCAAAGGAAATTGTTTCTCAATGTTCAACACTTTAAACCACATATTGGCAATAGGTGCAAGTTTCGGATAAATGTTTGTTCTTATTTGTTGAATAATGTCGGGTAACGGATAATTGAAATATTTGTATTCGCCCAAACCAAAACTGTAGCGTTCCATTACAACCGTTTTCCTGTAATTCGTTGGGTTGTTATATTCTGCTTTCAATGCTTCGCATTGTTGGTCTGACAACAGATTGGGAAGAATGGCAAAACCGTTTTGGTGCATTTCATTTGCAACAATTTCCCAATCTGCTTCTTGTAGCTTTTGTTTTATCATCTGATCACTGAAATTCCTGCGTCCACCGTTAATTCTGTTCCGTGTATGTATGATGCCTCCTGCGAAGCAAGAAATAATACCGCATTGGCAATTTCGGAAGGTTCGCCAAACCTTTTGAATGGTATGGTTGGGATCATACTTTGTATTGCTCCGTCTATTTGTTCAGCGTTCAAACCTGTGTTGTTGAAAATATTGGTTTTGATGTGTCCCGGACTAATGCCATTCACACGAATACCCTTTTCAGTAAACTCTGCTGCGAATGTTTTTATGAATGATTTTACGGCTGATTTTGCTGCTGAATACACCGAGAAATTCGCCATTCCGATTTCTGTAACAATGGAGGTGTTTAATACGATAGCACCTCCCGATTTCATTAATGTGGATATTTGTTTCACGGTAAAAAACGTTCCTTTTACTAACATATTGAACAATTCATCAAAATGCATTTCATCGGCATATTTAATGGGTGCAAACTTTCCGTAACCTGCATTGGCAAATAGTAAATCAATGTTTTCTGTATGTTGTTTTACCTGTTCCTGCAGAAGTAATATGTCTTTCATATTGCCTGCGTTTGAAACAATACCGAAAGCATTTGTTCCTAATTTTTCTACGGCTTTATCTACCGTTTCGGCACTTCGTCCTGTGATAATTACGTTACCACCTTCGTTAATGAATTGTTGGGCTGTGGCAAAGCCCATTCCGTTTGTTCCGCCTGTAATGAGTGCGAATTTGTTTTTAAATCTTTGCATTGTTTTTTGTTTTAAATTCTGATGCAAAGATTGGACTATACGATATGGAAGGAAACCCGAAACTTGCTACATTTCCAAAATGTCGTTTTTTGCACTTTCCCAACCGATAATTGCGGTTTTGCGTGTTTCGCCCCACATATAACCGCCAATGTTGCCCGATGATTGAATGACACGATGACAAGGAATAAGAAACGCAACAGGGTTGCTTCCGATAGCCGTCCCAACGGCTCTGGAAGCATTTGCGTTGCCGATTTGTTCGGCAATGCTGCCGTAGGTGGAAAGATGTCCCATTGGAATTTTTAGAAGCGTTTCCCAAACTTTCAGTTGAAAATCGGTTCCTTTTAAATGTAGTTTTATTTCGGGCAATTTGCTCCAATCATTTTGAAAAATGAATAGTGAATTTTGTTGTATTAAATCTAATCTTCGTTGGAAAGTAGACTTTGGAAATTTTGCTTTCAAATCATTTAATGCATTGGCTTCATTATCATTAAAAGCCATATAGCAAACACCTTTGGGTGTGGAAGCTACAATCAAATTGCCAAAAGGGCTTTCGGCAAAACTGTAATTGATAGAAAGATTGTTGCCACCATTTTTGTATTCGGCAGGTGTCATTCCCTCAATGTTGATGAAAAGGTCGTGCAGTCGTCCGGTGCCTGAAAGTCCTGTTTCAAAAGCTGTGTCAAAAAGCGTAGCTTGTTTGTCGGTTAATAATTTTTTGGCGTGTTCAATGCTAATGTATTGCAAAAACTTTTTAGGTGTTGTTCCTGCCCATTCGCTAAACAAACGCTGAAAATGAAACGGACTTAAATGCACCTTTGAAGCAACTTCGTCAAGATTGGGTTGTTCTTTGAAGTTGTTTTTTATATATTCAATTGCTTCGGCAATTCGGTTATAATTAAGTTGTTGTTGCTCGTTCATCATTCTGAATTTTATACCGCAAATGTCTAAATTATGTTGCTGTCATAAAATCCGAAACTTGCTGAATTTTGTCTGTCGGTTGATGTTAGCAAGATGGTCGGTTAGAGTTGCCGCTAACGGACGGGTGTTTGCGAAGTTGCGGAATTGCACCCACTTTCCATTCCGTTTACAGATTAAAGATATAGAAAAGACGCACATTCACAAAAGCACTTTCACAGCAATTTTGCAAACATTGTGTTATGGCAGGTGAAAACAAAGTGATAGCAGCAGGAGACAAAAAATTGGAATCGGCAATTGCAACAAAATTAAAGCAGGTTGATTCGGATGATCGTAAATACCTGATGAGGGACAAGAGATTTTGATGCCGTAACGGGCCGGGAGAATTTTGTTAAAGCAATTCTCTGTTAGCCATTTTTTGATGCAGCAACATTCATAGAAGCTTTGGAAGAAGTACCCCTGAAAATTGCAGGAACGGTCGCTGGGTGCTGTCGGAACCTAGAGCAATTCGACCCCATATAAACAGATGAAACTGCCAAAAAAGGAAACAGAAGCAACTGACTGGGAGAACCGGAGATACCGGCAAAGGTTAAACCCACAAACACACTTTGTTTTTATACGCTATAACGGGCTCCGGCTTTGCGCTGGATGGGGTGCGAATGAAATTCGCCTCCACATCTTGCGCAAAGCCGGTGATGTGTGCAGTCCGCGTAGCGGCGCACACATCACCGGCGCAGCCGGAGCCCGATGGATGCAATCAAGCGAAGCGGATTGCATCCATCGGACGGGTGTTTGCGAAGTTGCGGAATTGCACCCACTTTCCATTCCGTTTACAGATTAAAGATATAGAAAAGACGCACATTCACAAAAGCACTTTCACAGCAATTTTGCAAACATTGTGTTATGGCAGGTGAAAACAAAGTGATAGCAGCAGGAGACAAAAAATTGGAATCGGCAATTGCAACAAAATTAAAGCAGGTTGATTCGGATGATCGTAAATACCTGATGAGGGACAAGAGATTTTGATGCCGTAACGGGCCGGGAGAATTTTGTTAAAGCAATTCTCTGTTAGCCATTTTTTGATGCAGCAACATTCATAGAAGCTTTGGTAGAAGTACCCCTGAAAATTGCAGGAACGGTCGCTGGGTGCTGTCGGAACTTAGAGCAATTCGACCCCATATAAACAGATGAAACTGCCAAAAAAGGAAACAGAAGCAACTGACTGGGAGAACCGGAGATACCGGCAAAGGTTAAACCCACAAACACACTTTGTTTTTATACGCTATAACGGGCTCCGGCTTTGCGCTGGATGGGGTGCGAATGAAATTCGCCTCCACATCTTGCGCAAAGCCGGTGATGTGTGCAGTCCGCGTAGCGGCGCACACATCACCGGCGCAGCCGGAGCCCGATGGATGCAATCAAGCGAAGCGGATTGCATCCATCGTTCAAGTATAAGCGTAGTGCGGGATTTTGGAGCAGTTCACTGTCCGCCTATCGCAAAGTTTTTCAGGAGCAAAAATGCTCATTTTTAGCTGTTCAGCCCGCATTACGTTTATACAATGTTGTGGGTAGTATTTCGTTCGGATCGACCGCTACAATTTCCCCCTCTTTTAACACAATCAAAGGACTATTTTTTTGTTTTTTAAACTCTACTAGTCTTTTGTAAGCTTCTTCCAGTCCTTTGACAATTTTGTCACGTTCTTCTTTTAATTGCTCTTTAGTTCCCATAATATTTTCTTTTTAATTCCTCCCATTTTTCAACATTATTGATTGATTCTTCTTTCAATGCTCCTTCAGCAATTATCTCGTAAGTGTCTCCTGAATTATTTACAAACAGCCAGTTGTCCACCTTTGGCAAAAAGAGATTGAAAAAATTTCTCAGACCGCTTTTATATCTTCTCCTAATAACTTCTTCAGGAATATGATGACCTCCTTCTTTTACCCGGGTTTCTACTCTTGAAATAGCTAATTCTTCTGAGTCAAGCAAAAAAAATAAGCATGTAATTTGATAATGATGTTGCCTGGCTCTTTCAAGAAACTTTACGTAACTCCTTGTTGAAAGCGTTGTTTCAAAGGCAAAACTTTCACCTGATTCCAAAAGCTTTTTAATCCTGTTCAACATCATTCTGCCAGCTTCAATTCCTGCTTTTTCAGGTTGAAATGGTGAAAGCCCCTTTGCTATTTCGTCCGCATTTACAAATTCCCTGCAATCAAGAATTTCCGGCAGGATAGTGTATGAGGCTGTGGTCTTGCCAGCTCCATTACAACCTGCTATAACGTATAGTTTTTTCATCCATTCAAATATACGATTTATTTGAGTCTGACCGGTTCCTGATATTACCCACAACGGACGGGTGTTTGCGAAGTTGCGGAATTGCACCCACTTTCCATTCCGTTTACAGATTAAAGATATAGAAAAGACGCACATTCACAAAAGCACTTTCACAGCAATTTTGCAAACATTGTGTTATGGCAGGTGAAAACAAAGTGATAGCAGCAGGAGACAAAAAATTGGAATCAGCAATTGCAACAAAATTAAAGCAGGTTGATTCGGATGATCGTAAATACCTGATGAGGGACAAGAGATTTTGATGCCGTAACGGGCCGGGAGAATTTTGTTAAAGCAATTCTCTGTTAGCCATTTTTTGATGCAGCAACATTCATAGAAGCTTTGGTAGAAGTACCCCTGAAAATTGCAGGAACGGTCGCTGGGTGCTGTCGGAACTTAGAGCAATTCGACCCCATATAAACAGATGAAACTGCCAAAAAAGGAAACAGAAGCAACTGACTGGGAGAACCGGAGATACCGGCAAAGGTTAAACCCACAAACACACTTTGTTTTTATACGCTATAACGGACGGGTGTTTGCGAAGTTGCGGAATTGCACCCACTTTCCATTCCGTTTACAGATTAAAGATATAGAAAAGACGCACATTCACAAAAGCACTTTCACAGCAATTTTGCAAACATTGTGTTATGGCAGGTGAAAACAAAGTGATAGCAGCAGGAGACAAAAAATTGGAATCGGCAATTGCAACAAAATTAAAGCAGGTTGATTCGGATGATCGTAAATACCTGATGAGGGACAAGAGATTTTGATGCCGTAACGGGCCGGGAGAATTTTGTTAAAGCAATTCTCTGTTAGCCATTTTTTGATGCAGCAACATTCATAGAAGCTTTGGTAGAAGTACCCCTGAAAATTGCAGGAACGGTCGCTGGGTGCTGTCGGAACTTAGAGCAATTCGACCCCATATAAACAGATGAAACTGCCAAAAAAGGAAACAGAAGCAACTGACTGGGAGAACCGGAGATACCGGCAAAGGTTAAACCCACAAACACACTTTGTTTTTATACGCTATAACGGACGGGTGTTTGCGAAGTTGCGGAATTGCACCCACTTTCCATTCCGTTTACAGATTAAAGATATAGAAAAGACGCACATTCACAAAAGCACTTTCACAGCAATTTTGCAAACATTGTGTTATGGCAGGTGAAAACAAAGTGATAGCAGCAGGAGACAAAAAATTGGAATCGGCAATTGCAACAAAATTAAAGCAGGTTGATTCGGATGATCGTAAATACCTGATGAGGGACAAGAGATTTTGATGCCGTAACGGGCCGGGAGAATTTTGTTAAAGCAATTCTCTGTTAGCCATTTTTTGATGCAGCAACATTCATAGAAGCTTTGGTAGAAGTACCCCTGAAAATTGCAGGAACGGTCGCTGGGTGCTGTCGGAACTTAGAGCAATTCGACCCCATATAAACAGATGAAACTGCCAAAAAAGGAAACAGAAGCAACTGACTGGGAGAACCGGAGATACCGGCAAAGGTTAAACCCACAAACACACTTTGTTTTTATACGCTATAACGGACGGGTGTTTGCGAAGTTGCGGAATTGCACCCACTTTCCATTCCGTTTACAGATTAAAGATATAGAAAAGACGCACATTCACAAAAGCACTTTCACAGCAATTTTGCAAACATTGTGTTATGGCAGGTGAAAACAAAGTGATAGCAGCAGGAGACAAAAAATTGGAATCGGCAATTGCAACAAAATTAAAGCAGGTTGATTCGGATGATCGTAAATACCTGATGAGGGACAAGAGATTTTGATGCCGTAACGGGCCGGGAGAATTTTGTTAAAGCAATTCTCTGTTAGCCATTTTTTGATGCAGCAACATTCATAGAAGCTTTGGTAGAAGTACCCCTGAAAATTGCAGGAACGGTCGCTGGGTGCTGTCGGAACTTAGAGCAATTCGACCCCATATAAACAGATGAAACTGCCAAAAAAGGAAACAGAAGCAACTGACTGGGAGAACCGGAGATACCGGCAAAGGTTAAACCCACAAACACACTTTGTTTTTATACGCTATAACGGACGGGTGTTTGCGAAGTTGCGGAATTGCACCCACTTTCCATTCCGTTTACAGATTAAAGATATAGAAAAGACGCACATTCACAAAAGCACTTTCACAGCAATTTTGCAAACATTGTGTTATGGCAGGTGAAAACAAAGTGATAGCAGCAGGAGACAAAAAATTGGAATCGGCAATTGCAACAAAATTAAAGCAGGTTGATTCGGATGATCGTAAATACCTGATGAGGGACAAGAGATTTTGATGCCGTAACGGGCCGGGAGAATTTTGTTAAAGCAATTCTCTGTTAGCCATTTTTTGATGCAGCAACATTCATAGAAGCTTTGGTAGAAGTACCCCTGAAAATTGCAGGAACGGTCGCTGGGTGCTGTCGGAACTTAGAGCAATTCGACCCCATATAAACAGATGAAACTGCCAAAAAAGGAAACAGAAGCAACTGACTGGGAGAACCGGAGATACCGGCAAAGGTTAAACCCACAAACACACTTTGTTTTTATACGCTATAACTTGTATATATATCTGGCCCAGTCAGACCTATACAACCAATCTATGGTGTATAGGTCTGGTAATGATCAGTTTTATTTCAAATATATTCTTTTTATAAGTCATCAAATGGGCTTTTAACATTTCTGATACTTTTTGTGCTTACATGGGTGTAAATCTCAGTGGTTCGGCTGCTGGTGTGCCCTAAAATTTCTTGGATGTATCGCAAATCTGTTCCTGCTTCTAGTAAATGTGTGGCATAACTGCGTCGCAACCCATGCAGCGTTACCGGTTTTTTTATGCCGGCTTTCGGTACAAATCCCTTCAGCAATTTTGTAAAGCCGTTCCGGAGTATTTGGTTCCAGCGAATTAACCTTCAAAAAGTCATAGCGTACCTATTTCCAATAAAGCAATTTACCTATCTCTTAGGGAATAATCCACATCAGCCTGAAAGAACTGGAAAAACACATGAACAGCTGAGAAACGGCCTGGGCCACTTTTCGTTTGGAACTGCCCATTCAGCTGGTTAAATTAACCTATAGTTTCATTTGTTTTTCCTGTTCCCAACGGTCCCCCCCCCGTGGGGGAACCTTTTTTTTGATCAGGTTTTTTCCCCAGCCCTTCAGGCCCGGCCGCTCTTCTTGCTAACTGGGGAGGCTTTCTACTTTCATATTCCCCATTACTTAGCATCCAAAGGACTTTTTGTGATACGAAAAACGGTTTTCCCACCTTCAAAAGCGGATTTCGCATCACCCGAAGCCCGTTTCGTGATGCGAAAAACGGTTTTTCTGGCCGATAAAGAGATCCTCTGCCACCTCAACTAGGGTAAATGTCAATTATAAAACGACGAAAAATCATATTTTAAACTACTTATTATCAAAAAACAGCCAGGTAAATGAGCGCCATGTTCATTCGAAATCCGTCAAAACCAGTCAGGATAGCCCTTGCCAAAGTCCGGGCTATTGCAGCTTGAATATCAAGTGTTTAGCTTTATGCTTACCATACAAAGGAGAATGGTCTCCGGCGGTTAAAACAAAAATCATGAGACAAAAAAATTAATCCAGGACTATTCTAAATTAACAGACAGCAGCCTCAACTTCAAGTCTAAGGTAGTGCTGAACTCGCTCACTGACAACTCTTATTTCCCAGTTACCACACCTGCCCTAGCTGATTTCGGCTTTTGTAAACGGCTTATGCCAACGCCCTGGACAGCAGCACGGGTGGCAACCGGCAGTTGATTGCCCTGAAGAACCAGGCCAAAGCCAATTTGTTGAATGCGATGCGCCAGCTGGCCATGGATGTGGATGCACAGGCCAACGGAGACAAAGCCAAGCTCATCAGTAGCGGTTTCGACCTGGCCTGCACAGGAGATAATCCCTCTACTTTGGGGATGCCGGAAGATTTCAGGATTACAGACGGGATGAACACCGGTGAACTGAAATTCAGCTGTAAAAAAGTCAGCAATGCCGTCTCTTAAATCTTTGAGTACACAGAAGAGGCACCTTCTGAAATTACGCAATGGAAGACAAGGCCCAGCAGCAGCAGAGCATCTATTTTCAGGGGATTGAGGAGCGGCATCAGGGTGTATGGGCGTGTAAAAGCCATCGGCCGCCGCGGACAGGAAGTGAATTCTGATATCCTATCCAGGGTGGTGCAGTAAAGGGTGTAGGAGGAGGGTGGGGGAATAAGAAGCAAGGATCAAGGATTTACCACACAATTGTTCTCTTTCACCTCGGTCTATATCCTCACAGACTGAAACCAGGTTACGTCAATGGTGGGTGCGAAACGTCTCACTAGCAAAGTCTGCTCCTCGCATTTGTCACCTATTTTTTCACCTTAGTCTGAATCCCCACAGAACGAAATATAAGATTGTATTAAAGTGGTCTGTGGGGACACAGACCACTGTTAAGCTATTAATTTAAGAAAATCTTGCGTCACGTTGAGGTACGAAACGTCTCTAGCAAAGTCTGCTCCCAGCATTTATCACCTATTTGTGTGATTTTTCACTGCGTTCAAAATAACGAACCGCTTAACTTAATAGCATGGAGACCGATCCGGATCGGCCTCGGCATCAAAAAAGAAAAAATAGGGAGTCTAAAAATCTGCTATGTTGGCAGAGGGACGAAGCCTGACCACCGTATTGGAACGAGAATCATAAAATTCCTCTACAAATAAATCATCCAATAAATAAAGATTCACCACACAATTGTTCTCAATCCTGCTGGTGAGATAGGTGCTGTTCAGCACTTCGCTGAGCTGCTCTTCCTTTGATAAGGATTTAAAATCATCCATGTTCATCTTCATTCCTTTCCGTGAATCATGCATTCGCATGGGGTTATCCTAACATTTTGTGTGCCAATTGTGGAGCTGGCCTATGTCCTGTAGAAACGGTCAGTTTGTATAAAGGCGGTTCAGGGGCAAATCGTATGATGAAAAGCAGGAAATACCTCCGCCTTTTCAGGTATCTTCGTGTGCTTAATTCTTTTCGGCATTAAAAATGTAATACACCGCATCCATGGAAAACAGGTCTAATTTCTCCATCTATGCTGCTTTGGCAGCAAACCTAGGAATTGCAGTGATTAAATTTATTGCTGCAGTATTTACAGGCAGTTCATCCATGTTATCAGAAGGGATACACAGCGCAGTGGATTCGGGCAATCAGTTGTTATTATTGGTGGGGATCAGCAGGAGCAGAAAGCCTGCAGATGAATCCCATCCGTTTGGACATGGGCAGGAATTGTATTTTTGGTCACTCATTGTCTCTGTATTGATCTTTGGACTGGGCGGCGGCATGTCTGTTTATGAAGGCATCCTGCATATCCGTAATCCGGAATCATTGGAGCGTCCCACCTGGAACTATATCGTTTTGGCTATTTCCGCTATTTTTGAAGGGACTTCCTTCTTCATCGCCACCCGGGGGTTTATCCAACAAAAAGGAAAGGGGGAATTCTGGAAAAAGCTGCGTCTCAGCAAAGATCCATCCATGTTCGTGGTGATTTTTGAGGACGGTGCCGCACTCATTGGTTTGTTCCTGGCGTTCTGCGGCGTATTTTTCAGCCATTACCTCAACAGTCCTGTCATAGATGGCGTGGCTTCCATAGCCATAGGCCTGGTACTGGCATTTGTAGCGGTGATATTGATTATAGAAAGCAGAAAATTGCTGATAGGAGAGAGCACGGATAAAGAAAAAGTGAAGCTCATCAGTCAGATTGTGAATAGTGATGAAGATGTGGTGAGACTCCGGCAGCCCCTTACCATGCAAATGGGCCCTGATGAGGTCTTGTTGGCTTTGGATATCCATTTCAAAGAAGAACTGCAAAGTCCGCAGCTGGCCCGGGTAATCAGAAGGCTGGAGAAGCATATCAAGTCTGCATTGCCAGAAGTGAAGCAAATTTTCATTGAGGTCAATACCTTCTCTGATAAAGACCCTTAGTGGGAGATCTACGTCCACTATCGTTCACCTTGCAGCACTTTACGAAACTTTACCTGTTCTGCTTCGTTAAACATAGCTATAATAAAATAGCTATAATAAATAAAAGACTCATTGAACGACTTTATTACTATATGGTATAAGTTAATCGGTCGTAAAGGTGTTTATAACCTGCAATCCCGTATTTTTCATTCCATCTGTATCATGTTGATGTTCGGGATCGGCATGAGCGTGATTTTCAATTTTTTCTTTGGCACCCGCAGGCTGTTGCTACTGATGCTGGTGGTTTGTGTGCTGCTTTCCTTCATCTATTATATCTCCAGGTATAAAAGAAGGCATCTGATTGGAATACTTTCTTTCCAGATCCTGAGCGAACTGCTGCTGATCGTCTATTTTTTTTATAATGCGGGCCTGGATGGCCCCGGCCTGCTGCTCTGCATGGTTTCGTTGGTGATCACCATCACCATCACACCCGGAAAACAGCAATGGCTGTGGTGCGCTGTCAATATCTTCGTTTCACTGGCTCTGCTGTTTATGGATCTCGTGTATCCAAATCTTGTCATCCACGCTTATCAGCATGAGACGGTACGTCATTTGGATTTTGCATTCAGCTATGTCATTTGCACGGCAATCGTTTTATTCGTGATCCTGTATGTGAGAGCTGCCTACCATCAGGAGAAGAGGAAGGTGCAGAGAAAAGCAATGGCATTGGCCGAAAGTGATGCCACCAAAAATAAATTGCTCTCCATATTAGCGCATGACCTTAAAGAACCGTTATCTTCCATTCAAAACTTTTTAGAACTGTTAACCGCCTATGAAATGGATGATCCGGACAGAAAACGCATGGAGCAGGAATTGTTCAAACGCACCCGCAATGCCTCCCAGATCCTGGTCAATGTGCTCTCGTGGACGAAAAACCAGATGGATGGTGCCCATGTGAATTTAAAGCCATTGAACCTTAGGGATATCCTGATTCCATCCATACAGATTTTGAAAAGCATGGCTGCCGAGAAGGGCATCAGTATCCGTGAACACATAAAAGCACATTCCTGTGTCTCCGGTGACCCGGATATGCTGCAACTGGTGATCCGTAACCTTTGCACCAATGCAATTAAATTCACCAACTCCGGTGGCATCATCACCATAAGTTCTGAAGAGGAACAACAGCAGGGAATCATTACCGTGAGCGACACCGGGACTGGTATCCCAATGACCAAACAGGCTGATCTGTTCTCTTTATCCGCCAGTTCCACCTATGGCACCGGCAAAGAGAAAGGCACTGGTTTGGGCCTGGTGCTGTGCAAAGAATTTATGGAGGCGCAAGGCGGAGCTATCGGGTTCAGCAGCATAGCTGGCGAAGGAAGTCATTTTTTCATTTCCCTGAAGCTGTGTACGGATGATGAGGCTGCCAGTTTAAATCAATTTTCTTTTACAGATGAAATTTTATAACCTTTGTATTTCTGGTGCCGTATAAGGCGTTAAACAGGTTGCCTTTTAGGGCGTTCAATAACAAAATTTAGCGTTGATGAACAAATTAAAAAAGATTTTTGTAGTAGAGGATGACGAGATGGACCGGTTTCTGGCCAGCAAGATCATCACAAAAGCAGCTATAGCCGAAGAGCTGACTTTCTTTAAAAACGGAAGGGTGGCCATTGATTATTTGGTGCAACACCTGAAAGATCCTGAGCTGTTACCAGATGTACTTTTCCTTGATATCAATATGCCGGTGCTGAACGGATGGGGATTCCTTGACGAATTTAAAAATATAGATAGCCAGCTTTCCAAAAAGATAACCATTTTCATTGTCAGCTCCTCCATCACCCTGGATGATCGCGAGATGGCACTCATTCATCAGGAGGTGTCGGCATTCATCACCAAGCCTTATTCCGTAGCAAAATTACAAGAAATCCTTTCGCCCTTACTACAGGAGAGGTAAAGCACCGGGTATTCCCAACAGCTGGATTCATCCCCTCATTTAAAAGAATATTTTCCGGAAGGTAAAAATAAATCCGGAAGGTAAAAATAAATAAACGAGTGATTTGTCCCTGATGCCAGGCCCTGTTTAAATACCACTCCTGAAATTAGGGTTTTTACTTTTTATTTCCGTACTTATTCGCTTCAGGATGGTATGGTGATTGAAGTTTATAGGAAATTCTTGTTGAATAGAACATTGAAAGCTATGGGTGAAGCAAAAAAAAATAAAAAGGAGAAAGCCGGAAATGCTAAAAAGGAGCAGATCAGGGGTTCGGACGCAGAAGAAGATAGAGGGATAAATAAGGGGGAGTTTGCTCATATAGGTGCTGAACAAGCAGGGCAGGAGCATACGGAGGAAGAAATAAAAGGAAGTGATGCCGATCAGTAATCAGTATCCAAGTATGGAACAATAATTCATTCAACAGACTCAGATCATTATGAAAATTCAGAATATTAAATTGATAGCCATTGTAGGTATGCTTTTAAGCACGATATGCGCTTGCAAACATGATATTAAAAGTACAGATGCGGTTCAGAACAATGGATCTGACGATTCTTTCACAGCAGATAGTTCAAAAGTCACTGCAGATAGCAGCGTTTCAGACACCGCTTTTTACCATTGATTTGCTCGGCTTTTCAGAGTGTCCTAGTGCTTAAGAGAAGGTAGGATAATCCTAAACAAATACGGTGTGGGTGTAACGGGCAATTTCCGTTGATACCCATCCAGCGCAGTTGTTGATCTACTTTGCATTAAAGGCACTCCGCTACCGATCAAGGTATGGTGTGCTGGTCAAAAGCTCCAATATTCCTTTAAAATTCAGTAGATTAACCTGCCCATCCAGTTTGCTTTTTCAATAAAATAGTCTTGCATCTTTTTTTCTTAGGCTGATTATTCTCTTTTCATTTCGTCAGAAGAGCAGCTTTTATATCTGGCTTTATTCCGCATCGTTAAGATGAGCGCCATGATTTCCAGACCTAGCCCAAAGCCCATCATCGTGCCTTTTAAGAAGTCAGAAGGGGTAACACGGCTCATAAAAACAGCGAGTGCATTCATCAATAGTCCGCTGAGGAGGAACAGGTTGGCAAGCGACATTGATCTTTTCAATTTCATTTTCATGGATTTGATTTTAATTGTTCAGCGATATTTTTGACCCGCTCTAATTCCTCCTCTAATTTTTTTGACCCCCTTTTAAACATTATGGGACGAAGATAGAACCAGATAAAGAGGAAGTAGATGGCCAGTAGCGCATAGGCGAGGAAAGAAATCAGCGGGTGAGGGGCAAGCAGTTCATACCAATAAAGAGCTAAACCCACCGCACAAAATAGCAAGCCAATCACCTGTGTTCTCCGGTAATAGAAGATTTGTCTGAGGCGTGTTTGTTCTAAAAATTGAATAAACGCTTTATTGCTGCATACTTTTAGTCGGTAAAACCTATTTAGTGAATTTAAATTGGTGGTGATCAGCAGCAGACCTGCTAAAATGATCAGTAGCTCACCAATTCGGGTGCTGATGAGTTTGGATGGATAATAAAACATAACCAGGAGCATGAGCAGCACCAGCACCAACGCAGCAGCAATGAGCATCCACAATTTCCTTAAATGCTGATTGCGGAATTTCTTGATCAGCCGCATCATTTGTGCTGAGTCCGGTAAACCTTCTGTTTTGGCTGTCAACCATATTTTCTTTAAATCATTCAAATTCTCCATGTTCTTTGAATTTAATGGCCAGTCTCTCTTTAATTCTGTGAACCCTTACCCTGATGTTCCCCGCACTTAAACCTACAATGGATGCGATCTCCGTCTGGGGCAAATCCTCCAGCAGCAGCGAGATGATGATCCGGTCCGTCTCCTGGAGTTCTGCGATACAGCGATATAAAAAGGCAAGGTGTTCATCTTTTGTGTCCTCCTGCTCCTCCGGCAGATGTAAAGGAAGCTCCACGGTAACCATTCTTTTTGATCGCTCTATTGCCCGCAAACAGTTGTTGGTGGCGATGCGAAAGATCCAGGTGCTGATCTTTGATTCATTTCTGAAGGAGGAGAGGTTTCTCCAGACCGCGATGAAGGTCTCCTGCATCAGGTCTTTCGCCTGCTCGGGATCATTGACATAACCCAGGCACACCCGGTATATTTGAGGGGAGTACTGGGAGTATAGTGCTTCAAAATCGTTTAAAGACATCAGTATCTGAACAATGTTTGGTAGGAGCTGCTGTTAAATGGGGGATTAGATACGGAACATGTAGAGATGTTACAAATTTAATCCACCTGTGTGTGGATTTTGCCAGACACGGGATGGATGCTTGGAATCAAGTAGTTTAACCGATTTAAATTTTAAGCATTCAGGATTATTACCACATAACTCCCTTGTCCTTGTGGATACCAGCTGTCCTTAGTGCTTTTTTATTCAGATTTTTGACACGCCCTTAAGGGCGAAATTAGCTAATAAGGATATTATCTTTAAAATCTCGTTTATACTTTTATAAAGCACCTCTTTTTTAAATAATTGAAATTAATAAGAGCTAATTTTTTTATTTACGGCTTTTCAATTCAATCATAGAAGATTGAATTGAAATTTTGTCAGAAACAAGTTTATTTTAAATGATAGACTAATAATTTAAAGGAGTTTGGAACGGTCTTTCTACTTCCATCTTCAAAATCTACCACACTGAAATAAATTTTATGGGTGATAGGATCTAAAGCCATGGTTTTGGCTCTGTTTTGAGTGGTCAAGGTTTGTATCAGTTCGTATTTATCCGGATTGATTTGTTTAAAGATAGTGGCTGTACCATCACCGTTTGAAACAAAAACCAATTTATTCACAGCATCATATTTCACCGCATCCACACCTGCACCAATAGGTAAAGTTTGAATGATCTTTCCGTTAGTGATATCCACTATGCTCATCCCTTTATTTTCACGGCCAGCGGTAAATAACCTATGGTCTGCCTCATCTAAAGCCATCCCTGTTGGACCGCCACAAGGAGATAAATCATAATTATGAATGACTTTAAAGGTTTTGGTATCAATGATATCTAAATGACTTTTATCTTCGAGGTTGTTGTAAATTAGACCTTTTCCATCTGCTACAGCAAACTCGGGTGCCCCGTCCAAATCAACAGAACCTGTTTGGGCTAAAGTTTTAGGATCAACTACTGAAGCATTATTACTATCGCCACAAAAAGCAAATATTTTTTTTGAATAGGGATCATAAATAATAGCATCAGGGCCTTTTCCTGTAATTGGAATAGATTTAATTATTTTCAGGGTTTTAGTATCAAAAGCAATTACAGCATCTGCTCTTCCATCGCTTATAAAACCTCTGTTTAAATCATTTACGATTGCAATTCCATGCACACCACCCATTCCGCTGATGGTGCCTATTAGTTTTTCAGTATTTAAATCTATGGCATGCACCATGGATCCGTGAGAAACATATAACGTTCGGTTAGGATCGTCTACATATAAATAGTCATAACCTCCATCTCTTGGCAGGGAAATAGTTTTATCTAAAACGTATTGACTTTGTGCTTTAGCAGCGATGCTGTAGGTAGTCAAAGCAAATGCTACCGCAAGGATTGAAAAAATCTTTTTCATGTAATTTTATATTGATTAATTATTCGTGTTTATTTTTCTGATGGTCATTTTCCTTCTCGTAAATCCCTAAAAGATAATGCTGATCATTTAAAATTTAGAAATGCAAATTAGTGTTTATTTCCTTTGCCATCTAAAGTATAGGCGCCAATATCACGGCTACCTAAATTATTTCTAAAATTAGGATTTCCTGTTCCGAATGCGGGAGAACCGTCTTTTAAACTGAAATTATAGGTATTAGGAAAACCATTTGGAGCAGCAACTGTACCATCAAAATCTGCAAATAAAGGATTTAAATCTCCCACAGCTTTAGAAATTAAATCAGTACTTTGAGGAATACCAACCCCAGAATTAGGATAAAATCCAGCTCTGATATCTACCTTTAAAGTTGGATCTCCCAGATCAGCAAATTTATCTACAGTAGCATAAAATAAATTGTTGCCATAAGTAGTATGAGCAATATCTCCATCATCAAACAATTCTATGCCATGAAAGCAATTTACAATAATGTTATTGTAAAGGTGACCAATGGCATTTACACCTACAGAAACGGCTCTGCCGGGTTCTGCTGCACCGCGTCTCCATCCACAAGAAACAAATGTATTATTATAAACATCTACTTCTGTTTGAGGAAATGGTACGGTTTTACTGGTTTCTAACTTCACGCCAGACCCTGCCTGACTGAATATTACGTTGTAAGCTACCTGACCAGTTACTCCGGATTTCAAATTCATACATTCTCCATCAGTACTACCAGAGGAACTGATGGTATTTCTTAAAATAGTTACTTTAGCACCATTGCTAATCGCATACATATCATCCTGACCGTTTGTAAACCAGCAATCTTCAATATCTACATTGATTGGAGCTTTAACTTTTAAAGTGCCCCTTGCACCTCCACCTGCGTCAGGTCCGCCGGTGTTATCAACATGGGTCCATTTAATGGTTACGGCTTGTGCAGTATCACACTGAAAACCGCCCCAGGTACCTGGTTTATTCGTGTCCGAGTTAAAAAATACGGGCTGATCTTTGGAACCCACCAAATTTAAAACCCCCTGCACCGTTACCTGCGCATTATTTTTAACAATAATTCTTGCACCCGGTTGTGCATTTAAAGTATCGCCTTTTTGGATAGTTAGGTCCTTAGTGATATAATAGGTTTGGTTGGCCTGTAAGGTTCCTTTAACAAAACCACCTATATCACCAGGTTGAATGGGACTGGAAGTAGGAATCTCAATCTGGGTAAAAGTAGTCACCTCTTCTTTTTTACAGGAGTAAAGGCTCATTATACTTACTCCGGTAAGTATAAGTAATAGAGAGATATATCTTAATTTCATAATCTTAATTTTTTAGCTTATAGTGAATAACGTAAACCCAGATTAAAACTCACATTATAAATATCCTTAGATTCTACTAAATCATTGATTTTGATAGTTGTAGGGGTATTTAAGATGTTGTTTACTTTGGCTGATAGGGTAAGGTGTTTGTCTAATTGTTTTTCTCCTGAAAAGGATAAGAATGATTGAGGTTGTTGATAATAATCATAACCATAATTAGGATAAACACTTACTAAAGTTTTATCGGTATAAGAGTAGGCTAATTGAGCAAAAGCTTTATGCTTATCATTTTTATAAAGTAAAGATAAGTTAACTACGTTGCCTGTTGACCCTTGTAATGGCCTGCTTTGCAATTTTTCAACAGAGGTGGTTTGGCCCGAACCATCAGTGGAAGTATAAACTTTGGTGGTATTGACATTAGAATGCGTATAGGTATAATTTCCAGAAACCCCCACTTTACCAAAGAATTTGCTGTAAACCAGTTCTGCACCATATACTTTGGCTGTTCCATAATTTTGAGGACTAGTTTGTTGCTGCCCACCTAATAAACTATTTAAACCAAACTCAATAGGGTTGATGATGTTCTTGTAAAATCCTCCAATGAAAAATTGCTCATCTTGCTTCGGAAACAATTCATACCTCAAATCAAGATTATCTGCTTCGGTATGTTTTACCAAAGGATTACCGGTTACATCTGTTGCTTGTCCGAAAGTTGGAGTCGGTACCAATTCATACAAAGCCGGGCGTGAAATCGACTTAAAGTAGGAAGCTCTAAGATTTGATTTAGGAGTAATTTCGTATTTTAATTGTAAGCTAGGTAATACATCTGTGTATTTTTTTTGTGCATTACTCCTGATGTCTAATACCACCGGATTGGTATCGTAACCTTGTTTTGTTTGCTCCACCCTAACTCCTCCGATTGCACTGAATTTATTGGTTTCTAAAGTAAATTGACCATAACCGTCCGTGATGTTTTCATAAGCGGTATAATTAGCTTTATCACTTTGTAGCGAACCAGAAACGTCATAGACAACAAACTCAGAACTATAAATATCTGTAAAAGGTGTTTTTTCACCTCCAGCTCCAGCCAAAGGTTTTAAAGTATATAAATTTTGGATATTGTATCTCGTACCATGTCTGTACAATCCACCAGCTTTCAATTCTAATGATGAATTTTTAGTTAAAGCGGTTTTATAAGCGACATTACCTAAAGCACTCAGGTCTCTATTTCTGCTTCTGTCCCAAATTCTTGAAATGTTATATAAGAAATCGGGAGTGGAAGTGAAGTCTGGATTAATTAAATGATTGGTGGAAATTACTGCTCTATCAGGAGCATTTTGTTTGGCATTGGAGTAAACCCCCGCCCAATCTGCCTGGAAATGCCGACTTAAAATATGCTGCCCGCTTAATTTTAAATTTTCTGCGTACTGATTGTCAATAGATGAACGGTTATCATTAAAAACAGTTCCGGTTCCGGGACCTAAACGTCCTCCGTTACCACCAATAATAGAAGTATCAATACTTAATCGGGTTTGGTTTATTTGGGTGTACAGGAATACGTTATCTAAAGCTACTTTATTCTTATCATCAAACTTATAATCTAAATGACCAGAAAGTCCATTATTGAGTTGTTGAGTAGAATAGGTTCTATTCGCAATATCAGAAATAACAGGTTTAAAGCCCTTGCCTGGTCTGGTATCTAACTGCGCAATATTAAATTGAGAATCGCTCCCATAAAATTGATTTTGATAACTGTCTGAAATAATCAGACCCAGTTTCTTCTTAAGGAATCTTCTTCCGTAAGTGAAGCCTGCCAATGAGGTTACCGGAGCAGTTTTATTGTCAAAATATAAATTAGGACGGGAGAAATTTCCCGGACTCGCTTTATAATTTGGACCAAATTGCTCGGCTACGCTTTGTTTTTGTACCGAATGCTGATCAAATGTATCATATTTTCTATTAAAAAACAGCGCATTATATCCTATTGAAGCATTTGCTTTGAAGTATTCAAAATCAGGGGCATCTTTAAAAACTAAATTAACTGTACCTCCAATGGCATCACCTTCCATTTGGGGCGTTAACGTTTTACTTACTTCAATTCTTTGCAGAAGATCAGACGGAACAATGCTTAAGGAGATAAACCTTGAAACAGGATCAGGGCTGGTTACCTTAACCCCGTTGATCAGGGTGTTATTGTAGCGAGGTTCTAAGCCCCTGATAATAGCATAAGCTGCATCAGAGCCGCTATTTCTTTGCATAGTTACCGCAGATACTCTTTGTAATGCGTTAGCGGCATTAATATCTGGGGATCTGGTCATGGTTTGGGCGCTAATGATGTTTTTGATATTGGCAGCCTTTTTCTCAGCCTGGCGGGAAGAAAGTTCAGACTCCGCATCAACTTTGGAATAAACGGTAATGCCTTTTAATTCTTCGGCATTATCTTCCATGGGTATGTCTAAGGTAACCGTGGGGTTTCTGCTTAAAACAACCTCCTTTTCAAATTCTTTGTAGCCAATATACTTCACTTTAATTTTGTATTTACCTGATCGTATTCCTTTAAAAGAATAGTTCCCAAACGCATCAGTCACGGTTCCCAGCTGAATGTCATCAAAATGAATATAAGCTCCACCTAATGGTTCCTTAGTTTTTTCATCATAAATTTTGCCTTTCAAAAGCAAAGTTTGCTGGGCAAATGAAAAGGAAGCGATTGACAGGAAAATCGAAATGAATAAGTAAAATTTAGTTTTCATGTTTAAAGTTTTCGCAAATTTTATGGTGAAATTTGTGGAAAATCTGAGTTTTTTACATCAATAGCATTGTTTAATGATTACTTAATAATTACTTAATATTCAACCTATTATGCTGCCGTTTAGCTGCCTGTTTTTCATACTGGCCTAATAAAAATTAAAGGATTGCTTAACATGATGACTTACAGCCATATCATCGACTTTGTATTTCCATTGCAGGAAGTCTATAGTGTGTTTAAGACTGGTCGCATACCTTTGATAGGTCCCTTGTGCATATTCTTTTCCTGACAGATTTGATACGTTCATTATGCTCTTCGAATATGGGTACTAGCATTTTTTTATTGCTAGGTTCTCCAGTGTCATTTAGCATGTTTTTAAGATGAAAGATGCCCAAGGGAACTTTTTGCCCGATCATCTCCCTATAGATTTCATAAATATGAAGCTCCATAGATTTGAGGTGTGCATTAATGTTTCTTGCTTCTTCACCGATACCATTCACTTTCTGTCCATCTCCATTCCAAATGGCAGGATTTATATAACGTTTAGAGGAGATTTCCCATCTGAAGCCATCAATGGTAATCCTTCTTAAAAAACGGGGCTAGGCCTTTTCGATTGGTTTTGGAACGTTTCAGATAGAAGAGCAGTGCAAGGGTCTTGTTCATGATAATCGCTTTTAGATGAATAAAAGTAACTTTTGGTGTCCCATAAATCAAGATGTTTAGGTATATGAAATACTCAATTACAATGACTTAAAAGCTTTCTGGTGCCTCCAAAGTTCTTAACTTTCCGAAACCTGCTTTTCATAAATCACTTTACCTACTCTTTCAATATGCTCTAAAAGTTCTTTATTCTTAATGGTGTGATAAATAGATAAATCTATCTTGTAGGGGAGTAGCAAGTCATCTAAATCGGTCTCTATTTTATTCTGGAGGGTTAAATTCAGGTTTTACCAAATAAGGTAAGATCGATATCCGATGCAGGTTGATAGTTCCCTTTAGCCTTGGATCCGTAGAGAATTACTTTTTGAATTTCCTGACAGGAGAAAGAACAGACCTTATTTTTGTGATAACCGAATGGTTTAAACCTGTATTCGTCATTGCTGTAAACATGAATTAGTTTTTACCTGCGTTTTTCTTTTCCATTTTTTTTGAAGTCCAAAAATGCAGGATAGTAACCGCAGCGTTCATCACAAGAAGAAATTAAAACAAAAATGTATTCCACTTGGAAACGCTTCCAAATCTTCATTTTCACAAAAAAGCGAGGAAGCTATATCCTGTCTTTGCTGCTTTTTCTACCCGCGAGGGTGATGGCAATGCCCACCAACGGAGTCATCAATACAGAGAAAACAAAAGACCAAAGAAAACCCACTCTTCTTTTTCGTCCCCAAACCCAGGCAATGGTGAAACACAGCGCCAGATAAATAACACCCGCAATCAGTAAAATGTTGCTGTATTCTTGCAAGTCATAATCTCTAAAATTCATATCAGGTTAATTTAATTGATCTTTTTAAATCGTTTGTTACCCTCCGGAGCTAAAAACCTGTTCGGCAATTTCTTTGGTCCAATAGCGGGTATCAAAAGCCAGACAAATGTTTCTCAAAAATCTTCTTCCTGTAGAGGTAACGGTTATATAATGGTCTTTTTTGATGAGCAGCTGATCTGCTTCCATATCTTCCAACCGGTATAAGGCTCTTTTAAATGAATGGAAAAGCAGATCTGATTTATCAAATCCGGTGATACCGGCACACATGATGTTTAGGATATGCTTTCTCATCAGCAAGTCTTCTTCGCTTAAGAAATGACCTTTAAAAACCGGGATTTCTCCATCTTCTATTAGTTTTTCATATTCTTCCACCTTCTTTACATTTTGAGCAAAGGCAAACCAGGTATCACTAATAGAAGAAACACCCAAACCAATCATTAAATGGGTAAACTGATGGGTATAGCCCATAAAGTTTCTGTGGAGAGTGCCCCGCAGCATTGCCTTGTAAAGGCTGTCTGTAGGTAATGCAAAATGGTCCATTCCTATTTCATGGTAACCTGCCTCAATGAGCATGTTTCTACCCTTTTCGTATAAAAGTTGCCGGGCATCGGTATCTGGTAAATCGGCTTCAGTAAACATGCGCTGGCCAGGTTTTACCCAGGGAACATGGGCGTATCCATAATAGGCAATACGGTCTGGCCTGAGTTTTATCACCTGCTCTATGGTTTTTACCAAACCAATTTCTGTTTGCAGGGGGAGGCCATAAATTAAATCGTAATTGATAGAGTTGTATCCAATGGAGCGGGCATTTTCTGTAACCTCCTGCACCTGTTCTACCGTTTGCCATCGATTGATGATGCGCTGAACTTCAGGATCAAAATCCTGAATCCCTAAACTCAATCTTTTAAAGCCGAGATTGTAAAGTGTACTTAAATGTTGGGAAGTGGTATTGGCCGGGTGGGCTTCGAAACTAAATTCTGCATCAGTATGGATGTCACAGCCTTCTATAATATCTTTGATTAAACGCTCTAAATGCCAGGGACTAAAAAATGTGGGTGTACCGCCTCCTAAATGGATTTCTTTAATGAGGGGCCGCTCTGGCAAAAAAGCCTTGTAAAGCTGCCATTCTTTAGCTACAGATTTTATATATGGTTTTTCTACCGCATGGTTTTTAGTGATGCGGGTATTGCAGCCACAGTAGGTGCATAAACTTTCGCAAAAAGGGAGATGAATATACAGGCTGATGCCGCTCTTTTTGTTGCTCTGCAAAAAAGAATTTCTTATTGAAACCAACCATTTTTCTTTAGAAAAACCTACATTATCCCAATAAGGGACGGTGGGATAGCTGGTGTATCGAGGTACAGGACCGGAATATTTTTCAATGAGTGGGTTATTTTCCATGATGGTAGATGATGGATGATTAAACTTTTACTTTAGCTTTTTCTCGCTGATACTGGCCATCGGCATCTTGCCAGGTATCCAAATTTTTAATGGTTGCCAGCGCAATTTCCTGCAAGGCCTCCCGCGTTAAAAAGCCCTGATGAGGTGTTATTAGCACATTCGGATGATCCAGCAAACGCATCACTTCATCCTGTTGATGATCTTCAAAAAATAAACCTTTTTCATATTCAGCAACTTTATAAATATGGTCTGTTCCTACAGAACGGGTAGCGATATAACGGATATTTAAATGCTTCAATTTTTTAATTACCGCAGCAGAAAGATCGTCATTGGTGAAAACAATCACGGCATCCTTACCTGCTGCAAAGTTGGCAGTTTCTAAACTTAAAGGATTAGATAAGAGTGTAATATCGTGTTTCTTCTGGTTGGCTTTTGCCAGAAATTCTTTTTCAAAAGATGGTGTGCTGTAAACTATTACCTTCATAATAAGATGTGCTCCATATAATTGCTGGGTTTTTAATGTTTATAAAAACAAATGTAAACACATAGCAAGGTTTTATTAGTGAGTACCGTCAGCATGAAAAGTGATTTCTGTCAGTTTTTTCTCATTTCCTGTTCAACTGTTTTTTTTAGAAGAGCGAAACCTGTAGACCATAGGGTAGGGCACATGGGCCATTTTACGCGGGATGATGCTTCTATTTTCGTTTTCCGTTTATAGAATAAGGCGTTTAGGCCATCTTCAAATTTTGATAAATCGTTGGTGGATACTTCTGGTTGCCGCATTTGGCACAACTATAACCATTTTCCCATTTAATGGCAGCTAAGTAGGCATAGCATTTTTCATCTGTTGAAAATTCTTCACCAAAATTGATGATATTTAATCCTTTAAACATAATTGCTCCGACTTTTAGTTCTATCATTGCAAATTTACTAATATTTTTAGCATATTAAACGCCTTATTCTATTAAAAATAATGCTTAAAACAATTCAAATAATTGCTTTAATACAAGGACTCTTTGTTCTTTCTGTTTTATCTCTTTATCATTAAGTTCGAGATGCGCTTTGCTAACACATCGAACAGCTTGGGATGGTAAATATGAATAAAGTTCTTCAAGAAATTAAAGAAAAGCCAGAGGGTGCAAGTCCCCCAGCTGTCCTTAGTCTGTCGGGCTGGCAATAGCGGAAGGACTTGGGAAATACAAAAGTGCTGTTGAAACAGGATGTCAGAATATCGTGCAAAAAGCTGAGCGTATATTCTTCGCCCTCGCCATATCGTCAAACCGCCTGTTGTGTATAGTTGATTACAAAGAGAAATTTAATAAAAAACGCATTTCCCTCTACATTTTGATTGGACGATTACTTCATCGTGCAAATTAATCCCATCATAGTAAGTTTCAGAAACTAAAGATGCAGATAAAGAGCTGAATTTTTCAAAATTTATATATTGCGTAGCACTTAGAAATATTGTTGCTGCAACAATTGAAGATGACTTGATAAAACTTTTTGTGTTTTTTTCATAAAATTCTAAATTAAAGTAAGCGTTTGTTTTACATAGATTATTTAGGGATGACAAATAGCTTTTTCTAATAAAAGAACATTTTATATTATTCAAATGAAGTATCAATTTACCATTGGAATAGTTATACGAAAGTTCAACATAAGAGGGAAGGTTGGGTCTAACTCTATAGATTGAATTAAAAGGATGTGAATTTGCAGTTGTATCAACATATCGGTTCAAGGAAAATTCATAAGCAAAATCGTTATCTTCTGATATGATACCGATTCTTATATCTTTAATAAGCTTGTAAAGACCTGGGGAAAATTTATAGGCAGCGTTGGAAAAATATTCATCTCTATCGTAGAACAGATTATCCAAATAATTCTTTCCTTTTTCTTTAGCTTTTAGAACATCAGTTAGTGAATCCGTAAGTTCAATATCGATTGCGGCGTTTAGCCATAAACTATCCATGGGATATGTCAGGGCATCATTTACTTTTACTTGCTTCCTCAGCTCGCTTCTTAAATAGTCATTATTATTTCGCTGTTCATATATCGTTAATCTTTGCTCACTTAAGCTAAGACCTTGATTTTTCATTAAACTATCAGTTTTACTAATTTGTTGAATAAAATGCATCGAATCGATTTGTGTCTTTTGTATCTGCTTCTGAAGAAGTAATTCCAAGTATTTTTTTTGGTAAGTTTGTATGATCGAATCTGATTTTTTCTTTTGCAGCGAACTTAGTTCTTGCAATTTCTGAATTCTATCTTTCTGATATTGAGAAATTAAATTAAAAAATAGCAGCAATATTATAATGGTTAATAAAATCCATCCCCATTTCGTTAATTTATAATACTTTGAAGATTTGCTGTCTTCCTTGGTTTTGACAAGAATACCTAATAAGGCTATAACAGTAGTTAGTATTAATGTCACGTAAAAAAACATAAGAAAATTATAGTTATCTAAATGTTCAGAAGCTGCACATAACTACCAAATACCCGCTATCCCAAAGCGCATATTTTTCCATTAGTTTAACCAAATCTATTCATTAGATTTCAAATATTCAAACCCGAATGGAAGGCTGGGCAATAGCTCAAAGCCTATTATGGTGACGAAATCATCCTGAAACGGCTAGCTAAACGAGGCTATCAGTCCATGCTGGATGTTTCCCCATCAGCTATAGAACCGCATGGCCTGCCCTGAACGGATGTGAATGGGTACGATGGTGTGAGAGGCGTACTCTGTCAGGTTTCTGGCAGAGTCGTCTACTCGATTATGTGTTCGTTGTTTTTAGGCGTTCTGCTTAACAAGTTAAATGTTTTCCGTAATTGTACTTTCGTCGGAATATCTAATCTGTAATTATAAAATATATAATATGAAAAATATACAAGTATTTTTAATTCCTACGTCAGAGAACTTTAAAGTAGAGGATAACAAAGCTATCGAATTACAGCATTTGGTATTTGTTCCTTTACTGGCTTCGTTTGATTTTGAGTATGAGCTTCTTGACTTAGATTTGGTTCAATTATCTAATGGTAGGTTTTATGTAAAGGTTAAAATATTAAAAACCTAATGCTTAAAGTCATAATACAGCGTAGGCATAGCATATCTGAGACTGTAAAATAAACTGTGTCAAGAGTTAGAAAGCACTAATTTAGATACAGTTTATTATGAAGAGAGAAGAACAGCTCGATTATGAGCTAATGAAGGAAAAGGCCTTGGAGTCGAGATGCGCAAGGCTAACATCTAAAGGAACAGCTTGGTTAGACATAGGATGACAGAGTGATGTGAGCAATTACACTTCTTCTAAATGGATGGAAGTTGGGCCACTGACCAGCGATGACGGAGTGATGTGAGCAATTACACTCATTTTTCATCATCTCGAGCTTAGGAGAGATCTCACCAGCAGCGTAAAAAAGCTTTACTTGTGAGATGCCTGCCCATTTGGTAAGCTGACCTCCTTACAGTCGATGACGGAGTGATGTGAGCATCTAATAAAACTTTTGCTGCAAATTCTCTATGCTGAGATATTTATAAAAAACTTTTTATCGTTCAAATATTAACCTTTCTCCCAGCTTGCTTTCATTAAACTCTCCATTTTCATAAGCCAAATGCCCGCTCACGAAAGTATGCGTAATGATGGAGTTGAATCGTTGTCCTTCAAACGGCGACCAGCCACATTTATAAAGGAGATTGTTTTTTTCCACGGTATAGGCAGATTTCATATCCACCAAAGCCAAATCGGCAAAATAACCTTCACGAATAAAACCCCGTTCCTTGATCTGAAAACAAACCGCCAGGTGATGTGCCGTTTTTTCAGCAATCTGCTCTAAACTGATCTTTCCCTGATGATACAGCTCAAATAAGGCATTAAAAGCATGTTGTACCAATGGTCCGCCCGAAGGTGCTTTGGCATAAGCTTGTGATTTTTCTGCCAAAGTATGGGGCGCATGGTCGGTGGCGATCACATCAATATGGTTGTCCAATACAGCTGTTAAAATTTGTTCCCGGTCTGCAGCGGTTTTCACTGCTGGGTTCCATTTGATGAAATTCCCCTTGGTCTTGTAATCTTCATCTGAAAACCAGAGGTGATGGATGCAGGCTTCGGCTGTGATTTTTTTGTCTTTTAAAGAGATGTCATTTCTAAAGAGGGAAGTTTCTTTTCCTGTGGAGATATGAAGAATATGTAACCGGGTTCCATGTTTTTTTGCTAAATCCACCGCAAAAGAGGAGGAGAGGTAGCAGGCTTCTTCGCTTCTGATCAATGGGTGCATTTCCGGAGTTAGCGCAGCTCCATATTTCTCCTTAAAGAGCTGGAGGTTTCTTTTAATGGTAGCTTCGTCCTCGCAGTGCGTGGCCACCAAAGTAGGGGCATTTCTAAATATTCCTTCCAGCGTTTTCTCATTGTCCACCAGCATATTCCCTGTGGAAGAACCCATGAACACTTTGATGCCACATACATTTTTAATATCCGTTTTCAAAATTTCCTCTAAATTATCATTGGAAGCGCCCATGAAAAATGAATAGTTAGCCAAAGATTTTTTGGAAGCGACCCCATATTTATCAGCTAATAATTCCTGAGTTAGGGTGTTGGGAACCGTGTTTGGCATCTCCATAAAAGAAGTGATCCCACCCGCAATCGCAGCTTTGGCTTCGGTATAAATCTCAGCTTTATGGGTTAAGCCCGGCTCACGGAAATGAACCTGGTCATCAATAAAACCAGGAAAAAGATATTTACCTGCTGCATCAATTTCTTTTGCATTAACTGCGGAAAGCGAGGAGCCTATTTTCTCTATTCTTTGATTCCTGATATAAACATCGGCAACAGTTTGTTGACCTTCGTTAACGAGGATGGCATTCTTGATGAGGTAAGCATTCATGTGGCTAATTTCGAAAAATTAACCTATTAATCTGTTAAAAATCAAAATAAGCCGTCTTTACCTGTGTGTCGATTTCTTATTTCTGGTATGGTCATCAGAAAGACCTTCTGCAATCCCTTGGGCCACGCCCTCCGCAACCGCCTCACCCGTAAAAGATGCGATTTTCCCGAACGTGGTGATTTTCCCGGTATAGAAAACACTGCTCTTTTTATCCGCATAATAACTGAGCTTATCGGGTTTGGTAGAAGTGTTTTTTATTTCTGAGACATAGAAATCTTTACGGTAGATCATCTCATTTTTAATGTGATCGGAACGGTCAGAAGTATATAAAGTGAGGTAACTTTTAAATTTGAGCGGAGAATCATCAGCATTGAATTTTGCGGTAGGCACTTTGGTAACCATAGTTCCATCGTGATGGTTGACATAAGAATATCCCATGTTTTTGACCGGAATATTTTCAAGCATCTGGCCGGCAACCTGAATGGTTTTTCTTTTAACAATAGCCTTTGGTGCAATAAAACTGATGGAGAGCGGTTTAAAGGCACTTAAGTTAATCCCTTGGTTGATGGTGTTTTGTGAATAGCCCTTAGCACCCTGATAGCTGTTGTGAATCGTTCCACTCAAATTTCCGCTGATACTGATTTTATCCCCGGTTAAACTGAAGGAGTTGTCATCAAATATCAACACAGATTTTCCCCAATCTATATATACAGGTTCACTTAGTTTATTCCATACGCTAATCTCTAAAGGAGCATTGTAGCCTTTAAAGTTATAGGTGATTTTAACAGAATCATTTTCGAAGGTAAATGGGTTTGCTGGTAAATTGGTATGGTCTGCCTTCACATCAATGGTGCTGATCTGGTAGCTTGCACAAGAACTCCATAGGCCCAAGCCCAATAACAAGAGGGATGATCGTCTACTTTTCATGATCCTTATTGATTGTTGATCATTAAAGTTAGTTAAAATCAGGGATGATTTGAAATCTTCACGTCAAGAAGGAAAGTTTAAGCGAAAAGATGCTCCGGATAATCCGGATTTGCCCCTGCCTTTGAAGCGACAAAAGCGCCTACTTTACAAGCTTGATCCAAAACTTCTTTCAGCTCTGCTCCCTGGAGAAAAAAGCGGATGAAAGTCGCTAAAAATGAATCTCCTGCGCCAACCGTATCATCCACTTCTACCCGATAGCCCGGATGAGTATAAATTTCATCCTGATATAAAACTTTCGCACCTTTCGCACCTAAGGTCAGACAGATCAATTTTAAATGGAACATTTTTGAAAGCTCTTTTAAAGCATCTTCATCAGCATTTGGCAAAGAAAGCTCCGGGCATAAATAGTTCATTTCATCTTCGTTGATTTTCAAAATATCTGCTTTAGCCAGGAGATGTTTCAGCACCTCTGGCTCATAAAAAGGAGCTCTGAGGTTGATGTCGAAAATTTTAAGATTTGCCTGTTCCAGTAATTCATAAATGGTGTTTCGGCTTTTGGCATTTCGACAGGTTAAACTGCAATAGACAAAGGCATCAGCTTTCTGTACCATCTCCATCAGTTCAGCTGTCAGGTTGATGTCATCCCAGGCCACATGCTCATTGATGGTATAAGTGGCTTGTTTTTCCGCATCCAGTTTTACGATCACCTTACCGGTGGGCAAAGCAGAAAGCTGTATGTATCTGGAAGAAAAACCTTGCTCTTGCAGATGATTCAGCAATTCCTTACCCTCTTCATCTTTGCCGACCGCACTCACGAAATTGGTTTGAACCCCTTGTTTAAAAAGGTGGAGTGAAACATTCAATGAAGATCCTCCCGGCTTTTTGTGCTCTTCATAAACGTCAAACAAAATTTCGCCAATGGTGGCAACAGTAATAGCATTCATTTTTAGCATATTTTAATTCAAGATATTAATCATTCTCCAAATTAGAGAATAGGATATAAAATCAACAATCTAAAATCGTACATCCTAAATCAAATCGTATCTTTGCCGAATGTCCAAAACGTTCGAGGATTTCGGTTTCAACAAACAGGTATGTAATGCAATAACAGACGCTGGTTATAAAATACCGACACCCATTCAACAGAAAGCCATTCCCCCGATCTTAAACGGACAGGATGTGCTGGGGATCGCACAAACCGGAACCGGGAAGACTGCAGCCTATGTTTTGCCGATGATCATGAAACTGAAATATGCACAGGGAAATGATATCAGAGGATTGATTGTGGCGCCAACCCGTGAACTGGCCATGCAGATTGAGGAAAATGTCAAAGTATATTCCAAATACACTGATCTGCGTTCATTCGTGATTTACGGGGGCTTAGGCCCGAAAACACAAATCGAAGCACTGAAAAAAGGATTGGATATCCTCATCACCACACCTGGCCGGTTCATGGATCTTTACCTGGAAGGGCACATCGTGACTAAAAAAATGGAAATTTTAGTGCTGGATGAAGCCGATAAGATGATGGATATGGGATTCATGCCTCAAATCAACAAAATATTGGAGGTGGTGCCGCGAAAGCGTCAAAACATGCTTTTCTCTGCCACCATGAGCGAACGGATAGAAAAATTGGCCGAGAACTTCCTGCTGTGGCCCACCAAAATAGAGGTCACCCCGCAGGCGACCCCGGCCGCCACGGTTGAGCAGGTGTTGTATCATGTCCCCAATTTCAAGACAAAGATCAACCTATTGAAAGTATTTGTGGAGGATGATCCCGAGGTGAAAAAACTCATCGTATTTTGCAGGAGCAGGGCCAATGCCGAGAATGTGTATAAGTTTTTACTGAGGCGTTTCAATGATAGCCATGTGAAAGTGCTGCATGCCAATAAGGGGCAGAACACCAGGATCAATTCCATCAATGCCTTTAAAAATGATGAGGTAAGGATTTTGGTGGCCACTGATGTCGCCGCCCGTGGAATTGATGTGAGTGATGTCAGCCATGTGATCAATTTTGACGTACCGGTGATTTACGAGGATTATGTGCATCGGATAGGAAGAACGGGAAGGGCCTACCATTTGGGTAAAGCCATCACTTTTTGTAATCCGTCCGAAGAATATTTCATTGCGAAAATTGAAAAACTCATCAGACAACAGATCAGCGTTCAAATCATTCCTGAAAAAGTGTTCATAGAGGAGACTCCCTATGAGGAAGGTCAGGCGATAGCCAAGGAGATCGATCTGCAAAAAAGAAGGGATGATCCGGAATTTAAAGGCGCTTTTCATGAAAAGAAGACTTTGAATCAAAAAGCCAAATTCAAACAGGCAAGGGCGAAGGCCGGCGGCGTGAAAATGAGTGCTGCGAAAAAGAAGAAATATAAGTGATGAATTGGGCTAAAATCAAATTAAGTCCCTTGAACATCGTGGTGGCACTATGTCTTACCTATGCTTTGTACTGGTTGTTGGGTTTAGAGAAGAGTGGTGACGGAATCAGCAGGGGCACGAAGGTGGTTTACACTTTGATATTAGCCCTGACGCTTTTTTTTGCGGACATCCTCTTCAGAAGATTTATAGCGGACACCAAATGGCTCTGGATGATCGAGGGTTCATTTGTACTATTAATAATTATCATGATGATCATTTTTCAAAAAATATGAAGAAAGCAGAAATTAAATTGACGATTGAGTTAGACGACAATAACGTTCCGGAGAATATCACCTGGGAATCCACAGATACAGAGAACAAGGAAGCTTTAGCCGTGAAATCTATGATGCTGGCCTTATGGGATCATAATTTCAAAAACAGTTTGAGAATAGATCTTTGGACTAAAGATATGCCTGTGGATGAGATGAAAAGGTTTTTTTATGAAACCCTGCAAACCATGGCGGATAGTTTTTTGCGTGCCACCGGAGAAACCAATATCGTGGAGGATCTGAGAGATTATTGCGCCCATTTCGCCGAGAAGATGGAGCTCACAGAGCAGTAAGCTGCTCCTGAAAAAGCATGACATTTTAAAATCCTGCAATGATGATTCCACTGCGGGATTTTTTTATTGGTTACCAGAAACTTTTAAACTACTGTAATTACTTATTATCAATGATATAAGTCTTTTGACTTTTGACTTTCTACTTTTAACTTAACACGACGCACTTTCAGGGCTTGTTATTAAAATCGAGCTAATGTGATCGATCATGTATGATTTATCCGGAATAGCAGTGATGATTTCTTCCAGCTCTTTCCGTATGTTTTTGTCGTTTGCAAATTTCTTACTTCGCCAACAGGAAATCGAAATTCACGATGACGTTCTCACCAATCTCCATATTCTTCACTAAATCTATCGGAGGACTGACGTTGAACGCACTCATCTTCAACAGGTGCGTTCCTGAACAGGTCATGGTTCCATCCGCATGAAGTTCCAAAACAGCCATGAGGGTTGCAATTTGATTGAAACCAGCGATGCCCAGGTTGCCTTCAGACTTCACCAAATATTTTTGATCGCCGGATGGAGACACCTTAAAATTCACCCCATTAAAATATATCCTGTTGTTTTGATGCCCTTTCAAAGCTTTATACACCCTTCTATCCATGAGCGGGTACCGGCTTTTCAGGTCTTTCACCTTAAAAGAGAACTTCAGATCCTTGACATCGGTAAGTTGATCTCCATGCATCACTATATTCATCAACAGCTCCACTTTATCTGTGCTGATCTTCCACTCCCTCACATTCGATGTCCCCTGGGCAATGATGTACCCGCTGATCACATGTAGATTCTGGGCAGTTACCATACTGATGCCAAATACAAGGATGAGTGAGGAAAGCAGCTTTTTCATATTGATCTATTTTTATTTCAGTATCAGTTTCATCTTCCGGCTTAAGGCTTCATCGCAATGGTACACATCTTTATAGTTATTTAAAATCCCATCTTTTGTATCGCAGGTAAAGTACCCCACGAAAACAGGAATTGCTTCAGGTAAACGAATGACCTTTGTGTGGGAGTTCAGCATTGCTGACCGAATGGTTGGGAGTTGAGCAGCTAAATCATTCTGTACCAATAGGAGCTCAACAAGGGCATCAGGGTGTTCTACACTGATGCCTCCCTGACTAAGGGCCCTGTTTGATTTTTTAAACAAACTGCTGTCGGGAGTGTCATGAATGTATATATGGTATGGGTTTTCCATATAAAAAACGATACGGCCAAGGGCATTATGGCCTCCGGGTATTTGTATGATGACGTATTTTGAAGGGTTCCTCTGCATCATTTTTAAATTTTTGATACTGGGCTCCAGTGCGTTCCCTTTGCTGTCATAGATCAGGAAATGATTCGACCGGATGTAGGAGGGGTCTTTAAGTGCTTTTGGCAAAAGCTCCTTCACTACCATATTTTTAGGAACCGTCCATTCGGGTGAGGTTTTGATGACTTTTATTTCGCTGGAGAGCACAGGAGTTGGAGTGGCTGATCTTCCTACAATCACCCTGAAGGTTTCGGTATGGTACCCACGGTGGTACTGAAGCTCAAATGACGGGATGTTCACCAATAGGTAAGGTGTTTCAACACTGTTGAACCAGCGCCATCTTTCAAGATTCAGCGCCATCAGTTTCTCTGTTTCCTCAGTGCTTTCATAACAATCTCCCGTGTACTGACCCACCATTAATTTCAGGTATTGTTGAAGCTGTTTGTAACCCTCAAAACCAGGTTGAACTTTCAGTACCTCCTTTTCAAAATCCAGGCTTTCAACGGCATTTTCCAACACTACCTCTGCTTTCAATCCGGTAAACCGTTCATCATCCAGTTTCTTCAGCGGAAAATCGGGATTTGCCATTCCGTAATGTAGCTGATTGATGAAGTTTAACATGGCATCAGTGATCAATATGTCTGCAACTGTTTTATAGTTATTGGATCCCTCAGTCAGCAGTAGATCATTTAATAATCCCGCAGTGATCTGATCACAATGAAAATCAGCTGGATTTAAACCATACTGTCCCGAATTGTATAACAACCCATGGGCTTTCCAGATCAGGTTTTGACCTGAATTGAACCAAATCAGCTGATTTTTTCTATTTGCATAAAACTTTCGGGTAAGGGTCGGGAACTTTAACTGATGGTCAGTGGTAAGTTTTTGAAGTTGCGGTTCCAATGCGTTCTTGGCTATTATTTGCCCATAAGAGTTATTTTGGTAGCCTAATGAAACAAAAAAGAACACAACTGCCAGTGCGATGAATATATTGGGTTTTTTTTTCATGTCGACTTATTTATGACACAAAGTTGGGATGAATATATGGACCGAAGTAGGACGATGGTCACATTAATAACTGATCTTCGTTATTTTAAAATATAGCTTATCCTGTGAAGTCAATTGATTTATCGCCTTTAATTGAACTTTCAATTTGTTCATTTCCATTTACTTAGATCCTTGAGATTTACAAGGGTTGAAAAACAATCGTGCTGACTACGCTTAAATTTCCCCGTTCCCCATTCCGCAGCCTCAATGAACATATTTCTATATCAATGTAATGTTGATCATAAAACGACGAAAAACCATCTTTTTAAATTACTTATTATCAATGATATAAGTCTTTTTACTTTTTACTTTCTACTTTTAGCTTAACACTAATTTAAGTTCTAAAGTTTTCAGTTTTATGGTTAGATTTGATTTTATCAGAACAATAAACTGGCAATTGGTAAGGTAAAATGGAATGCAGGAACAGGAGTTATGCCTACAACCGGAAACAGACGATTGATGCAAAACATTTTTCTGAGCTGTCAAAAGGGAACGACGAGTCCTTGTACTTCAGTTGGATCTGGTAAATTGAGTATTGAATTAAAATCATATAAATGATGATCATCCCAATAAACGAAATGATTAAAAGGACAATTTTAGGGCTATTGTTCCTTACGGCAGTCACTGCAAACGCAAAAGTGAAGCTTCCCTCAGTTTTTGCTGACGATATGGTGCTGCAACAGAAAACAGATGCTGCGATCTGGGGCCAGGCCGCTCCGCGAAGGCAAGTGACCATCTCCACCACATGGACGGACAGACGATACCAGACAAATGCCGATGCCGACGGATCATGGGAGATCAAAGTCCCTACACCTTCTTACGGAGGGCCGTATACCCTTACCATTTCTGATGGCGAGGATCTGACTTTAAACAATGTGTTGATCGGAGAGGTGTGGATCTGTTCGGGTCAATCCAATATGGAGATGCCTTTGGCCGATTGGGGACAGATCATGAATTACAAAGAAGAGATCGCCCATGCCAATTATCCCGAGATCCGTTTGTTGCAGGCTGAACACGTTACCAGTGATGTCCCTTTAGCGGATGCGAAATTGAACAATGGCGGTGGGTGGCAGGTGTGCTCTCCAAAAAATGTGGCCGGATTCTCTGCGACAGCCTATTTTTTTGCCAGGGAGATCTATGAGAAAACAAAGATACCTGTTGGTTTGATTCACACCTCCTGGGGAGGCACAGTTGCAGAAGCCTGGACCAGTGCGGTGTCCTTAAAGAAAATGCCGGACTTTGCAGAAGCGGTGAACGCTATGGAGAACAAAGGTAAATCTACGGAGATGCCCTACGCACAGAAACTGAAAATCTGGACAGATAAAGTTTTGAAAGCTGATCGTGGTTTTAAAAATGGAGAACCTGTGTGGTCTGCCGATCAATTGGATATGGCCTCCTGGGGAGATATTAAAGTTCCGGATTTATGGGAGAACACCGTACTACCTGATTTTGATGGTGTCATATGGTTGAGAAAGCAAATCAACATCCCGTCTTCGATGACCGGTAAAGATTTGATCCTGAGTTTAGGGACCATTGATGATGATGACATCACCTATTTTAACGGACAGAAAGTGGGAGAGACCCAGGGCTACGATCAGACCAGAACTTACACCGTTCCGGCCAGTCTGGTCAAGCTTGGCGACAACAACCTCACTGTCAGAGTCTTTGATACTGGTGGTGGAGGCGGTCTGTACGGAGATGCGGGCACTCTTGCTGTCAAGTCTGATTCAGGGGAGGAGATCTCCTTGTCCGGAACCTGGAAATATCAGATCGGCCTGGATCTTAAAAAATTTGAACCCGTCCCGGTTTCAGATGAAGGACCAAACAGGCCAACGGTTTTGTACAATGCCATGATTCATCCATTCATCAAATACGCCATCAAAGGAGCGATTTGGTATCAGGGAGAAAGTAACGCCAACCGTCCCGCACAATATCGCACGCTATTCCCTTTGATGATCAATGACTGGAGGGCGAACTGGAATCAGGGTGATTTTCCATTTTATTTTGTTCAGCTGGCCAATTTTATGAAAAAGGAGGATCAGCCAATGCAATCCGATTGGGCCGGATTAAGAGATGCTCAGCGAAACACACTTTATTTGCCAAATACAGGGATGGCGGTCATCATTGATATTGGAGATGCGGCTAACATTCATCCAAAGAATAAGCAGGAAGTAGGGCGCAGGTTGGCCTTGATTGCTTTGAATCATGACTATCATCAAAAAATTGAATATTCAGGGCCGATTTTGGAATCCTGTAAGGTAAAAAATAATCAAATCATTCTAAAATTCATACATGCTGAGGGCTTAAAAGCTGAGGGAGGAGATGAAGTCAAAGGATTTGCCATAGCAGGTGCAGATGAGAAATTTCATTGGGCTGATGCTGAAATAAAAGGCAATAAAGTGAGGGTGAGCAGTCCTTTAGTTTCAGAACCTGTGGCTGTCCGTTATGATTGGGCCAATAACCCCGAAGGCAATCTTTATAATGGTAGCAATTTGCCAGCTTCTCCGTTCAGGACGGATGGTTGGAAATAAATAAGGTTTGGTGCTGCTTTTTGCAGCATGAAGGCCATATTTGGGCTGATTGAAATATTTAATCAAATTTGGTAACCATCATTAGAATTTTTAAGTAAAAAGAACCAGTTAAAAAAGAGTTCTCTTAACATTTTAATCATGAAAAAAAACGGATCATCAGTGAATCTACCACCGAGCCAGGAGATCTATGCCATCTTGGGACAAATGATGAAACTGATCTATAACAATCAAATCCCTAAAGAACAGTCTCTTAAGATCATTAAGAAAGCAAAAGAAGCAAAAGACATTCAACTCTTGGAGCTTTCCTTACTTAAAAGAGACGCATCCGAAGAAGAGATGCAAGATTTCTATAGCAAGATGCTTAAAGTGATCAGTGAGGCTAAAAGCATTCTTAATGAGTATGCTGATTAGGCTTAAAGATCACTATCAGAGGGTTTTTCTTATTTAGAATGTAGATGAATAGATGGATATTCATCTACTGAATTCATCCCAGGATGATCCTGTTTCAATGCTTTTGCTAACTTTAAGGAGAGAGCTTGGTATTGCTCAACTGTGCGTTCATCTTGGCTTAAGTTAAAGTTGCGGTAAGCGTGGTGCCGGCGATGCTGGTCGCGTAAATTTTTAAAGTCCTGGTACTGCCTGAGGTGTTTTGCGGTCCCTGTATCACACTTCCATTGGCGTTATATTCTGAAAAATGGAGCTGGCACTGAATGAAGTTCTGGTCTTTTTTCCAAACCAGCGTTCCTCCCTGATGAGGGCATATTGATTCTGTAGCAACGAAGGAAGCCGCGGTGGCACCAGCGTCCACACGGATGAAAAGCACACCGCTTTGAGTGGTTTGATCACCAACATTGGGTATTTTACTGAGATCCGTGCTCACCTTGTTATTGGATGGATTGGGAGACGGATTTGGGGAAGGTGTACCAGTTTCTCCTTTTCCGCCACAGGCATTCATGCAGGCACCTGTGCAAACCAACGCCACTCCCAGGCCTAATGATTTAATGAAATCTTCTCTTTTCATGATCTTAATAGTTATTTTTTTTCTTGTTTTTATTAAAAAGTGTAAAGTTCCTGGAAATCGAGAAACCAAATCTCACTCCTCCATTCTTCCATGATTTCTGGGTGTCTGCTATAAAATTATTTTCAACAATAGCAGTTGAATTCATGAAGTTGAGACTAAAGATATGCCCTCCGGTCTCTATTTCAACGCCCACTCCCAATGGGTTATAATAATCAGGGCTAAAATCGGTGGTTCTGCCTAGTCCGTTTACCCAGGTGTAATCTGCAATGAGCGCTAATCTTTTAGTGAATTTTAACCTTCCACCAAAGCCCAGGGAAAAAAGGGAGTGAGGATTATTCGGAACAATTTGATCCTGACGTATCAATAGCCCCGGGACGATCATGAGTGAAATGCCCGGAGTGAATTTTCTGGCGATTATCGCCTGCAGGTTATAGCTGATCCGATCATGCGCTTCGATGAACTCTGTGCTGTTGACGGATGCTCTGGTTATCCATCCCATTTGTGAAAAAAGTGTGACCGCCAAAGGCATACCTATTCTTTTTTGCTCCATCAATCTATATTTTGCCAGCAGATGATACAATTCATTTGATCGGCTTCTTCCAAAACCAACACTCCATTTGTTGGATACACCATATTCAAAACCTATGAAGATGTCGCTTGCAGCATCTAAACCGTACAAAGTGTGCGAGCCGCCAAACTTACCGCCAATATCTCCAAAGCGATGAGCGATATAAAATGCCAGGTCGTGCTTCTTTTGAGTCTCATTGGTGTTCAAAAGCACCAAATGCGTACTTTTAAAGGTTGCCTCAACTTTTTCATGGGACTCATTGGGCGACATTTGTTTTAACAAGGAATCCAGATCCTGTGCTTTCAATAGCAGGGAGGGCAAACAAAAACAGAGAAAAAGGGATAGGTTTTTTTTCATTTTTGATTAAAAATAGTTGACACATTCACGTTGATGACCTCGGCAATCTTTTTAAAAAGGATGGAGGGTATATCAATTCCATGATCTTTGCAGGCCACATCAAACTGGCTTTTGATCGTGATATCCTTCCCGTTGATGATGACTGTAGCTTTGATGGTCCTTTCTTTTTCAACATGGTGGATGTTCAATACACCTTTTGCCTCTACCGGATAAGTGCCATTGGAAGTCCAGTTGACCGGGGTTGTGATTTTTCCTTTGAAATCAGCCATAGGATAGCGGCCGCTCTCCATATAGTTTTCATTGAAATGCTCCTGCATCAATGCCCTTTTAAATTGAAAACTTTTAATCGGCACCTGAAAAGCCACTTCATTGGAGATTGCATTCAAAACTGCCACACCTTCCGATGATGTTGCGCTGATATCCTCTAAAGGGGTCTCAGAGAAAAAATCAATCGTCACTGCCGTTGATTTGATGACTTGAGCTTTCAATTGCGGGCTCCAAATCATGAATGCCAATATCACCAGTGCGGAGCAGTGAAATCTATTGCTGTTTCTTCCTGAATCCATAACTTAAATTTAAACTTACACCATAAGACTTTAATTTAACCTCGCCCTGGCCCACTCCGGATAGTGGTAATTTCACAAAAGGAGTGAAGCCTAAAGCTGAATGACTTGTTTTTAATGGGATATGATAGGTGCCGGAGAGCTGTAGAACTTTGAAATAATGCTGATTTTTGTTGATCAGCGTCATGCTGTAATCTTTGTACCCGGAACTGGGTTGATATTGGTAGATATAACGTTCCTTCAGCATGAAATAGCTGGATAGTCCCGCATTGATTTCAATGGAAGATTTTTTAGAGGAATGAAAAAGGTAGGAGAAGGTCACCGGAATTTCCAAAATATCGCAGGAGGCATCAATGTTAGTAATCTCATTAATCAGCTGAGGCTTGATGTGATGATATTGGCTGGTGGAGGCGGTGTAACTCTTTATACCGTAATTGGCACCCATAGAGACTCTGAATTTATTCCAAACCCCTGAAAAGTCTGCACCACCATTTAAATTGCCCAGTGATTGGCTGAAATTACCTGCGGTGTTGAATTCCGGTCCGATATTAAATCCCAACTGCCAGCTCACTTTTTGAGCAGTGGCCTTGTCCTTTAGGTCAGCGACAAAATGATCATCATGGCGAAGAGCAGGTCTGATGTTTAAAGGCTCTGCAGGGGATTGATGCTGTGCAATCAAAGCCCTTTCTGCACTTTTATTCAGGTCGGCTATTTGGATTTTTGCCATGGAATGGTTTGCCAGTGCAATCGTATCACGGTCAGTTAGCGGATAATAATGATGCCTCGCTTTTTCCTTTGATTGCTGTAGAGTCAATGCTATCTTTTCATCAGAGGAGAAGGGGATGCCATCTGGTTTTTCAACTCCGGCAGTTCCCGGTGAGGCATCATCAGCAGCAGCAGGATTTGAATCCAATGGTGAACCCTTTGATCTGGTTGCCTTTTGAACCTGCTTGCCATTCAGCTCGTCTTTGGAGGCCCTGGCAGCGTACATTTTCTCTGAAGAGCTGGCATCTGAATTTTGGGACCGGAAAAACCAGCCTATACCAAGCATTCCGAAAAAAAACACAGCGGCACTTAGATAAAACACTAAAGCCCTTCTTTTGCGCCTGTCTAATCTTTTCTCCATATCAGCCCAGGCACCAGCATCAAAATCAGGGGTCTCGCTTTCATCGTCTGCTTTGTTTTTAAAAAGCCTGTCGAGTTCTTCGTCTTCAAAATTCGTCTTCATTTCATCCGTTTATTTTTATTGCTTTTTAATTGCCGGATGGAACCTTTGATATTTAAAATAATCATTGCCCTGTGTGCTTAACGATTATTTTAAACATGTCGGTTTCATCCTACTTTTAACTTTTCCATTTCCATGATCATTTCACGCAATTGCTGCCGGGCTTTAAACAAGTTAGATTTGGAAGTTCCCTCGGAGATCGAAAGTTTTTCAGCGATTTCTACATGAGAGAAACCATCTATCACGAAAAGATTGAATACAGTTCGGTAAGCCAGAGAAAGCCTTTGCACCATTTTTACCAGATCCTGATAATTCAAAGCCGACAAAATGTGGTCTTTTTCATGCATCTCATTTGCATTTTCTATTTCTTCCATACGTTGCATTTTTATTTTTTTTCTGTAATGATCTATGGCAGTGTGGATCATCACGGTACTCAGCCAGCTTTTAAAAAAGTATTTGGGTTCATACAGATGTAATTTGGTAAACACCTTCATAAAACCATCATTCACTAATTCCAGTGCTTCTTCTCTGTCATTGGCATAGCGTAAACAAATCTTCATTGCAAAACCATAATAGCAGTGGTAAAGCTCCTTTTGTGCTTTACGATCCTTTCTTCTACAGCCCTCAATGATACATTGCTCACTTGCTTGATTCATCGTGAAGTTTTATTGAGATAACGCAGTCCATTTGGAATGGGTTGCTTCTATAAAGTTATTTTTTTATTTTTTATCGTTGGAATATCGTTGAAGGCTTATCTTAGCTGTTGCAATTGGTTGCAAAGGGCATGTCGATTAAAGATGAACAAGGATTTGTAATCTGTCTATACCCCTTTTGAAAATGAACATGAAAAGCAATATTTATATAGGGCTTTTACGTACAGAATTTACAACCAGTAGGGCACATACCAATCCCATTCATTGAATTATTGGCGCTAAAAAAGGATGATTTAGGTAACATCATCAGAGATTTCAAAAAGTTTACTGCATCAAAATTGCATAAGCTATCCAAAACAATCCTAAAGAGAACAGAAAAGGCTGGCTATTGTGGCTTTTGAAAAAATTAGGTGGGATATTGTGGAGCATCCTTATGGCATCATCAAGCGGCAGTGGTTTTTTTGTTATGTCATGACCAAGAAGACCATCAGACATGCTTCGGCAGATGTGAGATTGATATTCACGGCCTTTAACCTGCGCCGGATATTCAACATTATCGGCCATGATCTGCTCTCATTTGCTTTCTTAAAAAAAGCGAAATCATATATCGCTAAATATCAACGAGAATCCTTAGATCTTTTTGCCTGTTACGACTTTCTTAAACATGAAAAATCTGAGATTCTTGACCAATTTGTCCAAGATTTCATGAAAGAAAAGATGGACGATAATAAAATTGCAAACCTTTTTGAAATATATCATAACATTGACAAAGCAGGAATTTTTTATCCAATATTAATTCAAGAATTAACCTTTTTAGGAGAAAAAGTATTTGCTCAAAAACGAGATTCGAATAAAATTTACGAAGAGGTTAAGCAACTAATATTTTATCTAAATAATTATGCTAACAGAAAACTTAGAGAAGACATTATTAATGATTTTAGTGGTTCTTATTGTAAATTTTCAATTAGAATTATTGGTAAACAATTTAAAGTAAATACTCTTGGAGAACAAACCTACATTAAAAATATAGAAAAATAAATCGCGGAAATGAAACTATATATTTAATTGGAAGCTCTCAAAATAAGGAATTTATGAAATCGGTTTTCAAAAAATGTAAAGACAAAATTGGGTATCAACTTTTAACGGACGAAACCTATTCGGCGATAATAAAAAACTTAGAAGGAGAAGATTATAAGGTAAATAGCTATTTAATGATTTTAAGAAATAATAAAATTACAGTATATCACGGAAAATAGCCCAGCACCTAAAAACTAAGGCTTCGTTGGGCTCGTAGAGCCAACAATGAAGCCTTGGTTGAACGGAACCGGAAATATTCACAGTATTATGGGTTTCTCGTGGTTGCCATTGTGAAGGGTAACCCAGCTGTTAGATATGTTAGCAAAGCGCATGTCGAACTTAAAGATAAACCCAGAATTTGTAATCCTTGATCAGTTCTTCGGGTTTCAGAATGGTTTCAAAACTTTTTCATCTCATAAGCTTTCATACATACCTACTAGGACAAAAGAATAGATAGCTTTCTTCTTACTTTAGCTATGGCAGAGTGAGCTATAGCATCTAAAGAAGTCGAGACCGCTCCCACGTGGTTCTACACAGTGGGAGCGTTGGGCCCAGTTCGGCGGCGGGGTCCATGAAGATCCCGTCGAAGCCCCTTCTGCAGTCAGTGCCCACCCCCGGACCGGACATGGTCGACGTCGAAGCCCTGTTTCCTCAGCTCGGCGGAGACCTTCCACGCAAAAAACAATAGGTAACCAAAACAAACCACAGGAATAATATAGGAAAAATGTATGCCACTGCTATCCGCCAAAATCCCTTGTACAGGAGGAATGATGGCTCCTCCTAAAATCATCATAATCAGGAAGGAGGAACCCTGGCTGGTATATTTTCCTAAGCCAGTAATGGCAAGCGAGAAAATAGAGGGCCACATAATGGAACAGCATAAACCTCCGCTTAAAAATGCATAAATGGCTACTTTTCCGGTTGTTGCCAAACCAATGATCATGGCGACAACACCGAGTGTGGCAAATACAGCCAGGGTTTTTGCAGGTTTTTCTTGACTAAAGAAAAATGCCCCAACCAAAATCACCACACAAACCACATAAATGTACATTGGGGCTATATCTGTCCCCGTAACATGATTAAAGAATAAAATCACACCGAAGGCAACAAAAGGCACTACAATGGTTAATATTCTCTTTACGCTTTTTGACAGATTAAAAGCACTTACGGCACCAGTCCAACGTCCAATCATTAAACTACCCCAATACAATGAAATAAAAGGAGATATTGCGGCTTCATCATATCCTCCAAAACTAGGAAGATTAAGTAAAGCCCCCATGTTACTTTGAATACTTACCTCAACGCCTACGTAAGTAAAGATGGCCAACATCCCCAAAACCAATTGCGGATATTTCATAGCCCCCCAACCCTCCGCACTTTTCCTTGCCGCTGAAGACGCAAAAACCAATGTCAAGACAATAATGGCCAAAGAGGAATAAACAAACAAATATTTTGGTATTCCACTCAGGTTGGCTAAGGGATCTGAAGCTAAAATCAAAAGAAATGCTACAAATAGGACTAATAAGGGAATATTGGTCTTATTACTTGACTCGATCTGTTCGTCTATGGTTACCTTAGGCAATTTAGAAATGGTAAAAAATATGGCTACCGCGATAAAGAGCCCTGCCAAAATATAATAAAGGTTATTGATAGAAGAGATATCTACTGTTCTTGGTGCCGCTCCGGCCGCACTGCCAAATAAAACCACGCTCACAATAATGGGACCCAAAATAGACCCGAAATTATTTACTCCTCCAGCAAGGTTTAATCTATTTGCGCCAGTCTCTGGAGTGCCTAACGCCACAGCAAAAGGATTTGCCGCGGTTTGTTGTAATGAAAACCCGATTGCAATTACAAAAAATGCACTGAGTATAAACCCGAAGGAACCTGAATCTACCGCAGGTATCATTGAAAATGCACCTAAAGCAGAAATAATTAACCCATAAATAATCCCGTTTTTAAATCCTATTTTATTGAGGATATCCACCTTAAATAACTGCGATGCATAGTATAGTATTAAGGATCCAATAAAATAACCCCCATAAAAAGTAAAATCTATCAGCTGGGATTCGAACTGCGTAAGGTGGAAATGGGCCTTGCAGAACGGGATGAAGATCCCGTTGCTCGCCGCCACGAAGCCCCAGAAAAAGAACACCGTGACCAGCGTGTAAAGGGCAGAACTGTGGGTTTTTGATGAACTATTCATTCAAGTGAGATTGAAATTGATAAATTGGATATATCGTTGATGAGGGGTGTTTGCAATGGAAAACCTCCGCAGTTTTTGAAAATTCATTTCTGCTGTTTTATTCAACCACAGGGAATGCAGAAATTCTTAAGCGGGCACCTCCCATGGGCACCAATGTGAGCTCTTTAACCGGAGTGGAGGTTTTAACAGGGCTCTTTGGCAGCACAGCAACCAAGCCGTATTGGTCTATTCCCCACGATGGGATTAACTTACCTTTGGCTTTGATTTCGATTGGGGCATTATCGTTGGTAAAAGGATTATCATCTTTTGGCCATTTATTTTTCACTATAGTGAATGATTCCGTAGTGTCTTTATCCAATAATAAGCCATAATTCCAAGGAGTTCCAGGATAGATTTCATAGGAAGGCCATTTTTTAGCATCGGCTGTTGCCTGCCATCCCGAATCTCCCATTGCAGTGGTTCTGCTGTCTTTTTTAATGTAATTCTCTTTTATTTTTAAAGAATAGGTTAATGGGCCATAGTTCACACTCACACTATTTTTATTTTGGGTCCATTTACGAACTTCAATCTTCATGGGCAATGTTAAGGTAATCTTATCCTTGTTTTTCCAAATCTTGTCCAGCTTAATATATCCTTTTTGCTGCGGGCTAATGTTTATTGGCCGACCGTTGACTTCAACCTGAGGACGGTCACACCAAGATGGGATTCTTAAGTATAAAGGAAAAGATACTTTTTTATCGGTTGATAAAGTGAAAGTTACCTTATCATCAAAAGGGTATGTTGTTTCCTGCTTGATGTTGACTTCAGCTCCATCTCCAACTTGGGCAGTCACTTTATTTTCATGATAAAGTTGTGCTGCCAAGCCATTATCTGGTGTGGCCATCCAGCTATTCTCTTCATAGTAAACCCATCCGGCTGAATGGTTATGCTGGCAGCATCGGCTGCTGAAAGGATTCATCATCAAAAATGGGCCGCTGTTATCTATTCCTGGTGAATGGTTTTTACTGTCATTTATCACCATGTTTGGTGCGGTGAGGTAGCGAAGTGCTTTATAATCAGGGGTAAAGGCAGCAGGAAAGGTGTTAAATGCCACATCTTCCGTATTATCAGCCCAGAAAGCATCTCCGGTTATAGGCAAAAGCATGCTATTTGAAGTGATTTCCTCCACCATCCCGCATGTTTCCACTGCTTGCCGTGGATCATCATAACCTTTCCTGGAATTTTCATCCGAACCGAACATTCCTCCCGGAACTTGACCATATAATGATCTGATTAATTTAAAATCATGGTAGGTAGCTTTAAGATCTGATGGAAGCTTGCTCTGCTGATAATATTGTGCAGGTTCACGGAAACTTTGAGCGATGTTCACATTGTGCCAGTTGGGCAAATTGTTTTTTTGACGCCAGTTAGCTGTATTTCGATCTATTTTTGTGGCCAGATCCAATAAAAAAGCATCTCCGGTTCTGTTATAAAGCCAATAAACACTTTGAATATTATCGCCACCTCTGCTGTTCTCCCAATAATCCTCCAAAAACTGGTCGTCTGGCAGGCTGTTTTGCCATTGGAAGTACTTGGTCATGAAGGGGATCACTCTTTTATCGCCAGCATATTCATAATAAGACTCCAGGCACCAAAGCATAGGCATATTCCCCCAAAGATCCCGACGTCCGTTCTTTAGAATCATTGGACCGAAATCTCCATTATCTCTTTGATTTTCAAGTACAGCGTTCAACCAAAATTCTGATTCTTTGATCATTTTCTGATCTTTGAGCATATAGCCAATGTTCGCATAACCTTTGAGCCAGTAGGGGAGTTCTTCCCAACCATATTTGCCTTTTCCATCCTTACTTAACCATGCATTGTCAGTTTTTGAAAGCCATATGCTGATGTTGCCAAGATTGCCGGTGAGGCCGTCCCGCTGAAGTTCTAAAAAGTGTTTTACCCATCCTCCGGCAGTAACACTTCCAACAGGCAACTTTACGAAATAATTATTCTTCAGCGGTGCTCTGTTGACGACATAGTTTTTATTTTTTAAAGCGTTTGAAGGATTTTCAACCACTGATGCTTTAACAGTTTCTTGAGAAAAGGAAGGGGAACTATTTAAAATTATTAAGGGGAGCAGCCCTGTCAATGGCTTTAATTTTTTTAAAAAAATCATGTTAAGCTTGTATTTTTATGGGTTATAGTGGATTAAGAATTGTTTGAATTTCTTAATAAATAATTGGTAAACATCTATTGCAATATTACTAAAAGGTTTTAATAAACAAAAACAAAAATCTATTTTCATTTGATTTTAGCTAAATTGTAGCATGTTAAATGTTTTTAGGCTAAAAATGTCATCCATAAAAAAAGTGTTTATTTATTTGATTTCAGGACTTTCCCTATTGATCTCAGCAGCTTTTTACAACGTCCACCAAAAAACTTTTAAAGAGAATGATCAATTTGTGGAAGCGGATACTTTGATGGTTGGTCTTACCGTACCATGGGATATTTGTTTTCTGCCTTCAGGCGATATGATCTTTACCGAAAGATCCGGTGCGGTTAGGTTGTACAGCGGTGATATTTTGTTGGAAAAACCCGTTATTCAAGTTCCGGGCATTCTGGTGGATGGTAAAATGGGCTTGTTGGGAATGTGTATCCATCCCGATTTTTCCAGGAATAAGTTTGTCTACCTGGCTTACAATTACAAAGAGAATGAACATAGTTTTTTGAGAGTGGCGAGGTATAAATATGTTGATGATGAATTGATTGAACCAAAGACCATCATGGAGCATATTCCGGCGGCATTTAACCATACCGGCTGCCGGTTGAAATTTGCACCCGATCATACTTTAATGATCACCACGGGAGATGCGGACGTCCCAAGGTCAGCACAGGATTTGAAAACGTATAACGGTAAAATATTAAGGGTAAATGATGACGGGAGTGTCCCGGTGGATAATCCATTCGTTAAAAGCGACACTGCGAAACACGAGATTTGGAGTTATGGACACCGTAACTCACAAGGCATCGCATTTTATCCAGGTTCTTCCAGGCTCTTCAACTCTGAGCATGGCCCAACAGGTGGAGATGAGATCAATGAAATTAAAAAAGGTTCCAATTATGGATGGCCTATCATCCATCACAGGGAAGAAGGCGGAAAAAACATGCTGAAACCCTTGATGGAATTCTCCCCATCCATTGGTCCGGCTGAAGCAGTATACTATAGTGGAAAGGTATTCTCGTCATTAAAAGGAGATTTATTGGTGGCTTGTATGCGAGGAGAGTGTATTTTGGATGTTAAATGGAAGAATGGGGTCGTCTCTTCTTATCAATTTATTCTAAAAAATGAGTTCGGAAGAATCAGAGCACTTAACGAAGGGCCGGATGGCCTTTTGTATTTATCAACCTCACAGGTGGACCCACCTGAAAGCAGGTTAAGAAGGGGAGAGAAAGGTTATGATATGATCATCAGATTGAGGCCCGCCCGCCCTGGAGAAACCAAAAAGAAATTGGCAATAGATGGTGGTTCAGATCTCCTAACTACAGCTATTGTTCCCCATAACAAAGTTAAAAAGACGGATTTGAAAACAGCAGCTAAAACTCCCCAAGCACTTTATGCGAGTTTTTGTGCCAGCTGTCATGGTGATAAAATGGAAGGAAAGTTAAACGCTCCAGGTTTGATCGCTCAGAAATGGAGGAAGGCGGACGCGAAGGAGCGATTACAAAAAGTGATTGCCACTGGCGTGATCAATAAAGGAATGCCTGTCTGGTCAGGCGTGTTAACCACGTCTCAAATCAATGAAATGACTGGTTATATCATCAAACTTAATCAATAACAAAGTGACTGAGCACACTTACCTCATCAACCTCCAAGGAACAGATTTGTATGTGGGCTCTGCTGCTGATAAAGATGGAGACATCAACAGCCCCATCACACTTCAAAAACGATCAGATCAGCAGACACAATACTGGCAATTGATAGAACAGCATCCCACAATGTGAACAAAATTGACTAGTGTTATTAAGTTAAAAGTAGAAGTAAAAAGACTTATATCATTGATAATAAGTAATTTAAAAAGGTAATTTTCGTCGTTTTATGATTAACATTACACTAGTGTTTTATTTTATTCTTCTCTACGCCATCTACAGTGATTTTTACCGGGATTATTTTTCCATCTGCATCAAAACTCAATTTTTCAATACAGGTTTCTCTGTTATTGGCGGCAGTTTCACCTTTCGGGCGACGGTGATAAACAATGTAATAGTCATCGGAATGAGGAACATGCATGATGGAATGATGCCCAGCTCCGCTAGCGATGTCAAAATCTTGAATCAAAACTTCCCCAATTCTGTTGAAAGGGCCAAAAGCATTGTCGGCTATGGCATAGGCTACCTTATAATTTGGACCTCCCCAGCCACCTTCTGACCACATGAAATAATATTTCCCATTTCTGATGAACATAAACGGACCTTCCACATAACCTTTTGGAGTGATCTCTTTAAAAGTACTGCCATCATCAAAAGGGACAATTCCAGAGAAATCATCTTTTAGCTTTACCATATTGCAATGCTGCCAGCCACCATAATACATGTACCAGGTTCCGTCTTTATCCTCAAAAACATATTGATCTATGGGCTGTGCACCATTCACAATTTTGTCTAACAAAGGTTTGCCCAGGTAATCTTTAAACGGTCCTTGGGGCCGGTCTGCAATGCCCACCCCGATGCCTCCAATTTCTTTATTTGATTGGATATCATTAGCCGCAAAAAACAAAAAGTATTTGCCCTTGTTAGCCACAATGGCCGGTGCCCACATCGCCTTTTTAGCCCATTTAATCGCACTGGTATCTATAATGGAAGGATGCTTCTTCCATTTGACCAAGTCTTTAGAAGAAAAGGCATCCATAAATATCTGATCCTCATATTTAGCAGAAAAAGTGGGATACACCCAGTATTCTTTCCCGAAAACCGCACCTTCCGGATCTGCATACCATCCTTTGAAAATCGGGTTTCCGGAAGTTTTTTTATGCTGCCCTAAACTGATCAGGGGAACATAAGCTATCAAGAGTATAAAAAGTGATTTCTTCATGATTGGATTAAATTTATTTATTTGGTTTATCAGACATATAAAAAACTAAATCGCCACCGGCAACCAGCTGTTCATAGCTGATGAATGGTTTTTTTAGGGTTTGACCATTATAGGATACCTTTTCAACATATACATTTTTTTCACTTTGGTCTTTGGCGATGATCGTTAAGGTTTTTCCATTCTCCAGATTCACTTTTGCATTCCTCACTGCCGGACTTCCCAATGCATATTCGTTGGAGCCTGGAGCAACCGGATAAAATCCCAAAGAAGAGAAGATATACCAGGCACTCATTTGTCCGCAATCATCATTTCCGCCTAAACCGTCAGCACCATTATGGTACTGTTTTTTCATGATCATACGAATGCGCTCCTGAGTTTTCCAGGGCTGGTCAGTCCAATTATATAGGTAAGCCACATGATGCGCTGGCTCATTGCCGTGTACGTAATTTCCGATGATCCCTTCCCGGGTGATGTCTTCCGTATGTTCAAAGAATTCATCAGGTAAGTGCATGGTAAACAAGGAATCTAAATGGGGAACAAACTTCTTAGAACCACCCATCATCGCGATTAAAGTGGCAGGATCCTGAGGGACATATAAACTGTAGTTCCAGGCATTTCCTTCGATGAAGCCTTGGCCATCAGTTTCCAAAACATCAAATGCTTTTTTAAAAGTTCCGTCACTTAATTTCGGGCGCATAAAGCCAATGTTTTTATCGTAAACATTCTTCCAGTTTTGAGCTCTTTTGCTGAAAGTCTCATATACGTCAGTTCTGTTCAGCTTTTTTGCGAGCTGTGCGATACACCAATCGTCAAAAGCATATTCCAAAGTGGAGGATACAGAAGTTCCGTTTCTTTCCGCAGCAATGTAGCCATGATCGATATAATCTCCAATTCCCTCATAAGAGCGATGATTTGCGGTGGTTACACAGGCATCCAAAGCTTGGTTGGCGTCACCAGTATAAGTTCCCTTGATGATGGCATCAGCAATTACAGAAACGCTGTGATAGCCACTCATGCACCAATTGTCATTTGCACTGTTTGACCATACCGGCAGCATATGCAAAGCACTCTGATTATAATGTGCCATCATGGATTTTACCATGTCGTTGTTTCTTGTTGGCTGAATCAGGTTGAATAAAGGATGTAAAGCTCTGTAAGTATCCCACAAAGAAAAGGTGGTGTAATTGGTGAATCCATCTGCCTGATGCACATTTTGATCTAAACCTTTGTACTGTCCATTCACATCAGTATAAACCGTTGGTGTGATGAAAGCATGGTACATGGCGGTGTAAAAGTTCACCATATCTTCTTTAGAGATCATATTGACCTGCACACGTTCAAACTCTTTTTGCCATTTACTTTGACCCTGATTCTTCACTTTGTCAAAATCCCATCCCGGAGTCTCCACTCGCATATTTTCCAATGCATTAACCGTACTTACAGGAGATAAAGCAAATTTAATGTCGATTTTTTCACCTTCTTGGGTATCAAAGTCAAAATACATTCTCAATTGTCTTCCTGCTAAATCAGGGAAATTTTTGGTTTGATCAAATTTGCCCCAGAAACCTCTATAAGGAACCTTAGGTGAATAGTCTTTTGATCCATAAGATTTAAATGGTTTAGAGAACTTCATGGCGAAATAAACCGTTCTGGTTCTGGCCCAACCGCTGGTTTGACGATAGCCTACTACCGTAGAATCATTCTCCACCCTTACAAAAGTCCACACATTCTTTTCATCATAATTATAAATCCCATGCATCAAATCGAGGATGATGTGCGCCTGGTCTGACTTTGGAAAAGTATATTGATGATAGCCTACACGGGTGGTGGTGGTTAATTCTGCCGTGATGTTATCATCATCCAGTTTTACTTTATAATAATTAGGCTCGGCCGTTTCGTTCTCATGAGAGAATTTAGAGCGGTAGCCGTTCTCCGGATGGTCTGCTGTTCCAGGATTCAACTGTAATTTCCCAGTGGCGGGCATGATGAGGAAATCTCCCAAATCTGAATGACCTGTACCAGAGAAATGCGTATGGCTGAAACCTACAATAGTAGGATCATCATATTGATATCCTGCGCAATATTTATAGACCGTACCGGTGTATTTTCCCTGATAAGCATAAGGAATGGTATCCGTATCAGGACTCAACTGCACCGCCCCAAATGGAACTGTGGCACCCGGATAGGTGTGCCCCATTTTTTCTGTACCGATAATGGGCTTGGCATATTGGACGTAATTGGTTTGGGCAAAAGTGCTCAAACCCGAAAAAACGAATAAAATCGCCAATTTAATTTTTGTTTTGATCATCATATTTTTTTGTTGCGTCATTTATCCAAATGTTGGTATTTCCATAAATTTGTGGGTTGCCGGAAGCTTCTATCACTAATTCTCCGCCCTTCATAATTTCATTTTGCGTGATCCAGGTACGGCCCAAATCATTACCGTTCAACTTGACCGATTTAATATAAGAATTTTGATCTCCAAAATTCTTTACTTTAATTTTTAAGGTTTTGTTTTTCGGCAAAGACAATTCTACCTCCGGGAAAAAGGGAACGTTCAAATCATACACAGGTTCGCCAACGCATACCGGGAACATGCCCACAGCAGCCAATACAAACCAGGAAGACATTGCTCCGGCGTCATCATCCATCGTTCTTAAAAAAGCCTTTGGCTGGTTTTGGTAAATTAGACCTATATAAGGATCAACCCCACGGCTGTTATCATTAAAATAAAACTGAGTGACCGTATCCAATGCCAATTGATGTACTAAAGCTTGTGACTTGTATGATTCTCCAATTCTATTATACATAAATGGAACCTGAATGTCAGGTTCGTTGGCATGGTTGTAATAGCTTTCTTTGAAGAATTCATCTAACTGATTGGTAAAATCCTGCGCTGATCCCACTAAATTTATCAAGCCCTTAACATCAAAAGGGACAAACCACCTGTATTGCCAAATGGTTCCCTGATACATTCCACGGGCCTGCATCCGGTCAACATCATCCCGGTCTAAATCTTTGAATTCTTTATTCCAACGATCTTTATAATTTAGGGCTTTCTTCCTGTAAACTTCGCTTAATTCATCTTTATGAAGAATGCTCAAGATTTGAGAGAATGCCCAGGTGTCGTAAGATGATTCCAGCTCTTTATCAGGAGCTTTAAAATCTAATTTATCTACCTCCCTTTTTAAGGGTTCATAAATAGATTCAAAATCTATAGGAACTCCCTTTTTATAGGCATCCAGTAAAACCACCACTGCATGCTCTGTACGCACACTGTTGGAAGGTTCGTGATCGGTGGCGTAATCCCTTTTGCCATATTTGTACAGGCGGGCGACGGATTGAGCTATGGCCGGGAATTTATCGGCGTAGGCTAAAGAAAGTAAAGGAAGTTGAGTGCGGTAATTGTCCCAAATGGCCCAACCATTATATACTTCTTGTTTTGAGTTTTGCAGACTGCCGTCTGTAGCTCTGAAATCTCCGTTGGCTGCCGATACCTGATAAGGAGACTGAATGCTTCTGTATAACAGCGAATAGAACAACTTTTCACGTTCTGCATCACCTTTCACTTTAATATGGGAAAGTTCCTGCTCCCAGTCTTTTACTGCCTGTGTCTTTAAAGATTTAAAACTTCCAGATGGAATTGCTGCAGTAGCATCTTCTTCGCTCACGGATGAAAACCCAATTCTTACGTATAAATCAGTCTCCCCCTTTTTCAACGTTGATTTCAGCAGGTGTCCTGTCGCCTCCCAAGTACCTAATTCATCGGCTTTAAAGGCATAATAAATTTTATAGGTTCCGGCATGACAAGTAGTTTTAGCCTGAATGAAACCGCTTACCATGGTTCCTTTGATATGGTGTTCTTCGGCAACGAAAGCATTGTTAGCTGTGTGAGCTAAATCAACATATAAACCGCCATCCGAGTTTTTTGGAAAACGTTGATGGTGCATGCCGCTGTTACCGGAAACCGTTAGGACCACATCAATACCATTCTGGAAATTCACATGATAATAGCCTGGACAGGCGTCATCACCTGTTTTAGTCAAAATGGTTTGCTCTGGACTTTTGATAAAGGGTTTCATCATTAAAATCCCACCACTGCCCATGCATCCCACACCTTCAAATCTATTATGCGTAAAGCCCTCAAAATCTTTTGCATAGCGTTCATACCCTGTATGAATATGAGTATGGGTTTGGGGGGCAATACTCAGCATGTGAAAAGGGGAGGAGGCTGCCGGAGATAGCTGTCCGTGATCTCCGGAAGACCCCAAGAAAACATTCACTTTATCAGTGATATTCTGGGCAAAACACGAAAATCCAATGAATAAAAGAGGAAGGATGATTAGTGTTTTCAGAAATCTCATTTTTTATAGTCGTTATAAAAGGCACTGAAGGGGCGGTTCTTTTTCTTGGTGCCAAAATCAGAAGGTTCAGGTCCCATAATTAAATTCAGCGTTCCTCCATCCATGATCTGCTGATGAGTGATATAAGCGTCTTTATAGGTTTTTCCAGTGCCGATATAAAAATCGACTTCATTAATTAAAGAATCTGGTTTTGCAGGGAGTGTTGTTCTTCCAACGGCTCTGAAAGAAGAGCAAATTACAAAACCAATTCCTATAAATCTGAGTGTGATTTTCATGCGGTTTTATTGATCAGTTGACATGGAGTAAGGGAATGCAGCAGGATTTGATCCTCTCGTTTTATTAGGCTGAGCACTCATCTCAAAGTTTATTTTAGCTCCCTTTTGGAGTTCTGAATGACTTAACCAATTTTTGGTATAAGTTTTACCATCAAAAGTCATGGAGTTCACATATCTGTTTTGATCGCTGTTTTTAGGAGCGGTGATTTCCACGGTTTTTCCATTCCCTAAAGTGATGGTCACTTTTTTGAACAATGGAGCTCCCAGTACATATTGATCTGTAGCCGGAGTCACAGGATAGAATCCCATTGCAGAGAAGATGTACCATGCCGATGTTTGACCATTATCCTCATCACCGCAATAACCATCAGGAGTGGCTTTATAAAGTCTGTTCATGGCTTCACGAACCCAATATTGGGTTTTGTAAGGAGCGCCCCCGTAGTTATAGAGGTAAATCATGTGCTGAATAGGTTGGTTACCATGAGCATACTGACCCATATCAGCAATTTGCATTTCACGGATTTCATGGATGACGCCTCCATAAGCACTTTCATCAAATATTGGGGGCATAGAAAATACAGAATCCAGTTTATTCACAAATTGAGGATAGCCTCCCATTAATTTAGCCAAGCCATCTATATCCTGGAAAACAGACCAGGTGTAGTGCCAGCTATTACCTTCTGTGAATGCCCCTCCCCATTTAAATGGACTAAATGGGCTTTGGAAACTTCCATCCTGATTCTTTCCACGCATTAAACCACTTGCCGGATCAAACAGGTTTTTATAGTTCATCGCTCTTTTTTTATAGATAGCAATCTCACTTTCCGGTTTGTTTAGTGCTTTTCCCAGTTGATATATGGCAAAATCATCATAAGCGTATTCTAATGTTTTAGCGGCATTTTCATTCACTTTAACATCGTACGGCACATAACCCAGGTCATTATAGTACTTCACACCATTACGGCCAACAGCCTCAATCGGTCCTTCATTATTGGCACCATGAGTAACAGCAGTCCATAAAGTATGAATGTCATAACCACGTATTCCTTTAATGTAAGCATCAGCAACCACAGACGCAGAATTATTACCTACCATGATGTTGGCATAACCCGGACTGCTCCATTCTGGCAACCATCCACCTTCTTTATAATCATTGATCAAGCCTTCCTGCATCTCTTTGTTAATGGAAGGATAAACCAGGTTTAGGAAAGGATATAAAGCTCTGAAAGTATCCCAGAAACCGGTTCCAGCAAACATTTTGCCAGGCATAATTTTACCGTTGTAAGGGCTCCAATGAACTTCCTCGTTGTTTTTATTAATTTCATATAACTTATTTGGGAAGAAAAGTGCTCTGTAGAGACAAGAGTAAAAAGTTTCCATTTGGTCTGATGTGCCACCTTCCACTTTGATTTTAGATAGATTTTTGTTCCATACCGCTTTAGCTTTAGCAGCTGTTTGTTCAAAAGTATCCTTTCCCACTTCTCTATCCAAGTTCAATTGAGCCTGTTCAGGACTGATGAAGGAAGAAGCTATTTTTGCATTTACCTTTTCGCCTTTTTTGGTTTTAAAACCGATAATGGCCGCTGTACGATTGCTGTTAAGTTCGTTTGTGCCATTGGTGTAAGTTTTGCCGTCCCAAACACCGGTGCTGGTAAAATCTTTATCAAATTGAATCACAAAATAGTCCTTAAAATCACTGTATTTCCCCCGACTGTATCTGGTGCTGTATCCAATTATTTTTCTTTCAGAGGGGATGATTTTCACATAAGAGCCTCTATCAAAAGCATCAATGATCACATAAGAACTATCAGATTCACCAAAAGTGAAGCGGAACTGTGCCGCCCTTTCTGTTGGGGTGAGCTCTGTAGTGATATTATGATCAGCGAGAAAAACACTGTAATAGTAGGGCTTGCTCACCTCTGCTTTATGGGAAAACCAACTTGCTCTTTCATCTTCGTCTAACTTTAAACCATTAATTGGCATGATAGAAAATTGTCCATAATCGTTCATCCAGGGAGAGGGTTGGTGTGTTTGCTTAAAGCCCCTCATTTTATCTTCTGTATAGGTATACATCCAGCCATCTCCCATTTTCCCTGTTTGTGGCGACCATAAGTTCATGCCCCATGGCACACCAATGGCCGGGTAGGTGTTCCCGTTGGATAGGGATGGCTTAGAAAGGCTGCCCATCAATGGGTTTACCATTTCCACCGGGTCAAATGAAGACGCTGTAGTTTGTGCTGTTGTAGCTATCGTTGTGAAAGCGAATAAAATTGTTAATAATTTTCTCATGATTTATATTTTGCTATTTAAGTTAAAGAAGGATCATTGACATAATCGGCCCATAGTTCATCCAAAGTCTTTCCTGTGAGTTCTTTCCATAGGTTAACGTTATAAATGTGATCTCTAAGGCTTTGATCTATCTTTTTTATGGTTCCGGGATTTACTTTTTCATCTATCCAAGTGAAAAATCTGGCGGTGATGCGATAGCTGTTTTTATAAGATTGACCCTCTTTATAATCTGGCATAGACCATTTGGCACCAGGATTGTTTATACCATATTTACTGCGAACGTAATCTGCAATTCCTTCGGTAAGCCATACCGGCCCACTGCTGTAGCCATAACCCTGTACAATGTGCATCACTTCATGGGTCACCACATCGATGTCCTCTGGATGGTTTTCCATATAAACAGGGTTGAAAACCACTCTTGCATTAGACGTTGCAGCCACTCCTTTATAGGCAGTATCTATAAAGAAAGTGACTTTTTTAGGTGTTTTCGTATTATATTCTTTAGCCAATTTAGGATAAACTTTGAAAAAAGTTTTGATTAAACGCTTTTTAAGATCCGGAGAAAAATTGTACGCATTGCTTTTAAAGGTAAGTGTATATCCCTTTTTCTTTGTGATATTTTCTTGTGCTATAAGAGAACAGGCGGTTAAAAGCATGAAAGCTAATGTGGTAGCAAATGTTATTTTCGTCTTCATATTTTATATTTTCTTTTATTTGATTATTTGCTGATTGGTCATCGTTAAATAACAAGCTGCGCCAACCAATGCAGCATTTTCTTTTAACTGAGTGATTTTTATCTCCACTTTTGTCCCATCAGCTTCTATTATGTCTTGTAGATAAGGTTTAAAAACAGAAGATGCACCGGAGATATTACCTCCTAAAATAATGGCTTTGACCTTATATTTTTGAATGAGGGGCAATAGGAAATAAGCCAAGTTCTCACCGAATTCTTTAAAAATACTTTTTGTCAATTTTTTGTGCTCAGTCATTTGGAACAATTCTTTCACACCTACCACGTCCATGCCGCTCATTTCTTTATACCGATGGATGAACCATCTTGAAGAAAGAAAATCCTCTGCTATGCCATTTTTGAAAGGGGAGTCCCAAAGTTCAGCATCTTTTGCATTTCCATTTTCACAAATGGCAGAACCTAAGCCAGTACCCAAGGTTAAGCCTATGGTAACATCTTCACAAAGAGAGGGGTCGTTGAAAACTTCACCTTGTAAAAATGCCGCGGCATCATTCATGAAATTTATTTTAAAGAGCGGAGTGTTCAGGCGTTTAGACAGTTCTTTTTTAATGTTAATTCCATACAAAAATTGAAACTTATCTTGATCTATGATCCAGGATATTCCTTTTTCATAATCAAAGGGACCGGGTATCGCAATACCTATATTATCTATGGGCATTTTTTTTATATCATTCAAAACGGTCAGTATGGTTTCACACCAAGCATTTAAAATATGTGCTGCGCTTTCTTTTGAATTCACCATCTTACGCCGAACGGAAGATTCGATTAATTCGCCTTTTTTCAAATCTACCATGGCCGCAGTGATGTGTGTGCCACCAATATCCACCCCCAATGCAAAGGATTGCTCCATTTATTTTATTGTTTAATTATTATTGATCTCCGATCATTTTTATGATGGAAGAATTTAATCAGCTTATTTAAAATTTAAAACCTTTTCCCACTAAACAGCCGGAAGAGGTATGTTTAATCCCAGTTTTGATCTAAATTAATGACGGTAAATAATTATAAATAGAAGTATTCCGATAAAACGATTTACCATTTTTAACCAAAATAAACATCCTTTATTCCTATCAATCACTTTAACCTTTCAACAGTTCTGGTTGCTCTTTATAGGTTTTCCACAACAGTTCTCCAAATAAAGTATTAGCCCATGCAAACCATTTACGCGTAAAATTTTTAGCATCATCTTTATGAAAAGATTCGTGCATAAACCCCGTATCGGCGTGTGTGTTTTGAAGCGTTTGAATACACCATTTAATCTCCTCGGCGTCATTGGATGTCAATCCTTTCATAATGATGCTCATCGGCCAAACATAGTTCATTCCCACATGCGGGCCACCTATCCCTTCTGCAGCCACTCCCTTAAAGAAAAATGGATTCTCTTTAGACCAAACATATTTTCTGGTGTTTAGGTATATGGGGTCCTGTCTGTCAACGGAGCCCAAATAAGGCATAGCCAGTAAACTCGGAATATTCGCATCATCCATTAAATTGACGCTTCCTGCTCCGTTCACTTCAAAAGCATAGATTTTACCAAAACTTGGATGTTGCACCACTGCATGTTCTTTAAGCGCCTTGTCCACTTCTGCTGCCAAGGCTAGGAGTTCTGAGGTTAATTTTTCGTCGCCATGTATAGATTTAACCATTTCTGCAGCTTGTTTTAAGCTGGTGACGGCAAAGAAGTTGGATGGGATGAGGAAGGAGAAAACGGTGGCATCATCACTTGGCCTGAAGGCAGAGCAGATTAAACCTACTGGTTTGACCGGATAGCCGTACCCACTCACACTTCTGGTATCTGTTGCATTGGCAGTTTCACGCTGAAAAGAATAAGGACCATGACCATTTTTTTGTTGCTGCTCTTTAAAAACTTTTAGAATGGCTTCAATGCCTTTTTTCCAATCGGAGCCAAAAGGAGATTTATCTTTGGTTTCTGTCCAATAATGGTAGGACAGGCGGATAGGATAACACAAAGAATCTATTTCATATTTTCTTTCATGCACACCCGGTTTCATAGTTGTTTTATCACTCTTCCATTCGCTCACTTTATCATCATCATTATAAAATGCGTTGGCATAAGGGTCTTTCAAAATGAAATGCGTTTGCTTATGGATAACTCCCTGAATGAGTTTTTTCAGTGTTTTATCTTCATTTATGAACTGTAAGTATGGAAAAACCTGAGCTGAACTGTCTCTTAGCCACATGGCATCTATGTCGCCAGTAATCACATAGGTATCCGGTTGACCTGCTGTTTCGGTATAAAACACTGTGGTGTCCAGGGTGTTCGGAAAGCAATTCTCAAATAGCCATGATAGCTCTGGGTTTTTAACATTGGCTTGGAACGTTTGAATAGCTTTGTCTACTGCTTCACTGCGAAAATTGCGTTTGGAAGCAGCTACCCTTACAACCGGGAAATTTGCCGCCGCCGCAAAAGAAAACTTAGAGGCCAGCAATCCGGCGCTCAGTAAACTGGTATTCTGAATAAATGTTCGTCTTTTCATTGTTTAATTTTGGGTTAATGAAAATGGTTGATCTTCTTCTTTTATTCCCCGATTTTTTGCCGGTTCATTGTCCATCTCCAACTTTAACACACCTCCGTTTAGGAGGTCTTGATGAGTGATGAAGTTAGGAGTGTAGTCCACACCATTTAAACTGGCAGATTTAATGTAAACGTTCTCACTATTATTATTTGACGCATCAATGATAAATTTTTTCCCGTTTTCCAGGCTGATGGTGATCTTTTTAAACATAGGACTTCCCAAGGCATATTGGCCCACTCCAGGTGTAACACTATAAAATCCCATAGCGCTCAATACGTACCAGGAAGAAGTTTGTCCCTGGTCTTCATCTCCGGGATAACCATTCTCAGTGGCATTGTATAATTTGTTCATCACTTCCCGGGCATGGTATTGGGTCTTCCACGGCTCTTTTGCATAATCATAAAGATAAACCATATGCTGGATGGGTTGGTTTCCATGTGCATATTGACCCATGTTGGCCACTACCATCTCTTTCATCTCATGAATCATTCCACCGTAGGTTCCCACATTCACTCTGTTTGGTTCCGAAAACACAGCATCCAGTTTGGAGGTAAAAGGTTTGTTGCCTCCCATGAGTTTTATCAATCCTTGCACATCATGGAAAACTGACCATTCCCAATGCCATGCATTCCCTTCTGTGAAAGGACCTCCCCATTCCGCCGGATCAAAATTTGATGACCACTCTCCTTTGCTGTTTTTCCCCTGCATAAACCCTGTAGCCGGATTGTACACATTTTTGTAGTTATACATCTGACGTTTGAATACATCGGCGTAGAAATCATTTGCAGTTAAGTGAGCAAGCTGATATCCACAAAAATCGTCGTAGGCATATTCCAGTGTTTTGGCTGTCGCCTCCCTGTATTCAGGATAGGGGACGTAGCCTAAGTTGAAATATTCCTTCCATCCATCTCTTCCATTCGCGGGGCCCCACGGACCTTTATTTGTGGCTTCATGCAGGTAGGCTTTTAGGGCAGAATCCGGACTAAATGTTTTTATACCTTTAACCCACGCATCTGTAAATAAGGTAATGGCGTGGTTACCAATCATACTTCCTGCCTCGCTGGGGAAGGACCATGAAGGTAACCATCCGCATTGATGATAGGCATCTAAAAGTGCCTGCATGTATCTACCTTGCATGGTGGGGTGAATAAGCGTATTCAAAGGAAATTGTGCTCTAAAAGTATCCCAAAAACCGGTGTCTGTGAACATATATCCCGCATGAACTTGGCCATCATAAGGGCTGAAATAATAGGGTTTCCCATCTTTTCCCAGTTCATAAAATTTCCGTGAAAATAGGCTTGCCCGAAAAAAGCAGGAATAAAAAGTGGCCATATCTTCTTCGCTGCCACCTTCAACCAATATCCCTCCAAGAGATTTATTCCATATGTTGGCAGCATTATTTTTTGTCTGCTCCAAACTATCATCTGTCCCCAGTTCTGTTTTTAGATTTAACTCCGCCTGCGCTGCGCTGATGTAAGAGGAGGCTACTTTGACTTGTACTTTTTCTCCTGCTTTAAATGCTAGATAAGCTCCATATCCATTTCCTTCTGCGGTTTTATTGCCTGGGCTTACCGTGTTTTTTTTATTTTCCCAGGTGCCGAATTTATCAAAAGGTTTGTCAAACAGCATCACAAAATAACTTTTCCATCCTTTTCTAAAACCTTCACCATTGTTCACATAACCAGTGATTTTTCTATTTTCCTGATCAATGGTCACACTGCTCAGCCGGGTATAACCATCTAAAATCAGGAAGCTTTTTTTACCTTTAGGAAAAGTAAAACGCAGGTGGCCCCCACGTTCTGTAGGTGCAATTTCTGTAATGATTTGATTCTTAAATTTTACCTTGTAATAATTGGGTTTGGCAATTTCATCATCATGGCTAAATTCAGTTTCCCGTTTATCTTCATTTACCTCCAAGACATTTATTTCTGGAAAAAGGGAAAAAACAGCATAATCTCTGGTCCAGGAGCTGCATTGGTGGGCCTGCTGAAATCCTCTGATTTTATTTTTAGCATACTGATATTTCCAGCCGTCACCATTTTTTCCAGTTTGGGGAGTCCAGGTATGCATGCCAAAGGGCAGTGCAGTGGTGGGATAAGTGTTTCCTCTAGTCAATTCAAAAGAAGAGTTTGTGCCCTGCAGGGTGTTCACATATTTTACCAAATCTTTTTGCTGAGCAAATAAAGAGTTTGTGAAAAATAATATTATAAGCAGAATGTTTTTTTTCATCGATATTCATTTTACCAGGATAGGTCAACTTTCACCCCATCGCTATAATTTTCAAATCCTAATAAAAGGGTGTGGGAGTCATTGTCCCATTCATGTTGTTTAAGAGGAATTTCCCCTATATTTTCTTGTTTCAAGCTAATTTCTTTTGGCTTGGCAGGTAACAGGATGCGCATGATGTTGACGGTGTTCGATGGACTTTTTACTACAAAATGATAATGATTTTTATCAGCTTTCTCTTCATAAACTCTAGCTGCTGCAGCCAGTACAGCTGGCTTAGATTTATCTTTTAATTGATTTATATCATAAAGATAAGCCTGTTCGCCAGGCTCCACATTTTTTTGCTTCACCACCGGCAATTTAGGGTCAAAAAGATCTATCAAACTGCCCTGGATTTTTAGCGGACTGCTTTTTTATTTTCATCTACTACAGCAGCTATCACATAAGGGCCTCTATTTAAAATAAAGTTGTTCTTAATAAGAAAATCCCCTGCTTTTGCGTCTTTTTGATAGGCATTTTCAATATCCTTAATAAAATCAATATCACCTTTAGCCGCTAAAACAAATTCTTTAGGATCTTTCCTGATGATATAGACAAAACCCTGACCATAGCTGTATCTTTTTTGGCTTGGTTTTTCAAAAATACTCATCTGTTTAAATAGATGTTGAGCAGGCGTTTTAAAATTGTTTCCATTGGAATTCCACCATTCTTTTACGTTTTGGAAGGGGTCGTCATCTCTGCCGCAATACACCAATACACCTCCATTCTTTACCCATTTGGATAATTCTATATGGTTTTCGACTGATGGGGGTTTCATATTAGCATAGCTCATCACTAAAACTTTAACATCTTTTAAGGTAGTTGGATGTTGAAGGTTTTCGATATGAACGGTCTCTAAAGGAATTCCCCGTTTTAACAACGGCAATGCCATACCGTAAAAGTTAGACAGGGCAGGGTCGTCATAACCTTGATGTGTGGGAAATCGTTGAAACATCATAGAGTTTGCCAACAATACGCCTATGCCCCGGCTGCCATTCAATTTGTTGCTTGATAAAGGCATGCTGTTCAAAGAATTTACCATGACCTGCATCTGGGTGGCATAATCCTGGGGGATTGGCTGTTTTTCTTCCGTTCCCTGGACTTTGAATTTACCTTTATAAATTCGTTTTGGCCATGGCATCACTTCGTAATTGTTAACCGTAGGGAACAATAACTGGGCAGTAAAAGTGGCTTCATAGTTTACTTTATAATCTTCCCAAGAATGAGAGCGGTCTTCTATCGGATCGGTAAGAAAATACATTTTTCTGTTGGTGGGGGCCGTCATAGAAACCATAGATCCGTATTCTAAAAATGCATTTTCGAAAACGCGTTCTTTTTGAATGCCGTTAAAGAATATAGGCTCACGGGCAGTACCTGTCCAAACTTGGGCTATGTAGCCATCCATGTTTTTCAAGCTTGCCAAACTTGCCTCCGGGCTTACAATTTGCCAAAGCGAATAGTTGATTAAAGAATGCGTGGGTACATAACATTTAATGTCTTTACCTATGGTTTTTCCGTAGGTTTTGGAATAATCAAAAACAGCTTTCAAAGCTTCGTAATAAAGGTGGTATTTCAACTTTGAAGATAGATAAGTAGCTTCAGCTGATTCATCTTGAGGTCGCCACGCTGAACCATAATATTTTTGCCATTCGTTTTTAAAAGCATCACTGTAACCGGCCCTTGCCCAAAATTCAGGTTCTTCCATGTAAATGGAGGTGACACCTGCGTCAATTGCGGTCTTAATGTGGCTTTCTATATATTTTAAATAATTTTTTGTAGGTACGATATAGGGAACCAGATGCCCATGCCAAATGGTGTCACCATTCCTGGTTACCTGACCTTCATCCCAATGGGTTTTACCATCAAATTTTCCGGTAAAATAATCTTGATATTGCCCCCAGGCAATCCCTGTCATAAATTCGGCCTGATATCCTTTTTCCAGATATCCTTTTACACGTTCTTTAAAATTTCCACCAGCATCGTTGATCCCATAAACCAGTGCTGCATCAGAACGAACATCATAATCAGCATTCCACGGGTCAGCTATCTGAAATATGGTTTTCGCTTCTCTGTCCTGGGATTTGGCGCTGTTTGTTACGGAAAGCAACGTCACAGGTATCAAAAAGAAGGGAATGAATCTCTTTTTAACGAGTGAAATTTCGGGAACTATTGATGCACAAAAACCAGCTTTCATAAGGTTTATTTTTTATCCCATTTTTCTTCCAACATTTTTATAAAATAGCCACCAACCACACTTCTTGCCTGAAAGCCTACTTTATGTCCATCTGTTGTCTCATGCCAATCACTAAGTGGAACATGGTCTGTAGTTTCTGTTGCGAATTTATAAACAGGGTTTACAAGGGTCATAAAATCTTTTTGATTGTCTGTCAAAGTAGCTGTCCAAATTATCCAATCAGACTTTGTATAAGTTTTTCGGCTATCAAGAGGCAGGCCGAATTCATTTTGTTTTGTCAAATAATAATTGATTTCCTTTTGGTAAACCTCTTTGGGGAACAAATTTAATTTGAGCAGTTTGTCCCAAACCAAGTTATATTTTTGGCTCCAGGTGTTTTTATCATTGAAAGTTAGGGCATAATGATCTCCTGCATCAGCTAAGGTCATCCATTTTTTGGCCATTTCTCTTGCTGCAGAAGTGTACTTCTCACTTTCTTCGGTTTTACCAAGTTCTTTTGCCATTTGGCCATAAGCGCCTATGGCAACAATTGCTTTCACAGAAAGATTGGCGTTTCTTGCTAAATGACCTGCAAAATCATCAGTGGATAATTGATTTTCCGGATCCAATCCTTTTTCCATCAAGTAGTTTACCCATATACTAAGGGTTTGCCAATGCTTTTCAGCAAATCGGGTATTGCCTTCTGCTTTGGCGATTGCTGCCGTAAGGATAATCATGTTTCCAGCTTCTTCCACTGGCATATCCTCACCATAAACCTGACCATTAGCTTGTGGGTAGGTGCCCAAATCGTGTGCGGGGTAAAGTTTATTCCATTTGCCTATTTCTGCATAATGAAAAATCCCATTCAACATCCCTTTTAAGAGATCTGGGTTGTATAAAAGGTATTCCGGTGCTGAAGGATAAGTAACATCTACCGTATTGATGAAACCACCGCTGAAATTCTCTTTGGAAAGGAAGAGGATCTCTCCATTTGGATCATATACAATTTTATGAGCAGCTATACTTTGACGGTAAGCTAATTTACAGAGATCAGCATAAGATTGCCCGCCCGCCTTTAAAGCATCGCTGTATAGCTTTTGATCAAATTCGGCACATCTTTCTGCCACCTTGGGATAATCTTCTCCGGCAGCGGCTAAGACTTCTTCAAAAGTATGGTATTTCAGTTTCCAGATCGGATCTAGATCATGATCAAAATACTGTACAGGATTGATGTCATCGTAACCCAGCATCATATATTTCTCCACTTTGCCAGCACCAATTTTCCCAAATGGGATGATATTTTCAAGAATGATGTTATTCGTATTCAATATCGAAGTTTTCGATGCATCAAATCCCCCTCCGTTTGCATAGGTCTCTTTTTGTGTGGAGATATTTTGTTTGGCGTTGAATTTTTGAGGAATGGCAACATATAGATAGCCCCAATCAATCCGCACGCCATCACCTTTTCTTTTTAAAATATCTTGCGACACGGTGCCGGTTTTCAGCATGGATAAGCCATTGGTCTCTTTTTTCCATGCCGAAACAGCTTGGTCACTGGTGTTAACTGCTAAATCGGAAAAGGCATTGAAATAAAGTTCCACGTCATGAGTTCTGCCATCTGAAGCCTGAACGGCATAATTGATATAGCCTACAGGCCTGGCGGCCAATTGTATATCATTCAACAGCAGGGGCGAAGTAAAGGTCAGATCAAGTTTAACAGGGCCACAATCAAATTTGTATAATGTTCTTGTGGCTTCAATGCTCACATTGGTTTGTTTTGCTGCTATGACATTTCCTTTGGATGGAATCTCCTCTACAATTCCTGCATCCAGGTATCTTCCTCCGGCTGTGTTCTTGCAATGAACAGCTAAAACATTTGTTCCTTTCCTCAATAACTTATTATTGAAAGGAATATAAACATATTCATGTACCCAACCTTCTTTGGAGTATATTCTTTTTCCATTCAGATATACCTCCACGTTATCATCATGATTTAATTTAAGATATTTTTCCAGGGGAGATATTTTGTTGAGAGAGAAAGTTCTTCTGATGTAAATATCATCAGTTCTCCATGCTGTTTTCGCAGATTCATCATCTCCGAAAGGTGCCATACTTTGTTTCCAGCCAGAATCATTATATTTAGTTTGATACCATCCATTTCCAGGGACATTGAACGTGTATTTTGGTTTGTATGATTGTTCATCAGCAGCGGGCAGAATGGTATTAAAAAGTTTCCCCGGCTTGCCCAAAAACCGATAAAACTCGTCGTCCACTTTTAAAATACCAACCAGAGATTGATTATTGCCTGTCCAGTGTTTGGTGGTAGAAGCATTCAGGTCATCAGTAAAGCTCCATAGACTGAAATAGGTGTCGTGAGTTAAAAGTGGATAAGCAGGAGCTTTATCCTGGGATACAGCATTAAAGGAAGTGGTAAAGCAAACTAGGAACAGCAAAACCGATTGAAATTGTTTCATTGATTAGGTTAAGTTTAAAATGGATTGATTAAACGATTTAGTAAATCAGCGGTCAATTTATAAAATCTTTTTTTACAAAAAAAACGCAAAAAGTGATTTTTATCCCGTTATGATTTTTTTAAGCTTAAAAATATTGAAATTTAGGACTTTAAAACGTTTTATTGAACAATTATAAAATTATTTCCTTAGATAAAAAAGCTTTTATGTAAATTTTATAATAAAAGGAGTGAAATGATATTTAATGGTCTTCCACTAAACTGGATCAATGTTTATCTCAAGATAAGTTGTGCGGGAAGCGTGATATGCGTAATTGGAGATTCTGTCTTAGAACTCAATGCATTTAAAATCAGGCTGATGATGTTTTCTGCAATTCCTTCTAATGGTTGTTCTATAGCTGAAATTGGAGGTGTATGAAGTTTAAATACATCTCTGTCGTCATAGGCGATCACCGAAAATTCATCGTTTATTACCTTTTTAATTTCCTTTATGGCGGTTAAGCCGCTAATGGCCAGATAATTTGTTGAAAAAAGAATAGCATCAATTTCATTCTTTTTAAGCAATTCTTTAATTTGGCTGATAGTTTGGGCCTCTGTTTGGTTAAATGAAACTTTAAGTACTAAGCTCTCATCGTATTCAATTTGATGCTCTTCGATTGCTTTTTTGTAACCCTCAAATCGTTCCACTATTTGTTTAACATCTAGATCAATGGTTACAAAGGCGATCTTCTTCTTCCCTGATTTTATGAAACTCTCTACGGCCTGATAAGAGGCTTTGATATGATTGGCACCAACAAAAGAAATATCCAAATCGGGAAGGTTCCGGTCAAAAAATATAATAGGTTTATTGTCCTTTAACAATTCTTCAATATCTGCCTGTATCCCTGGAGGAGGAGCAATGATATAGGCATCAACATTTCTGCTTCTGAACATTTCAATCAGGTCCTTTGCCTTATGAGGATCATTATCCGTGCTGGAATAAATTATTTTATAGCCTTTTTTATAGGCTTTATCTTCAATCAACCTTGCAATTCCAGCAAAAAAAGGATTGGAAATATCCTCTACAATTAAACCAATGATTTTAGTATTCCCTGTGCGAAGGCTTCTGGCTATTTGATTAGGTCTGTATCCACTCTCTTTTATTATCTTTTCAACAGCTTCGATTACGGCGCTGCTTATGGCTTTTTCTTTTGCTTTTCCATTTAATATAAAAGAAACGGTGGTGATGGATACATTTGCTTTTTTTGCAATATCTTTAATGGATAGTCTCTTCATTTTATTTAAACCTCGAAATTAGCAAAAGAACCGGAATAAATTTTAATTAAAGTATATAATTATTGGAACAGTTAATCTATTAACTACTATTTACCAAAGGAAACTGGGCTATCCTAAGCATGGTGCAACCATAAGGCACCAATGTGATTTCAGTTTTTTCCGGCGTTGCCAAATTGTATATCCTTGAAAAAGGGATCGGCCCTGACATCTGATCATATAGTGTCCACGAGGGTATCTTTTTCACAGTGGTCTTAAGAACTATAGGGGCATTTTTAAGATCCCATGGGTTGTTGAGTGCTTGATTTTTATGTTCCACCACAAAACTCTTTTCCAGTTGATCTTCTGAAATATCCAACAAGCCGAAGTTCCACGGAGAAGGAGAAGTAAAAATCCCCGTATAAATCGGGATCAACATCATTTATTACTTTTTTTCTTTCTTCCTCCATTTTTAATGCATAAGTCAACGGGCCCTCTCTGAACTGAAACCGAATTTTCATGCCATTTTTCTCTAAAAATATGCATAGGTAATCTCAGCTCCACCACGTTTCCATTCTTCCAACTTCGGTTTATTTTCACAATTTGATTTCCAACCACTTCTTTATTCTCTTTGCCATTTATGTTTATCACGGCTTTTTTGCACCATGCAGGTATTCGGAGGTGTAAGGGAAAGGTTACATCTTTCTCGTTTCTAGAAAATGAAATGGTAAACCTTATCGTTTCATCAAAAGGATAATTGGTTTCTTCTTTTATAACGATTTCTTTATGATCTGCAACTAAAGCTGTCACCCCAGAAGTAGAATAAACCAATGCAGCCACACCATTATCTGCCGAGGCATAAAATAAATTTTGAGTAAACTTTGGCCATCCCTCTGTGCATATTAGCAGTACAACATGGATACCCGTAAGCAAACTGTAACACAGGTCTGTACCTCCATGGTTCTGATCAAAATTACGTAAACCCCGTGTGATCATCACCTGATTGGCCTGCTGGAAATACTGATGAGTAAGAAAATCATCTGAAATTTGAGTGGGCGAAGCGTTGAAAGCGATCTTCTCCAGTTGATCTGCATCATTCACGTCTCCTGATATTTCGAGCATACTTTCTAAAGTGAACATCATTTCTACTGCGCTACATAATTCTGAACCTTGCGTTGGGTTATTTCCGTGTAATGCCTCATCTCCTCCAAACAGGCGTGCGCCATCCCATTATATTTTCTCAGATCTTTAAAGCCTTTATCGATGGCGTCCAAATACTTTTGTTCCGGATGCTGCTGATCATAGATCATTGGTTCTTTCATTCCTTGTGCGAGATTCACGCAATGTATACTTGCAAGGGTTGATAGCATGCTGGTTTTTTGAAAAGCGTTGGTAAAATCAAAAGTTTGCTGATGAAGTAAATCAGCAAGTTTGAGTAGCTGCTGATCTGCGGTGATATTATACAGCCAATACACCATCATTAAATTATCTCCACCACGGTACTTTGCTCAAAAGGTCCAATGATCAAGGGGTTTTTCTGGTAATTCTTTTAATTGGTAATGGAAATATTTGGTCATTAAACTAATTACCCGCTGATCATTTGTTGTAGTGTAATATTGTTTCAAAACTTTTAACATCACCATTTTGGCCACCAATCTCTGCTGTTATCTCTCTGTAAACCAGATTCGTATGACGGACCAAAATAACCGTCGGGCTGCTGACTATTGATTGCCCATTCCACCCAGGGTTTGACTTTGGCAATCAGCTGTTTATCACCTAAAATATAGGCAAGAGGTAAAAGTCCGTCTATCCAGTAGGGGCCACGTTCCCATTGGTCTCCGTCTCCGCCCAACCAGCCATTTCTGTTATTCATGACTTTGGGATAAAGTTCATCCAAATGTCCGGTCGAACCATTTTTTTGACTCCATAACCTTTCCCTGAGCCAGCCATTGGGTTTAATGGAGTTTATGGAGTCAAGAGGGGGCTCTATATAAGTTTTTTGTTTTAATGGTGCCCGGTTATTCAGGTAATTTTGAGCAAATGAATTATATGTTATTGATAGTAAGATTAGGCAAAATAAAATACCTTAGATTTGAAAACAGCTAATCTCATCAATTGCCTGATCTTAAAATTCATCATTTATTTTTTGTTTTTGTACTTAAAAAAAACTCTGAGCATACCTGATTAAAAGCAAAATTCCTACCTAGACAATTTAAGGTCTGTAGGAATTTATCAATCAAAAAACGTTAATTAACTTAACAACGCCGCTATTAAGGTTGTTTTTTATTCACTGTCCACTCTGCTAATTGGAAAAGTCTGTCTCCTCCATTGGATTTCACGTTTAACCGATAGAATTTGTAAGATACTGAATTATTGAAGTGATACAATTTCCTTTGGAAGCGAGCTGTAAAAATTTCTCCCGTACGGTTATCTAAAGTGATCCATTTGATGCCATCTTCTGAACCCTGTAAATTAAAATTTTTGGGGTCTCTAGCAGGTGCATCATTCGCAGAGATGAGTGTATAAGCTCCTGCAACTTTTGGGGTATCCAATTCAAAAGTCATTTTTAAATCGCCGGCAAAACCTGATTGTAAAAATTTGGTATTTATATCCCCATCCACCACTTTCAAGGAACCTTCACCGGCATTTGGTCCACCACCATTATCCCTTGATACGGTAAGAATACCACCAACGGTTTTGAAATAACTTTCGCCTACTTTGGTTCTGTCAAAATTAGGATCCTGTATATCCAATAATATTTCTTTACTGGCAGAATACCCATCGGCATTTCTGGTGGTTAATTTAACGTAATATTTACCTTCAAAGGCATATTTATGCGAAGGGGCAACCTCTGTAGAGGTACTGTCATCTCCAAACTGCCATAACAATTCACTATAATTGGTTGAATTACTTTTGAACTGATAACTTAAAAAGTCAACGCTATCAGTTCTGCTGTAATTAAACCCAGCCGTTGGCTTTGGCAGTGGTTCTGGAGGTGGGGGCGGTGTGTCATCTTTTTTACACTGTACCAATGTCACTGCCAGACAAGAGAACATCAGTAACAGCAATCCAATTCTTTTCATATTATTAATCATCATTTTAATATCAATTTAAATTATTGGGCCGGAAATAACTGTGTTTTGGGCACAATACGTTTTCCATTAATAACACCCGGTACTTCATATTCCAAATGAGCTTGTTGTCCTCCAACATTCTCGCGGTGATCTGCTCGAATCTTATATCTTATACCTCTTTCCAGATGAATGGTGGCTTTTCTATAATCTTTATCCCATTCTGTAGTATAATCATCTATGATTGCTTTCCCATCAATGAAAAGTCTGCTACCATCATCCCATCTGGTTTGGTAGAAAATATAATCACCTCTTACCGGAGCTAAAAACTCGCCTGTCCACCGGGAAGAATAATTATCTCTGCTGATGGTTGAGGGTAGCCAGTCTCCCCCAAAGTCAATGGTTTCATCTATCCTGGTCAAGGTTGGAGCTCGTCCATCAAAATCTGCAAACTGGTTATTGCTATAATATTCTGCTTTCAAACCAGTTCCGTTACCAATAATAGGGCTGTTGTTATCTAAATTAACTGTAGGTTCCACCAAGACAATCACCTTACTTTTTACAGGATCAAGTACATGTTTTGTAGGGTCTTCAAGACTAACCGCAAAAGCAAACTTTTTATTTGCTACAATATTAGCATCAAAAACCGGCCATGGGATAGAAAGCCTGATGTAGGCAAAATTCACATTGGAAGGGATTCTTACCAGCGTATCAATACTGAAATCTTTATCACCAAGCTGTATGGTGTTTGCAGGCAGTATTCCATTATTTATCAATTCGGTAATGGTATCCCTGTTTAATTTCACCCTGACATCAAAAGCGCTGCTTGCCTGGTTAGCCAGTGCTATCCTGAGGGGAATAGTGATTCCCGGAGCTGAAATTAAGTACTGGTTCCGGTCATGATCCACATTATAAATCCCTCCGCCACCTGTTGCTATGGAAACATAATGGATATCATTTTGCGCAAATAGTTCTGAAGTATTGATCACTACCAGAATGTTCGATTTCCCTCCCACAATGGTATTCCCCTTTTCGGGATTATTCAGTTTAAGCGCAAAGGCTATCTTTTTCCCATAATTTCTTTCTAAAGTTGAAAGCCTTACCACCGCAACTCCTGTAGCACTGTCTGTGCCAAATTTAACATCTATCACATTTGGAAAAGCCACTGATCCATTAGGCATTAAAATGGTGTTGGTTAATGTACCGTTATTTATCAGCTGGTTCACGGTATCGTTATTAAGTGTTAAACCCACCTGAAAAGCTTTTGCCGCAGGGCCGGACAATGATATCCTGAAAGGAACTTTCACGCTTTCATTATCTTTGGTGATCTGACCGGTGACAATTCCTTCTCCGGTGATCTTTTGGCCGTCAGCATCAATTTTATGCAAATCATCCAACTGGCTTCTTTTACAAGAAACAACTACTGTTAAGGCTACCAGCCAAAAGAGAGTTTTATAAATAGCTTTTTTCATTAGAATATATTTTTTAATGGTTATGTAGCCTGTCAGCCGACAAGGCAGGCAATCATGAGCATATTTATCGTCGTTTGCGAGCGCATGCTTATGATGGTCATCTGTTTATTTTTATTGTCTTTTATTTGTCAGATTAAACCTTTGAAGATTAAAATAATCATTGCCCTGTCCTGTGTAACTTATGATTATTTTAATCCTATTGGTTTTATCATTTGTCTTTTTTATTATTGATCTAGCCAAACTCTTCCGTCTAGATCCCAGACGCTTTTGATGGAAATTTTAAACCAGTTGATAATCTGCACCGGAACATCAAAACTTCTGGGTACGGTGGTTGCCAAAAAACCTGTGGGGGGAGGACAGATCAAATCGTTAAAGTTTTCCCAGTTGTAATTGCCTATCAGTTTAAAATCTCTGGCCTGGGGGCCTAAATCTCTGAAAACATTTCCCTCTCCATCTGTAGCGGGCCAATAACCTGCTAAAAAAGTGTAGTAAGGATGACTCTGATCTATTGCAGTTTCGCAGGCATACCTGTTTATAGAAGCATCAGGCACACTGGTAAGAAAAAAACGAACATCACTAAGAAAAACATTTGGTGTGCCCATATCTTTACCTTTCAGGTATCCCAGCGTGAGCGGGAAATTATTGCTGATGCTACCTGCATCGGTAATGTCAATCTCACTATTAAAATTACCATCCGTATAAGTTCTTACAAATCTTCGCCCTGCCCTTATTTCACCTTTTACGCTTAGGGTTTGCCATCTTCCTTTTTGCAACACCCCCCCACGTGCCTGTCTGAAATTGACGTCTTTAGCTCCTCTGCAATCAAAAACCCAATAATCATTTTCCAGGTATATCGCCCATCCAACACCCGGATGCCCGTTTGACCACTCCTTTCTTTTGGCCAGAATGCTTGGCGTGAAAAATTTATCCTCATTTTTCTTTACTTTAAGTTCTATGGTAAACTTGATGGTATCACTAAGATTAAAAATGTCTGCCGTATCTATCCGTGCTGTTATAGTATCAGAAAACTTGATGGTTTTACCTAAATACCGATTACCTGTAAATGGTTTGGTAATTATCCTTTGTTTATATTTAAGGTTATGATAGATGATAAATGTGTTCACTTCTGTGTTACTAAAAACCGTATTGTCATCATCTGTTGAAGTGAATTTTCCACCTCCGCTGGAGGCGATCACCACCAGCCATTCTTCATTTTTATAGTTTGGTCTTTTTTGTATAGCCGTCATCATTTCTCCAACATAGCCATCAAATTTTTCTATAGCAGCCTTATATGGGGCAAAAGAATTGTCATAGCCATACTGTTCTCCAGCTTTATCAATAGCTTTAAACTGACCTACCACTAAAGATGCCGTATCTGTATTTAAATTGTTTACTACAGCCGTTTTAACCTCCTCATCAGTTGCAAAGCTTTCTTTGATATCTGCACCGGCAGTTAGGTTATCCTTTAAAAGTGGGGAAGCCGAATAGGAAACAATTTTAGCGTGAGGCTTAATTTCCTTTATCCTGCTAAAAAACACCGGATAATTCTGAAGGTTGTTGTTATCAAAATTAGTATTGTAAACCTTACTTTTTTCTTTGGCTACCCCGGTTAATAAGCTTGCCCAATTGGTAGCGTCATTGGTAGAGTCAGGGTCACTTAATGCCACCCAACTGTAAATAGAATGCGGTAAAAGTGCATCAATATTAGGCGTTGTGGCGTCTTTAACTGAGGTTCCTCTTGCACCGTCTACGATCAGGTATAACACTTTTGGGTTGCCAAAAGAAACTGTTGCGGTATCTAGGTATTCTTTATCTGGCAATACCCTGGAGAAATCTTTATTGCAGGAAAAGAAAGTGGTCAGGGCCAATACACTAAAGATCAATCCTACCCATAAATTATATTTTTTTCTGTTGCTCATTTTTTTCGATTTATAACTGATCATCTTATTGCTTACTCAATAGTTACCCGTAAAATATTATGCTCTATTTCATTATCAAACCTGGAGATGGCTCCAATAAGAAGCAGTGCTCTTTTACCGTCTGCAGATTTTGTTTCTATCACATCTCTTAAAAAGCCGGAAAAAGGGCCTGTTGAATTATAGCCTGGAGCAAAACTTCCATCCGGTTTTAGCACCATGAATGCGGAACGGGTAACGTTATTATATTTTTGGAAATCCCCGCTTACCACAATCAACCCATCATTCAGCTGTTTGGCAAAGAACGGGACACCGCCCTCAAAATTTTTAACCACAAAAGACTGATCTAAAGTGCCATCCTGATTGAGTACCGCCAAACCAACAGCATCTTTACCGTTGTATTTTGTGAATGCACCAGTGATGAGGTATTTTTTGGTGATGGAATTGTAGTTTAAGGAATAAATGGCATTATCTGCACCACTTCCTGTTTGGAAAGTGTTATCTATGGATCCATTAGGATTGAGACGGACAAGGCGACCTACAGGTGCCCCATCAAAAGTATTAAAATCCCCGTAAATAACGATCTTATCAAAATTGTCCGGATCTTTGTGAACAATGGAAGCCACACTGCCATTTGCGCCCAGTAGACCCTTATGGGTGGCAATATCAAAACGGAAGGTGCTGTCTAAAGAGCCATTCAAATTAAAACGCAATAGCTGCCTGATCTCTGTACTGTCTAGCCTCACAGAATCTTTGGTAAAATCATAATTGGGCCTTCCATAAGATCTATTTACATAATATCTGAAATTTCCGGTGGCTAAAATCTTACCCTGGTGGGGATACAGTCCGTTGATATAATCTGTGGTGCCTCCATTGAATTTAGGATAATATTTAAGGGTATCCATCAGAGGTGATTTTTGGAAGGTTAAAATACCTGTGGTATCTATACTTCCATCTCTGTTTAAAGCAGTGATGTTACTGATGTTACTGGTTCTTTGGTTATAGCCACTAAATCCGCCTGCTATAATGAACTTTCCTCCAATCTCTATCACTCTGGACAATTGCCCATTTGCTCCTTTGCCGGCTCTGAAGGTGCGATCCAATTCTCCGTCTGATGATGTTCTTACAATTCTGTTGAGGGGCACTAAATTTCCTATCCCTTTGTTGTCATAATTTGTGAAATCACCTATTATTAATTCACGGCCATCATCAAGATCATAAACCTGATTTACCAAACCGTTGGTGCCGGCGGTGGGTTTAAAAGAAGGATCTTTGTTGATCAATCCTCTAACAGTAAACTGCGGACCTAATATCAACTGGTCTTCTACTGCAATAGAGGTAATGCCACTGCTACCTGCATCAGGCACCTTCACTTTTATCTCTGTTTCGGTGACTTCTTGTATCTGGCCTTCTTCGCCATTAAACATGAACTTTATCTTGTCCTTATACTTTAACAGGCCGGCCGCTTTAAAAGTGATGACCGTGCCGGGTAAAGCAGTTGATGGCTCCGGAGCTACATTAAGACTTAAGGATATACCCAAACCTTCTTTTGCATCAGCATAAGGGTCTTCAAAAACCTCCTGTTGCTTCTTACAGCTTTGCACTGCTAAAATTGCTAAAGCAAATAAAATAAATATAGATTTAATTTTTCTCATTTTGCATGTTTCCATCTATGTGAATAATTTGAGTGCTATTATTTAGTTATTTTTCAATCCTCTGTTATACACGTCACTGAAAAACTCATATCTATTAAAGCCAAAACCACCATCCCCGTTAGGAGCCAAGGCATGCACAATTCCATTTTTTGGTTTAATATCCGAAGAAGCGACATAGCTTAACCTGCGGTTTTCTTCAGGTCTCGAGGCATCAGGAACAAAAGTGACAGTAAGCTGCCTGTAACCTATATATCTCACTCCGTTTTCATCATTATAAACCACCCCGATATTGGTTAAGGTGTTTCCAAAAGAATAATACAAGGCGCCTGGATAAATACTTCTTAAGTTAAAATCTATCTGCGGATAATCCTTTAATCTGTTGACCCCGTTAAACATATATCTTTGGAGGTATTTTTTCCAGATGGTGGCATCTATCTGGTTGAGCGATTTCAATGTATCGCGACCTCTGAAGAACAAATATTCGTTCAGGCTGCCTATTGTTCTTATGTTGCCTATTGCCTCTTTTATAACTTTATCATCAGGAGCAAAAAAAGTGAAATCTTCTTTGCTGAATTCTTCTTCCAGGCCGGCAAGCTTCACAAGCTGCGCAATGGTGTCGAACTTTACAGGTTTAGATTCCAGATATTGCAGCATACTGCCATCAAAATCTGCCGTTGCTTTCCCACCGTCTTTATAATAATCATCCCGTTTGCAGGCAAAAAGAATGGTCATTGATGCAATGCAAATTAAGATCGGGGCTTTTATGTTCTTTATCATCATCATTAATGGTGTATTGTGATTAGTTTCCTCCGTTTACCCAGTAGGTGTTCAAAGTCATGTATGGGTTGTTGTTTAATGCAACGCCGCTTATAGGCCAGGTCCAGGCACCTCTGTTAAATTTATCTAAGGTGAGTACATTATAGCTATAGGTGCTGCTTAAGATTCTTTTTGTCCTTACCAGATCGAAATAATGAGAACCCTCACCCATCAATTCTCTTGACCTTTCGTAAAAAATAAAATCCAGCAGTTCTTTTCCGCTTCCGCCAGCATAGAGGGAGGCTTCTGCTCTTTTCCGTACCTGGTTTATCAAGTCTGCTGCCTGATTATCTAATTTCAGATTAGCTTTAGCTTCTGCATCTAACAATAATGCCCCTGCATATCTGAAAATCATGAAGGTATTATCTGGGTTTCTGTCTTCTTCTCCGGTGGCAAAAGAATTTTGGGCAAATTTCAACAACATGAATTTCCCGTTATCGGCAAAAATATCTTCATTAAACCATATCTTAACCCGCTGATCCGAAGGATCAGGATATAGCTTTTGCATATACTCTGCCCGATAATAGGCAGAACTCAATCGGTGGGTGTATTCTGGTCTTTTATAGGGATAATGAAGAAACATATCTGAAATTGGTGCAACATTTCTGTTTTCATCTCCGTAATTCACACTTCTGTAAAACTCAAAAAGTGATTCATCCGATCTTCCTTTTATCACCGTAGCCCATTCTGTAATAGGCAACAAACGGTACGCGTTACTTTGAACCAGCTCATCGCCCAAATCTGAAGTTTCCTGATAATATTTTTGTGCATTTGCATTGTCAAAGCCGGCATTCCACATGTTCATGTTCATTAAAAGTGCTACAATACTTCCTTTGCTGGCTCTAACACCTTTTAAAGAAGGATCTGTATAAGTCCAGGGCAGATCATCTTTATGACTTTTCAATTCTTCTATGGATTTGTTGATTACCGAAACCATATTTTCTCTAGGTATTGCTTTTGCAAAGTAGGCTTCGGTATAATAAGGCACATCGCCATATAAACGCACCATAAAAAAGTAGGATAAAGAGCGGATGAAGGCGGCTTCCGCAATGTATTGTTTGGTCAGCTTGGCATCTATGCCCGGTATACCTTCATTTAATTTACTGATCAGGATATTGGCCCCCTGGATTACCTGATAATATCCTGTCCAATTTGTAATGAGGTTAAAATTGTAAAAGTCCCAGGGTCTGTTACCTCCAAGCAAATTCAAAAGATCGTTTCTGCCAAGCACTTCAACAAATTCGCGGGCAGGCCCGAGATCTGCCTGAGCATCATGTAATACTTCACCAGCCCGATATTCCCCGGTAGCACCTATAAAATGAGTTTCATTTATTTTACCGAAGAATATATTGGAAAGGTTATAAATGTTGGCTTCCACATCTTCTTTTGATTTATAGAAGTTGTTACCTGTGAGCTTATCAATGGGTTGTATATCAAGAAACTTCTTGCAGCCTGAAAAGCTAAAGGTTGTAAGAAATACGATAATAAAAATGGCAACTTTTTTCATGATTTCAATATTATTCACCTGTTTTAAGTTCTAAATTAACGCCAAAGTTGAAGGTCCGTGGTACTGGGTATCCTTCAGAAGCATCTCTTCCAAGACTGGTCACATTTTCAGGATTCGGACCGGTATATTTTGAAAATGTAATTAAATTATTGGTAGAGGTAAAAACCCTCAGGCTGTTGAGACCTAACTTACTGATCGCTTTTTTGTTGAATATATAAGACAGGGTAACGGTGTTGATTTTAAAATAGCCTCCACGTTCTGCCCATAGTGTTTGGTCTGGTCTTAATGGCTGGATGCTTCCGTACCTTTTAAAATCATAAGGATTTGGATAGATCGCTTGATCTCCGGGCTGGTGCCATAAATTCAGATTATTCAAAGGGACAACTGCCTTAAGATCAAATGGGTCACCCACCAAAGCCATACGCTCTGCAAGCGCATTGTTTAAAATGGTACGATTAGCAGTGTAGGTTGCATAAACATTTATCCCAAAATTCTTATAGCTAAAGTTTGTAGATACGCCTCCTGTAATAAGCGGTTGTGAATTTCCGCTCACTTCATAATCTCTCTGATCTAAAATATAGTCTCCGTTTATATCCTTTAAATTAGGATCTCCACCCTGATAAGGTGTGCCGTTAGTCTGGTATCTTTTACCAGTAACGGGATCCACAGGTACATCTGCTGTAGTTGGATATACTCCCTGATTTATTCTCAGGTAATTAGCCAAAGTATTCCTGCCCACGCGATAAGCAATATTTTGTAAAAAGCGGGTATCGGTATCGAAACGGATGAACTGCCCGTTATACTCGCCAGGGAGCTTTAAAAGGACGTCACGATTTATGGCTCCGTTGATAGAAAAGCTCCAGTTTATATCCTTGGTAGCAATAGGTCGGGTGGTCAGCGTGAGCTCGTAGCCGTAATTGGCTATGCCTGCATCGTTACTTACCAGCTTATTAAACCCGGTGCTGTTTGGCAGAAAGCTATCGAATAACAGGTTGTCTACCTTTTTAAAGTAGGTGTCAAAATTAACCTCCAGCTTATTTTCAAAGAAACCTGCATCAAAACCAAAATCATATTGGGTGGTGGTGGTTGGTTTCAAAAGTGGGTTAGGGATCTGATCATAATTTATTCCAATAGTTGGGTTATTATTGAAATTGCCTGATAAATTATAAATGCCATAAATACTCTGGAGATTGCCCGTTGGCACGATGTTTTGCCCCCAGGTCAGCCTTAAACTTCCGTAAGAGAGCCATGAAATATCTTTAAGCCAATTCTCCCGGTTGAAGTTCCATCTTAAACCCACAGAAGGGTTTTTGGAGTAGGGGTTAGCTAAACCACTGGAAGAGGTACCATCTAAACGATAAGAAACTTCCGCAACATATTTTTTATCATAATCATAACTCAAGGCCCCCGCAAATGATGCTATGGTAGCATCTCTGTAATTTGAGAGTACCCCGCCTCCCCTGGAGTTAAAAGCATCAAAACCTAAAGGGCCCTGATATTGGTCATTTGGTGTTCTTTCCTGCCTGGTGATGCCGTTTTGTGCCCCCTGCTTGTAAATCTCATTGAAGGTGTTCACAAAAATATTATGCTTGGTACCCAATGTTTTGGCATAAGTAAGGCTGTTTCTGTTGTAAAGCGTAAAGTCTCTGCCTACAAAATCATAAACTTTTGCAAACTGCCCGTTTGCAGCTGCTGGCGTGAAGGTAGATTCTGTATTTGAGGTATAATCATAACTGATACTGGATGTCACCGCTAAACCAGGGATAAACTCATATCTGCCCTCAATATTTGCCCTCAAATTTCTTGAACTGTTATCATTAACTGTTTTTAAAGCGGAGACCACGCCGCCTGAAGCTAAATAGAAAGATGGTGGAGGCAGTAAGGTAGAGGCCTGCCCGTTTAGGGCGACTCCTTTTTGCAAAAGCCCGACACCATCACCTTTTTGCTGGCTACCCAAAGCACCCAGAATAGCTCCAAAGAACCTGAACTTTTCATTAGGCTTAAATTCCATATTCATATTTAAGGTATATTTATCAAAGCCAGTGTTTTTTATCACTCCGTTTTCTGAAAAGTAGCCCAGGTTAGCTTTATAGTTAAAACGGGAGTCGCCACCATCCAAAGCCAGGTTATGGGTTTGATTTAATGTAGTTTGGTAGAATATGGATTGCCAGTTTGTGGAGTTGTTCCAATAAGCGTTTAAACTATCTGACAAAAACGAAGTGGCACCAATTCTATCAATATCTCCCTGATTTTGAGCGTAATTCTGAATTTGTTGTATTTTCAGATTCCTCTCTTCGTTTCCTCCAAGAGTCTCCCTTAACTTTGGCGGGGCCTGAACGTAAACATTGGTGGTATACCTTACCCGTGGGACTTTGGAATTACCCCGCTTGGTAGTGATGATGATGACACCATATGCGCCCCTTGAGCCATATAAAGAGGTTGCCTGAGCATCTTTCATGATCTGGATGCTTTCTATATCTTCCTGTGGGATCAATGATAGAGGGCTGATCCCGGGTCCTTGTGTTTGAAATCCAAATTCCGAAGCTTTATCGGCATCCAATGGAACTCCATCAATAATATAAAGCGGTGAAGTAGGTTGTAAAAAAGATTCGCTACCGCTTCCGGTCACATTTAAAGTGGATAATCCACGTACCTGTACAGAGCCTCTGAAACCTGGTGCGCCCGTATTGTTCTGAATGTTTAAACCAGCCACTTTCCCCTGTAACAGTTGTTCTATATTTGACACCGGCACATCCGAGATGTCTTTTTTATCTATTGTTGTAGTAGCACCCGTTGTAGTTTGTTTAGATCTAGGCTGGTAGGCCACAATAATCACTTCATCAATTGCATTAACATTCTCACTTAAAGCAATGCGAAGGTCGTTTTGGTTTGGCTTTAAAATTACTTGTTGGGTAGTATAACCTATGAAAGAAAAAGTTATAGCCGTGCCAGAAGTTGCCGTTATGGTAAATTCTCCGTCTAAATTGGTTTGTGTGACTAGTTTCTTAGGTTTTTCAATCACTACACTTACCCCAGGTAGTGCTGAGCCTGTAGCCTTATCAACCACTTTACCTTTTACTGTCACATTTGTTTGCGCAAAGGCTGCTCTTATACCTGTTGTGCCACAAAAAATCAGCAGGAAATAATAAAGAATAAATTTTCTCATTTTAGTATAGCGTTAAGTCTTATTCGTCTTTAAATTTTGGATTATCCCCTTTGAAATAAAATACAATTTCCCAATCTCCTTTTGGATAAATGGCAAAATCGATCCCAAAGCTGGCCAGAATTCTGTTTCCTCCAAAACCCTTTCTTGAATAGTCGAATGCGACATGTGCCCTGCTACCATAAGGTGCATAAGTCGTAGGGATCTCCACCAATGGAATAGGATAAGCCACATCATATTGTACGTATTCATCTGTCATTGTTTTATTGAAACCATGTACCAACTTATCGTAGTTGGTTTCATTAAATCTCGTCGGATTGATAGCGACGGAATCTTTATCTAAAAATTTAAACCTGAGGTTATGCCCGTTACCACCAGTAAATGGCCGGATGTAGACGATAACATCTCTTTTATTATTATCACTGACCAACGAAATGTCTGTTGTAGCACCCGTCACATTAGTTAAAAATGGTCTGATGTAATCTCTGCCTACTTTACTGAAAGGTGTCCGTGGATCTGGCGCAGGTTCCCCGGTATAGCTGTTAAAGTCATTGGAAGGTTCATAAGGGCGTTCTCTGAAAGGCCTTACCTCAAAGTCCCTGATCAGCTGCTCTCCACCACTGTTTGATATTTTTAAATCAAAAAAACGGGTATCCTGAGGGAAATTCGTACTGTCCGCAGGCCTGGGCTTAATCAGCTGATTAGTAGCGGAAGCCCACAGGATGAATTCTCCCGAAGAACGGATCTCGAATAAGGAGTGTTCTTCTAACTTTCGTTTAGCTTCGATCTCTTCCAAACTGGTTTCTAAGCCTGTGTAGGCAGCAGTCCAGACATAGGTGGGTACTTTTTGAAAAAGGTCGTCATATGGTTTTCCATCACCATACCTGGCGTTTACAATTTCAAATTTTAAAGGTTGGGTAGAATTATCAGCATTAAAGCCCCCCATCAAATTGTTGCGTCCAATAATAGGCTGCAATACTTTGTTGCTAAAATTGATATTAGGACTCAGAAAATCTTTTTCCTGCGGTAAATCAAATATCTTTTTACAACCACTAATTACTATAATGGCTGATAACAGTAGCATCAATTCTTTTTTAATGGTTAATTTCATTTGTTTGGTCTTTTTTTTCTTAGGATATCCCATCTTTATTTTGATTTATTAATGGTCCACTCTGCTAATTGATACACCCCGCCATTTCTAAGCTCAGTAATATCTATGCGATAATACTTATAAGCTTTTATGTTACTAAACCTGAACACTTTGATCTGGTAACGTTCCTCAAAAAAGAAGTTACTTCTTCTGTCCAGCTCATCCCAAGTTACATTATCATTGGAACCCTCAAAGGTCCATGCTCTTGGATCTCTTTCGGGCGCATCATTTGCAGAAGTCAAGGTATAAACATCACATACATCAGGGGTGTTGAGTTCAAATTTCATCCACAACCGGCCCTGTAAATCAGCCAGGAATTTGGTATGATCATCCCCGTCAATTACTTTTTTAGAACCTTCTCCGTTGTCTGCCCCACCATTATTATCTCTCAGTACGCTTAATTTACCACCCACTGTCAACATTAAATTTGGTGGTGGTGGTACAAATGTCAGTCGTGTTACAAACTCGTCAAAACCAAAAATATGATCCGGGTTGATGACATGTACCACTCCGTTACTGGTGATGATGTTGTTGGAAGAAGTAGTGGTGTTTGACCAGTTGCGTATAAACTGGCTTCTTTTGGTGTTGCTGAACTGGATTATTTCAGGGCCACCGTCGGTATAGCCTGATGCTGATGCTCTTGATACATCCGCATGCATAGGATAGCCAAAACGCACACTGGAAAGATTTAATCCATCCTGAAATTTTAGTGAATCAGTAAGTACTTTTCCCCTGATGATGTAATAGGAAGCCATGGTATCTAACTGAACGCCATCTATATTATAGAGATAGCGGGGATCTTTGTCAGATTGCTTACGAAGTGTATTTAAATTATTGATGGCTAACTGAAAACTCGGATTGGTAACGGCAAAAAGCGTGACATTGCTATCCATAAGCGTTTGTTTTAAACCCATCCTATCAATTACCGCCAGCAAAGAATCATATACACCAGGTTTGCTTTTCAAATATTCGTACGTAGTGCCGGAAAAATTTCTATCCGGCTCTCCGGTATTATAAAATCCGGTATCTTTTGTGCACGCTGCTATTAACAGCAGGAATACAAAAAGTAATTTTACCAACTTCATATATTTAACATTATTTTTCATATATGTTTATTTTATTGCCAGTAAGGGTTTTGGGTAAGTAAATTATTTTGAGACAGCAACCTTCGGGAAACAGGCCAGTAAATCCCTTTTGAATCAATGAGCCGTAGAAAAGTAGGGTTGTTCTGTTTGATTTTGTTATACCTGATGAGATCAAACCAGCGCTGTCCTTCCCCCAGTAATTCGCGGTGCCGCTCTTCAAAAACGAGATCGACCGGATCCCGGTTAAGATCAATGTCTATCACACTAATACCGGGTGTTAACCGTCTCAAAATAACCTGAAAAAGTTCTGATATCGCACCGTTACGATCGCCCAGCACCGCTAGTGCTTCTGCCCTTAGCAGAACCACATCCTCCAAACGGGTAAACACCAATGCACTCGTAAAATACCGGAAGGTTGGATCAGTCACTCCTCCCTGGATACATTTTATTTTACTGAAAATAGGATACCTGCCATTAAAATTAGTGAAATACCGCTCATTACGTGGCTGGCCTAAGGTATCCACGCTAAATCTATCATCATTTATCAGGTTAAAAATTTTAAGTATGGTATCTTTAGGCATATAAATATCGGGCACTTCTTTAACGATTAATGGTTTGGCTAAAGTAAGCTCTTCTATATGCCCGGTAGATGAGCCGTCTATATGGCCATAATCAGAATTAAAACCAAGAATCTGTCTGAAATTTTTATTGTAGAAAAATCCGTTTGGATTGGTTAAATCTGCTGTGGAAGTAAAATCGATACGGCTTTTGCCATAGTTATCTTCTACAAATTTGGTATAAGCAGCTACGCTGGTATAATTACCCTGCCAAGCTGCAACATGAGCCAGTACAGCATAAGCAGAAATTTTAGTAACCAAAGCTCCTCCCCATCTGACATCGTTCTCATTATAATATTGGCCAGGTTGCTGAATATCATTGGCACTGTAAATAAATGGCAGATCTTTGGAGGCTGTCAGCATCTCTTGCTCTGCCCAGGCTAAAATTTTCTCCTGAGATTCCTGGGGCTTGTTCTCAAATTTCCCATCATGTGAGGTAATGATAAATGGTACATCGCCCCAAATCCTCACCATATAAAAATAAGCAAATGCCCTTAAAAAGCGTGCTTGTGCAATATCTACAGTCATATTTATGGCAGTATATCTTTTGTCGGCAGCTTTTACATCACCAACCCTTTCTAAAAATATGTTAGCCGAATTCACAATAGCAAAAAAGCGGGTCCAGTCTGACAGGTCATCAACCACCGGGTATGAAGCATTGAGCTTGTTACTGCTAATTGCTTTCAAATCCTGTCGGTTAGGGCTTATGAGTTCACCTGTGCGAACATCTCCATAGATCCAATACCTGTCATTATCAGATAGTGCGGCTCTGGTTAAAGCATAAATGCCGATCAATCCTGCTCTTGAATCTTCCAGCGTGTTCCAGTTGTTTTTTTCACCCACCACTCTTACAGAATCAATATCTAAGGTCTTGTTACAGCTTCCAAATGCTATAGTTAATAAAAGCAGGGCGTATATTATTTTTTTCATATTCTAAATATCAGTACTAAGTTTATTGCCTATAACTCCATCTTCACACCAAACGTGAAAGTTCTGGGTATGGGTTGTCCATATCCAGTATCATAACCACTGTAAGGCGCCAGCTCAGGATCTTGACCAGTATAATCAGTCAAGGTAAACAGATTGTTCACAGAGGTATAAGCATAGATTTTACCTATTTTGATGTTCTTTTTACGAAGTATCGATGAAAAATCATAGCCTAATGTTAAAGACCTTAATTTAACAAAAGAGGCGTTTTCAAGGAAAAGATCCTGGTCAACACGATAAGGTATTACCGTGCTCCATGGATTGTAAAGCGGATATTTTGAATAATCGCCTCTCTTTTCCCAGAACGTGATTTCTTTAATTGAATTCACGTTGGTATTGCCCTCTCTATTAATAAAATCAAACCTATTGGCCATTTCCTGATTGATCAGGTCGCGTCCCAAATTAAAATAAAAGTTGATCCCCATATCCCAGTTTTTATACTTTACGTTATTATAGAAACCACCATAAAAAGTAGGTAACGAATGTCCTTTTAATACCTTATCGTTATTATCTATCACATTGTCCCCGTTCCTGTCTTCCCATTTAGGATCTCCGGGCTGAAGATCAATGCCATTGAATTTTATTTTCTGGCCGTTCACAACAGGGATCTCACTTTCAGAATTATAAATCCCCTGATTGACATACACCCAATACTGATCTGCCGGTTGGCCAACCTTAAGTAGCCTGTCACCTACTATAGTTTGACTTAGACCACGTGGCAAGGCTTTCAGCTTATTGCTATTGTGGTTAAAGTTCAATGAAGAACTCCAGCTCAATGATTTCTTTTGGATGATGCCTGCATTTACGGTTAGATCTATTCCTTTATTGTTTACAGACATTCCGCTTTCTATAGATTGTTTATAGCCATATTCTGCAAAATCAGGGATTCCTAAAAGTTGATCTTTATCTGTTTTACTATACCATTCGAGGCTAAATTGAAGCCGGTTTTTGAAAATACCTGCATCCAAACCCACATTGATCTGATCGGAATATGCCCAGGGTATACCGTACCCCACCCAGCCATAAGAATAAGGACGGGTTAATACGCTGAAAGCATTGTAACCTGGCACGGTTAAATTGCCTGTGTAACCAACAGAAGCAGTATATTGAGGGCCTTGTGCATAATTATCATAAGTATTCAATCTTCCGAGTCTGCCTGCACTCGCTTTTAAGACCAGATCGTTAAACCGGTGATCATCATCTTTTAAGAATTCATTCTTTATATTCCATGCCGCAGCTACAACAGGAGAGTAAAACCACCTGCTGGTGGGCTGCGCATTAGAAGAGCCGTCAGCCCTTAGGGTAGCAGAAAAAGAATATTTCTGTTTGAAGTTATAATCCGCCCTCCCATAAAAAGAGACCAGGTTATGGAATGTTTTATCTAAAAACCTGTAAGTAAGCTCACGTGGGAAGGCAAGAGGTCCTAAATAATTATCTAAGAAAGGGTTTGATTGCAGTAAATTTATCTTAATAAAATCATTGGCCCCTTTATAAGCAAAGGCATTATTATACTTATAGGTATCCCATTGGGTGGCTTGTCCTAACGTAAAGCGAAAATCATGAATTTCATTTAATTTAAGATCATAGGTAGCTTTGTTATCTAATAAAAGTCTTTGATTAAACCCGTAATAGTTAGAGGCATAGCTGTTTCCCTGCAATAATGTACGGGCATAAAAAATGTCCCGATAACCTTCATTGTAGTCCATTAAAAATGAGGAGCTGAAATTAAACTTACCTAAATCTATAGCTAACCTTGCTTTACCCTCAATCACATTGGATTTATTATCATCAAAACCTTTCTCAAACTGGCTCAGGTATTGACTGTAAAATTCTTTATTAGGAGAAAGAGGTGCACTCAGATCAGGAAAATAATTGACCTGTGCAAAACGGTCTCTTAGATTTTTATTACGCTGGCGTTCCAGCCTGTTGGCATTTACAGATGCTGAAAACAACAACCATTTAATGGGCTTCATGTTAATGGCAAATAGGGCGCTGTAGCGGTTTAAACCAGTGCCGTCTGCAACTCCATCATTTTTGGTGTTACCCAGGGAGAACCTAAAATTTGCCAGATTCGTTCCGCCGGAAATACCAAAATTAATTCCATAAACCAGGGCGTTTTTGTAATATTCATCAGTCCAGTTGGAAGGTCCGCTATAGGCATTATTTAAGGAGTCACTTAAATACACAGGATAGCTTTCATCGTCAGAATACCTGCCATTGGTAGTATAAAGGTCATAAAATCTTTGTCTGAAAGCATTTTCATAGATTCCATTTATAGTAGTGACCCGGGGTTTTTGTGCAACTCCTATGTAAGAATTAAAATTAATGCTTCTTCTGTTTGCTGCTGATTTTGAGGTGAGTATAATTGCACCATTGACTGCCAGAGGTCCGTAGACAATCGTTGCATCCAAATCTTTTAAAACTTTTACAGATGTGATGTTGTCCATGTCTATATTAGCATAGATATTGGTGGCCGGTCCTATCCTATTAAATTCGTATTGCTGGATATCATATGCAAATGGGTGCTCTGTAACCATTGGCACACCATCCAGTACGACCAACGGCTGTACCTGGTAAACATCCTTTTTGGAGAGTAGAGGCAAAGCCGCCCCTCTGATGAACATGTTCTGGATAGTCCCTGGTTCTCCTGAAGGTTCCTGAACATATAATCCTGCAAATTGTCCTTTTAGGTTTTGCTGTAGCGATACTGCCGGATAAAGCGAAAGGTCTGCAGGACTTCTGTTTATGCTATCTGCAAAATAATTGTAAAGTGTTGTGGTGTTAACTTTTTCTATGCTGTCTTTTAAAATTGAAACAGAATCCCGAACAGAAGAATCCCGCTGTAGAGAGTCCTGCTGAAAAAGAAAAGATAGGTCACTTCTCTTGCTGGAAAAGCTATCATTCGCAAAACAAAAGCAAGTTTGCACAAAAATCGCATTAAAAATTACAAAGCAAAACTTTGAGTATCGCATGGTCATTCGATCTTTAATTTGAAAATAAAAAATACTGAAAAGGTTTACCTGATTATCTGAAGCAATGTTGCTTATGCTTAATAACTGAGGTTAATTGAAGATTACATTGAAGCGTATAAAATTTAGTCATATTGAAATAATTTAGGTGATATATTGATTAGCTGTTCCAGATTTTGTTGACGGAAACAATCTTTAATTTAGTAATCGGTTTTATATAAATTAACAAATAATTTACTGTAACAAATATACTTACAAAATCGATTTACTAAAAATTATTTTTCAATTATTTGAATTTTTAGAATTTTATCTAAAAATCGCTTCATTCCGCCATGATTTGTTTAATAATTAGGTTAAAAGATTGTGATATTTGCAAATATTGGCAACTAATTAATCGTTTTAGTTTATTTAATCATGACAGAATCAATTACTCAAATATTTGGATTTGTTTTTTCTTTTGGTTTTTGAAAACTGTAGATGAGATAGATTAAGGCCGGTAAAATGAATAAACTCCCTATTAACAAGGCCCATCCCAATGAAGCGATGGTTTTACCATTCCCCTGTTCCTCCAATAAGGAAAGATGTCCGCCGCCTTTCAATAAAATTATATTAGGATAATGTTTCCAGGTGGTGATGAGCAAAATCATGGTGATTTGAAAACCGGCTAATAACCGCATCAGATTGGTTTTATCAGTATCCCAGATGCGCCATAAAATAATCACCGAGATCGTGGCTAAAATGAAAGCTGTAATACCGACAGGATTCCTAAACACCCAGTCTGATAATGGGATTTTTTCAAAAAAAGAGGCAAGAAAGACCAGGCCGCCCGCCAGCACCGCAGCGATATTGAAGATTTTGGCTTTTCTAATGAATCGTTTCTTTTCGAGCATATCCTGTGTTTGACCGATGATGAATACTGCAGCTAAAAAGCCACAGATAGTGACGGTGAACAAGCCAACGGCGAATGAGAACCATTGAACCCAGCTAAATATATAAGCATCTAAAAAGTTACCGGCTTGTGGATCTATTCTGCGAGAAACTGTGCTCCCGGCAATGATGCCCAGGAAAAAAGGAGTGATGAAACTTGAATAAACAAAGATTTTATTGTAAACGATCTGCATGTCATCCTTCACGGCATCATAATGTCTAAAGGTGAAGGCGGTTCCCCTGGCGATGATCCCCAGCAGCATCAGTAGCAAAGGGATATGCATATATACCGACATGGTGGTGTAGATATTTGGGAAACCGACAAACAAAATCACGATGGTGATGATGAGCCACATGTGGTTAGCCTCCCAAATTGGCCCTATCGCCCTTGACATGGTTCTTCTGGTATTGTCTTTATTGGTTTCAGAGGTGAAAAGCTCTAAAATCCCTGCACCAAAATCCGCCCCGCCTAACAAGAGGTAAAGCAGGATGGCCGCCCATAAAAAAATCATCACCACATATATCATCACTTAAATTTTAGCATCGGTGGAAACATCATAAAGTCTTGGAACCATCTTGATCTGCCGGTAAAGCATAAAAACAACGATGAAAGATAAAGAGACATACACCGCCGTGAACAGGTAAAACGTGTAGGCGATGCCGGGCATAGGGGTCACTGCGTCGGCGGTTCGCATCACTCCGTTGATGATCCAGGGCTGTCGTCCCACTTCCGTGACCGTCCAGCCAGCCTCCACAGCTATAAAACCTATTGGAGTAGCTAATGCAAACAACTTTAACAGCCATTTTTTGGGGATCAATTTTTTCTTTCGCCATAAGAAAAAGAAATAGGCAAAAGCTATTCCCATCATGATCATCCCCAGCGCAACCATGAGTTGAAAAGCATAATGAGTGATCGCTACAGGTGGTTGGTTCTCTTTTGGAATCTGGTCTAAGCCTTTCACTTCCGATTGGAAATCTCCGTGAGCCATAAAACTCAAAAAACCGGGGATTTTAATCGCATAATCCACTTTTTGATTTCTGGTATCGGGAATACCTCCGATGATTAAAGGGGCAGATTTTTCAGTATGAAAATGGGATTCCATTGCCGCTAACTTAGCGGGTTGACTCTTCGCAACAAACTTGGCGGAGATATCTCCGCTTAAAGGCTGCAGCACAGCTGCAACACTTCCGAAAATAGCTGCTATTTTAAAAGATCGGCCATGAAATATGATGTTTTGTTTTCTTAGGATCATCACTGCATGTACACCAGCCACGGCAAAACCTGTTGCAGCAAAGGCAGCGATGCTCATGTGTAAAGCTTGTGAAAACCAGGCATCATTGAACATGGCTTTCATGGGGTTGATATGGAGATATTTGCCATCTACAAAATCGAACCCCGCAGGTGTGTTCATCCAGGCATTGGCAGCCACTACCAGTATTCCGGAAAGTAAACCACTGATGCCGACAATGACACCGGTAAACCAATGAAACCATTTGTTGAATTTATCCCATCCATAAAGAAAAAAACCGAGTGCAATAGCTTCGATGAAAAAGGCAGTTCCTTCCAGGGAGAAAGGCATCCCGAAAATAGGACCTGCGTGTTCCATGAACTTTGGCCAAAGTAAACCTAATTCAAAAGAAAGCACTGTTCCGGAGACTGCTCCCGTGGCAAAGAATATGGCTACACCCTTACTCCAGGCTTTGGTGATGTTCTTGTACATCAGCTCATCTGTTTTTAAATACAGATAATGAGAAACTGCCATAAAGAATGGCATTACCATACCAATGCATGAAAATATAATATGAAAGCCCAGAGACAGGGCCATTTGTGATCGGGCTGCTATAAAATCATCCATGAATCTATGCGATTTTTCAGTTACACAAAACTAATCATTAGAAAAATGGCATTCTTAAAGTTCAAAAAAAATTGCAATAATTTATTATGATTCTGAATTAAGTGAACTCCAGCTTTTTGTTTTAATTTTACATCATAACTAGTGTTGAGTTAAAAGTAGAAAGTCAAAAATCAGAAGACTTATATCATTGATAATAAGTAATTTAAAAAGATGATTTTTCGTCATTTTATAATTAACATTACACTGAAATGTAGCGTTATGATGGGGAAAGTGATTATTAAGGAGAAATTGTCTTTATTCAACGACCACTGGAATCCCAGGGTTGTTGGAGAATTGAATGGACAACATGTGAAATTGGTTAAGTTTAAAGGGGAATTTGTTTGGCACAGGCATGATAAGGAGGATGAGATGTTTTATGTGGTGGATGGAGAGTTTAAAATGGAGTTCAGAGACAAAATCGTTGAGCTGAAACCTCAGGAGTTTTTAATCGTTCCTAAAGGGGTGGAGCACCGGCCTGTTGCTGAGACTGAAGTATCAGTAATGTTGTTCGAACCAGTTGGCACATCAAATACTGGAGATACAAAAGGTAAATTGACCAGGGAACGGCTGGACAGCATTTAAATCTCTGATTTTATGAAGTCTGAAAAATTCTCTATCAGCCAAAGAATCAAAAGCTTCCAGTATGCCTTTAATGGATTGAAATTACTTTTTCTAGAGGAGCATAATTCCCGGATACATCTTTTTTCAACTTTTTTTGTAGTACTGTTTGGATTCCTGTTGGATATCTCCAATCTGGAATGGATTGCATTGGTGTTTGCTATAGGTTTTGTGATCAGCACTGAAATCATCAACACCTCCATTGAAAAGATTGCGGATTTCATCTCTCCGGGAATAGACGGGCGTATTGAAACCATCAAGGATTTATCAGCAGCGGCAGTGCTGGTGAGCGCCATCATGGCAATAGTGGTTGGTTTAATTGTTTTTCTTCCTAAAATGCTGCTCTTTATATCATAAAAATGAATAAACAATTTGAAATATTTAAAAAAACAAGACTTCATTTGATAGCTGTCATCAAAGATTTATCTCCAGAACAACTGAATGAAATCCCAGAAGGGTTTAAAAATAACATCATCTGGAACGTGGCCCACATGATTGCTGCTCAGCAAGGGGTGTGCTACGGGAGGGGAGGACATTCCATGGTTATAGAGGAAGAAATTTTTGATCGCTATAAACCGGAGACCGTTCCGGAATTTTTTGTGGATGAATCAAACATCAAAAAAGTAACTCAGTTATTATTAAGTACAATTGAAATATTAGAGGTGGATTATAACGCTGGCTTGTTCAAAAATAATCCGCCATGGGTAAACAGATACGGTATTAATCTGGAGAATATCGATGACACCATTAACTTTTTATTGGTTCATGATGGCTTGCACCTGGGCTTTGTAAATGCATTGATCAAAGTGGTGTGATTAAAAAGACCGATAACTAAATGTTAATTAATTGATAATCAATCAATAATAAAACGTTAAAATATCTAGTTGGTTTAATTCAGAAATTATAAAGTTGCAATACTTTATTTTATGGAACAAAAAGTCTATTTCTAATAAATTTTGTAAATAAATTGTTTAAACCAATAAATTGTTTTTATATTTGTAGTGCCCTCCCAAAGGGCATGTTTTTCATAGGTAGATGTAGGGTCGAATACTTGTATTCGGCCCTTTTTTGTATATAATTTTAGTTTGGTTTTGCTGTTGTAAGATGAGGAGAAAAAAGAAAATCGTGGTGTCCATCACTGGTGCAAGTGGTTCAGTTTATGCAAAATTATTGTTAAAAAATCTGGAAAAACTTACAGATCAATTAGATGCACTGGCTGTTGTGATGTCTGACAATGCAAAAGATGTTTGGCGTTTTGAATTGGGGGATGAATCATTCAAAGATTTCAAAGCAGATTTTTACGATAAAAATGATTTTATGGCCCCATTTGCATCTGGCTCCGCACAGTACGACACCATGATCGTCATTCCGTGTTCAATGGGGACCATGGGCAGAATAGCTTCGGGAATCTCCAATGATTTAACAACCAGAGCGGCAGATGTCATCCTCAAAGAAAGAAGGAAATTAATTTTAGTGGCTCGTGATACCCCCTTAAGTCTCCTCCATATTAATAATATGAAAACCATCACTGAAGCTGGGGGTATCATTTGTCCGGCGGTACCCTCTTTTTACAGCAAGCCGTCAACCATCGAGGAGGTGGCTGCCACTGTGGTGAACAGGGTTTTGGATTTGGCAGGATTGGACAGTCAGAGCTACCGTTGGGGAGGGGAAGAAGCTAATTAGATCAAAATTTTGTATCTTCGCAGCCTGAATATCATGAATAAAAAAGTCGCATTTTATACTTTAGGCTGTAAATTGAATTACTCAGAAACATCCACTATTGGCAGAATGTTCAACGAGGCTGGTTTTGAGACCGTTGATTTCACAGCTAAAGCTGATGTTTATATCATCAACACCTGTTCTGTGACCGAGAACGCTGACAAGAAATGTCGTAAGGTGGTAAAGGAAGCACTTAAACACTCTCCCACAGCTTATGTGACCATTGTGGGATGTTATGCCCAATTGAAACCAAAAGAGATTGCTGAAATAGCAGGTGTGGATATGGTTTTAGGTGCGGCTGAGAAATTCAGGATCGTTGAATTCATCTCCGATCTGACTAAAAATCCGAAAACGGTCGTTCATCATCGTCCCATAGCAGCTACCCATCAGTTCGTGTCAGCCTATTCTTTTGGAGACAGAACCCGTACTTTTTTAAAAGTTCAGGATGGGTGCGATTATTCCTGCACTTTTTGCACCATTCCTCTGGCAAGAGGCGGGAGTAGGAGTGACACCATTCCAAATATCATCAGACAAGCTGAGGAGATTGCGGCATCAGGAGTGAAGGAGGTTGTATTGACTGGCGTGAACATCGGAGACTTTGGTGTCAGAAATGGTGCTCGCGAGGACAAGTTCTTCGATTTGTTAAATGCTTTGGATGAAGTGGATGGGATTAACCGGATCAGGATCTCCTCCATTGAGCCTAACCTTTTGACTGATGAGATCATAGCATTCGTATCAACATCAAAAACATTTGTTCCTCATTTTCATATTCCATTACAATCCGGATCTAATAAAATATTAGGTTTGATGAGAAGAAGGTATCGCAGGGAATTATATGTGGAACGTGTGAAGGCCATAAAAACTTTATTGCCTGACGCTTGCATCGGTGTGGATGTCATTGTTGGTTTCCCCGGAGAGACGAGGGCGGATTTTCTGGAGACCTATGATTTTTTAAATGAATTGGATATCTCCTACCTTCATGTCTTTACCTATTCTGAAAGAGAACATACCCCTGCTTCAGAGATGGAAGGAGCTATTCCAGGTTCACAAAGAGCAGATAGAAGTAAAATGCTACATATCTTATCAGATAAAAAGAGAAGAGCTTTTTATGAAACCCAGGTTGGAAAGAAGTACGATGTTCTTTTTGAAGCTGATCATAAGGAAGGATATATGTATGGTTTCACCACCAATTATGTAAAAGTCAAAGTTAAATACGATCCTGTTTTAGTGAATGAACTCAAAACAGTGAAACTGATTTCCATTTCGCCCGAAGGTGAAATGGATGTGAAGGAAGCAGAAGAGCTATTAGTTCATTAATCAAATAATAATTTTACCGCCAAGATGTTCCCAACAATCTCTTATCTATTGAAATACCTTTTTGGTATTGATGTGCCGTTACCTATCCAAACATTTGGTTTTTTTGTAGCGATGGCTTTTATAGCGGGCTATTGGGCTTTCTCTGAAGAATTTAAAAGGAGAGAGCAACTTGGGCAGGTTCATCCATTTAAGCGGGAAATTATCATCGGCCAGCCAGCTACACTACTTGAGCTGGTTTTAAATGGGATATTTGGTTTCATCATTGGATATAAACTGCTCTATGGATTCTTAAATTACACGGCTTTTGTGAATGATCCACAGGGATTCATTTTATCTACCAAAGGTAATTGGATCGGAGGACTTGTTTTAGCGGCGATATTCGCTTATTGGTCATATGCTGATAAAAAGAAAGCTCAGCTCGCCCAACCCAAGAAAGTGGTGGAAACGGTACATCCATATCAATTGATGGGAACTTTAATTGCATGGGCAGCGATAGCAGGGATCATCGGAGCTAAAGTTTTTGATAATTTGGAGTATTGGGATCGTTTTATACAAGATCCTATCCAGAATTTACTTTCCTTCAGCGGCCTGACTTTCTATGGTGGGCTAATTTGTGGTGGTATAGCTGTCTTATATGTCGCCCGGAAAAATGGGATTAAAATTGTTCACATGCTGGACATTGGCGCCCCAGGAATGATGTTGGCTTATGCCGTTGGGAGAATTGGGTGTCAGCTTTCCGGAGACGGAGACTGGGGGATTGATAATACCAATCCAAAACCGAACTGGTTGTCATGGGCACCAGACTGGATGTGGTCTTTCAAATATCCTCACAATGTGATTAATGAAGGTGTTTTGATTCCTAATTGTGACGGGAGATATTGTCATGAATTGGCGACTGCCGTTTATCCCACCTCTTTTTATGAAGTGGTAGCTTGTATGCTGTTTTTTATGCTGTTATGGTCGATTCGTAAAAAGATTAGCACTCCGGGCATATTATTCTGTATCTATATGATTTTAAATGGTGTGGAGCGATTCTTTATTGAACTCATCAGGGTAAATTCAAAATATCATGTAGGTTCATTATCCTTCACACAGGCAGAACTCATCTCTTCCATATTGGTGATTGGTGGCATTGCGGGAATGTTTTGGGCCATCCATGCAGATAAGGGAAGAAAGGGCGTTGCCTAGTGAATTCTTTTGCAGAGACCTCAACTCCGTCTATATTCCCTAAATTATTTCAAAACAGGGCAGTTAAATTTTTTCTTTCAGCCGGCATCGCTATGCTGGTGGATGTGACGTTATACTTCATCATCATTAATTCCGTTTTGGAAAATCAACCGGTTCAGGTATTCTCTTATCATGCAGGAGCACATGAATTCACATTTTTGATATCCTATACCTGTGGAGTGATCACCAATTTTTTATTGGCCAGATATGCAGTTTTCAGTGAATCGACAGTGATGGGGAGGAAGCAATTCGTTAGATTCATGCTTATTGCATGGATTGGTTTCTTTGCTAATTACAGCTTATTGAGATTCTTTGTGGAAGTACGGGGAATTGATCCTACTTTAGCCAGAATAGGTTCTGCGTTAAGCTTAGGAGTGATAAGTTTCTATATTCATAAACTATTTACATTTAAAATCAGGAATCAAGATGAACCATGAAAATCTTTGCAGGCAGGTTATAGAGATAGCGAAAGCTGCGGGAAACTTTATCAATGAAGAGTCGAAGAGTTTTAGTTCATCCAAAATCGAATATAAAGGATTGAATGATATGGTCTCTTACGTGGATAAGGCCGCAGAAAAGATGATCATTGAAAAACTAAGCCTGCTCTTACCGGAGGCAGGATTTGTTGCAGAGGAAGGTACGAACAATAAAAAATCAGATCAATTGAACTGGATCATTGATCCTTTGGATGGTACTACAAATTTTATTCATGGCATTCCCACTTATGCGGTGAGCATCGCCCTGCAACAGCATGATGAATTGGTGCTTGGTGTGATTTATGAAATAAATAAGGCGGAATGTTTTTATGCATGGAAAGGAAGCGAAGCTTTTTTAAACGATGAAATCATCAAAGTTTCTGGCACAAAGACACTTAGCGGCAGTTTAATCGCCACGGGGTTTCCCTACTATGATTTCCGGAGACAAGAAGCTTTCATAGCGCTTTTCACAGAAGTGATGCAGAAATGTCATGGATTGAGAAGGATAGGGGCAGCATCTATCGATTTGGCCTATGTGGCCTGTGGCAGGTTTGAAGGTTATTTTGAATACAATTTAAAACCATGGGATATTGCAGCCGGGCTTTTAATTGTGAAACAGGCAGGTGGCGCATACTTTGACTTTGAAGGTGGAGCGCATGCTTTAAAGACCTGTGATGTGGTGGCCACTAACGGTCTGATTTCTGAAGAATTGAACAAAATTATACATATTCATTTTAAGAGCTAAACATGGTAAAAAAAATATTGATCGCCCTAGTGGTGATTTTGGTGGTGATTCAATTCATTAAGCCTGAAAAAAATTTAAAAGCAGACCCGCAACCAAATTCGATCAAAACAAAATTCACCGTACCGGACACGGTCTCTCAGCTATTGGCTGTGGCTTGTATGGATTGCCATTCCAATAACACCAGCTATCCATGGTATAACAACATTCAACCCGTGGCATGGTGGTTGAATTATCATGTGCAGGAGGGGAGAAAACATTTGAATTTCGACGAATTTGTGACTTACTCTTTAAAGAGACAGGATAATAAATTAAAAGAGGTGATTGAATCTCAGGAAGATGAATGGATGCCATTAGATTCCTATACTTGGATACATCAAGACGCTATTTTATCGGAAGGACAAAGGAAAACGCTAGTAGACTGGGCGAAAGGCCTGAGGAAACAAATTCAGGGCGGTCCCGAATTTGCAACAGCTCCGGCAAAATAGATTTAAAATATACAGCGCATGGTTGCATGTTTTTTTCCAAAAACAGAGCCTGTTGCATTGTGTATGGCCAGCATTTTATCATTAAAATCACCCACCCATGATAATTCCAGCTCATCATACTGGTGCAACGGCAAAACATATTCTTTAAGTTTGATGAATATGGCCGATTCCAGACCGTGTTTTTGAAATTTCTGTTTGGTGCCCATCACCACTGCCCGCATGCGGTTCACACCTTTGTACCTTCTGTAGAGAAACTTAAGTTTTCCTATTAAATCCAATTTTCCTTTTAAAGGTTTGATCATCAAATTAGCATCCGGCAAAATTACCACGAAAGAGGCAGGCTCATTGTTGATATAAGCGAACCAAATTAATTTCGGGTCCATGATGGTTTTCATTTTTGAAAAACTCTCTTTCACTGTCGCTAATTTGATGGGGGAGAAGTTAGGAAAATCTTTCCACCCATCATTGTAAATCTCCATGAAATCCAAAGCGAACTGATCGAAATTTTTAGGGTCTAAATGCTTGAACGTATAGCCTTCTTTCTTTACCACCCAATTCGCTATTTTAGTGAAACGCTCAGGAAATGGTTTGTAAATGTCGAGGTGATTGGTGAGTTGTTCATATTGAGTTTTAAAACCATAAGTTTCAAAATGCTTTTGATAGTAAGGTTTATTATAGTTCATCCCGTAGGAAGGATGAGTGAAACCTTCAATCAGTAAGCCCCAGAAAGTGTCATTCTCTCCAAAATTGATAGGTCCGTCCATCGCTTCCATTCCATTTTCCTGCAGCCATTTTTTCGCCATATCAAACAAGAGTTTAAAAGCAGCAGCATTGTCAATAGATTCCACGAAACCCACACCGCCGGTGGGCTGTTCAAAAGTGTAGGCTTTTTTTTCATTGATGAAAGCAGCTATTCTTCCAATCAACCTTTGTTTGTTATCCACCAAGATCCAGCGTTTTATTTTTCCATGAGCATGAAAGTTGTTTTTTTCAGGATCAAAAATGGCTTCTATGTCCTTATCTAACGGAGAAACCCAATGTGGATCATCAGCATATATTTTTTTGGGAACATTTAAAAAACTTTTTATTCTTTTGGGTGTGTCAACCTCTAAAATCCTCATGTAAAAGTCGCCTTTTGTAAAAAAAAAGCATTCAAATATTGAATGCTTTGTACCTATATTTTCAGCATGATTTATCAATAATCATCCTCGTCATCATAGCCCATGTCATCAAAATCATCCATATCGTCTATGGGCATATCAAAATCTTCCTCCTCGTCATCATCTAAAAACTTTTTAGATTTTGTTTCTTCTGCTGGTTTACTGTTTTTACCAGTGACTTTTGGTTTAGCAGTTGATTTTTTCACTGGTTTGTTTTGCTTTCCCATGGTTGTGAATTTGTGTTTTTTAAAGTTAATAAGTTTTAAAAATCATACAAAGAGTTTATCATTCACTCTTGGAATTCTTTGCCAAAAATATAAGGAAATTTCAATTACAGAAATTTGATTTAAAATTATCCCGATTTTTCTCCGATCTCTGCATGATCAGTTTCTTCGATATCCTTTAAATGGGGTAAATCCAGCACAGAATTTATGCCAAAGTAATCCAAAAAATAGGTGCTTAATGAATATAATATTGGTCTTCCGGGGCCCTCAGCCTTGCCAGTTATGGCAATTAAATCCTTATCCAGCAGCTTCTGAACGGTATAATCGCAGTTAACCCCCCTAATCTGTTCTATTTCTAATTTCGTTAGGGGTTGCCGGTAAGCGATGATGGATAAAGTCTCTAAAGCGGCCTGGCTTAATTTCTTCTTTGATTTTTGAATATGGAGTTGATTGATGACAGGTGCCATCGTTTTTTTTGTGAGGAATTGGTATCCATCGGCCACTTTGGTCAGTTCCAAAGCAGAGGAATCATCTTCATACCTGCTTTTAATGTTTTCGATATGTGCTAAAACTTCCTCTTGCAGGAAATCCTTTTCTAAGGAGGTCTGTAAACAAAGGGTGATCTCCGCTAACCGGATACTCACATCTGATGCGAAAATCAATGCTTCTATATACTGCTCTACCATTATTCGGATAAAAATATCAACAATAAAATGATTTCAAAAATAGATTAATCTAAACTGATTGGGATATGTATTTTAACGATGGTGCCTCCCTCAGGCCTTTGACCAATTTGTATATTCATTTCACTTCCAGCCAGCTGATTGATTAAACTAATTCTTTCCTGTGTGATGGACATTCCCCGGCTGATATATTCATCCGTCTTTATCTTTTTGGAATGGTCAATCCCAACGCCGTCATCTTCGATGATGATCTTTAAAAGCTGGTGCTGTTGCAAAATTTTGATGATGATATTGCCCTCAGTCTCTTTAGGCATGATCCCATGCCAGATGGCGTTCTCAATAAACGGTTGTAAAAGCATGGAAGGTATTAAAATATCTTCAGTCTCGATCCCGTTCTCGATATTTAAAGAATAATTCAGTTTTTTCCCGAAACGCAGACTCTCTAGTTGCAGGTAAAGTTTCAGGTATTCGATCTCTTCGGCCAAGCTGATTTCTCCTTTATTCACAATATCCATGTTTTTTCTGATGAGGCGGGCAAAACCGGTCAAAAGCTGATTTGCTGTCTGCTTGTCCTGCGTGTTGATGAAATATTGGATAGAGTTCATCACGTTGAAAATAAAGTGTGGATTCATCATGGCCTGTAATGCCTGCTGCTCTAAAGCCACAATTTTTGCCTGATTCCATGTTTTTTCATTCTCTTTTTTTCTTTTGTTCTTGATGTATTTGTTGAATATGAACAAAGCTGCAAATATGATGAGGAGTATAACGGTAAGTAAGAATATATAGGTTTTATAAAATGGCGTGTCCACAATGATCATCAGGTCAATACTTTTACCCCAATTTCCATTTAAATCTTTAGCTCTGATTTGGATATTATAATTTCCCGGTTCAAGTGAAGCAAATTCTAAATTGTTGTTTGGAGTCTCCACCCAATTGTCATTGCTTTTAATTCGATAACCGAACATGATTTTATCAGGTTCTTCATAGTTGATGGCGGTGAAACTTAATTGAATGTTGTTTTCGCCAGGAGGCAATTCTATAGGTTTGTCTCCAATTTCATATTCCACCCCACTAACCAGGAGCTTTTTAAAATACAGCGGTAAATCAGGGGAGTAAGAAATCTCCTCTGAATTCTTCACGATTGTCAATCCCTTATTGGTGGCCAGGTATACAAAATCATTGTCCACCAAGATGTCGTTAACTTCATTGGTCAATAAGCCATTCTCCTTATTATATCCGGTACATTTGATCTCCCCTAAAGCATTTTCGATTTTATTGACCCCTTTGCTGTTCAGCACCCACAGCACGTGATTAAATACATAGGTCTTCACACAGTTATCGCTATAAAGCCCATCTTTGGTGGTGATGATTTTAACCAGCTCATCATCTTTAAAAATACAGATCCCATGAGAACTTGTTGAAGCATACACCAATCCGTAGTCGTCACAAAAAATATGGGTGATCCGGTCGCTCAAAGCACCGATTTTTTTGGAAAACGAAAAGATTTTCTGATTTTTTAAAATATGTAAACCATTCAATTGATCGTACCACAAGTTGTTGTTTTTGTCATAGGAGGCACAAAACGTTCTTTCTTTTATGTTTATGCTTAAGAGGTCTTTTTTTTTGATTTGAAAGCCATCCTCATCGTAGTTTGATTTCAATATATATAAACCAGTGGCTGCTGAAATCGCCAAATTTCCGGTGCTACTGAAGGAGAATGACTTTAAAGAGAATTGATGTTGATTGACATTTGAGATGATTTGAAGTTGATTGGTCTTATTCAAATCTATTATTTTTCCGATGGTGTTGTTACTTAACAACCAGATGTTTCTATAGGCAGCATTAAAATACAGCTGTCTGATGGGATTATAAGCGTTATCGTCAAGTTTGAAATCCAGGATTTTGATCTTGTTGTCAGAAAGGACATTGATTTGCCCATTTCTCAAACCTAACCAAATATTATTCTCATTATCTTTGGCAATGCTGTAAACTGCCTCATCTGTCAAGGGGTTTTTGTAGGTGTAATGGTTAAAATTGGTGGCTTTTTTTGATAGCAGGAACACTCCGTCATCTAAAGTGGATATCCAGATATTCCGATCCCGGTCTTTTATGATGGAAGAGACGAATTTATCCTTCAGATAATCCTCAAAATGGTCATTGGCCAAATTAAAAACCTTTACTCCGCTACCAAGCATGGTGATCCAGATTTTATTACCTTCAACGATGATGCTCGATATTCCTTTGGACACTAAACTAGGTGGGATCTTTTTAATCAATTTTTGAATGCCATTTTGCATCGCCACCACACCATCATCGCAAATGAAATAAAATATCTGGCTGGGCTTATCAAAATAGGTCGATCTCACATCCACCGGATAATATTTTTGACGAGCCAATGTAAAACCCGAATATTTCACGTGATGGAACCTTACATTATTTACTGACCATAAATTTTTATAATCATCTTCAAAAAATATCAAATCGTTTAAAGGAGAGTTGGAATCATCTGTAGTATAGCACTTCACTTCTTCATTTCTGATAGAGATGACCTCATTCCCATTGGTGGAAAACCATAAGGTGTGTCTGGAATCTTCAAAAAAACTCACGAAGTTCGAATGACAAATCGCCCTTTTTAGCAATGCAGAATTGGTTGGGTTATAAATTGCGCCATCAAGGAAGTAGGATAATTTCCCGTTATAGGTAAGGAACCAGATTCGGCCATAAGAATCTTCAGTAATTTTAAAAACTTCATTATCACTTAGCCCGTTTTCAGTGGTAAAAGTCTCAAATGTTTTTCCGTCATACCGGTTCACACCATTCATAGTTGCAAACCAGATAAAACCTTTACTGTCCTGGAATACATGGTAAACCGTTGAACTTAACAGGCCATCGCTCACATTGATGTTTTTAAACTGGAGAGACTGTGGAAGACAAGCAGGAATATTAAATCCTAAAGATAAGGCAATGATGAATATCCACTTTCTCATCTGTCTTAATGGTTTTTAAGACGTTTGATTTTATCTAAAAATTCAGACATTCTTCTTCTGGATACCTGAATGATAATATCATTCGCTAATTTAACTTGTAAACCGTTATTGTTCTTGTATTCCTTTAAATGGTTCACATTGATGATGTTAGATTTATGAACTCTGATGAAATTGTTCTCGGTAAGTAGCTCTTCATAATCTTTTAATGGTTTTGACGCCACAATATTCTCTCCGTTTATAAGATGAAATATGCAATAATTGCTATCCGCTTCCAGATGGATGATATCGTTCAAATTGATGATTTTAAATCCAGTGGAGCTGTGCAAGGTAATCTTCTTTAAAGGTTTATCCCCTTGCTCCAAATTGGTGGATAAAGTGTCGAGGGTCTTAGCGTAATCTACATACTTTTCTTGCAGGTGGTTCAAATCGTTGATTTTAAACGCTTTTTCAGTTGCTTGTTTTAACTCTGTGATCGCTATAGGCTTCAGGAGATAATCCACTGCACTGGCTTTGAGAGCTTTTAAAGCGTATTGATCATACGCAGTGATGAAAATCACCAGGATATGTTTTTCCTGCAATAGAGGAATTAGCGCAAAACCATTTTCATTGGGCATCGCTATGTCCAGGAATACGAGGTCTATTTTGTTTTTAGCTATGAAATTTCTGGCTCCTACTACAGATTTACAAATGCTGACGACCTTGATCCCGGGGCAGTTCTCCTGGATCAGAAAGAATAATGACGAACGACTATATTCTTCATCATCAACAATGAGGGCATTTAGGTTTTCCATGATCAAGCTATTTTATCAAAAAAAACCTTGGAAATGAAATTTAAAACTTAATAATTTATCTCTTGTTGTGCTAAATCATTAACATCGGTCCGCCATTCATACAATTGATTACGTAATTGAGGCTCAAAACCAGCTTCACGAATAGATTCCTGAATGCCGTTTGAAGTGAAACGATGCGGCGCACCTGCAGCACTTACCACATTTTCTTCGATCATGATAGAACCAAAGTCGTTAGCGCCCGCATGTAAGCAGATCTGTGCCACTTGCTTTCCAACAGTCAACCAGGAAGCCTGTATGTTTTTGATGTTTGGCAGCATGATTCTGCTCAACGCGATCATCTTGATGTATTCATCTGCCGTCACATCGTTGGTGATACCTCTTAATCTCTTCAATAAAGTGCCATCATCCTGAAATGGCCATGGAATGAAGGCGGTGAAACCATAGTGACCTTCCGGTTTCTCATTTTGTACTTCACGAATCCAAATTAAATGTTCAAAGCGTTCATCCAGAGTTTCAATATGGCCAAACATCATGGTGGCAGAAGTTGGGATGTTCAATTTATGTGCAGCACGCATCACATCCAGCCATTCCTGCCCGCCGCACTTTCCCTTGGAGATCAATCTTCGCACTCTATCGTTCAGGATCTCTGCGCCAGCGCCCGGCAGGGAATCCAATCCTGCTTTCTGCAAAGCTTTCAGCACCTCATAGTGGCTCATGCCTTCCAGTTTGCTCACATGAGCGATCTCCGGTGGGCCTAATGAATGTAACCTGATCTCCGGATATAATCCTTTCAGCTGTTTGAAGAGATCAGCATAAAATTTCAAGCCTAAATCCGGATGGTGACCGCCTTGTAATAAAAGCTGATCTCCTCCTAATTTTATAGTCTCTTCTATCTTTTGTTTGTAGGTTTCAATATCTGTGATGTAGCTGTCCTCATGCCCTGGTCTACGAAAAAAATTGCAGAATTTGCAATTGGCGATACAAACATTGGTGGTGTTGACATTTCGATCTATCTGCCAGGTCACTTTCCCATGAGGGACCTGTTTTTTTCTCAAATCATTGGCAACATACATCAATTCTGGTGTGGTGGCGTGATGATAGAGATGCACTCCCTCTTCCAGAGTTAAAAACTCAAAATTTTGAGCCCTGTTTAATATTTCAGGAATATTCATATCACAAAAATACAGCTAATTATTCGTTTTTGTTTAGACTGTGACGGAAGGAGGGATAATTTTGACTTTGTGCATACAAGATCATTAAACGGTAAAAATTTCACAGGTTTTCAAAAATTCTTCATTCACATCAGCACCAATTCCAGGTGTGTCCGTTACAAAAAGTTCATAACCTTTATAAGTTAATCCCCCAATAACAGGATCAACTAAATGGCCCAGGAAAAAGGTATCCATATCAAAGAAGTTGATTTGCTCACAGCTTAAAGCGAAATGAAGTTTAGCGGTGGAAGCCAGCCTGCTTTCGAGCATGCCACCCATCATGCAACAGACATCGCTCATTCTGGCTTCATGGTAGATTTTTAGACCTTCATTAATTCCACCGCATTTGGCAAATTTGATGTTGATGTAATCACAAGCTTTGTTTTTAATGAGTTTGCGGGCGTCATGATGGTTATAGCAGCTCTCATCAGCCATGATTTTGATCGGTGAAAGTCTGGTCAATTCTGGCAAGAAATCATCATACCAGGTACGCATGGGCTGTTCACAAAATTGGATATCGAATTTCGCCATCTCATTCAATGCCAAAACAGCTTCTTCAAACGTCCAGCCCTGGTTGGCATCCAACCTCAATTTTATTTCATCGCCAATGGCATTTCTTATTTTCTTCACCCTTTCCATGTCCTGTTTCACTTCTTTCCCCAATTTCACCTTTATCACACTTGCGCCATTCTCTTTGAATTTTAAGGCGGAGGAAGCCATTGAATCCGGGTCATCTATACCCACGGTGATATCTGTGACCACGCTTCTTTTCTCCCCACCCAGGAATTGATAAAGTGGCTGACTGGCATTTTTTGCGGCGATGTCATACAAAGCCATGTCAAAGGCGCTTTTACAAGTGAAATGATTAGCGGACACATTTTGTAATTCCATTAATCGGTCATCTATCTCTAAAGGATCTTTCCCCTTCCAAACCTTTGCGAACGCTTTTGCCATCACCAACATGGTTTCCTGTGTTTCACCCACAATCATGGGAAAGGCAGAGCCTTCTCCCACGCCATAAAATCCTGCATCGGTGTGGACTCTTATAAAAATGTTTTGAGCGAAATCCATCGTTCCGGTGGCGATGGTAAAGGGTTCCATCGGAATGCTGAATCTGAAAATATCTAGATGGGTGATGGTCATCGAAGCTTGTTTTAAATTTTTTAAAACTATTAAAAGTTTTGATGCTTTTAAATTTAAGTACAAATTAGCAGCATGTCAAACCGGTTACAGTATTCATCCTCCCCCTATTTATTACAACACGCTCAAAATCCGGTGGATTGGTATCCCTGGGGAGAAGAGGCTTTAAGCAAAGCAAAAGCAGAGAATAAATTAGTTTTAGTGAGTATAGGATACTCAGCTTGTCATTGGTGCCATGTGATGGAGCATGAAAGTTTTGAGGATGAAGAAGTGGCGAAATTGATGAATCGGTTTTTTGTATGTATCAAGATTGATAGGGAGGAAAGGCCTGATATCGACCAAATTTATATGACTGCTGTTCAATTGATGACGGGAAGGGGAGGTTGGCCACTCCATTGTTTCTGTCTGCCAGATCAAAGACCAATTTATGGGGGAACTTATTTTCCAAAGGCGGACTGGATTAACCTTTTAACTAATCTGGCCCATTTCTACCACACAAAGCCTGATGAAGCTGAGGATTATGCGGTGAAGTTGACAGAAGGGATCAAACAATCGGAAAAAATAGCTTTTGTGAATGAGGAGAAGGAATATTCTTTAAAGAACTTAAAGGAGATCCTGGAACCTTGGAAAATGCTTTTTGATTTTACCGAAGGAGGGCCTAATAGGGCACCTAAATTCCCGATGCCAAACAACTGGGCTTTTTTAATGAAAGCCGCGCACCTTTTAAAGGATGAAGCTGCGCATGTCATTGTACGTTTAACGTTGGATAAGATGGCTGCCGGTGGGATTTATGATCATCTCGGGGGAGGATTTGCCAGATATGCGGTGGATGGAAGATGGCATATTCCACATTTCGAGAAGATGCTTTATGACAACGGACAGCTGATGAGCTTATACGCCGACGCTTATAAGTGGTGCAGAGAGGATCGTTACAAAGAAGTGGTTTACGAAACTTTTGATTGGCTTCAGAGAGAGATGACCTCACCGGAAGGAGGTTTTTATGCAGCCTTGGATGCAGACAGTGAGGGAGTGGAGGGTAAATTCTACACCTGGAATAAAACAGAGATTGATGAAATTTTAGGCGAGGATGCAAAACTCTTTAATTTCTTTTATGAAGTGACTGAAGAGGGGAATTGGGAGGAGGAACAGATCAATAATCTATGGGTAAGAAGAGAGAAGGAAGATGTTGCGGAAGCTTTTGGTGTTTCAGTGGAGGATTTGGAGCTCATCCTGAAAAGATCCCGCGATAAACTGCTGCTTAGAAGAAGTGACCGCGTAAGGCCTGGCTTGGACGATAAAATTCTTACTTCCTGGAATGCGCTGATGGTGAAAGGATTGATCCATGCTTACCAGGCTTTCGCTGATGAAAAATTTCTCCATCTGGCCCTGAGGAATATAGGATTCATCCAAATGAACATGCTGCGTGAGGATGGAGGATTATATCGAAATTATAAAAACGGGAAAGCCAGCATCAGTGGCTTTCTTGATGATCATGCTTTACTGATTGAAACTTTCATCTGTTTATATGAAGTCACTTTTAAGGAAGAATATTTGTTCACAGCCAGGGAATTGACAGATCATGTCTTAGCTCATTTTAAAGATGAGGAATCGGGTTTGTTCTTTTACACTTCTGATTTAGACAAAGCTTTGATCGCCCGTAAATATGAAATTATGGATAATGTCATACCCGCTTCCAACTCGGTCATGGCATGGAATCTCAAGAAACTCTCCTTATTTCTGGAGGATGGGCGATATGAAAACAGCTATCGGCATTTACTGAGAACAGTGGAGCCACATATTAAATCTTATGGTTCAGGGTATTCAAATTGGGCATCTTTATTGTTGGAAGAAGTGGCAGGCACTTTTGAAATCGTTGTCACAGGTCCAGATTCGACACAAAAGCGTAAAGATTTAGAGAAATCATACATTCCTAATAAGATAATTTTGGGAGGCAGACAAGGAACTTTACCTTTGCTGGCAGACAAGTTTGTTGGCGAAACCAGGATTTTTGTTTGTAAAGATAAAAGCTGTAAGCTGCCGGTGAGCGATGCGAGTGAAGCAATTAAACAAATTTTTGAATAGAGAGGACAGCGGTCGTCTCGTAATTACCAACACATGAAGATTGATGAAAACCACGTAGTTTCTTTAACCTACGATTTGTATGTCACCGAAGAAGGTGAGAAAAAGCATGTAGAAAGTGCAACCACAGAACAACCTTTGACCTTTTTATACGGAGTTGGGATGATGCTGCCCAAATTCGAAGAACATTTGGATGGATTATCCGTTGGAGATGATTATTCTTTTTCGCTTTCTGCGGAAGACGGATATGGCGAGTATGACGAGAAAGCCGTCGCCCCGCTCCCTAAAGATATGTTTGGCGATCAACCTTTACCTGAGGTGGGTGCCGTTTTGCCTTTGCAAGATAACAACGGCGGACAGTTTCAGGGAAGAGTGGTTTCTATAACGGAAGATTCTGTTTTAGTGGATTTAAACCATCCAATGGCTGGTCATGAATTGCATTTTAATGGAACCATTCAGGAGGTGAGACCTGCCAGTCAGGAAGAGTTGGAACATGGCCATGTCCATGGAGAGGGCGGGCACCAACATTAATAATTCACAATTTCGATTTTTGAATTTCGATTTGTAGATCTGATTAAAAAAACTTCCCGAATTTTCGGGAAGCTTTTTTGTTTACCTAAAATAATTGAAGAGAAATCCCTAAACTCAAATAGCCTAAATCCTTATCAGTTCGGTTGTTGTTGATGAATATAGAAGTGTAAGCTAATTTTGAATTCCATTTTTTGTCTTTAGAAAAGAAAAAACCGATTGAAGGTCTTATTCCCAAATGCATCTTTTCATTGAAGAAACTTGATCCGAAAGTGGCTGACGAGAAAAATTCATCAGTTATTTTAAATGAAGGGCCAATGAAAATGCTCGAGATCCCCTTTTTAGAAGGAGAGAAATTATTGCTGTGTTCATCTATAAAATCAATTTTTCAAAGTTGCCAATGATATCAACATAGAGTTCCAAAAGTGGTTCAATAAAACATTTGGTGTTATAGTTCAGTTGTAGCCCTAATCCCGGCCCGCCTTTATTGTAATTTTTTATATTCATCATATATGGTTTTATCTCCTTGTAAGGATAGAAAAACAGAAACTGCTCTTTTTTTCTGTGCATGACTATTAAGGTTGATGCAAAAAATTAAAATCAGTGTGGAGAGAATAGTTTTCATCATATGGCTCTGGTTTAAAAATAAAAAATCCCGTTAAATCTAAGCGGGATCACCAGATTCAACATCAAAATGTGTTTCATCGGTTTGGCTTATGTAGATGTTTTCAACCTAAAGCCAGAAAATATTAAGATAGGCAATGATGGAGAGAAATGGATATTCACTCATCGTCAAAATAAGCACTACAAATTATAATTTAAAGTTGCCAAAGAACACTTACCCTCTCTAAACAACCAAAGAGGGTGAGGTGTTCGTTCTTGGGCAATTATGAAATCCTTTGAAGTGTTTATTTTTGAATGCGCCAGCATGAGAAAATTTTTCCATGAATTCCCGAGGAACGGAAGGATGATTGGAAACCAGGGGTTTTTGGTATTACCAAAACATAGCTGGCTCCATTCAAACAGAAGACTTAAAAGGCTTGACTCAATCTGAGTACCTAAGATTCTATTTGTTGTCTTTGAGCTTGGAATTCCTTATTTTTGACTATGTATTTCGATGATTACAAAGACTTCAAAGATGCGGACATCAATCCGAAATTGTTGTGGGAATTTGATCTTGACAGGTTTGACTTCAATGAGATGAGAAACGTTGTCGTCCAACGGGTGGTGGAGAGGGGCTGGCCAAGTGATTGGTATTTCATCTTGAATCACTACGGCATAGAAGGTGTGAAAACAGCAATCAAAAATATAGCATATCTCAATGAGAAAGATATGAATTTCGTTTCCCACCAATTTGACATCCCTTTAACTACTATGAAATGCTTCGAAAAGAAACATTCAGTTTCTCCACACTGGAACTCCTGAAAACCCTGATGGCTGATGACTTGCTGAAAGGGTTCTTCTTGGTTGGAGGGACAGCACTGTCATTGCAGATAGGGCATAGGGTGAGCATTGACATCGATCTGTTCTCCACTGCACCATTTTCCGAGGACGAGATCCTGACAGAGTTGGAGGGAAGGTATGGATATCGTTTGGATTATCGGTCAAAAAATACATTGAAAGGCGAGATCAATGGAGTTAAAGTCGATCTGGTCAGTCATAGATATCCCTTGGTTAAGCCATTGCTTGAAATTGAGAATGTCAGGATGGCAACTCTAGAAGACATCGCGGCAATGAAGCTGAATGCAATCTCAGTCAATGGAAGTAGATTGAAAGACTTCATTGACGTTGCATACCTATCTTCTAATCTCAATCTGTCCCAGATGGTCGATGCCTACGAGGAGAAATATAATACAAGAAACCCGACCATGATTGTTAAAGCTCTGGATTATCATAAGGACATCAATTTCAATGAACCCATTGAAATGGTCGGTGGTCAGTATTTATGGGTGGAAATAGAACATCGTCTTCGTCAGATGACCTTGAATCCAACAAAAACATTCCAAGAGATGAAAGTTGAAAAGAAACGAGGGAAAAGATTGGGTTGATCAAAATTCAGAAAAGATGAGCTCATAGTTAGGATATTTTTTTCTCATTATTTTTGTATTCTTAAATAACAAAGGAAATGGCGCTTATATCTATTAGGCTTTATAGATATCTCTATGAAATTGAAGTGATTCAAGGATGCTTTTGAGCTAATGCCTTAATTGACAGCTCGCACGGATTTGAAGTGCTTAGCTGCGACAAAAAAATTAAAAACTATTTCTTTTTATTGAAAATTCTCTTAATTTGCGCCATAGCATTTGTAGCTAATGTAGAGATGAAAAGAAGTGAGTAATTCGGTTAGTGACTGAGCAAAGACCTTCCTGATATTGAATAAACGCTGATTTATCGGCATGGTTCGAATCCCAGCGGGATTCATCATAAAAATTATTTGAATCGTCAATTTGAAGAAAATCAAACCAGTTCACCATATAACTCCGCCTTTTGCTGTTTCACAGTTTCATTGGTGATGTATTCATCGTAATCCATCAGTTTATCCAAAACTCCTTTAGGAGCGATTTCAATCACTCTGTTGGCAACGGTCTCCGTTAACTCGTGATCTCGTGAGGTGAATAATATCACACCTTTAAAATCTTTCATTCCGTTGTTAAGGGCAGTGATGGATTCTAAATCCAGATGATTGGTGGGCTCATCCATTAAAATCACATTTGGGCCTTCCAGCATCATTTTGGAGAACATACAGCGCATCTTCTCTCCGCCGGACAGCACACTTGATTTTTTAAAAACCTCTTCACCAGAGAACAACATTCTTCCCAAAAAACTTCTGATGAATGTCTCATCCTTCTCCTCTTTGGAATATTCTCTTAACCAATCCACTAAATTATCATCCTTACCTTCAAAATAATCAGAATTATCAATAGGTAAGCTGGAAGGAATTACCGTAACTCCCCATTTGAACTCCCCTTTGAAATCATTGTCTCTTCCAGAAAGTATATCATGCAAAGCGGATGTGGCTAAAGAATTTTGTGAAAGTAAAGCCACTTTATCTCCCTTGTTGATAGTGAAGCTGATGTCTTTGAACAAAATCTCCCCGTTGGCAATCTTGGTTAAATTCTCGACCTGTAAAACCTGATCACCCAAATCACGCTGCATCTGATTAAACATGATGGCAGGATATTTACGACTTGAGGCCTGAATTTCATCCAGATTGATTTTATCCAAAGCTTTTTTACGGGAAGTGGCTTGTTTGGATTTGGAGGCATTGGCAGAGAATCTCCTGATGAAGTCCTGCAATTCCTTAATCTTATCCTCTGCCTTTTTATTCTGGTCAGATCTTTGTCTTAAAGCCAATTGAGAGGATTCATACCAGAAGCTATAGTTGCCGGTGTAGATGTTCATCTTCGCAAAATCGATATCGACGATATGTGTGCAAACGGTGTCTAAAAAATGCCTGTCGTGGGAAACCACCAAAACAATATTTTGATAGTCAGCTAAAAAATTCTCCAGCCAACCTACAGTTTCAATGTCTAAATCGTTGGTGGGCTCATCCAGAATCAAAATATCAGGATTGCCAAAAAGTGCCTGAGCTAACAATGCCCTCACTTTTTCGTTGCCATCTAATTCTTTGATCAATTTTTGATGTTGAGCCTCTTTGATGCCAAGGTTACTCAGTAAAGTCGCAGCATCATTCTCTGCATTCCATCCATCCATCTCGGCAAAAAGGTTTTCCAGTTCACCAGCTCTTAAGCCATCGGCTTCAGAGAAATCTTCTTTCATGTAAATGGCATCTTTTTCTTTCATGATACGGTATAGCTCTTTCCAGCCCATCATCACGGTCTCCAATACGGTGTTTTCATCAAACTCGTAATGGTTCTGATTCAACACCGCCATACGTTCTCCCGGGGTAAAACTCACTGAGCCACTTGTTGGATCAACCTCTCCCGCCAATATTTTCATAAAGGTTGATTTTCCGGCACCATTGGCACCAATCACCCCGTAACAATTTCCCTGTGTGAATTTGAGGTTGACATCCTCAAATAATGTACGTTTTCCAAAACGTAATGATAAATTTGATACTGTAATCATAATTGCTGCAAAGGTAAGGTTTATGAATCAGAAAATTTAGTTGTTATCAAATGGATAGTCTTGAACTGGTCAAAATGTTTAAAAAAGATTTCAATAAGGAATCTTTAGAAAGCCTGTTGAAATTAAGCAGAGAAATGAAATTAAATTTAAATGAAGTGTTGAACTTATGTTTTCACTCTGATCATCAGGTTGCCTTCAGGGCTGCATGGCTGCTGGAGAATTGTGATTTATATACCCCGTTTAGTTTTAAAGTTATAGCCAGGAGATTCGTGAAAGTTTATCCTTCGCAAAAAAACTTGAGTGCCCAGCGTCATTTCGCCAATATCATGGGGCATTTGGTTTTAAATGATTTTGTGATGGATTATTACGGTTTAAAGCCGGATGATTTTGATGAAGTTTTAGAAAGCACATTCGATTGGCTGCTGAACCCAAAAGCACCTGTGGCCGTTCAATGTAATACGATGTACGTTATTTTTAAGTTGTCCAAATATTACGATTGGGTTTCAGCTGAATTGAACCCGATTCTGGAACAGAAATTATTGAGTGATTCTCCAGCCTTAAGAATAAGTTCAAAAAACATATTAAAGCAGATGAAATCAAAATAAATCCGCACTTTTAAAAAATGAGCGAAATTTTGAACCAAACTTTGAAAGAGCAGATTCATCACCGATGTGTAGCTTTGTTGGAAGAGAAAATAGAAGGACTGAAGGCAGAGATTGGAAATTTAAGAGCAGGCGTCGCCAATGATTCAAAAAGCAGCATGGGCGACAAGTATGAAACCAGCCGAGAGATGTCTCAACAGGAGATTAACCGTTTGGAACAGCAGTTGGCCATCAATAATCAGTATTTATTCCGTATGAAATCTCTTCCTCTTATTCCAAAAGATAGAATAGGGATGGGAAGTTTAGTGGATACCAATATTGGGTTATTTTATATCTCCACCAGTTTGGGAGAAATTAAATTTAACGGAAAGTCTGTTTTTGTGATTTCTCAGGTGTCACCTTTAGGTAAACTGCTGGCAGGGAGAAAAGTTGGAGATCAATTCGAAATGAATCAGAAGGAGATCACCATATCAGGATTATATTGAACTATGGAATTTACGCTCACTACCCCGGCATTACTTTTTTCGGCAATTTCCTTGTTGTTGCTGGCTTATACCAATCGTTTTTTAGCATTGGCAAGTTTGGTACGCGGGATGAAAACACAGTACCTGCAGACGAAGGATGGGAACCTTTTAGGGCAGATGGCCAATCTCCGAAAAAGAATCTATCTCATCAGGAACATGCAGGCTTGTGGTATCATCAGCTTTTTCTTTTGCGTGTTGTGCATGTTTTTGATGTATTACGAATTGCCACAATTGGCTCAATACGTGTTCGGACTAAGCCTTTTGTTGCTGATGGTTTCACTTTACATCTCTTTTCGTGAGATACAAATGTCTGTAAATGCCTTGAAAATGGAATTGAATATATTAAAACCCCAGATTGATAAGGCAGAGAAATCCATCAAAAGATTCATTGATTGATATTCAATTTGATTAAAAGGCGTCATATCAATCACTTTACTTTTAACAAAATCAGCATGGAGATAAAGGGCGAAGAAAAAGAACACCTCTAAATGAAACCAAATAATGCTAATTTCTAATCTATGAATTTAAGACTTTCGAATTAATTCACAAAATCAATCGATATAGTCACAAATAATTTGAATTCATATTATCAGAAACGAACTCAATTTTATTCACAGGAGGTTTTAGTGAATATCATGATCTCCTGCTTTCTACAGAGTATACGAAACTGTCGGCTTTGTAATAGCCAAGGTTATACTCTATAGGTCTTTCTGCCTGGTCATATACAAAGCGTTTTCTAAATAGGATAGGGCTTCCCAAATCTGTTTCAAGCCTGCTGGCAATAAACTTATCAGCAGGTTTGGCACTGATTTCTTCTTTTGATAAATGAGCGATGACACTATGATCCGTTTCTAAAATATCATAAAGCGGCCTTTTAAAATCCTCTTCTCCTGTTAAGCCAATCCGGGGATGGAAGTAAGACACAAAATAGACAAATGGACCTTCCGGTTTTCCTCTTAACCTTTCTAATTTCAGGATTTTTTGATCTGTTTTAATATCGAAAAAATTGGCAATCTTTTCTTCAGGAAATATCCAGTTTCTCCCGCAGATACGCAGATTTTTCACTTTGAGGGGCAATCGTAAATGGAAAAATCTAAGTTCATGCATGCCTGCCTTGTCGGCAGACAGGCTTCATAGCCACTAAAAAACAATAGTATACTGATCTATCTAAATTCAGACAGGCTCTAAGCCCCTGATTTTTATCGGAAGGAGCCATTTGTTTTTACAGGGTGTCATTGCGGGCGTCAACAAAGCAGTCTGTTTGATGATGGAAAAGGACATTTGAAAAGTACCGCACAGCCATTCCTCACAGGAAGCAAATGCAACGTTGCAAGTGTGATGTTTCCTACCGTCGGCACGCAGCCACGAACGTCAGCCTCTGTTGCCTCCTGCCTGCCCGCCGGGGGCGGCAGGCAGGCACCCGTACGTAAACCCAGAGGCAGGTTTAAGGCTGTAAGGGAAGACTGGACACATGGTGGTGTTATCTATGAGTTAAATTTTGAACACTTAAATGCATGTATTAAAATTGAAAAAATAATTCTTGTATTTAAAAATAATATTTTATTTTAGTCTTTAAATCCAGGGTAATGCAATGGTCCTCTTTTGCGGAAGAAGGTGGAGGAGTTGACTTTGCATTTGATTGAGCAGAATAGAAAAATAGATCAACAACAAAAAGAAATTGAAAAACTTAAAACAAAGCTATGAAATATCTCTTAAGTACCGCAATCCTTGCATCAGTATGCCTGGATACATTTGCTCAAGAAACCCTTCAAACTGTTACTTCAAGAGGGAATACGACCAATATGTCCCTGCAAATAGGTGGGGCATCTGTCAATGCAAACACCACCAAACTTTTTATCAATAATCCCTCTGGGAAGAACTGGGCGTTAAGCTCCGGAGCAAATAATCTTAGCGAACAAGGTTTTTACATCTATAATTGGAGCGACAACCCCAGCACTCCTCTGTTTTCACTGGACAATGCAGGTCATGTAGGAATAGGGACTTTTAGTCCTCAGGCAGCTTTGGATGTCAAAGGACTGATTCAAATTTCAGGGATAAACTCTTCTACCCCACCCTCAGATTTAAGTTATGGTCTCTTTCCATATGGAGGAGTTGGTTTAGGGATTTTTTCCGGGGCTGGAGATAGTAATCAAGGAATCGGCATCTGGACTAATCCAAACGGGACTAAAACTGAGGTAATGAGAATATTGTCCGGTGGGAATGTAGGTATTGGAATTAATTCTCCAACCGAAAAGTTGGAAGTAGCGGGAAGAATAAAAGGGGGAGATAGGATATATGCAAATTCGGACAACATAGCTACTTTAGGTTTAATTCAGTCCTATAATTCGGCAGGAGGAGCAGCGGTTTTAAGAGCATATTCTGGTGCATCCTATTGGGATTTCGGGTCTAATCAATCTGTAGCTGGAAATAGTTTATTGATTGGTGCTGGAATTAGCGAAAGTGCAAATAACGCTGCGATAACAGTATTACAAAATAAGAACGTTGGTATCGGAACGCTAGCCCCCGATGAAAAACTCACTGTAAAAGGTAAAATACATGCAGAAGAAGTGAAAGTAGATTTATCTGTGCCCGGCCCGGATTATGTTTTTAATGCAGACTACCCGCTTACCCCACTATCAGAAATCCAAACTTACATCAAAGCAAACCGGCATTTACCGGAAGTGCCTTCCGCCAAAGAAATGGAGGAGAAAGGGATCAATTTAAGCGAGATGAATATGTTGTTACTGAAGAAGGTAGAGGAGTTGACCTTGCATCTGATAGCGCAGGATAAGATCAATCAGGCACAAAACGATATGCTACTGGAGCTCAAGAAAAGCAATGCGCTGTTGATGGAACAATTCAAACAGGTAAACAATAAATAGCATGAAAATACTTTCAGCCCTCATCTTCCTCCTTGTCTTAACGGCAGAAACCAGGGCACAGGAATTGAAATTTGAATATGACAATGCCGGAAACCAGCAAGTCAGGGAATGGATCTGTGTCAACTGCCCGCACATCAATGCTGTGGCAGGTGGGCAACAAGCGGCCGCTCTGAAAAGTGATGGACCCCAAAAGCTCCATGATGACGGACCCGGATCGCATCAACTCTCCGTTTACCCAAACCCGCTAACCGAGATCCTGAATGTGAAATGGAATAATGATGATCATGTATTTGTCAGCGCTATTGACATATTTTCACTGAACGGTGTGAGATTGTTCCATCAGAAATATGCGTCGGAACAGAAAGAGACCTCTATTTCATTTCTGAATTTCGCCCCCGGCTCTTACCTGCTGAAGGCCAGTTACTCTAATCAAAAGCAGGAAGTGGTAAAGCTCATCAAACAATAAATGAAATCAAGATCAGAAAAAAAGCTTATGAAAACAACTTTACTTTATATCTTCTTTCTGTTTTTCTCCTTCGGTTCATTTGCACAACAGGATACCACGGGCAATGACATTCCTACCGGTCAGGACAGTATCCATAGGGATTCGCTCCTCCTCATAGATTCAATTACTTATACTCCGGGCAATAAAGTGATGGTCACTAAAGATACACTCGAATTGGAAACCGGTCAATCTTCCCCATTATCCAAAAATATCGGAAGTCCCCCACGCAGTATTGCTGGCCCTGAAGATGGTGCATCACCACAAAACTTAACCTCCTCACAGTTAGATGCCGGAAGGACCACTGGAGTGATAGACATCAGTGCAACGGGAGCTGCAACCTATTCGGTGCCCATTGCCGTGCCACCGGGAATCAACGGGGCAGTCCCACAAATTGCATTGGTTTACAACAGCCAGACGGGGAATGGGATAGCTGGCTATGGCTGGAACATCAGCGGAATGTCTGCAATTACAAGAATCCCTTCAACCCGTTTTCATGACAATAAAGTGGGTGGGGTAAACTTTGATGTGAATGACCGTTTTGCTCTGGACGGGCAGCGGCTCATCCTTAAAAGCGGCACTTACGGCGGAGATGGCGCAGCATACCAGACGGAGAATTATTCCAATATCAAAATTATTTCAAGAGGCGTGTCCATCTACGGGGCTAATTATGGCCCCATGTCTTTCGAAGTATATTATCCGGACGGGTCTAAAGCGTTCTACGGGAACAGCATTGATTCAAGATCTCAGTTGACCTATGCGCTCACCTTTACTGAAAACCCCTTAGGTGCACGGGTGAATTATTACTACTTGAACTCCAATAATTTGCAGTTCATCTCCCAAATCTCTTACGGAGGGATAGGGTCTGGCACACCTACTAATCAAATTAATTTTGTTTATGCAACATCTTCACGAAAGGAACAAAGCTTTATTGGCGGGATTTCCTTCTTTACTGATAAGCTGTTGAGCGAAATCAACGTGATGGGGAATGGTTCTGGTTACAGACATTACTTTTTGAACCATGATGTACTTGGAGAGCTCAACTATCAGCGCTTAACAAGCATTACCGAGGAGAGCGGTGATGGAACCAAATCATTTTCGCCAATAAGTTTTGGTTATGAAAACCCACTGCCAAATGTGATCAACACGGGTGCCTCCAACTTGAGCCTTTCAGGTGTGGAACAGCGCAACTCAAAGGCGGTTACCGCAGATTTCACAGGCGATGGTACCATGGACTTTATCCTATACCCAAATGCAAAGAACAAAATCTACTGCTTCTGGGACCCCAGTTTAAATTCGCCATATACCCAATTTGGGGCTCAAATAAATACAGGCACATTTGAAGATATATTCCCAGTCAACTGGCTTAGTTATAATAATAAGTTTATGCCTGGCCAGGGCTTTGTTTTGGTAAAATATGTGGATAATTCCACCATAAAATTCGTCACTTATTCTGCAGGGATCACAGCTCCGGTATACTATCAATATGAGAAACAATGGGATAACGCACCGGGCAATGGTTATTACTCCAACTGTACCAATGAATATGTGGACATGGGTGCAATCCCAAGAAAATTCATATCCGGTGATTTCAATGGGGATGGTTTAACAGATATCATTTCTATAACCAAGCCTCATCAGCAATATTATGATGATATAGATCCGAATTGCCCGGGAGGTGGAGGTGTTGACCCTGTCGACCAAATTGGAGATCCTGGAGATGGCGGTCTATGCTGCATCACCACTTCTTATACCAGCAGTTCAGCATCAGTACAGTTTATCAACCTTGACCGTAGGGCAACTTCCAATTTTGTGACCTACTCAGGTAGTTTATCAGCTCCATTAGGCACCAACGATCAAATATTGACTGCAGATTTCAATGGTGATGGTAAGACCGATGTCCTTCATATCACTTCGGGGAAGATGTATGTCTATACATTGAACGAAAATAATTATCTGCAGCTTTTGTGGCAGAAGGACGATTCAAGAATAACCATTAACCTAACCCTACCTGCATTAATTGGAGATTATAATGGTGACGGGAAAACGGACATCATGTTTCCCACCAGCACAGACTATAACAGTAATCGAAATAAATTATTTGCATTGTTCACTTCAACTGGTAAAGATTTTGTCAAAACAGAAAGTTATTATCCTTTCGCACTTTTTCCAGCAGATTGGAACCCAAGTACCGGAAGACTGACCACCAGCCAGCTACTGCCCACAGACATCAACGGCGATGGGAAAACGGATATGATTTATTATCAGCCCACTACATTTAACAGTGGGACCAATGCTTATCAGATTTTCAAGCCCTACTATAATGTTAGTTCCACCGGGTCTGCTCCTGTTTTTAATGAAACCCCAGTTCTGGAGATCAATGGAAATCTAAGCCATTATCCCATACCGCTTTTCCTCAATAATGAAAAAGATAATTTTAATTTAGAGTTTGCAGTTATAAGTAATGACAAACTGACCAATTTAAAGTTCCAGCGAGATCTTAAAAAAGAATCAGTTGTAAAAACGGTTGTACAGGATGAGGTCATCCATGAAATTTCTTATAAAAGTTTGATTTCGGATGATGACTATGTTGATCTACCCATTTATCAGGAATCTTACGATCAAACCTATCCTTACATTGACATCCATTCGGCGCCTGGCCTCAAAGTAGTGAGTAAGCTTAAAAGGACTTTTGGCACAAACGTAATCAACCAGATTTTTTCATACGAAGGCGCAGTCAGCAATGCGGAAGGACTGGGTTTCCTGGGCTTCAAAAAAATGACCCGCAGCAACTGGTTCAGGGATGATGATCCAAATCGTTTTTATAACCTCACCCTCACCGACCCACAACTGAGGGGTGCGGTGACCAAAACTTTCACCACAAAAAACCCATACCTCAATCCTACGGTAGCAGCAACCGCGGCGATAGAACCAAATATCATCAGGACCGCCCCGGCGACCGCCCAGGAGGCCCTTACCGCTTCGCAATCCATCACCTTGAAGCCGGGTTTTGCAGCTAACGGTGCTAATGGTGCTTTTGTGGCAAAAATCAGTGATCCGGCATCAGGGATAAATGACGGTGCCACCCTCAATGATTATATTGCCCGTACGGACTATACCTATGACACCGCTTTATCCCCCAGTAAAGTATTCATCAATGTCCCTACTTCGGTGATGACCAAAGATCTGCTGAACGGCACCAACACCCTTGGGACTTATGCCTATGACAGCTATTATAATGTAACCACGGAATACAGTAACCTTTCCGGAGCTGGCACCAAAACCACGGAAATCACCTACGACAACAGCACCGGGAGCAGCTATTACATTGGCCGCCCACTCACAAAAAAAACCACGGCAACCAATGCCAACGATGCCTTTAGCACAGAAGAGCAGTACACCTACACCGGCTTTCTGCCTACACAGATCAAGCGAAAAGGAAACGGAACCCCTTTTATCACGGAGAACCTGCAATACGACAGTTTTGGCAATGTGACCCGAAAAGGCATCACCGCTGGCGGGGTAGAAAGGGCCACCACCACGCAATATGATGCCAGTGGCCGGTTCATGACCAAATCCACCGACCTGGAAGGGTTAGAGACCAATTTCACCTACAATACTTCCACAGGAAATGTATTGACCAAAACAGACCCTTACGGCCTAAGCTCCACGTTGGTTTATGACAGCTGGGGAAGGTTGATACAAGCTACGGATTACTTGGGGGTAAACACTTATACCAATTATTACAAGCTGAATGCAGGGGCCATCCAGATTTTTGAGACCGACGACGAAGGACATGAAAGCTACACACGAACAGATGCATTGGGCAACAAAGACCTGGAGGCCAGCAAAAATGTGATGGGGCAATGGGTGAGCAAGGCTTACCGTTTCGACAGCTATGACCGTCCCATCAAACAGAGTGAGCCTGAAATTGATGCCGATGGCGCTTACAACCAATGGAGCGAAAATACTTATGACGGGTATGGACGTATCAACCATACCCAATCCTATACCGGGCTCAGCACCAACATCAGCTATGATGGTTTGAGTGTGACGGTGAATGACGGCACCAAATCCGTTACCACCACCAAAAATGCGTTGGGCAATGTCATGAGCGTACAGGATCCCGGTGGCACCATCAACTATACCTATTATGCCAATGGCAATATGAAATCATCCGGTTTTGACGGCTCTGCACAAACGATCCAGCAAGATGGCCGGGGCCGTAAAACACAGCTCCTCGATCCATCGGCAGGGCTTTACACCTACGCTTACAATGATTTTGGGGAAACCGTGGTGGAGAGCACCCCGAAAGGGAACACCACCTATACTTATGACGCCATCGGGAAGCTGCAGAGCAAAAGGATACTGGGTGACGGTACGGACATGAGCTACCAGTACACCTATGATGGCAGCACCAGATTGCTGAACAGCCTGAATCTGGCCAATGCCGATGGCAACACCAGCAGCTATACCTACACGTATGACAATTACAAAAGATTGCAGACCACGGTGGAGGACAACAGCCAGGCAAGGTTCACCAAAACTTTTTCTTTTGATGGTTATGGCAGGATCAATACGGAAACCTCGGTCGCACTGAATAAGGGCAATAACAGAACAGCCTCTAAAACGCTGCTGAACAGCTACCGGTACGGGGCGCTCAAATCCATCAGCGACAACGGAACGGGGGAAGTCATCTGGCAGGTGGGGAATGTGGATGCCCGGGGGCAGGTGACTTCTGCCACCATGGCCAACGGCCATTTGAAACAGAGCAACACCTATGACCAATATGGTTTTGCGCAGGAACTGAAAACAGAGCGGATGGTGAACAGCCCGGCGGTGTTGATGAGCCTGGGCTATAGCTTTAACCCCCAAAGGGGGATTCTGAACAGCCGCAGCAACAGTGTTTTTGCCTGGAGCGAAACCTTTACGCATGACAACCAGGATAGGCTGACCAATTTTAATGACAACAACGGCAACCAGAGCCAGATCTACGACAACAAAGGCCGCATCAGCAGCAATTCCTTTTTGGGCAACTATGTTTACAATGGCAGCTCCTACCAACAGACCGGGTTGAACAATGTTACCCTTGATGCGCAAAGGCATTACCAAGACCGTGTGAGGCAGGATATTACCTACAACGCTTTTAAAAGCCCGGTAGAGATTTCAGAGACCGGGGTGGAGAAAATCAGCTTCCAGTACAATGCCTCACTGGGCAGGGCGCACCGTTATTACGGCGATGAAAATGTGGACAAGATGCAACGCCGCTACCGCAGGCATTACAGTGAAGATGGTAGCATGGAAATTACGGAAGACACCCAAACCGGCATCACCAGTTTTACCTTTTATATGGGCGGCGATGCCTATAGTGCACCCGCCATCTGGAAAGAGGTACATACCTCTTCAGGCATTACGCAGGCCATGTATTACCTTCACAGGGATAATCTGGGCAGTATCCTGCTCATTACCGATAATCAGGGAATTGCCGTAGAGAAAAGACAATTTGATGCCTGGGGAAACATCGTAAAACTCACCGACGGGAATGGAAACGCTTTAGCTGATTTCGTGATTATTGATAGAGGCTATACAGGGCATTGCCAGTCCCGAACTTAATTCGGGAAACATTTGCTGGCAGTGGGTCTCATACACATGAACGCCCGTTTGTATGACCCACTTTTGCATAGATTTTTATCACCGGATAATTATGTGCAGGATCCATTTAATAGTCAAAATTATAATCGGTATGCTTATGTGCTGAACAACCCCTTGAGCCATGTGGACCCGAGCGGGGAGTTTATACCTTTATTAGCTATTGCAATCGGAGCATTGATAGGAGCTGCTAGTGGCGGGGCCGCCTATATAGGTAGTGCCTTAAGAACAGGAAATTGGAGCTGGGGGCAATTTGGCTTATCCGTATTAGGGGGAGCAGTAATTGGGGGGATAACAGGAGGGATAAATCCAATGTCTATATTTAGCGCTGGCTCATTGGGAGGGATAGCGGCTACCGGTTTTGCAGCAGGGCTTCTACCTTCGGTAAACGGACATATTGGTGATTTCAGTTTTAGTATCTCGCCAGCCATAGCTTTTGGACAATCTTTTGGGGTAGGGGCTAATTTAAGCGTTGGATATAGTAGCGGCAAATTTGCAATCTCTGCAGGTTTGGGTTACATGGCTTATGGCAATTATCAGGGTTTTGGGAAAAGTGGTTCAGAAATAAGGGAATCTGTGATGGCAGCTTATGATACTGGGAAAAATGGGTTTAGCCTTGGTACTAATAATTGGAGTGGAACTGGTGGAATGGAAACTTTTGGACAAAGAACTGGTACATTAGGGCTACATTTCGGAAATTTTAGGGCGTTGTATGAAAATGATGGTTCAATAGGCCCAGGAGGTGATGGGGGTGATAGCTATAGATCGGCGGCTCTGAATTTATCAGTTGGGGATTTTACTGTAGGCTTTAATTTGTTTACGGGATATAGAGATTATGAAAATGAAAATGGTTCCGTATCACAACATAGAGACCCTTTATGTATCGATGAATATAGTAGAAGAATGCCAAATGGAGTGGTCAGAGAACTTAATACACCTTATCGTTTAGGTGCATTAACTGTCGGATATAAGAACTATCGGATAGGAACCAATAGTGAACATGTGAGACATGCAATACAAGATCAGTCTATACATAATCTAAAATTTCTTTTTTTAGATAAACGTCAAATGGGATTTTCAAATCAGTCATGGAACTGGGGTGGTTATTTTCAATATCATACTCGTAATTCATTCACATCATGGTAAATAAAATAATCATTTTGTCCATTATACTCTCCTGCTGTTTTGGTTGTTGTTACACAGGAAAAAGAACTATTTATGGCTTGCCAAGAAGAAATATCAAAACAATAAAAAATTCTACTACTAATAATTCAATTATTGACACCAATGCTTTGTATAAGGCTGAAATCGATTTTCATTATAACACCTCTCTAAATGAATATTCTTATTATGATCGGGTAGACGACAATAAATACCCATACGTTGGTTATCATAAGTTCTATAGTAATGGCAAACTGGGACTTTTTATTATCCCAAAAAAGGATACCGCAAATTTGAAACGGGAATATTTTAATCCATTAAGAGCTAAAATGGGATATTATAGCATTATTGACAGTTCAATTATAACAAGAATTTCAACGATAGGCGATTGTTCGTTATATATTAGTAATAAAAGTGGTGTCATAAAAGGGGACACCTTGATATTACAGAATAAACGTCATCATGGAACAATTTCTATAAAAAGGAAAGTTAATCGCTCGTTACTTGAGGGTTGGAAGCCGGATTGGTAATACCCCTACCTATCCTTAGTCTGTCGGTTGGGAAAGAGCGGGGAGCCTACAATACATACTGATTGCAGGTAACTAGCGAACTGCCGTAGAAAAAAGACAGTTTGATGCCTGCGGTACGTCCCGGACTTGTTGCTGGAGGGAAACATTGTAAAGCTGACCGATGGAAACGGAAACACTTTAGCAGATTTTGTGATTATTGAAAGGGGATACACCGGCTATTGCCTGTCCCGAACTTGCTTCGGGAAACATTTTTTGGCGGTGGGTCTGATAGACATGAACGCCCGTTTGTACGACCCGCTGTTGCATCGTTTCTTGTCTCCAGATAATTATGTGCAGGATCCTACAAATACACAGAATTTTAACCGATATGGTTATGTGCTGAACAACCCCTTGAGCCATGTGGACCCGAGCGGGGAGTTCTCACTCCTCATACTTGCCAAACCGGGGGGTGTCCATGTTTTGTTGTAGTAACGTGGCATATCATAGCTGTTTAATTTATTTTATGAACCGTTGAAACGGTTTCTGGATCTGTGATTATTTCCCTAGCCCACGGTTTAAACCGTGGGCTAGGAGGGAGGACACAGACCGAGGTATTGAATATTGGTTTTTGAAGCATGAAAATTTAACTAATGTTAATAATTTCTTAAACTAATGCTTATGGCTTTAAAATCAAAACACGCTATCATTGTATCTTCAACTGCTTTATATTTAAAATTATCAATGAAATGAAAAAGACCACTTTCGCCCTGTTAGGGATGTTCACCATTTTTTTTGCGGCAAAAGCGCAAAACTTAAATGAGCCAGCAAGTTACGGAACAACGCTAAATGTTCAACCCTTTTTGTTTTCAGTAAATACTTTGACTGGCAGCTCTCCTAAATGGAACCTTAATTATTCAGGAAGCTACGGTAAGCATACATCAGGTCCATTTGGTTACGACGGGCTGGACCAGCGTTTTGCAGTTAAAGGTTATATGGGAAACAGATTCACCATTTATGCCAATGCAGCTATAGGTTTTGCCAATGAAGGTGGGGTGCGCAGTTCGCAACAGGCAGAAATCATCAAAGATCTGATCGGGGGAAGGAAACCATTAGGGCCCAGATTAGGTTTTGGATTGGGGTTAAACCGAGATTGGGACGGTGTTGGGGCGTTGTTTAGCAGATTGACAGCCTCATGGGATGCATCAAAATGGAAGTTTGGCGGAAATATGATGTTTGAAAAAGCATTCTCCGGCACCAGAGATCAAATAGATTTCACCACAACTGTCGGATTTCAACACCAGATAGCCGGGCCATTTTTTGCCGGATTTGAAGCCATAGGTCAGGATCTGGAAGGATTTTGGGAGCAGGATGAGGCAGAAGGAGGAGCTAAATTGTTGATCGGGCCTTCGATTAACGTCGCTCCATCAAATTCAAAATTCGCTTTATCTGTCTGTGGCGGGCCGGTTTTTTATGCCACCAAAAGTAATGTGCTACCATCAGATGCCATCAGGGATTTAAACACCCGGAATGGTTATACGGTGAGGGCGATGGTCTCTTTTAATATCAATAAATAGCCCATTTAATTTAACTGATGAATTTTTCCCCCTCAAAGATAGATGCGGTGATGCCGGCCCCAAGACGAAGTGCCTTTGTGGTCACTGAGAAAAAGAAAAAGGATGATGATTAGAATTTTCATCAACCAGAAGCGGTTTCTGGTCATGAGCTTTTTTAATTGATCAGCTCTAAATGAATTTCTGTAATACCTTTGAGGTTTTGTAAACCGGAGATGAGATGCGCTTCCGCATTATTTTTTTGATGAATGATGATTTCCGCTTCCTCTCCGTCCGTTAACTTTTTATAGTGGGTCTCCGCAATTTTTAAATTAAGCTTCCCCATTAAATCCCTGATTGCTGTCAATGCTTGTTCTTTCGGAGCAGTTCTGACGATCAGCTTAAACAGCTCTTCTTTTCCATAGTAGGACTGTTCTATAAATTTCATGGTGGTAAGTATGAGAAGAACAAGCACAGCAGAAAACACACTCAATAAATAGAAACCACATCCAACCCCTAACCCTATGGCCGAAACCGTCCATAAACCTGCTGCGGTGGTGAGCCCTTTAATGAATTGGTTCTTGTAAAAAATGATGGTTCCTGCGCCCAGAAAACCTATTCCGCTCATTACACCCGCAGCAATTCTTGAGGGATCCACCATTATTTTGTTAGTGATCGCCACATCGAAAAAAGCATACATGGAAATGATCATCGCCAAACACGAACCTAAGCACACCAACATGTGGGTTCGCAGGCCAGCCACCCAGGTTTTACGCTCCCGGTCAAAACCCACGGCACCTCCCAGCACCACAGCTAACAATAAGCGCAACAAAAGTTCATACTGGTTGATCATAGGAAGATACCAAGCAAAAACCGAACATTTTTCTGCTTTATCAAAAAAAACGGTGGGTGATTGCTGATGATCACCTGTTTTTTCCTGAATTTGTTTCCCCTATAAAATTAATCAATAATATTTCAAATAATAAAAACAAACCCTTCTGATAGCCTGTTAAAACAAAGATGAATTTGCTAACGGACTTTCCTGAGAAATAAATTCATTGTCCGTTTGCTTTTCACCATTTAAGTTTTTTCTACCTATAAAGACAATAAAATGAGCAAATTAGTAAGTGATTTTATCATCGATCGCCTTTCGAAATGGGGCATTTCAAGAATTTATGGCTATCCTGGTGATGGCATCAATGGTTTGATGGGAGCTTTGAACCGGGCCGGCGATAAAATGGACTTTATACAGGTTCGGCATGAGGAGATGGCTGCATTCATGGCTTGCGCCCATGCGAAGTTCACCGGAGAGGTGGGGGTATGCATGGCCACCTCCGGACCTGGTGCCATCCATTTGTTGAATGGACTTTATGATGCCAAAATGGATCACCAACCCGTGGTGGCCATTGTAGGTCAGCAAGCAAGGGCGGCTATGGGGGGCAATTATCAGCAAGAGGTGGATTTGGTGTCTCTATTTAAAGATGTGGCCGGTGACTATGTGCATATGGCTACGGTACCCGCTCAGGTAAGGCATCTGATTGACAGAGCCTTTCGGATCGCTAAATCTGAAAAAGTAGTGACTTGTGTGATCGTTCCCAATGATTTACAGGAACTGGATTATGAAGAGCCGAAGCGTGCTCACGGAACCGTGCATTCAAGTGTAGGTTACAGTGCCCCACGGGTGTTACCTTCCAATCTGGACTTGCAAAGAGCCGCAGAAGTGCTGAATGAAGGTGAGAAAGTGGCCATATTGATAGGTGCAGGAGCAAAAAACGCCGAAGAAGAGGTGATGGAAGTGGCCGAATTATTAGGTGCCGGTGTGGCCAAAGCATTATTGGGCAGGGCAATTTTACCCGATGATTTACCCTACGTTACCGGTTCTATAGGTTTGTTGGGCACCAAACCCAGCTGGGACTTGATGAGCGAATGTGATACCCTGTTCATGATTGGCTCCAGTTTCCCTTATTCAGAGTTCTTGCCCAAAGAAGGACAAGCCCGGGGCGTACAAATAGATCTGGATGGGAAAAGGCTGGGAATCAGGTATCCGATGGAAGTGCATCTACAGGGAGACAGCGGAGAAACCTTAAGAGCTTTGATCCCTTATTTGGAAAGAAAAACAGACAGAAGCTGGAGAGAGAAACTAGAAAAAGAAATTATACAATGGTGGAAAGTGGTGGAAGCCCAGTCCATGAACACGGCAGATCCCATCAATCCACAAAATGTTTTCTGGGAATTATCTAAAAGGATGCCGGATAACTGTATTGTTTCCGCAGATTCAGGCTCTACCGCAGCCTGGTTTGCCCGCAACCTGAAATTTAAAAAGGGCATGATGGCTTCTTTATCCGGAACGCTGGCTACCATGTGTCCCGGCATGCCCTATACCATCGCTGCTAAATTCGCCTACCCGGACAGGGTGCCTATAGGCATTATCGGAGACGGAGCGATGCAGATGTTGGGCATCAACGGTCTCATTACTGTGTCAAAATACTGGAAAAGGTGGAGCAATCCGCAGTTCATCATTCTGGTGCTTAACAATGGCGATTTAAATATGGTGACTTGGGAGCAAAGAGTAATGGCCGGAGACCCACGTTATAATGCATCGCAAGATGTGCCTGACTTTGCCTATGCCGACTATTCAAAAATGCTGGGGCTGGAAGGCATAAAAGTGGATAAACAAGAGGACGTTCCTGCTGCTTTAGACCAGGCTATGGCCATGCGGAAACCAGTAGTGGTAGAAGTAGTGACCGACCCTTCTGTGCCGATAATGCCACCCCATATCAAGTTCGGGCAGGCCGTCAATTTCATGTCTTCCATGGTAAAAGGCGATGATAAAGCATGGGACATGATCAAACAGACTTATAAAGAGGTGGTCGACGAGTATTTTCCTTCAAAATAGCATCATTTATTTTTCCTGAAAGGTTTAGCAAATGAAGATCCGGAATTTAACCGTTTCCACCTACACGGTACCCACTGATGAGCCAGAATCTGATGGCACATTGGCATGGAACAGCACAACCATGGTTTTAGTGGAGCTCCATGCAGGCGACTTTAAGGGAATTGGCTACACTTATGCCCATGAAGCCGCTGGGGTTTTCATCTTTGAAAAATTAAAGAAGCTGGTGCTTGGAAAAGATGCCATGGATATTGAGGCCATCAGGAATAACTTGATCATCAACATCAGAAACGAAGGGAATTGTGGAATAGCTTTTATGGCAGTTTCTGCCATTGACAGTGCCCTCTGGGATTTGAAAGCAAAAGTCCTGAATAAGCCACTTTTTAAACTTCTGGGAGCGGCGAGCACTTCGGTGGAGGTTTACGGGAGCGGAGGCTTCACTTCCTATAGCACGGAAAAGCTTCGGGACCAATTGAGCGGTTGGGCGAACGAAGGGTTCAAAAAAGTGAAAATGAAAATTGGAAGGCATCCCGATAAAGATTTAGGTCGGGTAAAAAGTGCAAAACATAGCATTGGATCTGAAACCGAATTGATGGTGGATGCCAATGGGGCCTATGAATTGAAACAAGCACACCAACAAGCTTTGGCCTTCGCCGATTTCGGTGTAAACTGGTTTGAAGAACCTGTTTCTTCAGATAATTTAAAGGGATTAAATCATATGAAAATTCATGCACCAGCTGGCATGAAAATAGCTGCCGGTGAGTATGGGTTCAATTTATATTATTTTTTGAAAATGCTGGAAGCTGGGGCAGTTGATGTGTTGCAGGCTGATGCCACAAGATGCGGAGGATTGAGCGGTTTTTTAAAAGCGGGCCATTTGGCGGAAGCGTTTCAGATCCCCTTCTCCTTTCACTGTGCCCCTTCCCTGCATCTTCATGCTGCGATGGCACTGGAGTCCTTCACTATCGGAGAATATTTTCACGACCATGTCCGGATAGAACAGCTGTTTTTTGACGGATTTGTCCAGCCCATCGAAGGAAGAATGAAACCTGATGCCACCCAGCCAGGGATGGGTTTACACTTTAAGCATCAGGATGCGGAAAAATATAAATCAAGTTAAACATAAAAACAACAAACATTTATTCCTATGTCTCTACTTACAGAAGAACCAGAAATAAAGGATACCAGATTTCAAACCGATCAATCTAAAGATGTAGCTATTCAATCTCTTCAAAAAGAATTGAATCAAATTGTGAGCGGAGAGGTAAGGTTTGATGATGGGAGCCGGGCACTGTATTCCACAGATGCATCAAACTACCGCCAGATCCCCATAGGGGTGGTCATTCCCAAGACCGAGGAAGATATCATTCAAACCATTGCATTATGCAGGAAATATCACGCTCCTTTACTTTCCAGAGGTGGAGGCACCAGTTTGGCGGGGCAATGTTGTAATGTGGCCGTGGTGATGGATATGTCTAAATATTATAACCAGGTGCTTCAGATCCATGAAAATGAAAAACTAGTTACTGTTGAACCCGGGATTGTATTGGACCATATGAGAGGCTATACGGAGCAAAAGACCGGACTTACTTTTGGACCAGACCCGGCAACACATACCCATTGTACGTTAGGTGGAATGCTGGGAAACAACTCTTGTGGAGTACATTCAGTGATGGCTCAACATTACGGTTACGGTGCCAGGACATCAGACAATACCGAACGTCTCACCATCATCACTTACGATGGCATAAAACTGGATGTTGGCCCCACGAGCGACGAAGAGTTGACGGAGATCATTCGTGAAGGGGGCAGAAGGGGAGAGATTTACGAGGCTTTAAAGAATCTGAGGGATGAATATGCAGATTTGATAAGAGAGCGTTTTCCGGATATTCCACGCCGTGTCTCTGGTTACAATCTGGATGACCTATTGCCTGAGAAGGGCTTTAACGTAGCCAGAGCTTTGGTGGGTACGGAGAGCACTTGTGTCACCATTCTTAATGCTACGCTGAAACTCATGCCCAAACCGGCAAAAAGAACCTTACTGGTTTTGGGTTATCCTGACGTGTACGAAGCAGGAAAACATGCTCCGCTGTCAATGAAACATAAACCCATAGGGCTGGAAGGGATAGACCATGAATTAATTCAGTACATGAAAATTAGAGGCTTAAATATACAAGATTTGAGCCTTTTACCAGAAGGGAAAGGGTTTTTAATGGTAGAGTTTGGTGCAGATACGCAGGAAGAGGCTGACCAGAAAGCCAAAGATTTAATGGAGGATTTGAAAAAACAGGACAATCCGCCTACCATGAGCCTTTTTGACGATACCGCCCAGGAGAAGAAACTTTGGGAGGTACGGGAGTCGGGTTTAGGTGCCACCGCTTTTGTTCCCAATAAAGATGACACCTGGCCCGGATGGGAAGATTCTGCAGTTCCGCCGGAGAAAGTAGGGGATTACCTTCATGATTTACGCGATCTTTTTAAGCAGTATAATTATGATGTGGCTCTTTATGGACATTTCGGACAGGGTTGTATCCATTGCCGGATCAACTTTGATCTGGTGACGGCGGAGGGCATTGCGCAATACAAAAAATTTACCGGAGATGCTGCCAGGTTGGTGATCCGTTATGGTGGTTCACTATCAGGTGAACATGGCGATGGGCAGGCCAGGGCCGATTTATTGGAGATCATGTACGGAAAAGAATTGCTGAAAGCTTTTCAAAAGTTCAAATCCATCTGGGATCCTGAAGGCATGATGAATCCCGGTAAGGTAGTGAATCCTTATGATCAGCAACAGAATCTTCGTTTGGGAACAGATTATCATCCCAAAAAAACCGACACCCATTTTAAGTTCACCGCTGAAGGAGGATTTGACCGTGCGGTTTTACATTGCGTGGGGGTGGGTAAATGCCGGAGAGATGAAGGAGGGACCATGTGTCCCAGCTATATGGTGACCAAAGAGGAACAGCACAGTACCCGCGGCCGTTCCAGAATGCTTTTTGAAATGTTGCAGGGAGAGGTGATCGGCACCGGATGGAAAAGTGAAGAGGTAAAAGAATCGCTGGATCTGTGCCTGGCCTGCAAAGGTTGTAAAGGGGATTGCCCGGTGCATGTGGATATGGCCACTTATAAATCAGAATTCCTTTCCCATTATTACGAAGGGAGGTTAAGGCCCCGTTCTGCTTATGCTTTTGGATGGATCTACTGGTGGTCAAGGCTGGCTTCCTTAATGCCGGAAATGGTCAATTTCTTATCCAAAGCACCTTTAACCGCATTTTTGATGAAAGCTGCTGCGGGTGTGGCGCAGGAACGCAGGATACCTAAATTCGCTGAACAGACTTTCCGGCATTGGTTCCGTCAACGCAAAAATCAAGATAACGCTCCTAAGAAAAAAGTGATCCTATGGGCTGATACTTTTAACAATTTTTTCCTTCCGGAAACTTTGGTGGCTGGTACAGAGGTACTGGAAGCAGTCGGTTTTGAGGTAAAAGTTCCCAAACAAATGTTGTGCTGTGGAAGACCATTATATGATTTTGGTATGCTGAAAACAGCTAAGCGACTATTGAAAGATACCCTGGATGCCCTTCGGGATGACATCAGGAGAGGGACCTCTGTAGTGGGGCTTGAACCCAGTTGTGTCTCTGTTTTCAGGGATGAGCTATGCAATCTTTTCCCTCATGATGAGGATGCAAAAAGGTTAAAGCTACAAACCTATACACTCGCTGAATTCCTGGAGAAAGAGGCAAAGGATTTCCACTATCCGCAGCTGAAGCAAACTGCTTTGGTGCATGGGCATTGCCATCACCATGCCATCATGAAGATGGACAAAGAAGAAGAAGTTTTGAAGAAAATAGGACTAGATTATAAAGTAATGGATTCTGGGTGTTGCGGCATGGCCGGATATTTCGGCTATGAAAAAGGAGAACACTATGAAGTAGGTCTGGCATCAGCTAACAGGGTGCTCTTACCCACCATCAAAAAGGCAGATGAAAGAACGCTGATCATCGCTGATGGATTCAGCTGTCGCGAGATGATAGAGCAGGAGTCGCCGAGAAAAGGGATGCACCTGGCCCAGGTGCTGCAGAAAGCCTTACGGGAGCAAAATCATCCTTTAACGGAGCAAATCCCTGAAAAAAGATATGTGGATGGAATGAAATTAAAAGGAGGAAAAGCGAAAAAAACAAGAATGATGGCATTGCTGGGACTTACCTTAATAGCAATTGCCATCACATTTTATGCTAACAATAATAAACAAATAGGAATATGAAAATCAGAACAACGAATCCTTTAGGAGAATTAGGAACGGCAATTGGAGTAGGCATTCTTGCCGGAATCGCAGGCACGGTGGCCATTACCATTTCACAAATGATTGAAATGAAGATCACCAAAAGAGAACCCAGCTCAGCACCGGTGGATGCTGTGGCTAAAGTGTTAGCTGTGAAAGAGACTGCTGAGGAGAAAAAAAGTAAAGTGGCACAGGAGGTTCACTGGACCTATGGAACTTCCTGGGGCGTGGTGAGAGGTTTATTGTCTCTTGCCGGATTAAAAAGCTGGCAGGCCAATCTCTTACATTTTCTGGCGATTTGGGGAACTGAGCAGGTGATGCTCCCATCTCTAAAACTCGCACCGCCTATTGATGAGGAAAAACCAGAAGCCATCGCTATTGATGTGATGCACCACCTGGTTTATGCGCTTGCGGCAGGTTTTGTTTATGACGCAATAGCTAATAAAGAAGTTTCAACCCCAGACTTGAAATCTATATGGAAGCGATAGGCAAAACAATATGGGCCATTGCCGAAGGCTACATTCCTTCTTATAGCAACGGGCCCGAACCGCAGTTCACCAGTCACGAAACAGCATGTATCTTAAACACGAACGATGAGGATGCGCATGTGGAGATCACCATTTTTTTCTCAGACCGGGAACCTGCAGGTCCTTATCAATTAACCGTTCCTGCCAAGAGAACAAAACATGTCAGGTTCAATAACTTAAAAGTTCCCGAACCTATTCCATTGGATACGGATTATTCCAGTGTGCTGTTCTCTGATGTGCCCGTGGTGGTGCAGCATACAAGATTGGATTCCCGGCAGGCAGAGAATGCACTTTTAACCACCATTGCGTTTTCGCAATAAAAACTGACGGACAATGAAGCATAGCCTATTAGTAGAAGAACCGCAAAAGATGTACGTGCTGGTGTTGGAGAGCGGAGAGGAGGTGATCACCACATTAAATGAATTCATCAGGAGGGAGAATCTGACCGCAAGTCAACTGACAGCGATTGGTGCTTTCAGTGAAGTGGAGCTGGGTTTTTTTGATTTTTCCATTAAGGACTATAAGAAGATTCAGATCACCGAACAGGTGGAGCTGCTCTCCCTGAACGGAGACATCACGCTGAGACCCGGGGGTGGTCATCAGCTGCATGGTCATGTGGTTTTGGGTAAAAAAGATGGCACCGCACATGGCGGACATTTGCTTTCTGCAAAAGTACATCCCACTTTAGAGCTCATGCTCACAGAGACACCGGTTCAGCTGCACCGCAAACATGACGAAGAGACTGGTTTGGATTTAATTGATTTAACTAACAGATGATTTAACAGAGCAATGAGTTTACCAGCTAATAGGAATATGCTTTCGGGCACCTCGATCTTCCATCCTCAATCTCAGGAGGGCTGGAGGTTGTATGGACTGGACAATGCGTTCATCATTGCCTCCTCTTTCATCTTATTGCTGGTAATCGGGCTGCTCATCTATGTCTCTTTAAAATTCAGGGCCAGGCCCGGAGATAAGGAACCGGAGCAGATCCATAACAACAGGCTGGTAGAGACTTTTATGATAGGCATCCCTTTTTTGATGGTGTCCTATTTTTTTTACCTCACTATCAAAACCATGAAAGACACCGAGCCGACCGTCACCAATGAAAGCCCAACGGTGATCATCAATGGCCGGCAATGGTGGTGGCAGGTATCCTATCCGGGTACAAAAGTGACCACCGCAAACGAGGTGCATTTACCTGCACAAACCAAAGTATTGCTTCAGCTGGAATCCACCGATGTGATTCATGATTGGTGGATACCCTCTTTTGGGCCGAAGATGGATATGATACCGGGGACAACTAATTTTCTCTGGTTAAAAATTGATGAACCTGGCGTTTACCAAGGCACCTGTAGCGAGTTTTGTGGCAAACAACATGCCTGGATGCGCATCAGGGTGGTGGCGCAAACTCCGGAAGATTATAAAAAATGGCTGGAAGAGAAATCTAAAGATGCAATGTCCTCTACCAACGCATCTGTTTTGGCCGGCGCAGCCATCTTTAATAAAGAGAGCTGTGCGGGATGCCACCAGGTGAGAGGAACCCTAGCCCGGGGAGCAACAGGTCCGGATTTAACACATCTGGCAAGTCGTTCCACCCTGTTATCCGGAGTGCTCAGGAACACCAGGACCAATCTGGAAAAGTTTTTGACCAATCCTGAAAAAGTAAAGCCAGGGGTGCATATGCCCAGATATATTTTTAAGAAAGACACCATCAATGCGTTGGTGGATTACCTTGCCAGTTTGAAATAATGGAAGAAATATACGTGCCCGAACCCGAAGAAAGGCTACCTGATGTCAATATCAGCAACAGCCAGGGATTGTTACAGTGGATTTCCACCGTTGACCACAAACAGATTGGCATCCTTTACCTATTGCTTTCCGTCCTGTTTCTTTTGCTGGGCGGTGTGGCAGCCCTGTTGATGCGTATCCAGTTGGCCATACCGGAGAATGATTTTTTAAGTCCGGAAATGTACAACCAGCTTTTCACCATGCATGGCACCACCATGATCTTTCTGGTGCTTACCCCGGCCATTCTCGGATTTTCAGTGTACATCACCCCATTGATGATTGGTGCCAATGACCTCTCTTTTCCAAGGATGAATGCTTTTAGCGTTTGGATCACCTTTTTTGGAGGCTTATTGCTCTATTTTAGCTTTCTTGCCGGAGGTGCTCCGGATGCAGGCTGGTTCAATTATGCGCCGCTCAATCAGCGTCAATATTCCTCTGGCTCTGGCATCGATTATTATTGCATTGGTTTGCTGCTGGTGGGCATAGGAACCGTTGGTACCGCCATCAACCTCATTGTTACCATCATCTATTCAAGAACAGCCGGGATGAGTTTTAAAAAATTGCCCGTTTTCGTATGGATGGTATTAGTGAATTCGTTTTTGATTGTAGCTGCTTTTCCTACGCTGAATGCGGCTTTATCTTTACTTTTACTGGACAGGCAGTTGCAATCACACTTTTTCAATGCCGCTACCGGGGGTTCTCCCATTGTATGGCAGCACCTTTTCTGGAGCTTTGGTCACCCCGAAGTTTATATTTTGATTCTGCCACCTTTTGGGATGCTTTCAGAAGTGTTCCAGGTTTATTCCCGAAAACCTATTTTTGGTTATGGTTTTGTGGTGGGCTCGGGTATCGCCATTGCTTTGCTGGCTTTCGGAGTTTGGGTGCACCACATGTTTGTCACTGGCCTGGGATTGACGGTGTACAGCTTTTTTGCAGCCAGCAGCATGCTGATAGGGGTGCCCACCGGAGTCAAAATATTCAATTGGTTGGGGACGATGTGGGGAGGTTCTTTACGTTTTACCACTTCTATGCTATTTGCTATGGCTTTTTTAGTGGAGTTCACCATTGGTGGATTGAGCGGCGTTTCCTTCGCTGTTGTTCCCATCGACTGGCAACTTACCGACAGCTATTATGTGGTGGCGCATTTGCATTATGTTTTTGTTGGCGGGAGTTTATTTGGGATACTGGCGGGTTTGTTTTATTGGTTCCCTAAAATGAGCGGACGGATGATCAGTGAAAAATTAGGGAAATGGTTCTTTTGGCTTTTTGTCATTGGTTTTAACCTCACTTTTTTTGTTCATCATCTATTGGGTGTGGAAGGAATGCCCAGAAGAGTTTATACCTATCCGGATTTGCCGGGATATGATTGGATGAACCTGTTATCCACCATAGGTGCTTTTATGATGGGTTGCTCCATCCTTTTCCTCCTGTATATCCTCTATAAAAGCAAAAAATTTGGTGCACCTGCTGGTGATGACCCTTGGGATGCCTATACTTTGGAGTGGTTGACCACGTCACCACCTGCATTGAAGAATTTCACTAAATTACCTCCTGTAAACTCGGTAAGGCCACTTCGGGATATTAAAATGGAAGCTTTTAAAGATAAATACCATGGAAAATAAACTGATGATGAAACTGGTGGTCGCCACAGAAGGGATATTATTCCTTTCGCTGATGATCACTTATGTCTATTTTTCTATAAAACCTGGCTTTCATGGGCAACCAGTAAGGCTTCTGGACCTGAAAACCACTGGTTTATTCTCCGTTTTGCTGTTCTCCAGCAGCTTCACTTTTTGGCAGGCGGAAAGGAGCTATAAAAAAGGGGCGACCAAAAAGCTGAAGTTATGGCTGGGCTCCACCATTCTTCTGGGAGCCATTTTCCTTTTCGGGCAAGCGAAAGAATACTGGCGATTGCTGCACCAGCATTTCAGCATCAGTGAGAACATTTTTGGCACCAACTTTTTCACGCTTACCGGTTTTCATACTTTTCACGTGATAATAGGTTTAATCCTGCTCTCCATCGTGATGTATCTTACCCTGAAAGGAGATTTTGACGAACCGGGTTCGTCCGTCATCTCCACTGCCGGCATTTATTGGCATTTTGTGGATGTGGTTTGGGTACTGGTTTTTAGCCTGGTTTATGTTTCACCATTTTTTTAATCTATGCTGATGGATACGCTAATTGAACATTGGAACTTTGATTTGGAGGCGGCTTTGCTGTTCATCCTTTTAACCTTGCTGTATGTGATACTCTCGCATGGCAAGTGGTTAAAAGGTGCCGTCCTTTATTTCAGTGGTGCAGTGCTGATGTTGTTTTTGGCCATTTCTCCGCTACATTTTGTGGGGATGCATTATTTGTTAAGTGCCTATATGGTGATGCACATTCTATTACTGTTAATTTGTGGCCCGCTGATTTTATTAGGTTTACCCGTATCATCGCCACCTCATGTTGTGCTCCACTCCATTTCCGCATTCTTTCACCGCTGGCCCTGGATGGGCTGGCTGGCAGGCATCGGGCTGATGTGGTTTTGGCATATCCCCGTTGTTTTTGATGCTGTGTTCCCAAAGGATCACGGATCATTCCGTTTTCACTTCCTTCCATTTCTTCATACCACAAGCTTATTACTGGCAGGTGTGTTTTTCAGCTGGCCTATTTTTGGTCCGGTAAAAGAATTACGCATTCATCCTTTGGTGGGCGTCATCTATCTTTTCACCGGCTGTATTGGCTGTTCCATCCTGGGGCTTTTTCTCACTTTTGCACCTCCAACTTTATATAGGCATTATTTTTTGCCTGATGAATATGGCTTTTCTTCCCTGATCAGAAACAGCTGGAATATTAGCCGGGCTCAGGACCAGCAGGCTGCCGGGTTGATGATGTGGGTGCCCTGTTGTTTCATCTATCTCAGCGGAAGCCTGCTATTGATGTTTAAATGGCTGAATGAAAAGCAAGAGCCCGGGTTAAAGCAGGAACAACTCTTATGGAAAGGAGAAGATAGATGAACGATCTGAAAAAAGAAGAGAAAAATGATGAATTTCTCTATGGTAACAAAGCCAGGCCGGAGCACTTACCTTCACCCACTTACTGGCCCTTCTTTATGGCTATCGGGTTCACTTTTTTGTTATGGGGAATCGTCACGATGTGGGCTATTTCTTTGGCAGGATTGCTGTTGGTGGTGTTTTCATTAAGTCAATGGATCAAAATTTTAAGAGATGAAGGAAAACGGGAAAGAAATCAGTGAGGGAAGAAGAAACTTCCTGATGAAATTGAGTATGGCATTGGGAGGATTCGCCGCTCTTGCAGCCGGGGTGCCTATACTGGGAGCGCTGTTTCAACCACTCCTCAGAAAAGAACAACAAACCTGGCGTACCGTGGGGACTTTAAACGAGATTAAAGTGGGAGAGACCCGTCTGGTAAAATTTGAAAATGCAAACAGTAAATCCTGGGCAGGGGTGAGTGCCCATTCCGCAGCCTGGTTAAGGAGAGATGCTGAAGATACTTTTATCGCATTTTCTGCTAACTGTACCCATTTGGGTTGTCCGGTAAGGTGGGAGAAGGACGCAGAATTATTCATGTGCCCATGCCATGGCGGCGTGTACTATAAGGATGGTACGGTGGCTGCGGGTCCACCACCAAAAAGTTTGACTACCTATCAGGTCAGGGTAAATAAGAATACCATCCAAATCAGGACTGCACCTGTGCCCATCACAAACATCACAGCATGAGGAGGTTTTTAAAAAAGATATGGAATTGGGTGGATGACCGCAGCGGAATCTCTGAAACCATCGTTCCACTGATGAAGCATCCCGTACCGCCGGGAAGTAAATGGAGTTACGTTTTTGGTAGCGCCACCTTATTTTGTTTAGTGCTGCAGGTGGTGACCGGAGTTGGCTTAAGTTTGCTTTATCAACCTTCTTCAGAGAATGCTTATTCTAGTTTGGAATTCATCACTCATAAAGCTTTTTTAGGAAATGTCTTAAGGGGGATTCATTATTTTGGAGCATCGGGGATGATACTGATGGTAGGTATCCATATGATCAGGGTTTATATCACCGCAGCTTACAAATATCCCAGAGAGATGAGCTGGATCACAGGTATTCTTCTGCTCTTCTTAACCATTGCCATGGGTTTTACCGGGCAATTGTTGAGATGGGATTCTAATGGCGTATGGTCTTCAGTGGTGGCTGCAGAACAACTTGGAAGGATCCCTTTAATTGGGACCTATTTAGCCCACGTACTTTTAGGCGGAGATGCGATAGGAGGACAATCTCTGAGCCGTTTTTTCTCCTACCATGTATTCATCATTCCATCCATGATCTTTCTTTTTGTTGGATTCCACCTGTTTCTGGTGTTTAGGAACGGGATCTCCGAGCCTCCTGAAGCTGGCAGGTTGGTGGATCCTAAAACCTACCGGGAGTGGTATCAGGATCTGCTGGATAAAAAAGGTGTTCCATTTTGGCCTCATGCTGCCTGGAGAGACGCCTTATTTGGAGCACTGGTGGTCATCTGTATCATCGGTTTGGCTATTATATTTGGCCCACCTGAACTAACGGCTGCCCCGGATCCCTCCATCATCAACACCAGTCCAAGCCCTGACTGGTATATGATTCCCATATTCGCACTTTTTGCTTTAATGCCTCCGCAGATCGAGTCTTATGTGATTTTTATAGGCCCTATGCTAACCATCATAGCCTTGCTGGCTTTACCCTTTGTTTCAAATCGTGGGGAAAGAAGCCCGATCAGAAGACCTTGGGCAGTTTTCGGGACATTTTGCGTGGTGGCATTTGTAGGTGCACTTTTATATATAGGTCTTAAATCACCCTGGTCTCCCAAGTTTGAAACTAAGCCTTTATACAAAGTGATGAAATCGCAAAACCCGGAGATTCAGAGTGGAATGGTTCTTTTTTATAAAAAAGGTTGTCAATATTGTCATAAAATGCATGGATATGGAGGTGCCAACGGTCCCGATCTTTCCGTTATTGGTCGTACCTGGAATGAGCAGCAACTGATGATCCAGATTGTGAATGGGGGGAAGGACATGCCTGCCTATGGCTCCATGCTGAGTAAGAAGCAGCTGAACGAAATCATTCAGTTTCTGAAAGCTCAAAACTAATTTTTATAAACCCTATCACTCTTTTGTATCATCAGCTTTTGCGGTAATTTCTGCTTCCTTGCCTGTGGGTTTGTTCCAGTGCATGGAAAGGTGGCTGTGCAATTTTAGTTTTTGGTCGGATCTTTTGACGATGTCTATAATGGCATCTCCGGTTATGATTTCTTTTTCGGAACTTTAGCCCCTTCCTCCCTGGCTTCTGATAGCCCAATGGCCACTGCCTGCTTTTTGGAAGTCACTTTTTTACCGGTTCCGGTTTTCAACTCTCCCTGTTTCATTTCATGCATCGCTTTTTCAACTTTTTCGCCAGCTTTTTTAGCATACTTTGTCATGATTTTTCTCTTTTAATAGGTTAATGATAAATGATTTTGCAGGACAAAAACCATCAAAGCATATACCAAAATCTCTTATGAACATATTTATTGGCGTTGTAGCGCATAAAGTTCAAAAATTATGCTCTCGATTATTTTGGAATGGTTTTTATAATAGTTTTGTCTATCTATTCATCAACATCAAACAAAAAAACTATGGAAAATGAAATGGGAGGCAGAGGGGTAACCCGGTCTCAAATGCAAAATAAGCAATCGGGTGGAGATGACATGATGAGCAGGGAGAACAGGATGAAGATGCTGAAACAGCATCACATGCAAACTTTATGGATTTATTGGTTGGTGGTGATTTTTGGATGTTGGCTGATCCTCTCCCCATTGACTTTTGATTACGGGATCAACCCAGCTTCTCCAAGCGGGGGAAGATCGGTGTGGCTATCTCTGGACAAGAGAATATGGGCCATGAAGTGGAGTGACATCATCAGTGGGACGTTATTGGTTATTTTCGGATGGCGTTCATTGAAACCAAATAGGCCGGTGAGCGTATGGATTTGTTGTTTCATTGGGATATGGTTGAGCTTCGCTCCGTTAGTTTTATGGTCTCCATCCGCAGCGGCTTACCTGAATGATACTTTAGTGGGCGTGATGCTGATTGGTTTAACAATTTTGATTCCAGGTATGCCAAATATGATGATGTATATGGAGATGGGACCTTCAACACCTCCGGGATGGTCTTATAACCCTTCCAGTTGGCCACAGCGGTGGATCATGATCATCGCTGGGTTCCTGGGCTGGGTGGTTTCCAGGTACCTCTCTGCTTATCAACTGGGTTATATAGACGTAAGCTGGGATCCCTTTTTTGGAGCCAATGCTGAAAAAGTGCTGAATTCCGCTATGTCACATTCCTTTCCCGTTTCTGATGCAGGGCTTGGCGCATTCGCTTATACCTTTGAATTTCTGATGGGATGGATGGGAAGTCCTTCCAGATGGCGCACCATGCCATGGATGGTTACTTTCTTTGGGATCTTAGTGATCCCTTTAGGCTTGGTCCATATCTTTTTGGTGATCTCCCAACCCGTGATGGTAGGCCATTGGTGTACCTTTTGTTTGCTCGCTGCAGCAATCATGTTGCCCATGCTTCCTTTGGAGGTGGATGAGGTGATTGCGATGTTCCAGTTCATGAAAAGGCGGATGAAAAGGGGAGAAGGATTTTGGAAACTTTTCTGGAAAGGGGGAACCGTTGACGAAGGAAAGGATGACCAGCGTTCGCCGGAGATGATGGAATTCCCTGATGCAAAATCAGCGATCTTCAAATCATCCATCCTGGGAATGAGTTTCCCATGGACATTGGTAATCTCCACTTTAATCGGAATATGGCTGATGTTCTCACCTGCCTTCTTTGGTGCAGAGATACAAACACCGACAGCTAATATCAATCATTTAGGAGGAGCTTTGATCATAGTGGTCTCCGTGATCTGCATGGGAGAAGTTTTGCGCATAGGAAGATATGTGAATATATTATTGGGAATTACCATCGCAGCAGGCATCTGGTTTACATCAAACCATTCTATGGCTTTAGCTGTTAATGATTTGATCGCAGGTTTATTAGTCATTGGTTTGGCTATACCTAGAGGACCTAAAACCGAAACCTATGGAGAATGGGATGAATTTATCCGATAAGGGAATTTAGCTATCAAATATATATATGTCAATAACTGAAAAAGAGATTGAATCTCAGGTAAGGGAGCTCCTAAAAAACAATACCGTCACCGGTCACAATAAACAGCTGAACAAAGACTATCATTATATGAAGCCTTCCAGCAATGTTTACCATTACCAGTATTTTTGGGATACTTGTTTCCACGTAAATATCATGGTGGCACTTGGGATGCCGGAGATGGCTAAAAAATGTATAAAAAGCCTGTTTGCTTTGCAAAGAGCTGATGGTTTTGTAGGTCATATGTTGTTTTGGAAATCAAGATTACCCGGCCGTATCACTGATATCTTTCAAACAAGATTTAAAGCAAAGAAGTTCTTTAAACCTCATATGAGTTCGCTCATCCAGCCTCCTTTGGCCGCACAAGCGGTGCAGGACATCTTTGAAGCAGATGGCGATCTGGGATTTATAAAAGGTTTTCTTCCTGCGTTGAAAAAGTATTATAAATGGCTGGCAGAGAACAGGGACTTTGATGATACGGGTATGATCTCTATTATCAGCTATTTTGAATCAGGAATGGATTGGAAGCCCTCTTATGATGAGGTTTTGGGCATGAAACCTCAAAAAGCGTCCATGAAACTGTTTTGGAAGGTAGTGGGCAATGATTTTAGAAACTTTTTATGTGGATATGATTTTGAAAAAATACAGAAACGAAATGAATTCGTTGTCAAAGACGCAGGTTTCAACACGATCTATATCGAGAACCTCAAAGTAATGGCGAAGTTGTGCAAATTAGCTGATGATGAGGAGGCAGGCTATTTTCAAAGTAAAGCCGACAAAGCGGTGGATAGTCTAATCAAATTGTGTTATGATAAAGAAGACAAAGCTTTTTACGATATATACGGAAAAAGCCACAAGAAATTGAAGACATTGACGCCGACTATTTTTTTCCCTTTGACCTTAAAGGAAATACCAAATGAACTGGCGGATGAAATGATTAAAAAACACCTTTTAAACGAGCATGAATTTGCGGTGAGATTTCCCATTCCATCAGTCGCCATCAATCACCCTTCTTTTAACCCCGAACAATCCATTTTTATCTGGCGTGGACCCACCTGGATCGTTTACAGCTGGTTTTTACATCGCTGTTTAATAGAAAAGGGCTTTGTGCAAGAAGCAGGGTTATTGGTGGAGGATACTAAAAAGTTAATTCAGCAGAGCGGTTATAGAGAATATTATCATCCATTTACGGGTAAAGGTTATGGGGCTAAACATTTTACCTGGTCAGGTTTGTTGGTGGATATGATCAAAATGAAACACGATAAGACGAATTAACAGATATTAATCATAAAACGACGAAAAATCATCTTTTTAAATTACTTATATCAATGATATAAGTCTTTTGACTTTCTACTTTTAACTTAACACTAATTACCAACCAACCAGTTAACCAACCAACCTCCTGCTGATTCATCTTATTTCTTCTTTATAAATCTTATTTCTTCTTTATAAAAGGTAAGAGGATCAGTCCCAGGGCCAGCACGCCGATACCGGCAACCCATTTGCGGTTCTTAGTAGCCCATAACTGTATGCTGAAAGAACGTGACTGATTTTCAAAAGGTCCATGCGCCCCATGATCACCCGGAATAGGCTCCCATAGATTATTTTTGCGATTAGGATCTTCAGGCTCGTTCGTCATCTGCCCCTCATAACCGGTGCGTGCCAATTGCCAGTCTGCAAAACCCGGAACGAGTTTATTTCCTATGATCGTCTCCACCGTTGGGTACCCAACAAATATCTCCCGTCGATCATGTTCAGTGGCGAAGACCACAGCCCTTGCTGCCACCTCCGGCTCAAATATGGCACCCATTGGCTTTGGTTTTCTGGGCAGCCTGCTCTTCACAAAGCCAAACTGGGTGGTGTTCATTGCAGGTAACTGCACCATACAGGTTCTGATTTTACTTTTATCGTGCATCAACTCGGAACGAAATGAGTCGTAAAAACCTTCTATCGCATGTTTGGATGCACAATAAGCAGATTGCAATGGAATTCCGCGGTAAGCTAATGCTGAACCCACAAAAATGATGGCACCCTCATTTCTTTTCTCCATCCGCTTTAAAGCACATAAGGCTCCGTAAACCTGTCCCAAATAAGTTACCTCTGTCACTCTTTTGTATTCCTCGGGTTTCATCTCTTTAACCGGAGAGAATACGCTGTTCATGGCGTTATTCACCCAAACACCTATCGGACCTAATTTCTCCTCCACTTCTGTCGCTGCTTTATCCATCGCCTCCGCATCAGCTACATCCAATGGTAAAACCAGGGCCCTGCCTCCATAAGCTTCCACCTCTTTTTTTGCGGCTTCCAATCCATCTATCCCACGGGCAATTAGGGCAATATCGTCTCCTCTTTTCGCAAACTCCCTTACAATAGCTCTTCCCAAACCGGCAGAAGCACCTGTCACTACCACCACTTTTTTTGTTTTTGAATTTTTCTCAGTCATTTTAATGTTTTTATAGGTTAACATGGAGTTACTAAACCAACTCAACAATAATCGTGCATTTATCAAGTTCTAAACATTTAAAAATAATAAAGATGATCACCGGTCTTATTGGCTCAATTTTTAGGTGGAATTGAAAACAATTAAATTCAATAAATGGACTCTTCCTCTTTTAAAAGAAATCAGTTACTGCTGATTGCGGGGATTTCTATCCTGATCATCATCACCGCATGTTGTGGTTATCAAGTTCATCAGCTTTCAAAACAGCGGACGTGGTGAGGATGCTTATTCAAACCGGAGATGATGAAGCCCTGATCGTGGGTGTCCTCATCCAGTATCGTTTTTCCCGTCACAAAATTAATCTCCACAGGTGTATACTTGCTAAGTGAAAGAAATGGTCTCAAAGTAAAATCATTGAATATTTTACCTTCAAATCGGATAAATGGAATATGGCTGACGTCATGGTGGTGGCCATCCTCATAACCTAGTATTGGTTTCAATGGGATTTTAAAAAGCCAGCTTGCAAAATCCCTAAGAAGCTGTCCAAAAATGGTCGAGTTGTTTTTTGTATAAGCCAATTTCTCCCGCAGATACGCGGATTTTTCACTTTGATGAGCAATCGGAAATGGAAAAATTAGCAAAATTCGTGTATTACCGAGCGCATTTAATGACTAAAATAATAATTTAATGACTAAAATAATAATTGATTCTAAATTTAGACAGGCTCTAAGAACTGTAGACGATTCATTCTAAAATCACTCCTTAATGGTTGATTCAATTTTAGGGTTTGGTTGGTAATCTTCGCAAAGAAAAACATCGAACCTTCTGATAATTAACCCATTTCTTTTAATGAGGATGGGCTTTTGCAGGGTAACTTTACTGAAATAGGAACTTAAAGATGCAGGAATAGGGGGAAGGAAAGTGCTTGGCTGATTGTTTGGGTCCGAATCAATGAACAGGGCATCTTTTCCTTTTAAAGCCTGGATATCTGTTCCGATATAATCAAATTCCAGAGCGTTCTCTCCAATCACATTTTTACTGTACACAAATTCTTTCAGGTAAAAATTCAATTCAGCAGAAGTCTTGTAATCATCTGCGGCGAAGATGAAATCAGCATGATTGGACTTTTGTCTGATTTCCACATCCTTTGCTAACTCCCTCCAACCCACCCAAGTGTCGTCAGATTTAATCGGAAAAGGGTAGAAGATGAGCTCCACAGCTAAGGCCAAATGAATCATTAAAGAAAACCCTAGCTGAACGCTTAACCACTTTTTGTTGACGTAGTGGCTCAGCCAAATCACGCCACTGAGGTAAGCAGGCATCATCCAGTTCAGCTTAACCCAGTAAACTAAGGAAAGAGCGAAGAATAAAAGGAATAGTGGAATGAAAAAACTCAACAAAAACAGTTGTTCTGCAGGGTAAGAGGCCCATTTCTTCTGATACTTTTTAAACAGGCAATAAAAGGCATAGAAAAAACCCAGGAAGATTACAGGCATCAGCAATGCAGACTGGTGGGCAATCAGTCCGAAAAAGTATTTAGGTTGAAGATGAAACTCAGATACCGTGGACATTCTTTGTGAACCCTGAAATCTGAAGGACGCAAAATCATGCTGAACGTTCCAAATGATCACTGGTGACAGGGTGATGAGAAAGAAAATGAGGGACACCCATGGCCAAAAAGTGAAAAGATATTTGCGGTGTTCTCTGGACAGCAAAAGAAAAAGTACCATTCCCAGAGGTAAAAACAGGGCGGTGTATTTGCTGTCAAAAGCCAAACCCATGAAAATCCCGGTCCATATCCAATAGTACGTTTTGCCCTTAAAGATGGCGATATAAAACATCAGCAAAGAAATGGTCCAAAACAAGATCAATGGCGTGTCAGGCGTGGACACCAAAGAGAGCACACTTACCATCAAGGTACTGAGGAAAAGCATCAATGATTTTCCAGCCTCTTTTTGAGGTGCCAGGTAAAGAGACAACCTGTAAAAAAAGAAAATGCTTAATAAAGTGATGAGGGAATCAGCGATTTTGATCACATAAACTTTTTCTCCCAATAAAGCGGTAAAGAATTTTAAAATCAATGCTATCGCAGGTGGGTGATCAAAATAAGAAAGGGCAAGATGCTGACTATAAAAAAAATAATAGGCATCCTGAGGCATGGGACCCATTAAACCTATAAAAACAATTCTAAGAATGATGATGAAACCAAGAATATAATTTAAGGTTCCGATATGAAGGAAATCCTTAAATTTTTTCAACTGCATAATCGCTGTAAATTTCTCCGAAATTAAATTTTAAATCTGTATAAATTCTGAAAAACAGCATGTTTGCCACATTTTTCAGCGATCAGCAAACCTGCAATGCCTTGCTATCATTAAAAGATGAAGTCCTATCCTCAGAGAAAATCTGATCAAATTTTATACGGCAGACAAAGCTGGTAAATCCGTATTAACCTCAATTAAATAAGTTTACTACGCATGGTTAAAGCTATGGCAAATGGTTTGATCCATAGTAATCACATTTAATGAAAACACCTATTTAAGATTTAAACCTGTGAAATGAAAGCAGCAGTATTCCACAAACCAGGAGACATCAGTGTAGACACTGTTGATGATCCACGCATAGAAGATCCCGGAGATATTATACTAAAAGTCACATCCACAGCCATCTGTGGTTCTGATCTTCACATCCTGCATGGAGCAGTCCCACAGACCAGTGATTTGATCATGGGACATGAATTTATGGGTATTGTGGAGGAGGTAGGTCCCTCAGTCAGAAATCTGAAGAAAGGAGACCGGGTGGTGGTGCCCTTTCCGATCGCCTGTGGGCATTGTTTCTTTTGTAATCACGGCGCATCGCCTCATTGTGAAAATTCAAATTATAAACATTATGGGCCAGCCGGCGACCTTATGGATCAAAAAGGTGCAGGTTTGTATGGTTACACCGATTTGTATGGGGGTTATTCTGGAGGTCAGGCCGAATATGTAAGAGTTCCTTACGCCGATATCAGTCCACGCATCATCCCCGATGAGCTCTCGGATGAACAGGTGTTGTTTTTAACGGACATCTTTCCCACGGGCTGGTCAGCTATTGACTGGGCGCAACTAAAGGGAGGAGAGGTAGTCGCTATTTTCGGTTCGGGACCTGTGGGTTTGATGGCACAGAAAGCGGCATGGATAAATGGGGCGAGCCGGGTAATTGCCATTGATCCCCTTAACTATCGATTGGAAAAAGCAAAGCAAGTAAATAAGGTGGATGCCCTGAACCCTCATGAAGTAGATGTGGTGGAAGTGATCAGGGACATGACAGGCGGCAGAGGGGCAGATGTTTGTGTGGATGCAGTGGGATTTGAACCTGAACGTAACATGATGGACAAGCTGAAAGCTACCATCAATTTTGAAAAAGGAAGCATCAAGGTGTTGGAAATGGCTTTTAAGGCAGTAAGGAGAAGTGGTACGGTAAGTGTTGTAGGTGTTTACGGATCTCCTTATGATAATTTTCCATTGCACAGGATATTTGATAAGGGACTCACTGTTAAACAGGGACAAGCACCAGTGATCAATTATATAGATAAGCTCATCGGCCTGGTTAAAGAGGAAAAAGTGGTGCTGGACGACATCATCACGCACACTTTACCATTGAGTGAGGCCTTCAGGGGCTATGACATTTTTGACAAAAAAGAGGATGATTGTGTGAAGGTTATTTTGAAACCTTGACTAAACAATATATTCAATAATAGGAATAAATATCACTGTTGATCATTGCTATTCTCGGGAGAAGATAGCTGAAAAAAAATTGAATTATGGAGAATAAATCAGGATATACCCTCATCACCGGAGCTACAAGTGGCATTGGGCATGAACTGGCAAAAATTTTTGCTAAAAATGGGCATCATCTCATTATCGTTTCCCGTGATGCGGATGAGGTGGAGCATACATCAATGGAATTGCGGGATTTTGGCGTGGATGTCCAAACTTTGGTTTGTGACCTGTTTAAACCAGAGAATGCATTCGTACTCTATGAATTGGTAAAAGAAAAAGGATTGGAGGTAAATATTTTAGTCAATGATGCCGGCCAGGGTGAATACGGCCTTTTTAAAGATACAGCGATTGATCGGGAATTGGACATCATCAACCTCAACGTCTCCTCACTCCTGATCCTTACCAAATGTTTCCTTTTGGAAATGGTGGAGAGGGGTCAGGGTAAAATCCTTAACGTTGCCTCCATCGCCGGAACAATACCTGGTCCATGGCAGTCGGTTTACCACGGCACTAAAGCCTTCGTACTTTCTTTCACAGCAGCCATCAGGGAGGAGTTGAAGGATACAGGAGTCTCCGTCACTGCATTATTGCCCGGCGTCACTGCTACAGATTTCTTTCAGAAAGCAGGAATGGCGGAGAGCGAGGTAATTCAGGATAAGGATGCCCTGTCTGATCCTGCAGATGTCGCACAGGATGGTTATGATGCTTTGATGGCGGGCAAAGATCGGGTGATTTCTGGTTTCAAAAACAAAATGGAAGTGGCAATAGGAAACATCATTCCAGACAGTATACTCGCCCACTCCATTGCTGAGCAGCAAAAACCTGTTAAAGAATAAACAATTTTTTTGATTTACCGCATTGACCAGACCAGCTTTATTAAATTGAACACACTTTAAATTCAAACATTATGTTCGTACCATTATTTTTCGGGTTGCTATTCGTAGTGCTCATCGTTGTATTTGTTAGTGTCAAAAGAAAAAGAAAAAATAAAGACATCCATATAAAATAAATAGCATGGAGGTTGATCTTTTATTAAAAGAATGTGCAGATTTATTCAAAGATAAAGGTTTTACCCTTGCTTTCGCTGAAAGCGTGACAGCAGGATGTCTTTGCCACGCTTTTGGTGCACTGCCTCAATGCGGCAGTTTTTTTAAAGGAGGCATAGTGGCGTATGATGCTGGGGTAAAAATAAATCTACTGGGTTTAGATCAAAAGACACTTGACACATTTACGCCAGAATCTGCTGAGGTGAGTAAAGAGATGGCATTAGGTCTGCAAAAATGCATCCCGGCAGATGGTCTTATTGCCATAACAGGTTTAAACGCACCCGGAGGAAGTGAAAACCCTGAAAAGCCTGTTGGAACAATTTTCATACATGCCCTTATCAAAGAACAGCATTATAGCTTGAAAAAATGGTTTCAGGGTGATCCCGAATGTATGAACAGACAAATATTAACAGAAGCGTGTCTATTTCTGAAAAAAACGCTCAGTGCCGATCAATCATCTAAAAATGAGGTATTAACTGAATGAAGCCGACCTGATAAAAATAATCATTAAGCACACAGGACTATTGATTGTTTTAATCATCAAAGGTTCCCTGTCTGCCAACAAGGCAGGCATTTTACAAATAAAACAATAAGAATAAACAGATGAATAAGATATGGACATAAAAATTTACCCCGGAAGGCCTTACCCGCTAGGAGCTGATTGGGACGAGGGAGGAGTGAATTTTGCTTTATATGCCGAACATGCGACAGGAGTTGAGCTATGCCTTTTCAATGATGTCAAAGATGAAACAGAATCCATTAAGATAAAGTTGAAGGAAACCACACATCAGGTATGGCATGCTTATATAGTTGACCTTAAGCCTGGCCAGCTCTATGGATATAGGGTGTATGGCCCCTACGAGCCACAGAACGGGCATCGTTATAACCAACACAAACTTTTGATAGATCCTTATGCAAAAGCGGTGGCTGGTACGGTGGAGTGGCATGATGCACTTTTTGCTTATCAAATAGGAGATGAGAAGGAGGATTTAAGCTTTAATGAAACAGATAGTGCACCCTATTTGCCCAAATCGGTGGTCATTGATCCTCGCTTTAACTGGGAGGGGGACGAATTACCAAATATCCCCATGCACCAAACCATTATTTATGAAGCCCATGTGAAAGGCTTTACCATGATGCACCCCGATATTCCTGAAGAGATCAGAGGTACTTATAAAGCTTTGGCTCATCCTGTTAGCATCGCCTATTTAAAAGAATTGGGAATCACATCCATCGAACTGCTCCCCGTACATCATTTTGTGAGCGACAGGATACTTAAAGATAAAGGTCTTACGAATTACTGGGGTTACAACACCATCAACTTCTTCGCACCCGATGTCCGGTATGCCTGTGATGGAGTTCTGGGTGAACAAGTCATTGAATTTAAGGAAATGGTGAAGAAGTTTCATCAGGCAAATATCGAGGTGATTCTGGATGTGGTCTATAACCACACCGCGGAAGGCAACCATTTGGGGCCAACGCTATCGTTCAAAGGAGTGGATAATTTTAATTATTACCGTTTGGTCCAGGACGATTTTAGGTTCTATATGGATTATACAGGTACCGGGAATACCTTGAATGCCCGTTTGCCGAATGTACTGCGGTTAATCATGGACAGCCTGCGCTATTGGATCATAGAGATGCATGTGGATGGATTCAGGTTTGACCTTGCCTCCACGCTTGCCAGGGAATTACATGAAGTGCAGAAACTCAGCTCATTTTTTGACATTATTCACCAGGATCCGGTTATTTCACAGGTTAAATTGATCGCCGAACCCTGGGATGTGGGTGAAGGTGGGTATCAGGTGGGTAAATTTCCACAGGGATGGGCAGAATGGAATGGAAAATACCGTGACTGCATCCGTGATTACTGGATTGGTGCAGATAGCATGCTGGGTGAGTTCGCAGATCGGTTCACTGGCAGCTCGGATCTTTATCAGGATTACCGCACACCTGGTGCAAGTGTGAATTTCATCACTGCACATGATGGTTTCACTTTGCAAGACCTGGTCTCCTATAATGAGAAACATAACGAGGCCAATGGGGAGGGCAACCAAGATGGCGAGAGTCATAACCGCTCATGGAATTGTGGGGTGGAGGGAGAAACAGATGATGAGAACATCATCGCTCTCAGAAATCAACAAAAAAGGAACTTCCTGGCCACGCTGTTCCTATCTCAGGGCGTACCGATGCTGGTGGCCGGAGACGAATTTGGAAGAAGTCAAAAAGGGAATAATAATTCTTATTGCCAGGACAATGAAATCTCCTGGTTGAACTGGTCAGAGATGGATCAGGAACTCCACGCCTTCACTTGTAAGCTAATAGCGATCAGAAAATCACATCCGAGCCTTTGCCGAAGAAAATGGTTCCAGGGTATGCCGGTGAAAGGATTGGGTCTGGAGGATATTGGTTGGTTCTTGCCTGAGGGAACGGAGATGGGAGATGAACATTGGTCACACGACTTTGCCCGTTCTTTAGCCATTTTCTTAAATGGACATGGAATCAGGTCAGTAAACGAAACAGGAGGGAAAATAGTGGATGACGATTTTTATTTCATGTTCAATGCCTATCATGATGCGATCATTTACACCTTGCCACATGAAAAGTACAGCAAAAAATGGAGGAAGATCCTGGATACAGCTAACCCGCTGCAGGAGGAGGAGGAATATCACCTGGCAGAAGAAGAGGTGAAAGTGAGCGGTAGGTCGGTGGTTTTATTAAAAGCGGTAAAATGAAAAGAAGAACTTTAGGCCTGAACTTCAATGACTCCGGTGCAACAGTTAAAGTTTGGGCTCCAATGGCTAAGCTTTTACAATTAAAGCTGGAGGAAACCATCAGGAACCTATCGCCCGCAAACAGTGACGAACCTGCTCATGATAGCTTCATTGCCATTAAAAACAAATTATATACGGATGAAAAAACAATAGACCTGGACAAAGCAGGAGAATATTGGTTGACAGCAACGGATCTCCTTAAACCAGGCGATTCCTATTGGGTAATTGTGGATGGTGAAGAACTTGCAGACCCTGCCTCATTGCTTCAGGCAGCAGGAGTGCATGGTTCATCCACAGCCTTTGATCTTCATGCCTTTAAATGGTCTGATAAGGATTGGAGGACACCTGATTTAAAAGACTTCATCATCTATGAATTGCATACAGGTACTTTTACGCCTGAAGGAGATTTTAATGGGATCATCCGCAAGTTGGATCATTTAAAGGAATTAGGGGTCACCGCCATTGAGCTTATGCCTGTTGCACAATTCCCCGGAGAAAGAAACTGGGGATACGATGGCGTATTCCCCTTTGCCGTTCAAAACTCATACGGTGGGCCATTGGAATTGCAGCACTTGGTGGATGTTTGTCATCAAAAAGGGCTCTCAGTGATCCTCGATGTGGTTTATAACCATATAGGTCCGGAGGGGAACTACCTTTCGAAATTTGGACCTTATTTTACAGAGAAACATCATACACCTTGGGGCCCGGCTGTGAATTTTGATGATGAATATGCTGATGGCGTGCGTGAATTCTTCATAGAGAACGTTTTGATGTGGTTCAGAGATTTTCATATAGATGCCCTGAGAATGGATGCGGTGCATGCTTTTAAAGATGAGAGCGCAAAACACATACTTGCAGAGATGAAAGCGCACGTGGATCTGTTAAATGAAGATCAGGATTCAAATCATCTGCTAATGATAGAATGCGATTTGAACGACCGGAGATACCTGGATCCGATCCGGTGCAACGGCTTAGGGATGGATGCACAATGGGTGGATGAATTTCATCATGCACTCCGGGTAACTGCCGGTGGTGAACGTAAAGGTTATTATGAAGATTTCAATGGAATACAAGATCTTGCAGATGCCTATGAGCAGGGTTATGTGTACAATGGGAAGTATTCCATGCATCGCAAAAGAAGGTTTGGGAGTAACACCAATGAGCTGGAAGGGCAACGATTCATTGTGTTCTCTCAAAACCACGATCAGGTGGGCAACCGGATGCTGGGAGAGCGAAGCAGCCAGCTCTTTAGCTTTGAAATGCAGAAATTGATGGCTGCAGCAGTATTCATCTCTCCCTTCATCCCCTTGTTGTTTATGGGAGAAGAATGGGCGGAAAAACAGCCTTTTCAATATTTCGTGAGCCATTCTGACCCGGAATTGATTGAAGCGGTGCGAAATGGGCGAAGCAAAGAATTCAAGGCATTTCAAACAGATAGTGAAGTTCCTGATCCGCAGTCAGAGCAAACTTTTCTTAACTCAAAATTGAGGTGGGATACTTTAGACCAGAAATCCCATCTCCCTATTTTTGAGTACTATAAGGATTTGATAAAATTGCGAAAAGAGAACCCAGTGCTCAAAAATCAAGATAGAAGCGGATTGAAAGCCACCGCATCGGAATCCATGCAAATGCTGGAAGTCCATAGAAAATTTGAAGAACAGGAATTGATCTGTTTCCTCAATTTCTCCGGATCTGAACAGAAAATCCAGATTCCTGATAATAAGGAGGGTTGGAGTTTAATATTCGATTCGTCTTCAGCAGCTTATGGCGGGTCTCCTTCAGCATCAAATGAAGGCATCAATGCCATCTCTATTCATATTTATTACCGATTGAATAAATCGTGAATCAAATCAGGCACCTATGAACCATCCAGCGAACACGTACAGAATCCAGTTTAACAAGCATTTCACTTTTGCAGATTTCAGAAGGGTAAAGGAGTATTTTAAACAATTGGGTGTAGACACCATCTATGCCTCCCCGATATTTGAGGCGGTTCCTGGAAGTGTTCACGGTTATGATGTCACCGATCCCTTAAAAATCAATCCGGAAATTGGAGATGAAAAATCTCTCCATCAATTAAGTGCCTGGCTAAAAGAGGAGAATATGCATTGGCTCCAGGACATTGTGCCGAATCATATGGCTTTTCATCCCAAGAATAAATGGCTGATGGATGTGTTGGAGAAAGGATCCAGATCATTATATCAAATTTATTTCGATTCGGTTTTTACCTGTCCTGCCATGAATGGCAAAATCATGGTCCCTTTTTTAGGGGAGAAATTGGAAGAAGCCATTGACCAGGGTTTGATTGAAGTGATGTGGGATGGGGAAAGGTTGGGATTGAGTTATTTTAAGAACATTTATCCGTTAAAGCCATCTTCTTATCTCCCTTTTCTGCAGCGACTCAGGCAACAGGATCTGGTTGAAGAATTATCACGACTGGAAGATGTGGGCTCTCCTCAACTTTATCATAAAAACTGGAGTGATATTTTAAAAAAGATAGGTCTTCGATTAAATAATGTTCAGGTCAAAAACAAGTTAGAGGGATTACTGCAAGCCAATAATCAGAAAAAAGGGGTGATCAATGACATCGTTCATGCTCAACATTACGAACTCTGCCATTGGGAAGAAACCAACCATCGCATCAACTTTAGAAGATTCTTCACTGTAAACGGATTGATATGCCTCAACATGAAAGAGGAGGAGGTGTTTGAACAGTATCATCAGCTCATTAAAAAGATGCTGGAACAGGGGATTTTTGATGGCTTGCGCATTGACCACATCGACGGCTTACATGAACCAACCACCTATCTTAAAAGGCTTAGGGAATTAGCAGGGAAAGATACCTATATCATTGCAGAGAAGATTTTAGAAGTAAAGGAGGAGCTGCCTGCCCAATGGCCCATACAGGGGAACACGGGTTACGATTTTTTGGGTATGGTGAATAACCTGCTGACCTTGAAATCAAGCGCAGGATGGTTTGATGACTTTTATCATCAGCTGCATCCCAATCATAAATCTGTGGAGGAAGAGGTCTTGTCTAAGAAAAGATACATACTGGAGTCGAACATGCAGGGGGAGCTGGAGAACCTCTACCAATATTTTTTACAGCTGCGGCTTAGCCGGAAGATTTTTCCAAAAGAACGTTTGAAAAAGGCGATAGGAGCATTGCTGATTAATTCACCTGTTTACCGGCTTTATAGTGAAACCTATCCTTTTGCAACAAATGAATTTGAAGAATTTTTGCAGGTTTTTCAATCTATTAAGGAGCAGGAGGATACTTTTCAGGAGGAACTGGAAGAACTGGAGCAAGTTTTACTCCATTCCCCCCAACAACATCCCCAAGTGCTAAAAAACAAGGCCGCCATCTCCTTTTTCAAAAGATGCATGCAGTTTAGCGGGCCGTTGATGGCTAAAGGGGTGGAGGACACTTTGATGTATACCTATTTTAAATTCATTGGTCATAATGAGGTGGGTGATCATCCGTCCTCATTCGGCTTAAAACCTGATGAATTTCATGAGCTGATGAAACGGAGACAGGAGGAGAGCCCGCTCAGCATCAACACCACAGCCACACATGATACTAAAAGAGGTGAAGATGCAAGGGCAAGATTGAACGTGTTGACAGCCTTGCCTGAGGAATGGTTCGATAAGGTAAAATCATGGCAGGAGATGAATGCAAAGAAAAGAGAGGGGCTAGCTATTGATGTTCATGAAGAATATTTCATTTATCAAAATATACTGGGCCACTATCCCATGCCCGGAATGGAGGATGATGATTTCGAAGAGCGTCTGAAAGCCTACCTGCAAAAGGCGTTTAGAGAAGGGAAACTGTATTCGGATTGGGCAAATCCTGACACCTCGTACGAAGAACGGATTTTCCATTACGTATCTTATCTATTGAATCCTGAACATCCGTTTTTGAATGATTTCAAAGATTACCATCAACGGATAGCTTTATATGGAATGTACAACTCGCTGGTTCAATTGGTGTTGAAATTCACTTGTCCTGGCATACCTGATGTTTACCAGGGGGGAGAATGCTGGGATTTCAGTTTCGTGGATCCTGACAACCGCAGAAAAGTGGACTATGACTGGAGGATGAAACGACTGGAGCAGATGGAGCAGTTAGAGACACCCGGCAATATCCAACTCCTGCTCAGTGATTATGGGAGTGGAGCCATTAAACTATGGCTCACCCATCAACTGTTGAATTTAAGAAAGGAAAAAGACCAGTTATTCATTTCGGGCGATTACCTTCCTTTAAAAGTGGAGGGAATTCACCAGCATCATATCCTGGCTTTTATCAGAGAGCTGCAACAGCAGAAATATTTAGTGATCACGCTATTGCACTTGTCCACGTTGATAGAAGAACAACAGGTAAAATTAACCGATTTGAATTGGAAGGACACGCAAGTCAAGCTACCTTATACGGCCTCCTGGTTTAATATTTTACAGCTGAATGAAGGGGAGGGGTCGCAGTTATTACTCAATGATTTGAACTTGCAAATGCCCTTCGCCATTTTAAAACTGGAAGATAAAGCCAACACCCGCAATGCGGGTGTGTTGATGCATATCACGTCTTTACCGTCTGATTATGGAATTGGGGATTTAGGACCGGGGGCTTTTCGCTTTGTTGATTTCTTAAAGCGCTCCGGCCAAAGGTACTGGCAGCTCATGCCCATCAGTCCAACAGGTAAGGAAGAGCATTTCTCCCCATACAGCAGCTTATGCACCATGGCAGGTGACCCCTTATTGATCAGCCCGGAGGTGTTGATGGAGGATGACCTCCTGGACCAGGAAGATTTGAAGGAATTTCAGCAACCTTCCACCGATAAGGTAGATTATATAGCAGCTTCTGTGAAGAAATTTGACTTGCTGGATAAAGCCTGGCAGAAAGCTTTGTCACGTGAAGAAGATCCCGGCTGGATCCAATTTTGTAAAGAGGAGTATTTTTGGCTGGATGATTTTGCCATGTTCATGGTTTTAAAGGAGAAATTCGACCGACCATGGTACCAATGGCCACAGGACATTAAATCCAGAGCGAAAGAAATCCTGGCAAAACTTTCTGAAGCACACCAGGACGAGTTAAAAAAACATAAGTGGTTTCAATATCAGTTTGAAAAGCAATGGAAAGCCTTCAAGACTTACAGTAATCAGCACCAGGTTCACCTCATCGGCGATCTGCCGTTTTATGTGAACCATAATTCTTCTGATGTTTGGGCACACCAGCATATTTTCAAGCTGGATGCCGATGGGGCAATCGCTGGTATTGCCGGAGTTCCACCAGATTACTTCAGTGCAGACGGACAACTTTGGGGGATGCCGGTTTATAAATGGCCGGTGCTTAAAAAGCAGTATTATGCCTGGTGGATGCTTCGTTTAAGCCAAAACATGAGATGGTTCAATCTACTGAGGTTAGATCATTTCCGGGCTTTTTATGATTATTGGGAGGTGCCAGGAGGAGAGCGAACCGCTGTGAATGGATGCTGGTGTTCAGGTCCGGGAGCAGATTTCTTTAAAGCTGTGGAAGCGGAATTTCCTCATCTTCCGTTCATTGCCGAAGATTTAGGCCAGGTTTCTCCTGAAATCTTTCATTTAAGGGACGAATTTAAACTCCCGGGGATGAAAGTCTTACAATTCGCTTTCGGTGCTGATATGGCGGGGTCAACCCACATTCCGCATCAGTATGAAAGAAATTTTGTAGTGTACACTGGCACGCATGATAACAACACGACAAAGGGTTGGTTCAAAAATGATCTGGACGAGAAAGGAAAAGAACACTTGTCGGCTTATTTTAACCGGGAGCTGAAGGAAGAGGAGGTGGCCGGAGCTTTGATCAGGGCTGCTTACGCGTCAGTGGCTAAAATCGTGATCATCCCCATACAGGACATTTTAAACCTCGATCAGGAGCATAGGTCAAACACACCGGGGACAACAGCAGGGAACTGGGTATTTCGTTTGTCTCCTCAAAGCTTAGCCGTTGAAAAACAATTGTATCCGGATGAAAAAATAGAAAAAAAGTTACTCTATTTGGTGTACACTTATGGAAGAGGTTGATAAAAATAGTCATCATGAGGAAGAGGCTGATGATCATAAGAAATATTTCTGCATCCTGTAATTTATCAAAGGAGGATTGCAAGTCTTTATTTACTATTGGTTAAGTAAACCAGTCTGTATAATTCTTAATTTTTCTTTCATAGTTTTTTCTTTATGGATGCCTATTTAGAATCTTTTCTTCTGTTTTTTTCTTCTTCGATGTAAGTATTTACTTCTTGTCTTTTGAAGGAAGTTACTGTTGACGCAAAAATTTTAAATGCTTCTTTATGAGAAGTGTATTTTTCATAATTGCCAGTCAAAGCAAAAAAATCATCCCCTTCGTTTCTCATTGTTTCTGCCGTCATTCGATAGTGTCTCCATTTTTCTTCAAAACCCAGTTGTCTGTTCAAAGTTGTCAAAACTGCAACAACTAAACCGAGAATGCTGATAATACTTAAATCCCATTGAAAGATGTCAACATTAAGTTTACTCTTTTCAATCACGGGAATTAATAAACTAAATATTATTACCGCTATCTGAGAATAGTTATGGCTAAACCACCCTTTTCTAGCGGAAATATTCATGAGGAGCAAATAGTCAAGCCAAGTTGATTTTAGAACATTTTTTTGAGTATCGTCAAGATCTAAACCTTCAATTATTGTTTTATACCCTTCTTTATTTGTCATACTTTGTTTCATAATGGCAGATGGTTTGTTTAAATGGTTTAAATCGCATACAACGTTTTTCGGCCTGGTGATGTGCGGGATTTTAGCATTAAAGTTAGTTAGGATTCCCCATGTCAAATCAGCAAAAATGTTTCATAGCAGCATATTAGCTGTCCTATTGCCAAACCCCTATCAACAGTATACTTCATTTAAATGCCTTTAATTATTTGTAATTTTTTAATAATTCATTATATGTCCACTCGTTGCCTTTCACAAAAAAGTCATAGGTTTTATCCCAATCAACGCCTTTTCCCCAACCAATCATTGATGAAATATTTGTGTGTATTGATTGTCAACCCTGTTGAACTGAATTATTTCTTGTAGATCTTCATCGCTGTCCTTTACGTTTCTTGCAAAGTTGTCATTGAGAATTATTTTGAGAACAAGTAATTCATTGTCAATAAAACTGGTAATAGGCAATTTGATAGAACTGCTGTCTGATAGCAGCTTTGTTGGTATCAGGGCGAATCTAATGCAAGCAGGGATCATGAATATGGTAAATCATTTCCATTACTGATTAAAAATTGGCGAAATAAATGGAATCAAGGAGACTTTCCATTTTATTTTGTGCAGCTGGCAAGCTATAATGCCGAACATGGAAATAGCAATAAAATAAAGGGAGTACTTGGGCTGAACTGAGAGAAGCTCAGGCTTCAGCTCTGGATTTGCCTAATACTGGTATGAGTATTACAACTGATATTGGAGACCCGGATAATATCCATCCTGCTAATAAACAAGCAGTGGGAAGAAGATTAGCTGACATCGCTTTAAATAAAACTTATGGAGTAAATGTAGCTTTCGAAGGCCCGGTTTTTAGTTCGGCTGAAATCCAGGGAGATCATATGATCGTCAGTTTCAAAACAAGTGAATATTCTTTAAAATCAAAAGGTGCTCAACTAAAAGGTTTTGAAGTTGCTGGAACTGACCATGTTTTTCATCCAGCGGAAGCAATTATAAAGGATGGTAAAGTTATTGTTTATAGCAAAGACGTCAAACAGCCAGTCGCAATCCGCTATGCCTGGGCAGATAACGCAGAGCAAGCTAATTTATACAATGAAGCAGGTCTGCCTGCGGCTCCTTTCAGGTCTGATCATTGGAAGGGAGTGACAGACGATGTTAAATATCAGGTTGGCGAGTAGTTGGCCTGCAATCTCTTTAGGCACACCATGACTAAGTTTAGCTATACATCTACCTGTCTTTTATTAGTTTCACTTCTGGCTAATGCCTCCTCTTGTGCTCAACAGAAAAACTCATTAGGAATGGATATGGTCTATATCCCTAAAGGGGACTTTTTAATGGGGCGTCTCGTCCTGAAAAATGGGTGGAGGCTGCAGGGAGTTGCCAGAATTTAGCGATGTGTTTACGCACCAGCAAAGACAATGGCGCACATTGGTCAAATCCCTAATATGCTGATGCTGAACACGCCACTGGTAATCAATCAGGTGATTGCCGGAATGATCAGCAGCAGGGAAGGATGGCTGGTTCAGGCGGCGGATGCAACTCTTGGTGCAAAGGGGGGCTCTTTTACATATCAGTAAAGACAATGGTAAAACATGGAAAAGATCTTGTGACGAGACGACACATCCCCGACTTTAAAGAAGGAAATAAAGGAAGGCTGATCGCTGGAATACATGCCAGCATTGTACAATTAAAGAATGGGGATATTATGGCTTTGGGAAGAGGAAATACCATCAACGGAGAGATGCCAATGAGTATTTCAAATGACATGGGAAAGAGCTGGACTTATAGAGCTTCCGGGTTCCCTCCGATATCGGGAGGACAAAGGTTGGTTTTAAAAAGACTGAATGAAGGACCTTTGTTATTGATTTCATTTACTAACCATGAACCCGAAAATAAAAAGGTGATGATGCTCAAGCGTGAAAATAACGAATTTTTTGAAGGCTTTGGCTTATTTGCTGCATTGTCATTTGATGATGGGAAGACCTGGCCAGTTAATAAACTTTTAACAACAGGTCAAAAGCAATATTTATATGGAGGCTGGACAGGGTTTTTCAAGATGGATGAAACCCACGCTGAACCTAAGGGATATTTGGCAATCACCCAATCTCCGGATAATGTTATACACTTGTTGAGTAGTGCCTTATATTATCGGTTTAACCTCAATTGGCTTTTGACATTATAGACTATCATTGGACTAATTGATCCTTTTTTTAATTTTTCACAAAAGAATTTTGTTTTTAATATGTAACTATGTATGTACAAAATAAATTCTATATCTAGTAAAAACCAGCTATTCTAAATAAATTCAATTTTATGATGTATACTAAATTATCTACTAGTGTTAAGTCAAAAGTCAAAATACTTATATTATTGATAATAAGCAATTTAAAAGATTATTTTTCGTCTTTTTATGATTAACATCACACTAGTTTAAAAATCAGACTCTTACTTGAAACGCAAATTTCAATGCTTCAGGGGATGATTTCGCTGCTTTTCCAATCAATCATGGGAATGAACCGGCTATGCATGTGGCTTACCTCTTTAACTGGGCAGGTAAACCGGCACTTACACAAAAGTGGGTAAGAGCCATACAGGAACAATATTATGGAACCACACCCTATGATGCTTATCCTGGAGATGAAGACCTGGGACAAATGAGCAGTTGGTTTGTGATGAGTGCCATCGGTCTTTTTCAAACAGATGGCGGATGTTCTGAAAATCCAGTTTATGAGATTGGGAGTCCGCGTTATCCTAAAGTGATCATCCATTTGGATCAAAAATATAACCGGGGGAAAGAGTTTGTAATTGTAGCAAAAAATGCATCGAAGGAAAATAAATACATTCAATCTATCTTTCTGAATGGAAAACCAGTTGATGATTTTAAAATCCCACAATCAGAGGTTTTGAAGGGCGGGATGCTGGAACTAATCATGAGCAACCAGCCGAAAGCTTCTGATTGACTGAATTTTTCTTGTTATTTAAATAAAGAACACGTTACTTTTAACCTGATCGGATTCCCATATCAGTGGAATATCCAAAAGATTCTTAAATGGGGATGGAATTATTGGAATATTTAAATATATAGCTTTATTTGCGGTGGGGATAAGAAATACAGGAACGACTATTGCCAAAGCGTGAACAGGCCCGGGGGAGTGAAGAATCCCGAAGGCCCTGCAGACAGCTACAATCCGGACGAACCTTACACCCCAAAGAAAGTGGCAAGGGGCGGCTCCTAATATGTGCAATGCCACACCAACTCACTTAACAGTTCAAATTCTTCATTCTAGTCAAATCTTTGAAGAAATGGTTCGAGATTTTTAATTGTCTTCTATCATCAAAATCGAGACTTTAGATTTAAAAACTTAAGAGCTTTTTTGTTATTGGATCAATATCCAACATTTTTACCCCCTTCAATTTGCTGTGCGTTCGTTCCTATCTTCATCATCTCCTTATTTATTCGTTTTCATTTGCTTAGGAGTTTAGAACAGCTCCCCTTACACCCCTGAACAAGCATGACCTTTCTTCTTTTTAGTTGAAATTTTAAAACCAATCTCAAAAATAGCCCGTATTTGTTCATTTGATTGTCGTTGATCACAGGATGATATCATGGATTCTTCGTTCATCTTCATCAAGCTGAAAAATTAATCGTGTTTAAAAGATATGATTTATCATACTGATCTTATACCCATTATAATTAAAAATCTTGTAACAAAAACAGCAGCATTCCAGTAAAAATGAAAAATAAGCAAATGAATGAAATTTTAAAACACTTAACCAAATAATGATGATGATGACAGACAGTTACGGAATTAAGGATAACGAGGCTTCCAACAAGGAGATCTTCCAGATCCTGGGTCAAATGATGGGCTTGATCTACGATGATAAAATTCCAAAGGAAAAGGCGGATATCATTATAGAAAAGGCCAAAGCGGCACACAACCTGCAAACCACAGAATTACAATTAATTAAAAGTGCGGCTTCTAAAAAAGAGATTCAGGACCTTCACCTTCAGATGAAGAGGACGATTGAGGAAGCGAGAGCGATTTTAAAAAATTTCACGAATTAGAATCAACTGTTTATTCATCAACCTGAAGAGCATTCAGAAATGCTCTTTTTTTATTTCATTTTTTTTACCTGATATCTAATTCATATCATTACCTTATAATTTAATAGGAGAAATCTTACCTACTGTTTTGTTTGTCCCTTAATTTTCAAGGCAGGTAAAGCCGAGGGCCCCTAATCCCAGTCGCAGGTGTATGTTTTTCAAAATTTAACTGTCGTATCCGCACATCAGGTCATTCAAACACCTTTGCTTTGATGAATCTCTTTGGTATTCCATGATTGAAAAGAAGATATTTTTTGTTTACACCAGTTTTACATCTTAAGCATCTCCTTTAAAGAATGATAAGACTATGTTCTGCAGGATTTAAACATGGCTAGGGGGTTTTTAAGCTTGGACATGTCGTAAATACTTAATATACAACCAAAGTCAATCTTACCGGAAACTCTGAAACTTCTTTCAGATTACAATAACTGGCATTATATTAGCTTTTTACAAGAGAAAATAAAATGAGTGAATCCACTAAGACCCAAACTAAGACCCAAAAGAAAAGTAAAGATCCCTGCTGGAAAGGTTATGAACAGGTGGGGATGAAGAAAAAAGATGGAAATAAAGTTCCCAATTGTGTGCCGAAAAAGAAAACTTAAAGCAGGTTAATAAAAACAATTATCAAATTTAAAACTTATTTTTCAAAAATTTTGAATTGATTGAATGACCCCTCGCTTTGATCCCCTCAGTAATGAAGAATTACTTTTAGTATTGAATTTATCAAAAGATGCCACCGCCATATATAATGGAGAGGATATGGTCATCCGTATGGCTAATGATGCCATGATCAGATTTTGGGGAAAAGATAAAAACGTCATTGGTAAACCCCTACAGGAAGCGGTACCCGAACTCATCGGGCAACCCTTCCTCAACATTTTAAGGGATGTAATGAAATCAGGTAAACTTTATGAAGCCAAAGAGATGCCTGCAGAACTGATGGTGAATGGTGAATTAAAGATATTCTACTTTGATTTCATCTATCAGCCTGTGAAAAACCAACTGGGCGAGACCTTTTGTATTTTACACACTGCCTCTGATGTGACTGAGAGGGTGTTGAACAGGAAGTTGATCGAAGAGCAGAAGTACAAAGAACAGGAGTTGAACGAAGAATTGACGGTCTCCAACGAAGAGCTGTCTGCCATGAATGAGGAGATGGTTGCAGCTAACCAACATCTGCAGGATATCTACGATAAGCTGGTCATCACGGAACAAAAATCGAGTTTAATCATTGTCGATGCACCTGTGGCAATCGGAGTTTTGTATGGATTGGAATTGATTATTGAATCAGCAAATGGAAAATTGCTGGAGCTTTGGGGTAAAAGCCAGGATGTGATTGGAAAACCATTGATAAAAGCCTTACCTGAATTGGAGGGTCAGCCTTTTTTAAAGCTGCTTGAAGATGTGTATTTGAAGGGTGAAGCTTTTTACGGTAATGAAATTAAAGCTTCGGTTCAACGGAACGGAGAATTGAATGATTACTATTTCAATTTCGTTTATCATCCCCTAAAAAATAATTCCGGTAAAACTCACAGTGTGATGATCGTTGCTAATGAAGTCACGGAGCAGTTAGAAATGAGGAGAAAGTTAGAGTACGATGAATACCGTTTGAACCAGATGGTAGTGACAGCACCCATGGGAATGTGTATTTTAAAAGGCAGGGAATTGTTGGTGGAGATCGCCAACCAGCCCATGCTGGATATGTGGAGCAGGGAACGTTCGGAAATAATCGGAAAACCTATCTTATCTGTTTTGCCAGAACTATTGGAACAGCCTTTTCCTGATATGCTGGAGAAAGTATTCCAATCAGGAAAAGGATTAGCTGTGCCAGAGATCATGGTGATGAATATTGATAAAATCACAGGCCATCATCGTCAGCGGTATGTTAACTTTACTTATGAACCCTTGTTTAATTTAGAGGGCAAAGTGGAGTCTGTAATGGTCACCGTAATCAATATCACGGAGACTGTTCATCACCGTATAGAACTGGAAGAAAAAGAGAATCTGTTACAGGAGATGAACGAGGAATTAGCGGCCACTAATGAGGAATTGGCCGCAGCTAACGAGGAGATGACCGTGAGCAATGAAGAATTGTCTGCAGCGAACGAACAATTAATCTATACTAACGATGAGCTCTCATCCACCCGTGACGAACTGCAGCAGCTTAACAACAAATTGAAACAAAGTGAAGGCAGATTACTCAATATATTGGATACCCTACCACAACTGACCTGGACCAACACACAGGAGGGAATCATTCATTTTGTAAACCAGCGCTGGTGTGATTTCAGCGGAATAAGTTTTGCAGCTATCCAGAGCTGGGAGTGGAGGGATGTCATTCATCCGGATGACCTCCAATCCACCATGAATAGCTATAGCGAAATCCTGGAAAGTAAAACAGGGGGAGAATATGAGTGCCGTTATCTGGCTGATGATGGTAATTTTTACTGGTTTTTAAACAGGTTGGAACCACTTTATGAGGAGGAGGGAGGAATACTGTTTTGGATTGGTACTGCAACTGATATCAATGAGCGCAAAATGAATGATACCCGTAAAAATGATTTCATAGCCATTGTGAGCCACGAACTGAAAACACCGCTCACTACGGTAAAAGGCTATTTACAGCTGGTAAATATTAAAGCCAAGAAGATGAAGGACAGCTTCACTTCCACATCATTGGACAAAGCCGATGCACAAGTGAACAAGATGAGCACCCTCATCAAAGGGTTTTTGGACATAGCCAGATTGGAAGCGGGGAAGATCAACCTGAACCCTCAGCGATTTGAATTGAACGACCTGGTGAAGGAGAATGTGGAAGAGATGAACAGCACTAAAGGTGTGAACATTAAATTCAGCAGTGCCGAATCCTTTAGCGTGGTAGCCGACAGGGATAAAATAGGCCAGGTGCTGAACAATCTGCTAAGCAATGCTATTAAATACTCACCTAATGGTGCAGATATACAAGTGAAATGTGAAAAGGTGAAAGACATGGTGAGTGTGAGCGTGAAGGATGAGGGAATGGGAATAGACCCTAAAGACCTGGATAAATTATTCGATCGTTTTTACCGAGTGGAAAGCGATCTTACCAGGCATATCTCTGGTTTTGGGATAGGGCTATATCTATCTGCTGAACTTATCAAACGCCATAATGGAAAGATATGGGCCGAAAGCGAAAAGGGTGTCGGTTCCACCTTCCATTTTCAATTACCTTTTGATAACTGAATAATAGGAAATGCCTGGAGCACTATTCCCACTTTTCTTTATAATTTTAATAATGAGGTGTTCCTAACTATTGACTGATTTTAATAAATTCGTATCGAGCAGCCTTAACATATTTATATGAAGCAATATAGCACCCGCATCAGCTTATCTATTTTCATCCTTTTGGTGATTACAACGGTGGTTTTGGGCCAAACCAAAAATACAGCTATCTACCAGCTCAGGATCTATCACTATCATGATCCTGCTCAGGAAAAAAATTTGGATAATTACCTGGAACATGCTTTTGTACCAGCTATGCACCGGCAGGGTATCACGGAGGCAGGCGTGTTTAAATGGTTGGGCAATGATACCGCACAGGACAAAAGACTTTTTGTGTTTCTTCCTTATAAAAATATGAAACAGTCGATTGAAATGCAAAAGAAGTTAAATCAGGATGTCTCCTACCTTCAACAGGGGGCTCCCTTTTTAAATGCTTCTTATGATCATCCTCCTTATGATCGTATGGAGACTATCTTATTGAAGGCCTTCAGTCAGATGCCTAAAATGAAGAAACCTGACCTTAAAAACAAGCTATCCGAAAGGGTCTATGAACTGAGAAGCTATGAAAGCGCAACCGAGCAGTACCATGAAAATAAGGTGCAGATGTTTAACGAAGGAGGGGAGGTGAAGTTATTTAAAAATCTAAATTTCAATGCTGTTTTTTATGCCAAGGTTTTGGTTGGTGGCCAGATGCCTAATTTGATGTATATGACCACCTTTGAAAATCAGGCCGACAGAGATGCGCATTGGAAAGCTTTTAGTGCTGATCCTGTTTGGAAAACACTATCCGCCAATGAAAAATATCAGCATAATGTGTCGCACATCAGTATGTGGTTTCTAAGGCCGACAAATTATTCAGATATTTAGGCCGGGATAAAAGTCAATCAACTGTCTGCTAAAATCAAAATATCACCGACTTCCAAAATCTTTTTTTCATAACCGATCAAAACAGCATGGATCATTGCCTGACCTAGTTGTTTCAAAGTGCAGATATGATTTGGTGCCAGCAAGCGAACAAGGGGTGTCAGCCATGCAAAATATTTATAATACGTCAGAACATTTCTGGCATTTTTGCCAGGTTCCAAAACACCCGGCCTGAAATTATATACCTCCTTAAAAGGCAATTTCAGAAGATCATTCTCCGTTTTTCCTTTTACACGGGCCCACATCATACGTCCCTGCTCGCTGCTATCAGTTCCGGCACCTGAAATGTAACAGAAAGTCATGGCTTCATTTTGTTGAACTAAGGTTTCAGCCACATGCATGGTTAGGGTGTAGGTGAGCTTAAAATATTCGGGTTCTTTCATTCCCACTGAGGATACACCCAAACAGAAAAAACAGGCATTGTAACCTTGCAGCTGGCTTTGAATTGGCGAAAGGTCAAAAAAATCAGTATGGATGAGTTCTTTTAACTTAGCATGGTAGAATCCGCAGTTTTTGCGATTGATTACCAACACCTCCTCCACCTCATCACTTGCCAAACATTCATTCAATACACCTTCTCCCACCATCCCTGTGGAGCCGGTAAGGATGATTTTAAGTTTTTGATTCATTGCTTAATATTAATCATTATTATCTGTTAACCATACAAATTCTTATCATTCTAACCTGATTATCTTTAAATGCTTCGAGGTCAAAACACGAATCGTCATCAATAGCTGCCCAGCATTGCTGCGTGGGATGTGCTGCGGCATGTATCTGGACTATCCATTTTAATCAGCTCAAATAAATATCCAAAGCTGATCACAATTAAAAAAATACTTTCCGGGACAAGCATCTTCGGAAACGATTTGGACCGTTCTTTGCATTGCTCCAAAAACAAATATCAATTACACATCATGGAAAACAATCAAAGAGACAGTTCAAATAACAGTCAGCAAGGTGAGCATCATAAAACGCTGTTTGGCGAAGAAGCTTTAAAGAAATTAAAACACATCGCAACAAAGGCAGAGAACTGCTTTTTTTGCACAAACATCAAAACTGGCCTGCCTGTTTCGGTAAGGCCAATGTCTGTTCTACAAGTGGATGAGGAGGGGAACCTTTGGTTTATGAGCATGAAAGACAGCCATAAGAATGAAGAGATCAAGGCTGATCCTTTTACCCATCTTTTTTTCCAGGAAAACACCAATTCCGGTTTTTTGAACATCTATGGCATCAGTGAAATCAGTTTTAACCAGGAGAAGATTGATGAACTTTGGAACCCACTTTTGAAAACATGGTTTCAGGGAGGAGAGGATGATGCCAGTATCAGTCTGATTAAAGTGATTCCTACTCATGTGTATTACTGGGACAACAAACATGGAGATATGGTGGCATTCGCTAAAATGGCTGCCTCAGTGGTGACTGGTAAAACGATGGATGATAGTATAGAAGGAGACCTGGATTTCTGATTTCTTTTCCTTGTAAATTCCCTTATTATGCAGGAACATTGACCATCACGAGTTTCAGGATCCAGCAATTAAACAAATTCCTCAAGGGGATATGAGCAACAGTTCGGTGATTTCTTCACTAAAATAAAATGCTGCTGTCAACACAATTATTTATTAAATTGTCAATAAAATAATCAGTCACAATAGCCATCAAACTTTATGGATTCATTTAAAGGGTTTCCGGTCACCGTAAAAAGATCGATAGAATTACTTGGCCTTTTTCTGATTGGTTATATGGTAGTGGTGGGCAGCAGCATCATTATGCCAATTATCATGGCATTTTTCCTGAGCATCATGCTGTTACCCGTTTATCGTTTCTTGAGAAATAAGGGGGTTCCCGAGACTTTGGCAATTTTGGTCCCTATCCTGATTCTTTTAATACTGGCAGCGTTACTCATATGGTTCTTCTCTGCACAAATTCAGCTTTTAATCGCTGATTTCCCACAGATAAAGAAGAACATGAACATCCATCTGAGATCTTTAAGTGCGTGGATCAACAGCTTCACGGATTATTCCACAGAGGAGCAGCTGAAGTTGGTGAATGAGCAGAGCAATAAATTTCTAAGCAGCACGGGTGACATTCTTTCCGGAGTGGCAGGTTCTGTTTCCGGAGTGCTGGTGTTTTTTGGGTTATTACCTATCTATATCTATCTCATATTGTTTTACAAGAACTTGTTGTTGAAGTTTTGTATCATGTGGTTTAGCCCCGGGAAGATTCCGGAGGTGGAGAATGGTTTAAGAGCTATGGAAGATATCATCAAAAGTTATTTATTAGGTTTGCTTATCCAGATCGGCTACATCACCATATTATTGGGCGGAGCACTGTTGGTCATTGGAATCAAACATGCCTTATTAATCGGAGTGCTTTTTGCGCTCCTGAACCTGATTCCTTATGTTGGTGCTTTGATTGGAAACATCATGGGCGTGTTGCTCACCATCAGTTCCTCACAGGAGACTTGGCCCATTTTCACTGTGCTCATTGTCATTGCAGTAGTTCAATTTTTAGATAATAACATATTGATGCCCAGAATTGTAGGGTCTAAAGTTAAAATAAACAGTTTAGTAGCGATACTGGGTATTGTGGTGGCCGGAACTTTGGCTGGTATTTCCGGAATGTTCCTGGCTTTACCTATCATTGCGGTCTTAAAAATTATTTTCGACCGTTCAGAAGGTTTTGAAAAATGGGGAGTGTTGTTGGGTGATGACCGGCCAGAAAAAAACCCTATTCTGATGAAAAGCCTTCGAAAAAAAACAGAAACAAAAGTTCAACAAACTGGAAAAGAGTGAATTTTTATTTAGATAATCAACACGCATAATGATTCTTGGCGTTCCTTTTCATCAATCATGAGTCGTTAAAAAATTATTCCAGTATTCCTGCGTATTTATAGCAGTTAAAATTTAATTTAGCTGCAATGCAATCCTTTGAAATAGATAAATCTGATCTTTTGAAGATCAAACAGGCCGTGGAAGGCCCGGATGAAGAGCTATTGGCATTGCTCGAGAATTACCATGCCTCAGAGATCGCTATTCTTTTCGAGTCCATCACATTGGACGCTCAAAAGAAAATCATCCATTTATTGCCTGTGGAGATGGGTTCCGAAGTCATTTCCGAGATGAGCCATGAAGCGCATCCGGAGGAACTGCTGATAGAACTTGATCCGGAGAAACGCCAGGAGATTGTAAAAGAGCTGGATTATGATGATGCCACAGATATCATCTCCCAGATGGATGAACAGGATCAGCATGAAATCCTCCAAGATCTTGATCGGGAGGACGCAGTCCACATCCGTAATCTTTTAAACTACGCCGAAGACACTGCGGGTGGTTTAATGAACACGCAGGTGATTAAGGTGGAGGCAGAGATGTCCAAGAAGCAGGCTATTGATGAAATCATCCTGCAAAGTGAGGAAATAGAAGAGTTCTACACCATCTATGTAGTGGATAATCAGGACGTTCTTCAGGGTATCGTCTCGCTGAAGGAGATCATTAAAGCTAAAGCCAGTGCAAAAGTTGCCGATTTAATAAATGATGATTTCATTTTTGTAAAGGCAGATGTTGACCAAGAGGAAGTTGCCGATCTTATCTCCCAGTATAATTTAACCAGTATTCCCGTAGTTGATTCCAACATGAAATTATTGGGCCGTGTCACTTTTGATGACGTGATAGACGTCATGGAGGAGGAGAACACCGAGGATATATTGAAAATATCCGGGGTTTCTGAAGATGAGGAATTGAGTGGAAATTGGGTGGAAGCGGTTAAATCTCGTCTGCCCTGGCTGATATTGAATTTAGGCACTGCTTTCCTGGCTTCCTCTGTCATCAGGTATTTTGAACCAACGGTCACTAAAATAGTGGTTTTGGCCGGTTACATGACCATCATAGCAGGGATGGGTGGAAACGCAGCCACACAAGCTTTAGCAGTCACTGTTCGTAGAATCACTTTAAGTGATCTTACAGATAATCAAGCCTATCGTACTGTTTTAAAAGAACTTACAGTAGGTTTGATCAATGGTGCAGTGAATGGGTTGATTGTTTTTCTTTTTGCTTATTTTTACGATGATAACCTTTTGCTTGGGTTAGTGATCTTCATCGCTATGACTGGCAATCTTTTGATAGCAGGAATCACCGGTGCAGGTATCCCTTTGATTCTGAAACGAGTTGGAATTGATCCTGCCATAGCTTCTTCCATCATCATCACCACCTTTACGGATGTATTTGGATTCTTACTTTTATTGGGTTTAGCCTCTAAATTATTGCTATAATTGCAACTCAATTTAAGATTTTAGATTTATACAACCCCGGCCCCCGGTGTTCTGAATTACAGACTTTTAAAATATGCAAACAAAACACAACTGGACAAATGACGAAATTCTTGCTATCTACAATAAACCATTTCTAGATCTGGTTTATGAGGCTGCAACCATTCATCGTGAAAATAAAGATTATAACGAAGTACAGGTCAGCTCCCTTATATCCATAAAAACCGGTGGCTGCCCTGAGGATTGTGCCTATTGCCCGCAGGCTGCCCGCTACCATACCGATGTGGAAGTGCAGGCGATGATGAAGGTGGATGAAGTGGTTGAAGTCGCTCAGAAAGCTAAAGATGGCGGCGCCTCACGGCTCTGCATGGGAGCTGCCTGGCGTGAAGTACGTGATAACCGTGATTTTGATAAAGTGATTGATATGGTTAAGGCGGTGAATGCTATGGATATGGAGGTTTGCTGCACTTTAGGTATGTTAACTGCCAACCAGGCCCAACGTTTGGCAGATGCCGGCTTATATGCTTATAACCATAATTTAGACACATCCGAGGAAGATTACAAAAGAATCATATCCACAAGAACTTACGACGACCGGTTAAAAACCATAGAGAATGTACGTAAAGCTAAATTGACGGTTTGCAGTGGGGGCATCATAGGTTTAGGAGAGACAGTGAATGACAGGGTTGCCATGATCAGGGTTTTGGCAAATATGCCCAAACATCCGGAATCGGTTCCCGTGAATGCATTGGTGCCAGTGAAGGGCACTCCACTTGGAGATCAGCCACGTGTTCCCATCTGGGATATGGTAAGGATGATTGCCACTGCGAGAATAGTGATGCCTAAAACAGTGGTCCGTCTTTCTGCAGGAAGAAATGAAATGAGCACCATGGAGCAGGCGCTTTGTTTCATGGCAGGTGCCAACTCCATTTTTGCAGGAGATAAATTATTGACTACTCCAAACCCTGAATTTAAAGATGATAGGGCAATGTTTGAACTACTGGGTTTAACCACTAGGAAAGCTTTCAAGAATGGAAGACCACAGGACAAAGAAGTGATAGAGAACAGCTAGTCGAATTAACGAGCAGTCGAGACTGGTGTCATGTTAATCATAAAATGATGAAAAATCATATTTTAAATTACCTATTATCAATGATATAAGTCTTTTTACTTTTTACTTTCTACTTTTAACTTAACACCACAATAATCATTTGCATTGGATTTAAAAATGACACTGGAGTTGTAAAATCAATTCTATTTTGACCATTCATAAACATTCATATAATGTGTTTCCATTAGTTTTGAATAATGGGAAACAGCAAACTAACCATCATTTATATTTACGATCCACTTTGTGGCTGGTGCTATGGGTTTAGTGGAGTGATGAAATCCCTCTATGAAAAACACCAACAGGAATTTGATTTCGAGGTGATTTCTGGGGGAATGATTTTAGGAGATAGAAAAGGATCTATAACGGGGATATCTGACCTTATCCGAAGTCATTATCCTCATTTAGTGGAGACCACCGGAGCTAAATTTGGAGAGCCTTTTCTCAAAGCTTTGAGTGAAGGTGGAATTTACATGAGTTCAGAAAAACCATGCATTGCACTTTCTGTTTTTAAATCCTATCGTCCGCAAGAAGCTGTCCTTTTTGTCCGGGATTTACAAAAATTGCTGTATCAGGAAGGGAAAGATTTGACGCTGGACGAAACCTACCCTTCATTAGCTAAAGCGTATAAAATCGATCCACAAGAATTCATGGAAAAATTAAATACCGAGGAATACAAACAGGCGGCTTACTATGATTTTGCTTTAGCCCGTCAATTACAGGTTACTGGATTTCCAGCCGCCTTCATTAGAACTGGCGAACATCATTTTTATAAGATTACCAAAGGTTATGCAGATTTGGAGACGATGGAGTTAAGAATTTCAAACGTATGGAAAGAGGTGATGGCATGAGAAAAATCGCGGTAATAGGAGCGACAGGCCTCATCGGCCGACCAGTGACCCATGAATTGATTGCAGCTGGTTTTGATGTGACCGTCATTGCCAGGGATGTGGAGAAAGCTAAACTCAGCTTTCCGGAAACCGCTGTTGTTCATGGAGATTTAGAAGATAAAATGAGTTTGTTCGAAGCTTTAAAAGGTCAGGAGATGATTTATCTTAGCCTTCATATTCCTCAGCATGCAAGAAAGACTGATTTCATGGTAGAGACTGAGGGTTTATTAAATCTTATTGAAGCTGCAAAAATGAATGACATTCAGCGCATCGCTTACCTTTCCTCTTTGGTAAAAAATTATGAAGGACAGAATTGCTTCCATTGGTGGATCTTTAAGGTAAAACAAAAGGCGGTTCAACTCATAAAAGGGTCGGAAATTCCTTATACCATCTTTCATCCTTCCAGCTTTATGGAAAATTTTGACAAAGGAGGATTTAAATCGGGGAAGAGGATGAACCTGGCAGGAGATTCTTCAGTGAAGATGTACTGGATCAGCGGAAGGGATTATGGCAGACAAGTGGCTAAATCTTTCGAAATACTGACGGATGAAAACAGGGAGTATCCCATACAGGGGCCTGAGGCCTACACTTCTGAAGATGCCGTAAAAATATTTATCAGGAACTATCATATTCAAAAACTGAAGATGAGGAAAGTTCCTATCGGTTTGTTAAAATTTATGGGGTATTTCTCACTGAAAATCAATTATATACACCACATTCTTAAAGCATTGAATGAATATCCCGAAAAATTCTGTTCACAGCTGAGCTGGGATGAATTGGGTAAACCAACGGAGACAATTGAGAAATACACCTTGAGGATACAGGAAGAGCAGGGATAGGTTTTATTCCTATCCATAGCTTCTAAAACAGCTCATTTCAGGTAAGGAGTTCAGCTTTATTTTGCTATTTTCGTAAAAAATAAAAATATATGTCTACAAAAATCACGGTCAACAATAACGGTTCATTAAAAGTGCAGGGAGATTTTGAAGTGGTGGATAGGGATGGAAATGTTTATAATTTGCAAGGGAGAGAAATTGTTTCTTTTTGCCGTTGCGGATTGTCTCAGAACAAACCTTTTTGCGATGGTTCTCATAAAGGTCATTTTGAGCATGATGCTGTAGCTTTTGATCTACCTCCCAAAAAAGCTTAAACTAAAGTTTCCCGCTGATTTTGCATAGATCAGCGGAGATTTTGGTGATCAGCTCTAATTGACCTGTGATTTGTGGGTCAGCCTCAGCTTCAGAAAGAAGGATGTGTAATTTATTTCGCTTTCCTTTGGGTTGTTCAGCTTCGCTAACCTTTTCAATAGCTTCCTTCAAATAGAAACGGCTTTTCCTGATCAGTTTCATCTGTTCAGCATCAATGGTGGCTCCTCCGGAAAAATCGGCAGATAAATTAGCCAAATAAGAGGAGAGAATGTGATTCAAAACAACAAATTTATGCACCTCTTTAATCTGCCTCTGTTTGTTCTTCGGCTCATTCAGCATCCTCTGAAATGCAGCTGCGAGATTGGCGGTATGCACATACACTGCTTTCCTGGCCAGCTTGTAATCTGTTAAAGCAACAGGTAAGGTTGATTGTCTTAAAATTATATGTTCCAGATAGTTAAGATTAGATTCTAAAATCAAAGAGAGGTGAGCTCTAAATTGTAAGGACTCCCATCCGGGCAAAAGAATGTAACTGAAAACTAGGGCAAGAAATGAACCGATAAGTGTATCGATGATGCGTTCTCCTGCAATTGCCGTTGTGCTGACGGAGGAATTGATGAAACTAAAGAGGATGAGGATGAAAGGGGTCATGAAAATCACGCTTACCACGTACTTCACCCTTATAAAGCTATAAGTGATGAGCATGAACAATAACAACAAAAAGAATTTCACGGTTTCATCATGAATGAATGTCAAGATCAGGCTTCCAATGATGCCGCCAATCAAGGTGCCTATCACACGTTCAGAATTTCTTTGCTTGGTGTTGCTGAATCCGGGCTTCATGATCACCAGAATGGTAAGCAAGATCCAGTAGCTATGATGGCCGAGGGAGAATAACTTGCCAACGTAAAATCCTATCAAACAAACAATAGCCAATCTTAAAGAGAATCGGAAAGCCGCTGATTTTAAATTCAGGTTGTTGATAAAAATCTTGAAATCAAAACTTTGATGATTCACAAACCTGGACAACTCAGCAGGAGTGGAGCTTGATTGCAGATCTTTGGTCTCCTTCTGAAAGTATTGAAGGATATCATTCACCTGATGGAAAATATTTCGGAGATTGATCAGAATCTTTTTCAGAATCAGGATGGGCACTCCGGATTTTTCCAACTCATCCAGCCTGACTTTTAGCGTATTCAAATCATTTACAGTCACTGCATGTTTTCTCGGTTTCTCTTGATGAATCAGACAGAAACCTATGTATTCGATCTCTTCAGAAAGTTTTATGATTACGGTAGCGAAATGAGGAAGGATCTGATATTGCTTATAATTAGATCGGATACTTTCATAATCATTGTTGGTGGCCATGATTTGCTCAAACAAATCAACCGTATCTACGAATATCCTGATCATCAACCTGCCAGCATTGGTCGATTCATTCATCAGCTTCCGGGTTTTAAATATCGCCTCTCTCACATTATCTTGCAGCTCATTCACGCTTACCTGCTGGATGACCAGATCTTTGAAATTATCGTCCACAGGTACCTCATCTTGGTAAAATCGGGCTCTCATCCTCATATATTTTGCCACTTCAGCGATGGATTCTCCCAATGTTTGCTGGGCGTAACGATAGGGCCTCACTATTGAGAAGATCGTACTTAACAAGAAGTACCAAATTCCTCCTCCCAAAATCAGGAGGGAAAGTTCGAATAATTTCAAAGAGGAGTTCCCTGAACTGATATTCAACACCATCACCAGTAAGGCTGCAGTTCCCACCGATGCCGCCCGCACGCCGTACACATTAAACATGGCGAAGAAAAAACATAACAAAAATATCTCTGCTGCTAATAAATAGGGATGCGTGTTTAGAGAACCGGTGATCAAAGCTGTTAAAAAAGTGAAGAGGATCGTGAAAAGCATTCCCGTTTTACGATGTATCCATGGCCCCGGACTATCTGCAATGCTTACACATAAGGCACCCAAAGAAAGCATGATGCCCACTTCCAATTGACTGAATTGAAAAAAAACCAGGGAGGGAAGCAGCACTCCTAATGTGATTTTCACACCGTCAGAGAAATTCTGCGTAAGAATGAAGTTTTTGAATTCGCTGATTGGATTAACCATAATGATCTTGTTTGTAAAAATAGAAGATTAAGGTTTCTGTTTCTGATTTCTTTTCAAAGAGAATTGATTCTGCATGATCAAACCTTACTGATATAAAAGGTTTGGATGGGCGGATTTTCCTGAAATCTTTATTTTAAAAGTGCCTGATGTGAACAGTTCATATAATGAAATATTTTTAAAAAGCTTACCTTTACATTTTATTAAAGACCAGTATTTTGACAAATTTCGAGGATTTAGGAATATCCCAGCCCATTATAAAAGCATTACAAGAGCACCATATCACCTCCCCGACGAATATACAGTTACAAGCCATTCCATTTTTAATGAATGATGGTTCGGACTTTATTGGTCAGGCACAAACAGGTACGGGGAAAACAGCCGCCTATGGCTTGCCCTTACTTCATCGGGTTGATCCGGGAAATAAGAGAATCCAGGTCCTGGTGATTTGTCCGACACGTGAACTGGCTCAGCAAATAGCAAAACAATTGTTCAGGTTCACTAAGTATGCAGATCAAAAAATCTTCACAGAGTCCGTTTATGGTGGAGAAAAGATAGAGATCCAGATTGGCAGACTAAAAAGGCCAACCCATATCGTGGTATCAACACCAGGAAGATTGATCGATTTGCTCGAAAGAAACATCATCAATTTAGAGCATGTGAAAACCATCGTTTTGGATGAAGCAGATGAAATGCTGAGCATGGGATTTAAGGCTGATATTGATAAAATATTGACGTTCACCAGTGGAAAAAGTAATACTTGGTTGTTTTCGGCCACTATTCCTGATAGTCTGAAAGAGATTATCGAACAGTTCATGGATCCTGATGCCCATAAAATTGAAGTCACTAAAGAGGAAGTGATGAATCAATCGATCAAACACCAATACTTAATCTCTGATATCAAAGATAAAGTGAATGTGCTCACCAGATTCCTCCAAAGGCATGAAGGACAGAGAGGAATCATTTTCTGTAAAACTAAGGCGGGTGCTCAAACTTTAGCCAATCAATTGGAGGCTAAAAACATCTCGGCAAAAGCCATACATGGAGATATGGGCCAAAGAGATCGTGAAAAAGTCATGAGATTATTCAAGAGCGAACGGCTGCAAATTTTAATCGCCACTGATATATCTGCAAGAGGGATTGATGTTGACCGGCTTTCCTTTGTTTTGCACCATCAGCTTCCTGAGCAAATGGAATATTACACGCATAGAAGTGGCAGAACAGCAAGGGCTGGGAGAGAGGGGGTTTCAGTAGCGCTGGTTGCACCCTCTGAATTAGAGAGAATCCGTCAGATAGAGAAAGAATTACACATCTCCTTTGAGAAAATCGAAAACCATTAGCTTGAAATTTCATATGATAGAGGTGCGAAATCCCTATTTTTTCAATTTGCATCAATGAGAAAACAATTGCTCCATATTCTGCCGGCGCCGCTCAAAAAATTTTACTCCGAAAATATCAATGATGAAAAGTTAACCCCTCATTTTAACACTATATTAATCGCTTTCATCATGATGACGGTTGGCGCAGTAGGTTTTATTTTACTGACCACCAGCATGAGCCATAACGAGTTGAAAACATTTGATCAGGAAGTGGTGGCTGATGTGATTCAATATAGAGGCAATACATTGACGGTCATTATGAAATTTGTCACGACTATTGGAGATATTTTTGGTTACCTCTTTCTAGTCGCCATTATGGGATTATTCTTCTACTTACGCAAACGTTGGAGAACAGCTTTAGAAGTGACATTGGTACTTGTTTTGGCATCTGGATTAAATATTGTTTTGAAAGAGGTGATCAGCAGGCCGCGTCCAATCATCAATAGAATCGTATATGCCGATTTCTACAGTTTCCCTAGTGGACATGCCATGAGTGCCATCGTCTTTTATGGATTCATTAGCTATTTGAGTATTATCTTAATAAAAAAAGGGTGGTTAAAAACGGTCATTATCATGGGATGTGCTTTCATGGTGATGATCATCGGAATCAGTAGAATTTATCTGGGCGTTCATTTCCCCTCTGATATTTTGGCGGGTTATTTAGCTGGTAGCTCGTGGCTAATGCTCTGTATCATAGTTTTGAATTTTATGGCATTAAGAAAAATAAGATTATCCCATCAAAATGAAACTTACAAAAAGGAAACATAAAAAATATTCTTGCATCCTCAATTTATAACGAAATTGTTATATTTGTAAAAATAGTTTCATTTCCAATCCTTTCAAAGAAGAGCTTCGGCAAATTTAGATTTTAGGGAATCCATTTATTTAGATTTTCTCATTTTATTTGCTCATAATGCCTTAAAAGGTGTTTTTTTATGACTTTTTTATACGTTTTGAAGAAATCGATCCCTGAATAAGTTAAGAGAATTGAAATGAAATTGAATAGATTTATTAATTAAACATAACGAATGGGAAGATCACAGGAAACCTTTAGTAAAAAGGAGAATGAAAAAAAAAGATTAAAGAAAAGACAAGAAAAACTACAAAAAAAGGAAGAGCGTAAAGAAAATTCGTCTGGTGGCGGATTGGAGAATATGATGGCTTACGTGGATGAATATGGAAATATCACTGACACTCCACCTGATCCGATACGTAAGAAAAAAGAAATTGATGCCAGCACCATTGAAATAGGTGTTCCTAAACAGGAAGAAGAAGATTTGACCTTACCCAAAAAAGGAAAAGTTGATTTCTTCAATGACGCTAAAGGCTTTGGTTTTATTAAGGAATTGAATACCCAGGAGAAATATTTTGTGCATGTGAATGGATTAATTGATGATATTCGTGAAGGCGACAATGTCACGTTCGAATTGGAGAAAGGTATGAAAGGCTTGAATGCTGTTAAAGTGAAGAGAATATAGAATATAAACTGTTAATAGAGAATGAATTGAACCGCCTGTTAATAGAGAATGAATTGAACCGCTAATTATTTCAGCGGTTTGTTTTTTTAAAAATTTGCTGTTTTTAAGAACTCTGCAAGAACTACAAAATTAATTGGTAAGGAAAATGTTGTCAATGCTGAAGGTGCACTTATAGAAACAAAACTATCATTTTGTCTTATAATCAACATTATGTTAAGTAAATGATTTCGTTTGCCCTTTCTACTACTCCTTATCGAGTTTTCCTGCTCTTAATGCCCGTTGTAAATCAACCTTTGACTTCTTTATGTTTTTCCATGGATCCTCCATGTCTTTTAAAATATCAGGCACAGTAATGATCGTGAAATCTTTCATGTCCAACTTTTCATCCACATCTTTCCAATCCAATGGCATAGAAACTGTGGCATGGGGTTTGGGTCTGGCCGAGTATGGTGCAGCAATGGTCTGTCCTCTTCGGTTTTGTAAAAAATCTACATAAATCAACCCCTTGCGTTTGGAAGGACTTCTCTCTACACTGGTTAAATCCGGGATATGTTCGTGAACTTTATTAGCCACGTATTCTGCGAAATTTTTGATAAAATCGTAATCATATTGCTGTGCCACGTACACGTAGATGTGCATTCCGGATGAACCGGAAGTTTTGACATAGCAAGGAATCTTCATTCCATCAAAAATAGATTTTACCACAATGGCCACCTTTACCACTTCCTGAAACGGGTTGCCATCAGGGTCCAGATCAATCACCATGAATTCAGGCTGTTCTGGTTTTTTATACGTGCTCAACCAGGGATTAATTTCGATACAACCTAAATTAGCCATATAAATTAAAGAAGCTTCATCATTGCAGAGCAAATAATCTATCTCTTTATTATTGCTTTCTGAATGGATCTGGGCGGTCTTAGCCCATTTTGGAAGATGCTCCACCTCTACATCTTTCTGAAAAAAACCGGGTTTATAAGCCCCATTCGGATGCCTGTTCAATGACAGAGGTTTGTCTTTCAGATAAGGCAGCATTTTATCCGCCACTGTCTCATAATAGGTGATCAAATCTCCTTTGGTGATGCCCTCTTTATCCCAATACAGTTTGTTCAAATTGCTGACTTTCAATTTTTTACTACCGTAGGTGTTTTCAGAATCCTCTTTTCCAGGTGGTTTTTTCATCTTTTTCGGTATTTCTTTCACAGCCTCTTCTGTCTCCTTATCCGCTCTCAAGCCTTTAAAAACAGGATGTCTTAACTGTCCGTCTTTTGTCCATTCAGCGTAAGTGACTTCGCAAACCAATTCTGGCCGAACCCAAGTCACATTTCTCTCTTGATTCACTTTTCCAATGACTGGTTTTTTAACTAAAATTCTTTCTTTCAATTCTTCATTGACTTCTTTTAATGAAACGCTGTTAAATCCTGTGCCACAATTGCCTATATAGGTAAGTTTGCCTTTGTCATCAAATATTCCCAATACCAAAGCACCAAAATATTTCCTGGATCCTGAAGGCTTTGTATAACCGCAAATCACTGCCTTCTGGCTATTGCTCAATTTAAATTTCAGCCAGGAATCTGTTCTCTTTCCTTGCTGATAAGCATCCTCCGCTCTTTTTCCTATCACTCCTTCCCAATTCTCCTTTTTTGCCTTTTCAAAAAGTTCAGTTCCATTTTTTGTTATATGGGTATGATATATGATTTTTTCAGAGGGGTATTTCTTTAATAGCTTCTCTAGTAACTCCTTGCGTTGTGTCAACGGAAGCGCTGTTAGATCATGCCCGTTCAAACTCAACAAATCGAATACATAATATTTTAAATCGATTTTTTCATCACCATTTTCGTAATTCTGCAAAAGCTGAAACTGTTGCTGCCCTGATTTATCCTCAGCCACCACCTCTCCGTCTAAAACTGCCTGCTCTTTTATTTTCTTAAGTTCTGAAGTGATGAGGTGATAAGTTTTCGAATAGTCAATTGAATTCCGGGAAATTAATTTACAATCATTCCCTGTATAGGCAATGATCCTATATCCGTCCAGCTTCCTCTCAAAAATCCAACCCTCCTCATCAAAGGCAGAAGAAGATAGTTTCGCCAACATAGGTTTATAAGAAAATTCCTCTTCCTTTGCCTCCTCTTCTTTAGGTTCTTTTGTTTTAAGCTTTTTTTTCCCTTCCAGCTTAAATACATTCCCTTCTTCTATCACCTTTTTAGGGATCAGTTTCTCTATGTCGAATTTTTTATCTGTTGCGAATTCATCATCATGCTTAATCAATAACCAGGCATTTTGCTCGGAGCTTTTTATTTTGACCAAGGCGAACTCCCCTTTCAGGATACCACCTCTCATTTTGAATTTCAGACTGCCGGATTCCAATTCTTCAAGCAGTTCCTTTTCCTCATCTTTCCTGGTTTTATTCAAAGACTGATAGGTGCCGTCATCAAAGATATAAACGGTACCTGCACCATAATTCCCTTTAGGAATTTCTCCTTCAAAATTCCGGTAATCAATTGGGTGGTCTTCCACCATCATGGCAAGCCTTTTATCCTTTGGGTTTAAAGAAGGCCCTTTTGGAATGGCCCAGCTTTTTAAAACGCCGTCCATCTCTAACCTGAAATCGTAATGCAGGTGAGAGGCATGATGCCTTTGCACCACAAATCTCAGTTTTCCGGATGATTTCGCGCTGGATGATTTGGGTTCAGACGTTTCCTTGAAGTTTCGCTTTTTATCATAGGTGGCGATGCTCATCTCAAGCTCCTTTCTTATTTAAACTTTCCATTAACTGTTCATATAAATCATCACTTTTAGCTTTCCTTGGTTTCAATTTCTTGATGGTTGGCCGTTTGCCTTTTGCTTTAGCCTTGATGATTTTCAGCAGCTCGTTGGTATACGTATCTTTGTATTTGCTGATGTCAAAATCAGTGGTGTATTGCTTGATCAATGCCAGAGCAACGTCTAATTCTCTTTTCGGAATGCTCATATCATCGGGCGTGTTGATGTCTTTGGCATCTCTGATCTCCTGGGCAAATCTGATCCTGGAAATCACGATCACATTATTTTGAGGATAAATGACACATAAATTCTCTTTTTGACGGAGAACGAACTGCCCCACTCCTGCCATATTCGTTTTTTTCAACGCATTTAAAAGTAAAGCGTAAGCTTTTTGACCCTGTTTGCCTGCTTCAGCATAGTAGGAAGTTTCAAAGAGCATCGGGTTGATCTCTGATGCTTTAACAAAATTCTGGATGTCGATGGTCTTGGTCTTCTCTGGACTTGCATCTTCAAAATCCTGATCCTCTAAAATGATATAATCATCTTTTAACTTATACCCTTTGACGATTTTTTCATACGCAACCTCTTTATGCGTTTTTTCGTTCACTCTTAGGTATTTAATATGCGAGTGATCGCGGCTATCCAGCATATCTAAATCCAGACTACTGCTTTCAATGGCCGAATATAGCTTCACTGGTATGTTCACCAAGCCAAATGCGATGGTTCCGTTCCAAATAGATCTCATATCTTTTTACAGATTAAAAACAATTACTATTCCAATTGCATATTTTTTTTTATTTTGTAACCCTTATGAAGAAAATTTATCTAAACTGTTTTTAATTAAATCCTAATTATGAATTTCAATCACAAATGTTTTCTTTTTGCCTTTTTGGCATTAAGTGGCCTTTGCTCCTCAGTGATGGCTCAAAAAGTAAAATTCACGGAATATGACTTGCCAAACGGCTTGCATGTGATCCTTCATCAGGATAATGCGGCCCCTGTGGTTGCAGTTTCTGTGATGTATCATGTGGGCTCCAAGAATGAGCAAGTTAATCGTACCGGCTTCGCCCATTTCTTTGAACATTTATTGTTTGAGGGCTCTGAGAATATCAAGCGTGGTGAGTTTATGAAGATAGTTTCCAGCAATGGAGGACAAAACAATGCTAATACCACGCAGGATAGAACTTTTTATTACGAAGTATTCCCGTCAAACCAGTTAAAATTAGGCTTATGGCTGGAGAGTGAACGGATGATGCATCCCGTGATCAATGAAATAGGCGTGAAAACACAAAATGAAGTGGTTAAAGAGGAGAAAAGATTAAGAATCGACAATCAGCCTTATGGTCATTTCGCCGAAGAGATTTTCAAGAGGTTATTCACCAAACATCCATATACCTGGCAAACCATTGGTTCAATGGCCGATCTGGATTCTGCTAAACTGGATGAATTCAAGGCTTTTTTTCATAAATATTATATCCCAAACAATGCCGTGTTATCCATTGCCGGAGATATTGATGTTGCTAAAACCAAGGATCTGGTAAGTGCCTACTTTGCTGCCATTCCCAAAGGAGATCCCATCAATTATAAAAAGATCGAAGAAACCCCTATTACCATACCAATGGTTGATACGGCCTATGATGCCAATATCCAGCTTCCGGCAATCATGGCAGCTTACCGCATTCCTGGTTTGGCGAGCAAAGATGCCAAAGCCCTGGAAATGATCTCCTCTATTCTATCTGGCGGATCCAGCTCCAAATTATATAAGAAAATGGTAGATGAAAAAAAGAACGCATTGCAAGTTGGAGCCATCAACTACACATTGGAAGATTATGGGGCTTACATCACTTATGCGCTGCCAAATGGCAACACTCCTTTAGACACTTTGCTTGCTGATGTGGATACTGAGGTCAAAAAGTTGCAAACAGATTTAATCACTGAAGAAGAATATCAGAAAATACAGAATAAATTTGAAAATGACTATGTGACAGCTAATTCAAAAATGTTAGGTGTTGCTGAAAATCTAGCTGATGGTTATACTTTTTATGATAAGGACACCAACCACATCAATGAAGAACTGGATGAAATCAGAAAAGTGACCAGAGAGGACATCAAAGATGTGGCTAAAAAATATTTACAACCCAACTCCAGACTGGTTCTTTATTATTTGCCAAAACCAGCAGCAGCTCAATAATTAATGATTCATTTTAACTGTGATCACACGGTATAATTAAAAAATACTTACATGAAAAAGATTATAAGTTTTGCCTTCGCCTCTTTATTATGCTATCAGGCAGGTGCACAAGTGACTATAGATAGAACAAAAAAACCAGTAGCAGGTCCTGCTCCTGTCATCACATTCAATGATCCTTCCACCTATCAATTAGGCAATGGGATCACTGTTCTGGTGGTGGAGGATCATAAACTGCCAAGAGTGTCTGCCAGCTTGTATATAGATGCAGGTCCGGTTACCGAAGGTGATAAAGCAGGCGTGATGGGAATCATGGGTCAGATGTTGAATGAAGGGACCACAGACATGTCTAAAGCCGAGTTTGATGAAGCTGTGGAAAGGATTGGTGCAGATGTTTATTTGAGTTCATCCGGAGGCAGCGCCGCGGCACTTACCCGCTATTTTAATCAAGCTTTTGAGCTGATGAGCGATGCATTGAAACACCCTTCCTTTCCTCAGGAATCATTTGATAAAATCAAATCCCAAACCATCACAGGACTAAAGAGCAATGCGAAAAATGTGAAAGCCGTTTCCGGAAGAGTCATCAATGCCTTAACTTATGGGAAAGATCATCCATACGGTGAGTTCACCTCAGAGGAAAGTGTGAACGCTTTAACGCTGGCAGATGTGAAAGCCGCATATGACAAATATATCACTCCTTCCAGAGCTTATTTAACAATAACCGGAGATATCAAGCCAGCAGAAGCTAAAAAATTGGCTGAAAGCCTTTTTGGAAACTGGAAAGGAAATTCTTTGACACTTCCCACATTGACCAAAGTAGCTAATCCCGCTAAAACAGAGATTGATGTGGTGGACATGCCGAATGCCGTTCAGTCTGAAATCACAGTCACCAATTTAGTGGATTTAAAAATGAATGATCCTGATTACTTCCCGGTTCTGATAGCGAATCAGATTTTGGGCGGAGGTTCAGAAAGTCGTCTGTTCAATAATTTACGGGAGAAACATGGCTTTACCTACGGTGCTTACTCCAGTGCTGGTGCTGGCAGGTATCAAAGTACATTTTCCGCTTCAGCATCTGTGAGAACTGCAAAAACTGATAGCGCTGTGGTGGAGTTTTTAAATGAAATCGAGAAATTAAGAACCACTAAAGTGACCGATGAGGAACTATCCACAGCTAAAGCGCTATACAATGGTTCTTTTGCCTTAGGGATGGAGAACTCTTCACGTACTGCAACTTATGCCAGAAACATTCTCATCAACAATCTTCCTAAGGATTTTTACAGAACTTATCTTCAAAAGATAAATGCAGTGACCAAGGAGGATATACAGCGAGTGGCCCAAAAATATTTCAATTATAAAAACACTCGTGTGGTAGTGGTGGGCAACACCTCACAAATGCTGGACGGAATCAAAAAATTAGGCTATGCTGTTGATTTATATGATAAATATGCCGATCCAGTCACTGAAACCACTTCAACAGCGGTAAATGTCACAGCACCGGAAATCTTTCAGTCCTACGTGAATGCCATTGGCGGAAAGGATGCCTTACAGAAAGTAAAATCCATAAACGCCACCATGACCCTGAGCATGCAGGGTATGGCTTTAAATGCTTCTTACAAAGCGATGGCCCCTAACCTGGAAATGACTGAGATCACGATGGGTGGAAACACGGTAATGAAAAGTGTTTTTGACGGAAAAGCAGGTTATCAGGCGCAAATGGGAAATAAGAAGGAAATGACTGTGGATGAAGTGAAGGAAAAAAACAACATCACTGGCTTGTTTGAGCAGCTGGATTATTTGAAGAATCCGGCTTTCAAAACTAAAGTGTCCGGAGTGGAGAAAGTGAATGGATCTGATGCCTATAAAGTTGAGATTACCTCCCCAAGTGGAAAATCAAGTACCGAATACTATGACGTGAGCAGTAAATTACTAGTGAGAAAAGAAAATACAGAGGGTCCCGTGGCCACCACTACAGATTATTCTGATTACAGGAAGTTAGGAGATATCATGTTCCCATATGTGAATGCCCTAACCATTTCTGCAGGTGGCCAGCAACAGGTTTTAGAGATGAAGGTGGTTGATGCTAAAGTGAATGGAGACGTGACTGTTGATGATTTCAAATAAAGCTTAAAAGCTGAAAAGTAAAAGTAAAAGCCGTTCAGAGAGTTCTGAAACGGCTTTTTTTATGTTGTATATAATCTTATCTTATGAGGTGCTGAAATGAATTCAAACATGACGAAAGCTGTTTAGGCTGAATTTCTTGCCGCATTCACGATACCGTAAAGTGTTCTTAAAATCAACTTATCATAAATCTTCTTTTGTTCCGTGCTTACGTCAGCATCCAAACTTTTAATGATGGCATAACGCTGTATGATCACTAATGGCAAAGTGATTTTTTCACGAACCAGGATCGATTGATGCTCTGTCGGGTATTTCTCCATCAAAACGGCTGTATTGGTTAAATCAAGGATCAATTTCTCCGTAAGATCATATTCTCTTTTTAATAAGGTCCAGAATTCTCCGAAAGTTTCATCATCTTTCAAATAAGTGGTCAGCCTGAAATCCGCCTTGGTCATAGACATCATACAATTATCAATCACAGTTCTGAAGAAATCCGAATGGGTGTACAAATCCTTCACCTGTTGCCAGTCGCCATGTTCTTTAATATACTTTAACGCCGAGCCAACCCCGTAGAATCCGGGGATATTCTGCTTCAGCTGCCCCCAAGAAGTCACAAAGCTGATGGCTCTGAGGTCCTCGAGTTTTAATTCTGCATCCGAATTACGCTTTACCGGCCTGCTGCTGATGTTTATCTGTGAAAGCATTTTAAGCGGACTTTGCACTTCCAAAAACTTTAAAAACAAGGGATGCTTTCTCAGGTTCATGAATGAATCATAACTCTTCTCAGCCATCTCGCTGAACAGCGCTTTTTCCCGCTCATCCATCGTGTTAGCGTTCTGTCTTTCCAAGGCAGAAGTGATCCCTGCGTGAATCAGCTGCTCCATATTATTGATGGAACTTTCGAAGGTTCCATGATGAGAACTGATGGTTTGCCCCTGAACAGTGATTTGTATTTGTTTGTTAGCTACATCTTTTCCAAAAGATGCATAAAATTTATGAGTTTTGCCCCCCCCTCTTGCCGGAGGCCCTCCTCTCCCATCAAAGAAAGCCAAATCAATTCCATTCTTTCTTGAAATGGAAGTTAGCTTTGCCTTCGCTGAATAAAGAGACCAGTTGGCCATGAGGTAACCGCCATCTTTTGTGCTGTCAGAAAAACCAAGCATCACCACTTGCCTTTTCTTTCTTCTTTCTAAATGCTTTTGATAAACGGGATGATTATATAAACTATCCATAATTTTATCTGCAACCTTCAGATCATCTATGGTTTCAAAAAGCGGCACCAAATCAACATCCAGATCCTCCATTTTCCAGCCGCTCCAAAGAAATAACTGAAAAAGTTGTAAAATATCAGAAGCTTTCTGGCAATTGCTGATGATGAAACGATGGCAAGCTCTTTTTCCGTTATTATGCTGCATTTCTTTAATGAGCCGGATCACCTCCAAACTATCTTTGCTTAAATCAGCGAAGTTTTCAAAGGATTTAAAATTGGCTTCTTCTAAAGGGATGGCCTTAATCTTTTCCTCTTCGGGTAATTCCAAATAGTCAGCAGGAATAAGCTTTTTCAACTCATCCGAAGCCATACATTCTTCAAATAGCGTTCTTAAAACCCGGCTATCCTGTCTGATATCCAATGAAGCGAAATGACATCCGAAGAGTTTAACCTTCCAAATCATGTCCTCCACAATATCTGTGAAAAGGCTGTCGTGATAATCTCTGAGCACTCTTTTGATATTCCTTAAGTTCTCCAGCAAATCTTCTTTGATGTCTTTCTCCTGAGGTTTTGAATGATAGGCGTTTGCGTAAATCATCTGCTCCAGTACTTCCATGTACTTCTCCACACCATTGAATGTCACACGACGTTTCATGTTTTTAAAATCCCGGAAATAGCACCTGAATAGTGCTTTTCTTAAAAATGAAGAGACTTTTTCAGTAGTGGAAGAGGTCACATATGGATTTCCGTCCCGGTCACCTCCAGGCCAGAATCCCAACTCGATTAAGCTGTGGTTAGCCAAGTCTAACTTAAAGGTGTCTTCCAGCAGGTTATGAACAGTGGATGCGGTTTGGTATAAGATATTCTCCAGATACCAGCCGAGGCTGATGGCTTCATCCACCGGGGTGGGTTTCTCTTTTTTAAAGAAGGGTGTTTTACCAAGTTGTTGTAACAACAGGTTAATGGCATTTACATCATTCACTTTTATGGCATCTGTTAAATCCGTCATAATGCCTAAAACTGGTCCGGGATAAAATTGTGTTGGATGCGCAGTAAGCACCAGCCTCAATTTAAACTCCTGTAAGCTGTCCTGTATTTTTTTATAAAAGTGTTCGTCCTCAATGGCTTTATTCATTAAGCTGCTTAAAGAAGTTGCTTCCTCATTGCCGTTTATTTTTGAAAAAGCAGCATCTTCTACCGCATCAAAAAGCACCACCTGTCTTTCGATATACTGTATGAAACGAAAAAGTAAATCGATGATCTCCTGATGATCTGTCAATCCCTTTTGTTTCGTGAAAAAGGACTCTATAATCTCGTCAGGATGCAGATGTTGCTCTATACCCTCTTCGCAATGACTAAAGAAATATGGCAGGGCCAGTCCTGTTTTTTTTACCTGATAAAAGGGTAAAGTGAGAAAAAGGCTGTTATAAAGATCGAATTTTGTAGTGACTTCGTTTTTAAACACCGTCTCTTTCGAACCAATTTGAGTTGTTAGTTTTGACATGGTGTGTGAAAATTACACTAATCTTTAATCCTACACAAATAAAACGAGAAAAAAGACCAAAAACACAATCAGACTTCCGTTGACTAAATTAAATTTGATATAAATGATAGGGTCAGGTGATTTTTATTCAAACTTAATGTTCTGATGATGAATTATTTACAGGATATGGGCTTAAAAACAGGAATGGAATCTCAAATTTAATTTGTCAGATTCTTTCCCTTTCGTACTTTTGCGGCGGAGAGCTGGCAGAGTGGTCGATTGCGGCAGTCTTGAAAACTGTTGAACTGTTACAGGTTCCTGGGGTTCGAATCCCTAGCTCTCCGCTGGAAGGGATGATTGAAAAATCATCCCTTTTTTTTTCATACACTAAACATCCTTTTTCCTTCATTAACAACGAGTTATGACTGAACATTTCCATCATTGTGGGTGTTCGATAAATACCATCCTGATAGTATAAGTTGTTGTCGAACACCATGCGGACGAGTTCTCTCTTTTGGATAGTTCCTGCCTGTGTATAAACAAATTTCATATCAGCCAGCAGGTCGAGGTTTTTTTCAAGTATCGCAAATGCCCTACCCTGATTTTCTCCCAGTCGTTCAATGGCCCCTTTTAGGTTCAGGATGGTGTGGTTGTAAGTGGAATACCACCTTTCATAAGTATCCTTGGTAATCTCGTTCTTGATCCATTTTTCTTCGACAGAAAAAAGCTTTTCCTGTACATCTTCCAACTCATGTCTCTTATCAAAAACCTTACGCTTATTGGCTTTCATTTCTATCTCTACAGATGCTTTACTGCCATCCCTTATCTCATGCACCTTCGAACTATTAAGGCTCATCATCTCAAATGCATCGAGCAACTGGTTGTGTGCCTTGATCGCACTGATGTTGTTGTGTTTGGAGAATCTGCATTTATAATAATAAAAATACTTTCCGGATTTGCCACGTGAAGGGGCACCTGATAACGGGTTCCCACAATGGCATTTCAATATCCCACGTAAAGGTATTTCATCATCAATGATCGCTCTTGTCTTTTCAGGTTTCTTCATCTTGCTCTGCACCATCTGCCAAGAAGAAATATCTACGATCGGCTCATGAATGGCTGGAAACAATCCCCCTGGATATTCTTTGTAGGCTTCAACTTTGAGCAAACCAGCATATACAGGGTTTGAAAGTACCCTTTCGATAGCCATATTGCCTTTTCTATTGAATCCCAGTTCATAAGCCTTCTCTTTGATTTTGTACAGGGGCAGTTCCCTTAAATAAGCATCGTAAATAAACCGAACTATTTTGGCTTCTTTCTCCTCAACTATCAGTCGGCGCTCTTTCCTTTCGCCCTGCTTCCTGTATCCAAAAGGCGGGTTCTTGAACACAAAGCGGCCTTCCTTAGCTTTGGCTGTATAGATGCCCCCTTTTACCTTGATGCTTCTGTTGATATTGTCCTCTTCTGCAAGCAACAGCTGTAAGCCTGCCCTAAAAAAGCTTCCGGGGGTATCGTAATCAAATGTAATTCCCTCCGTGACGCTGACAACCTGGATGTTATATTTTTTTTGGAGCTTCTTCACCATACTCATCGCTTCCCCGGCATCACGGCTAAACCTGTCCAACTGATCGACCAATAAATAATCGACTGCCTTATAATGCTTAGTGATGAACTCCTGTAGTTTGATGAAATCCGGTCTGTCAAATGTCCTTGCACTTTTGCCCCGGTCAATGAACGTATCCACAAGATCTATATCGTTGAATTTTATCCATTGATCTGTATAAAGTTCCTGTCTTTCTATCGAGCCGTTGCTCTGTCCCAACTGGCTAAACCTCAGATACCTGATCGCTCTTTTCATAATACTCCCTTAATGTAGATGACACTATTATTTCGATGATTAAATTTACGAATTTTTGTTCTTTTTCCTGCTCAAACTGATGGTTATTTTTCAATATTTCGTAGTCCATCCCGGCGGTTTCCTCTTTCACATTTTCCATTTCACACCTCCTTTTCTTAGACAGCAAAAGCCCTTACGGGCTTTGCTGAATTTGTAATCTCATAAGCTTATGTTCAATCAGGAAAGTAAATCTTACTTGCCTGATTGCGCTTGAAGGACGGTTTATAGTTTACATAACCATATTCGCTCAATTCCCTGATACACCTATGGTAGGTTATCGGTGCAGATATTTTGGCTATCTGCATGATTTCACGGCTGAATGCCTGAATGGGATTCGCAAATCCATTATCCATACGGTATTGTAGCAAGGCAGCATAGATACCAATGTGCGTGATGCTGATACGGCCGTCTTTCTTTATCGCAAAAAAAAAGTCAGCCAATGGTTTTGCCCTATCCATGTCCCTACTCATTTAAGTCACACTTTGCCTTTTCTTTCTTCTGTTCGCAGTCTTGGGTATCTCTGGGCCATCATCTTCCACAGCTCCCTGCCTTTCTTTTTTACCAGTCTGTTTAACCGAACTGCTTTCTCCCTGTGCCTCTTTCTCTGATTTCTGCTGGCGGTTGTCCAGTCGCTGCATTCCGGTGTCGTAAATATTGATGGTCTTAAACTGAGGGTTGGCTTCGATGTATTGCTTTTGTTCCGTACTGCCATTCTGAAAAGTTGCCGACTGAAGGTTTCCTTTTTTGAGGGAATCCATGAGGTTGGACTTGAATTCATCATTCCCTAACTCTTTGATCGGATGTTTGCCCAATGCCGCTTCCAGATCATAGCCATAATTTTCATGATACTGTTTGAGCTTAAAATTGCCTTTTTCGTCGCTCTGCTTGAAATCCATCTGCAACCAGGCATTGTAAAGCTGACCTTCCTTATTTGTGAGGTCTTTATTTACAGCTCTGCCTTCCATTAGGTTGTAAGCTTCCTTTAAGGTAATGTTGCTGCCTTTGTTGATATAAAAGTTCTGCTCCATTTTCTCAGCGGTATTTTCCTTTTGCAAGCTGACATGGTAAGAATTGAAGAAATACATGTCGCTCTGTTTCGATTTACTAAAACTGAGTTGTGCGTTTAAAGTATCCTCACCATACTTTGCAGTATGGTTCAACTTAAAGTCCGTATCACCCTTTTCTATCTTTTGTCTTAGGTCATTTTCGAGACCCTCACCAAAACCGGTGTATTTTACCTGATCTTTCAGGTATTCAAAATTTTTCTGGTTCATAACATTTCTTTTTGAATTATTGATTAATTGTTGTTCTTCTATATGGTCTATCAAGGCATCTGTAAAGTCGTTGCCATCTGGATCATATAATGGGTTTGCATCTGGATTTCTCATCTCTTTTAGAGGTGTCGGATATTCTATCCGAATCTGTTTGAGCATATCTTCAACGGAGCTCACATGGATGACTTCAAAAGAATGATGGTCGCTCATATTATGGGCGACAAAATCATCTGCCTCTTCTTTTTCCTTGAAAAAACGCATTCCGCCTTTCTCTAATTGATGTAATGATTTATGATAAGCCACCCAGTGATGATCACGCGAAAGTTCATCCTTAATTATCCCGAGCAAATCAGCTGATGTAATTTTTTCTATAGCCATGACAGAAATTTTTATTTTAGATGCGCCAAAGGTTTGGCGTTTACAATTACCGCATTGCTTACTTTTAGCTGTAGGTTTCTACCCCCATTTTTTTCCATCAGTTGTATGGCGAGATACTTTTTATCGGGGATGGTAAACTTGGGCAGTGCGAAAACCATCGTCTGACCCGAATTGCCATCAATCTTATCCGTATCATTCTGAATATATACCGGGCTGATCTCAATTTCTTGGGTTGCAGTCCGCTTTGCTTTTTTCCGGTCACGGATAAAAAAGCGTAACTGGTCAATATCGTAGCTGATGTTCGACTGATTTTCGATATTGATACGCAGGTAAATGACCTCATCCTGAATAAACAGACCGTTCATCCTTAGGCAGATTCCATAATCTTTATCCTTAATGCCCCTTACCTTTTTCTTATGGGTGGCCACTACCTTTGCATAGGATTGTATCTCTGCCTGATTGACGTTTTCGGGTGAGAGGAAAATCGTATTTGCCTTTGCTCCAGAAAATGAAAGATTAAGGACGGCTGGCTGACTGGCGTAATTGACAACAAACGAATTAAGTTTGCCATCTGCCGTAACTACGGTCAGGTTGGTTTCAGGAAAGCTGTCCCTGGCCGCTTTTACCTGAAGGATATTTTCAACCCCCTTGGCTTTTTGCGTCAGTACGTCCTTACTTCCTCTGTCCACGCTGATAATGGCATAAGGAAAAATAATATTGCTGGTTTTGGAATATGCGATATCCAGTCTGTAAGGTTCGATACTTTTTACCTGAACATCGGACGGTTGTTGCGCATTTGCGCTGGGTATAACAAAAAACAGGGAAATCCCAATTATCATCATTGCAGTAATCTTTTTCATTGTATCTATTTTTAAGTTTTAAAGGAAATGAAGCAGCCTCCGGCGGTTTCATCTTTTTGATTTTTATAGTTTTTGAATTGTTCAGTTGGATGAGTCCTGTTTTTGATTCTCATCACGTAACAGAATTTGGTATCCAGCCTTAACGGTCACTTTGATGAGCTTTACTTTTTTGCTCAACAGGGTCTTGGCCGCTTCTATACCTGCACCAGCCGCCTGTGCACCCCAAGATGGATCAAGCGAGGTCATTCCGAAAGTCTGCAAAGAACGGTCGGCGGATTGTTTTGCCACATCCCTTGTAATGGCCCCGGGGATATAAATCCCGTCCAACCCGTCCATGTCATAAACCGAAAGTTCGACGGGGAACAGTGAGTTGTTATAACGGATGCTGCTTATCTTAATGCCCAGTCTTTCGCCATTGAGGGATGCGGTACCAAACAGAAAATTGTCTTTTGGGATATGCACTCCATTGATAAAAATATCATTCATCAGCCTCAGCTTAACCGTAGCGCCATCCACGATAGTCTGGGTTTCGTGAATAACCGCCTGTATCGCATTCTGATTTTCATCAGCAACCGCTTTGTCGTCCAGTGAATAGAAACCGTTAGCGGTTGGAACTTCCTTGTTGGTCTGTAGTAAAGAAATCCTGTCTTCTTTTCCTTTGTCGGAAACGGCAAATACCTGCCCACGTTTGGATTCAGAAGTTTGCCTCAGTCTTTCCTGCACACGGTCGGGATGCTGTATGTCCAGTATCTTTTCCAACATACCGCTCAACTGTTGCATTTCAGGGTCTTCGCCATCTGACTGGCTCATGGACTGCATCATTTTCTCCAGTCGATCGACATCCTCGGTATCGGTCGATGCATCCTTATGATAAGTCGGATTATCCCTCTGATATACCGCATTTTCTTTGTTGATGTCCGCAGGGTTTTTCATTTCCCTATCGAGTTCAGCCAGTTTGCGGTAGATTTTTTCAGTGTTGGGATCGTTGAAGCTGCCACCGTTTAGCGATGTATTCAATCCTCTCTTGGTGGACAGACCAAGCGACGTACCGTTATCTTGATCAACTATCCCCGTAGTATCTGAGATTTCCAGATTCCCATAGTTGGGATCATTTTTTATCAGTTCCTGAAATTTTAGCGAATCCAATTTCGCCTGGTCATAATAGCTCATTTTGTCCATCGGCTTTTCATCTCTTAGATTGGCATCCGGAAGATTGGTATTAAAACCTGCCTTTTTTTCGGATTGGGCTTCTGCCTGTTGTACTTTGCCGCCGCCGAGTGACCAGAACATCAGGGTAATAAAAGGCAGAGCGAGTAATGGCAGTACCAGCATAAACCTGCGTTGCCTGATCATTTTTAGGGTTTTTACTTGCTTTTCCATGTTTATCTGTTTTTAATTTGTTGATAATTATTGTCGATATAGCGCAGACTATCCATGAGTCCGGGGCGCTTATAGGTAATACTGTCATAAGCCGTTCTCCCTGTTGGACTTCTTGCGAGGCTGTCCATATACATTTTAATGTTGTGGATGCGCCTGTATTCGGCTGCAGATCCATTAGGGATTGCTGTTTTGGCATCTCCTGTTTCGGTCAGATGACCAGGCTTCTTGATTTGGATGATAGAAAACATTTTATGGTCAGCTATAAATCCATTTACCGTGAGGTAAATACAATAACCTCCGGTGAGCAGCACAAAAAGAGCGAGGACAATCTTCCAACTACGGGATGAAAGTCCTGCTGTTCGTTTCCCCATCCAATCTGCCCATGCACCCTGAACGTATGTATAAAGCACTTGTACACTTTTGGAAACCTTATTTTCCTTTTGCCCTTCTGGCACACCGTCTCTTTTGCACTTCAATAAGAATTTCATAGTCTTCAGTTTTATTGACCTCTTTTTACTGTTTTCAAATCGCTGTTTTTAACAATGTTCCACCGCTCGATCAAAAAGCCATGAGGGTTGTTATCGCTTCTTGACACATTGCGCAATGCACCTTCGGTAACCAAACTGCGTGTGGTAATACTCGTGGGGCGGGTAATGCTTTGGGTAGCATAGCAGAGAAAGTGATATGGGTACTCATTAATGTCTATGGTCACACTGTCAACTGAAATGGTCTGATTGACATTACCGGAAATCAGCGCGGCATAATAGCCGTTCTCCTTCAGGTCGTCATAAGCCCTTTTGGCACTCCCATCGGCTAGATACAGTGCTTTTGTGATGTTGGCCTGTATGGCCTTATCATCTGGATCGAGCGTGAAGAAAAGCACATGAAAGGTCTTTACCTGATCCTTTGCCTCGACCGGGATATTATCCCTTCTTTCTGAGGAATAAGCTTCCAATGCCTTTCCATTGGCAAGAATGTATATCTTTCCCTGCATCTCAGACACCAGACTGAAACTCTTGTAAAGTGCAAAACAGCATAGTACCACACATCCTGTGATAACCAGCATTGTGAAGCCCCGTACATGCCTGAATGCCATATCTATATTTTTCATCTTACTGAACATAATACCTCCGTTTTTAATTAAGAATTACCTTTAAGTTTATCGCCCATATAATTGGAAGAAGGGTCTTTATCTTTAAAATAGGGTTCTGATGTCCCACTACTTGACATGCTTTGCGCAATACGGCTTGCCGCATTGCCCATTGCATCCACCGCCATCCCTGCACCGGATGAAGTAGTATTGATCACGGTACTGGAAGAACTGCTGAACAGGCTGGTAACTTTTTGCCCGAATGCACCTCCGCCACCTGCATGTACAATATAGTTGGCAACAGAAGGAACAGTGAAGTAGCCAACGATACCGATGATCATAAAAATCAGGTAGGCCATATCCGTCCGGCTAAAAAAAGTGTCCCCATGGTTGTTTACCTGAGAAATATCAAGTTCCAGCATTTGCTGCTGTATCTTGCCGATGATACTGCCGAAGATGTTGGCAATAGGAAGCCATAAAAAGATATTGATATAGCGGGCCAGCCAGACGGTAAGGGTATGCTGGAAGCCATCAAAAACCGCGATACCGAAAACCAGCGGTCCAAGTATGGACAGTACAATCAGTTGGAAGGTCCGCAGGGTATCGATGCACAATGCCGCCGCTTCAAATAATACCCTGAGCACTTCGCTCATCCATTCCTTGACCGAGTTTCGGAAACTGTAGGATGCCTTTGACATGGCAAACTTGATGTCATTGCCAATTCCTTCAAAAACCCCCTCCTCTGATGGATTGGCGTTATCATGGGTGTACTTAAACCAGCGGTCACGGTCGCCGTTCCCGCTTTCCCCTACATACATCTGCCAGGCATCTGTTTTTTTGATGGCTTCCTCTTTCTTTTGCAAGAGCAGGGCTATCGCTCTGTCCGAACCTTGCACCATCCCCGCGGTTGCCGTCACGGTGGGTTTCATCACGCCGTTGATCAGCCCGAGTACAGATGGAAATATCATGATGCAGAAACCGATGACAAACGGGCGGAAGAGCGGATAAAAATCAATCGGTTCGGCATTGGCGATGTGCCTCCAAACACGGGAGGCGATATACCAGATTGCCGCAAAACCTGCTATTCCCTGACCCACTCCGATAAGCTGACTGCACAACGGCATCATCTCATCATACAATCGGTCAAGCACACCATGAAGCCCGTTCATTTCATCACCCATTCCCTGGGCATGGCTCATACAAGGCAATATCAATCCCACTGCCACCATCCAGGTGGCCTTTCTACACTTTGCCATAACACTAATTTTAATTGTTTAATCCATATATTTTACGGAGGGTCTCCGCATCATTTTTCTCCTTTGCCCGTTGTACCGCCAGTACCGTGGTGTTATTGTTAAAATACCGAAGGAACTGTAACTTGTCCTGCATATCCGAATAAATACGGTCGATTGCCTGCAGACGCTCATCATCGCTCATGCGCATCTTTCCTGCTGTAATCACTCCTGCAAGTTCATCCAGATTGCGCAGGCTTTCCTTGAAAAGGTTATTGTATACCTGCCCGAGGTAGGTCAGTTCCTGTTCATTGAAATTATTGTCACGCCTGAACTTATCAAAAGCGTTCCGGTATTCCCTGATCAGTATGACCTGGTAGTTGATGATGTCTGCTACACGCCTATACTTGCGTACGGTCGGACTGACCTGCATCAGTCCATCAAGAAAAGCTTTATGGATACTGAAATTCCCCTCCGATACATCCTTGATGGCATTATAACCACCTTCTATGACCTGATAGCCTTTTTTCATATCGCTGAGGATCTGTTTGAACTGCGCCAGTTTTTCCACGTTCAGCAATAGTTGCGCTGCTTCATCGCTTTGCGCTGATGCCTGCTCGAAGGACAGCAGTCCAAAAAAGGTAAGGCATATGATTATCAATCTATTTTTCATGGTGTTTGATTTAGTTCTTAAAGCATTTGAAGGTGTTTTCGGGATTTTCATGGCTGTTCGTTTTTAATGCCCTGTAACACACGGCTGGTTTTTACTTCTTTATTTTCTTGGGCTCTTGCTAAAGCGAGGGTTTTGGTCCCGTTACCGAAACGCTGCGAAAAGGTGTATTTATCCTGCATGTCCAGATAAAGCCTGTCAATCCTGGCCATGCGCTCATCATCCTTCATTTCCAATTTGCCGTCGGTCGTAACTTCAATAAGCTCGTCAAGGGTTTCTCCACAGTCATCCAGCAGCCTGCCAAAAACACTTCGTATGTAATCGAGTTCTTCATTATTGAATGCTTTGCCCTGTTGTATCTGATTTAAACTACGGTGATAATCCTGTACAATTTTTAGTTGCATGGCGATAATGTCCGCTATTTTTGCATACTGCTTTATTTTAGGGTTTACCATTTTCAGCGAATTGAAATAGTCGCCATGTAAGTTGAATTCCCCTTTTGCAAAACTTCCGATCGTAGAAAGTCCACCTTTGGCTATTTTATATCCTTTTTGCGCAAACTCTATATACGCCTGCAAGGCTACAATCTGCTGTAAGTGGTATTCTTTCTGTGTCTTTTTTTGGCGGAACCATTCTGAAAAGGTTTGTGCCCGAAGGTTGCCTGCAACCGATGTGAACAGTAGGATGATCAATAATATCTTTTTCATAATTGCTATATTTAAAAAAGTCCGTAAAGTTTTTTTACCATTTCCACTTCATGTTTGGTCTTAGCTCTTTGCAGGCTGAGGAGCATGTTATGTCGGTTAAAGCGTGTCAGATCATCATAATTTGCATCGATTTGGTCAGCCGCGTTATTGATCAGTTCCAGTCTTTTGGCATCGCTCATCTGTGTAGAGAACGATTTTACGATGAGGGAAATCTGGTCAATATTTTTTAAGCTCTCTTGCAGGATACCGGAATAGACATTGGCCATGTAAGCTATTTCATCCGATGAAAAATGGCTATCCTGACGCAGGAGTTGCCAAGATTTGTTATAATCATTGACCAGCCTCACTTGTTTTTGGCTGATGTCCCGGATGCGCTGATAATAGGATATGACTGATTTAACTTTTGCCAGTTCCTCATAATATTTCCGGTACTGCTCTTTCTGCTTTTCCGTCCAATCGGCTATCTCACCTAATTTCAGCTTGGACAGCGCATTTTCCAGTGTCTTCTGTGCATTTTGCAACCAGATGGTTTTGTTCTGTAACCTCTGGATTTTAAGGTCAATGGCTTTAATGACCTTCTTTACGCCTGCCTTGATGATCTCCATTATCGGGATCTGTGCCTGTGACTGCTTTGCCGGGATGACCGTAAAGGAGATGCAAAGGGCAAACAATAGGGTTCTTATATACTTTTTCATCGTTTTATTTTTTTTAAAGGGGATGAAACCATCCCGATTGCATCGGGATGGTTTCATCAGTCCGTGTTTTTAAGTTTTATCTTTCATATCTTCCACCATTGCGGTAATGCCTTTTTGCAGGTCGCCCCCAAACCTTGTGGCATATTGCATCAGCTTTAGCTTTTCACTTTGCTCTGTGGTATAGGCCAGGTATTCTTCAGGACTGACTTCTGTGCGGTACACTTTGCTCAGCATACCACCCAAGCTGATAAAGACCTCTTTGTATTTTTTGGTGGGATCATTGGATTTATTGACAGACAGCACCAATGCTTTCTCTTTCTCCGTAAGCCCCAATAGTTCCTGTATCTGGTCAAACTTGTTCTGGTACTTGCTCTGATCCAATAATATCTTGCAGTCGCTGTTGTTGATGATAGCCTGTTTGACTACCGGAGAGGAAATAATATCTTCCACCTCCTGTGTAACCACGATAGCCTCCCCGAAGAATTTCCTTACCGTCTTGAACAGGTATTTGATGTATTCGGCAAAACCTTCTTTCATCAGTGCTTTCCATGCCTCTTCAATGAGTATCATCTTGCGGAGCCCTTTCATCTTCCGCATTTTGTTGATGAAAACCTCCATGATGATGATGGTTACCACCGGGAATAAAATGGGGTGGTCCTTGATATTGTCCAGTTCAAATACGATGAACCTTTCCTGCAGTAGGTTCAGGTTTTCGGTGGCATTGAGCAGGTAATCAAATTCTCCGCCTTGATAATATGGACGTAGGACGTACAAAAAATTATCGACGTCAAAATCTTTTTCCTTTACCCGGTCATCTTCGAGTACCTGAACATATTCATCCCGCAGAAAGGAATAAAAGCTATTGAAGCATGGGAATATTTCAGGATGTTTTAGTAAATGGCTATAATAGCCGCTTATTGAATTCGAAAGGGCTACATATTCACTTCGCTTGAAAGCCTCGTCATCTTTTTTCCAAAGGACCAACAGCAAAGTCTTGATGCTCTCTTTCTTTTCGGTGTCCAGACTATCACCTTCGCTGATGAAGAAAGGATTGAAACGGATGGGGTTTTCTTCGCTGTACGTAAAATAATAACCTTTCACCATATCGCATAAACCCTTATAGCTATGCCCAACGTCCACCAAAACGATGTGTGTTCCCTGCTCATAATAGCTGCGCACCATGTGATTGGTAAAAAAGGATTTTCCGCTACCGGACGGTCCTAGGATAAATTTGTTCCTGTTGGTGCAGATGCCCATTTTCATGGGTTCATCGCTAATGTCCACATGCACTGGTTTTCCGGTCAGGCGGTCGCCCAAACGGATGCCCATAGGGCTTAATGATGAACGGTATCCTGTCTCCAGATTAAGAAAGCAGGTTGCCTGTTCCGCGAACGTATCAAAGGTATCGTTCATCGGGAAGTCGGCGGCATTGCCCGGAATGCCTGCCCAAAAAATCTGCGGGGCGCCAACGGTTTCCTGCTTGGCAACGGCATCCATCTGCGCCAGTGCGGAGGATACCCTATTTTTTAAATCCTTCAGTTCTTCCTGGTTATCCGTCCAGACCAATACATTGAAATGTGCTTTGACCGGAAGGCGCTGCTGGCTGATGGCTTCATTCAGGAAGTCATTGGTAGCGTCCCTTGCAATCATGTTCTCCCGGCTATATGCCGATAACGACTGCAACCTTAACCTTTTGCTCTCCAATCTTCTGGATAGTCTTCTGCGCATCTTCAATAAAGATGTACTGGTTGTAGATATGATTGCAGGATAAAAGCTGTCCGAGTGTCGAGGCAAAACCCACACTGAACTTTGTTTTATCAGTGGAGTAACGGTCGTAATTGATACGGCTCCCGCATAAGGCTGGGAAGATCTGCCGCATCGCCCAGCGTATAAAGCTGGCAATGGCGGTCGCCCACCTGTAACCCTTCGTCGAACCTGATATCATTCATCAGGAAGCTGTCGTTCCGCTCAGACAGATAGCAATACCTCTCGATCAATCCCAGCTTGCGGGCTGTGGCTGCAGCAAGTCATTTTCTTTTAGCCTTGTGAGCGTTATAAATCCGCTGTCTTCCAGTATGCGTTTGAACTGGCCTGCGTACTATCCAGAAAGTCCTGCAAGATGCCTTGGGCTTCAGGGTTTCTTCCGGCACCATAGACCTGCGCAACAGGCTGGAAAATATGGAACTGGCCGTTTTCCTTCCCGCCGGTTTTTTAGTCAGCATGATATAACAGCTATGTGCCAGGAATGGGCGTTCGTTAAAGAACCGCTCACTGCTCCGGCTCAAGAAAACTGGTGTCCTCTTTTGTAAAGTCGGGCTTGATAGCTACTGTCCTAAAAACCAGTCCTGCTTATGAAAGACACTGAATTTTGGCAACAGCTTAAGGGCTTTTACCCATGCCTGGTGAAAGGCTTCGTATTCCTGGTCGGAGAGCGTAAATATCTCTGGCAATTCCGCTTTAAAGACAATGGTTATGTCTCCCTGTTTGCTCAGAATGCAGTCGTGTTCCACATCCATGATCGGTAAAATTTCATCCAACACTTTTTCCATCACTCACATTTTTTACCTTGTTCATTTAAAACTTATCTTCTCTTTTTTCAGAAACACTTTCCTGCTTCTTGATTTGAGCACTTTGGGCACCTGCTTTACGGGCAAGGGCTTTCATCAGTCCATATTCTCCATATTTGTTGCTCATTCCATAGATGCGGATGACCAGTAACGTTCCTGCGATCAGGATAATGCCGATACAGATGAAATGAAGGGCAGCCCAATAATATACATGGCACCGCGAAGATGATCAGCAGGGCTATGACCCCGCCGCCGAGATACCAGATGTACTGTGCTTTCAATCCTTTGAACTCTATGCTCTGGTTAATTCCTTTATTAATCTGATAGACACTGTTTGCCATAATTCTCTATTTTTGGTCTATAATCGAACCTTGCTTCTCATTCTTGGCATTTCGGGTTGACCGGATTTCACTTCTGCATTTTTCGCAGTAGGTTGATCAACCCTTGCCATCTTTTCTGGCATCATCCGGATGATCGGTGTGATCTTTTCAGGAATATTCTCAGTTTCTCCATCATGGCCCTGATGCTGTTTCAATTGGTTTTCCTGTATCTTTATGGCAATCTCCCGTTCCAATCCCGCCAGTTCACTTTTCATTTTTTGCAGTTCCGCTTCCTGTGAAAAGGACTTTGCCGTGAGCCTCTCCAATTTGGGAATCTCTGCATCCAGTTCACCGAGCGTTCGTCCATATTTTTCTTTGAGGCTTTCCACTCTGTCAATGGCATTCAAAAAATGCCTTGCGGCCAGTTTCGGATTATCCGTGTTGGGCAGGCCATTATTATAGGTGTACTTGATCCCACCATCTTTTTGCTGGGCATAGAAGCTGTTGGAATAGTGATATTCGAACATCCCATTTTCTTCGTAAGCTTCTTTTTGTCTGCGGATATACAGCCCGAACCCATAAAGGCTTCCTATTTTTTGCTCCTGTTGGGATTCGGAAGCAGGCTTCCAATCTCTGTAAAGACTGATGATATGCTTGCCTATGGCTTCGCTATCCATGGACTTGAACCCAGTCAACTGTATGGGATTCGATTTCACCCCGTCTTTTTCATATTGCAACCTGTTTTTGTAGGAATCCTCGTCCTCGGTCAGTTTTTCAAGTGTTTGCATGACGGATACCTTTTCATTTTGTAGATTCTCCAACTGGTGCCTGTTACGGCTGGCTTCCCTGAAATGCGATACTTTCAAACTTTCCATGACTGCCACTTTCTTCTCCATTTTGGATTTTTCGAGCAGAGAAGTATCGCCGGACAGGATAGCGATGTATTCGGAAAAATTCATCCCACTATTCTCATCTATCGAGCCCTCATCGATGGTACGGACGTTCAGCTTGCAATTTTTCATTTGGGAAATAAAAGTCTGCTTGTTCTTTAACAGGTTGAATTTGTAATTGTCAAGCGACTGTTCCACAGCATAGATGTAGTTCTGCACTTTGTTGTCGCCATACTCCTTAGCCACCATATTGCCCTGCCTTGCCCCACGACCGTTCCGCTGTTCCAATTCCGATGGTTTCCAGGGAATATCCAAATGGTGCATGGCTACTACACGATACTGTACGTTCAGTCCTGTGCCTGCTTTTTCCGTACTTCCCAAAAGAATACGTATCTCTCCTTTGTTCATTTTACGGAACAGTTCAGGTTTTTTCCTGTCTGTCCAATCATGTATGTAGGTAATCTCGCCCCCAGGTATATCAAAATCCCGTTGCAGTTTTTCCTTCAGCGTATCATACATATTAAAGCGGTCCGGTTTTGGTGTTCCGATATCAGAAAATACGATCTGCGTTCCTTTTTGGTCGTTGCTCTGGTGGTAGATCTCCGCTATTTTCCTTGCGCAGGTATTCACTTTGTTTTCAGGATGATCGCTGTATTTTTTTTCATCTACCAAGCGCATATCAGATGCCATTTTTTTTGCATAATTGGTAGCGATGAGCATACGACCTTTATCTTCTTCTGGTGTCAGCCTCCCACGCCCGATAAGTTCCCCATTGCCTGTCTTGGCAAAGGCCATCAGGTTTCTGATAAACTCCGATTGTTCAGGTGTGGGTTTGATGTTTACCAACGTTTCATTCAGGTCCGGCTTATCCAGACTGATGTGTTTTGCAGTCTTGTAATCGGTGATCTCGTTATAGAACAAAGCCAGCTCCGGCACCTTGATAAAATGACGGAAACGTTCTTTGGCGATGATCTCATTGGTCACACTGAACTCAAAATCCGTGGTTTTTTTCGCAAATACTGCCGCCCAGCCATCAAAGTTTTCAATCTGCTGGCGTTCCATCTCCTTTGGGCGGAGATACTTGAACAACAGGTACATCTCTGTCAGACTGTTGGAAATGGGCGTACCTGATAAAAAGGTGACGCAGAGGTCCGCATCGAACCGCTCTTGTAAGGTGCGTATCGCAAATAGCATGTTCAATGCTTTTTGGCTACCTGCCATATTTCCCAAGCCTGCCACCCGGTTATGCCTTGTGGTAAAAGTCAGGTTCTTAAATTTATGGGATTCGTCCACAAACAGGTGGTCAACCCCCATTTCTTTAAAATTGATACCATTATCTTTCTTCTCCTCTATATCCTTCAACACGCTCTTTAACTTCCCTTCCAGATTGTTCTTGCGGATTTCAAGCCCCTTGAGCATCTTTTTGGAAATATTACCGCCGAGTTCTTTGATGGTTTCCAGATCACGCTCTACATTGTCCAGTTCTGACTGAAATATCTGTTTCTGGATTTCCGGGGATTGGGGAATCTTACCGAACTGATCATGGGTAAGGATGATACAGTCCCAATTGTTGTTCTTGATCTCATGGAACAGCCTTAACCTTTTTTGAGGGGTAAAATCATTTTCACTAGGCGCCAACACCTTTGCTGTAGGATAGGCTTTTCTATAGGTTTCGGCAATCTGGTTGATATTGGCTTTCAAAGCCAGTATCATCGGCTTGTGTATTGTTCCGAGGCGTTTCATTTCTTGGGCAGCCACGATCATGGTCAGCGTTTTGCCCAGTCCGACCTCATGATCTACCAACGCACCCTTGTTCTGGATAATCCGCCATGCGGCGTTCCTTTGTGAGCTATAAAGCTCTTTGATGCCCAATGCTTTTTTATCGAGACCGGGAAAGTTCAGGTGGCTGCCATCAAACTCCCGAAGGACATAGCAGTTAAAAGTATCGTTATATAGGTTTTCGATCTGTTTCTTGTTTTCATCTGGCAGCTCGTTCAGCCATCCTACAAAATTATTGCGGATCTGTTCGATCTTCTGATGCGCCAGTTGGATAGCCTCGTTATCCGGCAATCGGATGGTTTTTCCACCACCTGCCGAAACTTCATAGGTAAAAAACGGTGTGGTATTTTCCAGTGCATGTTCCAATATGGTATAACCATAAGTAGTACGACCACTTTTTGGGGTAACGGCAAATTCCCTTGCCACCTTCATGTTCATTCCAGTGCTGACCTTAAAGGCATCCAGCGAGGGAAAATAGTTGATTTCCGTACTTTGCTCAAAAAGTTCCGTGGCAAAGCGTTCATAATAGTCTTTAGGAATCCACCTCTCGCCAAGGTTGAAGTCCAGCAACTCGAACGGGATGCGCTCAGGCTGTACTTTTTCCAATGCTTCGAGGCTTCGCTGAAACTGGGGATTCTCTGGGTGTTGAGTGACCAACCGGTCTGCCTGAGCAAGTTTCTCTACCACGTTGCCACTCAGGTATTCATCCGCCGTTTCCCAATTATCATTTTTTGGGTTCAGGTAGATGTGATTGCCCAAACTACTGATCACATCCTGTTGATTAAGCCCCATTGCAGCCTGCAAGAAATCTAGGTCAACCTTCCCGGTATCGTTCAAGCTGTGCGCCAGTGCTTCTATTGGATCGTCCGTTGAAAAACGTTCTTTGGTTTGCTGTAAGGAATGGTGAAGAATGTCCGATTTCACAAAACGGTCCCCATCCCGGCGTTCCAACGAAGAAAGTACGGTTATGCCGAATGCGACATCTTCTAAAATACGCCTCCGGTTATCAGCACTGTTGAGCAGACCAAATTGCGAAGTGAAGCGATCATAACTGTCATTGAGCTGTTCCCTGTCAGCCCCGGTAATTATTTCTCCTGAGACTTCCTCGAGGACAACTCCATATAGGAATCACGCAGATTCAATATATTTTTCGTAAAATGCTTTTGCTTCGTTGATTAACCGAATGGATTGAATACAGCCTGTTGGAATGGTGCGTCGGGGCTTGAAGATAGTTCCCACCTTTCCATTATGAATGACCAAGGTACCCTCTTTGTAGAAAGGTTTCAGTGAATCAAAGGATGTTAAGTTTTCCTGTTTAAAATTGAAAAAACCTTCCAGTGTCCGGTCGCCCTCATATTTGAAGTGATGGTCAAATTGTTTGATGTAATTGGATATTCCTGACAGTTCATGTACCAGTAGCCCCCCATTCATCCAATTTGCAGACAAATGATTTACTTCTTTACGTTGGACAGCAGTTTATATAGATAGCGGTTACTCTTCTGCTGTTTGGCAGTAAGCAGTAGGATACTTTCATGGGTAGGGTTGTCGGTAGTCCTTATCGTACCGATTATCCGAGCGGACTCTTTCTGTACCACGGTTTCATCCAAGGGGTTGATATAGCCATTGCCCTGTTGATGTTCTCTGCTGGGGCGGTATCAAACAATCCGAGCTGTACCGATACATGATCCGTTTTATTCTCGGGCATCGGTAGGTAGGTCAGTTTTTCTTTGATGGTTTCAGCCTCTGCGACCTGTACCGCTTTTGCCTGTTCATATAATTTTGGGTTAAAGCGGCTGGTAAAACCATCATTTAAAACTTCTTTTAATATTTCTGCTATTCCATTGATATCGCCATGTTGCCAAATGGTTTCATGCGCCTGACCATATTGGTTCTTACCTGCCTTTTTCTCTTTCCTGCAATGATTTGAGGATGGTCATTTATGTACTGGTTGACCGAATACCCGCCATAGCTATTCTCCATCTGAACGTTGCAACCAATGTTTCTTCTTCAACGGAAAGCTTTTGCTTAAGGGTGTTTTTCTGTACGACAATCAAATGGCTGGGTGCCTCGGTATTTCCCGCGTCCTTCATCAGGTTATCCGGCATCACGGCCAGGCTGATAAAATCTGCATGATCAAACAGGTGTTCCCTCGCTGTTTTGTTTGAGGGACTGTTTAAAAAAGCATCGGTAGTGATGTAGGCCATCAGCCCGCCTTCGGCAAGCTTGTCCAGCCCTTTGGCAAAAAAGTAATTGTGTAGTTTCCCCCGAAAGTGCTTTATTTGGATACGCCTCATCATACACCGAAAAATTACCGAAAGGAATATTACTGACAATCAGGTCATAATTACCATTGTCCGCAACCGGCGCTTCTTCCAGGCCTGTGATATGGGTATCGGTATTTACAGGAATTGTGCTGTTCAATGCAGCGAGCACAAGTCCGCTCAGCCTGTCTTTTTCCACTGCGGTTACCTGCGCTAATTCAGGGAATGCCTTTATCGCTTCATCGATAAATACGCCCGGACCTGCTGACGGCTCATAGATGCGTTTGGGCTGTATTCCCTGTTCTTTTAAAAATCCGTATAAAGTCCGTGGGACTACTGATGGCGTATAAATGCGGTAAGTACGCTGTTGCGCAATGACCAGATGATTTCTTTATATTCTTTATCCTTGTAATTTTCTTGGAGCAGTTCATGGAGCTGCATCATATCCACGTATAACTTCAGGTCTTCTTTGGTTGCACCATTGGCTTGCCATTCTTTCCGGTTATCATAAGGATATAGTATGGCTTTGATTCCACCAAAACCTGAATATTTTTTCAGGCTGGCGGTATCCTCCGCTGATGGCGCATTGCCATTCTGATTGGCCAATGCGATACGGATCGCACTGATGTTATCATTCAGTTTTTGTGAAACATTATAAGCCATAACCACACATTTTCCTTTTCACTATTCTTTTACCGCTTTATTTCAGATACTCGTTTATCTGCCCGATAATGGCATATTTCAGATGCCTGTCCTCTTCGTTTTCTAGGCTAAAGCCACCATTGAATATATTTTTTACAGGATTCGATCAGGTTAATTACCTCATAGGTCAGTACACCACTTTCTCTCCACCGCTCATAGTCATATTAAATTCTTCCTCGATGACAGAACGGATGTAGAGAAACCTAGAAGGCTTTAGGTCTTCGGTCATGGCATCAAGGCATATTTCCTCAATGGTATATGAAGGCCTGTTTTGCGACAAAAGATTCTCTGCCAAAGGCATGACCCCATTTACTTTTTCCTTCGAGGTATTTTGTGACAGAGAAATCTCCCTGAAGGCTGACCATCAGCTCGGGATGTTGTGGACGATATATGTCCACAATTTTCTTTCAGCATTCTTTGCATTTTCCTGTTTTTTTAAACACCAAAAAAGGATTGGATAACGGTGGCCACCACCACTTAAAAAGACGCAGCTGCCAAACCATGCGGCCGCTACCTTACTGTATCCTGATCGCCTGCGTTCCACTTTTGGTAAACTTTGACCGCTCCGATCAGACCGAGAAGAGCGCCCACGGCATACATCAGTTGGGTACCTGCTGCAAATAGCTCCGTACTTTCTGGTTGGCTTCATTGATACCTGCGATACCATCTTGGGCTAGAGCCACGTAACTGAAAGCGGTAAGTATCAAAACCGCACTTATTGCAATAAATCTTTTTCGGTTAAAACTTTTTCTTTTTCCTACTGCACATTTCCATAACACACGTTTATATAGTTTTAAATCAATTAAAGATTCAAGAGATAAAAATAAGCGGAGTGGCTTCGCCATCTCATTGCCCGCTAATCCTCACAATGCCATACCGCACCGGGATGGATGGGGAAATACACTCCGCTCGGGCTGTTACATCGCTTCCTTCCACAACATATCCACCTCATCCTCGCTTAAGGTAACAGCACCGTATTTTTCGCATTCCGATACGATCAGTTCATTGACTGATGGGCGGAGTGCTGAGTTTTGTAATGATGGGTATTCTTTGAGTATCAAGTATAAGTATTGCTTAAATTCTTGAGGAATCAATTTCTTCTGTGAAGCTTCGGCTACCACATTTTTCAGACGTTCAATCAGATGTTCTACTTCGGCAAATTCTTCATCCGCAGTAATCTCAAAAGCAGTAGCTTCGTTTTGGTGGTTTTCAGCGGCAGGGCCGGTATATTCTTCTTTTATATCAAAGGGTTTAGATGCCCTGAATTTTAGTGTCCGTTTTCCAGACAGCAGGTCTTTAAGTTCAGTAGGGTAATAATGCACCCCTACATAAAGATAATAGACCGTAATTAATATGGCGACCGCAATGATGTAGTCGACCATGAAATGTTTGTAAACATACGCTTCCCATTTTTTTCCAGTTTCACAATTCAATCCGGCATTAAAGTCGGGTTGTTTAATAAAGTTCGATAGCAAAGGAACGGCAATGGAGAAGGCCCTACAAGTCCAACTTTTTGTTGTACCCAAAGTTGGAACCTTGGAACTCTGACAGAATAGCTGGTTTCAGCTTTTTCCAAAAAATACTTTCTTAGAAGATGATGACCTATCTCAAAAACAAATTTCATTTATAAAAAATGAAAATTTTATATTTTAGACAACCAATTTGTACCTTTACTTTAAACAGGTTTACAGAATTTGTGTTTTTTCAAACACTCTATAATCATCCTCTTACTTTATTAAGTGATTTTAAAGAAATTATTTAAATAATTAAGAATGTATTTTTTTTTCTTTAAACGAAGTTTTATTAAAAAACAAGAAGTAGTATATACCTATTATTTAGTAGAAATATTAGGAAGAATTTCTCGAAAAGCACAACACATGTAATGCAGTCAAGAAAAATACGTCTAACTTTTACTAATAAAAATATGAGAGAAAACATATTTACCGCAAGCAAGGTTTCAGCAGGACACGGCATTATTTTGCCTCCACCGGCCTTAAGAGATTACGTAAAATATATTTGGTATTCTCATCCTGAATCATGCACAAATCTTTTTCTCAGTTTAAAATAATACCGTCCGGATGCCCGGGGTTGATATTTCAGCATAATGGTGGATATTCAGCAGTTAAATTGCTTAATGGCGATGCATACCCAATTGCCTTTGTACACGGGCAGGATACAAAAGCATGCGTAAACGTAGCAAGCCGAAACGCATCTATGGTAAGTATAAGACTTCATCCTCTCGCAATAAAAAACTTTTTGATATAGATGCTGATGAAGTAAAAGATTCGGTTATTCCTTTGGATGACCTTGCCCGCTCCAATCTTACCGAACAGTTATTAAATGCCCGGGATATATTTGTCGCGATAGAAATAATTACAGATTTTTTGATACTAAGAACCAATCAATCGAGATTTACAGGCCTCCTAATTGAACAAAGCATCAAAAGCATTTTGAGTAATATTACCTCAACTTCTTCTATGGAACTGGCGAAAGAAGTTCATTTGTTCGCAAAGGCAATTCCAAAGAAGGTTTAAACAATATGTTGGTGTGGCACCCGCAACATTTATTCATATTCTTAAATTTCAAAAATCAATAAATTTAATCCAACGTAGCGAATTTGAAAAATTGTCAGACATAGCCTATCGATTGGGTTATTCTGATCAGCCTCATTTCATCAGGGAATTCAAATCATTTTTCGGCTCAGCACCAAAAGAAGCGAGCAAAATTCTATTTACTTCTCAGCCAGTCACCCTCACTGGTTCCCCAGAATAAAATAGATGTTTTGCGGTTCATTTACCTTTGAGATTTTTTCTCAAAAAACTTAGGAACGATAATAAACCATCAATTAGTTCAACAATGTCGCTTTTATTCTATTTTAACAATATCGGTCGCTTTAGTTTGGAGGGTAATTGAGGAAAATCATATTCTTTTGATTACCTCATAATTCTTAAAATGATTCGATACGCTTTGATGTTATTTCTCATTTTTTTCTCCTCCTGTGCGAAAAACACAGAATCCCCAGGCAGCCTTGTTCCGCCCACCGCCTAATCAAGATCCGTCACTACCCCAAAATAAAAATAAATGTTGCCGGACATGACAGACACATTCACTTGCAGACTTTTGGCGATTCATTAAATCCTCCTGTTTTGATATTGCCCGGCGGACCTGGAGGCGACTTCAGGTTATTGCTTCCGCTGAAAGAATTGGCTGACCATTTCTATGTTGTGATGTGGGATTCCCGTGGGGCTGGACTTTCAGAAAGAGTTACCAAAGAAGAATTAGCGCTCAACAGTTTCGATGAGGAAATCGCAGAGGTTAAAGCCGCCATGGCACCGAACAAGAAAGTTGTTCTTATTGGCCATTCATTTGGAGGAACAGTGATGACGCATTATACCGCCAACCATCCGGAAGATGTAGAACAACTGATTTTAATAGAGCCGGGGAAGCTTGACCTTGCTTTAAAACCTACATCAAACGGTGGAAACATCAGTTACTTAGATGGGCAAGATTTTTTCTGGCAAAATGAGTTCCTTTCATCAAAAGACCACGCCACAGCCGACTACAAAGCCGTAGAAGTATTACCAAGATCTTCTCGCCATTGGACATGCAATAACTCAATCATTCAAAATTATCCTATGTGGCGGTTCGGTGCTTATCATTACTACATCGTTCAGAAAAACTCTTACTATCTACCTAAAAATTATAATTGGGCTAAGGGCATCGATAAATTTAAACGTCCTATCACCATAATAGCAGGAAGCTGCGGCGCATTATCAGCTACTTTTCAGCAAGAGACAAACTTAAAAACTTTACCCACCGCCACCTTGACAACTATTAAAGGTGCAGGACATATCAGCTTATTCACAGATTACGCAAACGAAACAATAGATGCGGTTAAAAATGCTTTGCAATAAAAAAGGAATGTCGGTAAAGGTAATTTTAAAGATTACGGCCACTATTGTTCTAGTGGTTTCCCTAAATATAAAAGGTGCTTGCCAGTTTATAAACACCTCAAGTGGAAATATTCTGGTAAATCGAGTTTTTATCACTTTTGGTGCTGAACCAGGGTTTGTAGCAACTGTTGGTTATGTACACTCGGTAGGGCAAAAAGAAAACGCAATAAATTTTCAATTAGGAGGAAGTGTAAAATTTGCGCCACTGATCTTGGCAAACGGTGCCTGGCGAGCTAATTTTTTAACAGTAGCCGATTGGAAATTAAACGATAAATGGACAAATACTACTGTAACCAATATTTATACAGCACATGACTGTAACCGGGAAGGGATTTTCAATAGTATTGGTTTTGAGGTTCGCACTAGTCCTTTATTTGGAGGAAAGCGTTGGACAAAGGGTTTTGATTTTGGTTGGCAATACACACCGTTCACGCATATTAAACACTCCGCAGAAGCGAAAGAAACTTTCGAGGAACGCTATCCCAACGGAACTGCCGGTATTAATGGTCCTAAAGACGGCTGGTATAGCGATACAGCAAGTCGATTAAGAATCGGATTTATAGGCGCAACAAGCATCGGTAAAAACTCAGCCGTTCAAATATCAGTAGGAAGCCTAATTAACATCCAAAAGCAGGGAATATTATTGGGATTTTCACATGCACAGGTTCCCGCTTATGTGGAATTGGGATACAACTATCAATGGTAGGAATTTTATGAAAAAAATACTTGATAAACTTTTTGGCTTGTCGTTTTTCTTCAATTTTTTATTGCGTAAACATTCTAAGTTTGCTTGCTTATTTAAAATCCTTATCCGATTGTATTCAAAAAATATGGAAGCCGATATAAAAAAAGAAAACCTATCTCAACCCCGGGTTGAAGTATTTAGAACAAATGTTTCGGATTACCACTTTGCCAATTCAATTATCAGAAAATTAGAAAACTTAATCCCTTCGGCTGAAATAAATTTTGATTTGGAAGATTGTGACAACATTCTTCGTATTAAATCCAAAACGGGAGATATCGACATACCGACAATTGTGCATCAGGCTAAATGCCTCGGTTTTGAAATTGAAATTTTATATTAAAACAGCTTACAACAATTATAATAAGACAGATTAAATGAAAAAATTCCTAGTTTTATTTAGGGAGCCGGATGGCAGAACAACAAAACATTCCAATACCGCTATTAGAAAACACCAGGAAAACTGGAAAAAGTGGCATTCTTTTTTGATTTAAAAAAACCATTATAGATGCAGGCAGTGGCTTAACACTTAATGGAAGGATAATAAAGGACGATGTCGTTTCAAACAGTATCTGTGAGAACGGCACTGAAATTATTGGTGGTTTCTTACTAGTAAATTTTGTTGATTTTGAAAATGCTGTAGAAGTAATGAAGAGTTGTCCTATATACGAGTTTGATGGTTACGTTGAGATTAGAGAACTTCAGATTCAGGATTAAACTCGAAATTTTTCAACCCTTTTTTGGGATTGTCAAGCAGATTTGGATGATGAACTAATAAACAAAATCAGCGGAGAAAATAACCACATTTTTAAAACTGTTCTCAAAACGAACTATGACATTTATACTAATTTATCGAAAAGCTAATATCCCATTACCAGAAGAACAAAGGAAAGAAAACAGACAAGCGTGGTACAATGGAATGCCAATTTAAAAGAAACCCTACTGTATAAGAACTTTAGGAAAATTATATCTGCTAATGAAGTTGAAGATTATAAAAGCAATTTTAAAGGAGCAAAAATAATTGAAGTAAATTCTTTAGATGAAGCAGTTGAAATCGCAAAACAAGTCCAACTATAAAACATGGAGGAACGGTTGAAGTTCTTGAAGAGTTTCAAAGCTAAAAACAAATTATATCAATCCATTGAGAGAATATTTTTTAATAACCAATATCGACGAAAAGCAACAGAGGGGATTTCAAAGTTGTTGGAGAGAAATCAATGATTGATGCAGAAAGAAATGTAAGAGTAAAATAAACCAAATGAAGCACTTCCATAAAATTTTGTTACCGGCAATGTAAGGGACGAAACACCTAAAAATTTAAGATGAAAATTGAAACTCACAAAGTCAATAACAAAAAGATAGCCGAAATACTTACGAAACAAATAATTTTAAGAACCACAGAAGATGGATTAGATTTATTAGGCAACCTATACTATCAAGAATATGACAAAATCATTATTCACGCAAAGAACATTATTCCTGATTTTTTTGACTTAAAAACCAAAATAGCCGGGGATATACTTCAAAAGTTCACGCAATATCAAATGCCTTTGATAATCATTGGAGATTTTTTAAAGTTTGAAAGTGAAAGTTTAAATGACTTTATCTTTGAAAGTAATAAAGGAAAGCATGTCAATTTTGCTAATTCAACGGCAGAAGCTTTAGAAACAATTTCAAAAAACAAATAAATATAACATGGAAGCGAATAACGAAATTAAAATAAGAAGCTTATGTCCTACTCCATTCGCACAGACCTATTTTCACGGAACAAAAGCCGACCTAAAAATTGGCGACTTAATTGAAGCAGGATTTAATTCCAATTATGGAAAACAGAAAATCGCCAAATACATTTTTCTTTCGGCAACACTAGACCCTGCAATTTGGGGTGCTGAACTTGCTGTGGGAAGTGGGCAGGAACGAATTTATTTAGTAGAACCAACAGGAAAAATCGAAAACGACCCTGATTTAACTGATAGGAAGTTTCCGGGAAATCCAACAATGTCATATCGTTCAACAGAACCTTTTAGAGTAGTAGGAGAAGTAACAGCTTGGCAGGGACATTCTTACGAACAAGTAAAAGCCATGAAAGACGCACTGGCGAAGCTTAAAGAGCAGGGTGTTAATTCACTAAATGACTAAAAAATATTTCTGAAAGCGATGAAAGACAGGGAAAAAATTATCTTAAACTATTTAGAAGGATATAACAACTTTGACGTTTCAAAGATGATAGCACATTTTTCTGATGAAATCATTTTTCAAAATATACAGGATGGGCAAGTTTCATTGGAGTTGAATGGAATTGAAGATCTTAGAAATCAAGCGGAGATAGCAAAAAGTTACTTTTCTGAAAGACATCAAAAAGTTAAATCTTTCAAACACAACGGAGAAAAGACTGAAACTCAAATAGAATATTTTGCCATTTCGGCGATTGACTTCCCGAATGGAATGAAAAGAGGTCAAGAATTACAACTTAATGGAAAATCTATTTTTGAATTTAAAGAAGGTAAAATTATAAGACTGACCGATATTAGTCGAACATTTTAATGTAAGGCTACAGATTTGCTGATTAGGGCCATTTTACAAGAGATTTTAAGGAATTTCCATGACAAAATCCAAAGAAATATTTTTTCGGCCGAAGGAAAAGGAACAAAATGGAAGGAATATCAAGAACAGAGATTTGGAACGCGTGTAATGCATGTAAAAGGAGACTTATAATAGAAGAGTTTCACTTGGAAAAGTTGTATCTGCTGATAAAGTTGAAGATTCTAAATGCACATCAATAATCAAAGCAAATTCTTTAGACGAAGCAGTTGAAATCGTAAAGAAAAGTCCAATTATAAAACATGAAGGAACGGTTGAAGTTTTTGAAGAATTTCAAATCTGCTAATGAATAGTATTAATCAATAAAAAGAATAACTACTATAGAAAAAAGCAACTGAAACGATTTCAAGGTGTTAGAGCCAAATGAATATTGTCTTAACTACTGATAGTGGTGACTAGCTTAAAAATGTTTAACAATCGATTTTTTTTTGTAGATATCCAGGCCGAATAATTCCAAAAGGTATAATAATTTTAGAAAAATCAAGATAAATGTATGCAGTTCTTATTAAATTAAAAATCAATCCTCAACTTGCTCCTCAGGCAGCAGTCACTTTCACAGAAAGTATATTACCGCGTTTAAAAAAAACATTAGGTTTTGTCGCAGGTTATTGGGTTGACCCAGTTGATGAGGAGGGTTTTGGATTTCTTCTCTTTAAGAGTCATGACCAAGCTAAATCAGTTGTTCCTCCAGCATTTGATTGGAGCGCACCTGGGGTTTCAGTAAAGCAGGTTGATATTCGCAGAGTGGCAGTTTCAATTCCATAGGTAAGTTACTAAAATGACAGAAGAAAACATAAAACAACAATTTCAACAGATTGAAAACCACTTCAATGCGACTGTTATTACCAACAACAATGAAGATCTTAGAATTGTATCACAGAAATAAGGCAAAAAAATGTATAAAATGTATTCGAACAGAAGAGTTATACTTGAACCATTATTAGGAGATGACGCTGATTTTATGTATGGCTTATATTCACTTCCACAATTATCCGAAAATTTTGATGAAAGTCTTTTCTTACAAAATGAAACCCCAGCTGAATTTACGGAGCGAATTATTTCAATGTGTGAATATATTTTCACAATAAGACCAGCAGACCATCCAAAATTAATCATTGGGGACTGTGCCTTACATCATTGGAACAAACAAAAAAGAGAAATTGAAATTGGCGGTTCGTTGCTTCCGGAATATTGGGGCAAAGATTATATGCAAGCTACATTTGAACTATTGATAATAATTGCAAAACAGGATTTAGGTGTTGAAACAATAATTGGTCAAACAAAATTGAGAAATATCAAAGCCATCCGGATTGCTGAAAAAATGGGATTTGAAAAACATCAATCCGGAATTCAGAACACTATAATGCGAAAAAAAATTTGACAGAAGAACATTACAGTAATCAAGTCATAGATCCAGTAATGATAATTGAAATAAAAAAGTCGACAAACTATATGTTTGAATATACATTAACAAGGGATGACCAGTCAATTGAACGAATAACTCTTGAAACCAAAACTTACTTTATCCACGATATTTGCCATTTTGCAGTTGAGAAAAATTTAGGATATATGAAAGGTTTTTGGGGTATGCTATCACAAGGTTACACAATCAAGGAACTGTTCGGCAAAGACAATCCACAGACAGAAGAACTTAGATTTATAGAACAAATTGTCGGCCCTGTACAGTCTGTATATTGGGGACATATACCTAAACAGGATTTTACAGAATACATCAGACACCTCGATTTCAAAATGACAGAAAATGTTTTAACCTCCATCTTAACTGAAATCAGCTCTATAATTAAAAATTGGGAACAAATAGAAGTAGGACAACAAATGACGCTTAAATGGAAATGATAGCCGGGCAGAAATAATGAAGCACTAACGATGACGAGCCAAAAAACTTATAATAATAGCTTAAAGTATAAATCATGACAAAAAGTAAATTAATGGAAATGCACAATGTAGGTATCGTTGTGTAATCCCTAGATAACGCTATCGCTTTTTTTACAGAAATCGGACTGGTACTAGAAGGACGGATGATGGTTGAAGGAGAATGGGCAGGACGCGTAACAGGACTAAGTAATCAATCTGTTGAGATTGCGATGATGGTTACTCCTGATGGCCATTCCCGACTTGAACTATCACAATTTTTTATGCCTCAAATAATTGCTGATCACAGGAGTAATCCAGTAAACTCACTTGGCTATCTACGTGTAATGTTCAGGGTGGACAATCTTGATGAACTATTAATTAGACTTGAGAAATTTGGTGCTAAAGTAGTTGAGGAAGTTGTTCAGTTTGGGAAAACCTACAGACTCTGCTACATACGTGGAGTGGAAGGACTACTTATTGGATTAGCTGAACAGCTCGGTAGTGAAACCGCAACAGATATTTTAGAAAATCAATAAGAGCAATATGACAGAGGAGCAATTAAAAAAACAGTTTCAAGAGATAGAGGACAACTTCAATATTGCCATAGTCTCTAACAACATTGATGAAATTAAAAAATGTATAACAAGCGACTGGGTTCTGGTTGATAGCCAGGGTGGAATAATTCCACAAGAAAGTTTTTTTAGCGTTTTAAAACAGGGACAGCTTTCTCATTCCACCATGACGAAGGAAATTTTAAGAGTTAAAGTATATGGTAACATGGCTTTGGTAACAGGTCGTGGTCAAAATACTGGAACTTGGCGAGGGCAACCTATGGAAGCAGACGAATGGATAACGGATGTTTACAAAAGAGACGATGAAAAATGGCTCTGCGTACTCACGCATTTAACACCCGTAAAAAGATAAGGCAACAAATGGTAACACTTGAAACATTACGAAAATTAGCTTTGTCGTTTCCTGAAACCACAGAAGAACCACACTTTGCAAAGATTTCATTCAGAGTGAAAAAGAAGATATTTGCAACTTTTGACAATAGTAATCAAATAGCTAACGTAAAATTTTCCGAAATAGACCAAAACGTTTTTTCAACAATAGATAAAACAACCATTTATCCAGTTCCCAACCAATGGGGAAAACAAGGTTGGACATCAATTGAAATTGACAAAGTAAATAAGGATTTATTTGAAGATGTTTTGAAAACAGCATATTGTGAAGTAGCTCCCAAAAAACTGGCTGACCAAATTAGACCAAGCGCAAACGAATGAAAAACAAGGCATAACTATATATGAATAGAAATAAGTGAGTAATCTTAACAAATGAAGACCGGCAAGGAAAGCACCTCTCCTAACTTTAGTTCTTTTAGTCCTTCGGCAAAAGATTTGTTATTGTTGAAGGGATATACTCGCATTCCCTATTCAAGGCAAACATCAGAATTATTGTATCGTCAAGAAAAGTTTATTGTTGACTACGATAACAAAAACTTCATGTTTTGGGCAAGAACTTTGCATTTTGAGGGTAGGTATTGGAATATAAACTATTTATTGAGCGATTTAGAAATAAAAAACATTATAGAATTTTCTTCCGGTTTTTCCTTTCGGGGTTTGGAAACTTTAGACAGCAGATTTTTACAACTTTTGTCTGAAGATAGCTTAACCATTAATGCACTGACAGGGAACGCTATTGCATTTTAAAACAAGAGGGCTTTAAGGAGCTACAGGAATGGATTAACCACTTTGACAAGTTTTGGTTAATAAAACTTAAAAAATTAGAAACATTATTAAACGAAAAAGCTAATAACAAATGAAGCGGACTATCAGACTAAAAACCGTATTACCTTACCCGCCTGAAAAAGTTTGGCAAGCGTTAACAGATGCCTCGCATCTTGGCGACTGGTTTATGGAAAACAATATAGAACCAAGGCAAGGGCATAATTTCACATTTAGAATGAAACCCCAAAAAGGCTGGGACGGAATCACGCATTGCGAAATCATAACCATTGAACCTCAAAAGCATATCGCTTATACCTATCGTGGTGAAGCAACAGGAGAAAAGGCATTGGCTTGTGCGGGAATTCACTCCGACACGGCAGACCAAATGACAAAAGGAATTTTCACCAAATTAGATACCGTTTTAAGTTTCGACTTGGAACCAACTTGCGGTGGAACGATTCTTCGCATGGAACATTCGGGTTACAGCGGATTAAAATTGGTGCTAATAAGTTTGATTATGCAAATGGGATGGAAAAAACAGTTGCGAAAAAGACTGCCAAAAGTGTTAGCGCAAATGAAGTAAAGAAAACACAAAGCACTGGTAGGGTTTATACCACCATTGTGCCTTTAAAAAATGCAGATTTCTGAAATACAAACTGTCATTGAGAACATAGAGAAGAAAGCTTTACTGTATGAATACAAACATTTTATGAGACTGCTGGATGCTACGCTTGATATTCTAACTATTGTACTAATAAAAAGGAACGGATAAATGAAACGGATAATTAAAAATTTAATAATTGGAATCTCATACGATGTTGCCTTTCAAAAGTTTGTGAACGAACTGAATGAATGGTGGCCAAGAGATTACACCTGGTCGCAAGATCAACTGAAAGAAATTAGAATTGACGGAAGAAAAGACGGACTTTGCACAGAGATTGGTCCGAATGGATTTCGGTGCGATTGGGGGACGGTTACCGAATTTATTAAAAATGAAAAAATTGAGTTGAAATGGCAGATAGGTCCAAAGCGAGAACCAGTCCCCAACCCAGAGAAAGCGAGTGATATCCAAATCAAATTTAAGAAAAATAATGTGTCGTCAACAATTTTGGTACTTGAACATAGGAATTTTAAAAATTACGGGAATAGTGGGGAAGATTACCTAAAAATGATGGATAGTAAACAAGGCTGGGACTACATACTAAATAAATTCAAAGAATATTGCGAGAAATGAAACAACGAATCGGACCAAAAGCTGATATTTTAAAATAATCAAATAGTTAAATAATGATATTACCAAAAATAAGAGATTCAAGATTCATAACTATAAGACGTGGTGGTACTTTAACAGATTATAATCATCATTTGATACACTATGGGCAGCAGATTGTGCAGAACACCTACTGAAAATCTTTGAGGAATTACAGCCCTCGGATCCTCCAAGCTATGGAAATCAACTAACAGGAAAGTGTTTCTAAATCCTGTCCGCTCATAGCCAAGATGTTATCAGTCATTGAAAAATTAAAACGATAAATTAAGTGTCAATAAAACTGAAATATTATTTAAGTGCCCAATCAAACTTTGATGAAAAGGAACTCGACAAAATTATTGAGTGTTTCAAAATAAAATCTGTAAAAGCTAATACGGTTCTTCTTTCGGAAGGACAAACCTGCAAAGAATTATACTTTATACATTCTGGTTGTGCTCGCACATTTTTTATCACAAAAGAAGGACACGAAAAAACAAGGTTTGTGGCATTTGAAAATTCCATTGTTAGCTCAATGGCAAGTTTTATTTCTAAACAACCATCCTTTGAATTTATGGATACTCTTGAAGATTCAGAATTGTATTCAATAAAATATAATGACTTTTTTCGGCTTGTTTCTGAAATTCCTGCATGGGGAAAATTTTATCGAATACTATTGGAAACCGCTTATTTATATCAAAACAAGAAAATAGAAAATTTGGTATCTCTTTCTGCCAGACAAAGGTACGACAAACTTATAAATGAGCATCCAATATACGTTCAACGTCTATCAAACCGGATACTGGCATCATATCTCGATATCAGACAGGAAACATTAAGTAGACTGAAATCGAAATAATATTATTTGACCTATGTCAATGCAAACGTATTGTAGAATGCTCAATTTTGTGGTTCACATTTAAATTAAATAATTATGATGTATGATCCGAACAGCAAAATAGTGAAACTCTGTGCTGAAGGTATGGAACTCGAAGGACAAGGGCGAAAAAATGAGGCTTCAAAGCATTTTGAACAAGCCTGGAACGAGGCTTCAAATGACTTTGAAAAGTTTACAGCCGCTCATTATCTAGCTCGACATCAGGAAAGCTTGACAGATAAACTGAAATGGGACGAAGTGGCATTGCAACTTGCCCTAAAAATTAATGATGAAACAGTATATGGTGCTTACCCTTCTTTATATCTAAATATTGCCAAAGGTCATGAAGACCTAAAGGATTTTGACAATGCAAAAAAGAATTATGAATTAGCTTTATCCTTCATACTTCGTTTATCAGATGACGGATATGGAAATCTGATTAAAAGAGGAATATTAAATGGACTTGAAAGAATTAAAAATCAATAAATAGAAAAACAACCATACTAACATAATAGATAAACCTTAAAAATATGAGAAAAGTAATTGCAGCAATCAATATGACACTTGATGGAGTTTGCGACCATACTGTCGGAATTGTTGATGAAGAATTGCATCAACATTACTCTGAGCTTATAAATAATGCAGGAGTTATTTTGTACGGTCGGACAACATACCAGCTGATGCAATTTTGGCAGGATTTACTAAAAAATCCTTCGGGTCAAAAATCAATGGACGACTTTGCATTAGCAATTGATAAAATACCAAAAATTGTTTTTTCTAATACCTTAAAAAACAGCGAATGGGATAGCGCAAAACTTTCATCAAAAGATATTGACAAAAAAGTTTTAGAGCTCAAACAACAGTCAGGAAAAGATATTTTAATCGGGAGTAGGAGTTTGATTATTCAACTCCTAAACCTTAATTTGATTGACGAATTTCAAATTTGTATACATCCGATGGTTGAAGGAAAAGGGTTGCCCATGTTTGACAAAATTAAAGACAGAACAGTTTTTAAACTTTTAAAAACTAAAACCTTTGATTCAGGTGTAATCGTACTCTATTACGAGCCGACAAAACAGTAATCAACTATTATAAAAATCGCCCAACAATGGAAGACATATTTAATACCTACAGACCTGACAACTTTCATACAGTTACCCCTTATTTATTTGTTGATAAACCACAGCTTTTAATTGACTTTTTAAAGAATGCATTTCTTGCGAAGGAAATTAATCGTTCTATAAACCCATCAAACAGAGAGATAGCAAATTCTATCTTACAAATAGGCAATACCTGTTTTATGATTAGCAAAGCAAGAGAACAATTTGAAGGCATGAAAACTTCACTTTATCTTTTTGTTGATGATGTAGACATGGCACATAAGAGAGCAATAGAAAATGGCGCAAAAGTAGAATTTGAACCAGATGATATGCCTTACGAAGACAGACAATCGGGCATTATAGACCCTTGTGGGAATTATTGGTGGATTTCAAAAAGGCAAGTAATGAAAGGTTACAATGAATGACAACTTTATCTTTCTCTTTTTTAAATCACCTTGCTGATTTTGTCAGTTAAGGATTAAATGGTTTCAATATCCACCCCTTGTCAGAAGAGATAAAACTAACAGTATGCGTTTTCGATTCTGTAAAATTTGTTTTCGATAATATGGCAAAGGGTGTGATATTTCTATAGCCCGTAGTGTATTCAACATTTATTGTCTGTTCTTCGGTAACAAGAATTTTAATATCTGTAACAACTTCTTCTGCAATTTTCACCTTCTGAATATCCAACTTTTTATCTTTATCCGAAGTTGCAAGAAGATATGGTTTTGCCATGTCAGTAAATTCTATCAATAGACTTCCTATATCCTTTAACTTTTGTGTTTTTTGAATGAGGACTATTCCATTTTCCTCTAACCCAGCATCAAGCAACTTATTGGCATGAGCAGGATCGCTGCAATAAATATCATAATCAACAACCTTAGGATAGTTTAACTCCTTGTTGATAATCTTTAAAGCATCTTCCTTTTTAAATTCTTTCGTATCGGTGCATCCAGAAAGAATAATACCTGTTGAAAATAGAATAAACAGTTTTCGTTTCATTGCCTTCAGTTTTAGTATCCTTTTATTTTTTTAATTATCTTTTCAAGAGTTTCAATCGCTATCTGCTTGTCCCTTTCCTCTGCTACATAAGACTTACTGCGCATACCGTCATAAGATAAATCTTCCTTATATGGAGTGGAGAGATGGGGGACAATTGTTTTAAAGACTTCGCTCATTGATTTGGCGACAAGCACCCTTAATTCGTCAGCAGCCCTGATGATCAGACCAGTTTGGTCTGTGGATAAATCACAGGTCACTTTTGATTTTATTTTTTTTGGCGGAGAGGTTACTTTCCTCTTATCCGATTCGTTAGAAATATCAGGTGCTTTAAGTTTATTTTCAAGATATAACAGTTCTTGTGAAAACCAATTGTTGATTCTTTCATTTAAAGAACCCAATATTGGATTAAATGCAATACCTATTCTATGATTCAGTTGATTGAACATTTTCGAATTCCATAACAGGAAATCTGCTTTTTCAGCTGTGGTTTCTTTGGAAATCATCTGTTCTGATATTTGCTTTATAAAATGATTAACGTATTCAGGATGGTTGAAATTAATATAGATCAACCGTTTGTTCACTGACGAATAGATGCCCTGTTCTGGGTTCTCCTCATTGATGTTTGCCAGTTGCAAAACAAGTTCTTTTATATAAAGCACTTGCTGAAAAGTAAAACTTATACGATTTTTATTAGGGTTTAAAAAGGAATGGATGTAATTCAAAATAATGGTGTTGAGCTGTTTATCTTTTGTTTTTTTGAATAACCCTTGATTTAATAATTCCACTTTTAAACTCACCTCCTCTCTGCTTAAGGTTAAATAGGTCGCAGACACCCTATCATCCAGACATAAATAATTGAAAAAACGAACTTCTATATAAGAAAGCAATTCGTCAAGGCAAGAGATGATTTCATTGGAAAGATGGATCAGGTTTACATGATTTTGGGTCAATGAATTATGATTTTCCAAAGCTTTATCCAGAAGAAATACCAAAGCTGAATGATATTGCTTTAAAAACAGTTTTATCTGGCTTTCCTTAATCATTCCAAACACACCATTCTTAATTGTGGAAAGACATTTTTCTTTTTCTTCTTCCAGTCTGTCGATACTGGATTTAACCTGCTCATCTTTAAATGATGCTATATCCTTTTTTTTTGGATTAAGGGTCTCAGAAATCAAAACATCCAGCCATTCTAAAGTATAACTTCCCCACATATTTCATAGATTGAATATCCACCCAATTACATCATTTACCAAGACAACTATAAACGAGGTTTTGATCAAGTCTCTTTAAGACCTTTCGCCTTTTTTGATAACCCTGTCATTTATCACTTAATTATTATTTACATTAATGTAATTGATCATCATAATCAGCCGATCTTTAACCTTTCCAATATCCGAATGACGTGTTTTACCATATTTTCTCTGAAGACTCCCTTTTGAGGGTTGGCCGGCCTTATCTGTACCGATGTGTCTGGTGATGAAATCGAAAATACCGGTTCGATTCCTACTGATGACAATCCCTGTTTCCATCATGACCTGAAAAAAGAAAAGCAATTGCCTTACGGTAAAGATAACCTTAAAATAATGCACCGAATCTACAGCGTTATGTTTCTTCTCTAGGTTTATTGCACCTTCTTTATAGTTACTCAAAACCCTATCAATAACCTCATAAAGGCCTAAGTGATGGGGATGGAAGCCTTTTCTGTTGCTTATGATGTTTTTAATACTGCTCCAATCAATTTTGGATATGTTCCCAATTTCATTTATTTCATAGAGACAATAATCTATAAAATCAGGTGTATTGAAGTTCATTCTGATCAATTCTATGGTGATATGCTCTTGGAGTTCTGTTGAATTTCCATTTTTAACAATGGGCTTCAGTGTATGGAGCAACTGTTGAAAATCCTCAAGAACCGCATAAGTGGATCGCTTTCCAAATTGGGGCGATTGAACAGCATCAAAATAGGATTTTAAACTCTGCAGTAAACCTATTTTGACCTGGTTTAAAGCTAAACATTCAAGAATCTCTTTGGCTACTTCCGAATTGGCTTTTACCAAATACTGGTGATAGTATTTCGGAGCAATAAAGTCCATTCGGAATTCTTCATGAAAATTTTCCTTGTAATAATCAATGAGGTTGCTGACTTTATCCAATAAGAATAGTTTGCTTGCTATCCATAGATCTTTATCCTCCGATAGACTGATTCTTTTAGAGCCCACAACTTCCAGTTCCGCGAAATTCAGTTGCAGGTATGGAATGAGGTCGGCACTGCTCGGACTTCCTTCAAATATAACCTCATAAGTCAATTCCTTTGTCTTGTCCAGATGTTTTTGGAATGCCAATGAATGTTTTTCATCCACATGCTCCATTGCCATAATTCTCTTAAGGGAATTGAATTCCCTTTTTAAATCGTTTGTTCCCATAAGTAATCTTTTTTACAGCCCTCTCAAGCTGTTTAGATTTATAAATTACCCTGATCTTTCAAGGTCAGATTGTATAAATGACCACCGTACGATCTGATCTATAGAATCGAGGATGATTTTGCGGTCTTCCTCATTTGTGATGTCAAGCCCGCAGTTAGTGGCGTCATTTTTTTGGGACTGTAGAACCAAGTAATAGATGCCTGCATTCAGTATCGCGGTAATTCCGCGAAAATTGACTGTTGAACCTTCGAAATGTCGTTTGGTACTTTCAAAAAAAGGCTCAGCCATTTTCTCTCTTAACAAAGTCAATTTTTTGAGCAGTTCATTGTCATACGTGATCTCGGACAGAATCAGATGTTGCATTTCCTTCTCCTGGAAAAAATAGGTAAACTGATGCTGTAATAGGTAAACGATCGCTTTAACCATCACTTCTTGAGGTGCATCCGGGCTAAAAGCATTACTGAATTCTTGGTTATCTGCAAGCCAGTAATCTTTCTGTCGGATATAAATCTCTACCAACTCCTCCACCGTACCAAAGTATCTGTAGATTAAATTTTTATTGACACCGGCATTCCGGGCGATTTTATTCAACCCCAGACCTGTGTAGCCATGAGTTCTGATTGTTTTTCCTACAGCTTGGATGATTTTCTTCTCTGTCAGACTTCTATTTTTGATCATTTTTTATTTAGTTTTTTTTATACTCGGTAAAATATGGCAGATTTTTTCAAACGCATTTAATGCTTGGTCAAGCTGGACTTTTTTATGAGTGGACATCAGAGCCATCCTTATCCTAGCATCCTTTTTTGATACAGCAGGGTAAATGATGCTGTTGGCATAAACTCCTTCTTGCAAAAGCAACCTTCCTACCTCTCCAGTAACCGTTGGGTCTCCTATTTTTACCGGTATTATGGCGGATTCAGTATTTCCAATTTCAAGTCCCAAGCCACACAAACCATTTTTAAAATATTTGATGTTGTCCCACAATTTGACCATCCATTCCGGCTCCTCTTCCAAAAGATTCATTGAACGGCTGACCGTAGCGGCTGTTGAAGGCGTCATGGTTGCAGAAAATAGATGTTGTTTGGATTGGTATTTCAGAAACCGGATCAAATTCTCATCCCCCACAACATAACCTCCTAATCCTGCTAAAGCTTTGCTGAATGTTCCTGATATCATGTCAACTTGATCAAAAAGGTTGTATTTTTCAATCAGCCCTCTTCCTGTTTTTCCGATCACTCCTGTTCCATGCGCATCATCCACCATGATATATCCCCCATATTGATGGGTTATTCTGACGATATCCTCCAACAGAGCCAAATCCCCATCCTGAGAATATACACCGTCAACGACCACTAATTTTGTCCGATAAGCACCTTCTGCCTTTTTAAGCACTTCCTCAAGATGAGAAACATTATTGTGAAGAAAGCTTTTCACATTGGTGTTAAGACAGCCCTCATAGACACTTGCGTGAACCGCCATATCCAGAATGGCGATATCTTCTTTCTTTAACAGACACTGCAATGTCGCACTATTGGCTGTGTAGCCGGTGGTATACAAAATTGCAGATGGCTTCCTGAAAAATCTGGCTATCTTAACTTCTAATTCTTCATGAAAACTGAAATGACCGCCTATGGCTGGCGAAGCCCCTGCACCGGTCCCAAATTCTTCAATCGCGTCCCTTGCCGCCTTCTTAACCAATGGATGCTGGGTAAAACCCAGATAATCATTGGAAACAAAGTTTACAAATTCAGTCTCTTTTGATAATTCCTTGAAACGGAGCCGGAGAGATGGACCGCAACCAGTGCTATTTTCGATCCTATAATTTAGGTGTCCCTTGTCATCAAGGTAATTAAGGTACGCATTGAATTCTGAGAATCTTTGCATAATGTCCATTTCAGGAATGTTTTCGAATTCTTTAAAACTTGCTTTTGCATAGTCAATTTTCATAAGGAGGATAATTAGTGTATCTGATAACCATTTATCAGACACACTAATTAACGAGTAATAATTTTTAAAGTCAAGAAAATATTTTCAAAAAGATTAAGGGCATTTTATACACCTAAAAACCTTTTTTTTTAAAGCTATTTGGATGGATTTTTCATGTAACCGCTAAAGCCGTTATACACCCTAGCAACTTGACGTACCTTTTAAAAAACATTCTTTTGCAGAGCGTGTAATCCTATGTTTATGAAAAACATCAAGCAAAAACTAATGGAAATGAACTCCTCCACTCCAGAGGCAGTCCAACTTTTAATGGATATTGGAATCGAATATGAATATAAAAAAGGCGCAGTTATCAGTAACCAGCAGCATAGCTATCCAATGCTTTATTTTGTTGAAGATGGACTGGTAAGGGGTTATTTAGAAAATGAAGGAAATGAACATACATTATGGTTGATACAGGAAGGCTTTATTCTTCCTTCCAGAGGATTTATCACACAAATCAGTCGAAAGGAACATATAGAATTTTTAAATTATACCCGTACTTGGTCAGTTAATTTAATCAAAGCTTCAGTTTGGGCTTCTAAAATGCCAGTTCTTGATAAAATGCTGATGGAAATTTATGAGACCATCCTGATGGAATCTTTTGAAAGAGAATTTTTTTTGAGAATTCCAAATGCGTCATCCAGATTTGAGTACCTAAAACAAAGTTGCCCAGCAACGATCTATTTGGTCAGCAAAGAAATAATGGCATCCTATTTAAATATCAGCCCTAAACATTATTCAAGGATCAAGAGTGAAGATGCCCGCAGGTTCTGACTGGCCTTTAATCTAAAATTTCTATTATATGGGATAAATGTCTCTTTAAATAGGGCCATTTGGCTTGAAATAAGACTTTCTATGGTTTTAGATTTGATTTAAATTTTTATCAAATGAAAAACTTAAGCTCTATCATTTTAAGTACCACCAACATTGCTTTAATCATCATGTGGACTTATGCAGGTTTGGTCAAATTGCTGAACTTTTCTGAGAGCAGAGCTCAAATACTTAACCAGCCATTTCCTCAAGTGATGTCAGATATTTTGTTATACATTATTCCTATTGTTGAACTCCTTATAGTCATCCTAATTTTTATTCCTTCAGTAAGAAAATGGGGATTTGTTCTTTCTGCTTTTTTACTGGGCTTGTTCAGTATTTACATCATTTTGATTAAAAATTATTTATTTGATCGTATTCCCTGTTCCTGCGGAGGTATCATCTCAGGTTTCAGTTGGACACAGCACTTGATTTTTAATACAATATTTCTAATCCTATCGCTCTTGGGTTTAAGTCTCACTATTAAAGAAAGGAGGATAAATCAAGCCACCTGAATCGAGAAGGGAGCAAAGAGTCCGGCTCCACCTTCATCAAAATAAAAGGCAGAAACAGACAGGGCTTCAAGGGTCTGGATATGCGGCGATAGGCTACCCATCGCAAGCAACAGGATAGCGATCATATAGATTTAAAATCATGAAAAGATCAAATATCATGAGTGTAAGCGCACTCTTATTAGGAATAATACTTTCTGTTTCGACAACTGCATTCCGTTCAGTGAACAATCACCGAACAGCTGTTCAGTATTCTTTTGAAGGAAGCAATTCTTCACAGTCAAAATCAGCTTCCAACTATACAATGCTGGGAGTGAGTGACCCCCAACCGGAGTGCGAAGGAACAAGTCTGCCTTGCGTAATTGAGGTTGATGGTGATCTTCAGACCTGGTTGGATGCAAGGACTGAGACCCAGATCAAAGATCAGGCAATCAACACCAAAGATTAGCCTCCTTAAAAACAAAGCTGTCAGATTTCTCTGATAGCTTTGTCTTATGGGTTCTGAAGAATGTCTGTGATGGCAATCAAGCTTTCGGGTATTTCCAATGCAAAACGTTTGTCGTTGGCAGGAAGCAGGTAATTCATCTGATTGACCATCCTACTGAAATTGATATTTGCCCCGTCTTTATTTAATCTCTTAACATCCCACCATCTAATGCCCCTCATTAACAGTTCCTTTCTCCGCTCCAGCAGTATTTTCGCTATTGCTACATCTCTGTCTGATGTCTGAAAATCAACATAGGTGCTCTGACCGTTCACTTTCATGAACCGTGTTCTCAACAAATTATTGAGATCGTCCAAGCCTTTTGATATGGCACCGGTCCTTACGGCGCACTCCGCTCTGATCAAAAATACTTCATCTGTAGCTATTCCACTGAACAGGTTCCCGCCACCTTCATAGCTGCCTTTAAAACGATAGGTCCCATCATCGTTAGGTCTGAAAAACAATGCTTTTCTCAAATCATTATCACTATAGCTGTTATATAGCCCCATTACTATCTTCGCTCTTGAGGTACTCACCGGCGCAGGAACCGGAATCATACTCTCATACTGAACCTCTTTATTCAGACGGGCAATGGGGTAAATTGCTGTCTTGCTCAGGGTATTAAAATCAAGCAGTTCGGACTGTAGGGCAAGGCAGGAATCTGCATAGGCACCTGCTTCCGCGTACTTGCCCATAGAAAGGTAAACCTTGGACAATAAGCCATATGCCGCTGATTTCTTAGGGCGCATAACGCTGACATTATTAATCGGCAACAGTGGGACGGCTGCTTTCAGATCCTGTATGATACGGTCATAGGTTTCCTGAACTGAAGCTCTGACAGAACGCTCATTAAAATCATCGTCCAGTCTGATGGGGATTCCCATATCGTTGCTAGCAGTGGTGGCAGAATAAGCCTGCGCAAAAAGAACAGCCAACTGAAAGAAACTTCTTGCTCTTACAAAAAGTGCCTGCCCTTTGACATCCAGATAGCCCGCAGATGTTTTCTCTGCAACGTTGTTTTTCTCCAATCCCTTCAATATGGTATTTGAAACAAAAACGGGACGGTAAGTTAGGGACCAGTCATTGGATGTAGCATTAAATATTGCTTCCTTTTCCCAGATATGCATTCTTTGATAATATTCCTGTGAAATGCCGTTAAAATCCGCATCGGTCAGAAAATAATCATCCGCACTGATTTCTCCTGATCCGGCATCACTGTTATTGATGACAGGATAATTATCCAACAGGGCCTGATAATCCCTGATTTTATTTGGCACTACCAACTTTTTATCAGGTTTTGAATCTAAAAAATCATTACAGCCCGTTTGAACTGTTAAAGCCACAATTCCCATTATTGCCCTGATTGCAGGTTTTATATATCGATATATTCTTTTCATGTTATAATGTTTAGCGTTTTAAAAATCCGCCCTGAACCCAAAAGCTACTGTTCTGGGTGGCAATAGAGCGGTACGGTTGAATTCGTAATCTGGATCAATCCCTGAACTGTTGGACCGCCATAAAATTCCCAGATTATTAATGTTGATATAGATTTTGAGCTTTTGCATACCCATATGCCTGCTCAACTTTTCAGGAATCGTATAATCTCCGGTGATATATTGAAGTCGCAGGTGATCTCCTTTTTCGGACAATTCCTCAGATCCCTGATAAAAAGCATCCCGCTGTGAATTGGAAGGATAGATAAGGGAGGGCACTGAAGTTATTTTTTCATCTCCAGGGTGTTGCCATCTGTCTGAAAAATCCCCGTTACCCAATCCACTGCTAAATAATGAGGTATAGGAAATCCCTTCTCTTTTAAAATAGTATCCCATTTTAAAGGCCAGTCTAAATGTAAGAGCCACCGGACCGTAGCTGAACGTATTGCCTATTGAACCGAATGTTGTGGGCAATGCACTGCCCTGATAGATCAGGTCTGCCACAGTAGCATTCTGGTAAATTTGGTTATAGTCTTCACTGGGCATGCCATTGAGATAGCCCCTTGGGTTGCCTGTAAGCGGATCAAGTCTTGCGGATTTAAAGGAAAAGACACTATAGACCGGTTTCCCTACCAATCCTGAGATCAATGGTTGAGAACCGGTAAAGGATGCACCTCTCACAGCATCCAGATAATAATCAGTCACCTTATCATGATACGTACTGAAATTAAGCTGCGTCTCCCATTTAAAGTGCTTATCAATATTGAGACTGTTCAATTGAATATCCAATCCCTTTCCTTCCATAGAGGCAACATTCTTGATCACCGTAAGCCCTATTCCACTGGTATAATCTATAGGTGAAAGGCCAAAAAGATTTTTTCCCTTTTTATGATAAAATTCAATACTGCCTGTAATCCGGTTTCCTTGACTTCTGAAATCTATCCCTGAATTCCAAATGGCGGCCGTCTCCCACTTCAGCTCCGGATTGGCATACTGATCAAACACAGCCCTAGGTGATAGCGTAAAGGGCGAATTGGAGGCGTAGCTAATGGTGGTCACCGCTGCCTGGGCTAAATCTACGTTACCGCTTAGCCCATAGGTAAGTCTAAACTTAAGGTAGGGCAAAGCTCTAATTTTGTAGAAATTTTCATTACTGATGTTCCATGCAGCGCCAAAAGAACCTAAAGGGTTCCATTTGTCGTTGGTTTTCACACCAAAAAGGTTAGATGCATCCCTTCTTCCGCTTACAGAAAAAATATAGCGCTCATCAAAGGTATAGGCTGCGTTTACAAATAAAGATACGAACCTGCTGTCCTTTTCGGTTACGCTACGGTTATCCTCTATAAAAGACTGTCCACCGCCTATCAATAAAGGATAAGTTTTAGTATGGTCCACCAGTCCAAAAGTGAGCAGTTCTGAATCATACCCATAAAGCCTGTCATTATTGCTCTTTACGACCGTTTTCCTTAATTCAGCACCGGACAAGGCATCCACACGGCTTTTTCCCCATCCTTTGTTGAAGTTAAGCTGCCCTCTCGACTGTACTGATGTTACATATCCCTGCTGATCATCTAAAATACCTCCCCTTGGAATAACATAAACCGGAGAAGGTGTAGTATTCAATTGGGTGAACTGATTAATTAAAGATCTGGCAGCGTAGCTGTCTGCATCTTTTAAACTTTGCGTTCCCGTACTTTGATTTTGATACTGGTGACGAACCGACAGGTTGAACCCTTTAAAAAAATCATATTGGAGCCCTATACCTGCTGTCACATCCTGAAGATCGGTTGTGGTTCGGTTGAGACCGTTCTCTTTCAAGGGAACGTAATCCCATGGCAGTAATGCCGGATTATTAAGGGTGTTGAGGTAACTTTGTCTGAAAGATTTTACAATAGGCAACGCTTCTCCGTCCGCTCCTGCCAGTCTGGAATAAGGATATAGGACAGTGCCGTTATTGGTGATGCTGCCATAAGCCTGTCTCCCACTTTCATTATTGCTCTGCGTATAACCTAGATTGAGGTCAGCAACAAAATTTCCCATCAGTTTCAGCTGTTGCTTAACCCTTAAATTATAACGGTTATAAGTGGCTCCTATTTGGCTCTGGTTATGGTCATAACCGGCCGAGAGGTACCATGCATTTTTCTCCTGGCCTCCACTTACACCCAGCGCATACTGTTGATTCACACCCCGGTTATAGATATAACGATTGAAATCATCGCGTACATCATAACTTCCCAGTATTTTCAGCTTCTGTTCAAGGTCGGCATTGCTCAGCTGCCCGTTGGTATTCTGAAGCATCAATTCTACAGCTGGGGAAACTACGGGCTTGTTGCTGGCATTGATCATGCTGTTATAAAAACCTTTATCGTAGAGCATTTTTTCCACCCCTATGTAATCCGCAGCGCTCATCAGGCTGAGGTACGATAAATCAGGCGCATCCAATACCGTAGAGTTTGCATTGAAACTTATTTTCAAAGGCTGTTTAAAATGCCCTTTCTTGGTGGTAATCACAATTACACCGTTTCCCGCTCTTGTTCCCCAGATAGATGCCGCTGCGGCATCTTTAAGAACAGTGATGCTTTCCACATCATTAGGGTTAATATTGCCCAGGTCGCCCTCATAGGGGAAATTATCTACAACGATTAAAGGGTCTTTAGGACCTCTGATGGTACTTAGCCCTCTGATAGAAAACCTACCGTTTTCATTGGTAGAGCGGTCTACCGTAAGGCCGTTGGTTATAGCCTCTAGCCTATCCAATATGTTGACAGAAACCTGCTCTTCTAATCTAGCCTGACTAAGCTGCGTAAACGAACCTGTGGAACGTTCTTTTGGCAATTGCTGGTATCCTGTAGAAACCACCACTTCCTGCATCATATTAGGATTAGGCTGTAACCGTATCTCAAGACCGGTCAAACTTGAAACATTGTTCAAGGGTAATTTAAAAGATTGAAAACCAATAAAAGTCACCATTAAGGTATCAGGAAAAACAAAGCCCTCGAGCTTAAATTCACCGTTATTATCGGTTTTGGCAGTGATTTTCTTATTCATTAACTGCAATCCGGCACCTGGCAAAGCAACACCGTCCAAAGCGGAGACAACCCTACCGCTTACCAGCGATTGTGCCAAAATGGGATTGAGTGATAAACTGACCAGAAGGGACAGCAAAAAATACAGCTTTTTCATCGTTTATTAGGGTTTAAGGCATCAGTAAGGGAAAGGATTTCAATACTCCGGGTTTCCTGAGTAATTTTTATCCCCTGTTTTTCCAAAGCAGTTTTCAATACGGAAAAATCTTTCACATCAGAAGGAAACACCAGATCCACGTTACCGGTATAATTTGTTTCATCAAGCACATGATAATTAACAAAAGGCAGTTCATTGAGCCTGTTTACCAAAAATTTTAAAGGATAATTTTTCAGTTCAGGAAGTTTTCCCTCAAAGAGCGTATTTATAGCATTCCCACCTTTAGTTTTGAAGGAATTGCCGGGTAAAGCAGATAAGATATAACAGACCTGTTTTTCAACCTTTTTTTCCAAGTGATAGTCTGTATTCAGGTTGATCAGTTCCAGCATCTGTTCATAAATATGCCCCGCAGGAGCCAGTACTTCCAGACTGTAAAAATTCTCCCGTTGCCATGTTTCCGAAGAAGTACCGGTGCTCCCCGGAAAAAGCTGACTGGAATCCTTTACATCCACTACTAAATTTTTCGTACTGTAATTAGGGATGAGTTCCTCCCCTATCATCTGGCAGATTGCAGTTAAGGAGTGGTTATAGATACTCCTACCGTAAACTTCCCCATCATCTCTGCGCTTATACCTGCTCCCACCGCCAAGTCCATCAATTTTTCCCTTGAGCATGATGCCATAATAGCGCAAATTGTTTTCAGGAAGCATTTCGCTGGAAAAGAGAGGCCTGTTTTTATCTACATTCAGCTTGGTATAAAGCTTGGTATCCTTCCCATCCAGAATACGCCGGATATTTCCCTCGGTAACCTCTCCGGCCGCAGTGATCGCTAACACAAAGCCTTCGGGGCTTAGCCATACCTGATGAGGGATACTGTTATGGGGGAATAATGCTGTTAAAGTAGTATCAGTATAAACTGAAGTCAGCTCAAACCTTTCTTTTGTCCCAGGTAATCCTTTTGACAAAAAATTCAGAATCTTCTGCCGGTCATCTTTGGTGGACCGCTCATTAACGAGCAATATTTTCACCCGATCGCCAAATCTCTTTTGCATCTGTTGCATTTCGGGCATTTTCTTAATGCAGCTGCTGCACCAAGTGGCCCAGAAATCAAGGATGATCAGCCTGCCTTTGAAAGCCCCAAGGTTACCCGTTGTTTCGCCTTCGCCAACATTCAACAGCTTCAGCTTGGATTCCCAAATATCATTTGGCAGGATATCTCCAATTGCCAACGGCTGAACCTCTGAAATCATCTCAATCTCACGTGATCCACTAGTCATCACCTGCCCACTGCCCTGTTGCCCCAAAACTATGAGCAACAGGAGCAGGAGAGTTGATAACGGCAGGCGACGTTGGTCCGGGAACAACCGACCAACAATATCTTTCGGATTGATTTTTAAGGATTTCAGAACACGGGCTGTGTAGTTTGCCAATACTATCCTACTAGGCTTTAAGCTTTCTGCTTTGCGCCTCATCAAAAGCCATAGCACAGCCATTACATGTAAAATATGCTTCATTTTAAATTTGTTTTGGTTAGAAAAAGAAATGAATCTTCAGAATTTGAAAAGGAGAAAAAAAGAGAACGGCATTAACACTTATTAAAAAAAAATAAACCGCTCTCTCCCAAAGCACTTACTCTGGTGCGCAAATTTTTAATTTATAAATCATTTGACACTGCTCCATATTGTAGATATTTAGGAGCCTTTTTTAATAAATTAAGAAACTAAACGCCAAAGGCGTGGAACCCAACTTACTGTCTTAGTAGCCCTAGGAAGCTAGAACACGAATAAGATGGGCTCACGCCTTTAGCGTGAGCAATCCACTTATCCTCTTGTGTTCATCGAAATTTCCTAGGTTTCTAAGACAAGACTCAAAGTGTGAGTGCTTCAAAATCATTTTATTGAATACTCACAAAAATAGTTTTATATAATCAAATTGATAATTTAAATAAAAGTAATAAAAATATTATAATGGTACAAAATAATGTACCATTATTTTTTAACAGTAATTTGATATTACTGTAATGTTTGAAAATGAAGAAGAAGAAGCCTTTAAAAGGAAACTCGGGGAAAAAATATCTAATTTAAGATCCGTGAATTATGGTGTTCGGGAGTTTGCCCGTATTGCAAATATTGAACATCATCAATTAATAAATATAGAAAAGGGACGAGTGGATATTCGCATTTCCACTCTGAACAAGATTGCAAAAGGTTTGGGTCTAAAACCTAAAGACTTGTTGGAATTTTAAATAAGTCCGAAATTTTCGCATAGAGTGTATACTTTTTATGAACAATTCCATCGAAACAGGAATAGTTGAAATTCAAGTATTGTTTTTTCGGCTAGCATGAAAATGATTTAAGACGGCAGAGGCACTCTGAAACTTTTTTAAAACAACTACCAACTGGAACAACCCGTTTATTTTGATGTTTTTAGCCTGAATATTTGTTATATCATCCCTTAGATTTTATTTATTCTTTAAGAATTTTTCTGTTTTAAAAGAAATGAATTTACTTTTAAAAGAAGCTGTCCGCAAGTTAATTTCGAACAGCTTCCTATTTCTCTTTACGCTAATATTATGACTTCTTTCCAATTTTCCTTTTCAATAACTGCGCATTAATACCCAATATAATTGTACTTAAGCTCATGAATAAAACACTTTTTTTATGCGTTTGAGTAATTTCTTCGAAGTCATTAAAGATGATAAAAAAAATCAAAACCATGAGAACGACTCTCAAAGTTGAAGACTACACTAAGTTTCTCAGATCTTTTCCAAAACACTACGTTATAATTTCAATGTATACTATTATATTTATATCTAACTATTTTACGTAACGCGAACAGAAAAATCAATTTTTAAATCCTACTTATATTTAACAAAAATCTACAGAGGCTTATGATATAACTATCTTTTATTTTATATCCTCCCAATCATCCGTTCTAAATGATGACACAGGAAAACCGTTTAAACCAAACAAATCACCCACAACGAAATCTTTAAACGCATAGCGGACAGCGACCGGTTCTTTAACTGAAGGCGAGGATACGTTAACGCCTTCTTTTGTAATTACAGCAATAGCTAAGTAAAACCGACGGTCTGCACCTGCGATTTCAAAGTTGGACAGCGGTTGATTAAACGATGTCAATCCGACAGGAGCATTATCAAAATATAATTTTGCGACTCCACTTTCGATTTTCATTTCTTTCAACGTTGGACTTTCCGCTTGAATGCCCTTTATTCCGTAAGATTTCTCTAAAGCCAAAAGCGCCATCCTATCAGCTCCGGTTTTTTTATGAGAAGGGTGTATGGTTTCTTTCTCACCGACATCTAAAATACTAGCCATGCCCACATTTGACAAACTAGTAGAGGCTTTCAATTGTGCCTCTCGTAAATAGGCAGAGTTTAAACCTTCTTTACCATATGCATACGGTGCTATTTGAATATAATAAAATGGAAAATCTCCCGCACCCCAAAGGTTTCGCCAGTTTTGAATTAATCCTGGCAATAATTTCTGATAGGCTTGCGGTTCAGTTCTGTTGGACTCGCCTTGGTACCAAATCACCCCTTTTATCCCATATCCTACCAAAGGATTAATCATCCCGTTAAAAAGAACAGTTGGTGTTTGCACCGAAAAATCAATTGTAGTTGTTTTTTCAGGAGTTTTTGTCCAATCAAAATTTTTAATCCCCATTTCGCTCATCCAAGGTTCAATACGCGTACCGCCCCAACTAGAGTTAATTAAGCCAATTGGAACTTTTAAGCTTCTATTAAGCATTAAACCAAAAAAATAAGCTGTTGAACTAAACTCGGAGACATTTTGTGGTTCGCAAAGCTCCCATTTTGCATCAACATCCGCTAATGGACTTAAACTTTTTGCTCTTTTAACGGAAAATAAGCGAATTTGAGAGTTTGATGATAAGGCGATTGCCTCTGCTGATCCAATTACTGGCTGGTTTTTAAAACCTTTCATCGGCATTTCCATATTAGACTGTCCAGAACAGAGCCAAACTTCGCCAATAAGTACATTTTTTAATTTAGTAGCCTTCCCATCACTTATACTGATATCATAGGGACCACCAGCTTTTGGCGTAGAAACTTTTAGCTTCCATTTTCCGTCAGCACCAACATTCGTGGTATAAGATTTTTGATTCCACGAAGTGATAATTTTAACAGTTGTATTTTTAGTTGCTTTGCCCCATATTGCCACATTACTTTGTTGCTGCAACACCATGTTATCCGCAAATAGAGCGGGTAACTCAACATCAGCAAAGAGACTGAAAGAGCTAAATATAATTGAGGCAAGAAAGATGAAGCTAAACTTGATGACTTTTTTCATTTTTAATTATTTGGATTATATTATATTATTTCTCATATAAAACCGGAGCTTAAATGCATTTCATTAACATTTGAGCTCACCTTATTATTTTTCGTTAAATCGATAATTCTTCAAGAAGTTGGCATATACGTTATCCCCTATTATAATTAAATCTTTAGTATTGGTCATGTGAGTCTTTAAATCCCTCAACAGCCCTGTTATCATTGTTTTGTTTTCAGATTTGAAGGCTAAGTTTTTTAATTCTTGGGGATCATTTACGATATTATAAAGCTCTAAAAATGTTTCGTTTTTAAACATATCCACAATCAGCTTATAATTATCTTTAATCACTGCCCGTTGAAAGTTTCCCCTTGCTCCGTTTCCATCGTATTGAATAAAAATTTCATCTCTGTTAAAAGTCTGATTATTGACTAAAGGCATCAATGATTTACCCGCCACTGGCTTTGGCAAAGACATCTTAATATAGTCGAGAATGGTTGGAAAAACGTCAATATTGCTTACTAAATGGTTTACCTCTTTCACTTTTGGTTGATAGCTTTTTGGAAACTTGATAATCAGTGGTGTTTTCGCTGCCTCTTCATACATGCAGTTTTTTTGCCATAACTTATGTGAACCCAACATTTCACCATGGTCTGCTGTAAAAATAATCAGCGTGTTATCATACATATTTTGCGCCTTCAGCTCCTTAACAATCTCTCCAACGCTATAGTCCAATAAATTAACTAGACCCAAATAGACTGGCCAAATCTTTGACCAATCATCTCTGGTATATTTAAAACCTAAAAAACCGGTAATATTGTAAGCTTGTAACGGCGATTGGTATTCTGATAATTCACCGACGTTCTCGGGCACCTTCATATCCTTGTTCTTGTACATTGAAAAGTAAGGTTCAGGGATTTGAAATGGCGGATGAGGGGCCAGAAACATCGTATTTAAAAGAAATGGTTTACTTTTATCCCTGTTTTTTATTGCGTTAACAGCCTGGCTTTTTATCCATCCGTCATAAAAATAGTCGTATCCAGGTTTATAAATCCCTGTGGTGGGGATTGAGTAAGTTCTCAACTCCGAATGTCCATTACTTTCTTCAGGGAGATAACCTTTAAATTCCGAACCTCCTGGTTCCTTTACACCGTTGGCCTCCAAAAATATTTTATAATCGCGAGGCAAAATGTTCCATTTGGTTTTGGTTTTTGGATCATCCTCCAATCGGTTCTTTGTAAAGAAATGCTGCTTTCCGGCATGCCAACTGTCCCAGTCGTTCTCCAGCAATTGATAGAGGTTTGGCATTCCGTCCCGCACATCCTGATAAATCTGATCCTCTTTTACCCATCCGTTTAAAATAGAATGTGTTTGATTGGGATAATTTCCGGTAAAAAAAGAACCTCGCGAAGGTACGCAGAGTGGCGCAGCTGTATATGCTCTTTTAAAGGTTACGCCATCTTCCATAAGTTTGTTGATGTTCGGCGTATATTCTTTACCAACAACATCATACCTTAATTGATCGGCAATAATTACCACAATATTTGGTTTTTTATTTTGAGCCAACAAAGAATGGGAAAAAACACTACTCGCTAAAATTAAAATAAATGGGATTATTTTTTTCATGTTCATTATTTTTAAGATTGGTGTCGTTTGAGATCAACTAGCATTTTATACAAAGAATATATTTTTCATTCAATCTTGAATTACGGTTTGCTTGTTTTTTAAACGGTTTGATCTGGTCATTGCTTCCAGATAATAGTAATCGGCATAACTCAGAGGCACATCAACCTCGGAGTTGGACGGCTTTGAGCCTGTACTATGTATCAGGATGAAACCTTTATTTTCTCCTACCGGTGAGGTGTATTTGGTACTCAAATTATTGAGAATTGTCTGTGCTTTTTGCAGATAGTCGTTGGTCACTTTCGTGTAGGTGCTCAGCTCGAACAAAGCCGAAGAGATCACTGCTGCGGCGGATGCGTCGCGGGGTTCGTTAGGGATATTCGGTGCGTCAAAATCCCAATAAGGGACTAAATCTGTCGGCATATTTTTATTGCTGAACAGAAATTTTGCGACGTTCTGTGCCTGCAACAGGTATCTGGGGTCATTGGTCTCGCGGTAGCACATGGTATAACCATAAATCGCCCAAGCCTGCCCCCTAGCCCACGCCGATGAATCACTATAACCTTGGTGGGTATTTTTCTTCTCTACCGCACCCGTATTTGGGTCGTAATCAACCACATGCCAAGTGCTATAATCCGGGCGGAAATGATTTTTCATTGTCGTGTTCGCATGTGCTACAGCTATTTTGTAAAATGTGGAATCTCCGGATAGCTTTGTGGCTTCGAAAAGCAGTTCAAGGTTTAGCATATTGTCAATAATCACCGGAAAATCCCATTTATCGTTGTTATGGTCCCAGCTGCAGATAGCTCCTACTTTAGGGTTAAAACGGGTGGATAAGGTTTGTGCAGCTTTAATAATAACTTCTTTATAATGTTCGTTTTTGGTCAAGCGATAAGCGTTCCCGAAACTACAATACACTTTAAAACCCATATCGTGAGTTTTACCGTTGAATTTTTCCTGCTCAATTGGTGCGGTGAATTTAATGGCTTCTTGCTTCCATTTGTCGTTATTAGTTAGCTCATATAAATACCACAACTCGCCTGGAAAAAAACCGCTTGTCCAGTCTTTAGAGGCTACCAGTTTAAGCTCTCCATTTTCTAAAGTACGCGGGGAACCCAATTGCCCATTTTTATTTTCAGCTTTTGAGATTTCCTCCAACATGAGCATGGTTTGCAATTCCGCTTGGGTTATTTCTTTTTTAAAGTGGAGTTTTTGGGAGCAGCTAATTAAGGCTGTTAATGTAATTATTGCTAATGATAGGAATGTATTTTTCATATTTTTTTTTGTTTATTACTGCAGACCGCACTGATTTATCATCAAAAAATGTGGGCTAAATTACTGCTGTTACTCAATTTTTGGCGAACATCCGATCATTGAGGGAAGCAGAAAAATATTTAAAAAAAATTCATAGCTATAGGTTTATAAACTGAGTCGGGATACCATCCGATTTAACCGACGCTACATTTTTCCCGTTGTTGGTATGTAAACTGATTACTGCTCTTCCGTTGTACAACTGTACTTTGCGAGAGCCTGACGAAGTGCCTTGGTTGTCAATCAACTTTCCGTCTCCGGTTAAACCGAAATAAACGTAGTCTTTAGCATCCAAACACAACACGCCGTTCGCATCTAGTAGCTTTGCCTCAATCGTGATTTTTCCTTCGGCATCTTTAACTTTTTGTAAGGTCAATTTCGCTGGCTTGCCCCACTTAGCAGTTTGGTATTGTTGCGAGATTTCATCTGTAATGGTTTCTTTGCCTCTTTTAGCTATGACCTTAATTTCGTTGTTTCCTTCTTGGTAATCGACCATCCAACGTAAACCTGCTGCAGGGAAATCCTGACTGTTACGTCTTTTTACACCTTGGCTTTTGCCATTCACAAAAAGCTCTGCTTCATCTGCATTGGAATATACTTTTACCATACGGGCTTCGCCTTTATCGCCCCAGCGAACTGGCCAGCTATGTCCGTAAATATGCGCCATCAAATCTTTTGTCCAGTAGGATTGGAAAACGTAGTAAGCTTCTTTCTTGGTAAAGTCGCGTTCCACCACCCCTTTTTGGTTCATGTACGGAACTGGGTTATCCGGACGGACAGGCGTAGAGAAGTCTTTGAAAGGCCAGTAAGCCGACCCGCTTAACCAAGGCATGGTTTCTTGTTCTTTCAAGTGCCAATCGATCAGATTAACGATGTAAGATTCGCTCCAGTCTCCATCTTTTGATACTCTGGCACTTCCGCCATAAAGCGACGCATCCCCTGCCCTTTCATCCGCACTTTCTGCTTTTTTAACCTTACTCAATGCATCATCCGGAGATTCTGAATGGCGGCCAGCGTGACTATCGCCACCCCACTCTACATGTAAAAAACGGTCAACGGTATCAAATTCCTTTTTGGATATTTCTTTGTAATCGGTGTAAATCCCTCGGTACCAACCTGCCCAAATAGATGGCGAATAAATATCCACAATGTCTTTGCAGAAATCGCAACGACGGATGGCGGTCATTCTGGTATTGTCCAATTTGTGGCTCAAATCATTCAGCTCGCTCATGTAAGCTCGTATTTTATCTTCATCAAAGGTGGTGAAATCGTTCGGCCAATCGTTCTCGTTGCCCAAACCCCAAATAATTACGGCGGGGTGGTTATAATGCTGTTCAATCATATTGGTCAGCATTCTTTTGCCTTGCGCCTGATATACCGGCCCACCTAAACCGCCACGGCACCACGGAATTTCTTCCCAGACCATAATCCCCAGGCTATCGCAAAGATTTAAAACGATGCGAGATTGCTGATAATGGCCTAAACGGATAAAGTTTACCCCCATATCCTTCATCAGTTGCATTTCGGTGTGGATCATTTCTTCTGTCATCGCTTGTGCTACGCCGGCATGGTCTTCATGTCGGTGTGTTCCTCGCAACAGCAAACGCTTTCCGTTGAGCATGAAAGGGCCTTTCTTTACAAACTCAAAGTTGCGGAAACCTATGTTTGTGGTATGTGTTGCTTTTTCGCCTCCATGCTCAACCGTAACTTCTACCGTGTAAAGATTTGGCGCTTCTGGCGACCATAGCAGCGGTCTTTTGACATGCAATTGTGTTAATTCTTCTTGTATTCTGATGGAATCGAACTGTTTTTGGCTGTTGCTGATGACTTTGCCGTTTGGATCGGTCACTTTAATGTTGACATTTGCTTTGGCGATATTTTGTGGATTGTAAAACCTCGACGAAATTTTCAATGTTCCCTCTTTGCCCCTAGCATCAACTTCTGCCAGAGCAAAAACTTTATCTATTGATAGCTGAGGTGCATAAACCAGATTCAGGTAACGGTAAAGCCCGCCGTAAACGTTGAAATCGGAAAGATCTGAAGGCATCATCTCTAGGTCACGGGTATTGTCGCAACGGATGGAAATTGGGATCTTCTGGCCAAAACGGCCTTTAAAAGCTTCGTCCTTTTTAAATGCTTCTACAGCATCGGTTATGTCAACCGTCCATTCATCGTAACCGCCAACGTGTCCGCCTACTTTGGTGTTGTAGACATAGACCTGCGTTTTTTGCCCTGCACCTTCAAAATGTAGAATGGTTCGTCCGTTTTTATATGGATTATCTGTTTTTAGGTCTGTACGATACCAGCCTGGTCCTTGATAGTAATTCACATCTGGATCTACGGAATCCTCTGCATTGAAACAATGTGGTAAAGTAACTTTGCTCCAGATGGGCACTGTTTCAGAACTGCCCTCTTTTGCGGGGCGGTTGGCTTCCCAAATTCCGCCTAAATCACTCTTTAAAAACTCCCAATTTTGTGTGAGTCTTTGGCTTTGCTGTGCTTGAGTATTGATAAAGGAAAATAAGCAAATCAATAATAAAAAGTGAGATCGCTTGCCTAGAGCGATTTGTGGCAACACGATGAGCCGAGAGATTATATAATTATTTAAAATAGCGAAACTATTTTTTAAATACGTTCTTAAAGATCGTTTCCAAACACTCTTAAAATGATACATGTTTTTTATATTTTAAATTGAAATTATGATTAAGTAAAAGAAATTCCTTAATTGATCTGCTCATAGTTAAACCAATCAAAAAAAGCTTTATTATTTGATGGCGAACCATTAGAACTTGCATACATCCCTATATAAACACCAGTAAAGCCTCCTGTATTCACTCTACTTAAAATTCTGCCGTCCATACCGTCCGCGATGCTTATTTCTTTGCCTTGCGTTTTATAATAAAAAGAATAAGACTCGCCAATTGCTTTTACCCCTAAAACCAAATCTCCCTTAGCAATAGATTTCTGGGTAACTACCTCATCCTTCCCGTCAGATCTTTTGGTGAGGCGAAGAAATGTCTTCTTATTATCTAAAACCTTTTCCAGTCTAAATTGAGCATCACTATTCATCATTACCACCAGGCCAGCAGATTCCTTTGCTGTTTTCGGTTCAAAACTCATCTTGGTTTCAGCAAAGAACGATGTATCCTGCTGTCTTCTGCCCACAAATGATGGATTCACCAATTCCATTACAGTTTCTGGTCTTAGGTTAAGTGAAAGAAAACCTTTTTTGTCTGTTAACGACCAGAAATCGGTACGGGGAGTCCTCAAAAAATTCCAATAATAATATAGGCCTAAACTTAAATTCTGGCAAATCGGGCTTTTGCTGGGTTAAAAGTACCCTCGCCTCACCTGGGTTTACCACTGGCCAACCCTCCTGCCATACCACTTTGGCTAAAAAAGTTTCTCTGCCTAAGTTGTAGTGTAAACCGCCATATTTTCTTACACCCAATAATACCATCCACCAATCTCCTTTTTGGGTTTCTACCAAATCGGCATGCCCAGTGCAAGTAATTGGATAATATCTTCCTAAATTTCGATGAGTGAGGATTGGATTCTTCTTATTCCCTTCATAGGGTCCATCTATATTTTCGCTTCTGAAAATGGTTACCGCATGGTTTTCCTCGGTACCACCTTCTGCAATCATTAAATAATAATAGCCATCTTTTTTATAAATATGAGGCCCTTCTGCATTACTGGCGTCATGCAAAGCACCTTCTTCTAAAATAATTTTGCGTTCGCCAATAAAGGTTTTGTTTTTTAGGTCAACTTCTCTAAGCCAAATTTGACGATATCTGGTTACTTGCTGTTGGTTAATCGGTTTTTTTTGACCGATGTAATATACTTTTCCGTCATCATCAAAAAATAATGAGGGATCAATCCCGATGGCATCTTTAGGGAGAAATTGAGGCGCTGACCATGGACCCGCCGGATTTTTTGCAGTAACAAAAAAATTCCCCCCATTTTCTGGAGTATTAAGCGTAGTAATCATATAAAACAAGCCTTTATGATAGCGAATGGTTGGTGCAAATATTCCTCCTGAGATTCTTACACCATCCAAATTTAGCTGGGAAGGACGGTCCAAAACATGGCCTATCTGTTGCCAGTTGACTAAATCTTTACTATGAAATATAGGTACACCGGGGAAATACTCAAAAGAGGAGTTGACCAAATAATAGTCTTCACCAACTCTACAGATGGATGGATCGGGGTAAAAGCCTTTTAAAATAGGATTGTTAAATGTGTTATTTTGTGTTTTATCTTGTCCATTAATATTAGTGAACATCAAAACGCAGAGAGAAAAAATAATTATATTTTTCATTTATAAAAAAATTAGGCTCATCATCTGAATTCATCAGAATGATAAGTGGTTGAAAATTTTGAACTAAATATATTTTTAGAATGTTTTAGCTTTACTTATTTGATTTTCTGGCTTCAATTTGTGTTTGATATAACGATAAAGGATTAACATGCGATCCTAAACTTTCCCATTCGCCATCAGGTCTATCTGCTAACCTGCCATTATATTTTTCTCCTACAAGACCAATACAATAATTTTTGCCAGAAATCCACGGGCTTTGTACTGCCGCTTTGCTAACGGTGCAGTTCCAGATTACCTGCGTAGTGCCCACCCAACCATGTCCGCTTCCGTAATTTCCTCTGTCCTGTACGTTGATATCTCCATCCGTAACGATGTTATCATATAAGGTTCCAGCAGACCAGCGGTGATGAGGACCAATATCTGCGTGGGTTTTTGATGATTTACAGTTATAAAAAACATTTGGTCCCAATGTTTTTGCACCGCTCACATAGTCATGCCGGCCATCTGTAGTTTCGCAATTTTTAACCAAATTAAAAGAGCCGCCTACATTAAAGCTATATCTTCTGCCACCGGTGATCACCGATTTTGCATCCATACATTTTGAATCAGTTACCGTTATATACCTGGCGTAACCAGCTAAATTAACACATGAGGAAGCAAAATATTTAGAAGTTACGCCTTTTACCCAGCCATTATCAATCTTATTAAATTCAACGGCTCGCCAGGAGTGTTCTTCATCTGTATCTGATGCGTATTCTGACTCAAAAGCCATGTTTTCTACCCCTACCTCTTCAACTCTGCCCTTAAACGTAAACTTATACACCTCGGCTCCGCCATATTTTTTTTCGAGAGGCATTACAATGGGTTGGTCTATAAAAATTTTATTTCCTTTTATCTTAGTTATGGTTCTTTCGAACTGCAGGTTATAACTTTTTGCTTCCCATTGCTTTGTCCCTGGTCTTTCAGCAATTCTATCCATCTGTAGGTCTTTGATCCAAGCGTCTGTTCCCGGCCTGTATATGATGATTTCATCGCCAACGTTAAAATTGTCCGGGTTTTCTATATCGATATAAAATTGCCCAACAGGCACATAATCATCAACAACACTTGTTCTAGTGCCCTTTACCTCACGTGGAGTTCCCTCGCCACACACATTTATTAAAGTCCTTTTTTCTTTTCCGGTTGCAATCAATTTTGTTCCGTTTCCATCACTCCCCTCGCCTCTTAATACAATGCCACTTGTTTTGATCATAATAGATCCTGGGATATTATAAGTTCCTCTTTTTAGTAGGATTGCACCCCTAAATCCATCTTTGTCAGGCTTCATTTCAGAAACCTCGTCTATTGCATCTTGGATAATTGCTTGGCTACTGCCACTCCCAGAGGGGTAAACAGTTTTAACCACCTTTACCTGTGGCAGTTCTTTATCTCCCATGTGATAACCTACACGGCTAAAATCCGGGATAATATTGCCTCTTTCATCTGGGATAAAAGTCAGGCTGCCATCTTTATTAACACTGTAATATTTTGACTGCCGTAAAACCGTAAAAGAGAGGACCAATAAACTTAATATTCCAAAACCAACTTTCTGTAGTAGGTTAACGTTTCTTTTTGTTTGCATCTTAGAATTAAATGGAATGTGGACTAATTACTTTAACAGAGATTTTATTTTAGCAATGATAGGTTCAGAAAGTAACTCGTAACCACTTTCTGTATAATGTACATTTCCGGGTTTAGAGTTTGGTGGATGAACTGCCAATGAGGTTTCATAAAGATCCAACACCTCAATTCCGTTCTTTTTCATTACCTCTTTAGCCACCTTATTGTATTGAGCTGGACTCTCTACTTTTCTGCCAGTGGAATTTTCGGGAACAGTGGTGGTAGTGATAAAAACTAACCTGGCTGTAGTTTCTTTTAATTTATCTACTATGGTCTGCAAGTTTGTCCTGTAATCTTCTAAAGAAACCGAAACCTTCCCGTTTACAGCATCGTATTTATTTAATGAATCTTTATACACTAGATCATGCAGGCCAAAGTTGAACATGATCACGTTCCACTCTCTGTTGCCAAGCCATTTTTCGATACTCTGAACACCTCTATTAGTTGAACCGCCATTGCCTTCATTATGCTCAACATTAACGCCTGTTAAGGCTTTTTGAATAAAAGGGGTATAACCGATGGAAATAGAATCACCGATAATAAGTACATTTTTAGTGGACTGTAGCGTTGCCGCAATAAAAGTTAAGCCTATTAATACCAATGCTAAACTCAGGTGCTTTTTAATTTGACTGCTCATTGTTTTATTTTTAAATTTTTTATCATAACCTTACTAAACAATTAGGTAAATTAATTTATGCCAATTGCTTTTTTTGCTTTAATTTCCTGCTCTGCATAAAATGTATGCATTTTATTGCCCAGCTCTTTTTTGATTGCCTTGTAGGTGGGGTCATTTGCCACGTTCTTGGTTTCTAACGGATCTTTTTCATAATCGTATAACTCCATATCGCTAACACTCAAAAGATTGAATTTCTGAGAGGTTTTAAAATCTTTAACCCACTCTACATATCGGTATCTATTGGTTCGTAAGGCGTAGCCCATATAATTTTGATTACCGTTTTTTCTGGGATACTGGCTTATTGCAAACTCATTTATAGGCTTTTTTTCGCCTTTTAAAACGGGAAGCAAACTTTTTCCGTCTAAATCTTTTGACAAAGGCAAACCTGCCAATTCAACCAATGTTGGATAAACGTCAACAAATTCTGTAATAGCGTTATAAACTATTTTAGATGTTTGACCTGGCAAAGAAATGAGCAAAGGGGCTCTTGTAGCTTCTTCAAAGTTAGAGTGTTTATTCCAAAGACTATGGTCTCCTAAATGCCATCCGTGATCTCCCCATAAAACTATAATCGTATTTTTATCCAATCCAGATGATTTTAATTCAGTAAGTAGGTTTCCAATAAGTGCATCGATATAACTGATGCTGGCATAATAACCATGAATCAGCTCCCTTTGCTTATCTGTATCTAATTTTAATAATTCTTTATTGTCATCTATCGGTTTGATATCAGTATAAGCCCGCAATTCACCAGAATTATGGTAGGCTATTTTAGGTCCATCAAGCGAAGGCTTCTGCCAAGGCGCAAGTTCTATTTTATCCCGTTGGTACAGATCCCAATACTTTTTAGGTGCTACAAAAGGTAAATGTGGTTTGCGGATACCTACTGCCAGAAAAAATGGTTTGCCAGAAGTGCCGTATTTCTTTAAATCTAATATGGCCTCCTTCATCATTGCGCCATCTAAATAAGCATCATCGGGTACATCAACACACTCTGTTGAAACCTTTACTTCGTTCATATTAGTATTTTCCCCATCCCCATACCTTTTCTTCATTTCCGGATTTTGATAATGCCCTAAAAGTGGAGGTCCATAAGGTTCTGGATATTTAAATTTATTTTTATAAGGTTCTGACCAAGAGATTTCATCGTGTTTTTTATCTACGCTTCTTTGATCAAATACTTTCCCTAAAGCGGCAGTTATATAACCGTTCTGTTTAAAAAACTGAGGGAGCGTAACTACGTTTGGCAATTTATCTCTAATCAAGGTTTTTAAGTCCCAAACCTGCGTTCTATCGGGTCTTAAACCGGTTAATAAGCTTGCCCTTGTTGGCCCACAAACGGCCTGCTGGCAATAATTGTTCATAAAAACTGTACTATTTTGGGCCAACTTATCCAGGTTAGGCGATTTAACAGCTGAAAAACCGTAAAAGTTCAAGTCAGGTTTAAGATCGTCCACCGCAATAAATAATATATTGGGTTTACCTAATTTCTCTTGTGCAAAAACACTTGTTAAAAAGAAGAGATTTATGCTTAAAAGAGTTAAAAATTTAAGTTTCATAATGCGTATTATTATTTTATTTGCTGATAATTGAACCAATCAAAATATGCTTTATTTTTTGACGGAATGCCATTCGAGCTAGCATAAAGACCGATATAGGTTCCGGTAAACCCTCCTGCATTTGTCCTGCTCAGCGTTCGCCCGTCAATATCTTTAGTGAGGAAGACAGTTTCCTTGTTTTGGATATAATAAAAACTATAATTCTGTCCGATGGCTTTAACCCCCAACACCATCTCATCTTTAAAAACTGGGCGTTTGGCTATTAAATCTTCTTTCCCTGCATGTCGTCTGGTCAGTTGTACATAAGTTGTATCATTTTCAAAAATCTTTTCTACCCTAAACTGAAAATTGTTGTTCATGAGCACAACAAGTCCTGCACTTTGGTTTTTATTTGCCGGCTCAAACAACATCTTTGTTTCGGCAAAAAAAGAGGTGTCTTGCTGTCTTCGCCCAATAAATGAAGGTTGCCCCAAACCCATGATAGTTTCCGTACGTAATTGCAGTGCCAAATAGCCTTTTTTATTTTTAAATGACCAGAAATCTGCTTGTGGGGTCCTGATAAAGTTCCAGTAAAATTGAAGACTATCGGTATTAAAATCATCAAAAGTGCTTTCCTTTTGTGCGGCAAAGGCCGGAAGGTTGGGCTTTTTTTCTTCAAATTGTATTTTCCCAATCCCGGGATTCACAACCGGCCAATCATTTTCCCAAGTTACCGGGGTAAGAAAAGTTTCTCTTCCCAAATTGTAATGAAAGCCACCATAAATTCTAACTCCCAACAATACCATCCACCATTCGCCTTTTTGGGTCTGTACCAAATCTGCATGGCCAACGCAGGCAATTGGATATTGCTTACCCAAGTTCCGGTGCGTGATTATAGGATTTTTCTTATTGCCCTCATAAGGGCCAAGTACACTTTTACTTCTAAAAATCGTTACTGCGTGATCAATACCAGTACCTCCTTCTGCTATCATCATATAGTAATAGCCATCTTTCTTATACATATGAGGAGATTCTGCAACGACAGCATCATGCAATGCGCCTTCTTCTATTGCAATAGATATCTTGCCAACCAATTGTTTTTTTAAGGTATCGAGTTCTTGAATCCAAATCTGTCTGTATTTAGAGCCCAGTTGTTTATCTTTTGGAGTTCTGTTCCCTGTATAATAGACTTTACCATCATCATCAAAAAACAACGATGGATCAATCCCGGGCGCATCTTTTAACCAATTAGGCTCGGACCAAGGACCATAAGGAGATTTTGCTGTCACATAAAAGTTCGTTCCCGTATTGTTACGATTGCTAATCAATGTGGTAATCATATAAAAAGTCCCTTTATGATAGCGAATAGTAGGAGCAAATATGCCCCCAGAGGGATGAATACCATCAAGTTTCAGTTGAGAAGTTCGGTCTAACACATGACCAATCTGTTCCCAGTTAACCAAATCTTTACTGTGAAATATAGGTACACCGGGGAAATACTCAAAGCTGGAAGTCACCATATAATAATCGTCTCCCACACGGCAAACAGACGGATCCGGATAAAAGCCTTTAAGTATGGGGTTTTGAAACGTAGCGTCAAATTGGGCTTTGGCGGTATATCCCAGCAACAATAAAACAGCAACACAAACTCCTCTTAAATAAGTAATAGCCATCAATCAATTAACATTATTTACCAATATTTCTTCGCTCTCTTTATAACCATATCTTATGGCTTTAGCATACAGTTTTTCTCCCTTTTTGATTTGTACTGGCTGATGGTACAGTAACCACTGACCGTCTTTACCAATCTTATATCCAATAGAAGCTCCGTTTGTAGCGTTAGATAATTGGACGTTTAAAACGCTTTTTTGATAAGTTACCTTCTGAATTGGTTTGCCGGTTAAAGGTTGTTTCCCTCCTGGCCACATTAAATTTACCATATCTTTTTCAGACATAAATCCTTTATCTCCAACCTTTACGCTCCAATTATTTTGCACCGTTCTAAGTTCCTGAAGCTTTGACGTGTACGCAGGATTATCTGCCAGGTTATGAAGCTCAAAGGGGTCTTCCTCAACATCATAAAGTTCTTCAGTTGGTTTACTTTTAAACCATCTGCCTTGGATACTATCCAGCTTACCTTCATCATTTAATCTCAAAATCTCCATCATCATGGGCATTTGCCTGCGGAAGCCTATGTTCATATAGTTAAGTTTTTCGGGCTGGTAATTACGGATATACTGAAACTTACTATCTCTTACTGTTCTTACCAGATCATAGTGTTCATCTAATCT